>NZ_BAABET010000003.1:0-845258 GCF_039540295.1 Streptomyces venetus
GGAGGGCTTCGGGGTGCCGAGGGCCGGGGCGGGGGCCGGCGGTGGGGCGGGGGCCGGGGTGGGCTTGGGTGCGGGCTTCGGGGAGGCGGGGGGCTTTCGTGCGGGCTTCTTCTCGGGGGTGTCGGCGGCGGGCCGGGGGCGGGCGATGTCGGCCAGGCCTCCGGGGAGGGAGCGGAGGCGGGTGCGGGAGGCCGGGACGGTGGGTGCGTGCTGCTCGGCGGCGGACGGGTCGCAGCGGTCCAGGAGGGCGGCGGCGGTGGGGTTGCCGCGCAGGGCGCTCAGGGCGGCGAGGTCGTCGGGGTGGGGGCGGTAGCCGGCGCCCAGAGCCTCGTCCAGGAGTGTGAGGTAGCCGGCTGCGGTGCCTGGGAGGGCGGCGCGGTACCGGCCGAGGTCGGCCACGAGGAAGGCACGCAGCCTGGCACCCTCCCGCATCGCCTCGTCGAACGACTCGGCGAGGCGGAGGCAGTCCTGGACGTCGTCGGACGAGGCGGAGGTGGGGTGAAGGGCGAGGGCGAGAGCGCGGCGGAGCACACGCAGCTCCTCCACGCCGAACGCCATGCCGCCGCGGGATCCGTATGGCGTGGGCATGCGGCGACGATACGCGCTAATCAGACAAATCCGTCATAGCGGGTGGGTGTGGCGTGGGGGACCACTCGGGTGGGTGGGGCCCGTGGGGGCTGTGGGTCGGGGCCGCGCCGGGGGGTGTCCGTCCTCGGAACGGCGCGACCAGGTCACCTACCGACTAACTGGCGTCACACGCGCCGCCCACTGCGGGCGAACACCCCCCGACACGGCCCCTTGCGCACGTCGGCGGCTGCGGGCGCATCCGCCCCAGCTGCGGGCATGCGTGCCCCTAGCTGCGGGCAGTCGTGCCGCTGGGGCGGCACGGGTGGGCGCAGCGGCACCTCGCTCCGCCGAGTTGCGCAACGCCCCGCCCCGGGCACCGACGCCGAGCACCTCGCACCGGTGCTGCGGGCAGTCGTGCCGCTGGGGCGATGGGGGTCCTCCCTGCTCGAGCGAAGCCGAGAGCTTGGGGGAGGGTGGGCGCAGCGGCACCCCGCTACGCCGGGCTGCGCAATGCCCCCCGCCTTGACACCAATGCCGGGTGGCCGCTCACATACGGGACACGTTCCGTTCGTACACCAGCCGCAATCCGATCAGGGTGAGCCACGGCTCGTGCTCGTCGATGACCGACGACTCACCCAGCACCATCGGCGCCAAGCCCCCGGTCGCGATGACCGTGACGTCGTCGGGATCGTCGGCCAGCTCGCGCGCCATGCGGTGGACGACCCCGTCGACCTGGCCGGCGAAACCGTAGATGATGCCCGACTGCATCGCCTCGACCGTGTTCTTGCCGATGACGCTGCGGGGGCGGGCCACCTCGATCTTGCGGAGCTGGGCTCCTCGGACGCCGAGGGCCTCGACGGAGATCTCGATGCCGGGGGCGATGACCCCGCCGACGTACTCGCCGCGCGCGCTGACCGCGTCGAACGTCGTCGCCGTGCCGAAGTCGACGACAACGGCCGGGCCGCCGTAGAGCTCGACGGCCGCGACCGCGTTGATGATGCGGTCCGCGCCGACCTCCTTGGGGTTGTCGGTGAGGATCGGGACGCCCGTCTTGACGCCCGGTTCTACGAGGACCGCGGGGACGTCGCCGTAGTAGCGGCGCGTCACCTCGCGGAGTTCGTGCAGGACCGAGGGGACGGTCGCGCAGATCGCGATGCCGTCGATGCCGTCGCCGAGTTCGTCACCCAGGAGCGGGTGCATGCCCATCAGGCCCTGGAGGAGGACCGCCAGCTCGTCGGCGGTGCGGCGGGCGTCCGTGGAGATGCGCCAGTGTTCGACGATCTCCTCGCCGTCGAACAGGCCCAGGACGGTGTGGGTGTTGCCTACGTCGATCGTGAGCAGCATGGCCCCGTACCCGCCTACTCCGCCGGCCGGAGGTCGAGGCCGATGTCCAGGACCGGCGAGGAGTGGGTGAGGGCGCCGACGGCCAGGTAGTCGACGCCCGTGACCGCGTAGGCCTTGGCGTCGTCGACGGTGAGGCGGCCCGAGGCCTCCAGGGCGGCGCGGCCCTGGGCGATCGCCACCGCCTCCTCGCACTCGCCCGGCGTGAAGTTGTCCAGGAGGATCAGGTCGGCGCCGGCGTCCAGGACCTCGCGGAGCTGGTGCAGGGTGTCGACCTCGACCTCGATGGGGACGTCGGGGAAGCGTTCGCGCACCGCCCTGAAGGCCTGGGCGACACCGCCCGCGGCGACCACGTGGTTGTCCTTGACGAGGGCCGCGTCCGAGAGGGACATCCGGTGGTTGACGCCGCCGCCGCAGCGGACCGCGTACTTCTCGAGCGAGCGCAGGCCGGGCGTGGTCTTGCGGGTGTCGCGGACCCTGGCCTTGGTGCCCTCCAGGATGTCCGCCCACGCGCGCGTGGCCGTGGCGATGCCCGACAGGCGGCACAGGATGTTGAGCGCGCTGCGTTCGGCCGTGAGGAGGTCGCGGGTGCGGGTGGTGACCGAGAGGAGCTTCTGGCCCGCCTCGACACGGTCGCCGTCCTCCGCGTGGCGCTCGATCTCGAGCTCCTCCTCGCAGACGACGGAGATGACGGCCTCGGCGACGCGGAGGCCCGCCACGACGCCCGCCTCGCGGGCCGTGAAGTCGGCGGTGGACACCGCGTCCTCGGGGATCGTGGCGACGGTGGTCACGTCCACGCCGCCCGCCAGGTCCTCCTGGAGGGCCACGTTGGCGATGTCCTCGACCTCGACGGGGTCGAGGCCGGCGTCGGCCAGGAGCTGGGCGAGCGCGGGGTCCAGGCCGCACTCGAGGTACGCCTCTTCGTCCGCTCCGCAGGCGCAGCCGTCGCCGCAGCCTCCGGACGGGGCGAGGGGAAGGTCGGGGGTGCTCACGTCGGTCACTGCTCCTGGGGTGCCTGGGGGCGGAAGGTCGTAGGGAAGTGTGTGCTGTCCGTGGTCCGCACGGCCAGCGAGCGGTCGGGGTTCAGGGTCACGACGATGTGCCGCTGCCAGCTGGTGTCGTCGCGCTCGGGGCGGTCCTCGCGCCAGTGGCAGCCCCGGGTCTCCTCGCGCAGCCGGGCGGCGGCGACCAGGACGCGGGCGACGCATAGGAGGTTGGTGGCCTCCCAGGTGTCGACGCCGGGCTCGGAGGTCTTGCCGTTCTCGGCGAGGGCGTCGCGGGCGTCAGTGTGCAGCTGCTGGAGGCGCTCGGAGGCCTTCGCGAGGGACTCCTCGGAGCGCAGGACGCCGGCTCCGAGCGTCATGATCCGCTGGATCGTGAAGCGGGCCTCCGCGGGCTGCAGGGGGTGCTCGGGGGTCTCCGGGTGCGGGAGCGGCTGCGGCACGCGCGCGTGGAGGCCCCTCGCCGCGATGTCGGCCGCGATGCGCTCGGCGTAGACCAGCCCTTCGAGGAGGGAGTTGGAGGCCAGGCGGTTGGCGCCGTGCACGCCGGTGCAGGCGACCTCGCCGCACGCGTACAGGCCCGGGACGGTCGTACGGCCGTGGGAGTCGGTGCGGACGCCGCCGGAGGCGTAGTGGGCCGCCGGGGCGACCGGGATGGGCTCGGTGACCGGGTCGATGCCGTGGGCGCGGCAGGCGGCGAGGATCGTCGGGAAGCGGTGTTCCCACATGTCCGCGCCGAAGTGCCGGGCGTCGAGGTACATGTGCTCGGCGTCCCGCTCCTGCATGCGGCGCAGGATGCCCTTGGCGACGATGTCCCGGGGCGCGAGTTCGGCCAGTTCGTGCCGGCCGAGCATGAAGCGCACGCCGTCGGCGTCGACCAGGTGGGCGCCCTCGCCGCGTACCGCCTCGGAGACCAGGGGCTGCTGGCCCTCCGCGTCCCGGCCCAGGAAGAGGACCGTCGGGTGGAACTGGACGAACTCCAGGTCGCTCACCTCGGCGCCCGCGCGCAGCGCCAGGGCCACGCCGTCGCCCGTGGAGACGGACGGGTTGGTGGTCGCCGAGAAGACCTGGCCCATGCCGCCGGTCGCGAGGACCACCGCGGGCGCGTGGACGGCCCCCACGCCGTCGTGCTGGCCCTCGCCCATGACGTGCAGGGTCACGCCGGCCGTGTGGCCCTCGGCGTCCGTGAGGAGGTCCAGGACGAGCGCGTTCTCGACAGTGCGCAGTCCCGCCCGTCGCCCACCGCCATCCTTGCCCGAGAGCGCTTCGCGCTCGCCCCTCCCGATCGCGCGTACGGCCTCGACCAGGGCGCGGGAGATCTCGGCGCCGGTGGCGTCGCCGCCGGCGTGGGCGATGCGGCGGCGGTGGTGGCCGCCCTCGCGGGTGAGTTCCAGGTCGCCCTCGGCGGACTCGTCGAACCGGGCGCCGGTCTCGATCAGGCGGCGTACGGCGTCGGGGCCCTCGGTGACGAGGAGGCGGACCGCTTCCTCGTCGCACAGGCCGGCACCGGCGACGAGGGTGTCGTCGAGGTGCTGTTCGGGGGTGTCGCCCTCGCCGAGGGCCGCGGCGACGCCGCCCTGGGCCCAGCGGGTGGAGCCGTCGTCGAGGCGGGCCTTGGTGACGACGACGGTGCGCAGGCCGGCCGCCTCGCAGCGCAGGGCGGCGGTCAGGCCGGCGACGCCGGAGCCGACGACCACGACGTCTGCGGCGATGGACCACCCGGGGGCCGGGGCGTGCAGTCGTATGCCTGTGCTGGTCACGAGGCGGCTCCGAAGGTGAGGGGGATGTTGTCGATCAGCCGGGTCGTGCCGACCCGGGCGGCGACGGCGAGGACGGCCTCGCCGGTGAAGTCGTCCGGGATCTCGGTGAAGTCGGACGGGTCGACCAGGGCGAGGTAGTCCAGGGCGAGCGGCGGTTCGAGGCGGGCGGCCTCGTCGAGGACCTGGCGGGTGGCCGCGCGGACGGCGGCCGGGCCGCCCGGGACGGCCGTCGCGACGGCGTGGGCGTCCGCTGCCGCGCGGGACTCCCCTATGGCGCTGAGGGCCTCCGCACGCGCGCGCGTGGCGGGCACCTCACGGGCCCGGGCGCGCAGCGCCTCCTGCGCGGCGTGCCGGTCCTGGCCCGCGAACAGGGCACCGGACAGCGCGAGGGCGGTGCGCCGCTCGGCGGTTGAGAGGTAGCGGTTGCGGCTGGACAGGGCCAGGCCGTCCTCCTCGCGGACGGTGGGGACGCCGACGATCTCCACGCCGAAGTTCAGATCCCGCACCATGCGGCGGATCAGGGCGAGCTGCTGGGCGTCCTTCTGGCCGTACAGGGCGGCGTCGGGGCGAGTCAGGTGCAGCAGCTTGGCGACGACCGTGAGCATGCCGTCGAAGTGGCCGGGGCGGGAGGAGCCCTCCAGGCGCTCGCCCATGGGGCCCGCGCTGATGCGGACCTGGGGCTCGCCGCCGGGGTACACCTCGTCGACGCCGGGGGCGAACACGACGTCCGCGCCGGACTCCTCGGCGAGCTTGAGGTCGGCGTCCAGGGTGCGCGGGTAGCGGTCGAGGTCCTCGCCCGCGCCGAACTGGAGCGGGTTGACGAAGACGGTGACGACGACCTCGCCGTCGGGTCCCGCGAGGGCGCGGGCGGTGCGGATCAGCGTGGCGTGGCCCTCGTGGAGGGCGCCCATGGTCATCACCACGGCGCGGCGGCCCGCACGCGTGCGTGCGCGCAGTTCGGCGGCGGTGTGCAGCAGGGCGGTGGTCATCGGGCATCCCCTTCGGTGCCGTCGGTCCCGTGGGCGAGTACCCCGAGGAGGTCCTCGGCGAGTTCCGGCTTCAGCAGGCCGTGTGCCAGGGCCCGGTCGGCGGTCGCGCGGGCCATCGCCAGATAGCCGTCGACGGCCTGCGGGGCGTGCCGACGCAGCTCGGTGACGTGCGCGGCGACGGTGCCGGCGTCGCCGCGCGCGACGGGGCCGGTGAGGGCGGCGTCGCCGGAGCGCAGGGCGTTGTCCAGGGCGGCGCCGAGCAGCGGGCCGAGCATCCGGTCCGGGGCGGCGACTCCGGCGGCGCGCAGCAGCTCCAGGGACTGGGCGACCAGGGTGACCAGGTGGTTGGCGCCGAGCGCGAGTGCCGCGTGGTAGAGCGGGCGGTTCTCCTCGGCGATCCACTCGGGTTCGCCGCCCATCTCGATGACGAGGGCCTCGGCGGCCAGCCGCAGCTCCTCGGGCGCGGTGACGCCGAAGGAGCAGCCGGCCAGGCGCTGCACGTCCACGGGCGTGCCCGTGAAGGTCATCGCGGGGTGCAGGGCCAGCGGCAGGGCGCCCGCGCGCAGGGCGGGTTCGAGCACCCGCGCGCCGTACCGCCCGGAGGTGTGGACGAGGAGCTGCCCCGGCCGTACGGACCCGGTGTCGACGAGGCCGGCGACCAGGTCGGGCAGGGCGTCGTCGGGGACGGTGAGCAGGACCAGGTCGGACCGCTGGAGGACCTCGGCGGGCGGCATCACGGGCACGTCGGGCAGCAGCTGCGCCGCGCGGCGCCGGGAGGCGTCCGAGACGGCCGAGACGGCGACCGGGCGGTGCCCGGCGAGCTGGAGGGACGCCGCCAGTGCGGGTCCCACGCGTCCGGCGCCGACGACGCCGACGGTGAGCCGCGCGGGGCGGTCCTTGGGGTCTGGCTGTGGGGTTGTGTTCACTCGACGGCGGCCTTCCCGTTCCAGTCCGCTCCGGGTACCGGACGATTTCTCGTCATGTTAACGCGATCGGTTCGAGGGGCGTTCGGTTGTCCACAGGCTGTGTATTCACACGCCGTGTTCCTGGACGGCGTACCGAGAGACGGTGTACCGAAATGCGGGTGCCCGGCCGAGGGCGGGCGAGGGAGGATCCGGGCATGACTGACACGGCGGATCACGACGAGCGGGTGGCGGGCGACGACCGGAGCACCGGGATACGTGAGAGGCGGCTGGCCGCCCACCGCGGCGCGCGACGCGTGTTCGCGCGCTTCGGCTTCCACCGCACGCTCCGGGAGCGGCTCGCGCTGCTGGACGGGGCGGCGGACGTGTACGACCTGGACGAGCTGTCCGACGTCTACGGGGACGGCGTCGTCGAGGCGCTGGAGACGAAGGTCGCCGGGCTGCTGGGCACCGAGGACGCCGCGTTCTTCCCGACGGGCACGATGGCCCAGCAGGTGGCCCTGCGCTGCTGGGCGGGCCGGACCGGTGACCGGACGGTCGCCCTGCACGCGCTCAGCCACCCCGAGGTGCACGAGCGGAACGCATTGAGCGAGGTCGGCGGGCTGCGCACGGTGCGGGTGACGAGCGAGCCACGGCTGCCGACCGCCGCCGAGGTGCGCGACTTCGAGGAGCTCTTCGGGGCGCTGATGCTGGAACTGCCGCTCAGGGACGCCGGTTACGTGCTGCCCTCCTGGGAAGAGCTCACCGAGGTGGTGGCGGCCGCGCGGGAGCGGGACGCGGTGGTGCACTTCGACGGGGCCCGGCTGTGGGAGTCCACGACCGCTCTCGGCCACTCCCTGGACGAGATCGCGGGCCTGGCCGACAGCGTCTACGTGTCGTTCTACAAGTCCCTGGAGGCGTTCGGCGGCGCGGCGGTGGCGGGTCCGGCCGAGCTGGTGGAGGAGGCGAAGGCCTGGCGGCACCGGTACGGCGGGCAGGTCTTCCAGCAGTTCCCCACGGCCCTGTCGGCGCTCGTCGGGCTGGAGCGGGAACTGCCGCGGCTGCCGGAGTACGTCGCCCACGCGCGCGTGGTGGCCGCCGCCCTGCGCGAGGGGTTCGCGTCGGCCGGGGTGCCGTGGGCGCGCGTGTACCCGGAGGTGCCGCACACCCACGACTTCCAGGTGTGGCTGCCGTACGAGGCCGGCGTCCTCGCGGAGGCGGCGGTACGGGCGGCCGAGGAGACCGGCGACGTCCTGTTCGGCCACGCCTGGGAGCCGAGCGGGCCGGGCCTGGCCTGCACCGACGTCCATGTGCGGTCCGCCGGGCTGGAGTGGAGGGCCGAGGACGTGAAGACGGCGGTGGCCGACTTCGTCGCCCGGCTGCCCCGGGAGGTCAGTGGCTAGGGCGGCGCCGTGGGGGCAGCCAACGGGCCAGGGTGTGCCGTATCCGGGTCCGCAGCCGGGCCGGGCGCCCGGCGACGACGGCCCGGAACCGCCGCTCGGCGCGCCACTCGCGTACGGCCTGCCAGTCGTTGGTGCCGGGCGCGGGCGGGGCGGGCTCGCCGAGCCGCTGGGCACGGTAGGCGTCGAGAAGGTGCTGCTGCGTGATGCTCATGGTGAATCGCCTTGCTGGGACGGGGTGATGGAGGTCCGAAGGCTCCGCGGCTGCCCCGGTGCTCCCACAGTGCGCCGGGGCCGGCGACGGCGTCGCGCCGATTGACGACGCCCGTCAATCGACGGCGGCGTTGTCAGTGGCGGGGTGCACCATGAGGGCATGAGCGTGCACATCGACATCACGGGGCTGCGGCCGGAGGGGGTCGCCGTCGTGCCGTCGCCCCTGGCCGAGCTGGGCATGGCGTTGCACGCGCTGTCCGAGCCGGCGCACCACCCGGGCCTCCAGGGCTGGGTGACCGGCGTGACCGCCCGGCTCGACCCGCATCTGGCCGACCGCATGTGCGAGGCCGACTTCCTGTGGCGGACGACGTTCTCGGACCTGTTCCTGCCCTGCGCGGGTCTGCCGGGCCGCGGCACCCTCCCGGGCGGCACGCTCGCCGAGGAGCTGGACCTGCTGGACAAGCTGTCGGACGAACAGTTCGTGGACGCGGCGCTGGAGTTCACCTGTACGCCCGGGTACGGCTCGGGCGGGCCCACCGCCCTGTCCGACCCCGAGGTGCGTCGCCGCACCCTGGATTTGGCGGCCGCGCGCGGGCCGCAGCAGTTGCGGTTCAGCGAGCGGCTGCTGGCCGACCCGCCGGCGATCCGGGCCTGGCTGCGGCAGTTCCTCCGGGACTGCGACGAGGCGTTCTTCGCCGAGGCCTGGTCCCGGCTGCGCCACCAACTCGCGGCGGACGCCCGGCACAAGACGGATCTCCTGCGGCACAAGGGCATGGCAGAGGCGCTGGCCGCGGTGTCTTCGGCGATCACGCTCGACGAGGAGTCCGCTCGGATCACGGTCGACAAACTGGGCCGCGACGACGGCACGGCCACCGGCGATGGCGGCGGCCTGCTGCTCGTCCCGACGAGCCTCGGCTGGCCGCATCTGATGGTCCTGTACCGCCACGGCTGGCAGCCGGTGCTGCACTACCCGGTCGGCTCCCCCGAGCTCGCCGCCCCGCCCAACCTGGAGCGGCTCGCCCTGCGCATGACGGCGCTGTCCCACCCCGTGCGGATGCGCATGTGCCGTTATCTGGCCCGCAGCGCCTACACCACCAGCGAGCTGGCGCAGACGCACGGCATGACGGCCCCGGAGATATCCCGGCACCTGGCCGTGCTGAAGAAGGCGGGTCTGGTCACCACCCGCCGCCGCGGGCGCTACGTGCTGCATCAGCTGGACGTGGCGGTGGTGGCGCGGCTGGGCAGCGAGTTCCTGGAGGGGATCCTCCGATAGCCGCCCCGGCGTACGGGCCACCCCGGCGTACGGGTCAGCCGTGGCCGCCCGCCCGCACCAGCCCCGTCTCGTAGGCCAGCACCACGACCTGCACCCGGTCCCTGAGCCCCAGCTTGGTCAGGATCCGGCCCACGTGCGTCTTCACGGTCGCCTCGGACAGCACCAGCCGGGCCGCGATCTCGCCGTTGGACAGGCCCTGCGCGACCAGCACCATGACCTCGCGCTCACGGTCGGTGAGCCGCTCCAGTTCCTGGTGCTGGGGCTGCTTCGCGGTGCCCGGCAGCATCGGCGCGAAGCGGTCCAGGAGCCGTCGGGTGGTGGAGGGCGCGACGACCGCGTCACCGCTGTGCACCGAGCGGATCGCGGTCAGGAGCTCGCCGGGCGGCACGTCCTTGAGCATGAAGCCGGAGGCGCCCGCCTTCAGCCCGGAGAAGGCGTACTCGTCGAGGTCGAAGGTGGTCAGGATGAGCACCTTCGGCGGGTCGGTGTCCGCGCAGATGCGGCGGGTCGTCTCCACGCCGTCGAGCTTCGGCATGCGGACGTCCATCAGCACCACGTCGACCTCGGTCGAGCGGAGCGCCTGGAGGGCCTCGACGCCGTCGCCCGCCTCCGCCACGACCTCCATGTCCGGCTGGGCGGCGAGCACCATCCGGAACCCGGTGCGCAGCAGCACCTGGTCGTCGACGAGCATCACGCGGATCGTCATGGGGCCTCTTCCATCTCTCGGTTACAGGTGCGGGCGAAGGGGGTGAGCGGGCGTCAGCCGGCGGCCTTGAGAGGCAGCAGGGCGCTGATGCGGAATCCGCCGCCGGGGCGCGGGCCGGCGTCCAGGGTGCCGCCGACCATGCCGACCCGTTCGCGCATGCCGATCAGGCCGTGGCCCTGGCCGTCGAACCCGCCCTCCTCGTACAGCTCGTGCGGGGCGCCCTTGCCGTCGTCCTCGACGAGCAGTCCGAGACCGTCGTCGAAGTACACCAGGCGCACACTCGCGCCCGCGTTGGGCCCGCCGTGCTTGCGGGTGTTGGTGAGCGCCTCCTGCACGATGCGGTACGCGGTGAGCTCGACACCGCTGGGCAGCGGGCGGGGCGTGCCCTCGACCTTGAAGTCGACGGGCAGTCCGTGCCCGCGGCACTGCTCGACGAGGTCCTCGATCTGCTGGACATCGGGCTGCGGCACGTACTCGCCGGCCTCCTGGTGCTCCCCGGTGCGCAGCACGCCCAGCAGGCGGCGCATCTCGGCGAGGGCCTGGCGGCCGGTGGAGGAGATGGTCTCCAGGGCCTTCTTCGCCTGGTCGGGCGCGGCGTCGAGGACGTAGGCGGCACCGTCGGCCTGGACCACCATCACCGACACGTTGTGCGCGACGACGTCGTGCAACTCGCGGGCGATACGGGCGCGCTCGGCGGCGACGGCGACCTTGGACTGGGCCTCGCGCTCCTTCTCCAGCCGCGCGGCCCGCTCCTCCAGCTGCGCGAAGTAGGCGCGGCGGGTGCGGATGGAGTCGCCGAGCACCCAGGCGAGGGCGAAGGGCACGGTCATGAAGATCGTCAGGGCGATGTTGCCCGCGACGTTCGTCTGGTCGCTCGGCCAGCGCAGATGGGCCACGGGGGCCGCGCACAGGCCGGCGCCGAGGGCGAAGCGGGAGGCCCAGCGGGCGCCCTCCGCCGCGACCGTGTAGACGATCACCAGCATGGCGAAGTCGGCGGGGCCCATCTTGACGTCGGTGATCAGCTGTGCCAGGCCGACCGCGGTGGCGAGCAGCAGCATCTTCTCCGGCAGTCGGCGGCGCAGCGCGACCACCAGGCACAACAGCAGCGTGAGCGGAACGGCGACGGCCGGTGAGCCGTATCCGCCCGCCACTCCGCCGACCACGGAAATCCCGAGGAGGACCGCGGCCCAGGAGCCGTCGACCCACATCGGGTGCCTGCGGAGGAAGTCATAGAGGCGCTGCACGTAACCCAGCGTAGGGAAGCGAGATAGGTGCAGGGGTCAACCGGAGGGCCGATCCGCACCGGGCACGCGTACTCCGCAAGGTGGAGTTGCGTACGTTGTGTGCGCATAGCCTGGCCTGGTGACAGCAGGAAAGAGAGGCCAGAGGCCCGTGTGGCCGGAGTGGCGAGGGTGGCGTACGGCGGCGCGGGAGGCCCTGTACGGACCGGGCGGCTTCTATCGCCGGGCCGAGGGACCGGCCGGGCACTTCCGTACGTCCGTGCACGCTTCGCCGCTGTTCGCGGGGGCCGTGGCGCGGCTGCTGTGCCGGGTCGACGAGGCGCTCGGCCGCCCCGGGGCGCTGGACTTCGTCGACATGGCGGCCGGGCGGGGCGAGCTGGCCGCCGGGGTACTCGACGCGCTTCCGGCCGACGTGGCGGCCCGCACGCGCGCGTACGCCGTCGAGGTCGCCGAACGACCCGAAGGGCTCGATCACCGGATCGAGTGGCGGGACACGCCTCCGCCGGGGTCGAACGGGCTGCTGTTCGCCAACGAGTGGCTGGACAACGTACCGGTGGACGTCGTGGAGGTGGACGCCGCGGGTGTGGCGCGGCTGGTGCTGGTCCGGGAGGACGGGAGCGAGCGGCTCGGGGAGCCGGTCGGCCCGGCGGAGGCCCGGTGGCTGGAGCGGTGGTGGCCACTGCCCGGCGAGGCGGGGCTGCGGGCCGAGATCGGCCTGCCCCGGGACGAGGCCTGGGCCTCGGCGGCCGGCACGCTGGAGCGGGGGCTCGCCGTCGCCGTCGACTACGCGCACACGGCGGACGCGCGACCGCCGTTCGGAACCCTCACCGGCTTCCGGGACGGCCGCGAGACCACCGCCGTACCGGACGGCTCGTGCGACATCACGGCCCATGTCGCGCTCGACGCGTGCGCGCTGCCCGGTGGGCTGCTGCTCCCGCAACGCGAGGCGCTGCGCGCGCTGGGCGTGACCGGCGCGCGCCCCCCGCTCACGCTGGCGTCCACCGACCCCGCCGCCTACGTACGCGCCCTCGCGAGCGCCGGAGAGGCCGCCGAGCTCACCGCGACGGGCGGGCTGGGGGACTTCGGGTGGCTGGTGCAGCCGATCGGCGTCCCGAACCCGCTCCAGGAATGAGCCGCGACTTCTCAGGAACGAGCCGCTACTTGTCGATGTCTCCGACCACGAAGAACATCGATCCCAGGATCGCCACCATGTCGGCGACCAGCGTCCCGGGCAGCAGCTCCGTCAGCGCCTGGATGTTGTTGTACGAGGCCGAGCGCAGCTTCAGCCGGTACGGAGTCTTCTCCCCCTTGCTGACCAGGTAGTAGCCGTTGATGCCGAGCGGGTTCTCGGTCCAGGCGTACGTGTGGCCCTCGGGCGCCTTCAGCACCTTGGGGAGCCGCTGGTTGACCGGCCCGGGGGGCAGCTCGGCGAGGCGGTCGAGGCAGGCGTCGGCGAGGTCCAGCGCGTTGTGGGTCTGCTCCAGGAGGCACTCGAAGCGGGCGAGGCAGTCGCCCTCCTGCCGGGTGACCACCTTCAGGACGTCGCCCAGCTCGCCGTACGCGAGGTACGGCTCGTCGCGGCGCAGGTCGAAGTCGACGCCCGAGGCCCGGCCGATCGGCCCGCTGACCCCGTAGGCGTGCACGGTCTCCGGCGTGAGCGTGCCCACGCCGCGGGTGCGCCCCCGGAAGATCTCGTTGCCGATCACCAGGTCGTCGAACCGGTCCATCCGGGACCGTACGTCGGCGACGGCGGCACGCGCGCGTGTCGTCCACCCGGCCGGCAGGTCCTCCTTGAGGCCGCCGACGCGGTTGAACATGTAGTGCATCCGCCCGCCGGAGACCTCCTCCATCACGTGCTGGAGCTCCTCGCGCTCCCGGAAGGCGTAGAAGATCGGGGTGATCCCGCCGAGCTCCAGCGGGTACGAGCCGAGGAACATCAGGTGGTTCAGCACCCGGTTCAGCTCGGCGAGCAGCGTGCGCAGCCACACCGCGCGCTCGGGGACCTCCATGCCGAGCATCCGCTCCACGGCGAGGACGACGCCCAGCTCGTTGGAGAACGCCGACAGCCAGTCGTGACGGTTGGCCAGCATGATGATCTGGCGGTAGTCGCGTGCCTCGAACAGCTTCTCCGCGCCCCGGTGCATGTAGCCGATCACCGGCTCCGCGTGCCTGATGCGCTCGCCGTCCAGGACGAGCTTCAGCCGCAGCACGCCGTGCGTGGACGGGTGCTGGGGCCCGATGTTGAGCACCATGTCGGTGCTCTCCGCGGCGCCGCCGATTCCGACCATGGTCTCCGTCGTAGGAGTCATGGACACAGTCTCTCCTACGTACGCTGGCCCTATGGAGACGGGGAGCCCGCGGGACGCGGGGCCGGGGTCTGGGCCGGGGTCGGCGGGGACAGTGGGGCCACAGGGCACGGCGGAGGCGGTCGAGGGCGAGCGCGAGGGCGAGGGCGAGCCGGTGTGGATCGCGCTGCCGCCGGGGCTGCTGAAGATGCGGCGGTTGCTGCTGGTGGTGTGGCTGGGGCTGATCGCGCTGGCCGCCGGGCTGGTGCCGGGCCTGCTGGCCGGGCCCGCCTGGGCCGCGTTCGCGCTGCCGCCGCTCGCGTTGATGGCCTGGGGCTGGGTCATGGTCGACCGCAACTGGCGCTCCTGGCGGTACGCCGAACGCGCCGACGACCTGCTGATCAGCCGGGGCGTGCTGTGGCGCGAGGAGACGGTCGTGCCGTACGGGCGGATGCAGCTGGTCGAGGTCACCTCCGGGCCCGTCGAGCGGCACTTCGGGCTGGCCAGCGTGCAGCTGCACACGGCCGCCGCGGCGACCGACGCGACGATCCCGGGCCTGGACCCGGCCGAGGCGGAACGCCTGCGCGACCGGCTCACCGAGCTGGGCGAGGCCCGATCGGCGGGACTGTGACAACGCCCGAGCCCGCCGACGCGGGCGAGCCCACAGGGGTTGCGGGGGCCGCAGAGGACGCAGGGGACGCCGGGGCCGCCGAAGAACCTGGGACTACCGCCGCGACCGGGGCCACCGAGCCCGCGGAAACCACCGCCGAGACCGTGACTACCGCCGCCGAGACCAGGGCCACCCAGCCCGCGAGGGCCGCCGCAGAGCCAGGGGCCGACGCCGCCGAGACCGGGACCTCCGAGCCCGCGAGGGCCGCCGCAGAGCCCGGGGCCAGCGAAACCACACGCCCCACCGCCGAGCCCGCAGGGGCCGCCAAGCCCGTAGGAACCACCACCGAGACCGGGGCCACCACCGTCGGGACAGGGTCGATCGAGGCCGCCGGGGCCCTCGCCCCCGTCGGCGACGCCTCGGAGGGTGTTGTGGAGGTGGTGGAGCGGCGGCTGCATCCCGTTACGCCGCTCAGGCGGGCTTGGGCGCCGGTCGCCGTGCTGTTCGGCTGGGCCGTGCACGACCCCGACGGGGCGCAGCGCCAGCTGTCCCGGCTGACGACGACCACGCTGCTGATCGGCCTCGCCGTGATCGTCCCGGCCGCCGCCCTGTACGGCTTCTGCTCCTGGTGGTTCACGCACTTCGCGGTGACCGAGTCCGAACTGCGCATCCGTACCGGGCTGGTGTTCCGGCGCACCGCGCACATCCGGCTGGAGCGGATCCAGGCGATCGACGTCACCCAGCCCCTGCTCGCCCGGGTCGCGGGCGTCGCCAAGCTGAAGCTCGACGTCATAGGTACCGACAAGAAGGACGAACTGGCCTTCCTCGGCGCCGACGAGGCCCGGGCGCTGCGGGCCGAACTGCTCGCGCGGGCGGCCGGCTTCGCACCCGGGACCGCGCACGAGGTCGGCGAGGCACCGGCCCGGCAGTTGCTGCGCGTGCCGCCCGGCGTGCTCGCCGTGTCGCTGGTGCTGAGCGGGGCGACCTGGGGCACGCTGGCCGCGGCGCTCGTCGTCCCGCCGCTGCTGTGGCTGGCCACGGAGAGCGTGTGGACGCTCCTGGCCGTCGCCCTGCCACTGCTGGGCGCGGCCGGCGCGAGCAGTGTGGGGCGCTTCGTCGCCGAGTACGACTGGACGGTGGCCGAGTCGCCCGACGGGCTGCGCATCGACCACGGCCTGCTGGACCGGGCCCACGAGACGGTGCCTCCGGGACGGGTGCAGAGCGTGCGGATCGTGGAGCCGCTGTTGTGG
This sequence comes from Streptomyces venetus, assembly GCF_039540295.1. Classification (NCBI taxonomy): domain Bacteria; kingdom Bacillati; phylum Actinomycetota; class Actinomycetes; order Kitasatosporales; family Streptomycetaceae; genus Streptomyces; species Streptomyces venetus. The sequence goes on from NZ_BAABET010000003.1 coordinate 15,539, forward strand.
CGGCGGCGGGGCTGGGTGCGGGTGGAGCTGGACGTGTCGGGCTCCGCCAACTCCTTGCTGATACCCGTCGCTCCGCGCGAGCTCGCCGAGGCCGTCGTCGCGCGTGTGCTGCCCGGGGTGACCGTGCCGCAGCACGCGGCCCTGTCGCCGCCGCCGCGCCGCGCCCGGTGGTGCGTGCCGCTGTGGTGGCGCGGGTACGGACTCGCCGTCACCGACGCGGTGTTCGCGGCCCGGTCCGGGCTGCTGTGCCGGACTCTGGCGCTGGTACCGCACGCCAAGGTGCAGAGCGTACGGATGACGCAGGGGCCCTGGGAGCGGGCCCGGGGCGTGGCCGACGTGTGCGTGGACACGGGCGCGGACCAGACGGTGCGGGCACGGCTGCGGGACGCGGCCGAGGCGCGCGACCTGCTGGCGGCACAGGCGGAGCGGTCGCGGACCGGGCGCCGGGACGCGCGGCCGGACCGCTGGATGGCGTGACCCGCGGCAGCAGTGAGAAGGCCCCCCGGCCGGAGCCGGGGGGCCTTCTCTCGACTTCTCGCTGAAGCCGGTCTCAGGAGACCGCGCTGCGCAGCCCCTGTACGTCGATCTGTTCCGTCTCGTCGTGCGCCGTCAGGTCGATGACCTGGCCGACCGCCCGTGACTCCTCGTCCGCCGGCTTGTACCGGGCCTCGGCCTCGGCCTTGTGCAGGGCGAGGGCCTCCTGCCCGACGACGTCGGCCAGGTCCTCGTTCTGCACCGCCTCCAGGGCGGCCCGTGACGTCCCCTGCTTCGTGCCGAAGAAGTCGAACCCGCCCTCGGTCAGCGGGCGTCGCACGGAGGTCTGGGGCGCGACAGCCACGGCGGTCGGCACGGTGTAGTGCCCCGGTGGGGCAGGCTGCGGGAGCGGCTCGTCGGCGGAAATACCCCGCGTTCCGGCGGTCGTACCGGGCGTACCGGCGGTCGTACCCGAGGTACCGGCGGACGTACCCGGCGTACCGGCGCTCGCGCGCTCGCTTCCGGCGGCCGCCTCGGACTGCCCCTGCGGCTCGTCCTCCGGTGCCTGCTCCGGCTGTTCGTCCGTCGCCTCGGCCTGCGCGGGCTCCGCCTCTTCGCCCTTCGGGACGCCGTCACCGTCGCCGTCGCCGCCGCCGTCCGGGTCCGGGACCGTGTCGGCGTCGAACCGGGCGAGCGCCACCTTGGCCCGCAGGAACAGCCGGGTGCCCTCCGGTGAGAACACCGCCGGGATCCCGGGCTGCTCCTCGACGCCGAGCGTCTCGGCCTCGGCGGCGGGGGATTCTTCGGTCTTCGGCGTGCCCGACGGCAGCGCGGCCCGGACCGGCGCCGTCGCCTCTATCTCGAGGACCCGGCGTTCCTCCAGGACGCTCGCGCGATCCGCCTCCGCGGTGGCGTACCGGCGCAGCAGCGCGGCGTGTTCGTTGCGCAGCTTGGCCAGTTCCGTGCGCTTCGCGCGCAGTCGCTGCTCCAGCTTCCCGCGCAGCTCGCGGGATTCCTCGAGGTCGGTCTCCAGTTCGGCGACGCGCTCCTCGAAGCGCCACTCGTCGCTCGCCCGCCCGCGCGTGAGGTCGGCGACGCGCTTGCCCGCCTGGATGTCCCAGTGGCGCAGCACGACGGCGCCGACGACCGCCGTCGCAGCGGCGGCAGCGGCGAGACCGCGGAGCACCGTCGGCTCCGTGAACACCCAGGGCCCCAGGGCGCAGACGAGGGAGACGCCTGCGATCGCCGACGGGGGCAGCAGCCTGTGCAGGGGCGGGGAATGGCGATGACGTCCACGTGGCATGGCCAGAAACTTACCGCGCGTAGGCGAATCATGGTGAGCCGCCCCGCAAAAACAAAGCCACACCGATGCGTTCACACGGCATCAGAACTCGGGAAGACCCGGTAAGAAGCGGAATCCGCCCCTCACTCAATTCCCAAGATCATTTTCAACGCCCGTTCAGCCGCTCCCCGATCCACTCCAGCGTCGCCGGAATCTCGCGCCGCCACGTGTTGAAGTTGTGCCCGCCGCTTTCCAGGATGATCGACGAGATCCGCGTCCGCCCGGTGGCCCTCACCCGCTCGATGAACCGCAGCGTGTCCTTGTGGTTGGACTCGCCGGACCTGCTGCTGGTGACGAGCAGTGAGGTGTCGGGTGCGGGCTCGTGCCTGAGACACCACCACAGGTCGGCGCGATTGCGCAGTCCTTTGTCACCCCGGAAGAGATCCCCCGTGGTGGCGTCGATCGGCGCCTTGTAGTACGCGGACAAGCCCGCCCCGGCGGCGTACACATCGGGATGGTGCATGGCGATCTTCAAGGCGCAGTAGCCGCCCGTCGAGTTGCCGATGATGCCCAGCCCGCCCCGCTTTTCGCTCACCCTGTAGTGCGCGCGCAACGCTTCGGGCAGATCCCTGGCGAAGAACGACTCGGTCTGCGGGCCGCCCGGGATGTCCACGCACTCCGTGTCCCGGGGCGGCGCCACGGTCGGCCGCAGCATCACCAGGATCATCGGCCGCGCCCGGCCCGCCCGGGCCAGCTCCAGTGCCGTGCGCGGATAGTGGAGCTTCTCCACCAGCGCCGAGGCCGTGCCCGGGTAACCGGTCAGGACGACGGCCGCGGGGAACGTACGGGTGCGGTACCGGGGCTGGAAGTACTCCGGCGGCAGGTACACGTACGCGGGCGTGGCGATCCGGGTCGTCCGGCCCACGATGTCGACCTGCTGGATCCGGCCGCCGGACCGGGGCCGCACCCCGCCCGCCCCCGGCACCCGCCCGGTGCCGACCACCTCCAGCGGGCCGTCGCCCGGCATGTGGTCGACGACGACGCCCTGGTCCTTCTCCTGCCCGAACAGATCCGCCCAGCTCGCGTAGAAACCGAAAGCCTGGTTGGCCGCGAGGCCCACCGCGGCGAACAGCGCCACCTGCGTGGCCAGCAGCAGACCGACGCGTCCGCCCACGGACCGCCAACCGCGCCGGGCCAGCCGCGGCCACAGCCAGACCGTGCCGGCGAACAGCAGCACCGCGGACAGCACCGCGAGCGTCAGCACCATGTTGCTCGTGAGACCCAGACCCATGGGTGAATACCTGCACACGCTTTCCGCCCGGTCACTCGACGCGCTCACACCTTCGCGAGGGCTTGTCCCGGACTTTCCTTGGCCTTTGAAACGGCTTTGACGTGGGGAGTGAACCTCTCTCCCCGAGACAACGTCCTAGAGGGCGCAATGTCGCCGGATGCCCGAATCGGCACCGGATCCAAGGTCTCTCGCAGAACTACGGGATGCGATGTCTGTCAGGACAGATGAGGAAATGTCGGGTGAGGTTCCGCGTCGCGGCAGCGGTGCGGCTCGTCCAGACCGGGTGAGCCGGGGACGCCGGCTGCTGCGCGGTCCACGCCCCGAGGCCGTTCCCCTCCTCGTCGGCAGAGCGTGCGCCCTCGTGGGCGTCCTGGACATCGCGGGGGGCGTCTTCCCGCGCTTCCGGCACAGCCGCATGCACGCGCTTGCCGAGGTGCTGCCGGGCGCGTTCGGCCCGTTCGCGGCCGCCCTGGCCCTCAGCGCCGGTGTGCTGTTGCTGCTGCTCGCCCACGGCCTCAAACGCGGCAAGCGCCGGGCCTGGCGGGCGGCCGTGGCCCTGCTCCCGGCCGGTGCCGTCGCGCAGTTCACCTACCGGCACTCGATCGTGGGCGTCCTGATCTCCCTGGCCCTGCTGGCACCCCTGCTGCGCCACCGCGACCAGTTCGACGCCCTGCCCGACCCGCGCAGCCGCTGGCGGGCACTCGCCAATTTCGTCCTCATGAGCGCGGGTTCGCTCCTGCTGGGTCTGCTCATCGTCAGCGTCCAGGGCGAGTCCATGGTCGGCGACCCCAGCCTGGCCGACCGCATCACCCACGTGGTCTACGGCCTGTTCGGCTTCGAGGGGCCCGTCGACTACCAGGGCACCACCTCGTGGACGGTCGCCTTCTCGCTCGGCGCCCTCGGCCTGCTCACCGCCGTCACCACCATCTACCTGGCCTTCCGCCCCGAACACCCCGCCGCGCAGCTCACCGAGGAGGACGAGGCCCGGCTGCGCGCCCTGCTCGACAAGCACGGCGGCCGCGACTCCCTCGGCCACTTCGCGCTGCGCCGCGACAAGGCCGTCGTCTTCTCCCCCAGCGGCAAGGCCGCGGTGACGTACCGCGTGGTCTCCGGCGTGATGCTCGCCAGCGGCGACCCCATCGGCGACGTCGAGGCCTGGCCCGGCGCCATCGAACAGTTCATGGACGAGGCCAAGGCCCACTCCTGGACCCCTGCCGTCATGGGCTGCTCCGAGACCGGCGGCGAGGTGTGGACCCGCGAGACCGGGCTCGACGCCCTCGAACTGGGTGACGAGGCGGTGGTGGACGTCAAGGATTTCTCACTCGCCGGCCGCGCGATGCGCAACGTGCGCCAGATGGTCAAGCGCATCGAGCGCGCCGGTTACGAAACCCGGGTACGACGTGTCCGTGACCTCGGCGAGGCCGAGCTGGAACGCATCCGCCGCGCCGCCGACGACTGGCGCGGCACCGACACCGAGCGCGGCTTCTCCATGGCCCTGGGCCGCGTCGGCGACCCCGCCGACGGCGACTGCCTCATCGCCACCGCCCACAAACAGGACGAGCACCCCGGCCCCTACGGCGACCTCAAGGCGATCCTGCACTTCGTGCCCTGGGGCACCGACGGCGCCTCACTGGACCTCATGCGCCGCGACCGCACGGCCGACCCCGGCATGAACGAACTGCTCATCGTCGCCGCCCTCCAGGCCGCCCCCAAGCTCGGGATCACCCGCGTCTCGCTCAACTTCGCCATGTTCCGCGCGGCCCTGGCACGCGGCGAGAAGATCGGCGCCGGCCCGGTGCTGCGCGCCTGGCGCGGACTGCTCGTCTTCCTCTCCCGCTGGTTCCAGATCGAATCCCTGTACAAGTTCAACGCCAAGTTCCAGCCCCGCTGGGAACCCCGCTTCGTCGTCTACCGCGCCCCCGCCGACCTGCCCCGCATCGGCTTCGCCGCCATGCAGGCCGAAGGCTTCGTCAACCTCGCCCTGCCCCTGCCGCGCTTCCTGCGCCGCCGTCGCCCGGCCGGCCGCCGCCCCTGCGCCCACGGCACGACGGCGGAGCGGAACGTCCGGGCTGCATGACCGGCCCGGACCGGCCCGGGCCGCAGCGCCTGACGGCCGCCCCCTGGGCCTACGCTGAACATATGAGCAACCAGAGCGGACGCGGGCGCGTCGAGGGCCTGCCGGGATGGGACCGCTGCGCGGTCATGGGAGTCGTGAACGTCACCCCCGACTCCTTCTCCGACGGCGGCCGCTTCTTCGACACCACGGCCGCCGTCAAACGGGGCCTGGAACTGGTCACCGAGGGCGCGGACCTCGTCGACGTCGGCGGCGAGTCCACCCGCCCCGGCGCCACCCGGGTGGACGAGGCCGAGGAGCTCCGCCGCGTCCTCCCCGTCGTCCGCGGTCTGGCCTCCGAGGGCGTCACGGTCTCCGTCGACACCATGCGCGCCTCCGTGGCCGCACAGGCCCTCACCGCGGGCGCCGCCCTCGTCAACGACGTCAGCGGCGGCCTCGCCGACCCGCGCATGATCCCCGCCGTCGCCGACGCCGGCGCCCCCTTCGTCGTCATGCACTGGCGCGGCTTCCTCCAGGGCGGCAACGTCAGGGGCGTGTACCAGGACGTCGTCACCGAGGTCGCCGACGAGCTCCACGCCCGCGTGGAGGCCGTCCTCGCGGGCGGCATCGCACCGGACCGCGTCATCGTCGACCCCGGCCTCGGCTTCTCCAAGGACGCCGGGCACGACCTCGCGCTCCTCGCCGGCCTCGACCGGATACTCGGCCTCGGCCACCCGCTGCTCGTCGCCGCCTCCCGCAAACGGTTCCTCGGCCGGGTCCTCGCCGGACCGGACGGCCCTCCCCCGCCCGCCCGCGAACGCGACGCCGCCACCGCCGCCGTCTCCGCGCTCGCGGCGCACGCCGGCGCGTGGGCGGTACGCGTGCACGAGGTACGCGCCACAGCGGACGCGGTACGGGTCGCCCACGCCATCGAGACGGCGCGGACGGCTCACACCGGCGCAGAAGGAGCCCGGTGAGCGCCCCACACACCGACGTCGAGCAGGTCGAGGCAGCCAACACCGCCTTCTACGAGGCGCTGGAGCGGGGCGACTTCGAGGAACTGGCGTCACTCTGGCTGACCCCCTCCGACCTGGGCGTCGACGAGGAGTACCACGACCCGGCCGACACCGGCGTGGTCTCCTGCGTGCACCCCGGCTGGCCCGTGCTCACCGGCCGCGGCGAGGTCCTGCGCTCCTACGCGCTGATCATGGCGAACACCGACTACATCCAGTTCTTCCTGACCGACGTGCACGTCTCCGTCACCGGCGACACCGCCCTGGTCACCTGTACGGAGAACATCCTCAGCGGCGGACCCGCCCCCAAGGGTGACGAGGAACTCGGCCCGCTCGTCGGACAGCTCGTGGTCGCCACCAATGTGTTCCGGCGCACGCCCCAGGGGTGGAAGCTCTGGTCGCACCACGCTTCCCCCGTTCTGGCCGAAAACGACGAGGAGGAGGGCGACGAGACCCCCTCCTGACTGGGTAGTCGCCTGACAAGGGCCCTCCGGAGCCAGGAACGGAGGCCGGGACGGCCCGCCCGCGAGGACCGAGAAGTGGTTGGAATCACGGACCTCCGGGTATGGGCGGCTACCAACCCATGAGCCGCCGGGTTCGCCAGGGGAAACGCTGGATGAATCCTTCCGGGCCCGGTCCGGGCCCACACCCCCCGTGGCCCGGCCCCGTCCGGGCTCGCAGGTAGATTCGACCGAGGCCGGTGTGCCGCCCGCACACGGCACCGCCCGGCCGTGACCGACGATTGCAGGAGTGATTCGCGTGGATCGTGTCGCGCTGCGCGGCCTGAAGGCCCGCGGGCACCACGGTGTGTTCCCGAGGGAACGCGAGGAGGGCCAGACCTTCATCGTGGACCTCGTCCTCGGCCTGGACACCCGACCGGCCGCGGCCGACGACGACCTGGCGAAGACCGTGCACTACGGCATCGTGGCGGAGGAGGTCGTGGCCGTCGTCGAGGGCGAGCCCGTCAACCTCATCGAGACGCTCGCCGAGCGCATCGCCCAGGTGTGTCTGAAGCACGACGGGGTCCAGCAGGTCGAGGTGTGCGTCCACAAGCCGGACGCCCCGATCACGGTCCCCTTCGACGACGTGACCGTCACCATCATCCGGAGCCGAGTATGACTGCACCGTTCATCAAGGGTCCCAGCGACCCGACCGTACAGCCGGTACCCGCCTCCGTCGTCGACAAGGTCGACGCCGCCGACACCACGCTGTCCAACCCGAAACGGGCCGTCGTCGCCCTCGGCTCCAACCTCGGCAACCGCCTGGAGACCCTCCAGGGCGCCATCGACGCCCTGGAGGACACCCCCGGCGTCCGCATCAAGGGCGTCTCCCCCGTGTACGAGACCGAGCCGTGGGGCGTGGAGCCCGGCAGCCAGCCCGCCTACTTCAACGCGGTCGTCGTCCTGAAGACCACCCTCCCGCCGTCCTCGCTCCTGGAGCGCGCGCACGCGGTCGAGGAGGCCTTCCACCGCGTCCGCGACGAACACTGGGGCCCCCGCACCCTGGACGTCGACATCGTGTCGTACGCGGACGTCGTCTCCGACGACCCGCAGCTCACGCTCCCCCACCCCCGCGCCCACGAGCGCGCCTTCGTCCTGGCCCCCTGGCACGATCTGGACCCCGAGGCGCAGTTGCCCGGCCGCGGGCCCGTCGCCGGTCTGCTGGACGTCGTCACCCGTGAAGGCGTGGCGCCCCGCGGGGACCTGGAACTCCGGCTGCCCGAATAGCCGTTAAGGTCAAGACGGCCGCGGCACCGGGGCCGGAGCCGGGGGAACCGAAGGGACACCGTGAAAGAGCTGCGCATCAGGGTGCTGGCCGGCGTGTTCGTCGTGGCCGGGGTCCTGTCCTGGGCCGGCGCCCGTCTGTGGAACGCGGTCGGGACCCTGCCCAGCGTGCCCATGGCCGCCCCCATCGTCCTCGCCGCGATCGCCGTGATCCTGCTGGCCACGGCGCTCTCGCTGCGCGCCCGCCTGAAGGCCCAGCGCGAGCGGCAGCCGGACGCCAAGGGCGTCGACCCCATGATGGCGGCCCGCGCGGTCGTCTTCGGCCATGCCAGCGCCCTCGTCGCGGCCCTCGTCGCCGGGATGTACGGCGGCACCGGCGTCTTCCTCCTGGAGTCCCTGGACATCCCCGCCCGCCGCGACCAGGCCATCTACGCCGGCGTCTCCGTCCTCACCGGCATCGCCGTCATAGCGGCGGCCCTCTTCCTGGAACGAGTCTGCAAACTCCCGGACGACGACGAACACAACAACGCAGGCACGGCCCCTACGACGTGACCCGCCCCAGGCTCACCAGGGCTGCCGGGCGAGATGGCCGTTGACCAAGAACCCGGAGTGGGGGCTCAGGCGGTAGCTGTACAGGGTGAACGGCTTGTTCGTGGTCAACCGACGCCTTACCGCGTGCACCTGTGCCCAGGTGGCCTCGCGGAGTTGCAGCGAGTGCTGTTCGGCCTTGAATGTCCCCCGTGCAGGCCAGCTGTCGACTACAGCAAGATGTGAGGCCGACCCCCTCGGGCGGGGGGTGAATCTCGCCCCGACCACCTGTGCCAGCTCCGAAAGAAACGGCACATTGGCACTGACCAGCAAGCGACCTGGCCACGTCTTGGGGCGGTATCCGTCCCCGTCCACGTATCCGTCCAGGAAGCCCTCAAGGGTTTCGCTGTCCCGAAGAACAACGCGAGGGAACCGCTGCCGCATGTGGTGCGCGTCCCCGCCCACGTATTGCCTCACCAGGTCCGCCAGGTACGACGAGACCACTCGTACACGGAACCCGGGAACCTCCCGCTGCAGGTAGCCGGAAGGCCGCGTCACCGCTTCAAGCCGAGCGGGCAGCCCGGTCGCCGCGGTCAGACACGCCGCATAGCGTGCGGCGAAGTCCCGGTCGTTAACCACCAGCGACACGTAGTTCTTGCCGACCGTGCCGTCTGAGCACGTAGCTCCGACCAGGTAGCCGAATTCGTATCCCGGCCTGATCGTCAGCCGTTCCCTGCACAGTTTCCGCGCAGGCGTCCAGGCCAGAACGGTGTCTTCGGCATCTCGTGCGTGAACCCAGCCGTCCGGCGTGCCGAGCAGTTGATCCGGCGCCACAGTGAACGTCACATGATCTGTCACGACGTCCACCACCTCGCGGACCCGCGCGGTCGCCACTTCCATGACCGTCGTCGGTACGGTGCGGTCTCCGTCCAACGTCCACACACGGCAGCCGGTGTGGACGTGGCACGCGGGCAGGCGACCACCGACTGCGTTCACCGTCTGCTTGCTCGGCAGCCCGTAGTCCACCGCAACCCCCTCGATCAGCTACCAGCCCCACTGATCAAAGGACGATATCGGGCACCACTGACAATCGGGTCAGCGTGCCAGTATCAGGCTCATCGCCTCGGCACGCGTCGTAGCGTCCCGGAGCTGGCCGCGGACCGCCGATGTCGTGGTCTTGGCCCCCGGCTTGCGGATGCCGCGCACGGACATGCACATGTGCTCCGCCTCGATGACGACGATCGCGCCCCGCGCCTCGAGGATCTTCATGAGGGAGTCGGCGATCTGCGTGGTGAGTCGTTCCTGCACCTGCGGCCTCCGGGCGAACACCTCGACAAGACGTGCCAGCTTCGAGAGACCGGTGATCTTTCCCGTCTCCGCCGGGATGTAGCCGACGTGAGCCACGCCGTGGAACGGCAGCAAATGATGCTCGCACAAAGATACGATTTCGATGTCCTTGACCAGGACCATCTCGTCGTGCCCAAGGTCGAACGTAGTCGTCAGGACATCCTCAGGCTCCTGGCGAAGCCCGGCCAGGAGCTCCCGGTACGCCCGCGCCACCCGCGCCGGCGTCTCCCGGAGGCCCTCGCGGTCGGGGTCCTCGCCGACCGCGATCAGCAGTTCGCGGACGGCGTTCTCGGCTCGCTTCTCGTCGAACTCGCCGATCTGGCCCTCGCCGTCCAGCGTCACTGGGTCGGTCATGTGGTGCCTCGTTCCTGTGTCCATCTCGGGGGCGGCCTGCGGGAATGGCGGAAAGCCGCGCCCCCCAGGCTAAAACCTGGGGGGCGCGGCTTTCATTCCGGGCCCGGTGAGGGCGCCGGGAGAGCGATGGTCAGCTCTCGGGGCGTTCCTCCGGGGCGTGCTCGGGCGCCGGGGCGGGCTCCGCCGCGGTGCTCTTCGCGGTGCTGATCGCCGGCGTCGCGCCGTTCGCCCCGTTCGTCAGCGCCAGCTCCTTGGGGGAGAGGACCGGCGGACGGGTGGACGGCGTACGGCGGGAGGAGCCGGTCCAGGCGGGCCTGGGCGGACGCTTGACGATCGGGGCGAAGATCTCGGCGATCTCCTCCTTGCCCAGCGTCTCCTTCTCCAGCAGTTGCAGCACCAGGTTGTCGAGGACGTCGCGGTTCTCGACCAGGATCTCCCACGCCTCGTTGTGCGCGGTCTCGATGAGCTTCTTGACCTCTTCGTCGACCAGCGCGGCGACCTCTTCCGAGTAGTCGCGCTGGTGAGCCATCTCACGTCCGAGGAAGGGCTCGGTGTTGTCCCCGCCGAACTTGATCGCACCCAGGCGCTCGGTCATGCCGTACTGCGTGACCATGGCCCGAGCCAGGCCGGTGGCCTTCTCGATGTCGTTGGCGGCACCCGTCGTCGGGTCGTGGAAGACGAGCTCCTCGGCCGCGCGGCCGCCCAGCATGTAGGCGAGCTGGTCGAGCATCTCGTTGCGCGTGGTCGAGTACTTGTCCTCGTCCGGGAGCACCATCGTGTAGCCGAGGGCGCGGCCTCTCGACAGGATCGTGATCTTGTGGACGGGATCGGAGTTCGGGGAGGCCGCCGCGACCAGGGCGTGTCCGCCCTCGTGGTACGCGGTGATCTTCTTCTCCTTGTCCGACATGATCCGGGTCCGCTTCTGCGGGCCCGCGACCACACGGTCGATCGCCTCGTCCAGCATCTGGTTGTCGATCAGCTTCTTGTCGCTGCGGGCCGTCAGCAGGGCGGCCTCGTTCAGCACGTTGGCCAGATCGGCACCCGTCATGCCGGGCGTACGGCGGGCCATGGCCGACAGGTCGACGTCGGGCGCGACCGGCTTGCCCTTCTGGTGGACCTTGAGGATCTCCAGACGGCCCTGCATGTCCGGGCGGTCGACGGCGATCTGCCGGTCGAAGCGGCCGGGGCGCAGCAGCGCCGGGTCGAGGATGTCGGGCCGGTTGGTCGCGGCGATGAGGATCACGCCGCCCTTGACGTCGAAGCCGTCCATCTCGACGAGCAGCTGGTTCAGCGTCTGCTCGCGCTCGTCGTGACCACCGCCGAGGCCGGCGCCGCGGTGGCGGCCGACCGCGTCGATCTCGTCGACGAAGACGATCGCCGGGGCGTTCGCCTTGGCCTGCTCGAAGAGGTCACGGACTCGGGAGGCACCGACACCGACGAACATCTCGACGAAGTCGGAACCGGAGATCGAGTAGAACGGCACGCCCGCCTCGCCCGCGACGGCACGCGCGAGCAGGGTCTTGCCGGTGCCGGGCGGGCCGTACAGCAGCACGCCCTTGGGGATCTTGGCGCCGACGGCCTGGAACTTGGCCGGCTCCTGGAGGAACTCCTTGATCTCGTGGAGCTCCTCGACGGCCTCGTCCGATCCGGCGACGTCCGAGAAGGTCGTCTTCGGGGTGTCCTTGGTGATGAGCTTCGCCTTGGACTTGCCGAAGTTCATGACGCGGGAGCCGCCGCCCTGCATCTGGTTCATCAGGAACAGGAAGATGACCACGATGAGGACCAGAGGCAGCAGGAAGGAGATCAGCATCCCGATGAACGGGTTCTGCTTGGACGGCGAGACCGTGTAGCCGTCCGAGATCTGCTTGTCCTGGTACTTGTTCTGCAGCGTGTTGGCGATGTCCACGCCCTGGTCGCCGATATAGCTCGCCTGGATCTTCGAGCTGCCCTCGACCTTTACGCCGTCCTTGAGCGTGACCTTGATGGTCTGCTCGTCACCGGTGGTCAGCTTGGCCGACTCCACCTTGTTCTGGTTGATCGCCTGGACGACCTGGCCGGTGTCCACCGTCTTGTAGCCGCCGGACGAGCCGACGACCTGCATCAACACGACCACGGCAAGGACGGCCAGCACGATCCACATGACCGGCCCACGGAAGTATCGCTTCACGTCCATCCATACGGAGCGATGTCGCCCCGTCCCTCCTGCCATAGTGAGTTTGATAAAGACTGTTCTTCGGACGGTACCCCAGCATTGTCACCTGAAGCTGCGTGGGACGGCTGGCGTCCGTCTACGCATGCTCCAACGGCGGGAAGGGCGCTGGGGTTCCCGATCACGTTCACGGCACCCCGGCCGGGGTTCAGCCGCCGTACACGTGGGGCGCGAGCGTACCGACGAACGGAAGGTTGCGGTACTTCTCGGCGTAGTCCAGGCCGTAGCCCACGACGAACTCGTTGGGGATGTCGAAGCCGACCCACTCCACGTCGATGGCGACCTTGGCGGCGTCGGGCTTGCGCAGCAGGGTGCACACCTTGAGGGATGCGGGCTCGCGCGAGCCGAGGTTGGAGATCAGCCAGGACAGGGTGAGGCCGGAGTCGATGATGTCCTCGACGATGAGGACGTGCTTGCCCTTGATGTCGGTGTCGAGGTCCTTGAGGATCCGCACCACACCGGAGGACTGGGTGCCCGCCCCGTACGAGGACACGGCCATCCAGTCCATGGTGACGGGGGTGGACAGCGCCCGGGCGAGGTCGGCCATGACCATCACCGCGCCCTTGAGGACACCGACGATCAGGAGGTCCTTGCCCGCGTACTCCGCGTCGATCTTCGCTGCCAGCTCGGCCAGCTTGGCGTCGATCTCTTCCTTGGTGATGAGCACCTTCTCGAGGTCGGCACCCATGTCTTTCGCGTCCACCCGCATCACTTTCGGTCGTCCCACCGGCCGAGCGGCCCCTCGAGCGACTGCTCGGAGGGGTCGTGGTTCAGCCTTGCCGAATCACCAGTCTGCCACCCTGCCGCCGGGCCACGACCTTGCCGGGGAGGTTGATGGCTCCCTGACCGCGCCAGCCGGTGATCAGCCGGTCGACTTCTTCGATGTGGCGGGCGAACAGTGAACCGGCGGGGGCACCGGCGGCGATGGCGGCCCGGCGCAGGACGCGGCGGCGTACGGCGGGCGGCAGGGCGTACAGCTTGGCGCACTCCAGGAGGCCGGCGGCGTCGCGGACTCCGGCCTCGGCCTGGTCGGCCCAGCTGTCGAGGGCGTCGGCGTCGTCGCGGGAGAGCCGGGCCGTGCGGGCCAGGGCCTCGACGACGCCCTTGCCGAGGGCCTTCTCCAGGGCGGGCAGGCCCTCGTGGCGGAGCCGGGAGCGGGTGTAGGCCGGGTCGGCGTTGTGCGGGTCGTCCCAGACGGGCAGGGACTGGACCATGCAGGCCTTGCGGGCGGTCTGCCGGTCGAGTTCCAGGAAGGGGCGCCGGTAACGGCCGTCGGCCCCCGAGACCGCGGCCATTCCGGACAGGGAGCGGATGCCGGATCCCCGGGCCAGGCCCAGCAGGACGGTTTCGGCCTGGTCGTCGCGGGTGTGGCCGAGCAGGACCGCGGCGGCGCCGTGGCGCTCGGCCGCGGTGTCGAGGGCGGCGTAGCGGGCGTCGCGGGCGGCGGCCTCGGGGCCGCCCGACCGGCCGACGGTCACGGTGACGGAGTCGACGGGGTCGAGTCCGAGCTCGCGCAGGCGCAGGACGACTTCCGCGGCGCGTACGTCGGAGCCGGCCTGGAGTCCGTGGTCGACGGTCACGCCGCCGGCACGGATGCCGAGCCTCGGGGCCTCGAAGGCGAGGGCGGAGGCCAGGGCCATGGAGTCGGCGCCGCCGGAGCATGCCACGAGCACGAGCGGCGAGGGTGGGGGTACCTCCCTGCTCGAGCGCAGCCGAGAGCTTGGGGGAGGCTCGTGCGAGGGGGCGTGCGGGGGCGCGGCTGTGGCGCCGTTGTGCTCGGTGAGGAGGTCGTGGAGGACGCGGCGGACCGCCAGGCGTATCGCCGCGACCGCAGGATGGGGACCCATGTCCGGTTCCCTTCATGAAGTTTTCGGGGGGTGAGCCCGATGCCAGTCACGCAGAGTGTGTAGATGGTGACAGAACCGGGCCGTTCCCCGAGCATTGCACGCCTACCCCTCGCTCACGGTCCCTCGGACGGGTGATTGGAGGGGCGTTCGCCTGCCGTCCGCCGGTTTCCCTTCACGACCTTCCCGCGTCGTTCACTACTCGGCCCGTCGATGCACCCGCGCGATCCAGTCCGCCGGTTTGGCGATCTCCGCCTTGGTGGGGAGGGTGTTGGGCGAGGTCCAGACGCGGTTGAAGCCGTCCATGCCGGCCTCGTCGACGACGGCCCGCACGAAGCGCTCGCCGTCCCGGTACTGGCGGAGTTTGGCGTCCAGGCCGAGCAGTTTGCGCAGGGCCAGGTCCAGGCGGGAGGCGCCCTTGGCGCGGCGCTGCTGGAACTTCTCGCGGATCTCGCCGACGGTCGGCACGACGTCCGGGCCGACTCCGTCCATCACGAAGTCGGCGTGGCCCTCCAGCAGGGACATCACGGCAGTGAGGCGGCCGAGGATCTCGCGCTGGGCGGGGGTCTGGACGATCTCGACGAGGGAGCGGCCGCCGTCGTCCTCCTCGCCCTCGGGACGGCCCCCGGCGAGCGTCTGGGCGGCTTCCCGGACGCGTTCCAGGACGGTCATGGGGTCGACGTCGGTCTCCTCCAGGAACGCCTGGATCTCGCCCTCGAGGTGGTCCCGCAGCCAGGGCACGGCCGTGAACTGGGTGCGGTGGGTCTCCTCGTGCAGGCAGACCCAGAGCCTGAAGTCGTGCGGGTCGACGTCGAGTTCGCGCTCCACGTGCACGATGTTCGGGGCGACGAGCAGGAGCCGGCCGCCGCCGTTGCCGCCTGCCGGGAGGTCGCGGGTGGCCGGGGCGAAGGTCTCGTACTGGCCGAGGACGCGGGAGGCGAGGAAGGACAGCAGCATGCCGAGCTCGACGCCGGTGACCTTGCCGCCGACCGCGCTCATGACCGCGCCGCCGGGGGTGTTGCCGCGCCGTTCCTGCATCTTGTCGAGGAGGGGCCTGAGGAGCTCCCGGAAGCCGGCGACGTTGGCCCGGATCCAGCCCGGGCGGTCGACGACCAGGACGGGGGTGTCGTGGCCCTCCTCCGTGCCCAGACGAGTGAAGCCCCGGACGTGTTCCTCCGAGGCCTTCGCGTGCCGCCGCAGTTCCGCGACGACGGCCCTCGCCTCGTCGCGGCTGACGTCGGGGCCCGGCCGTACGAGCCGGGTCGCGGTCGCGACGGCGAGATTCCAGTCGACCATGCCGGTTGAAGCACCACCGATGCTCGTCATGCGTCAACCGTACGTGAGCCTTCGCCGGTGGGGCAGGGCAGAGAGGTGGGCGGGGGCCGGGGTGCGTCGCCTGGTGCTCGGCGTTCGTGCCGTGCCCACCCGTGCCGCCCCAGCGGCACGACTGCCCACGGCGGGGGCCATCGGCCGGCCCCATCGGCAGGCCCACGGCGCCCAGGGCGGGGCGCGCGGCCGACTCACGGCGGGGCTCAGCAGCCAGCTCATGGCGGGGGCACAGCGGCCGGCCCACGGCGGAGGCCCAGCAGCCAGCCCACAGCGAGGGCCCAACGGTCGGCCCACGGCGGGAGCTCAGCGGTCGGCCTACGGCGGGCCCATCGGGACGGCCCACGGCGCCCAGGGCGGGGCCGCAGCGGTCGCCCCGCTGCGGAGCGAGCGGCCGGCCCACGGCGAGGCCCAGCGGCCAGCTCACAGCGGGAGCTCAGTGCCGGCCCACGGCGGGGCCCATCGGCCGGCCCACGGCGCCCAGGGCGGGGCACAGGGGCCGACTCACGGCGGGGCGAGCGACCGACTTACGGCGTCCAGGGCGGGGCGCAGCGGTCGCCCCGCGGCGGGTGGGGCGGCCGGCTCGCCACGGGTGCAGCAGACGCCCCGCTGCGGTGCGGCGGTCGGCTTGCGGCGGGGTTGGGGTGCTAGCGGCAGCCGCAGTTGGACAGGGTCGTTGCCGCTCTGTCCAGGGCCTTCTGGGCCTCTGACGGGTTCGGCGTGTTGTTGGCCATGAAGGCGAAGGCCAGCAGGCGGCCGTCCTGGTCGACGACCGTGCCCGCGAGGGTGTTGACGCCCGTCAGGGTGCCTGTCTTGGCGCGGACCGCGCCGGCTGCGCCGTCCGTGTAGCGGGAGGTCAGGGTGCCGGTGAAGCCGGCGACGGGCAGGCCGGTGAGGGCCGGGCGGAGTTCGGGGTGGGCGGGGTCGGCCGCCTTGGTCAGGAGGGCGGTGAGGAGGGCCGGTGTCAGCCGGTCGGCGCGGTCGAGGCCGCTGCCGTCCTTGAAGGAGGAGCCGTCGAGCGGGAGGCCGAGCTTGCGGAGCCGGGCGCTGATCGCCCGGCCGGCTCCGGCGAAGTCGGCGCGGTCGCCCGAGGCGAGCGCCGTCTGGCGGGCCAGGGCCTCGGCGATGTCGTTGTCGCTGTCGGTCAGCATGCGTTCGACCAGGGCGGACAGCGGGGGCGAGGAGACCGCCGCGAGTGTCTTCGCGCGGGTCGTGGCCTTCGACGGGCCCGGGGCCGTGGCCTTGATGCCGCGGGACTTGAGGAGGTCGCCGAAGCGGTGGGCGGCGTCCGCCGCCGGGTCCTCCACGCGGTCGGCCGGTCCGCTCGTCGAGTCGTTCGTGCGGCCCTCGTCGGCCATCAGGGGGCTGAGGGGGGCGAGGTTGGGGTTGACCCCGATCGGGTGCATTTCGGTGCCCGCGTAGAGGGTCGTGTCGTAGGAGAGCGTCACCTCGCGGACGCCGCGCTGGGCCAGGGCCGCGGCCGTCTTGTCGGCCAGGACGCGGAGGCTGGCCCACCCGCCGGCGGCCTCGCGGGCCGTGAGGGTGGGGTCGCCGCCGCCCACCAGGACGACTTCCTTCGTGTCCGGTTCCAGGGCCGCGCGGGTGGTGAGACGGTGGTCGGCTCCCATCGCGGACAGCGCGGCGACGGCCGTGGCGATCTTCGTCGTGGAGGCCGGGGTGAGCGCGGCGTCCGGGTCCGTGCCGTACAGGCGCTTGCCGGTCGTGACGTCCACGACCGAGGCTGCGGGCCGCGTGCCGAGCGCCGGGTCCTTCAGCAGGGGCGTCAGAGCCTGCGCGAGGGCCTTGCCGTCCGGGGCGGACTTCACGGTGCTGATGCCGCCGAGGCCGGTCAGCACCGGTCCGGCGCTGGGGGCGGGCCGGGGCTGCGCGGGTGCGCCGGGGGCCCGGCCGTGATCTGTGCCACCCGCGCGGCCGAGGGCGGCGGCCCGGTCCCGCTCGGCCGTACGCTGACCCGAGGAGTCCCAGGGACCGGTGGCGGTCACCACTCCGGCGGCGAGTGCCAGCCCGGCGGTGGCGGCGCCTGCGGCGTACTGCCAGGTCTTCGGCCGCGTGACCCGCGCGACCTGCGGTTTCCGGGCCCGTGCGAGCCGCGCGACCCGTGGTTTCGCGGCTGCGGCGGCCCGGGCCAGCCGCGGTCGTACGGCGTCCGCGATCCGCACCACGTGCGGTCTCGCGGCCCGCCAAGGCCTCAGCTCTGGCACGACCACCAGCCCCTTTCGCGATCACACACCTGCGTGAGGGACACTTAACCACCAGAACTATGTGTTGATCATGGAGGAGCCACCGGTGGAGTTCGACGTCACGATCGAGATTCCGAAGGGTTCGCGCAACAAGTACGAGGTGGACCACGAGACCGGTCGGATCCGCCTGGACCGTCGCCTCTTCACCTCGACCAGCTACCCGGCCGACTACGGCTTCGTCGAGAACACCCTCGGCGAGGACGGCGACCCGCTGGACGCGCTGGTCATCCTGGACGAGCCGACCTTCCCGGGCTGCCTCATCCAGTGCCGTGCGATCGGCATGTTCCGTATGACGGACGAGGCCGGTGGCGACGACAAGCTGCTGTGCGTGCCGGCGCACGACCCGCGAGTGGAGCACCTGCGTGACATCCACCACGTGTCGGAGTTCGACCGCCTGGAGATCCAGCACTTCTTCGAGGTCTACAAGGACCTGGAGCCCGGCAAGTCGGTCGAGGGTGCCAACTGGGTGGGCCGTACGGACGCGGAGGCCGAGATCGAGCGGTCCTACAAGCGCTTCAAGGAGCAGGGCGGCCACTGACCTCCCCCTCCCCTGATGCCGATGGGCCGCACGCGTGCGCGTGCGGCCCGTCCGTGCGTGTGTGCGCATACTGAGGCTGTGGGGGGTACGAGGGCTGACGTGTCGTACAGGGAGCGCCAGGCAGTGACGGACGCGGAGGACCGCAAGCCGAAGTCGGACGAGGCGAGGAGTGGATTCCTGCCTCCGGCCGGGACCGCCGTCGACGGGGACATGTCGACCACGTCGGAGTTCGCGATCCCCGAGGGACTAGCCCTCCACCGGGGGGCCGTCTCGGAGTCCGAGACGACGTCCGAGTTCGCCGTGCCGGACGGGCTGGACGTGTCGCACGCGCCCGCGGCGGAGTCCGAGGGCTCGGCGTTCACGCCGCCGAACACGTACAGCGCGAAGTACCCGCCGTCGGCCTTCACGCCGCCGAGCGGGATCCCCGTGGTCAGCCTGACCAAGGACGTGCCGTGGCAGGACCGCATGCGCACCATGCTGCGCATGCCGGTGGCGGAGCGGCCGGCGCCGGAGCCGGTGCAGCGGCACACCGACGAGGCGGGGCCCGCCGTGCCGCGCGTGCTCGACCTGACGCTGCGTATCGGCGAGCTGCTGCTGGCGGGCGGTGAGGGCGCCGAGGACGTGGAGGCGGCCATGTTCGCCGTCTGCCGGTCCTACGGCCTGGACCGCTGCGAGCCGAACGTCACCTTCACGCTGCTGGCGATCTCGTACCAGCCGTCGCTCGTCGACGACCCGGTGACGGCGTCCCGGACCGTGCGGCGCCGGGGCACCGACTACACGCGGCTGGCGGCCGTGTACCAGCTGGTGGACGACCTCAGCGACGACGAGACGGCGGTCTCCCTGGAGGAGGCCTACCGGCGGCTGGCGGAGATCCGCCGTAACCGGCACCCCTACCCCGGCTGGGCGCTGACCGTGGCGAGCGGGGCGCTGGCGGGTGCGGCCTCCGTGCTGGTCGGCGGTGACCTGCTCGTGTTCGTGGCGGCGGCGCTCGGCGCGATGCTCGGTGACCGGCTGGCGTGGCTGTGCGCGGGACGTGGGCTGCCGGAGTTCTACCAGTTCACGGTGGCCGCGATGCCCCCGGCCGCGATCGGGGTCGCGCTGACGGTGGGCCACGTCGACGTGAAGGCCTCCGCGGTCATCACCGGTGGACTGTTCGCGCTGCTGCCCGGGCGGGCGCTGGTGGCGGGCGTGCAGGACGGGCTGACCGGCTTCTACATCACCGCGTCGGCGCGTCTGCTGGAGGTCCTGTACTTCTTCGTGGGCATCGTCGCCGGTGTGCTGCTGGTGCTGTACTTCGGCGTGCAGCTGGGTGCGCGGCTGAACCCGGACGCGGCGCTCGGGGCCTCCGACGAACCGGTGCTGATGATCGGTGCGTCGATGCTGCTGTCGCTCGCGTTCGCGGTGCTGCTTCAGCAGGAACGATCCACCGTGGTGTGGGTGACGCTGAACGGGGGTGTCGCCTGGGTCGTGTACGGGGCGATGCACTACGCCGGGGGCATCTCGCCGGTGGCGTCCACCGCGGCGGCCGCGGGACTGGTGGGGCTGTTCGGGCAGTTGCTGTCCCGGTACCAGTTCGCCTCCGCCCTGCCCTACACGACCGCGGCGATCGGACCGCTGCTGCCGGGTTCCGCCACGTACTTCGGTCTGCTGGGGATCGCGCAGAGCAAGGTGGACGAGGGGCTGGTGTCGCTGTCCAGCGCGGTGGCTCTGGCCATGGCCATCGCCATCGGGGTGAATCTGGGGTCCGAGATCTCGCGGATGTTCCTGCGGATCGGGTCCGCGGAGAAGCGGCGGGCCGCCAAGCGGACCAGGGGGTTCTAGCTCCGAGTGCCTACGGGGTCGGGGCTGTGGGTCCATTGGCGGCCGCGGGTGGTTCGTGGCTTGTCGCGCCCACGCGGCGGAGCCGCACATCGATGTAGCCCCGCGCCCCCAAAAGGCTCAGTAGCCGTTGTTGTACGGGTACTGGCCGCTGTTCTGCTGCTGGCCGTAGCCCGGGGACTGGGGGTACTGGTTGTAGTACTGCTGGTCGTTGTAGCCGTTCTGGTCGCCGTAGGGCTGCTGGTGCTGGTGGGGCTGGTGCTGGTGGGGCGGCTGGTCGTCCGGGGTGATGCGGCGGAGCTGGGTCGTGGCGTCGTCCATGACGGGGTGCTGCTGCGCCTGAGCCGGGGCCTCGGCCGCCGCGCGCTTCTTCTTCGAGCGTTCGCGCAGGTACTCGATGAGGATCGGGACGACGGAGATCAGGACGATCAGGACGAGGATCGACTCGACGTTCTTCTTGATGACGTCGATCTGGCCGAGCCAGTAGCCCGCGAGGGTGACGCCGGTGCCCCAGGCGATGCCGCCGATGACGTTGTACGTGAGGAACGTGCGGTACTTCATGCGGCCGGCGCCGGCCACGATGGGGGCGAAGGTGCGCACGATGGGGACGAAGCGGGCCAGGACGATCGCCTTGGGGCCGTACTTCTCCATGAACTCGTGGGCCTTGTCCAGGTTCTCCTGCTTGAAGAGCTTGGAGTTCGGACGGCTGAAGAGCTTCGGGCCCAGGAACTTGCCGATCATGTAGCCGACCTGGTCACCGATGACGGCGGCGAGCACGATCAGCGTGCAGACCAGCCACAGCGGCTGGGTGATGTAGGTGCCCTCGGCGACGAAGAGGCCCGCGGTGAACAGCAGGGAGTCGCCGGGCAGGAACGCGAAGAGTCCCGACTCGGCGAAGACGATGAGCAGGATCCCGGGCAGGCTGAACGTGGAGATCAGGTAGTCCGGGCTGAGCCACTCGGGGCCGAGCGCAAGCGTGGTCACGGGGATGTGGCTCCTGCTGCTGGGGGGATACGGGCTGGGGCTGACTGCCTCAAAGTATCAACGCAGCCGTCATGGCCCAGGTTCCACGGGCGTACTCAGGATGCACTGTGCGCGGTCCCGGTCAAAGCTGTGAACCATGGGCATCGATGAATACGGCGGCGGACAGGGCCCCCGGCCCGACGTCCTCGTCGTCACCACGAACGACGTACCCGGCTATCGCGTGCGGGAGGTGGTCGGTGAGATCTTCGGTCTGACCGTGCGTTCCCGGCACCTGGGGAGCCAGATCGGCGCCGGGCTGAAGTCGATGGTCGGCGGTGAGCTGCGCGGGCTGACCAAGACCCTCGTGCAGACCCGCAACCAGGCCATGGAGCGTCTCGTCGAGCAGGCACGCGCGCGTGGAGCCAACGGTGTGCTCGCGTTCCGCTTCGACGTGACCGAGGCGGCGGACGTGGGCACGGAGGTGTGCGCGTACGGGACGGCCGTGGTGATCGAGCCCGTGCACACGGGGTGACCGGGGCGTTCCCGGCGGTGGCCGGAGCCGGAGCCCCACCGTGTGCTCCGTGGGATTCCGGCTCGCCGCACCCGCCCGTACGCGTGTGTCACCTGGCGGAGGCCGCCGCGGGGGCGATGGCCGCGAGGGTCTTTCCGGCCAGCTCGGCCGCCCGCTCGGCCGCCCGCTTGTCGCTCTCGGCGAAGACGTGGAGGAGCGCCGGGTGGGTGGCGCCGAAGGCCAGCACGAAGCGGTTGAGGCCCATGAACTGGCCGATGCCGAGGTGGAACAGCGTCATCGAGCCGAGGAACGCCTTCGCCGCGGGCTTGGGCAGGACGAAGACCAGCGGGAAGGAGACCTCCGCGGCGATCGTCCCCCAGGTCACGAGCTTGCCCACCGTGGGGTACTTGTGCACCAGCCGGTAGACGCGCTGGTCGCCGTAGTTGCGCGTGCGGATGACGCCGCTGAACGCCTCTCCGCTGAGCCACACCGGGGAGACGAGCTTGACCACGCCGGACGCGACGTAGGAGATGGTCGTCTCCAGCGCCAGCGCGCGCATGGCCACGTCGCGGGCCTTCTCGCCGTCCTTGAAGGTGCCGGTCGAGGCGAGGACGACGTTGATCACCTGCTGGAGCTGGTCGGCGCCGTCCCCGCCGAAGGGGGTGCGCAGCCGTCCGGCCGCGCCCGTCACCGCCAGGACGGCACTGCCGGCCGTGCGCACTCCGCGCTTGTGGGCCCAGATCAGCGTGGCGGCGGAGGCACCCGCCTGCACCCCGTACAGGGCGACCGCCGCCTTCTTGGATTCGAGGGCGCGCGTCAGCCGGGGAAAGCGTTTGGCGAACTTGGGGCGCATGTTGGCCAGCTGGCCGCTCAGCATTTCGCCCTCTTCGAACTTACGCGTCTGGCTCAGCATTTCCAGTGCGGAGACCAGCGTGCCCAGCGAAGCCACTCGGCGTGCCGTGACCTCGGGTGGAGCGCTGAGGAACATGGATAGGTGCTCCCGTTGGTGTGATGCGAGTACGGTGGATACGGCAAACGGCGGCACGGTATGCGTATCGGGCGTACCGTGCCGCCGCTTTCATCAAACGGAGCTAGCGATGCCGGTCAGCATCGCCTGCCGGCCCGTTGTTCAGCCGGCGAGGTCGTTCGTGACCTCGTTCAGCGCGTAAGCGGTCGCGGCGGTGACCGCGACGCCCTCCGGGGTGGCGAGGGCGGCCAGCGGGGTGAGCATGGTCGGGGTCGCGTCGTTGCCGATACGGCCCGGGGTCACGTCGGCCAGCTCGGTGTTGGCGAAATCAGCCACAACAGACATTGTTGTCCTCTTTCTGTCAGTAATTCGCAGAGCGAGTTCTCCAGCCGTTCGGCGGGAGGGCGCGGACTCACGCGGCACGGGTGTGGTGCCGAGTGAGCTCGCAGCTTCCAGTCGAGAGGGTCGGTGTTCTCGCTACGCGGCTGTGCGAGAGGGCGCTTCGGCGGGGGTGACGTCTCCCTCCAGGGGGAATTCCATGGAGACGAAGACGGGTTCGATGTGCCGGTCCTCCGGGCTCGTGGGATACGAGTGGAGCAGCATGAACTGGCTGTGCGTGGCGCCCTCGGCGTGCGGCAGGTGGAGCTGGATGTGGCGCCCCAGCAGCCGGTAGCCCGTCGCCGTCGTCACGGGAAGTACCGCCGATCCGAAGGCGACCGCGTGGGCGAGGGCGTGCTGGGTCGCGTCGAACAGGGCCTTCGGGCTTCGGTTGCGGGCGTTCCAGGCCAGTGCGTACCACGGCCGGTCCTGGACGATCGGGACCTCGGTCCACTCGCCGGGCTTGCCGTCCGTGAGGTCGCGGTAGAGCAGGTGGTTGTCCTTGACGCCGGGATTGGGCCCGAAGAAGCGCCAGTTCGGGGTCGGTATACGCAGCTTCCCGCGGTGCAGGAGACCATCGAAGCGCTGCTCGGGGATCTGTGCCACGGCCGTCGCGATCAGCCATGCGGCCAGTGACGTCGTCACGGCGGCGGTCTTCACGCGTTCGGTGTTCACCTTCATGATCACGCCAGTTCCTCCTCCCGCTCGGCGACGCTCTCGGCGGCGGCCCCGCGCACCTTGGTGGACGGCCGCCACGACGTCCCGAGCGACTCGGAGGGCGGTTCGCCGGCGATCAGTTCCGTCACCTCTTCGGCGTGCTTGCGCACGGAGAGCAGGGACTCGTGGTCGGAGCCGGCGACGAAGTGGTGGCGGGCCCGGGTGGAGATGACGGCCAGCCTGGCCTGGATCCCGGCGTGCAGGGTGTTGTCGCCGATGTTGTTCTCCGCCGTGATGACGGTCAACGGGCAGTCCAGGGAGGTCAGTTCCGGGTAGGTCTGCGCGTCCCGGTACTCCCGGTGGGCGGTGGCCCACGTACGGGGGGTGGCCAGGAACGCCCGGTAGCTCCGGTTGATGTCCGGGCGGTACTGCTGGTGCGCGTTCATGGCGGGGCGGAAGACGGAGAGCCCCGTGGCGGCGAACACCTGCTCCATCGCCATCCGCTGGTGGGACCACCGGTCCACGTCGGTGCGGCGGGCGTGGCGCAGGCTGACCACTTCGGTGGCGTCGATCATGACCACGTGGGTCACGCCCCGCACCGCGTCCGGGTGCAGCGACGCGTAGGCGGCGGCGAAGTAGCCGCCCAGGGAGTGGCCGGCCAGGACGACCGGAAGGTCGGCGATGTAGGTGTCGCGCAGCTCCTGCACCAGCTCGAAGTGCGCTTCCAGGCCGTACCGGGTGCCCGGGGTGCTGAGGCCGTAGCCGGGGCGGTTGAACCGCACGTATCCCATGTCCTCGGGAAGTGCGCCGCAGACCCAGTCCCAGTATTCCTGGGGGGCGCCCATTCCGTTGTCCAGCAGAACGGCGCGCTGTGCGTGCGGAGGAATATGGACATCGACCTCGACGAGGCTGCCGTCCGGTCTTTCGTGCAGCTGATAGCGACGCGCACGCTCGCGTTTACCGGTGAATCGAGTTACCGCACCGGTCAGAAGGCTAGCGCCGGCCAATCCAGCAATGCCGACGGCAAACTGGCGCTCCAGAGACGCCACATTCCCTCCCCCGTGATGTGAAGTGACTGTCTGCCCGAAACACTAACAGGTGATGCCGGGCTAAATTAATGAGTTAATTGACCAGCCGACCCGGGCGGACCCTGCCTCGCGGCTGTGGCGGACGAACAGCCGCACTCCGGCCGTACTTCCGCAGTTCCAGGTAGAGTTCACCGATCGTTGTCTTCAGCAGCGCGTTCTCTTTGGCCAGTTCGGCCATTCGGGACGCTTCTTCGGTGTCTCTTCCGCCTTCGCCGGCGAGGCCGTTGCGGCCGCCCTCAATAAACTGTCTGCGCCAGTTCGAGACCGACTGTTCGGACACTCCCGCTTCCCGCGCGGCTTCCGCCGCGGTCAGTTCACCGCTCATCACTCTGACGACCAGGCCGAGTTTCTTGTCTACCGGAAGTACTGGCGGACGCCCCACGTGCAACCCCCTCATAGCCAACCGTGTGCAGTGCGTAGTGCGCTCAGGGTTTGACGTAGCAACACATGAACAGGGGTGCCTGTTCGCTGTAGGGGGTGCCGTCCCAGCGGGACATGCGGGCCTCGGGCTCCAGCCCGGCCGCGCGGGCGTAGCCGTCGACGTCGTCCGGAGTGGTCAGCCGGGTGAGTTCGTTGCCCACCCTGGTGGTGCCGTCGCTCTGGTACAGGATGTGCGAGCACTGCCACAGGCCGCCGTCGAGCAGGGTGGAGTGGGTCTGTACGCCTGTCCCCGGCTCCGGGTAGGGGACGAAGTACGAGGTGCGGGTCAGGCCCTCGTGAAGGGCCACGATCGCCGGCTTGTTGTGCGTCTCGATCACCAGCCGGCCGCCGGGGACCAGGAGGTCGGCCGCGCGCCGCACCGCCCGCCGCTGGTCCTCGGCGGTGGTCAGGCACGACAGGGTCGCGCACACGGAATACACCATGCCGTAACGGGACTCTGAGGTGTAGCCACGTATGTCCCCGTGCACCGGAGTGACGTCTCCGCCGTCCTTCAGCTTGACGCGCAGCGCGTCCAGCATCTCCGGGGAGGAGTCCACGCCGGTCACCTGGCCGACGCTCCGGGAGAGCGGGATGGCGATCCGCCCGGTGCCGACTCCGAATTCAAGGGTTCCCGCCTCGGGAGCGGGGTGGCGGGCCACCAGCCCCTTTACGGCCTCGGCGGTAAGCCGGTCGTCCGGGATGAGCCGGTCGTACCAGCCTTCGAACTGTCTGCCGTAGCCTATGTCGTCGACTCCGGTATCCACAGATATTCCCCCTACATGCTGTCCCCACTGACATGCCGATGGGAGCGTCATGAAGCCGAGGAGCTGGAACCGGGCACGTCGAGATGCCGGGCTACATCGGTGGCGGAAAGCTCCGCAACCGCCCGCGTGGTTAGTCAGACATCAGCGCGGTAACGCCTCAACGGAGCCTGTGGGGAGACTTCGTTATCTACACCGTACCAAAGCGTTATGGCCTGATCCATCGATTTCGGGCGCAAATTCATCGATCCAGGCCGGGCCGCCCGAATTCGAGTGACGACATGTCGAACGCCAAGTCCGGTGCGTCATATATCCCGAAACAATGGCGGAGAGCGGATAGTGCGGACAGGTATCCAGACATTCCGTGCACACTGGGGCCCGGTGGCGTGGCCGAGGAGCACAGGAAGACTCCGGGCAACGGCGTGCGGTAGGGGTCGAAGCGCGGTACGGGCCGGGCGATCGTCTGGTACAGCGTCATCGCCCCCGAACCGATGTCCCCGCCCACGTAGTTGGGGTTGTAGTCCTCGTACGCGGCGGCGGCGACGGAACGGTGGGCGAGCACGGTGTCCCCGAACCCGGGTGCGTAGCGCTCGATGCGCGCCCGGACCAGGTCGTAGGGGTCGGTCGGGTCGCCGTTCGGAACGTGCGCGTACGCCCACACCGGGCGCTTGCCGGGCAGGGCCCGCCCGGGGTCGGTCGCCGCCGGGTCCACCAGGAGGACGAACGGCTCCCCGGTCCGCACCCCGCGGGCGTTCGCCGTCTCCTGCCGCACCATCTCGGCATGTGTGCCGCCCAGATGGACGGTCCCGGCGCGGCCCACCGCCGGGTCGGTCCAGGGGATCGGCTCGGAGACCAGGAAGTCGACCTTGGCGGCGCCCGGACCGTAGCGGAACCGCTCCAGAGCGCGTGCGTAGGCACGGGGCAGCCGGCCGCCCGCGAGGGCCAGCAGGCCCTTGGGGCTGACGTCGAGCAACACCGCCCGTGCGCCGCCCAGTTCGGCGAGGTCCGCCACGTGGTGTCCGGTGTGGAAGACACCGCCGTGCGCCGTGATGTCCTCGGCCAGCGCCTGTGCGATACGGCCGCTGCCGCCGCGCGGCAGCGGCCAGCCCGTCCCGTGGGCGAGGTGGCCCAGCAGCATGGCCACGCCCGCGGACGCCAGGCTCGGCAGCTTGCCGACCGCGTGCGCGGCGACGCCGGTGAGCAGGGCGGGTGCCTCCTCGCCCCGGAAGCGGGCCGCGCCGAGCCCGCTGCCGTGGACCGCCGCCCGGCTCGCGAGCAGCAGGGCGGCCACCGGGTCCCGGGGCAGCCGGCGCAGGTCGGAGAGGACGAGGTCGACGACCGCTTCGCTGCGCTGGAGCAGCGGGCCCATCAGCCGGCGCCAACGGGGCCCGTCGACGCCCAGGTGCTCGCAGGTCTTCTCCAGCGAGCGGTAGGCCAGGGCGGCCCGGCCCCCGTCCAGCGGATGGGCGTAGCTGATCTCCGGGTGCAGGAGTTCGACCCCGCGGGCCGGCAGGTCGAACGCGCGGAAGAACGGGGAGGCGGCGGCCATGGGGTGGACGGCGGAGCAGATGTCGTGCACCACGCCGGAGTCGAAGAGCGAAGCGGTGCGCAGCCCTCCCCCGATGGTCTCGGCCGCCTCGTGCAGCTCCACGCGCAGTCCGGCACGGGCGAGGACCACCCCGGCCGCGAGGCCGTTGGGTCCGGTGCCCACGATGGCGACGTCGGTGGTGCTCACCACTGTTCCTCACTCTGGATGGGCCGAAGCTGCAACGTCTGCTCGGTGAGTCCCGCGTACGAGGGCCAGCCGACGGCGATGGAGGGCGGGGGCGCCCACGGCTCCACCGGTTGCGGACGCGGCGGCGGGGCGACGGGGCCGGGCTCGGCGTGCAGTTGCGAGCCGGCGAGGCGCCGGTAGAGCTCGTCGCGTTCCATCAGGTCGTGGTGCACACCGGTGGCCCGGACCCGGCCCCCTTCCATCACCACGATCTGGTCGGCGTCGACCACCGTGGAGATGCGGTGCGCGATGGCGATGACCGCGCACCGGCGGGAGACCCGGCGCAGCACCTCGCGGAAGTCCCGCTCCGAGTCGGAGTCCAGGTTGGAGGTGGCCTCGTCCAGCAGCATGACCGCGGGCCGCTGGAGCAGCGTACGGGCGATGCACAGGCGCTGGCGCTGTCCGCCGGACAACCCGCTGCCCTGGTCGCCGAGTTCGGTGTCGAGGCCGTGCGGGAGCTGGGCGATCACCGAGGTGAGGCCGGCCATCTCCACCGCCTCGCGGACGGCGTCGTCACCGGCGTGGGGGTTGGCGTAGGTCAGGTTCTCCCGGATGGTGCCGCGCAGGGCCGTGCTGTCCTGCTGGACGTAGCCGACCAGTCCGCGGACCGTGTCGAGGGGCAGCGCCTGGACGTTCTGCCCGCCGAGCCGGACGACGCCGCCGTCCACCGGGTAGAAGCGTTCGATCAGCTGGAACATGGTGGTCTTGCCCGCGCCCGAGGGCCCGACCACGGCCGTCAGTCCGCGCGTCGGCACGCTGAACGAGACGCCGCCCAGGACCTGCGTCCGCTCCGCCTGCTTGCCTCGCCGGTAGGAGAAGCGCACGTCGTGGAACTCGACCGCCGGCCAGTGCGGGGCCAGTTGCCCGTAAGGCGCGGGGCCCGCCGCGGCGGCCGGGGCGTCGCTTTCCTGGGGCAGGCGGGCGAGTTCGTCCACCCGCTGGATGGCGGCCCTGCCCTGGACGAGCTGGCCCACCCCCATGAAGAGCATCACCAGCGGCGACACCAGCTGGAACAGGTACATGATGAACGTGGTCAGACCGGCCATGTCCATCTCGCCGCGGGCCACCCGGGACATCCCGACACCCACGACGACGGCCAGGGCGCCCTGCGTACCGACGTTCATGGACGGCATCAGCAGGGCGTTGTAGGAGTTGACCCGGATGCCCGAGCGCCGTGTCCTCGCGGCCAGTTCGCCGATGCGGGCGGCCTCACGGGACTCGGCGCGGGACGCCTTCACCGTGGGCAGGGCGGAGAGCACGCGCTGTATGCCGCCGGCGAAGGCGCCGGTGTCGTCCCGGTTCCGCAGGGCGGCCTTGCGCAGTTTCCGGGCGAGGATGACGGAGATGACGCTGGCGACCCCCAGGCAGCTCATGGTGATGACCATCAGCCACAGGTCGATGAGGAACATCAGCACGACGCCGCCTATGACCGTGGCGCCGCTGACGATCAGCTGGGCGAGGCTCTGCGCCAGGGCGATTCTCGCCAGTGAGGTGTCGGTGACCGTGCGGGTGAAGATGTCGCCCTGGGACTCTTTCCCGAACGCGGTGAGATCGGCGCGCAGAAGCCGCCCGACCAGGATCTGACGGACGTCGAAGACGATGTTCTCCCCGGCCCGTCCGATGACGTAGGCCTGGAGCGAGGAGAAGAGGGCGCCCGCGCAGAAGAGACCGACGAGCTGGGCGACGGGGCCGGTCATCGAGGCTCCGCCGCCCGCCGCCTCGATCAGGTTGCCGATGGCCCAGGGCTGGGCGAGTGAGGCACCCACCCCCAGCAGGCCGAGCAGCACGCCGGTGAGCAGCAGCCCGGTGTGCGCTCTGGCGGCGCTCGCCACCGACTCCGCGCGGTTCGGGCTCCCGACTTCCGGGCTCGCGTTTTTCACGTGACTCGCCACAGGCGCTCCCCCCGTTTGCCGACGGTCGTTCGGGCATCGGCACGCTCCGGAAAGCAGCTCTGCCGCACGAGTCCCGTCGTCAAGGCGTTCGAAGCTAACACGCTGATCCGGCCTCAAGTTATGAGTAAATTGACCGGTGAGCGGGTGGCCGTCGCGGTGCGGGAAGAGGCGAGCGGACCCTCACAAGTTAAGCGCTCGCCTTCTTGGGTGACTTCTTACTCGGCCTGTTCCGGGCGGTTGCGGTCCGCGTTCGCGGCGATCGCGTCCTTCAGGTGCTCGGCGAGCCCCGGGCGCATCCCGTCGTACAACTCCTTGAAGCGTTCGTCGGAGACGTACATCTCGCCGAGGCGGCGGTGCAGCTCGTGGGAGCACTCGTAGAACCAGGTGCGGATGTGCTGCCGGTGCTCCTCGGCCAGGGTCATGGCCGCCTCGCCGGTGGGCGGCTCGCCCGCCGACATCAGGGCGCCGTAGCGCTCCGCCCAGTCGGCGGTCTCGGCCTGGATGCGCTGCCAGTCCTCCTTGGTGTAGCGCGCGGTGCGGCGCCGCGACTCGGCGTACTCGTCGGTGCCGCCCCAGCGCTCCTCCACCTCTTCGGCGTACTGCTCCGGGTCCTTGCCCCCGAAGACCTCGAACCTCTCCTCGGGCGTGAGGTCGATGCCCATCTTCCGTGCCTCCATGGCGTGTTCCACGGCCGCCGCCATCTTCCGCAGCCGCTCGATCCGGGCGGTCAGCAGTTCGTGCTGCCGGCGCAGGTGCGCGCGCGGGTCCGCGACCGGGTCGTCGAGCAGGGCGGCGACCTCCTCGAGCGGGAAGCCGAGCTCCCGGTAGAACAGGATCTGCTGCAACCGGTCGAGGTCGGCGTCGCCGTAACGCCGGTGCCCCGCGTGGCTGCGTGCGCTCGGGACGAGCAGGCCGATGTCGTCGTAGTGGTGCAGCGTGCGCACCGTGACGCCGGCGAAGCCCGCGACCTGTCCCACGGAGTAGCTCACTTCCGCTCCCTTCTCGGTACGCGCTCCACGGTCGGGCCTCACGCCGCGTGAGGTGCAAGCGTGTCTCCCGTTTGTCAATATTTGTCCGCTTATCGTGAGCCCGTGGTCCAGGACTCCGAGCAGCAGACACCCTCCGTCGCCCCGGCGACACCCGCCCGCACCCTGCTGCCGTCGATCGTGCCCGCTGTCGCCGTGGGCGTGATCTCCAGCCTGCTCCTGATCGGGGTGGAGGCCGCCGCCGAGCAGCTCCAGGACGTGCTGTGGCAGACCGTGCCGGACGCGCTCGGGGTCGGCCGGTACTCGGTGGCGTGGATGTTCGCGGTGCTCTTCGCCACCGGAGTCGCGGTCGGGCTGGTGGTGTGGAAGGTGCCGGGACACGCGGGCCCGGATCCCGCCACCATCGGCCTGGACGCCCCCGTCCTGCCGCCCGTGGTGCTGCCGGGGCTGCTGCTGGCGACCGCGCTGATGCTGGCCGGCGGGCCCAGCCTCGGCCCCGAGAACCCGGTCATCACCGTGAACGTCGGCCTGGCGGCCTGGCTGGGTGCCCGGGCCCTCCCCCGGGCGCCCGGCCGGATCTGGCCGGTGCTGGCGGAGGCGGCGACGATCGGCGCGCTGTTCGGCACGCCGGTGGCGGCCGCCCTGGTGATCTCCGAGGCGCTGGCCGGGCGGACGATGCGCGGCCTGCTGTGGGACAACGTGTTCGCGCCCCTGGTCGCCGCGGCGACCGGTGCCCTGACGGTGGCCTTCCTCGACCGCCCGAGCTTCGACCTGGGCCTGCCGTCCTTCGGGCGTCCCGGCTGGGGCGACCTGGCGGCGGCGGTCGTGGTCGCCTCGGTGGGCGCGCTGCTCGCCCTGTGCGCCGTGTACGCCTTCCCCTTCGTGAACGGAGCCTTTCGCCGGCTGCGGCACCCGATGCTGATGCTCCCCGCCGGTGGGATCGTGCTGGGCTGCCTCGCGGCCTGGGGTGGCCATCTGACGCTGTTCAAGGGGCTCGACGAGACCGCGACACTGGCACACGACCCGGACGGCTGGTCGGCCGGGGAGTTCGCCGTGATGACGGTGGTGAAGCTCGCCGCCCTGCTCGTCGCCGCGTCCTGCGGTTTCCGTGGCGGCCGGATCTTCCCCGCCGTGTTCGCCGGCACCGCCCTCGGCCTGTGCGCGCACGCCCTGGTGTCCGGGGTGCACCCCTCGGTGGGCGTGTCCGCCGGTGTGCTCGGGGCGCTGCTGGCCATCACCCGGCAGGGCTGGATCAGCCTGTTCGTCGCCGCGGTGCTGGTCGCCGAGCCGGGGATCATCACCCTGCTCTGTGTCGCCTCACTGCCGGCCTGGCTGCTGGTGACGGGCCGGCCGCACATGCAGCTGCGCCCGGACGGCACGCCGGTCCGATGACCTCCCCTCCCCGCACCGAACCCACCCGACACCGGAGGCTCCCTTGCCGCTCCACGAAGGCCCCCGCCAGTCCGGCGAGCGCCGGCTGTCCGTCAATCCCTTCTACGGCCCCGCCGACCCGCTCGGCGGCATGGTCGAGGCCCCGCCCACGCACCGGCTCCCGGGCCGGCCGATGGCACCGGGCACCGCCCACCAGCTGGTGCGCGACGAGCTGATGCTCGACGGCAACGCGCGGCTGAACCTCGCCACCTTCGTCACCACCTGGATGGAGCCGGAGGCCGGGCTGCTGATGGCCGAGTGCCGCGACAAGAACATCATCGACAAGGACGAGTACCCGCGCACGGCCGAACTGGAGCGGCGGTGCGTGGCGATGCTGGCCGACCTGTGGAACGCCCCCGACCCGGCGAAGGCCGTGGGCTGTTCGACGACCGGGTCGAGCGAGGCGTGCATGCTGGCCGGGATGGCGCTGAAACGGCGCTGGACCAAGCGCAACGCCGACCGGTACCCGGGCGCCCGGCCCAATCTGGTGATGGGCGTGAACGTGCAGGTCTGCTGGGAGAAGTTCTGCACCTTCTGGGAGGTCGAGGCCCGCCTCGTCCCCATGGAGGGCGAGCGCTTCCACCTGGACCCGCAGGCCGCGGCCGACCTGTGCGACGAGAACACCATCGGGGTCGTCGGGATCCTGGGCTCGACCTTCGACGGGTCCTACGAGCCGATCGCGGACCTGTGCGCGGCGCTGGACGCGCTGCGGGAACGGACCGGTCTGGACGTCCCCGTGCACGTGGACGGGGCGTCCGGCGCCATGGTCGCGCCGTTCCTCGACGAGGACCTGGTGTGGGACTTCCGGCTGCCGAGGGTGGCGTCGATCAACACCTCGGGGCACAAGTACGGCCTCGTCTACCCGGGCGTCGGCTGGGCGCTGTGGCGGGACGCGGAGGCGCTGCCAAAGGAGCTGGTGTTCCGGGTGAACTACCTGGGCGGTGACATGCCGACGTTCGCGCTGAACTTCTCCCGGCCGGGCGCGCAGGTGGTGGCGCAGTACTACACGTTCCTGCGGCTGGGCCGGGACGGCTACCGGGCCGTCCAGCAGGCCGCGCGGGACGTGGCCACGGGCATGGCCGCGCGGATCGAGGCGCTCGGGGACTTCCGGCTGCTGACCCGGGGCGACCAGCTGCCGGTCTTCGCCTTCACGACGGCTCCGGACGTGGAGGCGTACGACGTCTTCGACCTCTCCCGGCGGCTGCGCGAGAGCGGCTGGCTGGTGCCCGCCTACACCTTCCCGGCCAACCGCGAGGACCTGTCCGTGCTACGGGTGGTGTGCCGCAACGGCTTCTCCGCCGACCTCGCCGAACTCCTCACCCAGGACCTGGAACGGCTCCTGCCGGAGCTGCGCCGGCAGCCGCACCCCCAGATCCAGGACAGGAGCGCGGCCACCGGGTTTCACCACTAGGGCCGGTCGTTCGGCTCAGGCCGGCGTGGCAAGGCCCTAGCGGCTCAGCCGCCCGAACCGCCGTACGGCCAGTGGGAAGAACACCGCCAGCAGGGCCAGGGGCCAGATCACGGCCGGCCACACGTGCCCGGACTCCGCGCCGGGCACGCCGAACAGGTCCCGTACGGCCGTGGCCGTGTGGGACATCGGGTTCCACTCGACGACCGTGCCCAGCCAGCCGGGCATGGAGTCGGGGAGGGCCAGGGCGTTGGAGAGGAAGCCGACCGGCCAGATGAGGATCTGCACGGCCTGGACCATCTCCGGTTTGCCGGCCACCAGCGCCAGGTGGATGCCGATCCACAGCATGGCGAACCGGAACAGCAGGAGCAGACCCACGGCCCCCAGGAAGGCGGCCACCGCCGTGGACACGCCAGCCGAGCGCGGCGCCCACGCCGATGAGGACCACCAGGGCCATCGCCGACTGCAGCATGTCGGCGGCGGAACGGCCCACCAGGACGGCTCCGTTGGCCATCGGCATCGAACGGAAGCGGTCGATCACGCCCTTGTTGAGGTCCTGCGTGACGGCGAGCATCGTGCCCTCCAGGCCGAAGGCCATGGTGAGCGCGAGCATGCCCGGGATGAGGTAGTCCCGGTATGCGCCGTTCACCCCCCGGCCGCCTCCGACGAGGTAGCCGAACATGAGCAGCAGCATCACCGGGAAGACGAGGTTGACGACCAGCTGGACCGGCTGCCGCCCCCAGCGGGAGAGCTCCCGGCGGGTCATGGTCCAGGCGTCGGTCAGGGCGTAGGCGGTCACACGGCCTCCTTCACTCGGCGGTCGTCCCCGGTCAGGTGCAGGAACACCTCGTCCAGCGTCGGGCGCCGCAGCGCGACGTCCTCGGCCTCGATCCCGGACTCTTGAAGGGCCCGTACGACCCCGGAGAGCGCCTCCATGCGGTCGGTCACCGGGGCGCTCAGCAGGCGGCGGTCGGCGTCGACGCTGACCCCGGTGAGGGGCAGCAGGGCAACGGCCGCGCCCAGTTGACCGGCGTGCCGCAGGACCACGTCGATGCGGTCGCCGCCGATCAGCCCCTTCAGCTCGTCCGCCGTGCCCTCCGCGATGACGCGGCCGGTGTCGACGACCGAGATGCGGTCGGCGAGCTGGTCGGCCTCCTCCAGGTACTGCGTGGTGAGCAGGACCGTCGTACCGCCGCCGACCAGGGAACGGACGGAGTCCCACACCTCGGCGCGGCCCCGCGGGTCGAGGCCGGTGGTCGGCTCGTCCAGGAAGAGCACCTCCGGTTCGGTGATCAGGGAGGCCGCGAGGTCCAGCCGGCGCCGCATGCCGCCGCTGTACTGCCGGACCGCCTTGCGGCCCGTGTCGGCCAGGTCGAAACGCTCCAGGAGCTCGTCGGCACGCGCGCGTGCCCGTTTCGCGCCCAGGTGGTGCAGCCGTCCGAACAGTTCCAGGTTCTGGCGGCCGCCGAGCTCCTCGTCCAGCGCGGCGTGCTGGCCGAGCAGCCCGATGCGCAGGCGTACTTCGTAGGCCTGGCCGAGCACATCGCGTCCGGCCACCTCGATCCGGCCCGCGTCGGGCCGCAGCAGTGTGGACAGGATCCGGACCAGGGTGGTCTTGCCCGCCCCGTTCGGGCCGAGCACCCCGTGCACCGTGCCGCGCGCGACCCGCA
The DNA here is from genome assembly GCF_039540295.1 of Streptomyces venetus. NCBI lineage: Bacteria > Bacillati > Actinomycetota > Actinomycetes > Kitasatosporales > Streptomycetaceae > Streptomyces > Streptomyces venetus. Next base: position 50,507 of record NZ_BAABET010000003.1, read on the forward strand.
GGTCGAGCCCGTCCAGCGCCTTCTTGTCGCCGTACCTCTTCTCCGCGCCTTCGACGGTGATCGCCGCGTCGGCCACTGACCCTCCCTCGCTAGTCAAACTTGACTACACATTCGAAGGTAACCCCGCCTCGCTCATTCGTCAAACTTGATTAGCGAGCGTCCCCGGGGTGCTCGTCCTCCGTCGCGTACGGGTTCTCCTGGCCCTCGGCGAGGATGCCGACGAACGGATCACCCTCGTCGGCGAAGGTGTAGGCGCCGCCCTCGATGCGCTCGATCAGGCCGTGGGTCCACTCGGCCTCGGAGTCGGCCGTATGGACCCACATGTTCATGATCTCGCCGATGTGACCGAGCTGCTCGGGCCCCTCCTCGGGCACGTAGTGCTCCAGGACGGAGGCCCGCCACTGCTCGATCCGCAGCGTCCGCTCCTTCAGCAGCGCGACGGCCTCGGCCCGCGGCAGGTCGACGACGAAGCCGACGGCGGCCGTCTTCATGTCCCCGCGCTGGTCGTAGGTGACCAGCGCGTCCCGCAGCAGCCGGTAGTACTCCTCGGTCCCCTGCTCGGTGATCTCGTACTCCGTGCGCGGCGGGCCGCCGGCCGTGGACGGGGCGATCTCGTGCGCGTGCAGCAAGCCCTGTTTCGCCATCTGCTTCAGTGCGTGGTAGATCGAGCCGGGCTTGGCGTTGGACCACTCGTGCGCACCCCAGTACTCCAGGTCGTTGCGCACCTGGTAGCCGTGGGCGCGGCCGTGCATACGGACCGCGCCGAGCACGAGGAGACGGATCGCTGACATGCGGTCCAGGTTAGGACCCGGCCGCCACCTGCTGTTCCTCGGCCACCAGCTCGAAGGCCGTCCGGCCGTCCAGCGACTCCCGGACGATGTCGGCGTGGCCGGCGTGCCGGGCCGTCTCACGGATGAGGTGGAGACAGAGCCAGCGCATGGAGACGCGGCCGTCCGGCGGGAACCAGGGCTGGGCGGGCAGCGCGAAGGTGTCGTCGAGGCTCGGCACGGAGCGGATGAAGTCCTCCGTCTCGGCCGCGACCTTCTCCCAGTACGCCAGCTGTGACTCCACGCTCTCGCCCTCGACCAGCCGGAAGCACTCGTGCCAGTTGCTCTGGTCCCGCACGACGGCCGGGGGCTCGCCCTTGGCCATGGAGATCCACATCTGTTCGACCTCGGCGACGTGCTTGACCAGCCCGGCGAGGGACAGCTCGCTGGCGCTGGGCGTGCTCGTGGCCTGTTCGGCGGTCAGTCCGAGCACCGCCCGGCGGATGCCGCCGCGCTGCTCGGCGAGGAAGGACAGGAGCGCTCCGCGCTCGTCGCCGGGTGCCTCCGCGGGAACGTGAGTGACCATGACCGCCGCCTTTCGCCGGACCGGGGGCGTCTCCCCCTGACACCTACGAAGCTACGAGCCCTTGCGGTCAGATGCCGTCCGCAAGGGCCCCGCCGTGCCGTACGAGGTCCGGTACAAGATCCGGTACGAGGCCGGTACGAGGTCTAGAAGGGGAAGCCGCTGCGCCCGTGCTGCACCGAGATCCACTTGGTCGTGGTGAAGGAGTCCAGCATCGTGTCGCCGTTGAGCCGGCCGATGCCCGAGTGCTTCTCGCCGCCGAAGGGGACGATCGGCTCGTCGTGGACGGTGCCGTCGTTCACGTGGAACATGCCCGTGTCGATCTGCTTGGCGAAGGCGACGCCCCGCTCCACGTTCCCGGTGTGGACGGCACCGCTCAGGCCGTACGGCGTGTCGTTGACGATGCGCACGGCCTCCTCCTCGCCGTCGAACGGGACGAGGAAGACCACCGGTCCGAAGACCTCCTGCCGCAGCAGCGCCGAGTCGGCGGGGACGCCGGTCAGTACGGACGGCTCGACCAGGTTGTCGGTCCGGCCGCCGCGCACCAGGGCCGTGGCGCCCTCGGCGAGGGCCTGCTCGACCACACCGGAGACGGCGTCCGCCTGCGAGGAGTTGATCACCGGGCCGATGACGGTCTCCGGGTCGCGCGGGTCGCCCGCCTTGAGGGTCTTCACCTTGGCGACGAACTTCTCGGTGAACGCGTCCGCGACCGAACGGTCCACCAGGACCCGGTTGGCGGCCATGCAGACCTGACCCTGGTGGACGTACCGGCTGAAGACCGCCGCGTCGACCGCGTAGTCGAGGTCGGCGTCGTCCAGGACGACCAGCGCGCTGTTGCCGCCCAGTTCGAGCACGGAGCGCTTGAACAGCCGGGCGCAGACGGTCGCCACGTGCCGGCCGACCTGGTCGGAGCCGGTGAAGGAGATGACCTTGGGGACCGGGTGCTCGATGAAGGCGTCGCCGATCTCCGCGATGTCGGTGATGACGACGTTCAGCAGACCGCCGGGCAGCCCCGCGTCCTCGAAGATCTTCGCGACCAGGGAGCCGCCGACGACCGGCGTGTTCTGGTGCGGCTTGAGCACCACGGCGTTGCCGAGCGCGAGCGCCGGTGCGACGGACTTGATCGACAGCAGGAACGGGAAGTTGAAGGGGCTGATCACGCCCACCACACCGACCGGCACGCGGTAGACGCGGTTCTCCTTGCCGTCCACCGGCGAGGGGATGATCCGGCCCTCGGGCGCCAGCGCCAGATGGACCGCCTCGCGCAGGAACTCCTTGGCGAGGTGCAGCTCGAAGGCCGCCTTCAGACGGGTGCCGCCGAGCTCGGCGATGATGGCCTCGGAGATCTCCGCCTCGCGCTCCTCGATGAGCCTCAGGGCCTTCTCGAAGACCGCGCGACGGGCGTAGGGGTTGGTCGCCGCCCACTGCTTCTGGGCGCGGGCGGCGGCCTGGTACGCCTGATCGACCTCGTCGGCCGTGGCTATGGTGATCGACGCGAGCTTCTCGTCGTCGTACGGGTTGAAGTCGATGATGTCCCAGGAACCGGTACCCGGGCGCCACTCACCGTCGATGTACTGCTGTGCAAGGTCGGTGAAGTAGGACGACGACATTAGTGATCCCTCGATCCCTGGCAGACCTCTGATCGCGCCTTCACGATCTGATCACACGTCATCGTACTGATGTCTAAGGCGAGTTGGAGGGGACCTTCAGGAGAGTTGGAGGAGGCCCCGGAGAAGGTCCCGGCTCTCCGAGGGTCCCGGGCTGTCGCTCTGGAGCTCCTTGAGCGCCTTCTCGTACTGGGCGACGTCCTCGGGCTTGTCCAGGTAGAGCGCGCTGGTCAGCTGCTCCAGGTAGACGACGTCCGACAGGTCGGACTCCGGGAAGCTGAGGATCGTGAACGCGCCACTTTCGCCGGAGTGGCCGCCGAGGCTGAACGGCACGATCTGGAGGCGGACGTTGGGCCGCTCGGAGATCTCGATGAGGTGCTGGAGCTGGCCGCGCATCACCTCGCGGTCGCCGTAGGGGCGGCGCAGCGCGGCCTCGTCCAGGATGATGTGGAAGTCCGGCGCCCGCTCGTCGACCAGGTGCTTCTGCCGCTCCAGGCGCAGCGCCACCCGCCGTTCGACGTCGGCCTCGCTCGCGCCCTGCATGCCCCGCCGGACCACCGCGTGGGCGTACGCCTCGGTCTGGAGCAGGCCGTGCACGAACTGCACCTCGTAGGCCCGGATCAGCGAGGCGGCGCCCTCCAGGCCGACGTAGGTCGGGAACCAGCTGGGCAGCACGTCGGAGTAACTGTGCCACCAGCCCGCGACGTTGGCCTCCTTGGCCAGCGACAGCAGGGAGGCGCGCTCCTGCTCGTCCGTGATGCCGTACAGCGTCAGCAGGTCCTCGACGTCTCTGGTCTTGAAGCTCACCCGGCCCAACTCCATCCGGCTGATCTTCGACTCGGAGGCGCGGATCGAGTAGCCCGCCGCCTCGCGCGTGATGCCTCGCGCCTCACGCAGACGCCTGAGTTGTGATCCGAGCAGCATGCGCCGCACCACCGATCCCGGCTCTCCCGCGCTCACGTTCGCCAGCCTCCCCAACGTCTCAGGGGCCGAAGTCTGCCACTAAAACACTCCGAGCAGTACTCGTCCGGTTACGGAAACGGAATCCAGACGGCAGGCGCTCGCGCGCGGAGGAAAGAAAGAGGCAAGCGAACGGCCGGAGTTGGGCAGGAAGACAGGGGAAAAATTGGCCAACAAGCGGTACGGGCCATCTCATTCCGGTCACGTGCACGTGCATCTGCCCTTGCATCTGCTGTACGCATCCGAAACCATGGTGCCGCACCACCGCTGCATCGCACCGACCGCGAATTCCCGGGAGTGCCTCGCATGGGGACGAATGGATCGACCATGCTCGAGCCGTTACGGCAGGGCCTTCCGCCGCTTGATCTTGCGGCCGTGTCCGACGCCGCCTCCTGCGCCCTGCCCGCCCGCTACGAAGCGGTGCGCGAGGCGCGGCAGTTCACGCGCGGAACCCTCGACCAGTGGGACATGGGCGACAGCTTCGACGACGTCTGTCTCGTCGTGTCGGAACTCGTCACCAACGCCCTGCGGCACGGCTTGCCGGGCAGCACCCCTGGCGTCAACGGTCATGAGCCTCCCGTCCGGCTGCATCTGATGCGGTGGACCGAGCGGCTGGTGTGCGCGGTGCGCGATCCCAGCCATGACAGTCCCGTCGCCCGGGAGACCGACGACTTCTCGTCCGAGTCGGGCCGCGGACTGTTCCTCGTGGACTCCTTCAGCGACAGCTGGGGCTGGCATCCGCTCGCGGGCGCGCTGAGCGGCAAGGTGGTCTGGGCGCTGTTCCGGCTGCCGCGGACCGGTTCGGACCCGACCGCGGAATAAGAAGCCGCGACGCTTCCGCGCGTCGCGGTTCTACGCGCGTTACAGCGCGTCAAGTCCCTGATTGCCCCGGTTTCGCCGGGGACCTCCCGGCTGTCAGCCCCCCACGAGGTGGTCGAACTCGCCGTCCTTCACACCCAGCAGCATGGCCTCGATCTCCGCGCGGGTGTAGACCAGTGCGGGGCCGTCGGGGAAGCGCGAGTTGCGCACGGCCACGTCACCGCCCGGCAGCCGGGCGAACTCCACGCACGAGCCTTGCGAGTTGCTGTGCCGACTCTTCTGCCAGGCCACACCACGCAGCCTGGTGGCCGCCATCCCGTTGTACGCGTCGTGGTCCACAGGTCGCTCCCCGGTGGTGCACTGGCTGATGTGGCCATTGATGCAGTGGTCAACTGACCCGGATCATAGCCCTGTTCATGTGCAGATGCATGGGCAGATGCACGTGCACGCGGGGTGGTCCTGCGGTTACAGCTTTGACGACCGCTGACCGAAGCTCTCGCCTGTTTGACGGACCCACACTGCCTCGCGTTCCCGGGGCCCGGCGCCGAAGTCGGCGGGTTCGGGGGAGGTCGTATGGAGGCGGAGCATCCGCAAGGCGGCTGCGGCGGGCGGCCGGGCGTCGAAGAAGCGGGAGCTGGGAGCGGCCCGGAGAGGCTCGCCGACCGGGCCTGCCTGCACTGATACGGAAGCCCGCGGCGGCGGGCGGGGGCAGGGAGAAATGGTGCACACGGAGGAGCGCGAGGTCGTCTCCGCGTACGGGACCCGGCTCGCACCATCGCCCGACACCGGGTCGGCCGTCCGGCCCCCCGACTGCCCGTCAATCCTGCGGAACGGCAGGTCGGCAGGGCCGTTCGCCACGGCCGGACGGCGTGCATGAGGTTCCCCACCCGTCAAGCGTGGGGAACCTCACCCGGGTCGGACGCCCTCAACGGCTGGAGTACGGCAGCAGCGCCATCTCGCGCGCGTTCTTGATCGCCCGGGCCAGCTGCCGCTGCTGCTGGGACGACACCCGGGTGACCCGGCGGCTGCGGATCTTGCCCCGGTCGGAGATGAACTTCCGCAGCAGATCGGTGTCCTTGTAGTCGACGTAGGTGATCCCGGCCTGGTCCAGGGGGTTGGGCCGGTTCTTCGCGGGCGTGCGGTCGGGCTTGCGGGGCATCTCGGGTCAGACCTCCAGGAGGGTGTCGAAGGGGTGCGGCAGTCGCTGCCAGGCATCCGGCCCGGCGGCGTACTCGGCGTCGGTCAGCAGGCAGGACTCCAGCAGGCGTTCCAACCCGTCCCGGTCGAGGCCGGGCGAGGTGAAGACGAGGTGCTGGCCGCGGTCGCCGTGCTCGGGGTGCCAGTCCAGCGCGGCGGCGGCGCGGCGCACCGGCGGGATCATCTCCCAGGCCGCGTCCGGCAGGGAGGCCAGCCAGGGCCCCGCGCTCTCCACGCACAGGGCGCCGCCCGCCGCGTCCCAGTGGAACAGCGTGTCGGGCTTGTCGGCGAGCCAGAACCGTCCCCGGCTGCGGGCCGCCGCGCAGGTCAGGTCCTCCAGGGCGGCGTAGAGGCGCTCCGGGTGGAAGGGGCGGCGCCGCTGCCAGACCAGCGTGGAGACGCCGTGCGCGTCGGCCTCGACGGGCAGCAGGGCACAGGCCGGGTGCTGGGCCGCGGCGGCCGCCTCGACATCGAAGCCGGCCAGGGCCGCCCGGGCGAGGGGCGGGAGCGGGCGCCGGCGTGGGGGTGGCACGGTCAGGCCGTCGTCGGCGGGGCCGGGTGTGCGGCCACCGTGGAAGGGGGAGCCGCCGGGGGTGGGCGGAAGCCCGGGGGCGGGCGCGGAGCCATCCGCGGGCGAGAAGCCGGGGTCCGGATCAGCAGTGCTGGTCGGGCACAGGGGGTCTGTGGGCTCGTGTGGGTTCGGCCGGGGGGTGTGGTCGATCGGGACCTGGTGGGCGGTCGGGTGGAGTTGGGCGAGCAGCTCGCGGTCCTCGTCGTCGGCCTCCGGGGACTCGGCGACCGCGAGGACCGGGGCGTACTCCAGCTGGCGGGCGAAGGTGTCGGCGACCGTGCGCTGATCTGTGGCGGCGGCGGCGAGACCGCCGTCGGCGAGGTCGTCGCCGTTGCCGAGGTACGGCAGGACCAGGGCCGGGTCGACGGCGGTGACGACCCCCGTGACGGTGAACCCGCCGGCCGTGACGACCTCGGCCATGGCCTTGGGCTCGACGGAGTCCCACAGCTCGACGACGGCCAGCGGCGTCCGCCCGGCCTCCGCGAGCCGCTCCAGCTCCGGCACCAGGTCCTCGCGCAGGGCACAGCAGGCACAGTCGTTGACGAGCGGCGCCTCGCCCGCGTCCAGGACGCCGGTGGCGTCCCGGACGGTCCGTACGACGGTGCCGGCCGCGGCGGTGGCCAGGTCGTGGTGGAGCACGACACTGCCGGGCACGTCGGCGAGCAGCCGCGCCACGGCCGCCCTGCGGGCGTCGGCGTGCAGCCCGCCGACGATCGCGACGGAGAGGTCGGGCACCGGTCAGCCCTTCTTTCCGTACCGGCGTTCGAAGCGCTCCACGCGGCCCGCGGTGTCCAGGACGCGGGCGGTGCCGGTGTAGAAGGGGTGGCTGACGTCGGAGATCTCGACGTCGACGACGGCGTACGTGTTGCCGTCCTCCCACTCGACGGTCTTCTCGCCCGCCGTGGCGGAGAGGGTCGAGCGGGTGAGGAAGGCGTAGTTCGCGGCACGGTCGCGGAAGACGACGGGGCCGTACTCCGGGTGGATTCCCTGGCGCATGGTCAGCGCTCCTCTCGGAAGTCGACGTGGCGGCCGGCGACCGGATCGAACTTGCGCAGGGTCAGTCGGTCCGGGTCGTTGCGGCGGTTCTTTCGGGTCACGTAGGTGAAGCCGGTCCCGGCGGTGGACCGGAGCTTGATGACCGGCCGGAGTTCGTTGCGTGCCATGCCGCTATAGTACTGAAAATGAATTCCATTTCCAGCACCTGAGGCAGAGAGGTACGTCACCACCCATGTCCGCGCACTGCATGCTGACCGGGGCCCGGCCGGGCTTCGGCAACCGCGTCTCGCACTCCCACCGGCGCACGTCCCGCCGGTTCGACCCCAACATCCAGTCCAAGCGCTACTGGCTGCCGAGCGAGGGCCGGTACGTACGCCTCCGGCTGAGCGCCAGGGGGATCAGGACGGTCGACGCGATCGGGGTCGAGGCGGCCGTCGCCCGGGTCCGCGCCCGGGGAGTGAGGGTCTGATGGCCAAGAAGAGCAAGATCGCGAAGAACGAGAAGCGGCGGGAGACCGTCGCCCGGTTCGCCGCCCGGCGGGCCGAGCTGAAGGAGATCGTCCGGCGGCCGTCCTCGACGGAGGCGGAGCGGCTCGCCGCCCAGGCGGAGCTGCGCAGGCAGCCGCGCGACGCGAGCGCCACGCGGGTACGCAACCGCGACCAGGTGGACGGCCGGCCGCGGGGATACTTCCGGGCGTTCGGGCTGTCCCGGGTGAGTCTGCGGGGGCAGGCGCACGCAGGGTATCTGCCCGGGGTGCGGAAGGCGTCCTGGTGAGGGGCCGGGCGCCGCGCAGTCGATGGCCGGGGGCTGGTCGTCCCCGAGGTGGGGCGGAGGCCGGCCCTTGGGAGCCGGTCGCTCCGTTGCCGGTCCCGCCGGCCTGCCGCCTCGGCCGGAGACCCCGGGGGACCTCGCCCCCGGGGGCTCTTGACCGGTGCTGGTAGCTTGCTGCGATCGTTCCGGTCAGGGCCGGTGGGTCCGGTCCGGGCCGGTCGGCCGGCTACAGCTTGGGGGCTTGCAGTGACTTCGGTGATCTTCTCGCGCCGCCCGGGACCCCGTCGGCGGCTGCGGGTCGCGGCGGCGGCCACCGGCCTCGCGGGCGCGCTCGCGCTGACCGCGTGCAGCGGCGACGGCGGCGGCTCCGGGGACGACGCGGCGTCCAGCCCGTCCCCCTCGGCCGCGTCGTCCGCCGGAACCGGCGGCGGCTCGGCCGACTCCGGCACCGGATCCGGCAGCGGCTCCGGCTCCGGCTCCGGCGGATCGGCCGCCGGCAAGCTCGCCGGCAGCTGGCTCGCGACGACCGACGGCAAGGCCGTGGCCCTGGTGGTCACCGGCAAGCAGGCCGCGCTCTTCGCCACCGGCGGCAGTGTGTGCAGCGGCTCCGCGGGCGAGCAGTCCGGGACGCAGATGATCCGCCTGAAGTGCACGGACGGCAGCAAGGACCGGACGACCGGCATGGTCGACTCGGTGTCCGGGAGCACCCTGAAGGTCACCTGGGAGGGCGGCCGGGGCGAGGAGACGTACACCAAGGCCGAGGGCGGCAAGCTGCCGACCGGGCTGCCGACGGGGGGCCTCGGCTAGGGGCCTGCCGTCGAGACCGCTCACGCGGGTGGCCTCACGGCAGGGCGTTTCGGCCTGCCCGGGTGCGTGAGGGCCCCCGCGTCGGAGATGATCCACGCGTCGGAACCGCTCTTCGCCATCACGCACCAGAGGTCCCCATGCGCACCCTTTCTCCCCTCCCCCTGGCCGCCGCCCTCACCGCGGCGCTCCTGCTGACCGCCTGCGACGACGGCAAGTCCGCCGACGGCGGCGCCAAGACCGCGGACCGGCCGGCCGGCTCGGCGTGCGCGATCGGCGACATGGGCGTGGAGGTCGCGGCCGGCGCCGCACCGGCCGCCGGCGACACCGGCACCGTCACCGTGACGCTCACCAACAAGGGCGCGCAGTGCACGCTGAAGGGCTTCCCCGGCGTGGACCTGATGGCCGACGACAGCACGACGTCCGTGTCCCCGGACGAGGGCGCGAAGGCCCAGTCGCTCACGCTCGGCAAGGGCGGCACCACGTCCTTCACCATCACCTACGTCCGGGGCGAGGCGGGCTCCCCGAAGAGCCTCCCCGTGCGGAAGGCGTCCTTCACCCTGCCCGGCGCCACAAGGGACGCGCACACCCTGACGTGGTCGTACGGCGAGGTCGCCCGGAGGGACGGGGCCGGCGGCGCGGCACAGGCCTCGGTGAGCGGCTTCGAGTCCTCCGGCGACTGACGGGACGTCAGCGCAGCGGCGGCCGATGCCCGACCTGGGCCCGGTCCGCCGCCTGCGCGCCCTCGTTCCAGCCCGCCGCGTCGCGCACCCCGCGCAGACGGGTGGTGGTCGTCTCCGGGAACATCCGGTCCAGCCGGCCGGTGACGGCGACGTCGCGGGAGGCGAGCACCGGCAGCAGGTCGTCGGAGACCTGGCTCCCGGCGGCCTCGGCCAGGCGCGTGCCGATGCGGTGGGCGTAGGCCGCGAGGAAGGACTGCCGGAACGTCTTGGTGCGCTTGCGGCCGCCGGCGCGCTGCGCGGCCTCCGCCTTCGTCATGGCGGTCGTCGCCTGCACGAGGAGTGAGGTGTAAAGGAGTTCGACCGCTTCCAGGTCCGTCTCGAAGCCGACGACGGTGGAGAAGCCGAGGGGCTCGTTCCACACCGCCCGGCAGTGGTTGGCGGTGGCGACGGCGTCCAGCAGCACCGCCTTGGCCTGCTCGTACGGCGGTTCGACACCGATCCGGCAGGCGCCTGGCGTGTCGGGCGACGGCGCGCGGGACGCGAGCAGCGCCTCGTCGACGCTGTGCCGGGCCATCAGCTCCTGCGCCTTGGCGCTGAGCGCCTCGGCCTCCTCCGGGAACCCGGTGGCCTCCGCCTTGGCGAGCAGCGCGCGGATGCGGGTGAGCATGCGGGACTCGGTCCTCGGCTCGCCGGGTGACTCGTCGAGGGCCTCGAGCGCGGGCAGCCGCAGCAGCAGGCGGTACAGCTCCAGCACGGCGGTGGCATGCGAGAAGCGGTCGGTGCGGGACGGGGCGTCCGCGGGGAGCTCGGCGAGCTGCGCGCTCCAGCGGCGGCCTCGGGCCCGGTCGCGCCCGGACTGTGCGCGGATCAGCTCCGCCGCAAGGCGTACGTGGACGTCGTCCAGCTCGCGCCGGACGATCCGCACGACATCGGCCGGCTGCCAGCCGCGTCGCCAGGCGGCGGCCACGAACTCCTCGCCACGACGGGCGAGTTCGGCGTCCGCTGCCGGATCGGAGGCGAGCAGGGACGCGCCGGTGTCGAGGGCCGTCTCGCCGGTCTCGTACAGGGCTGCCTCGAACGCGCGGTCGACGGTGCTGGACGTACTCACGGGCCGATGGTGCCACGCCGCCGCCCCGGGGCCCGCGTCGCGTCGGCCCGGTGCCCCCGCCCACCCCGTACCGGGCACCCGTGACCTCCTACGTCTCACTCCCCGGAATTGGGTCGTACGGCCGCGGCGGGGATTCGAGCATGGCCCTCATGGTGGACATGTCTCTCTACGCGGCGTTCCTCGTCGCCGCCTTCGCGCTCTGCATCACTCCCGGCCCCGACATGATGTTCATCGTGGCGATGGGCGGCCGGGGCGGACCCACCGCCGGGGTGATGGCCGCGTTCGGCGTGGCCTGCGCGATGCTCGTGCACGCGGTCGCGGCGGCCCTCGGCCTGTCGGCCCTGTTCACGGCGTTGCCGACGCTGTACCACGTGCTGCGCTGGGCGGGCGCGGCGTATCTGCTCTACCTGGCGGTGAAGGCGTTCCGCGACACATCGGTGCCGGAGGACGAGGCGGACGCCGAGCGGCCGGGAGGGCGGCGCTCCGGGATGCGGCGGGCGTTCTGGCAGGGCGCGATCACCAACCTGCTCAACCCGAAGGTGATCCTCTTCAACGTGGCGTTCCTGCCGCAGTTCGTCGACCCGTCGCTCGGCCATGTCCAGGGGCAGTTGCTGCTGCTCGGCGCCACGCTCGTGGTGATGGGCTTCCTGTGGGACGGCAGCGTCGGCCTGCTCGCGGGGCGGCTGGCCTCGCTCCTGAGGCGCAGCGCGCGGGTCAACCGCTGGCTGAACATCGTCTCCGGGACGGTGTTCACGGGGCTGGCGGTGCGGTTGGTGGCGACCTCGCCGAAGTAGCCGCAGAGTGTCAACTCTTGGTTGACACCCTGAGGGGTGCAACCTACGGTTGACACCATGACGACGAACCCGAACATCACGTCATCCGTACGCCTCGACGACCTGATCGCGGCGATCAAGAAGGTGCACCAGGAGCCCCTCGAGCAGCTCCAGGACGCCGTGATCGCCGCCGATCACCTCGGCGAGGTGGCCGACCACCTCATCGGCCACTTCGTGGACCAGGCCCGGCGTTCCGGCGCCTCCTGGACGGACATCGGCAAGAGCATGGGGGTCACCCGGCAGGCGGCGCAGAAGCGCTTCGTGCCCAAGGAGTCGGCCGACCTCGACCCGAGCCAGGGCTTCAACCGCTACACGCCCCGCGCCCGCAACACGGTGATGGCCTCGCACAACGCCGCCAAGGCCGCGCACAACGCCGAGGGCCTGCCCGAGCACCTCGTCCTCGGACTGCTGGCCGAACCGGAGGGCCTCGCCGCGAAGGCGATCGTCGAGCAGGGCGTATCCCTCGACAGCGTCCGCGAGGCGGCGACGGCGGCGCTCCCGCCGGCCGTCGACGAGGCCCCCGAGCTCGTGCCCTACGGCCAGGCCGCCAAGAAGGTCCTGGAGCTCACCTTCCGCGAGGCCCTGCGCCTCGGCCACAACTACATCGGCACCGAGCACATCCTGCTCGCCCTGCTGGAGCACGAGAACGGCGAGGGCGTCCTCAGCGGCCTCGGCATCGGCAAGGAGCGGACCGAGCAGTACCTCGCCCGGGTGCTGGAGAAGATCGCGGAGGCCCAGAAGGACGTGCTGGACGAGTCCTGACCGCCCGGGTGGGCGGTGGCGAGGGGGCGTTGTCAGACCCTCCTGCCACACTCGCGACATGGCCGACCGGTGGGCGCTCGCTCCGGCCGAGGACGGTGGCGTGGACGTCGCCCCCCTCGGCCCGGACGGGCTGCCCGCCGGGCCGGTGACGCGGGAGCCGGACCCCGCCGAGGCCGTGCGGAGCCGGCCCGGGGTCACACGGTGGGTGTGGCGGTCCACCGCCGAGGTCTACCCCCGCCTGCTCGCCACGGGGGTGCGAGTCGAGCGGTGCTACGACATCGAGGCCGCCGAGACACTCCTCCTCGGCCATGAGGGACGGTACGGGGAGCCCCGCTCGGCCGCCGCCGCCCTGGCCCGGCTGCGCGGCGGTCCCGTACCGCCCGATCCGCCGCAGCGGTCCGCCGAACCGGGCTCGCAGTCCTCCCTGTTCGAACCCCAGGGCGTCCACCTGCCCCTGGCGGACCTCCTCACGGTCTACGCCGAGCAGCAGCGGCGGCACCAGCGGGCCGAGCACCCCGACCGGATGCGCCTGCTGACGGCCGCCGAGTCGGCGGGCATGCTGGTGGCCGCCGAGATGAACCGGTCAGGGCTGCCCTGGCGCGCGGAGGTGCACCGCGCGCTGCTGCACGACCTGCTGGGCGAGCGGTACGCGGGGGGCGGCGAGCCGCGCCGCCTGGCCGAACTGGCCGACGAGGTGTCCGCCGCGTTCGGCCGCCGGGTCCGCCCCGACCTGCCCGCGGACGTGGTCAAGGCGTTCGCGCAGGCCGGCATCAAGGTCTCCTCGACCCGTAAGTGGGAGATCGAGTCGGTCGACCACCCGGCGGTGAAACCGCTCCTCGAGTACAAGAAGCTGTACCGCATCTGGGTCGCCCACGGCTGGTCCTGGCTCCAGGACTGGGTGCGCGACGGGCGGTTCCGGCCCGAGTTCCTCGCGGGCGGGACGGTGACCGGGCGCTGGGTGACCAACGGCGGGGGCGGGCTCCAGATCCCCAAGGTGATCCGGCGGGCCGTCGTCGCCGACCCCGGCTGGCGGCTGGTCGTCGCCGACGCCGACCAGATGGAGCCGCGCGTGCTCGCCGCGATCTCCCGCGACCCCGGGCTGATGGAGGTGGCCGGCCGGGAGAGCGACCTGTACCAGTCGGTCTCCGACCGCGCCTTCTCCGGCGACCGCTCCCAGGCCAAACTCGCCGTGCTCGGCGCGGTCTACGGCCAGACCTCCGGCGACGGACTGAAGAACCTCGCCGCGCTTCGGCGCCGCTTCCCCAGGGCGGTGGCGTACGTCGACGAGGCGGCCCGCGCCGGCGAGGAGGGGCGGTTGGTGCGGACCTGGCTGGGGCGCACCTGTCCTCCCGCGGCCCGGGCGACGGACGAGGCCGCGGAGGAGGCGGGCATCCCGCTCCCGGAGGACGTCGCACAGCAGGACGCACAGCAGTGGGTGCCCGGGTACGCCTCCACCAACGCCCGCGCGCGGGGCCGCTTCGCCCGCAACTTCGTCGTCCAGGGCAGTGCCGCCGACTGGGCGCTGCTCCTGCTCGCCGCGCTGCGCAAGACGTGCGCGGAGCTGTCGGCCGAGCTGGTCTTCTTCCAGCACGACGAGGTGATCGTGCACTGCCCCGAGGAGGAGACGGCGGCGGTCGTGACGGCGATCCGCGAGGCGGCGGCCCTGGCCGGGCGGCTCACCTTCGGGCAGACGCCGGTGCGGTTCCCGTTCACGACGGCGGTGGTGGAGTGCTACGCGGACGCCAAGTGATCACTCGGCGGCGCGGACCAGGTCGTCGGCCGGGTGAGGGAGGGGAGGGGGATCGGCCGGGTGCGGGAGGGCGGGCGGATCGGCCGGGTGCGGGAGGGGAGGCCGGTCGGGCACGGCCTGACGCGGACCGGTCGGGGCGCCGCGCATGACGGTGCCGGTCGCGGGGTGAGTACGGTCCGCGTCCCGCTCCGTGGCGAGTTCGCGGGCGAAGTCGCGTACGAGGTCGTGCGGTGCGTAGCGGCCGTACGCCGGCTCCTGGAGCAGCGCCACGTCGACCAGGCGGTCCAGCGCGGCCTCGGTGCGGCGTTCGCCGGTGCCGGTGAGGCGGGCGAGCAGGGGTGCGCCGTACTCGGGCAGATCGAGGGAACCGATACGGCGCAGGGTGAGGGCGGCGTCCCGGTCGGCCTCACGCTCGGAGCCGGCGAGCGCGCGGTGCGCGACCGCCAGCGAGCGGCGCACGCTCAGGTCGTCGTACTCCAGGTGCCGCAATCGTCCTTCCCGGTCGGCCAGTTGGCCGGCGAGCGTCTCCGGCGTGAGGGCGGGCCGGGCGGCGAGCCGCGCGGCGACGACGCGCAGGGCGAGGGGGAGGCGGCCGGTGAGTTCGACGAGGGCACGCGCGGCCTGCGAACCGTCCAGGCCGTCGCGACCGGAGGCCGCTCGCAGCAGGTCCGCGCCCTCCTCCCGCGACAGGGGGGCGAGCGGGAAGCGGGCGACGCCGTCGAGGGTGGTGAGCGGCGACCGGCTGGTGACGATCACCGCGCACCCGGCGCCGCCCGGCAGCAACGGCCGGACCTGTGCGGCGCTCACGGCGTCGTCCAACACCAGGAGGGTGCGCGTCGGCGCGAGCAGCGAGCGCAGCAAGGCGGATGCCGCGTCCGGGAGTTCGGGGACACGGCGGGGCTCCACGCCGAGGTCGCGCAGCAGGGCGGTGAGCGCTTGGCCGGGGGTGAGAGGGGTCATGCCCGGGGTGGCGCCGTGCAGGCCGAGGTGGAGCTGCCCATCGGGGAAACGTTCCGCCACCTCATGCGCGAGGTGCAGCGCGAGGGCGCTCTTGCCCACGCCGGGCATACCGCTGATGACGGTGGTGGGGTGCGGACCGGGTGCGGTGAGGGTGTGGCGCAGGGAGGCGCGTACGAGGGCACGGCCGGTGAAGTGGGCGGGGGGCGGCGGCAACTGGGCGGGCGGTGGCGGCGGCTTGGCAGGAGGGGAGGGCGACTGGTCGGGAGAGGGAGGCGACTGGACGGGAGAGGACGGCGACTTCACGGACCCCCGCAACACCTCGACATGCGCCGCCCGCACACCCGGCCCGGGCTCGATGCCGAGCCGGTCGACGAGGCGGGCGCGCAGGTCGTGGTGGACGGCCAGGGCCTCGGCCTGGCGGCCGGTGCGGTGCAGGGCGAGCATGAGCTGCCGGTGGTACACCTCCCGCAGCGGATACTCGGCGGTCAGCGCCGCCAGTTCCGCGACGAGCTCATGGAGTCGCGGGCCGCCGAGCGCCAACTCGGCGTCGTGACGCCACTCCAGGAGCAGCAGCCGTGCCTCAAGCAGCCGCCGGGTGAAGGCGTACCCGCCCACCTCGGGCGGCAGCCCGGCGAGCGGCACGTCCCGCCACAGCGCGAGTGCGACCGCACACTCGCGTACGACCCGCTCCCAGTCCCCGCCGGTGTGCGCGGCACGCGCGGCGGCGACACGGGCGTCGAACACATGGACGTCCAGTTCACCCTCGTCGACCCGCAGCACATACCCGGTCGGTACGGTCCGCAGCCGTGCTGGATCGTCGAGCAGCCGCCGCAGCCGGGCCACGTGATTGTGCAGTGAGGCCCGGGCGGAAACCGGCGGGTCCTCGCCCCACAGCGCGTCCTCGAGCGACTCGACGGACACGATCCGCCCGGCGTCGAGCAGCAACGCGGCCAGCAGGACACGGGACTTGGGGCTCGCGATGCCCCGGGCCTCTCTCCCACCCCCGCCGCCCACGACGTCGCAGTACAACACCGGTGGCCCCAGCAGCCCGAACCGCACCCTCGCCCCCTGCCTTCCAGCGCCTCCGCCCTTGACGAGTTTCCACCCCTGGGCGGCGGTTTTCCGCCACCCCGGCCTTCGTCCATTCCGCCGGAACGAGCCTCTGCCCGGCCTTCTTCGATCCAGGTTCAGCGACTTCCGGTCAATCGGCAGACGACGCAACGGCGAACCATTGGCCATATGTTAGCGATCCGTTGGCAATGCCTGATGTGATCTCTGCATCGGATCTGGCCCGGGGGTGCGCGCGTCTGAACGCGCAACTCGGGGGAGTGTCGCCGCCGCGGCCGGGTCCGGGTCCCGGTCGGCAGAGGTGAACGACCGGGGCCCGCTTCTTTCCCGCGCCCCGTCGGCCGATCGGCCTCCGCGGCATCGGCCGATCGACGTCAGATGACCGGCGGGCGCCCCAGCCGGGTGAGCCGCCAGACCGTACGCCAGCGCATGGGCCGCCGCTCCCCGGCCGGCTCCCGCACGCCTTCCACGAACCCGCCGAACCATGCCCGCAGTCCGGCGCCCGACCGGTTCCGCAGGAGGGTGAGCAGCACCCACACGCCGAGGTGGACGGGTACGAGCGCGACCGGCAGCCGGCGGCGTGCGAGCCAGACCCGGTTGCGGGCGTTCACGCGGTAGTAGATGGCGTGCCGGGCGGGTGAGGTCTTCGGGTGCTGGAGCAGCAGTTCGGGGGCGTACAGGATGCGCCACCCGGCATCCGCCGCGCGCCACGCGAGGTCGGTCTCCTCGTGCGCGAAGAAGAACTCGGCGGGCCAGTCGCCGACCTCGTCGAGCATCGCCATCCGCAACGCGTGCCCGCCGCCGAGGAACCCGGTGACGTACCCGCCCCGCAGGGGGTCCGACTTGCCGAGCCGGGGCACGTGCCGCTGCTGCGTCTCGCCGAGCTCGTCGGCGATGCGGAAGCCGACGATGCCGAGCCGGTCGTCGGCGGTGTACAGCTCGCGCACGCGGCGCAGCACATCGGCGTCCACGAGCAGACCGTCGTCGTCCAGATCGACGACGACGTCGATGTCGCCGAACTCCCGCAGCCGCGCGAGGGCCGCGTTGCGCCCACCGGGGCACCCCAGGTTCTCGTCGAGCTCGACGGGGGTGACCTCGCCGGGCAGGGAGAGCCGCTCGGCGAACTCGGGCAGCGGGCAGCCGTTGCCGACGATCACGATCCGCTCGGGCGCCACGTCCTGCTTGGCCACGGACCGCAGCAGGGCGTCGACCTCCTCCGGCCGGTTGCCCATGGTCACCACGGCGACGGCGATCCTGGGCGCCCCCATGTCCTCACCTCGTCCCGGTCGGCAACTGACGGGTTGACGGGCGATGCTATCCGTTCACGGTAAGGACCCCTTAAGTACTCCGGGCGGACGGCGGTTCGCCTACGCCGTTCGGCCGACGCGGCACCCGACCGGACCGGGCACAGGATGTCGGGTGCGGGAGGGCGCCCGCTGCCTAGCGTGAAGGCACGAGAAGGAAGGAAGGAAGGCCGGACGTGCTGGATCGGCTCAATCAGGCCCTGGCGCACATCGAAAGCCATCTCGACCGGACCGTCGACGCGGCGGACCTGGCGCGTACGGCGTGCACCTCGGAGTACCACCTGCGCCGCATGTTCTCCGCACTGGCAGGCATGCCCCTGTCGGAGTACATCCGCCGCCGGCGGTTGACGGTGGCGGGCGCCGAGGTGCTCGCGGGGGACGAGACGCTGCTGGAGATCGCGGTGCGCTACGGCTACGGCTCGGGCGAGGCGTTCGCACGGGCGTTCCGCGCGATGCACGGCGTGGGCCCGGGCGAGGCCCGGCGCACCGGCGCCGCGCTCGTCTCCCAGCCCCGGCTGACCTTCCGCCTGACCATCGAAGGGAGCAGCAGCATGCACTACCGAGTGGTGGACCGCCCGTCCTTCACCGTCACGGGCTTCAAGGCCCGGGTCCCACTGATCCACTCCGGCCCGAACCAGGCGATCATCGACTTCGTCCGCGGGCTCGACAAGCAGGCCCTGGAGCAGCTGGGGAAACTGTCCGACCAGGAGCCGAACGGCATCGTCGCGGTCTGCGACGACCTGGACCCGAGCCGGGCGGAGGGCACGGAACTCGACTACTACCAAGGCGTGATCACCTCTTCCCCCACCCCCGCGCCCGAAGGCACGACGACCCTCCCGGTCCCACCCGGCACCTGGGCGGTCTTCACCACCTCCGGCCCGGCTCCCCAAGCCGTACAGGAGCTCTGGCGGGACGTCTTCACGCAATGGTTCCCGTCGAACCCGTACCGCAGCCGCCCCGGCCCGGAGATCCTGCGGACGGAGCTGTCGGCCGACGGCTCCGAGGCGGACGCGGAGCTGTGGCTGCCGGTGGAGCGGGAGTCCTCCCGCTGAGAACGCGAAAAGAACGCCCACCGGTTCTCCGCAGAATGGCTGGTCATGCCGTGGAGTACACGGGTTCGCCCTGGTATGAAGGCCGAAGGAAGGGCGGCAGCACGCCTGCGCCAACCACAAGGCGATACGAAAGGTTGACAACCGGGGCATGACCGCTACATCTTTCAACCCCCATGCGCTGCTCGCGAAGAGCCAGATCGGTGTGCTTGCGACCATCAAGGCGGACGGGCGACCCCAGCTCTCCCCCGTCCAGCCGTTCTACGACGAGTCGGCGAACGTGATCCTTGTGTCCACCAGTGCGGGCGCGGCCAAGGTGGCGAACCTGCGGCGGGACGCCCGGGCCACGCTGGAGGTGACCAGCCCCGACGGCATGTCGTGGGCCACCGCCGAGGGCATCGCCACACTCACCGGGCCGGGCACCGACCCCCACGGTCCCGAGGTGGACGCGCTGGTGAACTACTACCGGGTCGCCGCCGGGGAGCACCCGGACTGGGACGAGTACCGGGCGGTGATGGTCTCCGACCGCCGGGTGCTCATCACGATGACGGTCGACCACGTCTACGGGGCCGACATCAGCTGACGGGACGGTGGGCGCGGGAGCACCCCGCGGTCACAGGAACGGCCGTCGGCCCTCGAACCCGCTGGGGTTTCGAGGGCCGACGGCCGTTCCCGTTCGGTCTTGCCCGCTTTCCCGTGTCCGTGCGCTCCGTCGCCGCTCAGGCGTGCGCGTGCAGCAACGTCTCGCCGTCCTGCTTCCGCAGGACCGCGATCAGGTCGCGCAGACCCTTGTCGGCCCGGGCGATCTCGTCGTCCGTGAGGTACACGGACGGTTCGAGGCGCAGGGTGTTCGTGGCGCTCGCGGTGGGGAAGATGCGGATCGCGTGGACGCGCAGCAGGTAGCCGGCGAAGAGATAGCCGAGGAGGCCGGCCTGCGCCTGGTCGCGGATGATCTCCGAGGCGGACTCGGACTGGTCGTGGAACTCCAGGCCGATCATCAGGCCCTTGCCTCGGACGTCCTTGACGATGTCGCCGAACTCCTCCCGCAACCGGCCGAGCATCGCCAGGAGTCGGTCGCCGCGCTCGGCGGCCAGCCGGTACGCCCTGCCGTCGTCGGCCTCCAGCAGGTCCACGGTGCGGCCGGCGATGAGGGTGGAGAAGCTGTCCTTGGCGTAGGTGGAGCTGTGGACGAGTTCGAAGTCGGTGCGGTAGCGGGAGCCGCGGATCAGGGTGAGCGCGGCCTTGGCGACGCCGCCGCCGAGGCTCTTGGCGAGGGTGTAGTAGTCGCCCTGGAGGCCGAGACGCGAGCTGGCGAAGAACGCGCCGGAGCGGCCCATGCCGCTCTGCACCTCGTCCACGATGATCGGGCAGTCGATCGTGGCGCAGACCTCCTGGACCCGGCGTACGGCGGCCCGGTCGAGGACCCGGATGCCGGCCTCGCCCTGTATGGGTTCGAGGATGAAGGCGCAGATGACGGGCAGCTCCCGTTCGGTCAGGCGGACGACGCCGTCCTCGACGGTGAGGTCCAGGACCGTCCTGCGCTCCTGCGCCACGGTCTTCTCCAGCGCGTCCGGCTGGTCGAGCGGCACGAAGCGGCACTGGGCCGCCAGGGCGCTGAACGGGCTGCGGTAGCCGACGTTGTGGGTGAGCTGGACGCTGCCGACCAGCTTGCCGTGGAAGGATCCCTCCGGGGCCAGGAACACCGGACGGGCCGACAGGCGCTCGCTGTTGGCGGCCCGGACCGCGGCGAGCAGGCGGTCGATGTCGCCGGCGTCCCCCGGCGCGAGGTCGGGTCCGAGGAGGTCGACGGCGCCGTCGGTGGCGATGCGGGCACCGGACCGTACCGCCGCGCGGGCCTCGTCGAGGTGGGCCTCGATCCTCTCCGTCAGCTCGGCCACCTTCATCACCCGGTCGAGCTCGGCGTGCTTGACCGCCACCTCGACGGCCTCGGCGCCGCTGTTGGCGAAGACCGCCGAATAGTGCTCGTCGGTGCCGAACTCCCGCTGGATGATGCCGTTGATCTTCCAGGCGAGGTCGTTGGCGTACGGGTGCCGGGAGAACTGGGCGTGGATCGGGGTCCCCTCGTCGAGCAGGGACTTGGCGTAGGCCACGATGTCCGGGTTGTTGTGCCCGAGTATCGCCGAGCCGTAGCCGCCCACCAGGTCGAGGACGGGGATTTCCGTGCCCTGGTCGTCACGGTAGAAGAGGGTGTTTCCCTGGGAGCGGATGTATTCGACGCCGAGTCCGAGTGAGGACAGCCATCCGGCAAGGTGCGGTTCCGCCAGTTCGAGTTTCTCGACCACCGGGTTTTCCTCTCCGATTGTTTTCTGCCCGACCGATTTCGGCAGACCCTAACATTCACATCTCCCCACCTGCCGGTTCTGCCGTAATGGGCCAGTAACCTCCCGCTCTCCGATAAGTCTCGGGAACATCTCCGGTAATGATCCGTCCTCGCGGAGCTTTCATGACGGAGCGAACGGCACGTTACCGGGCCGGGACTGGATTTTGGATCGCCTCGAAAAAACTCCGGATACGCTCGCCGGGAGCGCATGTTCGTTACCCGAGGTGATTTCCAGTAATGGAAGGGCAGCCGAGCGAAAATGACGAGTGAGCGACACTCCGCGGCAATCGACCCACTGGATCGGCAGGAACCGATCGCCGTCGTCGGCCTGTCCTGCCGGCTGCCCGGCGCCGCCGGTCCCGAGGAGTTCTGGAGGCTGTTGCGCGAGGGCCGGGACGCCGTCACGCAGATGCCCGGGCACCGGTGGGAGCCGATCTCGGCGGACGCCCACAGCGAGATACGCCGGGGCGGATTCCTGGACGCCGTCGAGGAGTTCGACGCCGCCTTCTTCGGGATCTCGCCCCGCGAGGCGGTCGTCATGGACCCGCAGCAACGGCTGCTGCTGGAGATCACCTGGGAGGCGCTGGAGGACGCGGGGATCGCCGCGGCGAGCCTCGACGGCAGCCCCACGGCCGTGTTCGTGGGCACCGCCCGCGAGGACTACACGAGCCTGCTCTACCGGCAGGGCTCCGCCGCCATCACCCAGCACACCGTCGCCGGCACCCACCGCGGCATCATCGCGGGCCGGGTCTCGTACGCGCTCGGGCTGAACGGACCGAGCCTCACCGTCGACACCTCCCAGTCGTCCTCGCTGGTCGCCGTGCACCTCGCGTGCGAGAGCCTGCGCGCCGGAGAGGCGGAACTGGCGCTCGCGGCGGGCGTCAACCTCAACCTCCTCGCCGAAGGAGTGGTGGGCGCCGAGCGGTTCGGCGGACTCTCCCCGGACGGGCGCTGCTTCACCTTCGACGCCCGGGCCAACGGCTACGTGCGCGGCGAGGGCGCCGGCATGGTCGTACTCAAGCCGCTGCGGCGGGCCGTGGCCGACGGCGACCGGGTGCACGGCGTGATCCTCGGCAGCGCGGTCAACAACGACGGTGCCACGCCCGGCCTCACCGTGCCCAGCGCCGCCGCACAGGAGAAGGTGGTCCGGCTCGCCCACCAGCGGGCGGGGGTCGTGCCGGACGCCGTCCAGTACGTCGAGCTGCACGGCACCGGAACCCCGGTCGGCGACCCGATCGAGGCCGCCGCGCTCGGGGCGGCGGTCAGTGCGCTCAAGGCCGCCGGGGACCCACTGCGGGTGGGCTCGGTGAAGACGAACATCGGGCACCTCGAAGGGGCCGCCGGCATCGCCGGACTCATCAAGACGGTCCTCTCCGTCCGCCACCGCATGCTCCCGCCGAGCCTCAACTTCCGTACGCCCAACCCGAAGATCCCGCTCGACTCGCTCAACCTGTCGGTCAACGACCGGCTGGGCGAGTGGCCGCACCCCGAGCGCCCGCTGGTCGCCGGCGTGAGCTCCTTCGGCATGGGGGGCACCAACTGCCATGTGGTCGTGGGCGAGGCACCCGGTACCCGGGAACCCCTGACCGCCCCGCGCACCCGCCCTGCGGACGCCGTGCTGCCCGTCGTGGTCTGCGCGCGGGGTACGCAGGCGCTGCGCGCCCAGGCCGGACGGCTCGCCGAGTTCGTCGAGAGCCACGGCGACGCCGAGCCCGCCTCGGTCGGCCGGTCGTCGGTCTTCACCCGGTCACTGCTCGGTCACCGTGGTGTCGTACTGGCCGCCGACCGTGACGAACTGGTCGCCGGGCTCCGGGCGTTGGAGTCGGGGCTGCCCGCCGCCGGGGTGGTGACGGGGGCCGAGGCGACGGGCCGGCTCGCCATGGTCTTCACCGGGCAGGGCGCCCAGCGGACCGGGATGGGCAGCGAACTCCACGCCGCCTTCCCGGGGTTCGCGGCCGCCTTCGACACGGTGTGCGCCCATCTCGACCCGCTGCTGGAGCGTCCGCTGCGCGAGGTCGTCGCCACCGGCGAGGGACTCGACGAGACCCGGTACACCCAGCCCGCGCTGTTCGCCGTCGAGGTGGCGCTGTTCCGGCTGTTCGAGTCGTGGGGCGTACGGCCCGACCTCCTCGCCGGGCACTCCATCGGCGAGGTCGCCGCCGCCCATGTCGCCGGGGTCCTCTCGCTCACCGACGCCTGCGCACTGGTCGCCGCCCGGGGCCGGCTGATGCAGGAACTGCCCGCCGCGGGCGCCATGGTCGCCGTACAGGCCGCCGAGGACGAGGTGCTGCCGCTGCTGGCGGGCCGGGAGGGCGAGGTGGCGGTCGCCGCCGTCAACGGCCCCGCGGCCCTCGTGCTCTCCGGGGACACGGACGCGGTGCTGGAGATCGCCGCCGCTCTGAAGGGCCGGGGACACAAGACCAAGCGGCTGACGGTGAGCCACGCCTTCCACTCGCCGCACATGGACGGGATGCTCGACGCGTTCCGGCGGGTGGTCACCGGGTTGACCTTCCATCAGCCCCGTATCCCCGTCGTCTCCACGGTGACGGGCGAGATCGCGGCGCCCGAGCTGCTGACCTCCCCCGAGTACTGGGTCGAGCAGGTCCGCCGTCCGGTGCGGTTCCTGCGGGCCGCGCGGGCCCTGGAGGCGGAGGGCGTACGGACCGTCCTCGAGATGGGGCCCGACGGCGTCTGCTCGGCGATGGTGGCCGAGAGCGTGCTCGACAAGGACTCCGTCGCCGCCGAACCGGCGCTGCGTCCGGGGCGGCCCGAGGAGCGGACGGCCTGGACGGCGCTGGCGCGGGCGTTCGTCCGCGGCGCGGCGGTGGACTGGGAGGCCGTGTTCGAGGGAGCCGGGGGGCGTCGGATCGATCTGCCGACGTACGCGTTCCAGCGGGAGCGGTACTGGGTGACGGATCCGGGCCGCGCGGAGGGCGCCGCGGCCGGTGTGTCCGCCGTGCCCGCGCTCCGGCCCGGAGCCTTGCCCTCGGGTGCGGTGGGTGGGCTGTCGGCGGTCGAGCTGGTGACCTCGCATGTCGCCGCCGTCCTGGGGTACGCCGCCGGGCGGGCCGTCGAGATGGACGTGCCGTTCCGGGACCTCGGGTTCAGCTCCCTGATGACCGTGGAGCTGCGCGAGAACCTCGCCGCGTCGACCGGGCTGCGGCTGCCGACGGGGCTGGTGTTCGACCATCCGACACCCAGGGCGCTGGCGGAGTTCGTCGCGGCCGAGCTGGCGGGAGCGGACACGGGCGGGACCGGTGCGGTGCTGCCGGGGGCGGTGGCCGGGGCCGGTGCGGGCTCGGGTGGACAGGGCGGGTACGACGAGCCGATCGCGATCGTGGGCATGGCCTGCCGGTACCCCGGCGGTGTCGCCTCGCCCGAGGATCTGTGGCGCCTGGTGGCCGAGGGCGACGACGCGATCTCCGCGTTCCCGACCGACCGAGGGTGGGCCGAGGACCTCTACGACCAGGACCACGAGCGGTCCGGCAAGAGCTATGTCCGCGAGGGCGGGTTCCTGCACGACGCGGGCCGGTTCGACGCGTCCTTCTTCGGGATCTCCCCACGCGAGGCCCATGCCATGGACCCGCAGCAGCGGCTGCTGCTGGAGACCGCCTGGGAGGCGCTGGAGCGGGCCGGACTGGTCCCGCGGGAGCTGCGCGGCAGCCGTACCGGGGTCTTCGTCGGCGCGACGGCCGGGGACTACGGGCCCCGGATGCACGACGCGCCCGAGGGCGTCGAGGGGCATCTGCTGACCGGCGGCGCGGCGAGCGTGATGTCGGGGCGGATCGCCTACCAGTTCGGGTTCGTGGGGCCCGCGGTGACCGTGGACACGGCGTGCTCGTCCTCGCTGGTCGCGCTGCATCTGGCGGTGCAGTCGCTGCGGCGGGGCGAGTCGAGTCTCGCGGTCGCGGGCGGGGTGACGGTCATGTCGACACCCGGCATGTTCCTGGAGTTCTCGCGCCAGCACGGGCTGGCGGCGGACGCGCGCTGCAAGGCGTTCGCGGCGGCGGCCGACGGGACCGCGTGGGCGGAGGGCGTGGGCCTGCTGGTCGTGGAGCGGCTCTCCGACGCGCGCCGCAACGGCCACCGGGTCCTCGCGGTGGTGCGGGGTTCGGCCGTCAACTCCGACGGCGCGTCCAACGGGCTGAGCGCCCCGAACGGGCTGTCGCAGCAGCGGGTGATCCGGCAGGCGCTCGCCGACGCCGGGCTCACCACGGCCGACGTCGACGTCATGGAGGCGCACGGTACGGGCACCGCGCTGGGCGACCCCATCGAGGCGGAGGCCGTCCTCGCCACGTACGGGCGGGACCGGGAGGGCCGGGAGCCGGTGCTGCTCGGTTCGCTGAAGACCAACATCGGGCACGCGCAGGCCGCGGCCGGGGTCGGCGGCGTCATCAAGATGGTCCAGGCGATGCGACACGGCGTCGTACCGGCCACGCTGCACGTCGACGAGCCGACCCCGCACGTCGACTGGGCGTCCGGCGCGGCCGAACTGGTCCGCGAGCGACGACGCTGGCCGCACACCGCCGCCCCCCGACGAGCCGCCGTGTCCTCCTTCGGAATCAGCGGCACGAACGCACACGTGATCGTGGAACAGGGGGACGTGACGGAACCGGCCGGGGCGGACACGGCGGCCCTGGCGCCGTCGGCAGGCACGAACACGGCGGACCCGGCGCCACTGGCAGGCGCGAACACGCCGGGCTTGGCGCCGCCGGCAGGCGCGGACACGGCGGCCTCGGCGCCGCCGGGCGGCACGGACACGGCGGTCCCGGCGCCACTGGCAGGCACGGAGAAGGCAGCCCCGCCGCCGCCGGAAGGCACGAACACGGCGGACCCTGCGCCGCCGGCAGGCACGGACACGGTGGCCCTGGCGCCGATGGGAGGCACGGCGGAGGGGTCGGCCGGCGACGGCCGCGAGGCACGGACCGCCGGTGCCAGCCTGGCCGCCGCAGGCAGCGCGCATGCGGTTCCGGCGACCGGCACGGGCGCGGTCCCCTCGGCCGACACGGCTGCGGTTTCCCCGGCCCTCCATGTCCCCTGGGTGCTCTCCGCCCCCACCGAGGACGGTCTGCGCGCGCAGGCCGGGCGGTTGCGGGAGTTCGTCGGGGGTGCGGGCGGGGTGCGCGTCGGGGACGTCGGATTGGCGCTGGCGGTCACGCGGACGGCGTTCCGGCGGCGGGCCGTGGTGCTGGGCTCGGACGCAGGCGAACTGCTGGCCGGGCTGGACGCGGTCGTCGACGGGGCAGGAGCGCCGAACGTCGTGCGCGGCACCGCCGGCGAGACGGGGCGGACGGCGTTGCTGTTCACCGGGCAGGGCGCCCAACGCCTCGGGATGGGCCGGGAGCTGTATGGCACGTTCCCGGCGTTCGCCGAGGCCCTGGACGCGGTGTGCGCGGCGTTCGACCCACATCTGGAGCGGCCGCTGCGCGAGGTGCTGTTCGCCGAGGAGGGCAGTGCGGCGGCGGAGCTGCTGCACCGCACGCGGTACACCCAGCCCGCGCTGTTCGCCGTGGAGGTGGCCCTGTTCCGGCTGCTGGTCGAACGGGACGGCGTCGTGCCCGCGTTGCTCGCCGGGCACTCGATCGGCGAACTGGCGGCGGCCCACGTCGCCGGCGTGCTGTCGCTCGAGGACGCCGCCGTGCTGGTCGCGGCCCGGGGCCGGCTGATGCAGGAGGCCCGCTCGGACGGGGCGATGATCGCGATCCAGGCCGACCCGGACGAGGTCGCCGAGTCGATCGCCGGGCACGCCGACGCCGTCTCCCTCGCCGCCGTCAACGGGCCCCGTTCCGTGGTCCTCGCGGGCGACGAGCCGGTGGTCACCCGGATCGCGCAGGAGTGGCGCGAGCGCGGCAGCCGCACGCGCAGGCTCCAGGTGAGCCACGCCTTCCACTCGCCGCACATGGACGGCATCCTCGACGAGTTCCGCGAGGTGGCCCGGTCCCTGACCTTCCACCCGCCCACGATCCCCGTCGTCTCCACGGTCACCGGGGAAGCCGCGGGCCCCGAGCTGCTGTGCTCCCCCGACTACTGGGCCCGCCAGATCCGCGCCACCGTCCGCTTTCACGACGCCGTACGGTCGCTGCGGGCGCTCGGGGCCGGGCTGTTCGTGGAGGTGGGCCCGGACGCCGTCCTCACCGGCATGGCGCGGGAGGCCTTCGCCGAGGACGAGGACGACGACGGCTCCGTCACGAGCGTCGCGCTCTCACGGGCCGGGCGGCCGGAGACCGACACGTACACGACCGCCCTCGCGCACCTGCACGCGGCCGGTGGCGAGGTCGACCTGACCGCGTACTTCCCCGGCGCCGCCCGGATCGACCTGCCGACGTACGCCTTCCGGGGCGAGCACTTCTGGCTGGCCCCCGGCGCCCGCTCGGACGCCCGCGGGCTCGGGCTGGACCCGGCCGGTCACCCGTTGCTCGGCGCGGCGGTGGAGATGGCCGGCGGCGAGGACCTCGTCCTCACCGGCCGTTTGTCGCGTACGCACCCATGGCTGGCGGACCACGTCGTCGAGGGCTCGGTGCTGTTTCCCGCCACGGGCTTCCTGGAGCTGGCCTTCGCCGCCGGAGAGCGCGTGGGCGCGGACACGGTCGAGGACCTCACCCTGGAGACACCGCTGGTGCTGCCCGAGCGGGACTCGGTGCGCGTCCAGGTCAGGGTCACCGACCCGGACGGCACGGGCGCCCGGTCGTTCACGATCCACTCGCGCCCGGCCACGGCCGACGACGACACGGCCACGGGCCGGCCGTGGACCCGGCACGCCACCGGTGTCCTCGCGCCGACCGCCGGTCCGGCCGTGACGACCGGTGACCCTGGCGCCTGGCCGCCCGCCGGCGCGGTGGCGCAGCCGCTCGACGACGCCTACGCCGAGCTGCGGGACCTCGGCTACGACTACGGGCCCGCGTTCCAGGGCGTGCGGGCCGTGTGGCGGCTCGGCGACGACCTCCTCGCGGAGGTGGCGCTCGCCGACGAACAGCGCGAGGAGGCCGCGCTGTTCGGGCTGCACCCGGCGCTGCTCGACGCCGCGCTGCACCCGCTGCTGCCGTCGGCGGCCGAGGACCCGGAGCGGATCCGGCTGCCGTTCTCCTGGGCCGGGGTCCGGCTGCACGCGGCCGGGGCCACCGCGCTGCGGGTGCGGATCTCGCCCCTCGGCACGGACACCTTCCGGCTGACGGTCACCGACGGCACGGGAGCTCCCGTCGTCACCGTCGGCTCCCTCGCGCTGCGCCCGGTCGACCGCGGCAGGCTCGCCACGGCCACCGCCGCCCGCGACGACTCCCTGTTCACCGTCGACTGGCCCGCGCTGCCCACACCCGAGGTCCCCGCCTGGAGCCGGAGCGACCTCACCGATCCGGCCGGCCTGTCCGCCGTCGCACCGGCCGACCTCGTGGTGGTCACCCTCGCCGCGGACGGGGAGGCGACGCCCGCCGCCGCGCGCGCCGCGACCGTACGGACGCTGGAGCTGGTGCAGCGGTGGCTCGACGACGAGCGGTTCACGCGGTCCCGGCTGGTCGTCGTGACCACCGGTGCCGTCGCCGCGCTGCCCGGCGACGACGTGACCGACCTGGTGCACGCGCCCCTGTGGGGTCTGCTGCGCACCGCGCAGGCCGAACACCCGGACCGGATCGTCCTCGTCGACCTCGACGGGAAGGGCGACGCGCGGGCACTGGTGGCCGCCGCCGTGGCCACCGGGGAACCGCAGACAGCCGTACGGGACGGGCGGTCGCACGCCCCGAGACTGGCCCGCGCCACGGACCGCCGCACCGATCCGCCGCTGCTCGACCCGGACGGCACGGTGCTGATCACCGGCGGTACGGGCGGTCTCGGCGCGCTGTTCGCCCGGCACCTGGTGTCCGGGCACGGCGCCCGCCGGCTGGTGCTGACCAGCCGGCGCGGACCCGACGCCCCCGGCGCGTCGGCGCTCGCCGAGGAACTCACCGGGCTGGGCGCGCGGGTCCGGATCGTCGCCGTCGACGCCGCCGACCGGGACGCCTTGGCCGAGCTGATCGACGGCATACCGGCGGAGCATCCGCTGACCGCCGTCGTGCACACGGCCGGTGTCCTCGACGACGCCACGGTCGGCTCGCTGACCGGGGCGCAGGTGGAGACGGTCCTGCGGCCCAAGGTCGACGGGGCGTGGCATCTGCACGAGCTGACGCGCGGTCACGACCTGGCGGCGTTCGTGCTGTTCTCCTCCGTGTCGGGTATCACCGGTATGGCGGGCCAGGCCAACTACGCGGCCGCCAACACCTTCCTCGACGCACTCGCCCACCACCGGCGCGCCCAGGGCCTGCCGGCGCATTCGCTGGCGTGGGGGCTGTGGGACGCGACCGCCGGCATGGGCGGCACGCTCTCCGAGGCGGACGTGGCCCGCTGGAAGCGGACCGGTGTCGTACCGCTGGACGCGGAGCGGGGGCTGCGGCTGTTCGACGAGGCGCTGGCCGATGCCGGGGCGCTCGTCGTGCCCGCCGCGCTGCGGCCGGGGCGAGCCGGTGCGGGCTCCGAGCGGGTCCCGGCCGTCTGGCGGGGCCTGGTCCGTACCCGCCGGGTCGCGCACGCGGCGAGCGCCCCCGGCACCGGGGACTGGTCGGCGCGGATCGCCGCGCTGCCGGAGGAGGAACGGTACGCCGCGGTGCTCGCCGTGGTGCGTACGTCCGCCGCCCTGGCCCTCGGGCACGCCTCCGGTGACGCCGTGGACGCCACACGGGCGTTCAAGGAGCAGGGCTTCGACTCGCTCACCGCCGTCGAGCTGCGCAACCAGGTGAACGGCGCGACCGGGCTGCGGCTGGCGTCCACGGTCGTCTTCGACCATCCGAGCCCCGACGCGCTGGCCCGCCATCTGCTGGGCCGGATCGCGGGCGAGACCTCGGCCGCCGTGGCCGAGGCGCCGTCCGCGACCGGCACCGACGAGCCCGTCGCGATCGTCGGGATGGCGTGCCGCTACCCCGGCGGGGTGGGCTCGCCGGAGGACCTGTGGCGGCTGGTGTCCTCCGGGACGGACGCGATCAGCGGCTTCCCCACCAACCGCGGCTGGGACCTGGCGAAGCTCTACGACCCGGACCCCGGGAGCACCGGCACGTCGTACGTCCGCGAGGGCGGGTTCCTGCACGACGCGGACCTCTTCGACCGGGAGTTCTTCGGGATCTCGCCGCGTGAGGCGACCGCGACCGACCCCCAGCAGCGGCTGCTCCTGGAGACCGCCTGGGACGCCTTCGAGAACGCGGCGATCGATCCGGCCGCGCTGCGCGGCAGCAACACCGGGGTGTTCGTCGGCGCGATGTACGACGACTACGCGTCGCGGCTGCCGTCGGTGCCCGCCGAGTTCGAGGGGTTCCTGCTGGTCGGGAACACCTCCAGCGTGATCTCCGGGCGGCTCGCCTACGCGTACGGGCTGGAGGGCCCCGCAGTCACCGTGGACACCGCCTGCTCGTCGTCGCTGGTCGCCCTGCATCTGGGGGCGCAGGCGCTGCGGTCCGGGGAGTCCGACCTGGTGATGGCGGGCGGGGTGACCGTGATGGCGGGGCCGGGCTCGTTCGTCGAGTTCAGCCGGCAGCGGGGGCTCGCGCCGGACGGCCGCTGCAAGTCGTTCTCCGCGCACGCCGACGGCACCGTGTGGAGCGAGGGCGTGGGCCTGCTGCTGCTGGAGCGGCTGTCCGACGCCCGGCGCAACGGGCACCAGGTGCTCGCCGTGCTGCGCGGCTCCGCCGTCAACCAGGACGGCGCCAGCAACGGACTCACCGCGCCCAACGGCCCCTCCCAGGAGCGGGTGATCCGGCAGGCCCTCGCGGGCGCCGGGCTGCGGGCCGCCGATGTCGACGCCGTGGAAGCGCACGGCACCGGCACCGCGCTGGGCGACCCGATCGAGGCGCAGGCCCTGCTGGGCACGTACGGCGCCGACCACGACGCCGAGCACCCGCTGTGGCTGGGCTCGCTGAAGTCCAACATCGGGCACGCGCAGGCCGCGGCCGGGGTCGGCGGCGTCATCAAGATGGTCGAGGCGATCCGCCACGGGGTCCTCCCGAAGACCCTGCACGCCGACGAGCCCTCGCCGCACGTCGACTGGGACAGCGGAGCCCTCGCCCTGCTCACCGAGGCCCGCGAGTGGCCGCAGGCCGGGCGTCCGCGCCGGGCCGCCGTGTCGTCGTTCGGAATCAGCGGCACCAACGCACACGTGATCATCGAGCAGGCGGAGGAAGAGCCCTTGACAGCCGGCGCCCAGGCTTCAGCGGACGGGGCGGGCACAGCGGGTGCCGCCGGCGACCCGGGCTCCGGGGGTGCGGCGTCGGGTTCGGCGGCGGTCTTGGACCGCCCTGCCCCGGGTATCGCCCTGCCCTGGCTGCTGTCGGCCAAGTCGGACGCGGCGCTGCGGGCGCAGGCCGAGCGGCTGCGGGCGTTCGTGCTCGACCGGCCCGGACTCGCACCCGCCGACGTGGGATTCTCCCTGGCCACCGGCCGGACCCGGCACGAGCACCGGGCCGCCGTGCTGGGGCACGACCGAGACGAACTCCTGAAGGCCCTCGACGCGTTGGCGCGGGGCGAGGACACACCCGCCGTCGTCCGTGACGGCGGCGGTACGAGGGGCAGGAGGGCGTTCCTGTTCACCGGGCAGGGCAGCCAGCGCCCCGGCATGGGACGCGACCTGTACGCGGCCTCCCCGGCGTTCGCCGCCGCCTTCGACGAGGTGTGCGCCCACATGGACGCCCACCTCGAACGACCCCTGCGAGACCTCGTGTTCGACGGCGGGGACGAGCTGAACCGCACGGTGTTCGCGCAGCCCGCGCTGTTCGCGCTGGAGGTCGCGCTGTTCCGGCTCGCCGAGTCCTGGGGCCTCACACCCGACCTTCTGCTGGGCCACTCGGTCGGCGAGTTCGCGGCGGCGCATGTCGCCGGGGTGCTGTCACTGCCCGACGCGTGCGCGCTGGTGGCGGCCCGGGGCCGGCTCATGGACGCCCTGCCGGAGGGCGGCGCGATGCTCGCCGTCGCGGCGGCGGAGGACGAGATCACCCTGCCCGACGGCGTGAGCCTCGCCGCCGTCAACGGCCCCGAGGCGGTCGTGGTCTCGGGCGACGAGGACGCGGTCGCGGCACTGGAGGAGCACTGGCGGACCGAGGGGCGCAAGGTCAAGCGTCTCGTCGTCTCGCACGCCTTCCACTCCCACCGCATGGACGGCATGCTCGACGCCTTCGCCGAGGCGGCCCGTGGCGTGACCTTCCACCCGCCGACGCTGCCGATCGTGTCGACGGTCACCGGCGACCTGGTGGACGCCGCCCGGCTGTGCACCCCGGAGTACTGGGTGGCCCAGGTGCGTCAGGCGGTGCGGTTCAAGGACGGGGTACGGCGGCTGGAGGCCGCCGGGGTCACCGACTATGTGGAGCTGGGCCCCGACGGGGTGCTCTCCGCGCTGGTCGAGCCGTGTCTGACCGCACCGGCGGGGACGGTGGGCCCGCTGCTGCGGGCCGGACGGCCCGGAACGCGTACCGTCGCCGCCGCTCTGGCGCTGCTCGCCCTGGGCGGGGCCCACGCCGACTGGAACGCGGTCTTCCCCGGCGCCCGGCGCACCCCCCTGCCCGGCTACGCCTTCCAGCGGCAGCGCTACTGGCTGACGGCCCCGGCCACCTCCGGTGACGCCACCGACCTCGGCCTCGACTCTCCCGGCCATCCGCTGCTGGGCGCGGCGGTGGAGTCGATCGACCGCGAGAGTGTCGTCCTCACCGGCCGGATCTCCCCGCGCACCCACCCGTGGCTCGCCGACCACGCCGTCATGGGCACCGTGCTGCTGCCGGGTACCGCGTTCGTGGACCTCGCGCTGCACGCCGCCCGCCGGGCCGGCTGCACCCTGGTCGACGAACTCACCCTGACCGCGCCCCTGGTGCTCCGCGAGGACGACGAGGTACGCATCCAGGTGTCCGTCGGCTCCCCGGACGACTCCGGCCGACGCCCGCTGACCGTCCACTCCCGTCCCGCACGGGCCGACGGCGACCACCGCTGGACCCGGCACGCCGAGGGAACGCTGAGCATCGCGGAGCCCGCCCCGGCCCTCTCCGAGGGCGTACGGCGGCCCGCCGACGCCGTGGAGACCGGCCTCGACGGGGTCTACGACGCCCTCGCCGCACGGGAGTACGCGTACGGTCCGCTGTTCCGGAACCTGCGCCGGCTCTCCCGCCACGGGGACGACCTGTACGCCGAGGTCACCCTCGCCGAGGAGCACCGGGCCGAGGCCGCGCTCTTCGCCCTGCACCCGGCGCTGCTCGACGCGGCCCTGCACCCGCTGCTGCCGGGGGTGGCGGACGTGTCCTCCGGGCCGATGGTGCCGTTCTCCTGGTCCGGCATCAGCGTGCCCCCGGCCGGGACGGGCCCCGGCTCGCTGCGGGTCCGGCTCGCGGTGACGCAGTCCGACGACACGAGCGTGGTGGTCGCCCTGCACCTCGCCGACGAGACGGGGCAGCCGCTGGCCACGATCGACGAACTCCGGCTGCGCCCCCTCTCCCCCGGCGACCTGGCCGCCGCGGGCGCCCGGGCCCGGGAGGGGCTGTACGGGGTGCGGTGGACCCCGGTGCCGACCGACCCGGCCGGCACCGCCGACGACGGCCCCTGGGCTGTGCTGGGCGATCGGCTCTCACTGCCCTCCGGTGCCCGGCCGGTCCCGTCGTACGACGGCCTCGCCGCGCTGCGGGAGGCGGTCGACGGCGGCGCCGAGGTCCCGTCGACGGTGCTGCTTCCCCTGCTGCCACCGCCGGCCGAGGACGCCTCTGAGAGCGGGGCCGCCTCGGACCGCGCGGCGAGTACGGGCAGGACGGCCGGCGAGGACGGTACGGCAGGCACGCAGGCGGCCGGTGCGGACGCTTCGGACGGTGCCGGCGGGCTCGCCGCGCGGGCCCGGGCGGTGCTGCACGAGTTGCTCGGCACCGTACGGGACTGGCTGGCCGACGACCGGTTCGCGGCGAGCCGGCTGGTGGTGCTCACCCGGGGGGCCGTCGCCCCGGACGGCGAGGACGTCACCGATCTGGCGCGGTCCGGGGCCTGGGGTCTGCTGCGCTCCGCGCAGGCCGAGCAACGGGACCGGTTCACGCTCGTCGACCTCGACGACCACCCCGGCTCCCATCAGGCCCTCGACGCCGCGCTGCGCACCGGCGAACCCCAGCTCCTCCTCCGGGCGGGCGAGGTGTTCGCCCCGAGACTGGCCCCGGCCGAACCGGACACCACCCCCGCCGGGCCCGGCGGGACCGGCCCGGGCTGGGAGCGGGGCACGGTACTCGTCACCGGCGGGACGGGCGCCCTCGGCGCCGTCCTCGCCAGGCACCTGGTCACCGAGCACGGCGCCCGTCGCCTGCTGCTGACCAGCCGACGCGGACCCGACGGCCCCGGCGCCCGGGAGCTGGCCGAGGAGCTGACCGCGCTCGGCGCCCACGTCGAGGTCGTGGCCGCCGACGCCGCCGACCGGGACGCGCTGGCCGCACTGCTCGCCGGCATCCCGG
This sequence comes from Streptomyces venetus, assembly GCF_039540295.1. Lineage (NCBI taxonomy): Bacteria > Bacillati > Actinomycetota > Actinomycetes > Kitasatosporales > Streptomycetaceae > Streptomyces > Streptomyces venetus. Next base: position 84,912 of record NZ_BAABET010000003.1, read on the forward strand.
ACGACCACCCGCTGACCGCGGTCGTGCACACCGCCGGCATCACCGACGACGCGACGGTCACCTCGCTGACACCGGAACAACTCGACGGCGTACTGCGGCCCAAGGTCGACGGCGCGTGGAACCTGCACGAGCTGACCAAGGACGCGGACCTGTCGGCCTTCGTCCTGTACTCGTCCGTCGCCGGTGTCGTCGGCACACCGGGTCAGGCGAACTACGCCGCCGCCAACACCTTCCTGGACGCGCTCGCCCACCACCGGCACGCGAACAGCCTTCCCGCGCACTCCCTCGCATGGGGGCTGTGGGCCGAGAGCAGCGCGCTCAGCACCCATCTGTCCGGCGCGGACCTCAACCGTCTGGCCCGCCTCGGACTGTTACCCCTCACCAACGCCGAGGCCACCGCGCTGTTCGACGCGGCGCTCGCCCTCGACCGGCCCGTGCACGCGGTCACCCGGATCGACACCGGTGCGCTGCGCAGGGCCGAACACCTGCCGGCGGCGCTGCGGGGGCTCGCCCCGCGTCCGGCGCCCCGGGCCGAGCGGCAGCAGGTGCCGCTCCCGGAGCGGCTGGCCGCGCTCCCGCCGGCGGAACAGCGGCAGGTGCTCACCGACCTGGTGCGGGCGAGGACGGCCGCCGTCCTCGGGCACCCCGACGCCACCTCGATCGGGACGACCCGCGCCTTCAACGAGCTGGGCTTCGACTCGCTCACCGCGGTCGAGCTGCGCAACCAGCTGAACAGCGCCACCGGGCTGCGGCTGCCCACCACGGTCGTCTTCGACCACCCCAACCCGGACGCGCTGGCGGCATATCTGCGCGCCGAGCTCGTCGTGGAGGTCGCCGAGCGGTCCCCCGCCGATCCGGTGCTGGCGGACCTCGACCGGCTGAAGGCCGCGCTGCCGGACGCGCTCTCCGACACGGCGGCGCACCGGAGCATCGTCGACCGGCTGCGGGAACTGCTCGACCTCGCCGACCGCGTCGACCCGCTCCGCGACGACGACCTGCCCGACCTCGACTCCGCGACCGACGAGGACCTGTTCGCCCTGGTCGACGAACTCGACTAGCGCGCCGGGCCGCACGGCCCGGGCCCGTCCCCTCCCCCGGACGGGCCCGGGCGCCCCCACGACTTCGACTTCCCCATGGAGCTGAGACGACGTGACGACCGACGAGAACCAACTCCGCCAGTACCTCAAGCGTGCGGTCGCCGACGCCCGCGCGAGCCGCAAGCGGCTGCGTGAGGTGGAGGAGCGGGCGCAGGAGCCGATCGCGATCATCGGGATGGCGTGCCGCTACCCCGGCGGCGTGCGGTCCCCGGAGCACCTGTGGCAGGTCGTCGCCGACGGCGTCGACGCGGTGTCGGCCTTCCCCGAGGGCCGCGGCTGGGACGTCGACGACCTCCACGACCCCGACCCGGACGCGGTCGGCAAGTCGTACACCCGGTACGGCGGTTTCCTGCACGACGCGGACCTGTTCGATCCGGAGTTCTTCGGGATGTCGCCCCGTGAGGCGCTGGCCACCGACCCCCAGCAGCGGCTGCTCCTGGAGACCGCGTGGGAGGCGTTCGAGCGGGCGCGGATCGTGCCGGATGCGGTGCGGGGCAGCCGTACCGGGGTGTTCGTCGGGGCGATGTACAACGACTACGGCTCGCGGCCCCATCTGCCGGCGGAGGAGTTCGAGGGCTACCTCTACGGCGGCAGCGCGGGCAGTGTCGCCTCGGGCCGGCTCGCCTACACCTTCGGCCTGGAGGGCCCCGCGGTCACGGTCGACACCGCGTGCTCGTCCTCGCTGGTCGCCCTGCATCTGGCGGCGACGGCACTGCGCCGGGGGGAGGCCGATCTCGCGCTGGCGGGCGGGGTGACGGTGATGTCCACGCCCACGTCGTTCGTGGAGTTCTCCCGGCTGCGCGGACTGTCGCCCGACGGGCGGTGCCGGTCCTTCGCCGCGTCCGCCGACGGCACCGGCTGGGCCGAGGGCGTCGGTCTGCTGCTGCTCGCCCGGCTGTCCGACGCACGGCGCGAGGGACATCCCGTGCTGGCGGTGATCCGGGGTTCGGCGATCAACCAGGACGGCGCCAGCAACGGGCTCACCGCGCCCAACGGCCCCGCGCAGGAACGGGTGATCCGTCAGGCGCTCACGAGTGCGGGGCTGTCGCCGGCCGACGTCGACGCGGTCGAGGCGCACGGCACGGGGACGACGCTCGGCGACCCGATCGAGGCGCGGGCCCTGCTCGCCACGTACGGCACGGAGCGGCCCGCCGACCGGCCGCTGTGGCTGGGCTCGCTCAAGTCCAACATCGGGCACGCGCAGGCCGCGGCCGGCGTCGGCGGCATCATCAAGATGGTCGAGGCGATCCGCCACGGAGTCCTCCCGAAGACCCTGCACGCCGAGGAGCCCTCCCCGCACATCGACTGGGACACGGGCGCGCTCGCCCTCCTCACCGAACCGCGCACCTGGCCGGAGACCGGACGACCCCGCCGCGCCGCCGTCTCGTCGTTCGGCTTCAGCGGCACGAACGCCCACGTCATCGTGGAGGAGGCGACGGAGGACACGACGACGGAGGACGGTGAGGGGGCCGACGTCGGGCCCGACATCGGGGCCGGCGTCGGGGCCACCGCCGGAAAGGGCGAGGGCGGGCCCGCGCGGGCTCCGCGGCATCCCGCCCAAGGCGAGTCCTCCGCCTGGCCCGGCCGCCCCCTGCCGCTGGTCCTGTCCGGCAAGGGCGAGCGCGCCCTCGCCGCGCGGGCCCGGCAGTTGCTCGACCTCCTGGCCGTCGGCGAGACCGCCCGGGGCGCCGGCGACGGCCCCGCCCCTGTCGCCGACATCGCCCACGCCCTGGTCACCACGCGGGCCGCGCTGGACGACCGGGCCGTGGTCGTCGGTGCCGATCTCGACGCACTGACCGCCGGGCTGGCCGCGCTCGCCGAGGGTGGCGGGGCTCCGAACGTGGTGCGCGGTGGTCGTGCGGGGGCGTCGCGGGTGGCGTTCGTGTTTCCCGGTCAGGGGTCCCAGTGGGCCGGCATGGCGGCCGAACTGCTGGACTCCTCACCGGCGTTCGCGGCAGCCATGGCCGACTGCGGGGCGGCGCTGGCACCGGTCACCGACTGGGATCTGATCGAGACCGTACGGGCCGGGCAGCCGCTGGAGCGGGTGGACGTGGTCCAGCCGACGCTGTGGGCGATCATGGTGTCGCTCGCGGCGGTGTGGCGCGCCCACGGGGTACGACCCGCCGCCGTGATCGGCCACTCCCAGGGGGAGATCGCCGCCGCGTGCGTGGCCGGCGCGCTGTCCCTGGCCGACGGCGCCCGGGTCGTCGCCCTGCGGGCCCGCGCCATCGCCGAGGACCTCTCCGGCCGGGGCGGCATGATGTCGGTCGCGCTGCCCGAACCCCGCGTGCGCGAACTGATCGGCGGCTACGGCGGCCGGGTCGCCGTGGCCGCCGTCAACGGCGCCGCGTCCGTGGTGCTCTCCGGTGACGCCGACGCCCTCGACGAGCTGCGCGAGACGGTCGTGGCCGACGGCGGCCGTGCCAAGCGCCTCCCGGTGGACTACGCCTCGCACTGCGCGCACGTCGAGTCGATCCGTGAACGGCTGCTGGCCGACCTGGCGGGCATCGAGGCCCGCCCCTGCGAGGTGCCGTTCTACTCCACCGTCACCGGCGGCCTGTTCGACACCACCGGCCTGGACGCCACGTACTGGTACACCAACCTGCGGCAGAGCGTGCTGTTCGAGCCGACCACGCGGACCCTGCTGGACGGCGGCCACGGTGTCTTCGTCGAGTGCAGCCCGCACCCGGTGCTGCTGCACAGCATCGAGGAGACCGCCGACACCGTCGGCACGGCCGTCGTCGGCGTCGGCTCGCTCCGCCGTGACCAGGGCGGGCCCGACCGGGTGCTGACCGCGCTGGGCGAGGCATTCGTGGCCGGGGTCCCGGTGGACTGGACGGTGGTGTTCGAGGACCTGCCGGTGCGCCCCGTCGAGCTGCCGACGTACCCGTTCCAGCGCGAGCGGTACTGGCTGGAGCAGTCGGCGCCCGCCTACGCGGCGGGCCCCGGCCCCTCGGACCACCCCCTGCTGGGCACGGCGGTCACGGTGGCCGGCGCCGATGAGGTGCTGTTCACCGGCCGGGTCGCGGCGGCCGCCCAGCCGTGGCTGTCCGGGCACACCGTGTCCGGCACCGTCGTACTGCCGTCGGCGGCCCTGGTCGACGCGGTCGCCCGGGCGGGCGCCGAGGTGGCCTGCCCGGTGGTGGACGAACTGGCCGTCCGGGCCCCGCTCGCCGTCCCCGACAGGGCCGAGATCCCGCTCCAGGTGCGGGTCGGCGCACCGGACGACTCCGGCCGGCGCCCCGTCACCGTGCACGCCCTGCCCGACCCCGGCACCGGGGAGTGGGTGGAGCTGGCCTCCGGGGCCCTGCGCGCCGAGGACGGCACGGCCGCCGGCCTCGCGGAGAGCACGGACGGCGTCGAGGTGCGGCTCCCGGAGGAGCACGCCGCCGACGCCGGCCGTCACGTCCTGCACCCGGCGCTGCTGGAGGCCGCACTCGCGGTGGACGGGGGCGAGCCGTTCGCGGTCCGCTGGCGCGGGGTGCGGCTGCACGCCACCGGCGCCACGGCCGTACGGGCCCGGCTCGCCCCGGCCGGGGAGGCCGCGGCGGAGGAAGGAGCCGTGTCGGTCGTGCTGACCGGTCCGGACGGGGCGCCCGTCGCCACCGTCGACTCCGTCGTCCGGCGCTCCCCCGAGCCGTCCGAACTCATCGGCGGCCCCGGCCCGCTGCGGGCCCTGCACCACGTCACCTGGACGCCGCTCACCCCCCGCCGACCGGACCGGCCGGTCGCCTGGGCGGCCCTCGGGCGCCTGCCGGACGAGGAGCCCGGTACGTCGTACGCGGCGCACCGGGCGTACGACGGCGAGTCCGGCGTCCCCTACTACGAGGACCTCGCCGCCCTCGGACGTGCGATCGAGTCCGGTACGGCCGTAGACGCCCTCCTCGCCCCTCTCCCGTCGGCCGGCAACGACACCGAGGTCGTGGACGGTGTGCACTCGGCGACCGGGAGGGCGCTGGCCCTGCTTCAGGCCTGGCTGGCCGACGAGCGGCTGGCCGCGACCCGGCTGGTGCTGGTCACCAAGGGCATGGTGGCCGCCGCCCCCGGCGAGGTGCCGCACCTCGACGCGGCGGCGGTCGGCGGCCTGGTGCGCTCGGCGCAGTCGGAGACCCCGGGCCGGATCGTCCTCGTGGACGCCCCCGGCACGGGCGCGGACGCCGCGCCCGTCCCCCCGGCGCTCCTGGCCGCCCTGCTCGCCACGGACGAACCGCAGGCCGCCGTACGCGACGGCCGGCTCCTGGTGCCCCGGCTGCACCGGGTCGCCCGGGCCGACACGGGCGACGGCACGGCCCCCCGCTGGCGACCGGACGGCACGGTCCTCGTCACCGGCGGCACCGGGGCGCTCGGCGCCGCGGTGGCCCGGCATCTCGTCGTCGAGCACGGCGTCCGGCGGCTGCTGCTGGCCTCCCGCCGGGGCGAAAAGGCGCCGGGGGCCCAGGAGTTGCGTGCCGAACTCACCGGGCTCGGAGCCGAGGTCCGGATCGCCGCGTGCGATGTCGCCGACCGTGACGCGCTCAAGGCGCTGCTCTCCGAGATACCGGCCGAGCAGGCTCTGACCGGGGTCGTGCACGCGGCCGGGGTCCTGGACAACGATCTGCTCCCGGCGCTGACGTCCGATCAGCTGGACGCGGTGCTGGGCCCGAAGGCGGACGCCGCGTGGCATCTGCACGAGCTGACCCATGAGGACGAGCTGGCGGCGTTCGTGCTGTTCTCCTCGGTCGTGGGCGTGTTCGGCGGTCCGGGCCAGGCCAACTACGCGGCGGCCGGGGCCTTCCTGGACGCGCTGGCCGAGCGGCGCCGCGCCGAGGGCCTGCCGGCGAGCTCGCCGGCGTGGGGGCTGTGGGAGGTCGAGGGCGGGATCAACGCGGGGCTGACCCCGGCCGACCGGTCCCGTTTCGCCCGGGACGGCTTCGTGCCGACGAGCACGGCGGAGGGGCTGGCGCTGTTCGACGCGTCGTTGACGACACGGCACCCGGCGCTCACGGCCGTACCGTTCGACCTCGCGGCCGTGCGGGCCTCCGGTGGTCCGGTTCCGCCGCTGCTGCGAGCCCTGGTGCCGACGGCCGACCGCCGCCCGGAGCGGGCAGGCGCCGAGGGGGGTACGCCCCTCGCGGAGCGGCTCGCCGGGATGGACGCGGGCGAGCGGCAGGAGTTCGTGCTGGACCTGGTGCGCGGCGAGGTGGCCGTCGTCCTGGGCTTCCGCGACCCGGCCGCCGTCGAGGCACAACGTCCCTTCCAGGAGTTGGGCTTCGACTCGCTCACCGCCGTGCAGCTGCGCAACCGGCTGGGCGCTGTCAGCGGCGTCCGGCTGCCGGCGACCGTGGTGTTCGACCATCCGACCCCCGCGGCCCTCACCGCGTTCCTGCTCGCCGGGCTCGGGTCCGGGCCGGAGCCCACCGAGCGTTCCCCGCTCCTCGCCGAGCTCGACAAGCTGGAGGAGATCCTCTCGACGGCCGGCGACACCGAGAACGCCGGCGCCGCCGACGCGGACGAACGCGCCGCCGTCACCGTCCGGTTGCAGACGATCCTGTCGCGCTGGATGGACGCCTGGGGCGGCACGCCCGGCGACGCCGGCCCTACGGACCCGCTGGAGTCGGCCTCGACCGACGAGCTCCTCGACTTCATCGACAACGAGCTCGGCCGCGCGGGCAGCTGATGTCCCGCGCGCACGCGACGTCCCGCACGCCCCGGTGTCCCGCACCGCTGTCACTGCCGTCCCCGAGAAGATGTGAGTTGCCCCATGGCGGATGAGAAGAAGCTGGCCGACTACCTGAAATGGGTCACGGCCGACCTGCGGAAGGCACGCAGCCGCATCGCCGAGCTGGAGTCCGGACGGCTGGAGCCGGTCGCGATCGTCGGCATGGCCTGCCGCTACCCCGGCGGGGTGGCCTCGGCCGACGATCTGTGGCGACTGGTCCGTGAGGGCCGGGACGCCGTCTCGGAGTTCCCTTCCGACCGGGGCTGGGACCTGGAGGGGCTGTACGACGCCGACCCGGACACGCCCGGCACGTCGTACACCCGCGAGGGCGGGTTCCTGGACGGCGCGGCCGACTTCGACGCCGCGTTCTTCGGGATCTCGCCGCGTGAGGCGCTGTCGATGGACCCGCAGCAGCGGGTGCTGCTGGAGACCGCCTGGGAGACCTTCGAGCAGGCCGGCATCGACCCGACGGGGCTGACGACGTCCAACGTGGGGGTCTTCGTCGGCGCGGTGGACCAGACCTACCTCGGTCTGGAGGGGCCCGAGGAGTTCGAGGGCTATCTGATGACCGGCAAGCTCAGCAGTGTGGTCTCCGGCCGGGTCTCGTACTCCTTCGGGTTCGAGGGGCCCGCCGTCACGGTGGACACGGCGTGCTCGTCGTCGCTGGTCGCGCTGCATCTCGCGGCGCAGTCCGTGCGCAGCGGGGAGTCGGCGCTCGCCCTGGCGGGCGGGGTGACGATCAGTGGTACGCCGGGCGGGTTCGTCGACTTCTCCAGGCAGCGGGGCCTCGCCGCCGACGGCCGGTGCAAGTCGTTCGCGGCCGCCGCCGACGGGACCAGCTGGTCGGAGGGCGTGGGACTGCTCCTCGTGGAACGGCTCTCCGACGCCGTACGCAACGGGCATCGCGTCCTGGCCGTGCTGCGGGCCACCGCCGTCAACCAGGACGGCGCCTCCAACGGCCTCACCGCGCCCAGCGGCCCCTCCCAGGAGCGGGTCATCCGCCGGGCGCTCGCCGAGGGGCGGCTGGACGCGGCCGACGTGGACGCGGTCGAGGCGCACGGCACCGGCACCCGGCTGGGCGACCCCATCGAGGCTCAGGCGCTGCTGGGCACGTACGGCACCGCCCACCCGGCGGAGCGCCCGCTGTACCTGGGGTCGCTGAAGTCCAACATCGGGCACGCGGTCGCCGCGGCCGGGGTGGGCGGCGTCATCAAGATGGTCCAGGCGATACGGCACGGGGTGCTGCCCAGGACCCTGCACGTCGACCGGCCGACACCGCTGGTCGACTGGTCCGACGGCGCGGTGGAACTGCTGACCGAGGAGCGCCCCTGGCCGCGGACGGGCCGCCCGCGCCGCGCCGCCGTCTCCGCGTTCGGGGTGAGCGGCACCAACGCCCACGTGATCATCGAGCAGGCCCCCGAGCCGACGGAGGCACCGGCGGACACCGCGCCGGACGCCGGGCTCCCCGATCCCCCGGTCCCTCTGCCCGCCATCCCCTGGACGCTGTCCGCGCGGACGGCCGGTGCCGTGCGGGCGCAGGCTGAGCGGCTGGCCGAGTTCGTCGAGCGGCACCCTGAGGTGCCGGCCGAGGACGTGGCGCACGCACTGGCCACCGCGCGGGCCGGGCTGGAGCACCGGGCCGTCGTGGTGGGCGCCGATCGCGCCGAACTCCTCGCCGCGCTGCGCGCGTTCACGCCGGACGCGGTGGCTCCGGCCCTGCCGCGCGGCGCGGCCGGCACGGGCAAACTGGGTTTCCTGTTCACGGGGCAGGGCGCCCAGCGAGCCGCGATGGGCCTCGAACTGCACGCCGCGTTCCCGGCGTTCGGGGCTGCCTTCGACGAGGTGTGCGCGCACCTCGACCCGCTGCTGGACCGGCCGCTGCGCGAGGTGATCGCGTCGGGCGACCGGCTCGACGAGACGGGGTACGCGCAGCCCGCCCTGTTCGCCGTCGAGGTGGCGCTGTTCCGGCTGTTCGCGTCCTGGGGCGTACGGCCCGATCTGCTCGCCGGGCACTCGATCGGCGAGCTGGCCGCCGCGCATGTGGCGGGTGTCCTCAGCCTCGCGGACGCGGCGGCCGTGGTGGCCGCCCGGGGCCGGCTGATGCAGGCCCTGCCGAGGGGCGGGGCGATGGTGGCGCTTCAGGCCACGGCCGACGAGGTCGAGCCGCTCCTCGCCGGGGCCGGCGGGCGCGTGGGCGTCGCGGCGCTCAACGGCCCGTCGTCCACGGTGGTGTCGGGCGACGAGGAAGCGGTCGCCGGGATCACGTCCACGGTCCGCTCCTGGGGCCGCGCGACCAAGCGGCTGGTGGTCAGCCACGCGTTCCACTCCCCCCTGATGGAGCCGATGCTGGAGGAGTTCGGCCGGGTCGTGCGGGGCGTGTCGCTGAACGCCCCGGAGATCCCCCTGGTGTCCACGGTCACCGGCCGCGTCGCCACCGAGGCGGAACTGCGTTCGCCCGACTACTGGATCCAGCAGGTACGGCAGCCGGTCCGCTTCGTGGACGCGGTCCGCACCCTCGCCGAGGGGCAGGTGACCACCACCCTGGAGCTGGGCCCGGCCGGGGTGCTCACGGCGATGGTCGACGACTGTGTGTCCGGCGTCGGTGCCGTGACCGCCGTGGCCGCCGTACGGTCCGGTCTGTCCGAGCCCATGGCCGCGGTGGCGGCGCTCGGGCGGCTGTGGAGCGCGGGCGTGACGGTGGACTGGCCGGCCTTCTTCGCCCCGGCCGGGCCCCGGAAGCGGGTGGACCTGCCGAGCTACGCGTTCCAGCGCAAGCGGTACTGGCTGGAGTCCGGCCCCACCGAGGCGTCCGGGCGCTCCGGCGGCGCGGCCGGTCATCCGCTCGTGGACGCGGCGGTCGAGATCGCCGGCCGTGACGAACTGGTCCTCACGGCCCGGCTCACGGCCCGTTCGGCCCCCTGGCTCGCCGGGCACACCCGGCACGGCGAGGTCGTGCTGCCCGTCTCCGCGCTGCTGGACGTGGTGGTCCGCGCGGCCGACGAGGTCGGCTGCACGATCGTGGACGAGCTGACCGTACGCCGCCCGATCGTCCTCCCCGAACGCTCCCGGGTCCGTGTCCAGTTGACGGTCGGCGCGCCGGACGCCACGGGCACCCGCGCCTTCAGCGTCCACACGGGCGCCGACGAGGACCACCCGGCGTGGACCGTCGCCGCCTCGGGGACCCTGAGCCCCGCCGGCCGGGAATCCCCGTTCGAGCTGGGGGCGTGGCCGCCGGCGGGCGCACAGGCCCTGGACGTGGCCGGCGGGCAGCGGGCGGCGTACCCGGGTGTCTCGGCGGTCTGGCACCGCGACGGGGAGCTGTTCGCCGAGGTGGCACTGGACGAGGACACCGACGTCACCGGGTACGGGCTGCACCCGGCGCTGCTGGAGGCCGCCCTGCACGGCACGCTGCGCGCGGCCGGGCAGGGTGGGGTCGTCGCGGAGCTGCGCGGGGCCCGGCTGCACGCGGTCGGCGCCGGCGCGCTGCGGGTGCGGCTGACTCCCGGGGCCGAGGGCAGCTGGGCGGTACGGCTCGCCGACCCGGCCGGGCGGCCGGTCGCGTCGGTCGCCTCGGCCGTGACCCGCCCGGCCGACGCGGCCGAGGTCGCCGTGGCCCGGTCGCGGCCGCTGGACTCGCTGTTCCGGGTCGCCTGGAACCCGGTCGTTCCCCAGGGCCGGGACTGCGCCGCGCTGGCCGTGCTGGAAACGGGCAGCGGGGACCTCGGGTTCGAGGACGTCCGCAGGTTCGCCGATGTGGACGCGGCCCTGGACTCGCCGGCCCCGTTCGACGCGCTGCTCGCCCCGTTCGTGTTCGCGCCGGGCGGCGACGAGGCGGCGCGGGCGCGGGAGGCGACCCGGCGGGCACTGGCTCTCGTCCAGTCGTGGCCGTCGGACGAGCGGTCCGCCGACACCCCGCTGGTCGTGGTGACCCGGGGCGCGGTCGCCACCGGCCGGGGTGCCGGCCGGTGGGCCGGGGTGTCCGACCTGGCCGCCGCCCCGGTGTGGGGTCTGCTGCGCTCGGCCCAGTCGGAGATGCCCGGCCGGATCGTGCTGGTCGACCTGGACGACGACCCGGCGTCGGCCAAGGCCCTGCCCTCGATCGTCGCCTCCGGCGAACCCCAGGTCGCGGTGCGCGGCGGCACGGTGCTGGTCCCGCGTGTGACCCGCCTGGCACCGGCCGACGACGAGCCGGCGCCCACGCCCTGGCGGCGCGACGGCACGGTCCTGATCACCGGCGGTACGGGCGCGCTGGGCGCCCTCTTCGCGCGGCACCTCGTCCGGGAGCACGGGGTCTCCCGGCTGCTGCTGGTCAGCCGCAGCGGGCCGGCCGCCCCCGGTGCGGACGAACTCGCCGACGAGCTGGCCGAGCTGGGCGCCAAGGTGATGATCACGGCGTGCGACCTGGCGGACCGGGAGGCCCTCGGCGCCCTCCTCGCGACCGTCCCGGCGGAGCACCCGCTCACCGGGGTCGTGCACACGGCCGGGGTGAACGATGACGGCCTGATCCCGGATCTGACCCCCGAACGGCTGGCGGCCGTGCTGCGCCCCAAGGTGGACGCGGCGTGGAACCTGCACGAGCTGACGCGCGGCCACGATCTGTCGGCGTTCGTGCTGTTCTCGTCGGTGGCGGGTCTCGTGGGCGGTCCCGGCCAGGCCAACTACGCCGCCGCGAACACCTTCCTCGACGCGCTCGCCGAGCACCGTGCCGCGAGCGGTCTGCCCGCGACCTCGCTGGCGTGGGGCCTCTGGGACGCGGCGGGCGGCATGGGCGGCGCCCTCAGCGAGGCCGACCTGAAGCGGATCGCCCGCACCGGTCTGCTGCCGGTGACCGAGGAGCACGGCCCGGGGCTCCTCGACACCGCGCTGCGGCTGGGCCGGCCGGCGCTCGTGGCCACACCGCTCGACGTGGCCGCCCTGCGCGCCCGCCCCGCCCAGGTCCCGGTCGTGCTCGCCGGTCTGGCGCGGACACCGGCCCGCCCGTCCGCCCGGGACGACGCCGCGGGCACGCGGTCGCTGGCGCAGCGCCTCGACGGGCTGCCGAGGGAGCGGCAGCGCGAGGTCGTGGCGGAGTTCGTGCGCGGCGAGGTCGCCCTGGTGCTCGGCCATCGCGACGCGTCCGGGATCGGCGCCGACCGGCTCTTCTCCGAGCTCGGCTTCGACTCGCTGATCTCGGTGGAACTGCGCAACCGGCTCGGCGCCGCGACGGGACTCCGCCTCTCCGCCTCCGTGGTCTTCGAGCACCCCACCCCGGCCGCGCTGACGCGGCACCTGTGCGCCGAACTGCTCACGGGCGCCCCCGAAGCGGCTCCCGCCACCGCCGTCGTGGACTTCGCCGCGGAGGTGCGGCTCGACGACGACGTGCGGCCGGCCGACGAGATCAGCCGGGTCTGCGTCGACCCCCGCGAGATCCTGCTGACCGGCGCCACCGGATTCCTCGGGGCGTTCCTCCTGCGCGACCTGATGCGCTCGACGCGGGCCCGTGTGCACTGCCTGGTGCGTGGCGCCGACCGGGCCGAAGCCGAACAGCGGCTGCGGGCGAACCTGGAGTGGTACGGCGTCCTCGACGAGGTGGACGCGGACCGGATCTCGGTGGTCGTCGGCGACCTCTCCGCGCCCCGGCTGGGGCTGACGGAGGAGCGGTTCGACGATCTGGCGCGCTTCGTCGACGTCGTCTACCACGCGGGCGCCACGGTGAGCTGGCTGCGGCCGTACACCGAGCTGCGGCGGTCCAACGTGGACGGGACGCGGGAGGTCCTGCGGCTGGCCGCCCGGCATCGCACCGTGCCCGTGCACCACGTCTCGACGAGCGGTGTCTTCCCGGCGCCGGCGCCCGGCGCCGAGGGCGTCCCGGCGAAGGTGACCGACCCGACCGGCCCCGCCGAGGAGCTGTGGAACGGGTATCTGCAGAGCAAGTGGGTCGCCGAGCAGGTCATCGGGATCGCGCGGGAGCGCGGGCTGCCGGTCTCGGTGTACCGGGTGGACGTGGTCTGCGGCGACCAGCGGGCCGGTGCCTGCCAGACGAAGGACTTCGTCTGGCTGAGCCTGAAGGGCCTGCTCCAGGCGGGCGCGGTGCCGGACCGGCTCGCCGGGTCCTTCCACATGGTGCCGGTGGACTACGTCAGCGCGACGATCACCACCCTCGCGACGCGGGAGGAGGCCGCGGGCGGCACGTTCCACCTGTTCAACGAGCAGGACCAGGCCTTCGCCGACTTCGTCGGCCATCTCCGGTCCTACGGCTACGCGTTGCCGGTCCTGGACTGGGACAGCTGGCGGGAGCGGGTCCGGGCCGACCGCGACAACGCGCTCGTGCCGCTGCTGGACGCCTTCGAGGCCCTCATGGCGGGCGACGGCCGCGCGACCTACCCGCCGCTGGACGTGTCGGAGACGGAGCGAGCGCTGGCCGGCACCGGCGTCGAGTGCCCGGAGATCGGGCGCGAACTGTTCGAGAAGTACGTGGGGTTCTTCGAGCGCGCCGGTTACTTCCCGAAGGCCGGCGCCCACCTGGTGCCGGCGGTCGGCGCATGAGCCGCGCCCCCCTTCGCGCGGCTTCGGATTTCTACACAGTGAGGAGCGACAACCGTGGGGACAGCTGAGCGGAGCCGCGCGATCGTGCTGGGCGCGAGCATGGCCGGGCTGCTGGCGGCGTGTGTGCTGGCGGACGCCTACGACGAGGTCGTCGTGGTGGACCGGGACGAGCTGAGGGACGACGACCTGCCGCGCAAGGGCGTGCCGCAGGGCAACCACGTCCACGCCCTGCTGGCGCGTGGCCGGCACATCATCGAGGAGCTGCTGCCCGGCATCACCGACGAGCTGGTCTCCACCGGCGCGGTGACCGGTGACGTCACCGGGAACGTGCGCTGGGTCATGGAGGGGCGGCGGATGCCGCAGCCCCACTCGGACATGCTGCTGCTGTCGATGAGCCGGCCGCACCTGGAGCAGCGGGTACGGGCCCGGGTGCGGGCGTTGCCGAACGTGTCGTTCCTGCACCGGCACGACATCACCGGGCTGCTGACGTCGGACGACCGGCGGACGGTGGCCGGGGTGTCGGTGGTGGAGGACGGCCGGTCGCGCGAGCTGGCCGCGGACCTGGTGGTGGACGCCACCGGGCGGCGCTCGCGCACCCCGGCGTGGCTGGCGGAGCTGGGGTTCCCGGAGGTGGAGGAGGTCGAGCAGCGGATCGGGGTCGGTTACGCCACGCAGTACTTCCGGCTGCCGCCCGAGTCGATGGGCGACGACATCTCCATCGACGTGGTGGCCACGCCGGAGACCGGGCGCGGCGCGATCTGCGCCCGCATCGAGGGCGGCCGCACGGTGGTGACGGCGTACGGCTTCCTCGGCGACTACCCGCCCCACGGCTCGGAAGGGTTCCTCGCGTTCCTGAAGTCACTGTCGGGGACGGACATCTACGACACCGTGAAGGACCACGAGCCGCTGGGCGACCCGGTGGCGTACCGCTTCCCGGCGAACCTGCGCCGCCGCTACGAGCTGATGACCTCGTTCCCGGTCGGGCTGCTCGTCCTCGGCGACGCGGTGTGCAGCTTCAACCCGGTGTACGGGCAGGGCATGACGGTCGCCGCCCTCGGTGCCATGGTGCTCCGCGACCATGTGTCCCGGCCGGGCGTGCCGCGTGCCGAGGAGTACTTCGCCGAGCTCGCGGAGGGGGCGGTGGACGCGGTGTGGTCGATGACGACCGGCGCCGATCTCGCCTTCCCGGGCGTCGAGGGCGAGCGCACCGAGGAGTGGCACCAGGAGCAGTCGTACGTCGGACAGCTCCTGGAGGCGGCCACCCGCGACCACTCGCTGCTGACCGCGTACGCCCGTGTGGTCTTCCTGGTCGACCCGCCGGAAGCGCTCGTCGCCCCGGAGATCCAGGCGGCCGTCCGCGCGGCGTCCCCGGATGCCCCCCTGGCGGCCGAGCCCCGCTGACCCTTCGCCTCCGGCCTTCCCCGGCCTTTCGCGAACTTCCCCGACGGCTTTCTCTGTGACGGCTTCTCTCTGATGGCAGGTGACATGAACGACACTCCCGTTCTGGTGCTCGGCGGTACAGGCAAGACGGGCCGCCGCGTCGCGCGGCAGCTCGCCGAGCGCGGGCGTACGGCCAGGGTGGCGTCCCGCTCGGGCCCCCAGCGGTTCGACTGGCGGGACAAGGAGACATGGGCGGCGGCCGTCGAGGGCGTCGAGGCGGTCTACGTGGTGGACGAGCAGGGGCCCCACGCGGCGGAACTCCTCGCCGACTTCGCCGCGTTCGCCACCCGGCGGGGCGTCGGGCGGCTGGTGTTCCTGTCCGCCCGGACGCTCGAGCAGTGGGCGCACGACGAGGACCGGTTCGCCGCCGAGCGGGCGGTGCGGGAGTCGGGGGCTCAGTGGACGATCCTGCGGCCCACCTGGTTCTCGCAGAACTTCAGCGAGGACCGGCTGCTGGCGCCGGACGTCGCCGCCGGCGAGGTGATCCTGCCGGACGGTCAGGGCGTGGAGCCGTTCATCGACGCCGAGGACATCGCGGCCGTCGCCGTGGCCGCGCTCACCGAGGAGGGGCACGCGGGCGAGCTGTACGTCCTGTCGGGGCCGCGGCTGATGACGTTCGGCGAGTGCGTCGACCTGATCGCCGAGGCGGCGGGCCGGAAGATCCGCCCGGTCGTGGTGGACCGCGAGGAATACGCCCGGCATCTGGTCGGGCGAGGCTACCCACGGGATTTCGCGGATTTCATGAACGAGCTCTTCGACACCATTCGTGACGGCCGGACGGCTTATCTCTCCGACGGTGTGCGGCGCGCTCTCGGCCGGGAGCCGCGCGACTTCCGCGAGTACGCGGCCGAGACGGATTGGAGCGCGGTCTCGAAACAGTAACCGCCGATACTCCACCGCTGGTCAGGGGCGGTTACCGGGGTAAGGCCCGGTCGTTCCGGGCGGCCAGTAGCGTTCACGGAGTCGAAATGCGCGGCGCGATGCCCAATCCGCCCGATGTCCATCTGTCAACTCTCGTCCGACTCCCCAGCGAGGGAGTGAATGGAGCGGCTCATCCATGGCCAGCGGAAAGTACGACAAGTATTTGTCGAGAGACATCGAGACGCATCAGGAGATGTTCGGCGAGGCGTTCAACTCCGGTGACGCGGACGCCGTCAACTCCATGTACACCGAGGACGCCGTCGGTGTCTGGGACCCGGGTGTGCCGCTGGCGGGCCAAGCCCGCCGGGACCGGGTCAAGGAGTTCATGTCCTACGGCCCGAGCGTGGACGCGAAGGTGCTCCAGACCCTCGTGACCGGTGACACGGCGATGCTCATCGTCGAGTGGTCGATGGAGACCAAGGACGCCGACGGCAATCCGGAGCACCTGGAGGGTGTCGCGGTGGACGTCCTCCAGCGCGGCGAGGACGGCAACTGGCGTTACCTCATCGACAACCCCTACGGCGTCAGCGGCCCCCGCAGCGCCGAGGAGGCCGCCGGAGCGTAGCCCCCGCGGGGCCCGGGCGCGATGGGCGTCCGGGCCCCCGTGGGTTCAACGGCCCCGTGGGTTCAACGGCGCCCGTCGGCGAGGACGTTGCGGCGGGCCGGGGCTCCGCCGAAGGAATGGCGGTAGTCCGTGGGCGTCACCCCGACGTGGAGGGTGAAGTGGCGGCGCAGATTGGCCGCCGTGCCCAGGCCGCTGAACTCGCTGACCCGCTCGATCGGCAGGTCGGTGGTCTCCAGCAGGGTCTGCGCGTGCGCGAGGCGCTGGTTGAGCAGCCACTTGAGCGGGGTCATCCCGGTCGCGGCCTGGAGGCGCCGGAAGAAGGTCCGGGTGCTCATCCCGGCCTGCTTGGCCATGCCGTCGACGGTGAGGGGCTGGTCGAGGTGGCGGGCGGCCCAGTCCATGACGGGGGCGAGGCTGTCGTCGTCGGTGACCGGGACGGAGAGGTCCACGAACTGGCTCTGCCCGCCGGGCCGGTGCCCGGAGACCACCAGCCGGCGGGCGAGCTGATTGGCGACATGGGCGCCGAGGTCGTGGCGCACGATGTGCAGGCACAGGTCGAGTCCGGCCGTCATGCCGGCGCTGGTCAGCACCCGGCCCTCGTCCACGTAGAGGACCGAGTCGTCGACCTCCACCTCGGGGTAACGCTTGGCCAGGTCGGCCGTGTTCAGCCAGTGCGCGGCGGCCCGGCGGCCGTTCAGGAGACCGGCCTCCGCGAGTGCGAACGCCCCGGTGCACAGGGACACCACGCGGGCGCCGGCGTCGTAGGCGCGGCGCAGCGCGTCGACGAACTCGGCCGGCAGGGAGGCCCCCTGGTTGACGACGGCGTCCGGCACCGACGGCACGATCACCGTGTCGGCGGTGACGAGGTCCTCGACGCCGTGGCTGGTGCGGACGGAGAACCCCCGTGCCGGGCCGGCGGCGGAGGGCGGGGTCACCGAGCACACCCGCAGGTCGTACCAGGGGTCGGCGAGGTCCGGCTGGGGATCGCCGAAGACCGCGTAGGCGATGGCCGTCTCGTAGATCTCGCACACCTGCATGTCCGTGTCATTGACCAGAGCGATGGCGACCGACCCAGGATTCATACCGCCAAGCCTACGGCAGGAATTTTGCGAAGGTCGGCACTTCTGCCACTGTCCGTCGCCCGCACCGCGGTGCGAGGGTTGCGAGCAGCGGGTTGGCCATCGCCGAGATGCAAACCATGCAAACCACAGTGTGAATCGAAACGGGAGTACGCAATGTCGAACACCAACGCAGCCCAAGCTCCGGTGTCGGTCATCGGCCTGGGCCTGATGGGCCAGGCATTAGCCGCTGCTTTCCTCAAGGCGGGGCACCCCACCACCGTATGGAACCGCACGGCCGCCAAGGCCGATCAGCTCGTCTCCGACGGCGCCACCCGCGCCGGTTCGGTCGCGGACGCGATCGCCGCGAGTCCGCTGGTCGTCGTCTGCGTCACGGACTACACCGCCGTGCGCGAGCTGCTCGACCCGCTGGCCGGCTCGCTCAAGGGCAAGGTCGTGGTGAACCTGACCACGGGCACCTCCACGCAGGCCCGTGAGACCGCCGAGTGGGCGGCGGGCGTGGAGACCACCTACCTCGACGGCGCCATCATGGCGATCCCGCCGGACATCGCCACCGACGCCGCCGTCCTGCTGTACAGCGGCCCGAAGGCCGCCTTCGACGAACACGAGGCGACGCTGAGCGCGCTGGGCGCCGCGGGCACCACCTACCTGGACACCGACCACGGACTGTCCGCCCTCTACGACATGTCGCTGCTGGGCATCATGTGGGGTGTCCTCAACGGCTTCCTCCAGGGCGCCGCCCTGCTGGGCACCGCCAAGGTGAAGGCCACCACCTTCGCCCCGCTGGCCAACACCATGATCAACGTGATCACCGAGTACGTGACCACGTACGCCCCGCAGATCGACGAGGGCAAGTACCCGGCCGGCGACGCCACCATGACGGTCCACCAGGACGCGATGGCGCACCTCGCCGAGGAGAGCGAGACCCTCGGCATCAGCGCCGAACTGCCCCGCTTCTTCAAGGCGCTCGCCGACCGCGCGGTGGCCGACGGCCACGCCGACAGCGGCTACGCGGCAATGATCGAGCAGTTCCGCAAGCCCTCCGCCTGACGGACGCGTTCCACCCGGCCTCCGGGGTACGGCCCACCAGCCGTGCCCCGGAGGCTTTTTGCATTCCAGCTGCATGCAATTCTCACATTTCAATCCCCGACCATCCCCCTGCGGTCCGCCAAACGGAATTACCCGTGGAAGACCGAAAATCGCCGCTGCTCGACTACGTTTGGCAGCGTTTTCCGGACACAGTCCGAGGATCCGGGGGAGTGCCCGGCATTCATGCCGGCGACACATCGAGGAGAAACGTGAGTACACCCAACGAGCACGGCGCGATATCGGCCAACGAGAACACGGCGTCCGGTTCCGGCCGGACCGCGTCACGGCTGCCGCGGCGCGCCCTGCTGAAAGCGGCCGGAGCCACCACGCTCGTCACCGCCACGGGTGCGGCCGTCACGCGGCCGGCCGCGGCGGCGGAGCTGAAGGAGGACTTCGACGTCATCGTCGTCGGCGCCGGCCTCGCCGGTGTCACCGCCGCGCGCGAACTGAAGGCCCAGGGCAAGCGAGTCCTCCTGCTGGAGGCGCGGGGCCGCATCGGGGGGCGGACCTGGACCGACACCTACCGGGGGCACCAGATCGAGCGCGGCGGCGCCTGGGTCGACCCGCTCCAGCCGTACGTGTGGCGGGAGCTGACCCGCTACAAGGTCCCGATCGTCGCCGACGCGGGTGTCGAGCGAAGCATCCTGCCCACCCTCGACGGGTTCCAGGAGTACGACCCGGCCGAGGCGTACGCCCGCCAGAAGGAGCTGTTCACCCCGTTCTTCGAGGACGGCAACCGGGAGTACTTCGAGCGCCCCTACGAGCCGCTCTACCGCGAGGACCTGGTGCGCAAGCACGACGGGTTCTCGCTGCGCGACCGGCTCGACCAGCTGAAGTACGCCCCTGAGGAAGAGATCCGGCTCACCAGCACGACCTCGCTGTACGGCGGCTCCAGCAAGCGCGGCGCGCTGACCCACCTCACCCAGTGGTGGGCGCTGTCCGGGTGGAACTTCGACGGCTTCCACGGCGTCAACACCTACCGTCCGAAGGACGGCACGATCTCCCTGCTCAAGGCCATCCTGGCGGAGGCGGCGCCCACGCTGCGCCTGAACTCCCCGGTGGCCTCGGTCGAGCAGGACGGCGCCCGGGTCCGCGTCGTCACCCGCGCCGGGGAGCAGTTCGTCGCCCCCGAGGTCATCATGGCCGTACCGGTCAACGTGTGGAAGACGATCAAGTTCACCCCGGGGCTGCCGGAGGCGCACCGCACGGCCTCCGCCGCGGGAATCGGCGTGCCGCACGAGAAGAAGCTCTGGCTGGACCTGAAGCAGCCCGCCGACCGCTTCGTCGCCGAGGCCCCGGAGGGGCACCCGATCTGCATCATGGGCCGCTTCGACGTGGGCCAGCCGGTGGTGGCCTTCAGTGTGAAGGACACCTTCGACGTACGGGACGCCAAGCAGGTCGAGGCGGCGGTGAAGGACATCCTCCCGGACGCGAAACTGGTCGGCTACACCGCCCACGACTGGCACACGGACGAGTTCGCGCTGGGCGTCGGCGCCTTCCGTCAGCCGTTCCAGCTGACCCGGCTGCACCGCGCCATCCAGCAGCCGCACGGCCGCGTCAAGTTCGCCGGCGGCGACATCGCCGACGGCTGGAGCGGCTACATGGACGGCGCCGTCGAGTCGGGCATCCGTGTCGCCGGCGGCAAGCTCCTGACCACCGCCGAGATCCAGCGCCTGACGAGCGCGGCGGCCCTGCGGGCCCCGCAGGTCGACCGCCGGCTGTACCGCTCGATGTCGGCGTTCTGAGCCGCACTCCCGGCCCGGTCTCCCCCTGATCTTCCGACGGTCTACGGACGGTCTCCGGACATCGGCGCCGTACCACCGACAGCGGACTTCGGTCCGCTGTCGGTTTCAGATCTCTCACGCATTCCTTTTATGCCCGCGGAATTCACCGTGGGCCGAGAAACGCGAGGATAAGGTCAGGACCATGAGCATAACTTCGGATACTCTCGCAAAGGATCCGGCGGAGTCGTTGTTCGCCTGGTTCCGTTCGATGCTCGACACCCAGCCGGTGTACCGGGACCCGGAAAAGGGATGGCAGGTGTTCGGTTACTCCGACATCTCCCGGATCCTCGCCGACACGACCACCTTCTCCTCGGACACCGCCCGCGCGTTCAATCCGCCGCAGCCCGATCTCGACTTCTTCGACATGGGCAATCTGGTGACGACGGACCCGCCCCGGCACCGTCAGCTCCGCTCGGTGATCAGCTCCGTGTTCACCGCACGGGCCGTGACCGGACTGACGCCCCGGATCGAGAAGATCACCAACGCCCTGCTCGACGGGGTGGAGGGCGCCGACCGCTTCGACCTGATCGACTCACTGGCCTACGCCCTGCCCATCAACGTGATCCTGGAACTGCTGGGCCTGCCGGTCGAGGACGAGCCGCTGTTCCGGGTGTGGGGCGAGGCCCTCGGCACCGTGGACGCCGCGACCGTCCCCCCGGAGCAGCTGGAGAACGAAGTCGCCCCGGCGGTGCGGGAGATGAACGCCTATCTGCTGGAGCACGTACGGCGGCTGCGCAAGAACCCGACCGACGACGTGCTCAGCAGGCTCGCGGGCGCCAAGGTCGACGGCACGTACCTGGACGACGGTGAGATCGTCGGGGTGACCGGTCTGACCATGTTCGCCGGGCACGCCACCACGATGGCCCTCATCGGCAACGCCGTCCTCCTCTTCGACCAGCACCCGGAGGTCGCGCGCGCGGTGCGCGCGGACCGCTCGCTGCTGCCGGGCGCGCTGGAGGAAGTGCTGCGGCTGCGGCCGCCGTTCCCGAGGCTGGCCCGGATCACCACCGCCGACACCGAGCTGGGCGGTCACACGATCGCCGCCGGGTCGCTGGTGACGCCGTGGATCGGGGCCGCGAACCGGGACGGCTCCCGGTTCCCCGACCCCGACCGGTTCGACATCCACCGCACCACCAGCCACCTGGTGTTCGGGCAGGGCATCCACTTCTGCCTCGGCGCGCCGCTGGCCCGACTCGAGGCGAAGATCGCCCTGAACATCCTGATGGACCGTTACCGGGACATCGCGGTGGACGAGACCGGCTCCCTGGAGTTCGAGAACCCCAGGCAGCTGATCTCGCCCACTCGGCTACCGATACGGGTGTCCGGCTGACCTCGGCAGGCACAGGTCCGGCGCGGCGGTGTGCGCACCGCCCGCGCCGGGGCCGCACCGCTCGTCCCTGAGCGAGGCCGAGCCGGACGCCAGGATGCGGCGCAACTGGGCGCGACGGGCGCCCGGATCGTCACCCGCCCCCTCCAGCAGCGCCTCCAGCAGTCCCCCGGCGGAGGTGTTCAGACCGCCGGCCGTGGTGGACATCAGGAACTCCAGCAGCCGGTCGATGGCCGCGTCGGAGATGGGCTCCAGGGTGAGGGTGAGTCCGTGCCGGATACCACTGCCCCATTCCGGGCGCCGTTTGAGCAGCTCCGGCCGGGTGGTGGCGATCACCAGCAGCGGCAGTGAGCCCACCGACGGCGCGAGGTCCTCGACGAAGTCCACCAGGACGTCGTCGGCCCAGTGCAGGTCCTCGAAGACCACCACCAGCGGGCCCCGCCCCGCGATCTCCGCGAGCAGCTGCCGCGCCGCGGCCAGGGCGTCGCCGACCGCGACCCGGGTGCTCGCGCAGACCTCGGCGTCGAGGAGCGGGTGCAGACACGTCCGCATCCACTGCCGCTCCTCCTCGGACTCGACCAGCCGCTCGACGGTGGCGGTGAGCTTGGCCCGTGCCGTCTCGGCCGAGTCGCCCCGCAGGATCCCGCAGCAGGACGCCACCAGGTCGTACAGGACTTCCAGCGGCTCCTCGCCGATGACGGGCCGGCTGCGCACCACCAGCAGCCGTACGGCCTCCGGGTTGGCCGCGACCCGGCGCTCGAACTCCATGATGAACCGGGTCTTGCCGATGCCGGGCTCCCCCAGCACCGTCACCAGATGGGGCGTCGCCTGGTGCCGGGTGCGCTGGAGCAGGCCGCGCAGCACGTCCAGGTCGTACTCCCGGTCGATCACGGGTACGGCGTGCAGGGCGACGTACTCCTGACGGAAGCCTCCGACCTGCCAGCCGGGCGAGGAGTCGCCGCGGTGGTAGGTGACCGCGAACTCGGTGGCGCGGCGGGTGTCGTCGCAGACCCGGATCTCGCCGACGGGGGTGAGGGACAGCAGGGTGTGGCACTCGTCGAGGAGAGCGCCGTTGACCGACGGAGGGACCTCGCCGCGGTCGGGCTGGTAGCGGACGAGCGCCTCGCCGGTGGCGACCGCCGCCTGGATGGAGACCCCGCGCGCGGCGGCCGTGGCCGATCCGGCGGGGGACGCCGCGACACCGAGGCGGTCGCGGATCGTCATCGCCGCGTGCACCGCCCGTTCGGCGTCGTCCTCGCCGGTGCGGGGCACCCCGAACAGGGCGAGCCAGATCGGGCCGATCGAGGCGGCGACCGTACCGCCGAGGCACTCGACCTCCTCACGGATGACCGTGGCCGCGTTCTCGGCGGCCTCGTCGATCCGCTCCGGATCGCTGTCGCCGTCCTCCGTGCTGAGCTGGGCGCGCACGATGAGGACGCTGACGTCCTTGCGTTCGGCCACCATGGTCCGCAGCACGGGGGTGTCCACCGGCGGCAGTTCGACGGTCGGCGGCCGGGTGGCCGGCTCCTCGGGGGCCGGGCCCTGGTCGAGCCTGCGCTCGCGGGGTACGGCCACTGCGGCGGGGTTCTCCGGCGGTGCGGATACGCCGTCCGGACTGTCCGGCACCCTCTGGAGGGCCGGCTCCGCGCGGTCCCGGGGGGCGCCCGTCATGAGCAAATCGATCTGCTGCCGAACGCCTGCCGGGACCAGTGCACGGTCATGGGCGAGAATGGCCTGCTGCAATGCCTTGAGGGCATGGCCCGGTTCAAGTCCGAGCTTTTCCACCATTTCGGTGCGAGCGCTGTGGTAAACATCCAACGCGTCCGTCTGCCGCCCCGATCGGTAGAGCGCCAGCATGAGTTGCCCGAGCAGCCGCTCCCGCAGCGGATCGGTAGTGACGGTTTTCTCCAACTCGGCAATGATCCGGTGATGGTGACCGCATGCCAACTCCGCCTCGAAATAGTCCTCCAGAGCGTCCAGCCGGGCGTTCCTGACGGAAGTCAGCTCGGGCCAGTCAATTCCTGTTTCAACCAGATCCGCCAACACCGGTCCCCGCCAAAGGGCCAGTGCGTCGCGCAGCAGCAGGGAAGCCTTCTCCGGCGATCCCGCCGCCAGTTCCGCACGCCCCTTTTCGACCAGTCCACGGAAGTTGTGGAGATCCGTCCGGTCGGGCGCGACACGCAGCATGTAGCCCGGGGCCTGGCTCAGCAGCTCCACACACCCGGCGTCGCGCTCGTCCGGGGAGAGCGCCCTGCGTAGCCTCCACACGGAGTTCTGCAATATTTTCCGGGCCGACTTGGGTGCTTTACCGACCGGCCACAACGCCTCTATCAACTGACTGCTCGCCACTACCCGGTTGGTGTTCAACAACAGAAACCCGAGTGTCGCGCGCTGCCTCGTTCCGCCCAGTCCGACCAAGTGGTCGCTGCAAACGACCTCTAATGGGCCCAGCATTCGAAACCGCATCGCTTTCCCCCATTACAAGATTACTAAGTTCTTGCAAGCGATCGCCTTCGAGGTCCCCTTGCACAGGCATACCCAGGTGTCAACCGTGCCACCCCCGTGTCCCCCGTGTCCGCAAGTCGACCCGCCGAGTCGATCACGAATACCTTTCTCCAAGTGACCCACGAGCCTTGTCTTCCGGTCAAGTTTTCTCTGGAAGCGGGTCGTTTTATGGCCGAATCCAGGCGGCTCACAGGCTCCGCACAGACTGAGGCCGGTGATAAAGGCCGGCCACCCAGGTCGGTAGTGGTCCACCGACCGGGACCGATCGGGGGCCGACGGGGGCCGATCGGGGGCCGACCGGGGCGCCCTCGCGGGATCAGCTCCAGCAGCTCCGGGCCGTCGAGGAGCAGCGCGGCGGCGCCACCCAACCCGCCTGTCCGCCGGACCGGTTCGGCGTCGCCCACAGGCCGGTCCCGGCCCCTTTCCCGGGCGGCGGCCATGCCGCCGGGCGAGCCGTACGGCCGCTACGTCCACGGTCGCGGGAAGCGTCTAAACCAGACGTTCCGTTGTTGGCTCACCTCGACCAGCCCCAGGTCTCCGCACCGGGGGGATCTTCACAGCGCACGCGGCGCGGCGCCTCCGCACCTCACCAGACACTCAGGAACCTCTCGAACAGGTTCGTGCATCCACCCACATCGTCGCATCCCGACGTCACATCCCGCCCGGCATTTCTTCACCACGCCCCCTCACCTCGCGCGACCACGCCACCGCCACCGCGCCCGGCCTTCCCGCACACACGCCTCACGCCGACGAGCAGAGCAGCACACACAGCAACGGCAGCGGCTCGACGGAAGGCCGCCTCCTTCCGCCTCGGGCGTGACAGCCGAGTACCCCGCGAGTCAATCCGCCACCTGCCCTCCTGCCAAGCCGCACGGTCGCAGAATCACCCCACCCAATAACAAGAGTTTCGCGAATCTGGCTTCATGGCCACCACCCCCGACCCCGCTCCCGGCGAAGGCCCCGTCCGCCCGGTCTCCGTCTCCCTCCACGAAGGCACCATCGCCGCTCTCAAGGCGCGTACCGGCAAGCGCGGCATGTCCGCCTACGTCGAAGCCCTCATCCAGCGACAGCTGGAGCGCGACCGGCTGCGCGAACTCATCGAGGCCGCCGAAGCCGAACACGGAGCCGTCGACCAGGCCGCGGTCGAGGCCAAGCGGGCCATCCTGCGCGGTGACGCAGCCGGCTCGACGGACGCCGCGTGAGCGGCACCCTCGTCCTCGACTGCGAAGGCCTGTCCAAACTCGTACGACGCACACCCGACGGCCACAAGTACGCCGTCGGCGCGATCGTGGCCGCCACCGCGATCGCCTCGCCCTCCCCCGTGACCGTCCTGACCTCCGACCCCGAGGACCTCCTGATGCTGTGCGGCCCGGGCATCCGTGTAATCAAAATCTGACACATTGCGATGCCGGGCCAGCCAGGGCGCGATAGGCACGCCACCATGCCGGAGGGCGAAACCTCTGACCTACGCATTGCCCTGACCTGCGGTTTCCCATGGAGCCGCCTTCGGGATTCGAACCCGAGACCTACGCGTGCCGCACGACCCTGCCGGATCCTGTTTTCGCAGATCAGAGTGCGTATCACGATCCCGCTCATCGCGTCGCGTGCTGCACCGTCCAAAGGCGTCCGCGCTCCCCGTGCGCTCCCCATCCCCTGGCGAAGCGGTACACGTGCACGGACAGCCTCTCGCTCACACCATGCTGACGCGGTTTGTCTGGATTGGACAGACGGGACGGCACGCAGGATGCCGTCCCGCCGACTTCGGCGCGCACAAGGTCGCCGGATCCTTCTTCCGTTCGTCGCTGGAGTCGTATCGACCGCGCCCTGAGCGTGACGACATCCGCGATGCCGTCCGACCCTCCGGCCGGATGCCGTTCGGCCATGTGATCGCCCGGCCCTCCCGCAGGATGGCGTCCACTTCCTTCGTGAACGCCACCCGTGCGGATACCTGGACGCGGCTATGGGTCCGCCCTGTCTCCCAGATGGGGCCTCAGCGGTGTGTCGCCGGCACCGTACCGGCGGGCACTGGATCGGTCTCGAACCGCACCGACTCAGTCAGCTCCAGGGCGAGTTGGTGGGCCCGGGCCGCGGTGTCGGCGCCGACGACGACGAGGCCCACACGGTCGCTGGAGCGGTGGAGGGGGTGGATGACGTCGCCGGGTGACACGGTCAGCTCGGCGTGGAGGACGGCGCCGTGGGCCCGGACCGCATCCCAGCCGTGGACGGCCAGGAGCCGGCCCGGGGGCGGGGTGAGGTAGCGGACAGCGGCGCCGCGGAGCGGTTCCAAGGGGCCGGGGCCATCGGCACGGCCCAGCATGTCGTCGTAGACGAGACCGAAGAGTTCCAAGCCGGGGATGGCGTACTCGACCATGCGGTGGATCCAGTCGCCGCCGAAGCGTCCGTGCACCTCGCCCAGGACGACGCCCCGAGGGGTGAGCCAGAGCTCGACGTGGAACGCCCCGGTCCGCAGTCCCAGGACGGTGAGGGCAGAGGACACCTGCTGCTCGATCCTCCGCCGGTCCTGGTCGGGGAGCTCGGCGGGCAGGACGTGCCCGACCTCGACGAAGTGCGGGGGCGCCACCTTCTCCTTGGCCGTGACGGCCAGGATCCGGGGCGCTCCGCCCAAGAACACGCCCTCGACACTGAACTCCGGCCCCTCGACGAACTCCTCGACCAGGAACGGCGCGGTGTCGGGCAGCAGTTCCAGCGCGGCGGGCAGCCCGTCGGGCCCGGTCACCCGGCTCACACCGATGCTTCCCATGGCATCCCGTGGTTTGACGATCCAGGGGCCGCGCGACTCCTGCAGAAAGGCCTCCGCCTCCCGCAGGCCGGCGCAGAGCCGTACCCGCGGCTGCGCGAAGCCTGCGGCGGCGAGTGCGGCGCGGCAGGCGTCCTTGGTGCGGATGCGGCGTATCGCGTCGGGCGGATTCCCCGGCGCCCCGATCGCCTCGGCTGCCTGGGCCGTGGCGATCTGGGCCATCTCCTGAAGGGCGAAGACCGCGTCGAAGCGCTCGCCCTGGGCGGCCTGGCGCCGCGCCCAGTCGGCGGTCTCCTCGGGCGGCACGAACCGGACCGCGGAGACCGCGTCCGCGGCGGAGCCGACCTGTGCGGTGGCGGCCAGTGCCTCCGCCGGGCCGGTGACATGGGTGCGCAGACCCCGGGCGCGGGCCTGGGCCAGGGCTTCGAGCACCATGGCGACGCTGATCGACACCGGTCGTGCCCCGCCGACCAGCAGGAGGGACGGGGGAGTTGGCAGGTCGGTCACGGCGAGCCCTTCGATGGTGGGGTGGCAGGTTCGGGGGTGAGCGAGACAAGGATCTGATCGGCCGAGACGATGTCGTTCAGGGCGCACCTGATCTCGTCGACGCGTCCCCGGAGGGGTGCGAGTACGCGGTTCTCCAGCTTCATCGCCTCGACGATCACCAGCACCTCGCCGGCTTCGACGACGTCGCCTGCCGCACGCGGCAGTCCGACGACGGTGCCGGGCATGGGAGACCTGACGGCACTGTCGGAGGCCTCGGCACCCACGGCGTCGTACGTTCTGGAGGCGAGGGCGACCCGCCCGCCGCTGACGACCAGCTCGTACCCCTCGGCGGTCCGCAGGCCTGTCCAGCGGTGCTCCCCGACGGTGCCGCGGAACAGTCCGTCTCGGTGGGCCACGGTCACAGCCAGCTCGCCGTCGCCGCAGTCCACGCGCACGGAGTCGCCGCGGCGGCCGGTCAGCGCGGCCCGCAGCTCCCGGCCGCCGTGCAGCACGGTGAGTCGGCCCAGCGGTGCGTCGGGGTCCAGGTGGCGGCGGTCGGCGGGACCGACGGTGCCCAGCCAGGGCGAGGCGTACGGCAGGTCGGTGACCGGGAGTTCCATCGCCGCCGCGCACGCCGCCGCCTCGGCCAGGTGGTCGTCGGGTGCGTTCTCGGTGACGAAGGTGTCGACGACATGGGTGTCCAGCCGTCCGGTGACGACGTGCTCGGCCTGCAGGAGACCGGCGAGGAAGCCGAGGTTGGTGGTCAGCCCGATCACCGAGGTGTCGCGCACCGCCGCCACGAGCCGCTGCAGGGCTGCCGACCGGTCCGGGCCTCGCGCGATCAGCTTGGCGAACATGGGGTCGTAGAAGGCCGGGACGGTCCCGGCCTCGTCGAAGGCCGCCTCCACACGCACACCCGCGGGCCACTCCACCACCTGGGCGTGGCCCGGGGCCGGCCGGAACCCGGACCGCGGGTCCTCGGCGTAGACGCGGCATTCCACGGCGTGCCCGCTCGCGGTGATCTCGTGCTGGGCCAGCGGCAACGGCCGACCGTCGGCCACCCTGAGCTGCCATTCCACCAGGTCGACGCCGGTGATCTCCTCGGTTACCGGGTGCTCCACCTGTAGGCGCGTGTTGACCTCCAGGAAGAAGAAGCCGCCGTTCGGATCCACGATGAACTCGAAGGTGCCCGCTCCCACATAGCCGAGCGACCTCGCGCCGCGCACCGCCGCGTCGAGCAGTTCTTCGCGTACGCCGGGCGGCAGGCCCACGGCGGGCGCCTCCTCGACGATCTTCTGATGGCGGCGCTGCAGGGAGCACTCCCGCTCGAAGAGGTGCACGACGCCGCTGTGCGTGTCGCCGAAGACCTGGACCTCGATGTGGCGGGGACGGGCGACATAGCGCTCGGCCAGCAGCCGCCCGTCGCCGAAGGCGCTGCGGCCGATCCGGACGGCGGCGGCCACCGCCTCGGCCATGCCGTCCTCGCTCTCCACGACCCGCATGCCTTTGCCGCCCCCGCCGGCGACGGGCTTCAGGATCACCGGGAAGCCGATGCGGCGGGCGTCGGCCCGTAGCCGCTCGGCCGACTCGGTCGCCTCGCCGGAGCCGGGCAGGACCGGCACGCCCGCTTCTGCCATCAGCGCCCGGGCGGTCGCCTTGTCGCCCATGGCCGCGATCGTCGCCGGGGACGGGCCGACGAACACCAGACCCGCCTCGGCGACGGCCGAGGCGAACCGCGGGCTTTCCGCCAGGAAGCCGTAGCCGGGGTGGACGGCGTCGCAGCCGGTGCGCAGCGCCGCGTCGACGAGCGCACCGGTGTTCAGATAGCTGTCGGCCGCGGCGGCCCCGCCGATCCGGATCCGGTCGACGGCGCCCTCCAGATGCGCGGCGTCCCGGTCGGCTTCGGAGTACACGGTGACGTACTCGACGCCGAGCCGACGGCAGGTGCGGGCGATACGGCGGGCCACTTCGCCTCGGTTGGCGATCAGGACACGTTTGGGCATGGGTGTCACATCCTGAACACGCCGAAACGCGTGTCCTGTCGGGGGGCGTCGGCGGCCATCGCCAGGGAGAGGGCCAGCCATTCCCGGGTGTCGGTCGGGTCCACCACGGCGTCCACCCACAGGCGGGCCGCGAAGTACAGCGGGGTCGACTGCCGTTCGTAGGTCTCGATGATGGGCCGCTTGATGGCCTCCTCTTCCTGCGGGGACAGGGTCTTCCCCTCCTTGGCGAGCTGGTCGCCGCGGATGAGGGCCATCACTGTCGCGGTCTGTTCGGCCCCGACGACGGTGGACCTGGCGCTCGGCCACATCGCCATCAGCCGGGGGCCCATGGACCTGCCGCACATCGCGAAGTTCCCGGCCCCGTAACTGCCGCCGATGACCAGGCTGAACTTGGGTACAGCGGCACAGGAGACCGCGTTGACGAGCTTGGCGCCGTGCTTGGTGATGCCGTCGGCCTCGTACTCGGCGCCGACCATGAACCCGTTGATGTTGTGCAGGAACAGCAGGGGCAGATCCCGCTGGACGCACAGCTCGATGAAATTGGCCGCTTTCTGCGCGCTCTCCGGAAACAACACGCCGTCGTTGATGACGACCCCCACGGGGTAGCCGCCCACATGTCCGGTGCCGCAGACGATGGTCGGGCCGTACCGGGCGCGGTACTCGGTGAACTCGCTGCCGTCGAGCAGCCGGGCCAGGATCTCGCGGGCCGGGATGTGCTCCCGCAGCCCCGCGCTGACGATGCCGGCCAGCTCGGCCGGGTCGTACAGCGGCGGCCGGGGTGCCTGCGGGGGCGGGGCGACCGGCCGTGCGCCACTGCGCCGCACGATGTCCCGGACCATGTCCAGGGCGTGCTCGTCGTTCTCCGCGAGGTGGTCGGCCACACCGGTGACCCGGGTGTGCAGATCGGCCCCGCCGAGGGTCTGCGCGTCCACCACCTCGCCGGTGGCCGCGCGCACGAGTTGCGGGCCGCCCAGGAAGACCGTGCCGTTCCCGCGGACGATGACCGTCTCGTCGCACATGGCGGGAACATAGGCACCGCCCGCGGTGCACGATCCCATGACGGCGGCGATCTGCGGCAGGCCGAGGGCGGACATCTCCGCGATGTTGCGGAACATCCGGCCCAGGTGGTGCTCGCCGGGGAACAGATCCTCCTGGAGCGGCAGATAGACGCCGCCGGAGTCGACCAGGTAGACGCACGGCAGGCCGTTCTCACGCGCCACGTCCTGCGCGCGCAGGTGCTTGGCGACGCCGAGCGGGAAGTACGTCCCGCCCTTGACGGTCGCGTCGTTGGCGAAGACCATGACGGGCCGGCCGCCGACCACGCCGATGCCCGTGACCAGAGCGGCCGAGGGGACCGACTGGTCGTACACGTCGTGGGCGGCGAGCTGGCCGATCTCCATGAAGGGCGTACCGGGGTCGAGCAACCGGTACACGCGTCGGCGGGCGGTGAGTTTGCCGCGGTCCGCATGGCGTTTGCGGGCGCGTTCGTCTCCGCCCGCCACGGCGGCGGCACGGGCCTGCGCAATGCTCCGGCGCTGGTCGTCGAAGGCTTCGGCGTTACGGCGGAAGGAATCCGACGAGACGTCGACGAGGGAGGTCAGCGTCGTCATGGCTCAGGCGGCGGCGTACTGGTCGCGCAGCTGCTTCAGCAGGGAGCTGAAGTCCTCGATCTCGGCCGTGGTCATGTTGGCGCGCAGCATCAGCCGCAGTCCGGCCTTCCCCCGCCCGATGACGGGGAAGAAGATCGGGGAGGCGTAGTAGCCGTGCCCGAGCAGCGCCTCGGCCAGCCGCACGGTCGCGTCCTCGTCGCCGAGGTTCACATGCCTGATGGGCAGGCCGTCACCGCTCTGCTCAGTGTGGACCAGGCTGTCGAAGAGGTCGATGTTGCGCTGCAGCCTGCTCTGGAGCTCCGTGAGTTCGGCGCTGCGGTGCAGCTCGACCGAGGCCAGTACGGCGCCGAGACCGGCGGTGTTGATGCGCTGTGACCACATCAGGGGACCCCCGTTGCGCAGCGCGGTGTCGTAGCGCTTCCGGGATCCCTTGCGGCCGAGGAAGATGGCGCCGCCGGACGCCCCGAAGCCCTTGTTGAGCGAGGTGATGATCAGGGTGCGGTCGTTGATGCCGCCCATCTGCTCCAGGACCACGCCCCGGCCGCGCTCGCCGACGGTGGAGATGCCGTGCGCCTCGTCGAAGAACAGGAACAGCCCGTACCGCTCCTGCAGACGCAGGAGTTCGGCGACGGGCGCCTGACCGCCGGTGCTGTACACCCCGTCGGCGACATAGGCCACCTGGGGGTGGGTACGGCACAACTCCTCCAGCGCGTCGAGGTCGTTGTGGCCGATGGTGGTCACCTGCGCCTCGTCGGCGACGCTGGGCTTCATCGCGTTGAGGCAGAAGTGCGCGTTCCTGTCGAAGACCATCAGCGGCGGGACGGCGTCCGTGAACAGCCCTGAGGCAACCAGCGGCAGGCTCGCCCATGCCGCGGCGGCGCAGGAGTTGACGGTGACCGCCTCGACGTCGAACAGCTCGGAGAGCGCGTCCTCGGCGTCCCGCAGTGCGGCGAAGCGCACCCTCATACGGGAGGTGGAGGTGTTGAGCGCGCCTTCGGCCAGCACGGCGTCGGCCGCGGCCCGGACCAGTTTCGGGTGGGTGTCGAGTCCCAGGTACGAGTACGAGGACATGTTCACGAACTCGTGGCCGTTGGACAGCGTCCGATGGCGTCCGTCGCCGAGCCCGGCCACGACCACGTCCAGCAGGCCGGCCTGATCGGTGACGGTCCAGAACTCGTCACTGATGCGAGCGGACTTCTTGATATTGAGAAATGCGTGCATGAAAGGGTCCGGATCCTTGAAGTTCTGTTGATTTTCGGCGGGTTGCGGGAAATTCAGTACGCGTAGAAGCCGCGGCCGCTCTTGTGGCCCAGCAGGCCCGACGTGACCATCCGCGACAGCAGGGGCGGCGGAGCGTAGAGCGGTTCCTTGAACTCCTCGTACAGCGCGCCGGCGATCGCCGCGACGACGTCGAGGCCGATGAAGTCGGCCAGCCGCAGCGGCCCCATGGGGTGGGCGCAGCCCAGTTCCATAGCCCGGTCGATGGACTCGGAGGAGGCGTGCGCGGTGTCGGCCATCCTGATGGCCGCCAGCAGATAGGGGATCAGCAGGGCGTTCACCACGAAGCCGCTGCGGTCCGAGACGCGGATCGGCTCCTTGCCGAGCGCCCCCGCCACGAACTCCTCCGCGCGATCGAGGAGTCCGGCGTCCGTCAGCAGCGTCGGCACCACTTCCACCAGGGACATGACACCGACCGGGTTGAAGAAGTGGATCCCCAGCACCTGGTGCGGGCGGGACGTGACACCCGCCAGCCTGGAGATGGTGATCGCCGACGTCGTGGACGCCAGTATCGCGTCGTCGGCCACCACCTTGTCCAGCGCGGCGAACAGGCCGAGCTTGAGCGATTCGTCCTCCGGGACAGCCTCGACCACCAGATGCCGGTCGCCGAGGTCCGCCAGATCCGTGGTCACCGTGATCCGGTCCAGTGCCGCGTCCCGGGTCTGCTCGGGTATCCGCCCGCGGGAGACCGCTCGCTCGAGGGAGGCCTCGATCCGCCGGGGCGCGGAGGCCAGCGAGGACTCCCGGGACACCGCGAGCGTCACGTCCAGACCGCGAACGGCGCAGAGTTCCGCAATTCCTGCACCCATGGTGCCGGAACCGACGACGCCGACCCGGTCAATCGGACTTAAATCGATGGGATGCTCTTTCTCTCTGGTTTCCACGGGCCAGACGATTCCAATGGACTCCGCGGACTGTCAACCGGCATTACTTTGCCGGTATGCGAAACCAGAAAAGAGTGCACCCGTTTTCCACCGGCGATTTTTTGCCGGTCGTCGGGCATTGAATTCGGCCCGCCGACCGGGTTATCTGTATTCAGCCGTCGGGATGTCCGGCGTCAGGTTGTCGTGGGTGCGGGCTGCGTCGCGAGGATCAGGCGCAGTCCCTGCTGCCGTGCCGGGATGAGTACCTGTGGGACCACTTCGATGAGCTCGGGGGAGACGTGCGGAAGACGCAGCCGGAAGCGATGGCCGTCGCGGCTCGCGAGTACGCACGTCCGCTCCCGCCAGACCCGTTCCAGGAACCGGTCCCGCAGCACGTCGTCGAGCAGCGCGAGCAGCCGGACGTCCTGGCCGTACTGCACCATGGCGAAGCGGAGCATGCCCAGGTACATCCGAGCGTGCCAGGGCCAGTCGAGCAGTTGCTCGCGGGCCTCCGGAGCGGTGAGCGCCCAGTGCAGCGGGCTTGCGTCGGCGCCGCGCACCCACGGGAACCACTCGGCCATGGTCCGGTTGTACCCCGCGACGTGCCACGAGCCGTCGGTGACGTAGGCCGGCAGCGGTTCGTGCCGGTCCGCGAAGTCCTGCAGGTCCCGCACGTCGGGACCGTCCCCGGCCTGCGGGAGGGCCTCGCCCGAAGGACGCCCCAGGGCGTACGAGTAGAGCGTGACCGCCTCGTCCTCGTCGAGCAGCAGCACCTCAGCCAGGAGCGCCAGCAGCCCCGAGTCGAAGCGGGTGACCAGGCCGCGTTCCAGGTCGCGGTACCACCGCTCGCTCATGCCGAGCCTGCCTGCCACCTCCACCTGCGGCAGGGGCTTTCCGAGACCGAGCCGCTCTCCCGCGCGCGCCCGCCAGCCGCGCAGCAGGGCGGGAAGTCCAGGAAGTCCGGTGGATCCGGGAAGCCCGGTCGGCCCGGGAAGTTCGGTCGGCCCGGGAAGTTCGGTCGGTCCGGGACGTTTTTCGGTGGCGCGGATCATCAGGACTTTCCCCCAGTATCACAGGATCTCGCTTCGAGCGGCTTTGCCGCGCATCGAACCTACCGCGCACACGGTTTCCGAAAAAGCGAGCGAGCGGCGACTTCACATCGCTCAATATCCCTGACATGACGCGTTCACAGAAGAGATGGGGAATGACGGCGTGCAGCCAGCCGGAATTATCGCTACTGGTTCCTATCTGCCCGATCGCACGGTCACGAATACCGAAGCCGGCGCCCCGGCCGGAGTCACCGCCGAGTGGATCGAGCGGAAAACCGGCATCCGGGAGCGTCGCCGCGCCGCACCGGGCCAGGCCACCTCGAATCTGGCGGCCATCGCCGCCGACCGGGCACTGGCGGCGGCGGGCCTGTCCCCGACGGAGATCGACTGCGTCGTCGTCGCCACCTCCACCCCCGACCACCCCCAGCCCGCCACTGCCAGCATCGTCCAGCACCTGATCGGCGCCACCTCAGCGGCCGCGGTCGACGTCAACGCGGTCTGCAGCGGCTTCGTCTACGCCCTGGCCACCGCTCAGGGCCTGCTCCACAGCGCCGCCCGGCCGGACGGCCACGCTCTGGTGATCGGCGCCGACATCTACTCACGCATCCTCGACCCGAGCGATCGCAGAACCGCCGTTCTGTTCGGCGACGGAGCCGGGGCCGTCGTCCTCGGCCCGGTACCGGAAGGCCACGGGTTCGGCGGCACCCGACTGCGCGGGCACGGCGATGCCCACCACCTGATCAGCGTGCCGGCTGGCGGCAGCCGGATCCCGGCCTCCGAGCGGACCGTACGCGAGGGCGCGCACTACTTCCGCATGGACGGCCGCGGCGTACGCGGCTTCGTCAACGACGAACTCCCGGCCGCGGTCTCCGCCGTGCTGCGGGACAGCGCGATCTCGGCGGCCGACGTCGACCACTTCGTCCCGCACCAGGCCAACGGCGTCATGCTGCGCGATCTGTGGTCCTCCCTGGACCTGCCCCGCGCCACCCTCCACCTGACCGTCGACCGCTTCGCCAACACCGGCTCCGCCTCCATTCCGGTCACCCTCGACGCGGCGCACCGCTCCGGCGTCCTGGCGCCGGGCCACACCGTCCTGCTCGCGGGATTCGGCGGCGGCATGAACACGGCCCTGACACTGTGCCGCTGGGCCCCCACGGCGAACCGGCCCACCGCCGCGACGCCCGGTGCTCGCCAGTTCAGCGGCGTGCTGAGCTGACCCCCCTCCTACCAGAAAGGCGCCCTGTTATGCCCGCCCTGCTGCCCGACTCCGGGCCGCGACGCCTGCTGGCGGTCTCGACGCTGGTGAACATGACCGGCTACGGGATCTATCTCACCGCCGGAGTCGTCTACTTCACCCGCTCCGTGCACCTGCCGACCTCCCAGGTCGGCATCGGCCTGAGCATCGCCGGAGCCGTGGCGCTGGCCGGAGGCATCCCGGTCGGCCACCTCGCCGACCGCCGCGGGGCGCGCGGTGTCTACACGGCCACTTTGCTGCTCGGCGCCGTCGCGATGGCCGGTCTCTGCCTGGCCGACGACTTCTGGACGTTCCTGCTCTTCGCCTCCCTCGGGGCCGTCGCCCAGGCGGCGGGCCCGGCCGCCCGCGGCCCACTGATCCAGCAGTACGGAGGCGAGCGCCCGGCCGAGTTCCGCGCCTACCTGCGCTCGGTCACCAACGTCGGCATCTCGTTGGGAGCCGTGCTGGCCGGCTGGGGCGTCCAGGCCGACACCCGCGGTGCGTACCTGCTGCTGATCGCCGGCAGCGCCGTCTCGTGGGCCGCCTGCGCCGCCGTGGTCCTCTTCCTGCCCTCCGTACCGCCGGTACGGTCCACGGCGGGGCCCCGCTGGATCGCGCTGCGGGACCGCCCCTATCTCGCGTTGACCCTGCTCGACGGCATCATGGCCATTCAGTACCGGGTGCTCACCGCCGCCATACCCCTCTGGCTCATCGCCCGCACCTCGGCGCCCCGTTGGTCGGTCTCAGCGGTGATGCTGGTCAACACCGCGATCGTGGTACTGCTTCAGGTCCGCGCGAGCCGCCGCATCGACACCCCTCGCTCGGGCGCCGTCGCCTTCCGGCGGGCGGGTTTCGCCTTCTTCGCGGCCTGCGCGCTGTTCTCCCTGCTGGCCGGGGTGCCCGCCTGGCTCGTGATGCCCCTTCTGCTCACCGGGGTCGTCGTCCACACCATCGGCGAACTCTGGCACGCCGCGGGCGGCTTCGAGGTCTCCTTCGCCCTGGCTCCCCGCCACGCGGTGGGTCAGTACCAGGGCCTGTTCGGCATGGGCCTCGGTCTCGGCGTCGCCATCGGCCCCGCGCTCCTCATCACCCTCTGCGTCGACTGGGGCGCCCCCGGTTGGTGGATCGTCGGCGCCCTCTTCGCGGTGACCGGCTTGGCCGTCCCGGCGGCGGTCCGCTGGGCCGAGCGCGACCGCCCGCAGGATCCTGAGCCCGCGGCCCCCTTCGTCGAGGCAACGAAGCCTCCACCGGCGTGAGCGCAGACTGGTCCGGCTGAGAGACAGCGCACGGTTCGCCGTCTCCGGGTCCACCGCCGCGGGCAACGCGAGCAGTTCCTCGCGCGTCAGCCCACGGGACGCGCCGTCGCGCTCGGCGATCACATCAGATCAGTACCCCGCGAGGCAATGCCACCGCCTCCGGTCAAGTGTCCGCCTACGTCGAAGCCCTCATCCAGACCGCCGAGCTGCGACGCACCGCTCTTGGCCGAGGGCCAACGACTCGCCGCCGGCATGTCGCCGACATGTCGTAGTGGCTGCCCCCGCTCACGCTGACCGTTCGGCGACGGATCCCGCATGGTCGTAGGAGCCCGCGACCTCCTCTCCGAGGAGCCCGAACTCCGCATAGGCGTCCGTCGGCGGGTGCGGCAAACGGGTCTCCCGTGCCACAGATCGAGAGTCACTCTCCGTGGTACAGGTCCTTGAGGCCGCCGCCAAGCGCCCCACCTTCATGCGATGGTGCGTCGGCGTCGGCAGCCGTACGTCGACCTCGACAACGAGCTGTTCCGCCCCGAATGGCAGCTCCAGCGCCTCACGTGGCGGCACTGCTGCAAGGACTCGCACGCGTGCGGCGCGAAGTTCCACCGGTTCGAGCCGTGTCCCCCGGACTGCACGACCCACAAGGGCTACAAGCGCGTGCAAGGGCGGCGGCTTGATCTTCACGCCTCCCGCCCGGACGGCCGCC
Source organism: Streptomyces venetus (assembly GCF_039540295.1). Taxonomy (NCBI): domain Bacteria; kingdom Bacillati; phylum Actinomycetota; class Actinomycetes; order Kitasatosporales; family Streptomycetaceae; genus Streptomyces; species Streptomyces venetus. The sequence goes on from NZ_BAABET010000003.1 coordinate 122,182, forward strand.
CACTTGACCCTCGGCAGGACTGGGAGGAGTTCAAGGAGTTGTTGGTGGAAGCCGGGATCGACGACCGTCGCCTCTACGACGGCAGCCGCCGCATTCCGCAGTCCCCGACGTACACGCACAGCGGCGGGACACGTCGGTTGCGTCATGCGTCCACTGCCGCGCAGCAGAAAAGGTATGGGGGTGGTCGGGAGGGGCGATCTACCAACATAGCCATGGTCGTATACCGGGAATGGAATCGGGCGGATGCGTCGCCGAAACGTGCGGCGGAGTCGACTGCTGGACCGGAACTCGGACGCAAATGTCTACTCAGCGCTGTGGGAGTGGTACCTGCACGAGATGCTGCTCGGTTCCGGTTGCGCCGTGGAGATCGAGTATCCAATAGGCACGGGCGGTAAGAACCCCGACTTCCGTGCCGAGCCCAAACTTCTTCTTGTCTTACTCAGGTTGAACTCGTGGAGTCCGGCGGTCTGATCGCGTCGTCGTCCTGGAGATGGCCTCGAAGCACCAGATGCGCTAAGCCGTCCATCACCGTGCGAAACGATCACACCGCAGACGGAAAACAGCCTTCACCCCCAGCACGGTCCCGGCAAGAAGCGCATACTGCACGGTGTGGCGACCTACAACAGCATCGGTGCAACCTACGCAGACACCCGGCGACCGGACCCCCGAATCGCTGCCAGGATCCATCAAGCACTCGGCGGGGCTGCCACCGTGATCAACGTAGGAGCCGGTACCGGCTCCTACGAACCGCCGCAAACCGTGCTCGCTGTTGAACCCAGCTCAGTGATGACCGCCCAGCGCCCGGCCGGATCCGCACCCGTCCTGGAAGCATCCGCTGAGTCGATCCCTCTCGCTGACGACTCGGCCGACGCGGCGATGGCCCTCCTGACCGTGCACCACTGGAGCGACCTGGAAGCCGGCATCGGCGAACTCCTCCGCATCGCCCGGCAGCGGATCGTCATCCTCACCTTCGACCCCGACGTCAACCGCAGGTTCTGGCTGCTGAAGGAGTACCTGCCCGAAGCAGCCGCGCTCGACGACACACGAGCCGTCGCCGTCGAGCGCCTGGTCACGCTGCTGGGAGGAGCCGGCATCGAAACCGTCCCCATCCCGCACGACTGCACCGACGGATTCCTCGCCGCCTTCTGGCGTCGGCCCGAGGCATACCTCGACCCGGAAGTACGGGCCGGCATCTCGCTGTTCGCCCAGACCGGCGACGAGGTCCTCCAGCCAGGCCTGGCCCGGCTGTCCGACGACCTGGCCTCCGGCCGGTGGCACCAGCACCACGCCGACCTGCTCGACCGCGAAGCACTCGACGCGGGCTACCGGCTTCTCGTAGCCGACCTCTAGAACCAGGCGAACCGCCTGACTGCACACTCAAGCCTGGAACTGCGCCTCCAAGGCGGGAAACGATCACCTTCGAGACGGGAAGCGATCTTCACAAGGCCGGGACGCCACAGCTCACCCCTACTCGTGAACACCCTATGGTCAGACCGGTGGGTGGCAGACAGCCGTCGACCAGGGGGGCCGGTACTGGATCTTCTTCAGCCTCCGCTTGATCACACGGGTGAGGTGCGTGAGGTCGGCAGCTGCGAAGTCGGCCGGCTCCTTGACCAGATGCACGTTCAGGTTGTCCCGGCACCACACCACCGGGGTGCCGAGCTGCAGGTGGGTCATGACGATCAGATCGCGGTACTGGCGCCAGGAGAACGCCTTCGGCTCACCCCGGCGCCCGTGCCGGATGTGCAGCTTGAAGAAGAACCGGGAGCGGTGTCCGGCGCGGTAGCAGACCACGCCGGCGATGTTGACCCGTCCCCGGTTGCGGCCGCGCACGCGCACCACCGGCCGGGCTCCGCGCGGTGCCCAGGTGTGTCCCTTCGGCGGTCTCAGTCCCTGGCCTGCCTCGTCCTCGAAGCAGATGTGGGCGCCCAGGTCCGCCGCGGTCCTTTTACCTGCGGCCACACCTCGGCCTTCCACCTCTCGATCGCCTCGTCGTCGCGTTCGATCGCCCGCCGCAGGGGCACCTGCGCGGACCAGCCGTGCCGCCGCAACAGCTTCCACACGCCCTGGATCGTGTACCCGACGTGGAACATCAGCCCGATCAGCAGCTTGACCCGCTTCAACGTCCACCCCTGGAACTCGTCGTCCCAGCCGTGCGCGAGCGGGCCCCGCTTCAACTCCCGCTCCAGCCGCTCCCATTGCCTGGGGCTCAGTCGTTCCACCGAGGGCGGCCCCTTCGAGCGCAGGGCGTCCGCACCGCCCTCCTCCCACTCCCGCCGCCAACGTCTCACCGACCGCGACGTCACCCGAAGCTCCCTCGCGACGGCCTCGGTCTTCTCACTACGAGCGAACCGCTCGGCCGCCTAATCCACAACTGAGACCAGGACTGAGACCGAGCACCGACGCGCGGCCCGCGAACGGTGTCGTTGACGCGTCCGGAAGCGCAAAAACCCCAGGTCAGATAGATCTGACCTGGGGTTCCAGTGGAGCCGCCTTCGGGATTCGAACCCGAGACCTACGCATTACGAGTGCGTTGCTCTGGCCATCTGAGCTAAGGCGGCGCGCTGTCCGCACTATGGTGCGATCAGCAACGACGGTAAGTCTACACAGTTTCGAGGGGTGCTCCGTACCAGCCCCGGAGGCGCTCCCTCCGGGGCTGGGAGCAGGGGTTATGAGCAGCGCTTTCCGTCCTGGGGCGGGGTGCCGCGGAGGAGGTAGGCGTTGATCGTGCGGTCGATGCAGGAGCTGCCGCGGCCGTACGCCGTGTGACCGTCGCCCTCGTAGGTGAGGAGGCGGCCCGAGGAGAGCTGGCCGGCCAGCGCCCGGGCCCAGCGGTACGGGGTCGCGGGGTCGCGGGTGGTGCCGACCACCACGATGGGCGCCGCGCCCTTCGCCTCGATGCGGTGCGGCTCACCCGTGGCGTGCACGGGCCAGTACGCGCAGTTCAGGGCGGCCCAGGCGAGGCCCTCACCGAAGACCGGGGACGCCTTCCGGAACGCGGGGAGCGCCCGGCGCACCTCGTCCGGGGTGTCGAAGGCGGCCGGCAGGTCCAGGCAGTTCACCGCCGCGTTGGCGAACATCAGGTTGCTGTAGCGGCCGTCGGCGTCCCGCTCGTAGTAGCTGTCCGAGAGGACGAGGAGCCCGGAGCCGTCGTTCTCCTTCATCGCGGACGTCAGCGCCTCGCGCAGCTGCTGCCACGCGCCCTCGTCGTACATGGCCGCGATCACGCCGGTGGTGGCGAGCGACTCGGTGAGGCGGCGGCCGTCGGCGTCGCCCGTGCGCACCGGCCGCGCGTCCAGCTTCCCGAAGAACGCCTTGAGGTTACGGCCGACCTGCTCCGGCGAGGTGCCCGCCTTGCCCAGCGGGCAGTCGGTCCGGCGCACGCAGTCCTTCGCGAACGACCGGAACGCCGTGTCGAACCCGGCGGTCTGTTCGAGGTTCAGCCGCCGCGCGGGCAGCGACGGGTCCATCGCGCCGTCCAGCACCAGCCGGCCCGCCCGGCCCGGGAAGAGCCCGGCGTACGTCGCCCCGAGGAAGGTGCCGTAGGAGGCGCCGACGTAGTTCAGCTTCTCGTCGCCGAGCGCCGCCCGCACGATGTCCATGTCCCGGGCGGCCTCCACCGTGGACACATGGCGCAGCAGCCTGGGCGAGTCGGCGCCGCAGCCCTCGGCGAACGTCCGGTACGCCGCGACCAGCCCGGTGGTCTCCTTCTGGTCGTCGGGCGTGAGGTCCGTCCGGGTGTACCTGTCCATGCCCGGCCCGTCCAGACACGTGACGGGCTCGCTGCCGGCCACGCCGCGCGGGTCGACCGCCACCATGTCGTAGCGGGCACGGACCTCGGCCGGGTAGCCGATGCCGGCGTACGACTGCACGTAGCCGATCGCCGAGCCACCCGGCCCGCCGGGGTTCACCAGTAGTGAGCCGAGCCGCTTCCCGGGGCCGGTGGCCTTCTTTCGGGCGACGGCGAGCCGGAGGTCGCCCGCGGACGGCTTGGCGTAGTCGAGCGGTGCCTTGAGGGTGGCGCACTGGAAGCCGGGGACGCCGCAGCCGCGCCAAGCGGGCTTCTGGCTGTAGTACGGCTTGAGCGCCGCCGGTGTGGACGGCGGCAACGCGACCAGTACCGCCGCCTCCGCCGCGGCCGCCGCGGTGGCGGACGTCGACGGGCTCCCGGAGGAGCACGCGGAGACGAGCAGCGCGGCCGTGGCGAGGAGACCGGCCGCGGTCCTGGCCCCGCCACGGGTCCTGCGGTGGGCGCCGCCGGAGCCTGCGCGGCGAGGTACGGGGCCGGAGACCGCGCCGGTGGCGGTGCTGTGGGTGCGCCTTGTGTCCATCCAGCGAGCGTAACTGTGGGCGACGGGATGGACGCCCTGCGTGCGTGTCGTGCCTCGTACGGATTACGAGCTCAACCCCTGTGCGCGAGTCGGACGGGGCTCGCAGAGGTGGGCCGGGGCGTCTCAGCCCGCTCTGAGCGCCATGGTCATCGCCTCCACGGCCAGCAGCGGTGCCACGTTGCGGTCGAGGGCGTCGCGGCAGGCGGCGATCGCCTCGATGCGGCGGAGTGTGGCCTCCGGGGAGCTGTCGCGGGCGAGCCGCTCCAGGGTGTCCTCGGCGTCCGCGTTGGCGATGGCCACGCGTGAGCCGAGCTGGAGGGCGAGGACGTCGCGGTAGAAGGCCGTGAGGTCGGTCAGGGCGAGGTCGAGGCTGTCGCGCTGGGTGCGCGTTCTGCGGCGCTTCTGCTTGTCCTCGAGGTCCTTGATCACGCCCGCCGTGCCGCGGGGCATCCGGCCGCCCTGGGCCGCGCCGAGGGCGGCCTTCAGTTCCTCGGTCTCCTTGGCGTCCATCTCCTCCGCGAGCTGCTTGGCGTCCTCGGCGGCCGCGTCGACGAGTTCCTGGGCCGCCTTGAGCGCTCCGCCGATCTCCCCGACCCGCTGCGGCAGCCTCAGCACGGCGGCGCGGCGCTCGCGCGCGGCCGGGTCGGTGGCCAGCCGGCGTGCCCGGTCGACGTGGCCCTGAGTGGCGCGGGCCGCCGCGGCGGCGACGTCCGGCTCGATGCCCTCGCGGCGTACGAGCATGTCGGCGACGGCGTCGACCCGCGGCGTGCTCAGGTTCAGGTGGCGGCAGCGGGAGCGGATGGTCGGCAGTACGTCCTCGATGGAGGGGGCGCACAGCAGCCAGACCGTGCGCGGGGCCGGTTCCTCCACTGCCTTCAGGACGGCGTTGGCCGACTTCTCGTTCAGCCGCTCGGCGTCCTCGACGAGGATGACCTGCCAGCGGCCGTTCGCCGGCGAGGTGAAGGACTTGCGGACGGTGTCGCGCATGTCGTCGGCGAGGATCTGGGTGCCGACCGCGGCGACGGTGGTGACGTCGGCGTGGGTGCCGACCAGGGCGGTGTGGCAGCCGTCGCAGAAGCCGCAGCCCGGGGCTCCGCCGAGGGCCCGGTCGGGGCTGACGCACTGCAGCGCCGCCGCGAACGCCCGCGCCGCCTGGTTCCGCCCGGCCCCGGGCGGGCCCGTGAACAGCCACGCGTGCGTCATCTTCGACGCCTCGGGCGGCGGAGTGCCGGACCCGGCCGCGGTGACCAGGGCGTCGGCGTCCCGAGCGGCAGCGTCCAGCTGCTCGCTCACCCGCTCCTGCCCGACGAGGTCGTCCCACACGGTCATGGGTCACGCCGCCCTTTCCTCAGCTCCGCGTCTGCGGACCGTACTGCCGCTGCGAGATCCATTGTGGGGGCGACCACTGACAACCGGGGCACGGCCCGGCGCGGGGCACCGGTCCGAGGCCGGGTGCCGGGCCAACGGCGAGTGCCGGGCCGCCGAGCCGAGGCCGGGTGCCGAGCCGCCGGTACGAGGCCGGGTGCCGAGCCGCGGGCGGGTCCCTGGCGGGGGCCGCTCGCCCCGAGTCGCCGCCGGATCCGGGCAGACCATCCGGCAGAGGCCAGTCACCGGCAGAGCCCAGTCGCCGGGCACGGCCGGTAGCCGGACAGTGGCCGGCCACCGGAGACCCGGGCCCCTGGTGACCGGCAGCGGCCTCAGCGGCCCCGGCCCCGGCCCTTGCCGCCGCGGCCCCGGCCCTCGTCCGGCTCGTCCTCGTGCGGTCCCAGCAGTTCGTCCGCCAGGGAGGGCAGGTCGTCCAGCGGCGTCTCCTCGGCCCACTCGGAACGCCGGCGGGGCCTGCCCTCGGCGTCCAGCTGGGGCAGCTCACGCGTACGGTCCTCGGTGCCGTCGGGGCGGTCGGCCGGGGCGTCGTCGCGGAAGTAGCCGGGCGGCACCCGGTCCGCCGGTCCGTCGCCGCGCACCGGCGGCAGGACGGCCGTCTCCTCGGCATCCCCCGGCCGGACCGGAGGCAGCACGGCCGTCTCATCCGCCGCACCGGGAGGAAACGCGGGCAGGACCTCGGTCCTGTCGTCGGTCCCGGCGTCGCTCCTGCCGCCAGTCCTGCCGTCAGTCCTGCCGTCCTCGTCGTCCGCGTCAGGGCGGACCGGCGGCAGCACCGCCGTCTCATCCCCCGCACCCGGCGGGACCGGCGGCTTCGGCAGCTCGGCGGTCCGCTCGGCCTCGGACCCGCCCGGGGACCGGCCCGGGGCGTTCTCCGGCGACACCACCGGCGTCGGGACGGTCGCGTCGTCCGGCGTGGCCGACGGACGCGACGGACGCCGCGAACCGGCGTCCGGAGCGGAACTCTTCGGCCCGGCCTCCGCCGCCGCGGCCGCCGCCTCCGCCAGACGCCGCGCCTCCTCGGCCCGCATCAGGGCCTCCTCGGCCTTGTGCTGCTTCTCCAGGCGGAGCGCCTCGGCCTCGGCACGCAGCCGGGCCTCCTCCTCGGCCTGCTTGCGGCGCCGCTCCTCCTCGGCCTTGCGCCGGGCTTCCTCCTCGGCGCGGGCCTTCTCCTCCGCGAGAAGACGCGCCCGCTCCTCCTCGGCCTTCCTGGCCGCTTCCTCAGCCCGCCGCCGGGCCTCCTCCGCCTGCCGTTCGGCCTCGCGCCGCTGCGCCTCCTCCAGCTCGCGCCGCTTGCGCTCCTCCTCCTCGGCCCGCAGCTTCGCCAGCTGCTCCTGGCGCTCGCGCTCCAGGCGCTCCTCCTCGGCCTTGCGGGCGGCCTCTTCCTCGGCCTTCCGGCGGGCCTCCTCCTCGGCCTTGCGCCGCGCCTCCTCCCGGGCCTCGATCTCGGCCTCGGACAGCGGCAGCACCTGGTCGAGCCGGTGCCGGATGACGGTCGTGACGGCCTCGGCCTCCTGGCCGGCGTCCACCACCAGGTACCGCCCGGCGTCGGCCGCGGCCAGGGTCAGGAAACCGGCCCGCACGCGCGCGTGGAACTCCGCGGGCTCCGACTCCAGCCGGTCCGGCGCCTCCGTGAACCGCTCGCGAGCGGTCTCCGGCGCCACGTCCAGCAGGACGGTCAGATGCGGCACGAGCCCGTTGGTGGCCCACCGGTTGATCCGGGCGATCTCGGTCGGCGACAGGTCACGGCCCGCCCCCTGGTAGGCCACGGACGAGTCGATGTACCGGTCGGAGATGACGACCGCGCCGCGCTCCAGGGCGGGCCGTACGACGGTGTCGATGTGCTCGGCCCGGTCGGCCGCGTACAGCAGCGCCTCCGCGCGGTGCGAGAGGCCCGCGCTCGACACGTCCAGCAGGATCGACCGCAGCCGCTTGCCCACCGGCGTCGCCCCCGGCTCGCGCGTCAGCACGACCTCGTGGCCCTTGCCTCGGATCCACTCGGCGAGCGCCTCGGCCTGCGTGGACTTCCCGGCCCCGTCGCCGCCCTCCAGGGCGATGAAGAAGCCGGTGCTCGCGGGCGCCTGGTCCGGGTCGTCGCCGCGCAGCAGCGCGTCGCGCAGGTCCTGCCGCAGCGGCACGCCGGAACGGTCGTCGACCTTGGCCAGTACCAGCGCGGCGACCGGCAGCAGCAGGGCACCGGCCAGCATCAGCGTGAAGGCCGCGCCGCCGTGCGCGAAGACGAACTTGCCGCTCTCCAGCCGGTGCGGCCCGATCCCCGCCGCGACCAGCGGGGCGATCACCGCGCCGAGCGCCACGCAGACCCGGACGACCGCGTGCAGGTGCTCGGTCGTACGGGACCGCCGGTACTCCTCGGTCTCCTGGTCGAGCAGGGTGTGCCCGGTGTTGGCGGCTATGCCCGCGCCGACACCGGCCAGCGCGAGGATCAGCAGCACGGTGGTGACGTCCGGGACGAGGCCGCCGGCCAGCAGCGCGACACCGGTGAAGGCGATCGCCAGCGCCAGCAGCCGGCGGCGCGAGAAGGCGGGCAGCAGGGCGGGCGCCGTACGGATGCCGACGACGACACCGCCGGTCAGCGCGCCCACGAACAGCCCGTACAGCACCGGGCCACCGCCCAGGTCCTTGGCGTGCAGCACGGCCACGGCGACGGCGGCGGACACCGCCGCGGCGACGGCCGCGCACGCCAGCACCAGCAGCGGCATCGCGCCGGTGCGGCCCTTCTCGGCGCCGGTGGTGGTCTTCGGGCGGCGCAGTCCCTCGAGCGGCGAGCGGGCGCGCGGGGTGCGCGTGCCGGGCAGCTCCAGGAAGGTCAGTACGGACAGGGACGCGGCGAACAGCCCCGCCGCGACGTACGAGGCGAGGGCCGCCTGGTGCTGGCCGAACCAGTCGATGCCGGCGCCCAGCAGGTTGTTGAACAGGGAGGCGATGACGAGGACGGCGGCCGCGAGCGGGATCGCGACGAAGCCGGTGCGCAGCGACAGGCGGCGCAGGGCGTCCAGGTGGTCCGGCAGCGGCCGGACCGTCGCGCCTTCCGGCGGCGGAGCGGGCAGCAGGGCGGGGGCCGCGCTCTCGCGGCAGACCGTCCAGAACCGCTCGGCGACGCCGGTGACGAAGGCCGTGACGAGGAGGACGGCCAGCGCGTCCTTGGGCGTCCAGTCGATCCACAGCGGCGCGACGATCAGCAGCGCCGCGCGCAGTCCGTCCGCGCCCACCATGGTCCAGCGGCGGTCGAGCGGGCCGTCCTGCGAGGTGAGCGCCGTGAGCGGGCCGAGGAGCACGGCGCCGAAGAGGAGCGTCGCCAGGATGCGCACCCCGAAAACGGTCGCCACTGCGAACGCCACGCCCCGGTAGCCGCCCCCGAAGGAGCCCTCGGCGACTGCCGCCTGGAGAGCGAGGAGGACCAGGACGAGAAGGGACAGGGTGTCGCCCACGCCGCCCACGAGCTGTGCGCTCCACAACCGTTTCAACTGCGGACGGCGCAGCAGGGCGCGGACGGCACGCTCGCGGGAGTCCGCGACCAGGGCGTCGTCGGGGGCCGGCTGAGGGGCCGTAGGGTGCTCGGCTCGCGTCATGCATTCAGCCTATCGGCAGCCGCCGACACACTGGGGAGCCCGTCCTGACATGCGCACGCCCCGACACCGAAGTGTTGCCGGGGCGTTCGCTTTCCGAACCCTGGGCGAAGGCCCGGGCCTTGGCGGCCCGGCTCGCGAACAGGTGTTGAAGGGACCTCAGTCCTCCGTCGGCTTCGAGGCGGTCGCCGTCTTGGCGGCCGTCTTCTTCGCCGTCGTGGTCTTCTTCGCGGTCGTCTTCTTCGCGGCCGTGGTCTTCTTCGCCGCGGTCTTCTTGGCCGTCGTCTTCTTCGGCGGTGCCTTCTTGGCCGCCTTCTTCGCGGTCTTCTTCGCCGGCCCCTTCGCCCGCTTCTCGGCGAGCAGCTCGAAACCGCGCTCCGGGGTGATCTCCTCGACGCTGTCGCCGGAGCGCAGGGTCGCGTTGGTCTCCCCGTCGGTGACGTACGGGCCGAAGCGGCCGTCCTTGACGACGACCGGCTTCTCGCTCACCGGGTCGGTGCCCAGCTCCTTCAGCGGCGGCTTGGCGGCGGCCCGGCCACGCTGCTTGGGCTGGGCGTAGATCGCCAGCGCCTCCTCCAGCGTGATCGTGAAGAGCTGCTCCTCGGCCTGGAGGGAGCGCGAGTCCGTGCCCTTCTTCAGATACGGGCCGTAGCGGCCGTTCTGCGCGGTGATCTCCTGGCCCTCGGCGTCGGTGCCGACGACACGCGGCAGCGACATCAGCTTGAGGGCCTCGTCGAGGGTCACCGTGTCCAGGGACATCGTCTTGAAGAGGGACGCCGTGCGCGGCTTGACCGCGTTCTTGCCCGTCTTCGGGGTGCCCTCGGGGAGGATCTCCGTCACGTACGGGCCGTAGCGGCCGTCCTTGGCGACGATGGTGTGGCCGGTGGCCGGGTCCGTGCCCAGCTCGTAGTCACCGCTCGGCTTGGCGAGCAGCTCCTCCGCGAGGTCGACGGTCAGCTCGTCGGGCGCCAGGTCGGCGGGGATGTCGGCGCGCTGGTGCTGCTCGGTGTCCTTCTCGCCGCGCTCGATGTACGGCCCGTAGCGGCCGACCCGCAGCACGATGTCGTTGCCCACCGGGAACGACGACACCTCGCGGGCGTCGATCGCGCCCAGGTCCGTCACCAGCTCCTTGAGGCCGCCGAGGTGGTCCCCGTCGCCGTTGCCGGCGTCGGCCGCGCCGCCTTCGCCCGCGCCTTCACCGAAGTAGAACCGCTTCAGCCACGGCACGGACTGCGCCTCGCCGCGGGCGATGCGGTCGAGGTCGTCCTCCATCTTGGCGGTGAAGTCGTAGTCGACGAGCCGCCCGAAGTGCTTCTCCAGGAGGTTGACCACGGCGAAGGACAGGAAGGACGGCACCAGGGCCGTGCCCTTCTTGAACACGTAGCCGCGGTCCAGGATCGTGCCGATGATCGACGCGTATGTCGACGGGCGGCCGATCTCGCGCTCTTCCAGCTCCTTGACCAGGGAGGCCTCGGTGTAGCGGGCCGGGGGCTTGGTGGCGTGCCCGTCGACCGTGATCTCCTCGGCGCTCAGGGGGTCGCCCTCGGAGACCTGCGGCAGCCGGCGCTCGCGGTCGTCGAGCTCGGCGTTCGGGTCGTCGGCGCCTTCGACGTACGCCTTGAGGAAGCCGTGGAAGGTGATCGTCTTGCCGGACGCGCTGAACTCGACGTCCCGGCCGTCGGAGGCGGTGCCGCCGATCTTCACCGTGACGCTGTTGCCGGTGGCGTCCTTCATCTGGGAGGCGACGGTCCGCTTCCAGATCAGCTCGTAGAGCTTGAACTGGTCACCGGTCAGTCCGGTCTCGGCGGGAGTGCGGAAACGATCACCCGAGGGGCGGATCGCCTCGTGGGCCTCCTGCGCGTTCTTGACCTTCCCGGCGTACGTCCTCGGCTGCGGCGGCAGGTAGTCGGCGCCGTACAGCTGGGTGACCTGGGCGCGGGCGGCGGAGACCGCCGTGTCGCTCAGGGTCGTGGAGTCCGTACGCATGTAGGTGATGTAGCCGTTCTCGTACAGCTTCTGCGCGATCTGCATCGTGGCCTTCGCGCCGAAGCCGAGCTTGCGGCTGGCCTCCTGTTGCAGCGTCGTCGTACGGAACGGGGCGTACGGCGAGCGGCGGTAGGGCTTGGACTCGACGGAGCGGACAGCGAACCGCGTCTGCTCCAGGGCGGCGGCCAGGGCACGGGCGTTCGCCTCGTCGAGGTGGAGGGTGTTCGCGCTCTTCAGTTGTCCCAGGGAGTCGAAGTCACGGCCCTGCGCGACCCGCCGGCCGTCGACGGTCTGCAGGCGCGCGACCAGCGACGACGGGTCCGACGAGTCTCCGGCGCGGCCGGTCGCGAAGGTGCCCGTCAGGTCCCAGTACTCAGCAGAACGAAAGGCGATGCGCTCGCGTTCCCGCTCCACCACGAGCCGGGTGGCGACCGACTGGACACGGCCCGCGGACAGCCGCGGCATGACCTTCTTCCACAGGACCGGCGAGACCTCGTAGCCGTAGAGGCGGTCGAGGATGCGGCGGGTCTCCTGGGCGTCGACGAGCTTCTGGTTGAGCTGGCGCGGGTTGGCCACGGCGGCCTGGATCGCGGCCTTGGTGATCTCGTGGAAGACCATCCGCTTGACCGGGACCTTGGGCTTGAGCACCTCCTGGAGGTGCCACGCGATGGCCTCGCCCTCGCGGTCCTCATCGGTGGCGAGGAAGAGCTCGTCGGATTCCTTCAGCAGGTCCTTGAGCTTCTTGACCTGGGCCTTCTTGTCGGCGTTCACCACATAGATCGGCTGGAAGTCGTGTTCGACGTCCACACCGAGGCGGCGCACCTCGCCGGTGTACTTCTCCGGCACCTCGGCGGCGCCGTTGGGAAGGTCGCGGATGTGCCCGACGCTCGCCTCGACGGTGTATCCGGGCCCGAGATAGCCCTTGATCGTCTTCGCCTTGGCAGGCGACTCGACGATGACGAGTCGGCGGCCGCCCTTTGCGGTCTCGCTGGTCGGGGACAACTTCGCTCTTCTCTCCGGTCGACGCTGGGGCCTCCCCGGAGTCGCTTACCGGGGCTGGGTACGTGGTGACGCTGCGGAGTGTGACGGTACATCCCGCCCCCGTGTCAAACGGGAAAAGCCCGCAACGGCCACTCGAACGGTAACCCGACTACCACCATTCCTGCCGCCCGGACTGCCGGGTGCAGGCCCGGCCCGTTGCGGAGCGCGACCCCCCGGTTACCGGCGGACGCGGCGCCGAAGCGGGCTTCACAGGCGCGTGAAGCACCACGTTCCGACCGCCAGGGCGAGCACCCCGGCGACGCTCGCGAGGGCCGCCGACGCGACGGGCCGCACCCCCAGGGCGACCGGCAGGTGCCGGCGCACGCGCGTCACGGTCCACACCAGCAGCGCGCCTCCGAACAGGGAGAACACCGTTCCCGCGAAGATCGCCGGTTCGCTCTCCATGACCCGCCGTGCCCCTTTTCCTCTGTGTGCGTCTCCCCGGTTTCGGGAGGCTGCCACGTGCGGGCGGCGGGCAGGCGAACCGGAGGTGAACGCCGGGGCGGCACGACCGTGGATCGGGGACGTCCGGACCCTCACGGCCCGTTTCGGACGAGGTGTTCAAATCGACTCGAATTTGTTGGCGGACTGCCTCGCAGACGCCCCTGCCGTGTCCCTGATGAGCCTGTCAGCGGGCCGCCTCCAGGAACCCCTGCTCGACCAGCAGCCGGATCTGCGCCGGTGTGCGGTCGCGCAGCAGGACCGGGTCCTCGCCGACCAGCTGGGCGATGGCGTCCAGGATGACGCCGGCGCTCATGCTGCCGTCGCACACGCCCGCGAAACCCGCGCCGACGGTGTCCACCCGGGTGGCCCGGCGCATGCCGCGGTTCTGGCGCAGCACGACATGCTCGGGGTCCTCAGCGCCGGGCAGCCCGACCTGCTCCTGCACGACCTCGGCGGCGAGCCGGAAGCGTCCTGCGAGCAGGGCGGCGTCGTCGTGGTCGCGCAGGTAGTCGACCCGGTCGAAATGGGCCCGGATGGTGTCGCCGAGCGGCTGCTCCACCGGATGCGGCCACTCCTCCACCGTGACGGAGGGCACGGCTGAGCCGGTCTTGCGCAGGGTGATCCAGCCGAAGCCGACGGCCTTCACCTTGCGCGCCTCGAACTCGTCGAGCCATGCGTCGTACCGCGCCTGGTACTCCGCCGTGTCCTCGCGGTGGTCGCCCGCGTCCCGCAGCCACAGCTCGGCGTACTGGTTGATGTCCTGCACCTCGCGCTGCACGATCCACGCGTCGCAGCCGCGCGGCACCCATGACCGGAGCCGCTCCTGCCAGTCCTCCCCTTCTACGTGCTGCCAGTTGGCGAGGAACTGCGCGAACCCGCCCTCGTTCAGCCGCTCCCCCGCCTCAGATACGAGCGTGCGGCACAGATCGTCCCCGCCCATGCCCCCGTCGCGGTAGGTGAGGCGGGCACCGGGCGAGATCACGAACGGCGGGTTGGAGACGATCAAGTCGTACGTCTCGTCGTCCCGGACCGGGTCGAAGAGCGAGCCCTCGCGCAGATCGGCGGCCGGGGAACCGGACAGCGCCAGTGTCAGGGCGGTGATGTGCAGCGCGCGCGGGTTGAGGTCGGTGGCCGTCACGCGCGTGGCGTGCCGGGTGGCGTGCAGCGCCTGGACGCCGGAGCCGGTGCCGAGGTCGAGCGCGGCGGCGACGGGCCTGCGGACGGTGATGCCGGCGAGTGTCGTCGAGGCGCCGCCGACTCCCAGGACGACTCCCTCGTCCCGCCGGCCGATCCCGCCGGCGCCGCCGACCGCGCAGCCCAGGTCCGACACGATGAACCAGTCCTCGCCGTCGGGCCCGCCGTACGGCCGGACGTCCACCGTGGCGGCGAGCTCGCCCCCGCCGCCACGCGTCAGCCAGCCGCTCTCCAGGCAGGCGTCGACGGGCAGGACGTCCGCCACGCGCGCGTGCGGCACGGGTTGCTGGAGGAGGAACAGCCGGACGAGCAGTTCCAGCGGAGTGTCCCCGCGGGTCGCCCGGAGCGCGGGCACGGTCTCGCTCCGGGCCAGTGCCGCGTACGCGGGGGCGCCGAGCAGTTCGAGCAGTCCGTCGGCGGTGAAGGAGGCCGCGAGCAGGGCGTCCCTCAGCCGGGCGGCGACCTCGGGGCGGTCGGAGGAGGGCAGCGGGGGCAGGGGTGACTGGCTGGCGTTACTCACGCCCCCATTGTGTCCGCCGGAGCGGGTAGCGCACGTGCCCGTGCCCGGGTATCCCACGTGCCCGTACCGGGTAGCACGCGCCCGTGCCGGGTGCGTGCGCGCCCCCGCTGCCCGGACCGGCGGTCACTCTCGAACCCGGCAGTCACCCTCGCCCCACAGAGTCACCACCGCCGTCGATCACAGCAGCATCGATCACAGCAGCCCACAGCAGCCCCCTGCGGCTCATCGGTCACAGCCGGCACACGCTGGTCCTTCACGGGAGTCGGCGCGGCCGCCCGCGCCCGCTCAGCCCTGCGTCGAAGCCGGAGCCGTCGCCGCCTTGCAGCTGGACTGGCGGGACATCGCCTGGCCGACCTCGCCCTCCTCCAGGGTCCGGAGCGCGTCGTTCCCGCTCTTGCCGAGCTTGTCGAGCTCGGTGGCGATGTCCTTGAGACCGTCCGCGAACTTGCCCTGGTCCTTGGTGTCGAGGTCGTCGACCTGCTTCTTCAGGGAGGCGTAGGCGGCGGAGATCGAGTTGAGCTCCTTGACCGCGTTCTGCTGCTTCTTCTCGCCGTTCTCGACGTCCGGCGCCCCGGCCTTGGTCACCGCGGACCCGATCGCCTTGTAGGCGTCGGACATGTCCTGGAAAGCCTTCGCGTCGGTCTTCTGGACGTCCGCCGGCTTGCTGTTGTCCGAGGTCTCCTTCTGGATCGAGGCATTGGCCGACTCGATCTTCTTGGCCTGCGGCTGCACCGCGTCGCAGACCTCCTTGGCCCAGGAGTCCAGCTTCTCGTTGTCGTCGCCGCCACACCCCGACAGCGCCAGTACCAGTACCGCACCGCCGGACAGTGCGGCCGCGAGCTTCTTGTTCACCGGTTTGGTCCCTTCCATGGCTCTCGGCCCCGGAACATACACGCCAGAGGCACGGCAGCCCCACGCCGGTGGTCTATTAAGACCTTTTCGTAACCTTTTGCACCAAGCGAGAGAAGGCTCACGGTGTGATCGCGTGACGGCACAGAGCGGGCGGGCGGCACGCCAACGCGCGCCGCCCGCCCGCACCTTGAGCTGGGGCTCGGAGGACCTCCCTACGAAACCACCGCCGGGTCGGCCGACTTGGGCTCCGACTCGGCGTTGTCTTCGTCACCCATCGCGATTCCGCGCCGCTTTGACACGTACACCGCGCCGGCGATCACGACGAACGCGAGCGCCGCGATCAGAATCCGCACCCCGACGCTCTTGTCCGCGCCGTAGGAGAACTTGATCACCGCGGGCGCGATGAGCAGCGACACCAGGTTCATGACCTTCAGCAGCGGGTTGATCGCGGGACCGGCGGTGTCCTTGAAGGGGTCACCGACCGTGTCGCCGATCACGGTCGCCGCATGCGCCTCGCTGCCCTTGCCGCCGTGGTGGCCGTCCTCGACGAGCTTCTTGGCGTTGTCCCAGGCTCCGCCGGAGTTGGCGAGGAACACCGCCATCAGCGTGCCGGTGCCGATCGCGCCCGCCAGATACGCGCCGAGCGCCCCGACGCCGAGAGTGAACCCGATGAAGATGGGCGCCATCACGGCCAGCAGACCCGGGGTCGCGAGCTCGCGCAACGCGTCCTTGGTGCAGATGTCGACGACCTTGCCGTACTCCGGTTTCTCGCTGTAGTCCATGATCCCGGGCTTCTCCCGGAACTGCCTGCGGACCTCGAGGACCACGGAACCCGCCGATCGCGACACGGCGTTGATCGCCAGCCCCGAGAAGAGGAAGACGACCGCCGCTCCCGCGACGAGACCCACGAGGTTGTTGGGCTGGGAGATGTCCATCATCAGGCTCATCGGGGCGCCTTCCCCGCTGAGCTTCTCGCCCACGTCCCGAGCGCCGGTGAAGATCGCGTCCCGGTACGAGCCGAACAGCGCCGCCGCCGCGAGCACGGCCGTGGCGATCGCGATGCCCTTGGTGATCGCCTTGGTGGTGTTGCCGACCGCGTCCAGGTTGGTGAGCACCTGCGCGCCCGCGCCCTCGACGTCGCCGGACATCTCCGCGATGCCCTGCGCGTTGTCGGAGACCGGCCCGAAGGTGTCCATCGCGACGATCACCCCGACCGTGGTGAGCAGGCCGGTGCCAGCCAGGGCCACCGCGAACAGCGCCAGCATGATCGACGTACCGCCGAGCAGGAACGCCCCGTACACGCCGAGGCCGATCAACAGGGCGGTGTAGACGGCGGATTCCAGGCCGACGGAGATACCGGCGAGGACGACGGTGGCCGGACCGGTCAGCGAGGTCTTGCCGATGTCTCTGACCGGCCGTCGGGTGGTCTCGGTGAAGTAGCCGGTCAGTTGCTGGATCAGCGCGGCGAGCACGATGCCGATGGCCACCGCGACGAGCGCGAGGATCCGCGGGTCGCCGTCCTTGGCCTGGATCGCGGCGTCGGTGACACCGTCGAGCTCGGAGTACTTCCCCGGCAGGTAGACGAAGACGGCCACCGCCACCAGCACGAGCGAGATCACCGCGGAGATGAAGAACCCGCGGTTGATGGCGCTCATGCCGCTGCGGTCGGTGCGCCTGGGGGCCACGGCGAAGATGCCGATCATCGCCGTGATCACCCCGATCGCCGGCACGAGCAGCGGGAAGCCGAGCCCCGCGTCGCCGAAGGCCGCCGAGCCGAGGATCAGCGCGGCGACCAGGGTCACGGCGTACGACTCGAAGAGGTCGGCCGCCATGCCCGCACAGTCGCCGACGTTGTCGCCCACATTGTCGGCGATGGTCGCGGCATTGCGCGGATCGTCCTCCGGAATGCCCTGTTCGACCTTGCCGACCAGGTCGGCGCCGACGTCGGCGGCCTTGGTGAAGATGCCACCGCCGACACGCATGAACATCGCGATCAGCGCGGCCCCGAGACCGAAGCCCTCGAGCACCTTCGGCGCGTCGGCCGCGTACACCAGCACCACACAGGAGGCGCCCAGCAGGCCGAGGCCCACGGTGAACATGCCGACCACACCGCCCGTGCGAAATGCGATCTTCATCGCTTTGTGCGAGACGGTGGTCAGATCCTTTTCCGGCTCGCCTGCCGCCGGGGTGGCTTCACGCGCCGCCGCGGCGACGCGCACATTGCTGCGTACGGCGAGCCACATGCCGATATAGCCGGTGGCTGCCGAGAACGCCGCTCCGATCAGGAAGAACACCGAACGTCCGGCCCGCTGATTCCAGTCGTCCGCGGGAAGCAGCAGGAGCAGGAAGAAGACGACCACGGCGAATACGCCGAGTGTGCGCAGCTGACGTGCCAGATAGGCGTTCGCGCCTTCCTGGACCGCCGCCGCGATCTTCTTCATGCTGTCGGTGCCCTCGCCGGCCGCGAGTACCTGGCGCACCAGGACGCCCGCGACCACGAGCGCCGCAAGGGCTACGACCGCGATGACCGCGATGAGTACGCGGTTGCCGTCGGTCAGTACGGCGGCTGCGAGGTCTGTGGGATGGCCCGACTGTTGTGAGAGGGAAAGCCCCGCCATTCGTCCTCCTTGACGCTTGGGCTGAGCTCAAGATGTGGACGGGATTCTAGGTACCGGAACCTGATCAAAACAGAGCGCGATAAACGGAATTAGCCTTCTGAGGTAATGCCCTGAAAGCATTCTCAACCGGCCGTGGAGCACGCGAATGATCGTGAACGAATTCACGCGATGAACAGCACAGCACCCACTGTAAAGGCGGCCACCGACAACCGCACACGACGAAGGGCCCCACGGGTGGGGCCCTTCGTCGGTAACGCTGTGGGTGGTGGCCGGTCAGACCAGGATGGTCGGCGGCGGTGTGGTCGGCCAGGTCATCTTGATCGAACCGCCGTGTTCTCCCGCGCTGACCTCGACGTCGTCGACGAGTCCGCTGATGACCGCGAGGCCCATCTCGTCCTCTTCGGCCTCGCCGTCGGGGTCACCGGGCCCGGCGCCGTCGGCGCGCTCTCCCGGGACCGCGTGCGGCGCCTCGTCGCCGACCTCGATGGAGAACTGCTTCTCCTCCTCGATCAGCAGCACCTTGACCGGTGCCGAGATCCCGCCGGTCTGGTGCAGTCCGACGGCCCGGGTGCAGGCCTCGCCGACGGCGAGTCTGACCTCGTCGAGGACGGCCTCGTCCACTCCGGCCCTGCGCGCCACCGCTGCCGCCACCAGCCGGGCGGTCCTGACGTGCTCGGGCAGCGCGCTGAAGCGGAGCTCAACGGTGGCCATGCATCCCCCTCGCAACTACGGGCGTGCTGTCGAGGGGCTCCGGGCCGCCGAAAGCCCGGGCCCCCTCGGTCTTCACTTCTGCCGAACTCTTGCCGCACATCGGCCGACCCGGGCGCGAGGGCCCGGGTCCGGTGGTCAGTCGGTCGCCGCCACCGCTTCCTCGACCGAGGTGTGAATCGGGAACACCTTGGTGAGGCCGGTGATGCGGAAGATCTTCAGAATGCGCTCCTGGTTGCAGACCAGGCGCAGGGAGCCCTCATGGGCCCGCACGCGCTTCAGGCCGCCGACCAGTACGCCGAGTCCGGTGGAGTCGAGGAAGTCCACGCCCTCCATGTCGACGACAAGGTGGAAACTGCCGTCGTTCACCAGCTCGACCAACTGCTCGCGCAGCTTGGGCGCGGTATATACGTCGATTTCGCCACCGACCCTGACGATCGTGCGATCGCCCATGGTTTCGGTCGACAGGGACAGGTCCACGGATCCTCCAGCACCTTGCTATCGAGCGGTCGCCCTCGGGGCATCTCGGCTTCAGCCCTTGGACGCTTCGCCAGCCGCGATGGCATTCAATCACTTACCGGCAGGCGTGCACGACGCCTTGGCTCCATTGTCCGTCACTCCAGTGACACACTCGGTGCCGATGGCCAAGAATCACCGATCCGATCGACGCCCGGCGGACCCCGTCTCCCGGCCCGCGCCGGGCGCGGTCCTGGACCGGCTCGCATCCGGCCCAAGCAGGGCTTCGCGCATTACTCATACGGAGCACTTGCCCCCGCGCGAGGGTCGGCATGCCGTCTGGCCGGACCGGATCCGCGCCGAGGTCGTCGCCGCCGTGCAGGCCGCGGGCATCCAAGACCCCTGGGCCCACCAGGCACGCGCGGCCGAGCACGCCCTGGACGGCGAATCGGTCGTCGTGGCCACCGGCACCGCCTCCGGCAAGTCCCTCGCCTATCTGGTGCCGGTCCTGTCCACCCTTCTGGACGGCGCCGAGGCCCCCAACGGGCGGGGCGCGACCGCCCTCTACCTGGCCCCGACCAAGGCCCTTGCGGCGGATCAGTGCCGCTCCGTGAAGGAATTTTCACATCCGTTGGGCCATTCGGTGCGCGCCGCCGTGTACGACGGCGACACCGCGTTCGAGGAACGCGAGTGGATCCGTCAGTACGCCAACTACGTCCTCACCAACCCGGACATGCTGCACCGGGGCATCCTGCCGTCCCATCCCCGCTGGTCCTCCTTCCTGAAGTCACTGCGGTACGTCGTCATCGACGAGTGCCACACCTACCGCGGCGTCTTCGGCTCGCACGTCGCCCAGGTGCTGCGCCGGCTGCGCCGCCTGTGCGCCCGCTACGGCGCCTCGCCCGTGTTCCTGCTGGCCTCGGCGACCGCCGCCGAACCGGCGGTGGCCGCCGGCCGCCTGACCGGTCTGCCGGTGGTGGAGGTCGCCGACGACGCCTCACCCCGCGGTGAACTGGTGTTCGCCCTCTGGGAGCCGCCGCTGACCGACCTGCACGGCGAGAAGGGCGCTCCCGTCCGCCGCACGGCCACGGCCGAGGCCGCCGACCTGCTGACCGACCTCACGGTGCAGGGCGTGCGTTCGGTCGCCTTCGTACGGTCCCGGCGCGGCGCCGAGCTGATCTCCGTCATCTCCCAGGAGCGCCTGTCCGAGGTCGACCGGTCGCTGGCCCGGCGTGTCGCGGCGTACCGGGGCGGCTATCTCCCGGAGGAGCGCCGCGCGCTCGAACGCGCCCTCCATTCGGGTGAACTGCTGGGCCTCGCCGCGACGAACGCCCTCGAACTCGGCATCGACATCTCCGGCCTCGACGCGGTCGTCATCGCCGGCTACCCGGGCACACGCGCCTCCCTGTGGCAGCAGGCGGGCCGGGCCGGACGGTCGGGGCAGGGCGCCCTCGCCGTCCTGGTCGCCCGCGACGACCCGCTGGACACCTTCCTCGTCCACCATCCGGAGGCCCTGTTCGACCAGCCCGTCGAGTCGACCGTCCTCGACCCCGACAACCCGTACGTACTGGCCCCGCACCTGTGCGCGGCCGCGGCGGAGCTGCCCCTGACGGACGAGGACCTCGATCTGTTCGGCCCGGCCTGCGAGGCCCTGCTGCCCCAGCTGGAGGCCGCGAAGCTGCTGCGCCGCCGCACCAGGGCGTGGCACTGGACCCGCCGCGAGCGCGCCGCCGACCTCGCCGACATCCGCGGCGCGGGCGGGCGGCCCGTCCAGGTCGTGGAGACCGGCACCGGCCGGCTGCTCGGCACGGTCGACGCGGGCGCCTCCCACTCGACGGTGCACGAAGGGGCGGTCCACCTCCACCAGGGCCGCACATACCTGGTGCGCTCCCTGGACCTGGAGGACTCCGTCGCCCTCGTCGAGGAGGCGGCCCCGCCCTACTCCACGGTCGCCCGCGACACGACGTCGATCTCCGTCCTGGAGACGGACGTCGAGATCCCCTGGGGCGACGGCCGCCTGTGCTACGGGTCCGTCGAGGTCACCAACCAGGTGGTCTCCTTCCTGCGCCGACGGCTCATCACCGGTGAAGTGCTGGGTGAGACGAAGCTCGACCTCCCTCCTCGTACGCTGCGCACCCGGGCGGTGTGGTGGACCGTCACCGAGGACCAGCTGGACCGGGCCCGGATCAACCCGGAGATCCTCGGCGGCGCCCTGCACGCCGCCGAGCACGCGTCGATCGGCCTGCTGCCCCTCTTCGCGACCTGCGACCGCTGGGACATCGGCGGTGTGTCGATCCCGCTCCACCCCGACACGCTCCTGCCCACGGTCTTCGTCTACGACGGCCACCCGGGCGGCGCGGGCTTCGCGGAGCGCGCCTTCCACACCGCCCGCACCTGGCTGACCGCCACCCGTGAGGCCATCGCCTCCTGTGAGTGCGACGCGGGCTGCCCCTCCTGCATCCAGTCCCCCAAGTGCGGCAACGGCAACGACCCGCTGCACAAGAGGGGGGCGGTGCGGCTGCTCACGGTGCTGCTGGAAGGGGCTCCGGAGGAGAAGGAGGCAGCCGACGAGGCGGATGAGGCTACGGTGCAGGCGACGGGAGGCCCGGCCGGTCCGTCGGAGGCCCCGCCCGTGCCCTGACCTCCGCCGTGAAGGGCCCCCGGCCCGAGGCCGCCGTCACGTCCGAGATCTCACCGACGACCTCGCACCGCACCAGCCGAACGCCCTGAGCCGTGGCCACCCGGCCGGCCCGGGCACAGGCCGCCGGACCGCCCTCGGCCCAGTGGTCCGCCGCCGCGAGCGCCGCGAGATCCGCACCGCCCGCCGCCCGGTGCCGGAGCACCACGGCCTGCCCGAGCGCGAGGACGACGCCGAACACCACGCACAGCACGGCGATCGCCCCGACGCTCCACACGGTGGCCGACCCCTGGTCGGAGGCGGCGCCTGGCCGCACTCGGCGTCGTATGTCCCGGCCCCGCACCGCCGCCCGCCGTCTCACGTGCCCACCCCCACTGTCTCCTCCACCGACGCCACCGCCTCCTCGCGCACGGCGAACGGCAGCCCGTGCAGCACCGGCGGCTCGGCCACGACGACCACCCGGACGTGTTCCGCGCCCCGGCTGACGGTGACCTTCGCACCGGGCGGTGCCGCCTCGCGGGTCAGCCGCACCACCGTGCCGGGCGGGTCCTGGCGGGCCGCCGCGCGGGCGCCCGTCCGTGCCGCGTCCACACACTGGATCTGGGCGGCCACGGCCAGCAGCCCCCAGACCAGCGCCATCGCGAACATCACCAGGACGGGCAGCACGACCGCCGACTCCGCCGTGACGAACCCCCGGTCCGCGCCCCGCTCACATCCGCGCATTGAGGGCTTCCTGCACGATGCCCTGCAGCTCCGCGCCGACGGCACCGCTCGTGACGACCTTGTAGAGCACCACCGCGAACGCCACCGCGGCGACGATGCCCACCGCGTACTCGGAGGTGACCATCCCCGCGTCCCTCCGTGCCGCACGCATTCCGCACACCAGGGCGCGCAGCCGTGCCCGTACCACCTGATACATCTCGACCCCCGTAGGAAAGAGTTCGAACCTCTGCTGTCTGTCGCTGACTTGCCTCGCCGACCCGTGTCCGCCTCAGCCACCACCCCCTCCGAGCACCCCGCCCGCGAGTCCGATCACCACGGGCAGCACTCCGACCGCGATGAACGCCGGCAGGAAACACAGCCCGACCGGTGCGCTGACCATGACGCCCGCTCGGCGTGCCCTGGCCGTCGCGGCGCGGCACCGGTCGGCGCGGGCCTCGGCGGCGAGCCGTGCGACCGGTGTGGCGGCGGGCAGTCCCGACACACCGGCCCGTTCGAGCAGCCGGGCCAGGCCGTCGGCACCCGGGACGGCGGCCAAGCTCCGCCATGCACAACCCGGTTCACCGCCCAGCCGCACCTCCGCCGCACCGTGGACCAGCGCCTCGCCCACCGGGCCGCCCAGGGCCTCGCCCACCGCCCGCGCCGCGATCACCGGGCCGGCGCCCGCGGCGATGCAGGCGGCCAGCAGGTCGGCGGCCAGGGGCAGTTGCCGCGCCGCCTCGGCGAGATCGGGTGCCCGGGCGTCCGTACCGGCCGCCTCCTGCCGCAGTCGCCATCGCCACATCCCCGCCGCACCGCCCAGTCCCACCGCGACACCGGCGAGCCCTCCGACCAGCGCCCACCCGGCGCACGCCACGCCGACGGGAGGGAGCCATCTCCGCGCCGCACCCCGTAACGCGAGGCGCGGGACGGGAGCGGCCGCTTCCCGGGCCGACAGCCCGGCCAGCCTGCGCCGCAGCCTCCGGCGGCGCCGCGCCGCCACCAGCCTCCGCACCGTCCACACGAGGCTCAGCAGCATCCCCACGATCACCCCCAGCCTGTGGATAACTTCCGCGCTCATGCCGCCGCCTCCGCACCCCGCACGATCCTCAGCACCCACCACAGGCCGAGACCCTCCAGCGCCCCACCGGCCACCAGGCAGCCCAGGCCCGCCGTGGTGTGCAGCAGGACATGGAGAGGATCGGCGCCCAGGGCCGTGCCGATGAGGAGCCCGAGGGCCGGGAGCCCGGCGAGCATCACGGCCGTGGTGCGGGCGCCCGCCAACTGGGCGCGCAGGTCCGAGCGTTGGTCCCGTTCCGCGCGCAGGGCGGCGGTGAGCCGGTCGAGTCCGGCCGCGAGGCCCGCCCCCTGGTCCACGGCCACCCGCCAGCAGGCCGCGAGTCCCCGCAGCCCCTCCGCGCCCGGTTGCCGCGCTGCGGTCGCGAGCGCACGCGGCACGTCGCCGCCGAACCGCGCCGCCGCCAGCACCGTCGCCTGTGCGTCCGCGAGCCCGCCGCAGTCCCGCGCGGCCCGCAGCAGCGCCTCACCCGGCTGGCGTCCGGCCCGCACCTCCCCGGCGAGCACCCCGCACAGCGCGATCACCGCATCGGCCCGGCGCTCCCGGTCCCGATGGGCCCGACCGGCCAGCCGGGCCCGCCGCACCAGCGGCACCCCGGCCACCCCCAGGACGGCCGGCAGCACCGACGCCCCGAGCACCGCCAGCACCAGCCCGGCCACCGGCGCCCACCACTCGGCCCGCAGCCGCCCACGAACGCGCCGCAGCCGACCGGTCATCCACCACGACCCGGGCGGCCCGCTCCCGACGGCCCCGCCGCCCGCGAGCAGCAGCCGCGCCCGGCGCGCCACCGAGTTCCGCTCCCCCAGCAGCCAGGCTGCCGCCCCCATGCACGCCACTGCCGCACCCATCGACATCTCAGCCACCCCCGCCATCAGTCGGCTCCCTCTCGGTCCACTTCGTCACGCGGGCCCCCTCGGACCCCGTCATCACACGCCCCGCCACCGGCGCAGGGCCGGTCTCCTCCGCCCCGCTCCGGCTCGCGTGGTCGCGAAGCAGCCCCCGCAGCCGCTCCCACCCCCGCTCCCGCGCGAAGGCCTGCGCGCCCCACCGCAGCGCCGGCACCGTCCGCACCAGCCCCGTCGGGTCCCGCTCCAGCACATGCACCTCGGCGATCCGCCGCCGTCCGGCCCGGTCGCGTACGAGGTGCAGCACCACGGAGAGGGCGGCCGCCACCTGGCTGTGCAGCGCGGCCCGGTCGAGCCCGGCGGCCGTGCCGAGCGCCTCCAGCCGGGCCGGTACGTCGGCGGCGGCATTGGCGTGCACCGTTCCGCATCCGCCCTCGTGGCCGGTGTTCAACGCGGCCAGCAGATGCACCACTTCGGGCCCGCGCACCTCGCCCACGACCAGCCGGTCGGGCCGCATGCGCAGCGCCTGGCGCACCAGGTCCTCGAGGGTGACGAGGCCCGCTCCCTCCTGGTTGGCGGGTCTCGTCTCCAGCCGCACGACGTGCGGATGATCGGGCCGCAGCTCCGCCGAGTCCTCGGCGAGGACGATCCGTTCGTCCGGTCCGACCAGCCCCAGCAGGGCGCTCAGCAGTGTCGTCTTGCCGGTGCCGGTGCCCCCGCTGACGAGGAAGGACAACCGGGCGTCGAGCAGCGCGCGCAGCACCCGGTCCCCGCCCGGCGGCACCGTGCCCGCCGCGACCAGCTCGCCGAGTGTGAAGGCACGTGGCCGTACGACCCGCAGCGAGAGGCAGGCGCAGTCCACGGCCACCGGCGGCAGCACGGCGTGCAGCCGCGTCCCGTCGGGCAGGCGGGCGTCGGCCCAGGGGCGGGCGTCGTCCAGACGGCGTCCGGCCACCGCCGCGAGGCGCTGGGCGAGCCGTCGTACGGCCGCCGCGTCGGTGAAACGCACCGACGTCAGTTCCAGCCCTCCGCCCCGGTCCACCCAGACCCTGTCCGGGGCCGACACCAGCACGTCCGTCACCGACGGGTCGGCCAGCAGCGGCTCCAGCGGTCCGCTGCCCACCAGCTCGGACCGCAACTGCGCGGCGGCTCCCAGGACTTCCGCGTCGCCGAGCACCCGGCCCTGCTCCCGCAGGGCCTGCGCCACCCGCGCGGGTGTCGGCTCGGCTCCGCTCTCGGCCAGCCACCGCCGCACCCCGTCGAGCAGCCCGGCACCCTCGAGTCCGGTCGCCGTGCCCGTCGCCGCGCTCACGCGGCACCCGCCTCGACGAGGGAACGCTCCCAGAACTCCTTGCAGAACCGGGCGAGCGGTCCGCGCGGGACGGCGCCGGGCGGCGCCGCGTCCTCGTCCGGGCGCAACAACCCGGGCTCGACGGGCACTTCGCCGACCAGGGGAAGTCCCAGCAGCCTCGCCACCTCGCGTTCGTCGAGCCCCGGCGGGTAGGGCCCGCGGACCGCCACCCGCAGATCGCGCAGCACCATGCCGACGGCGGACGCCACCCGCCCGGCGGCCGCGACGGCCCGCAGCTCGGCCGGGACCACGAGCACGCCGATGTCGAGCTGGGTGAGAACCTCGGCGACGCCGTCGTCGATGCGGCGCGGCAGGTCGACCACGACCGTGCCGCCCCGGCGTCTGGCCGCCGCGAGCACCGCGCGCACCGCCTGTGGCGGCACGGCGATCCGGTCGCCCCGGTCCCAGCTGAGCACCCGCAGCGAGTGCAGCTCGGGCAGCGACTCCTCCAGGGCTCCGCCGCCGACCCGCCCGCGGGAGGACGCGAACGCGGGCCAGCGCAGTCCGTCGGCCGTTTCCCCGCCGAGGAGTACGTCGAGTCCGCCACCCAGCGGATCTGCGTCCACGAGGAGGGTGCGCAGTCCTTCCCGCGCGGAGGTGACGGCGAGCGCGCACGCGAGCGTGGACGCTCCGGCCCCGCCCCGGCCGCCGATGACGCCCACGGTGAGGGCGGGCCGGCCGACTCCCTCGGCCACGTCGGCGATGCGGTCGACCAGCCACTGCTCGCCGTCGGGCAGCATCAGCACGTGCTCGGCGCCGATCTCGACGGCCCGCCGCCACACCCCGGAGTCGTCCTGGTCCTTGCCGACGAGGACGACTCCCCTTCTGCGCGCGGCCCCGCGTACGCGCCGCGCCGCGTCGTCGCCCACGAGGACCAGGGGCGCGGCCTCCCAGCTGCCTCTGCGCTCCGGCACCCCGTGGTGCACCTCGGGTGTCGCGCCCGCCGCCGCGCACAGGCGCAGCAAGTCGTCGAGGAGTTCGCTGTCCTCGGTGACGATCAGCGGTCCGCCCTGCCGCCCTCCGGCGGCGGGCGGCGGATCGTGTGTGACGGTTCCGGCCACGGTCGTCATCCCCCTTCGCTGCATGACTCGCACGGCCCCTGCGGCCCCGCGATTCCCAAACGTGGGAAGAGCCGACAAGACGGCCTCCCTATGCACGGTCGGCAGAAACCGGCCGAACGCCCCCGGCTATCGGAACCGGCCATGAACTGCCGCGAGCGGGGTGCGCTGGAATCACGGTGCAGCGATCCCGGAAATCGTGTGGATCTTGGTGGATAACTGTGGACGTCTCGGTGGTTGTGAATATCGCCTTCACCCACACCGGTGACCTCGGCAGCCCCTCAGTGCGACTCCCGCAGAGCAGCCCGACAGCTACACACAGTAAACAATCATGAGCATGACAAGACCGCTCACCGGAGACGCACCGGAACAGCGCTTCGGCCGTTTGAGGGGGAGAAAACCCACCCGGACATGCGACGACCCCCGCCGGGGGGGAGAGCGGGGGTCGTCCCCACGGCCGACTCGGGGGGGGAGGAGTCGGGCCGGGTTAGCACGGTCGCGAACGATCCGTGACTTCCATGGTGTACCCGAGAGCCCTCTCAGGCAAACCCACGCGCCCCACCTTACGCCGAATGGGCTGCCCCTATGCTCAGGGGCGTGGAAAACCACTCCTTGCCCCGCACAGCGGCCTTCTTTGACCTGGACAAGACGGTCATTGCGAAGTCGAGCACGCTCACGTTCAGCAAGTCGTTCTACCAAGGCGGTCTGATCAACCGCAGGGCCGTCTTGCGAACCGCATATGCCCAGTTCGTCTTCCTCGCCGGCGGCGCCGACCACGACCAGATGGAGCGCATGCGCTCGTATCTGTCGGCACTGTGCCGCGGCTGGAACGTGCAGCAGGTCAAGGAGATCGTCGCCGAGACACTGCACGACCTGATCGACCCGATCATCTACGACGAGGCCGCCTCCCTCATCGAGGAGCACCACACCGCCGGCCGCGACGTGGTGATCGTGTCCACGTCGGGCGCGGAGGTCGTCGAGCCGATCGGCGAGCTGCTCGGCGCGGACCGCGTGGTGGCGACCCGCATGGTCGTGGGCGACGACGGCTGCTTCACGGGCGAGGTGGAGTACTACGCCTACGGCCCGACCAAGGCCGAGGCCATCAGGGAGCTGGCCGCGTCCGAGGGGTACGACCTCAGCCGCTGCTACGCCTACAGCGACTCGGCGACCGACGTGCCCATGCTGGAGACCGTCGGCCGCCCCCACGCCGTGAACCCGGACCGCGCGCTGCGCCGCGAGGCACTCACGCGCGGGTGGCCGATTCTGGACTTCCACCGACCGGTCCGACTCAAGCAGCGCATTCCCTCTTTCTCCGTACCGCCGCGCCCGGCACTCGTCGCGGTCGCCGCGATAGGTGCCGCGGCGGCCACCGCCGGCCTCGTCTGGTACGCCAACCGGCGCCGGACCACTGCCGCTTGACCCGCGACCACCCGAAGTCGTATTTGAACCCAAAAGTAAAGAAGTGCAGCGTGGACTTCCGCTTACTGCACGGCAGGAGTACAAAGGACTCAACGGCCCGCGAGACCAAGGACATCCGAGAGGATCACCTTAAATACGCATTTGGCCCCACGGACCGCGCATGAACACCGGGCACCCACGCGACGTCGACCCGTCGATTACGGGCCAGCCGCACCAGGTGACGGGCAAAGTTCCCGACCTGATGGGCATATATCGAGGACGCTTGGTAACCCGATGCTCATGCCAGCGGCGGTACGAGTTCTCGTACCGCCGCATTTCTGTTCTCGGGCTTCAGGGGCGGATACGCCACCCGGACCGGTGACGGCCGCCCCGGACCGGTGACGTCACGCGGCTCCGCGCTGCAGCGCCTCGCACACCGCCGTGGACTCGCGCGCCCCGAGTTCCACCGCCCTGCCGCAGTGGGCGATCCAGGCGGCCATGCCCTCCGGCGTGCCGGAGACGTACCCGCCCAGGGCCTCCAGGTAGGCGTCGCGGCCCAGCTCGGCGTAACCGACCTCGGCCGGGCAGACCGACTTCGGATCCAGACCGCTGCCGACCAGGACGATGCGTTCGGCCGTGCGCGCCACCAGGCCGTTGTGGGACGTGAAGGGTCGCAGCGCGAGCAGCTCGCCGTGCACCACGGCGGCCGTCACCAGAGCCGGCGCGGAACTCCCGGCGATGACCAGTCCGCCCAGCCCCTCCAGCCGGCCGTGCGCCTCGGCAGCACCGGGCAACGGCAGCCCGACGAGCGGCTCGTCGACCGGCTCGCCCTCCTGCCGGGGCCGCCCCACCTGGTCCGCCTTGTCGGCCGCCGCCACCAGGTGCAGCCGGGCCAGCACCCTCAGGGGCGACTGCCGCCAGATCGACAGCAGCTGGCCCGCCTCCGCGGTGAGCCGCAGGGCGGCCCCCACTACACGTGCCTCGTCGTCCCCGCTGAAGTCCGTACGCCGACGCACCTCCTCCAGGGCCCAGTCCGCGCCGGACAGCGCCGCCGAGCCGCGGGCGCCGCGCAGGGCCGCCTCGGAGGTGATCTCGTTGCTGCGCCGCCGCATGATCCGGTGCCCGTAGACCCGGTCCACGGCCTTGCGTACGGACTCCACGGACTCGGCCACACCGGGCAGCGCCCCCAGGGCCGCGAGGGGATCGGCGGTCGCGCCTGCTGTACTCATGAGTACGACCCTACGCAGCCCGAGGCCCCGCCCCACGACGGAGTGGCCTTCCTCACTCGGTACTCGGGCCACCGCACTCGGCCACCACACTCGGGCCACCGCCCGGGGAGCACGGAACGCACGCACCGCGGGATCCGGCCGGCGCTCAGCGAACAGCACACGCCCACCGAGACAGCTCCACGCGCGCGTGCCCCCCCCCACCCCCACCACCACCTCGCTCCCCCAAACGGCCTACTGCCTACGGCGGCTACCCCTTCGCCCCCGGAGTCGCCGGAGCCCCCGAAGTCCCCGGCGCGCCCCTCGGAGCCGGAGCGGGCCGCCCCGCGAGGAAGGACGCCCACCCCTGCCTCGGCGCCTCGCCGACCTTCAGCGTGCGCAGCCTCGCCACCGTCCTGGGGTCCTGGGCGTCCAGCCAGTCCGCCAGCTGGCGGAACGAAACGCAGCGCACCTCTTCCTTGGTGCACACCGCTTCGATGACCTCCTCGACGGCCCGCATGTAGGTGCCGCCGTTCCAGGACTCGAAGTGGTTGCCGATGATCAGAGGTGCGCGGTTGCCGTTGTAAGCCCGGTGGAAGCCCCTCAGCAGGCCGTCGCGCATCTGGTCACCCCAGAAGTCGTGCTTGGCGGGGTTGCCCTGGGTGTCGGTGCCCGACTGGTTGACCATGAAGTTGTAGTCCATGCTCAGCTGCTCGTAGGAGTGGCCGGGGAAGGGCACGAGCTGCATGGACAGGTCCCACAGGCCTCGTTTCCTGCCGGGCCAGACCTGGTCGTTGACGCCACTGGTGTCGTAGCGGAAGCCAAGATCGCCGGCCGCCCTGATGAAGTTCCGCCGGCCCTCCAGGCAGGGCGTGCGGGCGCCGATGAGCTCCTTGTCGTAGTCGAAGGGCAGCGGCGGCGCGTTCCTCATGCCGGCGTTGGTCTTCCAGGTCTTCACGAACTGTTTGGCCTGGGTGATCTCGTCCTTCCACTCCTTCACCGACCACTCGCCGACCCCGCCGCCGCTGCCGCAGAAGTGACCGTTGAAGTGGGTACCGATCTCGTTGCCCTCCAGCCAGGCCAGACGCAGCTGCCGCACGGTGGCCGCGATGCCGCGGCGGTCGTTGAAGCCGATGTCGGAGCGGCCCGGCGAGTGCTGGGGTGGCCGGTACAGGTCGCGCTTGTCCTCCGGCAGCATGTACACACCGCTCAGGAAGTACGTCATGGTCGCGCGGTTCTCCTTGGCGACCTTGCGGAAGTGCGAGAACAGCTTCTGGCTGTCCTCGCCGGCTCCGTCCCAGGAGAAGACGACGAACTGGGGTGGCTTCTGGCCGGGCCGCAGCCGCTCGGGTCTGGGCAGGTGGGGCTGGGCGCCGGTGTAGGCGGTGGAGCCGTCTCCGATCAGCCGGACCACGCTCTTCGGCGCCTGGGCCGGCTTCGGCTTCCGCGGGGCGGGGGCGGCCTCCTGCCGGGGCGCGGTCGCGCAACCGGCGAGCGATACGGCGCAGACCGCGGCGATCACTGAGCCCGCGGCGATCCTGCGAGTGGCCATGTGTCGCCCACCTTCTTCCTTCTCTCGGGTGCGACAACGCCGCCAAATTCGCACGAGACGAAGAAGGAATTAGTAAGACAAGCCGATGAAATAGCCACTTCACTCTTGAGGGTGATTTATTCGCCCATTTGCCCGTAAAGTCTATGCTTGCCCTTTACTCTGCATTACGATCCGTTTACTGAGCGTTGATTCATCCCGCCGATTTACGCCGTGACCCACGGCCGCGACCGAACCCCCGCCCCGAGCGGGACCCCCACGTCACGCGACCGCGCAGCCCCGGAGGAGACGGGAAACCATGTCAGCCTGCGTCCCCACACGCGCCGCCGATCCGAACCGGACCGAGCGCACCCATCCACCCCACAGCCCGCCGCCGAGCGGCCCCCGGCGATTCCGGATCGCGGGTGCCGACGTGTCGGCCTCGATCGCGGTCTTCCTGATCGCCCTGCCCCTGTCTCTGGGCATCGCCCTGGCCACCGGCGCGCCCCTCCAGGCCGGCCTCGTCGCCGCC
This sequence comes from Streptomyces venetus, assembly GCF_039540295.1. Classification (NCBI taxonomy): domain Bacteria; kingdom Bacillati; phylum Actinomycetota; class Actinomycetes; order Kitasatosporales; family Streptomycetaceae; genus Streptomyces; species Streptomyces venetus. Next base: position 153,634 of record NZ_BAABET010000003.1, read on the forward strand.
GCGGTGGGCGGGCTCGTCGCCGGGCGGATCGGCGGCTCCCCGCTCCAGGTGAGCGGACCGGCCGCCGGACTCACCGTCGTCACCGCCGACCTCATCCAGCGCTACGGCTGGCGGACGACCTGCGCCATCACGGTCCTCGCCGGCCTCGCCCAACTCGGCCTGGGCTGCCTGCGCGTGGCGCGTGGCGCCCTCGCCGTCAGCCCCGCCATCGTGCACGGCATGCTCGCCGGGATCGGCGTCACCATCGCCGTCGCCCAGCTGCACATCGTGCTCGGCGGCACACCCCAGAGCTCCGTGCCCGACAACCTGCGTTCCCTGCCCGCCCAGTTGGCGCACATGCGCCCGTCGGCCGTGTCGGTGAGCCTGCTGACGCTGGCGCTGCTGCTGCTCTGGCCGAGGCTGCCCGGCCGGGCCGGGCGCCTGCTGCGCAAGGTCCCGGCGGCACTCGTCGCCGTCGCCGGAGCCACCGCGGCCGCCGCCCTCGCCGGCCTCCGCCTGCCCAAGGTCGACCTGCCGTCCTGGAGCAACCACGCCCTGGCCGGGCTGCCCGAGGGCCCCGGGCTCGGCCTCGTCGCCGCGGTGCTCACCATCACGCTGGTGTGCAGTGTGCAGTCGCTGCTCGGCGCGGTCGCCGTGGACAAGCTGGTGGCCGGCCGGCCGGGCCTGTCCGCCCACGTCGGGCGCTCCGACCTCGACCGCGAACTGCTGGGCCAGGGCGCCGCCAACATCGTCTCCGGATCGCTCGGCGGGCTGCCCATCGCCGGTGTCGCCGTACGCAGTTCGGCGAATGTGAACTCGGGTGCGGTCAGCCGGAACTCCACGATGCTGCACGGCGTTCTCGTAGTGATCGCCGCGCTGCTGATGGTCCCGATCCTGGAGCTCATCCCGCTCGCCTCGCTCGCCGCCCTGGTGATGGCCGTCGGCATCCAGATGGTGTCCCTGCACCACATCCGCACGGTGACGCGCCACCGCGAAGTATGGGTCTACGCCGTCACGACCCTCGGCGTCGTCTTCCTCGGCGTCCTCCAGGGCGTGGCGCTCGGCATCGCCATGGCGGTCGGCGTCGCCCTGCACCGCCTCACCCGCACCCGCATCACGCACGAGGAGAAGGAAGGAGTCCATCACGTACACGTCAGAGGACAGTTGACGTTCCTCGCGGTGCCACGGCTGAGCCGGGCCCTGCATCTCGTACCCCACGGCGCCGACACGGTCGTCGAGCTGGACGGTTCGTTCATGGACCACGCGGCGTACGAGACCTTGCAGGACTGGCAGAAGACGCACACCGCGCAGGGAGGCAAGGTCGAGATCGCCGGCCGGCACCCCGGCACACGCATCTCCGAGCCCCACGCCTCCCCCGGCTGCCGTTGCCGTCCCTGGACACCCTGGCGCAACCACCAGTGCGAACGCCCCCAGTCCGCTCTCCCCTCCGGGAACGCCCCGGACGGGACGGACCGCTCCGAGCCGGACCCGACGGGCACCGGCACCGCCGGCGGGCACGAACTGGCGCGTGGCATCAGCGCGTTCCAGCGCAACACCGCGCCCCTGGTGCGCGGCGAGCTGGCGCGGCTGGCTCGCGAAGGGCAGCAGCCTTCGCAGCTCTTCCTGACCTGTGCCGACTCACGACTGGTCACGTCGATGATCACCTCCAGTGGTCCGGGCGACCTGTTCGTGGTGCGCAACGTGGGCAACCTCGTCCCGCTGCCGGGGGAGGAGAGCGGCGACGACTCGGTGGCGGCCGCGATCGAGTACGCCGTGGACGTGCTCCAGGTGCGGTCCATCACGGTGTGCGGGCACTCGGGGTGCGGAGCCATGCAGGCGCTGCTCAGCTCCGAGCCCGGCGGTGCACAGACGCCGCTCAAGCGGTGGCTGCGGCACGGGCTGCCCAGCCTGGAGCACATGGGCGACGGCAGCCGGCAGCCGACCCGGCTGGGCGGACGCCCGCCCGCCGACTCGGTCGAGCAGCTCTGCCTGACCAACGTGGTCCAGCAGTTGGAGCACCTGCGTGCTCACGACTCGGTCGCCCGCGCCCTGCGGGAGGGCGAGCTGGAGCTGCAGGGCATGTACTTCCACGTGGGCGAGGCCCAGGCCTACCTGCTCACCGAGGTGGACGGGGACCGAGTGTTCGACCATGTCCGGGAGGCCGACCAGCCGGCGTGAGCGGGCAGCCCGCCGCACGGCAGCCGGCCGCGGCGGGCCACACCCGGTGGCCCCTGTCCAGGGCCGATCAGGCGTAGGCGAGCGGCGACCCCCGTACGCCGCCCGCCGCCCGCCGCCCGCCGCCCGCCGCCCGCCGCCCGCCGCAGCCTCAGCCCTGGGACTCCGGCTCGCAGGGCTTGATCTCGCCCTTGACCGCGTAGAACGCCTCGCTGTTGTGGCCGGGCTTGCCGTCCTTGCGGCTGGTGTTCTCGATACCCAGGGAATCGCCCCGGTGCAGGGTGACTTGCCACTGGCGGTGGAAGGCCGGGTCGGTCGGACCGCCGACGGGGACGGAGCCCTCCTCGGGGGGCTCCCCGATGAATCCCCGTGCCACGCTGCCCGACAGCATCTTGCCGCGTGGCTGCGCGCAGTAGTGACCGAAGGGGAGGTCGTCGATGGTCACGTGGATGCCCTCGGCACGCAGGCGTTCGGCCAGTTGACGCTGGGATTTCTCACCGATCGCGATCTTCGTGAGGGTGAGTGTGACGCTGCCGTCGCCGTGCCGCTCCACCGCGTACGCCGGTGATTCGGCCGGTGACCCCGGCACGAGCACCAGCACCAGCCCGGCCACGGCACAGGCACCCGCGGCCAGGGCGAGCCGCCGCCCCGTGAGCACCCCCGTCAGCACCCCCGCGAACGGGGCGCGGCGCGGAGCGGCAGCACGGGCGGGAGCGGCGGCCCAGTCGGGAGCGGCGGCCTCGCGCATCTCGATCTCGTGCCGCAGCTCGGCCAGCAGCCGGTCCTCGAACGTGGTCTTCGTGGTCACGCCTCTCCTCCGGTTCCTCCGGCTCCGCCGGTGACGTACGACAGGGACGGGCGGGGCGGGGTCTCCGTCGCCGGATCCGCCTCCGCCCGCAGGGCCTTGCGGGCCCGGTGCAGCCGCACCCGGGCCGTGACCTGGCGGATGCCGAGCGCCGCGGCGGCCTCGGTGACCGTGAGCTGGTCCACGGCGACGAGTTCGACGACGGCCCGTTCACCGTCCGGCAGCCGCTCCAGCGCGGCCAGCGCCCGGCGCCCCGGGCTCTCGGCGTCGAGCTTGTCCTCCAGCCGCGCGATGTCGTCGGGCTCCAGCAACCGGCGCCCCGAGATACGGACGTCACGCGCCGTCTCACGTGCGATCCGGCGGCGCTCGGAGGAGACGATGTTGCGCGCGATGCCGTACAGCCAGGCCCGTTCGTCACCTCGGCCGGGGCGATAGGTGTGGGCCGAGTCGAGGGCCGCGAGGAAGACCTCGGCGGTCAGGTCCGCCACGGTGTGGACGTCGGCGACACGCCGGGCCACGAAAGACATCACGGCGTCCACGTGGCGCCGGTAGAACTCTTCGAAGAGCTGGGGGTCGTGGGCCGCCGCCGCGGGCCCGCCCCGTATGCCGTCCACTCGCCTGTCCTTTCGTCGGTGCGCTTCACCTGTAATTGGGCCGACGTGTGAAGGGCGTTACAGAGGCTGAACCCGGTCCGGTCGGCGTCCGTGGGTAGGAATGACCGGGCCGCCGCGCGCCACGGGCGGACGGCCTGCGTAAATGCCCCGCAAAGAGGTCTAAACCAATAATCCGTCGGCCCTTGTCATCGGGCCGCCCGGTCTGATGAGCTGTGGCACGGGACACAGCGGACAACCCTGAGAACGGGAGATGTCGTGAGCAACGAAAGCCTGGCCAACCTCTTGAAGGAAGAGCGCAGGTTCGAACCCCCCGCCGACCTGGCCGCTGACGCCAACGTCACCGCGGAGGCGTATGAACAGGCCAAGGCTGACAGGCTCGGCTTCTGGGCCGAGCAGGCCCGTCGGCTGACCTGGGCCAAGGAGCCCACCGAGACCCTCGACTGGTCGAACCCGCCGTTCGCCAAGTGGTTCAAGGACGGCGAACTCAACGTCGCCTACAACTGCGTCGACCGGCATGTGGAGGCCGGGCACGGCGACCGCGTCGCCATCCACTTCGAGGGCGAGCCCGGCGACAGCCGCGCGATCACCTACGCCGAGCTCAAGGACGAGGTCTCCAAGGCGGCCAACGCGCTGCTGGAGCTGGGAGTTCAGGCCGGCGACCGGGTCGCCGTCTACATGCCGATGATCCCCGAGACGGCGATCGCGATGCTGGCCTGCGCCCGCATCGGCGCCGCGCACTCGGTCGTCTTCGGCGGCTTCTCCTCCGACGCGCTCGCCACCCGCATCAAGGACGCCGACGCGCGCGTGGTCATCACCTCCGACGGCGGTTACCGGCGCGGCAAGCCGTCCGCGCTGAAGCCGGCCGTGGACGAGGCGGTGGAGAAGGCGGGCATCGTCGAGCACGTCCTGGTCGTGCGCCGCACGGGCCAGGAGGTCGCCTTCGCCGAGGGCCGCGACGTCTGGTGGCACGACGTCGTCGGGCGGCAGTCCGCCGAGCACACCCCGCAGGCGTTCAACGCCGAGCACCCGCTGTTCATCCTCTACACCTCGGGCACCACGGGTAAGCCGAAGGGCATCCTGCACACCTCCGGCGGCTACCTCACCCAGACCGCCTACACCCACCACGCCGTCTTCGACCTCAAGCCGGAGACCGACGTGTACTGGTGCACCGCCGACGTCGGCTGGGTCACCGGCCACTCGTACATCGTCTACGGCCCGCTGGCGAACGGCGCGACGCAGGTCATGTACGAGGGCACGCCCGACACGCCGCACCAGGGCCGCTTCTGGGAGATCGTGCAGAAGTACGGCGTGACGATCCTCTACACCGCGCCGACCGCGATCCGCACGTTCATGAAGTGGGGCGACGACATCCCCGCCAAGTTCGACCTGTCCAGCCTGCGGGTGCTGGGGTCGGTGGGCGAGCCGATCAACCCCGAGGCATGGATCTGGTACCGCAAGAACATCGGCGGCGACCGCACCCCGGTCGTCGACACCTGGTGGCAGACCGAGACCGGCTCGATGATGATCACCCCGCTGCCGGGCGTCACCGCGACCAAGCCCGGCTCGGCCCAGACGCCGCTGCCCGGCATCTCCGCGACGGTCGTCGACGACGAGGCGAACGAGGTGCCGAACGGCGGTGGCGGCTACCTGGTGCTGACCGAGCCGTGGCCGTCGATGCTGCGCACCATCTGGGGCGACGACCAGCGGTTCATCGACACCTACTGGTCGCGCTTCGAGGGCAAGTACTTCGCGGGTGACGGCGCCAAGAAGGACGACGACGGCGACATCTGGCTGCTCGGCCGGGTCGACGACGTCATGCTCGTCTCCGGCCACAACATCTCCACCACGGAGGTCGAGTCCGCGCTCGTCTCCCACCCCTCGGTCGCCGAGGCGGCCGTGGTCGGTGCGGCGGACGAGACGACCGGGCAGGCGATCGTCGCCTTCGTGATCCTGCGCGGTACGGCCGCCGAGACCGAGGATCTGGTCGCCGAGCTGCGCACGCACGTCGGCAACACCCTCGGCCCGATCGCCAAGCCCCAGCGGATCCTGCCGGTGGCCGAGCTGCCCAAGACCCGCTCCGGCAAGATCATGCGCCGGCTGCTGCGGGACGTCGCCGAGAACCGCCAGCTCGGTGACGTCACCACGCTGACGGACTCCACCGTCATGGACCTCATCCAGAGCAAGCTGCCCGCCGCGCCCAGCGAGGACTGATCAGGCAGCGAGGGCTGTCAGGCATAGCAGAACAGGCGAAGGGCACCCGGCAGGCAGCACGCCGGGTGCCCTCGTGGCGTCCTTGGTGAAAGTCCTGGCGTGCGCTCAGCCCTATGGTTACCTAAACTAACCAAAACAACTGCTCCAAGGTGCGCCGGGAAGTCTGGTCGGCAAAACGTTCCGTCCTGCCCACCGACCGGAGGTTGCTCCCGTGACCGCGCCCCGCCCCAGCACCCCCCGCAAGGTCCTCGCCCGGCTGTCACTGCCGGAGCGGACCTATGTGGCGGACGCGCTGCGCACCGAGACCGTCGGCGGGGTCCTGCTGCTCGCCGCGGCGGTGACCGCGCTGCTCTGGGCGAACATCCCGGCCCTTCGGGACAGCTACGAGAGCGTCTCCCACTTCCACCTGGGGCCCGCCGCCCTCGGCCTCGACCTGTCGGTGGCGCACTGGGCCGCCGACGGACTGCTGGCGCTCTTCTTCTTCGTCGCCGGGATCGAGCTCAAGCGTGAGCTCGTCGCGGGTGACCTGCGTGATCCGAAGGCCGCCGCGCTGCCGGTCGTCGCCGCCCTCTGCGGCATGGCCGTACCGGCGCTCGTCTACACCGTCACCGGCGTCATCGGCGGTGGCTCCCTGGCCGGCTGGGCCGTGCCCACCGCCACCGACATCGCCTTCGCGCTCGCCGTGCTCGCGGTCATCGGCACCTCCCTGCCGAGCGCGCTGCGGGCCTTCCTGCTCACGCTCGCCGTCGTCGACGACCTCTTCGCGATCCTGATCATCGCGGTGTTCTTCACCGCCGACCTGAACTTCGCCGCGCTCGGCGGCGCCGTGGCGGGGCTGGTCGTCTTCTGGGTGCTGCTGCGCAAGGGCGTACGCGGCTGGTACGTGTACGTGCCGCTCGCCCTGGTCGTCTGGGCGCTGATGTACAACAGCGGCGTGCACGCCACCATCGCGGGCGTCGCCATGGGCCTGATGCTGCGCTGCCACCGCCACGAGGGCGAGGACCACTCCCCCGGCGAGCACATCGAGCACCTCGTACGGCCCCTGTCGGCCGGTCTGGCCGTACCGCTGTTCGCGCTGTTCAGCGCGGGCGTCGCCGTCTCCGGCGGCGCGCTCACCGACGTGTTCACCCAGCCCGAGACGCTGGGTGTCGTCCTCGGACTCGTCGTCGGCAAGGCCCTCGGCATCTTCGGCGGGACCTGGCTGACGGCCCGTTTCACCCGGGCCTCGCTCAGCGACGACCTCGCCTGGGCGGACGTGTTCGCGGTGGCGAGCCTCGCCGGAATCGGCTTCACCGTCTCGCTGCTCATCGGCGAACTCGCCTTCGAGGGTGACCAGACCATGACCGACGAGGTCAAGGCAGCCGTCCTGCTGGGCTCGATCATCGCCGCGACACTCGCGACCGTGCTGCTGAAAATCCGCAACGCCAAGTACCGCCGGCTGTGGGAGGCCGAGGAGCGCGACGAGGACCTCGACGGCATCCCGGACGTCTACGAGGAGGACGATCCGGCGTACCACCTGCGCCTGGCCGCCCTCTACGAACGCAAGGCCGCCGAGCACCGCCGGATCGCCCAGGAGAAGGCGACGACGCGGCACGGGCTTGCCGAAGTACCGGGCGGGGCAGGCGAGGACCACCACCGTCCGGCATGATCTGACGAGACGGTACAAAAGACGGGACCGTACGCAGTCAGGCCGTACGCAGTCGGGCGACTGCGGCCGGTCAGGCACAAGACGCGGAAAAGCGGACCGTACGCGGAAGAGCAGAAGAGGGAGACCGCGATGAGCGCACCCGACGGCAGCCCGGTCGGCGCCGAACGCACCATCGGCCAGCTGTTCGCCTCGGCGACGGCGGAAATGTCGGCGCTGGTGCACGACGAGATCGCGCTGGCCAAGGCGCAGCTCAAGCAGGACGTCAAACGCGGCGCGACCAGCGGCGGCGCCTTCTCGATGGCCGGCGCGGTACTGATCTTCTCCCTGCCGATGCTGAACTTCGCGCTGGCGTACGGCATCCGGACCTGGAGCGACTGGAACCTCGCGATCTGCTTCCTGCTCTCCTTCGCGGCGAACGTGCTGGTCGCCGTCGTGCTGGCGCTGATCGGCGTGGTCTTCGCGAAGAAGGCCAAGAAGAGCAAGGGCCCGCAGAAGGTCGCCGCCTCGATGAAGGAGACCGCGGGCGTCCTGCAGAAGGCCAAGCCGCACCCGCGTCCCGAGCTCGCCCAGGACCGGGTCCCCGAGGCCATCGAGGCTGTGGCACGCTCGTCGTCATGACGGACCCCGCCACTCCCCCGGCACAACCAGCCTCGGCCGTACTTCTGGACGGGCCCTGGAGCCACCGCGACGTCGCCGCCAACGGCGCGCGTTTCCACATCGCCGAGCTGGGAGACGGGCCGCTGGTGCTGCTGCTGCACGGTTTCCCGCAGTTCTGGTGGACCTGGCGGCACCAGCTGGTGGCACTCGCCGACGCGGGCTTCCGGGCCGTCGCCATGGACCTGCGGGGCGTCGGGGGCAGCGACCGCACACCGCGCGGCTACGACCCCGCCAACCTCGCGCTCGACGTCACCGGCGTCATCCGCTCGCTCGGCGAGCCGGACGCCGCGCTGGTCGGCCACGACCTGGGCGGATACCTCGCGTGGACGGCGGCCGCGATGCGCCCCAAGCTGGTGCGGCGGCTGGCGGTCGCGTCCATGCCGCACCCGCGGCGCTGGCGCTCGGCCATGCTGCGGGACGTCAAGCAGACGCGCGCCGGTTCACACATCTGGGGGTTCCAGCGGCCCTGGATCCCGGAGCGCCAGCTCACCGCCGACGACGGGGCGCTCGTGGCCGACCTGATCCACGACTGGTCGGGGCCGCGCCCGCCCGAGGACGAGGCGCTGGACAACTACCGGCGCGCCATGTGCATCCCCTCCGCGGCGCACTGCGCGGTCGAGCCGTACCGCTGGATGGTGCGCTCCCTGGCCCGCCCTGACGGTATCCAGTTCAACCGCCGCATGAAGCGGCCCGTGCGCGTGCCGACGCTCCACCTGCACGGCTCGCTCGACCCCGTGATGCGCACCCGCAGCGCGGCGGGATCCGGCGAGTACGTCGAAGCCCCCTACCGCTGGCGCCTGTTCGACGGCCTCGGCCACTACCCGCACGAGGAGGACCCGGTCGCGTTCTCCTCCGAGCTGATCAACTGGCTGAAGGATCCCGAACCCGATCGGTGACCGAGCGAGCGCGTCCCGTGCCCGCAGGTGAACGCTTGTCCGACGCCCGGCCGCATGCCTGGCCAATTGCCTGGCGCATAGGCCAATTGGAGGCGCCGGGAGCGGTTATCGACCATGGGGCGGGGGCACACGTCGGGGTATGGGCTGGACGCACGACTACAGTGACGCAAGCCGCAATCGCCGCTCGGCGGGCGGTGCGAACCCCCACCAGAGAAGCGGCGCACCGCAGATGGTGACCGCGGATCCCAGGGTGGGGATTCCGCGCATCCTCCGCCGCCGGGCCCGCTGGGTCTCCGTACGTCTGCGCCACACCCGCGACTGAGGCGCCACACACGCGACGGAGACGCCACCCGTGTGAGTGACGCCCCGGCCATCCTTCTCCAGGACCGCTCCTAGAGGGCGCAGCTGTCGCTGCCCACCTGCTGGTTGGCGGTGCGCCCCTTGGTGATGTCGTCCTGGATCTCGTCCGCGGTGAGCGCGTAGCCCGTCTGGGCGTCGTCGAGGGACTTGGCGAACACCACGCCGTAGACCTTGCCGTCGGGCGTGAGCAGCGGGCCGCCGGAGTTGCCCTGGCGGACGTTGGCGAAGAGGGAGTAGACGTCGCGGCGGACCGTGCCGCGGTGGTAGATGTCCGGGCCGTTGGCCGTGATGCGGCCACGCACGCGTGCGGCACGCACGTCGTACGCCCCGTTCTCCGGGAAGCCCGCGACGATCGCGCCGTCCCCGCTGTTCGCGTCCTCCTTGGTGAACCGCAGTACGGGCGCCTTGATGTCCGGCACGTCGAGTACGGCGATGTCGCGCCGCCAGTCGTAGAGCACGACCTTCGCGTCGTACTTCCTGCCCTCGCCGCCTATCTGCACGGTCGGCTCGTCGACGCCGCCCACCACGTGCGCGTTGGTCATCACACGGCGGTCGGAGAAGACGAAACCGGTGCCCTCCAGGACCTTGCCGCAGCTCGGCGCCGTGCCCATGACCTTGACGATGGAGCGCTGGGCACGACTCGCCACGGGGCTGTTCGCCAGGGCCGGGTCCGGGGGCTGGACGTCGGTGATCGGCTCGTTCGAGAACGGGCTGAAGACCTGTGGGAAGCCGTTCTGCGCGAGGACGGAGGAGAAGTCCGCGAACCACGTGGCGGCTTGGTCGGGCAGCGCCTGGGAGACACCGAGCAGCACCTTGGAGTTGCGGACCTCCTTGCCGAGCGTCGGCAGTGTGGTGCCCGCGAGGGCGGAGCCGATCAGCCAGGCGACCAGGAGCATCGCCACGACGTTGACCAGGGCGCCGCCGGTGGCGTCGAGGGCCCGGGCCGGGGACCAAGTGATGTACCGGCGGAGCTTGTTGCCGAGGTGGGTGGTGAGGGCCTGGCCGACGGAGGCGCAGACGATGACGACGACGACCGCGACGACGGCTGCTGTCGTGTTCACCTCCGCGTTGTCCGTGAGCGCGTCCCAGATGACGGGCAGCACGTAGACCGCGACGAGGCCACCGCCCAGGAAGCCGATCACCGACAGGATGCCGACGACGAAGCCCTGGCGGTACCCGACGACCGCGAACCACACGGCGGCGACCAGCAACAAGATGTCCAGCACGTTCACGGAGGCCACCCTGTCATGCGCGCCAGTCGAGCGGGACCTGCTTCTCGCGGTCCCAGGGCCGCTCCCAGCCCGCGTAGTGCAGCAGCCGGTCGATGATTCCGGCCGTGAAACCCCAGACAAGGGCTGATTCGACCAGAAATGCCGGACCTCGGTGGCCGCTTGGGTGGACGGTGGTGGCGCGGTTCGCGGGATCAGTGAGATCCACCACGGGGACGGTGAAGACCCTGGCGGTCTCGTTGGGATCGACGACCCCGACGGGGGTGGGCTCCCGCCACCAGCCCAGGACCGGGGTGACGACGAAGCCGCTGACCGGGATGTAGAGCCTGGGCAGCACGCCGAAGAGCTGGACGCCGGAGGGGTCGAGCCCGGTCTCCTCCTCGGCCTCGCGCAGGGCGGCCCGCAGCGGGCCGTCGCCCCGCGGGTCCCCGTCCTCCGGGTCGAGGGCGCCGCCGGGGAACGAGGGCTGGCCGGCATGGGAACGCAGCGAGCTCGCGCGCTCCATGAGCAGCAGCTCCGGCCCGCGCTCGCCCTCCCCGAACAGGATCAGCACGGCGGACTGGCGCCCCGCGCCGTCCTCCGGCGGCAGGAAGCGGCTCAACTGCGTCGGCCGCACCGTCTCGACGGCGTGGACGACCGGGTCCAGCCAAGTGGGCAGCCCCTCCTTGGTGACCGTCACCCGGCCGCCCCGTGTGTTGCTCGCACGCGTCATCGCCACCCCCGTCGTCCTGCCGCGTCCAACGTCCGGTCGGCCCGAGATCGTTCCGCCGGCGGCCGAAACCCACCGTTCGGGCGGTCCTCCAGGACGGCTCGCCGGGCCGTCCGGACGTCCTGCCGAGCCACCCGGCCGTCCTGCCCAGCCACCTGGGCGTCCCGCCGGGACATCCGGCCGTCCCGCCGGGTCATCCGGCCCCCAGCGGCGGCGCCGGCTTGCCGCCGGCGTCCAGATACGCCTGCGGGGGATTCAGGCGCTGGCCGGGGAAACCGCCCTTCTCGTACTTGAGCAGCTTCTTCGCCTTCTCCGGGTCGGTCTCGCCCTCGCCGTACGCCGGGCAGAGGGGTGCGACGGGGCAGGCGCCGCACGCGGGCTTGCGGGCGTGGCAGATACGGCGGCCGTGCCAGATCACGTGGTGCGAGAGGTCCGTCCAGTCGCTCTTCGGGAAGAGCGCGCCGATGGCGGCCTCGATCTTGTCCGGGTCGGTCTCGCCGGTCCACTGCCAGCGGCGCACCAGGCGCTGGAAGTGCGTGTCCACGGTGATGCCGGGGCGGCCGAAGGCGTTGCCGAGCACGACGAAGGCGGTCTTGCGGCCGACTCCGGGCAGCTTGACCAGGTCCTCCAGCCGGCCGGGGACCTCACCGCCGAAGTCCTCGACCAGGGCCTTCGACAGCCCTATGACCGACTTCGTCTTGGCCCGGAAGAAGCCGCACGGGCGGAGGATCTCCTCCACCTCCTCCGGGTTCGCCGCGGCCAGATCCTCCGGGGTCGGGTACCTGGCGAAGAGGGCGGGTGTCGTCTGGTTGACGCGCAGGTCGGTGGTCTGGGCGGACAGGACCGTGGCGACCACCAGCTGGAAGGGGTTGGTGAAGTCCAGCTCGGGGTGGGCGTACGGGTAGACCTCGGCGAGCTCCCGGTTGATACGGCGGGCACGCCGGACCAGGGCGGTGCGCGACTCGCCGCCCGGCGGATGGACGACGGCCCTGGCGGGGGCGGTGCCCTTGATGCGGGCGGTGGCCTTCTTGGTCGCGACGGTGACCTTCTTCGCGGCGGGCGCCTTCTTCACAGCGGGGGCCTTCTTCACGGCGGGGGCTTTCCTCACAGGCGCCGAGGCCTCCTTGGCAGCGGACGCCACCCGCCTCGAGGACGCCGCCTTCTTTGCAGCGGATCCCACCCGCTTCGAGGACGCAGCCTTATTGCCGGGCGTCTTCTCGGCGGGGGCCTTCTCGGCAGGGGCCTTCTTGCCTGGCGCCTTCTTGCCGACGGACGCGGGCTTCTTCGTATCAGCCGACTTCTTCGCCGCAGCCGACTTCTTGGCCGCGGCCGTTTTCTTCGCGGCAGCCGACTCCCCGGTGGTCGGCTTCCCCGCGGGCGCCGCCTCCTCTGTCGCTTTCGCCGTTTTCCTACCGCCATCGGGGCTCTGTTCGCCCACAGCGGAATCGCGACGTACAACCACCCGCGCAGCCCCCTCGGCCTGTGCTCTCACCGGCGATTTGGACACCCGGCCAGCCTAAGCCCCGGCACCGACATCCGGCCCGGCCCCTGAAGATCGGCGCCCAATTGGACCCCTGCCGCGTACCCCGGGACATGTGTGCGGCATCCTTGTGACAGATCACACTGTTTGGACCGTCCGGAAAAATGGGCACCTCGGTGCCTTGGTACGCGGGGGATCAACCTCCCCTGAGCAGGTCGACAAGGAGAGAACTCGTGGACGACGTTCTGCGGCGCAATCCGCTCTTCGCGGCGCTCGACGACGAGCAGGCCGCGGAGCTCCGCGCCTCCATGAGTGAGGTGACCCTCGCGCGTGGTGACGCCCTGTTCCATGAGGGCGACCCGGGTGACCGCCTCTACGTGGTCACCGAGGGCAAGGTCAAGCTCCACCGCACGTCCCCCGACGGCCGCGAGAACATGCTGGCCGTGGTCGGCCCCGGCGAGCTCATCGGCGAGCTGTCGCTGTTCGACCCGGGCCCGCGCACCGCGACCGCCACCGCGCTGACCGAGGTCAAGCTGCTCGGTCTCGGCCACGGCGACCTCCAGCCCTGGCTGAACGTCCGCCCCGAGGTGGCCACCGCGCTGCTGCGTGCCGTCGCGCGCCGGCTGCGCAAGACCAACGACGCGATGTCCGACCTCGTCTTCTCGGACGTCCCGGGCCGTGTCGCCCGCGCCCTGCTGGACCTGTCCCGCCGGTTCGGTGTGCAGTCCGAGGAGGGCATCCACGTCGTCCACGACCTCACGCAGGAGGAGCTGGCCCAGCTGGTCGGCGCGTCTCGCGAGACGGTCAACAAGGCCCTGGCGGACTTCGCCCAGCGCGGCTGGCTGCGCCTGGAGGCCCGCGCGGTGATCCTCCTGGACGTGGAGCGCCTCGCCAAGCGCTCGCGCTGACGCGCACACCCCCCAGCCGTACGTCATCGGGCCCTGTCCCCCACTCGGGGACGGGGCCCGACGTCGTACCCGAGTAGCCGGCACGGTCAGATGAGGCCGTGCTCCTCCAGGTAGTCCAGCTGGGCCCGGACCGACAGCTCCGCCGCGGGCCACAGGGAGCGGTCCACGTCGGCGTAGACGTGGGCGACGACGTCGGCGGGGGTGCGGTAGCCGTCCTCGACGGCGGTCTCCACCTGAGCGAGGCGGTTGGCGCGGTGGGCGAGGTAGTACTCGACGGCGCCCTGGGCGTCCTCCAGGACCGGGCCGTGGCCCGGGAGCACCGTGTGGACGCCGTCGTCGACCGTGAGGGAGCGCAGGCGCCGCAGGGTGTCCAGGTAGTCGCCGAGACGGCCGTCGGGGTGGGCCACGACCGTCGTGCCGCGGCCGAGGATCGTGTCGCCGGTCAGCACCGCCCGGTCCGCCGGGAGGTGGAAGGAGAGGGAGTCGGCGGTGTGGCCGGGGGTCGGGACGACCCTCAGCTCCAGACCGCCGGTGGTGATGACGTCCCCCGAGGCCAGGCCCTCGTCGCCCAGCCGCAGCGCCGGATCGAGGGCACGCACGCGCGTGCCGGTCAGTTCGGCGAAACGGACGGCGCCCTCCGCGTGGTCGGGGTGGCCGTGGGTCAGCAGGGTCAGGGCGACCCGCTTGCCGGCCTGCTCGGCCGTGGCGACGACCTGGCGCAGGTGCCCGTCGTCGAGCGGGCCCGGGTCGACGACCACGGCCAGGTCCGAGTCCGGCTCGGACAGGAGCCAGGTGTTGGTGCCGTCCAGGGTCATCGCGGACGGGTTGGGGGCGAGGACGTTGACTGCCCGTGCGGTGGCAGGGCCCGAGAGGACCCCGCCGCGAGGCTGTCCGGGAAGGGCTGCTGCGTCCGTCATGCGGTGGCTCCACCGGTCGGGAGGGTCGGGACGTGCTTGGTGAACTCGTCGTGCCCCGGCCAGGACAGCACGATCTCGCCGTCCACCAGCCGGGCGGTGGCCAGCACGGGCGTGAGGTCACGCCCCGGGGCGGCCGCGAGCGCCCCGGCGGCGCTGTCGTACTCCGTCAGCTGGCGCAGGGTCGCGATCGTCGGCGGCATCATCAGCAGCTCGCCCTTGTCGTAGCCGGACGCCGCCTCGCCCGGGGTGATCCACACCGTGCGGTCCGCCTCCGTGGAGGCGTTGCGGGTGCGCTGCCCGTCCGGCAGGGCGGCCACGAAGAACCAGGTGTCGTAGCGGCGGGACTCGAACTCCGGCGTGATCCAGCGGGTCCAGGCGCCCAGCAGGTCGGAGCGCAGCACCAGGCCGCGGCGGTCCAGGAACTCCGCGAAGGACAGGTCCCGGGCGACCAGGGCGGCACGGTCGGCCTCCCAGTCGGCGCCGGTGGTGTCGCCGACGACCGAGTCGGGCGTGGGACCGGCGAGCAGCACGCCCGCCTCCTCGTACGTCTCCCGGACGGCCGCGCAGACGATCGCCTGGGCCGACCTCTCGTCGACGCCGAGCCGCTCGGCCCACCACGCGCGCGTGGGGCCCGCCCAGCGGACCTGGTGGTCGTCGTCCCGTGGGTCGACGCCGCCGCCCGGATACGCGTACGCGCCTCCGGCGAAGGCCATGGAGGCGCGTCTGCGCAGCATGTGGACGGCGGGGCCGGCGCCGGTGTCCTTCAGGAGCATGACGGTGGCCGCGCGTTTCGGGGTGACCGGGGTGAGGCTGCCGGCCGCGAGTGCGCGGATGCGGTCCGGCCACTCCGGGGGGTACCACTGACCGTTCGCCATGGGCGCGAGGCTATCTGGTGACGGGCGGATGTTCGAGTGGCCCCCGGGACGGACTCCGCAGCTAGAGCCCACTGAGGAGGCCCTGAAGGGTCCTGTGCGAGCTCGCGGGGTCCTACGCGAGCTCCACCTGGATCTCGACCTCCACCGGCGCGTCCAGTGGCAGCACCGCCACGCCCACGGCACTGCGCGCGTGCACGCCCTTGTCGCCGAGAACCTCGCCGAGCAGCTCGCTCGCGCCGTTCAGCACCGCGGGCTGGCCCGTGAAGTCCGAGGCCGAGGCCACGAAGCCCACGACCTTCACCACGCGCGCGATGCGGTCCAGGTCACCGGCGACGGACTTGACGGCGGCCAGGGCGTTCAGCGCGCAGGTGCGCGCCAGCTCCTTCGCCTCCTCCGGGGTGACCTCCGCGCCGACCTTGCCCGTGAGCGGAAGCTTGCCCTCCACCATCGGGAGCTGGCCGGCGGTGTAGACGTACGGTCCGGACTGCACGGCCGGCTGGTACGCGGCGAGCGGCGGGACCACGTCGGGCAGGGTCAGGCCCAGCTCGGCCAGCTTCGCCTCGACAGCGCCCATCACTGCTTCTCCCGCTTCAGGTAGGCCACGAGCTGCTCGGGGTTGTTCGGCCCGGGCACGACCTGGACGAGCTCCCAGCCGTCCTCGCCCCAGGTGTCCAGAATCTGCTTCGTGGCGTGGACGAGCAGCGGCACGGTTGCGTATTCCCACTTGGTCATGCGGCCGACTTTAGCCCCTGCCCGGGAGGCGTCACGCAGCCGACCGGGCACCGGTTGTCCACAGCCTCCCGCGTAGCCCGGGCGCGGACTGGTTAGGCTCGAATACGTGAGCAGGCTCCAGGTCGTCAGCGGCAAGGGCGGTACCGGTAAGACCACGGTGGCCGCCGCCCTAGCGCTGGCCCTGGCCACGGAGGGGAAGCGGACGCTTCTCGTCGAGGTCGAGGGTCGCCAGGGCATCGCGCAGCTCTTCGAAACGGAAGCGCTGCCTTATGAGGAGCGGAAGATCGCCGTCGCTCCAGGGGGCGGGGAGGTGTACGCCCTCGCCATCGACCCCGAACTGGCCCTTCTGGACTACCTCCAGATGTTCTACAAGCTGGGGAGTGCCGGACGGGCCCTGAAGAAGCTCGGCGCGATCGACTTCGCCACCACCATCGCGCCCGGCCTGAGGGACGTACTCCTCACCGGCAAGGCGTGTGAGGCGGTGCGCCGCAAGGAACGCAGCGGGCGGTTCGCGTACGACTACGTCGTCATGGACGCCCCGCCCACCGGGCGCATCACGCGGTTCCTCAACGTCAACGACGAGGTCGCGGGCCTCGCCAAGATCGGCCCGATACACAATCAGGCCCAGGCCGTGATGCGGGTGCTGAAGTCGCCGGAGACGGCCGTGCACCTGGTGACGCTGCTGGAGGAGATGCCCGTCCAGGAGACCGTGGACGGCATCGCCGAGCTGCGTTCGGCCCGGCTGCCGGTGGGGCGGATCATCGTGAACATGGTCCGGCCGGAGGTGTTGGACGAGACCGACCTGGAACTCCTGAGGTCGGTCCCGCGTTCCACTGTCGCGCGGTCCCTGTCGTCCGCCGGGCTCGGCGGGGCGCGGCGCGGCGGGCACGCCGAGCGGCTGGTGGACCCGCTGCTCACCCAGGCCGAGGAGTACGCCGAGCGGTACACGCTGGAGCACGACCAGCGCGCGGTCCTCGCCGAGCTGGGGCTGCCGCTGCACGAACTGCCGCTGTTCGCCGAAGGCATGGATCTGGCGGGGCTGTACGCGCTGGCCCGCGAGCTGCGCGAGCAGGGTGTGTCGTGAGCCGGGGTGTTATGACCCGAGGTGTCGTGAACCGGGCGTGCCTCGAGCCCCGGCGAAGTACGCAGGCGGCCCGTCATGAGTCGGAAGCACAGGCAAGGCCCGTCATGAGTCGGAAGCAGGGGATGTCATGAGTCGTCCGGACCCGGCCCACACACACGACCCGGCCCGCCCTCTGGACCCCGCGCGCGTGCTCGACGTGGATCCGCTGCTGGCGGATCCGAAGACCCGGATCGTGGTCTGCTGCGGCTCGGGCGGCGTCGGCAAGACCACGACGGCCGCCGCCCTGGGGCTGCGCGCGGCCGAGCGGGGCCGCAAGGTCGTGGTCCTCACCATCGACCCGGCCCGCCGGCTGGCCCAGTCCATGGGCATCGACTCGCTCGACAACACCCCGCGCCGGGTGAAGGGCATCGACGACTCCGCGGGCGGCGAGCTGCACGCGATGATGCTCGACATGAAGCGCACCTTCGACGAGATCGTCGAGGCGCACGCGGACTCCGAGCGGGCGGCCACGATCCTGGGCAACCCCTTCTACCAGTCGCTCTCGGCGGGCTTCGCGGGCACGCAGGAGTACATGGCGATGGAGAAGCTCGGGCAGTTGCGGGCCCGGGACGAGTGGGACCTGATCGTCGTCGACACCCCGCCGTCCCGCTCGGCGCTGGACTTCCTGGACGCGCCGAAGCGGCTCGGGTCGTTCCTGGACGGCCGGCTGATCCGGCTGCTGACGGCACCGGCGAAGCTGGGCGGCCGGGCCGGGATGAAGTTCCTGAACGTCGGGATGTCGATGATGACCGGCACCCTCGGCAAGCTGCTCGGCGGCCAGCTCCTCAAGGACGTCCAGACGTTCGTGTCCGCGATGGACACGACCTTCGGCGGGTTCCGCACCCGCGCGGACGCCACGTACAAGCTGCTCCAGGCGCCCGGCACGGCGTTCCTGGTGGTCGCGGCCCCGGAGCGGGACGCGCTGCGCGAGGCCGCGTACTTCGTGGAGCGGCTGGCCGCGGAGGACATGCCGCTCGCCGGTCTCGTCCTCAACCGGGTCCATGGCAGCGGCGCCGACGGCCTGTCGGCCGAGCGGGCGCTCGCCGCCGCGGAAAATCTTGAGGACGCCCGCATTGTGGATCAGGAGGACGGGAAAGCTGGACTTCGTAACTCTCCCGAAACGTACGGCAGTTCAGACTCTCCCACGTCGGAAGCACCAGCTCACGACCGTGCCGAGGCGCCCGCTCCGGCTCCTGAGGGTGGCTCCCCCGCCGAGGATGCCGGGCACGCCGAGCGGTCCGTCGACCAGCTCACGGCAGGCCTGTTGAGGCTGCACGCCGAACGGATGCAGCTGCTCTCCCGTGAGCAGCGCACGCGTGACCGCTTCACCGCGCTCCACCCCGAGGTGGCCGTGACGGAAGTGGCCGCACTGCCCGGCGACGTGCACGACCTCACGGGACTGCGCGACATCGGCGACCGGCTCGCGGCGGACGAGCGCGAGCTGCCCGACCCCACCGAAGACCCCGACCTGCCCGAGGCGAGTGCCTGAGGGCAACCGTCCTCGGCGAAACCAGCGAAACCGGCGACGGCGAAGGGCCCGTCGAGGGCCTGCCGGCCGTGAAGCACCCGGCGCCAGCCATGGAGTGTCCGGCGCCGACCGTGGAGGTCCCGGCCCAACCGTCAGGTTCCCGGCCTAACCGTGGAGTTCCAGGCGTAACCCTGGAGTTCCAGGCCTAACCGTAAGGTTCCCGGCCCAGCCGTGGAGTTCCCGGTGGAACCCCCTCAGCTCACCTCAGCTCACCGCCGCGTAGTTCTCGTAGATCTCGTCGTCGTCGAGGGGCACGATCCCCGTGCCGCGCTCGTACTCCGAGCGCGCGGTCTCCAGCAGCCGGCGCCAGGAGGTCACCGTGGGCCGCCTGCGCAGCAGTGCACGGCGCTCCCGCTCCGTCATGCCTCCCCACACGCCGAACTCGACGCGGTTGTCCAGCGCATCGGCCAGGCACTCCGTCCGCACCGGGCATCCGGTGCACACCGCCTTGGCCCTGTTCTGCGCTGCTCCTTGAACGAACAGTTCATCCGGATCGGTAGTGCGGCAGGCCGCCTGCGCACTCCAGTCGACTACCCAGCCCATACCGGCGCCGTCCTCTCCCGAATCGAGGCTCCCCCACGGCGGCAGCGGCATATTCACCGCCGCCAGTTGAGGACGTTACGGAAGGTGGGCACAGCGCAACACCCCCAGCGGGCCCAATCTTGAATGGCCCGAACGGACTATGGGTAAGCGGCAGATCACCCGGGGGAGTGAGCTGGTGACATACGTAACTTTCCCGGCAAACCGGGACAGTTCAGTTGCGTCACATCGGACGCCGTATGACACACAAGGCGGATTCGGACACGACCCCAACAAAAAAGTTGGGGAACACCCAGAACGATTCGGGGTCGCCGGACGTATTGATACGTGACCTCACTGCTGTGACAGTTGAGAGCAGCTTAGGCCAATGCCTATACGCCTGTCCGGCGAATGAGAACGTAGGCTGCCCTCATGCCAAAGAAGCGCTCGGGCGGTGGTCTGTCACCCACGCAGCAGGCCGCCAAGTTCCTCGGTGTCAGTGTTCTGGCGGGGGCCGTGCTGGCCGGCATCGCGCTGCCCGCGGTGGGCGCGCTGGGGCTGGCGGCGAAGGGATCGGTCGAGAGCTTCGACGAGCTCCCGGCGAACATGAAGACCCCGCCGCTGAGCCAGCGCACCTCGATCCTCGACGCCGACGGCGGCCAGATCGCCACGGTGTACTCGCGCGACCGCACGGTGGTCCCGCTCAAGGACGTCTCGCCGTACATGCAGAAGGCGATCGTCGCGATCGAGGACTCGCGCTTCTACCAGCACGGCGCGGTCGACCTGAAGGGCGTCCTGCGCGCCCTCAACAAGAACGCGCGCAGCGGTGAGGTCGCCCAGGGCGCCTCGACGCTGACGCAGCAGTACGTGAAGAACGTCTTCGTCGAGGAGGCGGGCGACGACCCGACGAAGGTCGCGCAGGCCACCCAGCAGACCATCGGCCGCAAGATCCGCGAGCTCAAGTACGCGATCCAGGTCGAGGAGGAGCTCGGGAAGAAGAAGATCCTCGAGAACTACCTGAACATCACGTTCTTCGGCCAGCAGGCCTACGGTGTCGAGGCCGCCGCCCAGCGCTACTTCTCCAAGTCCGCCAAGGACCTGAACGTGCAGGAGGCGGCCCTCCTCGCCGGCATCGTCCAGTCGCCCAGCCGGTACGACCCGGTCAACGACGAGGCGGAGGCCACCAAGCGCCGCAACACCGTGCTCCAGCGCATGGCCGCCGTCGGCGACATCTCCCGGGCGCAGGCATCGGAGGCGATGAAGGCACCGCTGGGCCTGAAGGTCAGCAAGCCCAAGAACGGCTGCATCACGGCGGTCAAGGGCGCCGGCTTCTTCTGCGACTACGTGCGCGAGGTCTTCCTGAACGACACGGTCTTCGGCAAGACCAAGGAGGAGCGGGCGAAGGTCTGGAACCAGGGCGGCCTCACCATCCGCACCACCATGGACCCGCAGGCCCAGGACTCGGCCCAGCGGTCCATCAAGGACCACGTCTACAAGAGCGACGAGGTGGCGACCGCCGCCTCCATCGTCCAGCCCGGCACCGGCAAGATCCTCGCCATGGGCCAGTCGCGTCCGTACGGCTTCGGCAAGAACCAGACGCAGATCAACCTTTCCGTCAACGGCTCGATGGGCGGCGGCATGGGCTACCAGCCCGGTTCGACGTTCAAGCCGATCGTGGCCGCCGCGGCCCTCGAGGACGGCATGCCGGCGAACAAGGTCTACCCCTCGCCGTACCAGATGGCGTACCCGAGCCCGGTCTCCGCCTGCGACGGCAAGAGGTGGCTGAACGATCCCGACAGGCCGGCCAAGCTCGAGAACGAGAACCGGTCGGAGGTCGGCCCGTACGACATGAAGGAAGCGACCGCCAAGTCGGTCAACACCTACTACGTGCAGATGATCAGCGACATCGGCATCTGCCCGGTGACGACGATGGCGAAGAAGATGGGCGTCGAGCGGGCCGACGGCCGCAAGATGGACCAGGCTCCGTCCATCGCCCTGGGCACCCAGGAGATGTCCCCGCTCACCATGGCGAACGCCTACGCGTCCTTCGCCTCGCGCGGCATGTACTGCACGCCGATCGCCATCGAGTCGGTCAGCCAGCGCGTCGGCGACCAGAAGAAGTCCCTGGAGGTGCCGAGGTCGACCTGCTCGCGAGCGATGTCGGAGAAGACGGCCGACACCATCAACGCGCTGCTCAAGGGCGTCGTCGAGGACGGCACGGGTTCGAAGGCGGGCCTCGGCAGCCGTCCCAGCGCGGGCAAGACCGGTACGACGGACGAGCGCTACGCGGCCTGGTTCGTGGGCTACACGCCGAACATGGCCGGCGCGGTGTGGGTCGGCGACCCCGCCCACAAGCGGAAGATGTCCGGCATCACCATCGGCGGCCGGTCGTACGGCAAGGTCTTCGGTGGTGAGGTCCCCGGTCCGATCTGGCGCGACATGATGTCCGGCGCGCTGGAGGGCAAGCCCGTCGAGCAGTTCAACACCGTCCACATCCCCGACGGCATCGACCGGAACCGCGACCGGGACGACGAGAACCGCGGCAACGGGGGCAACGGCCGTGGCAACGACGACGGCGGCTTCATCGGCGGCCTGGTCGGCGGCAACAACACCGGCGGCGGAGGCGGCGAGCCCGGCCCGACGCCCACCTTCTCCTTCCCGGAGGGCTTCTTCCGCGGACAGAACAACGGCGGCGGGAACGGCAACGGCGGGCGCTTCGGCTGAGCCGCCGGTGTGACCCGACAAAGGGGCGGCCCCCTCTTCCCGTACCGGGGAGAGGGGGCCGCCCTTTTCTGCCTTATGGGATCAGCCGGCGAGCAGCTTCTTCACCGCGGCGGCGACGCGGCCGCCCTCGGCCTGACCTGCCACCTTCGGGTTCACGATCTTCATGACGGCGCCCATGGCCCGCGGCCCCTCCGCACCGGCGGCCCGGGCCTCCTCGACGGCCTGGGCCACGATCTGCTGGAGCTCCTCGTCGGACAGCTGCTTGGGCAGGTACGTGGCGAGCACCTCGCCCTCCGCCTTCTCCCGCTCGGCCTGCTCGGCACGGCCACCCTGCGCGAAGGCCTCGGCCGCCTCGCGCCGCTTCTTCGCCTCCCGGGTGATCACCTTCTGCACCTCGTCGTCGGAGAGCTCGCGCTTCTCCTTGCCCGCGACCTCCTCCTTGGTGATCGCGGCGAGCGTCAGCCGGAGCGTCGAGGAGCGGAGCTCGTCGCGCTCCTTGATCGCGGCGTTGAGGTCGTCCTGCAGCTTCGACTTGAGCGTGGTCATGGGGTTGATTGTCGCAGGTACGGAAGGAAAGGCGCTCTTGATTTGTGGGGCACCGCGGGAAGCACCGGCGCCGACAGGGGGTTTCGCACACCGCCCGGGCACGGGCAACGGCCGGGGTCTGACACGATGGACGTATGCGCGCGCGATACGGAGTCCCCCTGGGAATCGCGGCGGCTGGTGCCGCCGGTCTGTTGTACGCGGCGGGCTTCGAGGCCCGCTCCTTCCGCCTCCGCCGGGTCACCGTCCCGGTCCTGCCCCCGGGAATGCGCCCCCTGCGTGTGCTCCAGGTCTCGGACATCCACATGGTCAGCGGCCAGCGCAAGAAGCAGCGCTGGCTCCGTTCCCTGGCCGGCCTGCGCCCGGACTTCGTGATCAACACGGGCGACAACCTGTCCGACCCGGAGGGCGTCCCGGAGGTCCTGGACGCGCTCGGCCCGCTGATGGAGTTCCCGGGGGCGTACGTCTTCGGCTCCAACGACTACTACGGCCCCACGCTCCGCAACCCGGGCCGCTACCTCCTCGAGAAGGTCCAGGGCCGCCACGGGCTGAACGGCAACCCGCCGGTCGTCGGCGCGGTGCACAACCCGTGGGAGGACATCCGGGACGGCTTCGACGCGGCGGGCTGGCTCAACCTGACCAACACGCGCGGCACGCTCAAGATCGAGGGCCTCTCGCTGGAGCTGACCGGCCTGGACGACCCGCACATCAAGCGGGACCGTTACGCCCGGGTGGCCGGGGGCCCGTCGGACACGGCGGACTTCTCGATGGGCGTGGTGCACGCCCCGTACCTGCGCACCCTGGACGCCTTCACGGCCGACGGATACCCCTTGGTGCTGGCCGGCCACACCCACGGCGGCCAGCTGTGCATCCCCTTCTACGGCGCCCTGGTCACCAACTGCGACCTGGACACGGACCGGGTGAAGGGCCTGTCGACGCACACGGCGGAGGACCGTACGTCCTTCCTGCACGTCTCGGCGGGCTGCGGCACGAGCCGCTACACACCGGTCCGGTTCGCGTGCCCGCCGGAGGCGACGTTGCTGACGTTGGTGGGCCGGGAGTAGAGACGAGCCGGCGACGGCGGCGGGGGCGACACGTGTGATGGTGTAACCCACACAGCCCTGCCCGCATCGCCCGCTATGTCCGTTTCTGTCAGCGTGGGTGGCATGACCGCCCCGATACCCAGGGACATACCGGATCTCCCCGCGATTCCGGCCAAGCCCACGCTGAAGCCCTCCCCCGTCCCCGCCACGGCCGTGGTCGCCCCGGTCCGCCGCCCGGCGGCCGCGGCCTTCCGGCTACTGATCGCCGTGACGGCGGCACTGGGCGTGACACTCGAACTACTCGTGGGCGACTGGTCCCGAGCCCTCGGCCACTTCGCGGTCCAGAGCAACATCCTGCTGGCGCTGGTCATGGCCCTGTCGGCCCGCCGCGCCTGGACCGCCGGCCGCCCCCTCCCGGGAGCCGTACTGGGCGCGACCCTGCTCTACGTCGTCATCGGCGCCCTGGTGCACCACCTGCTCCTGGCGAACCAGGCGAGCCCCTTCGCCCTCACGGGCGCGGCCGCGAACCCGACGGGCTGGCAGGCCGTCGCCCAGAACATGCTCCTCACGGTCACGCCGATCGCCGCCGCACTGGAGTGGCTCCTGCTCACGCCCCCCGGCCGGATGCACCTGCGCCAGGCCAGCACATGGCTCCTCTACCCCATGGCCTACCTGGCCTTCTCCCTCATCCGAGGCGAGCTGCTCCTCCCGGGCACCCACGACCGCTACCTCTACCCCTTCCTGGACGTCGACCAGGACGGTTACAAGAAGGTCCTCGGGAACGCCCTCCTCCTGGGCCTCTCCTTCTACGCCCTGGCGATCATCCTCGTGGCCCTCGACCACGCCCGCCCGAACCCCATCCGCCACCGCGGGAAAACCGGATTTCGTCTCTAGCCACGGGTGGGCTAAAGTAAACGACGTCGCCGCGACAGCAGCGACATCGGGGTGTAGCGCAGCTTGGCAGCGCGCTTCGTTCGGGACGAAGAGGTCGTGGGTTCAAATCCCGCCACCCCGACAGAGAAACACCAGGTGAGGCACCTACGGATTTCCGTAGGTGCCTCACCTGTTTCATCTGCGTGTCTATCTGCGTGACTATCCGTTCCCGCGTGTCTACGGCCGCTGCGGATCAGCGCCGAAGATCCCGTCCATGACCACGGCACCGGTCTGGATCACGGGCCGGATCTGCTTCCGGTAGACCTCCTCGGTCACGGCCGCCCCCGAGTGCCCGACGAGCCGGGAGATCACTTCCAGCGGGACGCCGCGGTCGGACAGCAGGGACACGAAGCTGTGCCGGAGCTCCCGTCTGACGAGGCATGGGCCTGGCTCTACGACGGCCGCATCGACACGCGACGGGCCCTCCTACGCATGGAACCCTGCACGGTCTCAGTCATCCACGCCAGCACCCGCATCACATGGACGATCCGGCCAGTGGTCTTCCTACCGATGGCTCACCGTCAAGGCGTCGATCTCCCAGCCTGTGCGTACGACTTCAAGCCTCACGCTGACTGCTGATGCGCTTCCACCAAGGTCAAGACGGCACCCGCCCGGCAATGAACCCTTCGCCGTCCTGGAACTCGATCACGACCCCGCTGTCGACTAGGTAGATCCAGCACTCATACCCACACTTCAGAATCTCGTCGGCCTGTGCCTCCACCAGGCCGACCTCCAAGGCGCGCGAGGGCACCGCAAGATTGCCCCAGAACACGACCGCCAACTCATCCGGGCGAGCCAACCAGCTCAAGAGCTCCCGGAGCCGCTCGCCGTCGAAGGCCGGCGAGCGCTGGAGGACCTCAACACCACTCCAGTCCAGCCGCGACGACCCCACAGACCCGAAACGACTCAAGCTCACAGCGGCGAACGACCGGTCCTCCTCATACGAGAGCACTACCGCCGCATCTCCAACGGTCGCCAGAAGCACCGCGATCCCTTCGGGGCCTGTCCCGTAGCCAGCTTCTGACGCCGGCGCCTTCCTGCGGGCCGCGCCGGACTGGTTCGTCCTGGACCGGACCGCCAGCCAGACCACGACCCTGTACGTGGCCCGTATAAAGGACCCCTTGCGGACGCAGTTGACCGGCTGGCTGGAGGATATGGGGGTTCCCGTGCACGTCGTCCGGGGCTTCGGCGGCCAGAGCTACGTGCAGGTCGTGCGCGAGCGCACAGCCCGCGCCCCGCGGCCAGCGGTGCTGCTCTACTGCGGCGACTTCGACTCTTGCGGACCCGATCGCGAACGAAGAACGGCAGCGCGACGGCTCAGGGTCTACGCGTAGGGGATGGCCTCTGAAGGGGGTGTGAGTAATTGAGGACAGGAAATCCCGGCGAGAAAATGATCTTGCTAGGGTTCACCCGAGACCTGGGGCGTTCAACAACCTCACATGTGGGCATCGGCCTGGCGGCCGTGACGCGCTCGAGCTCTTCGACGACGACATCACCGCATGGGGGGTGGTCAGGCGATGACGCCTGAGGAACAGGACCTGATCATGGGCCTGGTGTTCGTACCAGGTGTGGGTCGGACGCGTACGCTCGACGAGGTGCTCGCCCACTTCGGCGAGTCCGACGGTGGGGCCCTGGCGCTCCGGCTGCTCCTGGACGCCATGGAGCGCCGGGACGCCGACGACGTCGAGATGGCGTTGATCGTCCATGGCGCCGCCGACGCCCCGGTCGGGGAGTTCATGGAGCCGTTGATCGAGCTGTTCCCTGCCGAATGGCACAGGGACCACGAGGACATCGTGTCCACGCTGGGCAAGCTCCGCTCGCCCAAGACAGTGCCGACGCTGGTCTTGGCGACTCACTGGGTTCCCGAGCACCTGGACTTCGACGACTGCCGGGCGCTCGCGGTGAAGGCGATCTGGGCGCTCGGCGCCATTCCCGGCGAGGAAGCCCGGGACGCCCTCGAGGGCTTGCGCGACGCCGAGAACGAGATCATCCGTGAGAACGCGGTGAAGCAGCTCGCACGCCGCGGCGAGCTCTGACCGCGGAGCTGTAGCCGTGCCGACCAAGATCATTCTCACCGGGATTGCTTGCCCCTCAACTGCTCACACCCGTAAACCATCCGGCAGCCGTGAGTGACTCCCGAACTCATCGATATTGATCAAGGGACCGGCCCACGCGGTGACTCCCGAAGCCGTCGAAAAACGACTCCCGTTCTCGTGTACAAAGCCACCAGCACAGCAGGGCCACAGCCATGACGTACGCCCAGCAGGCCCATCCAACCTACTGAGTTACAACTTTCTCTACTGGTTCAAGGCCCGCGCACGGCGCGGGCGCCGCCTCTGCGGCGCGGCCTGCCTCCTGTCTGCGCCCCGGTGGCCGCGCCCGGCGGCGCGCTGCGTGCATGCGGGCAGAGGTGGGAGAAACCCTCTGTGGCTGAGGCCGGTCGGCTCCACGGCTTTAGGCAGCCAATTTGGCGCGAGCCTCGAAGATCATGGCCCCAACGTCGTGCTTTACCGGGCAGGTCCACAGACTGCCCGACGCGCCGGAAGCTTACGGGGGCCATGATCACTCGCGCCAACGCGGCTCCAGCCCAAAGCCGCTCCGTAAGGTGTTTGGCGGTCCGGAAGAGTGGGGTGTGGCTCTAAAGTCGCTTGCCCCCGGTGGCTCCGGTGGAGTGGCCGCCCCGTTCTTCTGGACGCCCAGGCCGCTGATTGAGATGTGCGGATCGGTCGCTGTTTACGGAGCTGACGGCGGGGCGTCCTCGGACCTACGGCACGCTGTCCGAAGCCCGAGGAGACCGCCACATGACCACGCTGACGCCCCGCTTATGGGTTGGTATCGACGCCAGCAAGGCTCACCACTGTTGGGTCGCCATCGACGACAGGCACCACTGTCTGGAGCCGGAAAGTCAGCAACGACGAAGCCGTTATCCTGGCCGGCCTGAGCGAGGTCCTTGCGCTGGCCAGCGAGGTCCGATGGGCAGTGGATCTCACCGGCACTGCGCCCGCCCTGCTGCTGGCTCTGCTCGCCGATCACGGTCAGCCGGTCGTCTACGTGCCCGGCCGGACGGTCAACCGCATGTCCGCCGCCTACCGGGGCGAGGCCAAGACCGACGCGCGCGACGCCTACGTCATCGCCGACACGGCCCGTCTGCGACGAGACTTCGCCCCCATCGAGATCCCCACCGAGCTGGCCGCCGACCTGACCCTGCTCACCACCCATCGCGCTGATCTGATCGCCGACCGGGGCCGTCTGCTCAACCGCCTCCACGATGTGCTCACCGGCATCAGTCCCGCCCTGGAAGCGGCCTTCGACTACGCCGACCACAAGGGCGCCCTGGTCCTGCTCACCGGCTACCGGACCCCCGCCGCCCTACGCCGCTGCGGCCAAACCCGCCTGACCCGCTGGCTCACCGCCCGAGAAGTACACCACCCCGAAACGGTCGCCGCCACCGCCCTCACCGCCACGCACGCCCAACACATCCAACTACCCGGCCAGAGCACAGCCGCGGGCATCACCGCAGACCTCGCCGCACAGATACTGGCCCTGGACGAACGCCTCAAGCAGCTCGACCGGCAGATCAGCGACGCCTTCCACACCCACCCGCAGGCAGCCGTGATCGAGTCGATGCCCGGCATCGGGCCCATCCTGGGCGCCGAATTCCTCGTCGCGGCAGGCGACCTGGCCTCCTACCCTGACGCCGGCCACCTCGCCTCAGCCGCCGGCCTCGTCCCTGTCGCCAAAGACTCCGGACGCCGCACCGGCAACCTCCACCGGCCCCAGCGCTACAGCCGCCGCCTGCGCAGAGTGTGCTACCTCTCCGCTCAGACCAGCATCATCCGCGACGGCCCCAACCGCACCTACTACCTCAAGAAACGAGCCCAGGGCCACAAACACATCCCCGCCGTCATCGCACTCGCCCGCCGCCGCGTCGACGTCCTCTGGGCCCTGCTACGCGACAACCGCCCCTTCACCACCACCCCACCGGCGAGGACACCAGCCGTCTCAGCAGCATGACCGAGTCATCAGGGTCCACCGGCCTCGGTTACTGTCGTGGGCCCGAGAGCCGGGCGCAGTGAAGGAGAAGAGTCGCCGCAGTGTCGATACGCGCCAACTTTGCCAAGCTTTTCAAGCGCACCGCCGAGACTCCCGACGGCGACCCGTTTGCACTAGAGCACCCGTGCCAATGCTCGCCGGAGTGGCCCGGCTTGGAGACCACAGCGAACGGGCACATGCTCCCGGCTCAGCCCTCCAGCCACTACAGCGTTCTCACGAACCCCGAGGTCGGTCCGTTCGTCGCGCGCTGCATTGGCTGTCAGGCTCGCTATCCCCATCCCTGGGTGATCCAGCAGGGCGCACCGATGCCTTTCGACTGGGATCGTTAGAGCTCATCCCTCAGCCAGCCCGCTTGACTCGGTCATTAAGACTCCACCGACCTCGATGGAAGCCATGGACGCCAGGCGCTGCTAGGAGTACGGCCCCAGGAACCGTTCTCCGTTGAAGTGCACCATGTGGGTCTTGTTCTCCGCGATCCACACCTCGGTCTCCCACGCAATATCCCGGGCGAATCTCCGAAAAGTAGCCTTGTCAGGGAATGCCGTGACGAGTACGAGCCCAGGCTTCGCATCCTTGAACAGCGCCTTCAGTTCGTCGACCCGCTTACCATCCACCGGCCCGTGGGACGTAACGGCCTCAACCAGGACCAGCCAGTCCCGGTCCGCATAGTGGAGAACGACGTCGGGCATCTTGCCGTGAGCATCGACCGTGACACCGAGCTGCCGAAGGTAGTCTTCCTTCTTCACGATCCACTTGTCCCCGGTGTCTCCGAGGTAAACCACGGCCGCACCGGGTGTGAACTCCGTGCGGAAGGATTCGACGACTGCCCGAATCAGTTCGCTGTGCTTTCCCGGGCTGAGGGTGATGTCCTCTTCATCGCCGGGCAACGCCACGGGAACCCGGTGCGACTCCCGCTCTGCGTCCCACCGTTCTCGGAGGATTCCGTACTCGTCGTGAAATCGCTGAAGCTCGACCTCCCACCGGGGGGTGCCAAACGTGGCCAGTGCTTCCAGCGCTATCGCTGTCGGTTCATAACGGTTGTTCTGGTCATTGACCGTTCGGTCAGGCATATCCGAGTTCGCGATGAGGGCGCCAGCGGAAATCAACTGCTGTACTGACTTGCGCCTGATCGATTCCCGACTGTTCGGCTTGTAGCGCGTTGGGTCCGTGCGGCCCTTCTTGACGAGCGGGTAGTGGTCCGCCATCCAGTCCATGCACTCGGTGATACCGAGCGCGTTGGACCGCACGGCCGACCAGGGCTCTTCCGGCTCCAGGCCGAACATCGCCAGCAGCACCAAGGCAGTACGTGTCGACTGCTGAGCCTTCGGCAGGCCGAGCTCTTTCAGGATCTGCTGCGCCTCACGGACCTTCTGATGCTGCGCTTCCGACGGCGTCGACATTCGTCCTCCCCAGGTCCAACTCTGGCACCACTTCGGCCAGCGCGGCGTCGACCATACCGGGAGTCACTGACAGCCCGACTCTCAGACCAAGTTCCTTGAGTTGCTGAAGACTTGGATACTTCAGACTCCGCAGGTCACCGGCATTGATCTGCGTGTGCCCACTGAAGATCCGCACGTACTGGTCTACGACCGAGCTGTTCAGGTACGCGGTCAGCCCGGCGGCCAAATCGGGGTCGAGCCCGTGGTGTGCCTGATGGAAGACGTTGATGTGATTCTCGACCCCGACGTCCTCCCCGTTGATGTCGTCCGGCAGGAGCAGGCTCGCCGAGACACGCCGCGGTTCCTCCTTCGCGCTGAACCGCTTCACCAGGCAATAGGTACCTGAAGGCAGCATCAGTGGCCGGGTATCCTCATTGTCAACCAGCGCCTGAGGCTTGCGGCCGCCAGACGCTGGCCACACCACACGGCCGGCACTCAGGTTCACCGGATAGAGGAGCGGCACCGCCCCCTTCCCAGGACTGCTGAGCAGATTTTCCGCTGTGCGGAAGTCGACGACGCGCCCCGTGCTCACTTGGACGTCGAGATCGCGCAAGGTCGCCGGTAGCTTGGCCATGCGTCCCGCCGTAGCGAGATCATCCGCGTTCGTGGCGATATGAATGAATTTCTGCGGGTCGG
The DNA here is from genome assembly GCF_039540295.1 of Streptomyces venetus. Taxonomy (NCBI): domain Bacteria; kingdom Bacillati; phylum Actinomycetota; class Actinomycetes; order Kitasatosporales; family Streptomycetaceae; genus Streptomyces; species Streptomyces venetus. The sequence goes on from NZ_BAABET010000003.1 coordinate 184,370, forward strand.
CCTCGTCGACGACCTGCCCGTATGGCACGGAGTGACGGACCGGCAGGTCTTCATAGCCGCGACTCACCGACACGATCACGTCGCCCGGCGCCTGGTCCGCAGTGGCGTGGAAAATGACGTTCTCCTGCAAGACCTCGGAGTCGGAGAACACCCTGTCACGGCGCTCGAAGACGTGGAGGTTACGCAGACGCGTGCGTTTCAGGAGGTCGTCACGGAACTTCCGGAAATAACTACCGTTCGCGAAGCTCCGGGGCGTGATCGCCACGAGCTGCCCCTCCGGGGCCAGGAATCGCAGCGCCAACGCCACAAACGCGGTGTAGAGATTGCTGGTCTCGATCCCACAGGACGCCAGGAGAGCACGCTCGGCACTCTTGGAATTGATCTTCCGGTAGGGCGGATTCATCACGACCAGATCCCACTGAGGCAGGTCTCTGCCCTCCGTGAGGGTCGCGGCGGCCCATGTAATGAAGTCGGCGGTGTGCTGCTCGTAGGTCAACGAGTGAGCGTCGGCACACTCGTCCAGTGTCACGGTGAGATCTCCGTTGACCTGCTCGTCGATCTCAAACGTGGTTACGTCCAGCTTCAGGTCGGGTGCCACCGTGGCCACGCGGGCAACCAAGGCGGCAGTGAGGCTCCCCACGCCCGCACCAGGGTCCAGGACACGTAGGACACCGGTCTTCGGCAGGCTCGGGAGGCCCGTGATCAGTGCAGCAGCAGTCGACGGTGTGAAGTACTGCCCCAGATCGGCCCGCGTCGCAGCATCGAGCGCGTTGGAACGCGTAACGCGGCGGGTCTCAGTGCGCTCTGTGAGGACCTCTGGAAGCAGTTTGCTCATGTGCTACATGATGCCGGAACTCCCCGACCGCTCGTTTCCCCTGGGGAAAGTGGCCGATGCGGCGAGGAATGGCCGAGTGTCTAACTGCGTGACAACGCCCACGAACAGCGGCAGGCAACCGCGGACGTCTGTGGACCGTCGCGGCAGGTGTGAGGCGTATCGGCCCGGGGTCAGGCACTCCCCGCAGTTGCTTCGGGACGAAGAGGTCGTGGGTTCAACTCCCGCCACCCCGACAGTGAGGTACCAGAACGACAACACCGGATCGACCACGGCATAGGGCAGGTCGAGTGCGGCAGGACGGGAACCCGACAAGGCTCCTGTGCCGGCTGAGTCGAGACGTCGAACATCTCCCTCCGCGGCACAGGAGCCTCGTCTGTTGCGGGCGGCTATGTCGTCACCCGATCAGTGGCCACCTTGAAGGACCTCAGTCGTCGGCTCCGCTGAGTTGTTGGACGAGTCCGATGAACTGTGATGCGGTGGAGTGGCTGTAGAACTGCCTGGGTGAGATCTTGGGTAGGTTCTGGTCCCGCATCTCGGCGAGAACCCGGGTGACAAGAAGTGAGTTGCCGCCGAGGGTGAAGAAGTTGTCCTGGAGGTTCACCGGGGTGTTGAGCTGCTTGCTCCAGATGCCCAGGACGGTGTCGGCGACGGTACTGGTGGCGGGCTTCGGGGCGTCGAGCGGCTCAGTCGGCACGGTACGCGGGTCGGGCAGTTGAGTGGTGTCGGGTTTGCCGTTGATGGTCAGCGGGATTTCGGTGACCTGGGTGATCGTCGCAGGCGTCATGTAGTCGGGAAGCGTGGTTTTGGCGTGCGCCAATACGTGTGCGCGATCGGCGGCACCCTCCAGGACGACGTAGGCGTCGATCCTACTGCTGGCGGGGTCGTCGGGATGGTCGCGGTTGACGACGACGGCTGCTGCGGTCACGTGGGGTGCGCCCAGCAGCACGGTGCGGATCTCGTCGAGTTCGATGCGGTGTCCGCGGATCTTGACCTGGTTGTCGAGCCGGCCCAGGTGGTCCAGGCGCCCGTCGGGGTGCAGCCTGCCCTTGTCACCGCTGCGGTAGATCCGTTCGCCTGTGGATTCGTCGAGGATGAACCGTTGCTGGGTCAGTTCGTGCCGACCGAGGTATTCGCCGGCTACTCCGGCGCCGCCGACGTAGATCTCGCCGGAGGGGCCGGGCGGCAGGACCCGTCCTTGTCCGTCGCGTATGGACACCGTCCACCCCGGTATCGGACGGCCGACCGATCGCGAGCCGGTGACGACATCGTGCGGGGTGATCGTCTGGGCGGTGACGTGCACGGTCGTTTCGGTGATGCCGAACATGTTGACCACTCGGCAGTCGGATGCCGGATGCCGGGTGAACCAGGGCGCGAGCATGCGCACGTCCAGCGGTTCGCCGCCGAAGATGACCAGTCGCAGGGCCAGGTCCCCGCGGACGCGTCGGTCGGTGCGGATGAGCTGCGCGAACGCGGACGGCGTCTGATTGAGCACGGTGACGCGCTGCCCGGCCAGCAGGGCGTAGAACTCCTCGGTGTCGCGGGTGGTCCAGTAGGGCACCACGACCAGGCGTCCGCCGGTGAGCAGGCACCCCCAGATCTCCCAGACGGAGAAGTCGAAGGCGCTGGAATGGAACAGCGTCCAGGTGTCGTCGGGGCCCAGGGCGAAATCCCCGGTGGTGGCGTGCAGCAGCGCCAGCACGTTGCGGTGCGGCACCACCACGCCCTTGGGCGTGCCGGTCGAACCGGAGGTGTAGATCACATAGGCGGGGTTCTCACCGCCGTCGTCGGCTCGTGCACCGGCCTCCGTCCGGCCTGCTGCCAGTCGGGTCAGTTCGCCCGGGGACAGCAGCCGGGTCCCGGGGACCGCGGGGAAGTCCGGTGCGGAGGTGATGATGACGGGCATGCCCGCGTCACGGACGGTGAAGCTCAGGCGCTGCGCCGGATAGCGGGGATCCATCGGCACATACGCACAGTCCGCCTTGAGCACGCCGAGCAGAGTGACCACCAGGTCGGCGTCTCGCTCCAGGCAGACACCGATCCGGCTGCCCGGTGCGATGTCCAGCGCACGCAGGCCCGCAGCTAAGGCATCCGCCCGCTCGTCCAACTGCCGGTAGGTCAGCTGCTCCTCGCCGGCCAGCAGGGCCACGGCCTGCGGCTGCTTGGCGGCCATCTCCTCGAAGGCGCGGTCGATCCGCCCCCGCGCGGGGGCGCCGTCGCCTGCTTCGCCGGCCCGCAGGACTGCCGCCCGTTCGGCTTGCGACAGCAGTTCCAGCTCGGACAGCGGCCGCTGCGCCGCGCTGTTCGCCAGTTGCCCGGCCAGGTGGGCCACGTGTGCGCTGAACTGGCGCGCGATGGAGGCGTCCACCATGCCCTGGTCGAAGTGGCAGGTCGCGCGTGCCGAACCGGGGTCGAGCTGGACGGTGAGCGGGAAGACCGGCGCCAGGCAGGCCGTATAGCTCCCCTCCTCGAACGCCGGGCTCAGGACGACCCCGGCCGACGGCGGCTCGTGGGGGGTGACCGGTGCCTGGTCGAAGCGGTGCAGGAAGTCCGCGACCGAAGCCTGGGCAGGCTCGTCCAGCGGGTAGGCGCTGATGCGTTCGGCTGTGCCGTCGCTCAGGTCCAGCACGCCCAGTTCCGTCCGGTCCTCCCCGCTGTACCGGCTCACGGCCAGGGCGATCGCCGGCAGCAGGAACGAGTCACCTTGCCCGGTGAGGTCGATCTGCACCCGGCCAGCGACCCCGCGCTGGTCCGGATCGCCCAGACCCCAATCGAGGCGTCCGCGGTGCGCGAGGCCGGGCCGGGGGGCGGCGGGCCACGCCGGTACGGCGTCGCCTGTGCCGTCCAGCAGCAGCCGGGCGATCCGCCGCAGCGCGGCCGGCGGGATCACCGCGCGGACCGCCACCAGAACCAGGTCCGTCGTTCCGTCAAGGTAGTTCAGGGCCACGGCCCGCAGGGGAGGGCCGTCCTGGTGGATCGGCCGCAGGGACTCGGCACGCCTGCGGTCCTGGCCGGCCGGCTCGTCGGCGCCGGCCGGCACCGGGGTCTGCCAGACCTGGACCGGATCGGGCAGCGCCTCGGACAGCAGGCGCTGCGGATCGGCTGTGCCGGGCAGCCGCAGGACAAGGCTGTGACATCCAGCGGCCAGTTCATCGATCGTCGGTGTCGTCACGGTTGGGACCTCCTGGTCATCGGGACGTGAAGCCGCCGTCCACGGTCAGCACGCTGCCAGTGACCTGGCGGGAGTCGTCCTCGGCGAGCCACAGCGCCGCGTTCGCGATGTCGGACGGTTCGATCAGCGCGTTCATCGGCTGGTCCCGTACGAAGATCTGTTCGTGCTCGGCGACCGGGACCTCCAGCGACCGGGCGATCTCGGCGAGCATCCGCCCCTCCATCACCGGCTCGTCACGGACCGAGCCGGGGCACAGGGCATTCACCCGGACCCGCATCGGGGCGTAGTCCAGGGCCGCGGCCTTGGTCAGTCCGATCAGCCCGTGCTTGGCCGCGACATAGCTCGCGAAATGCCGGTATCCGACCGTGCCCGCGGTCGAGGACACGTTGATGATGCTGCCGGACCTGCGCTGGACCATCACCGGTGCGACGGCCTTCATCATCCGCCAGGCGCCGGAGAGGTCGATGTCGAGCATGAGCGACCACTCCTCCTCGGTGATGTCGTGGGCGATCTTCCCGGAGGGCGAGGCGATTCCGGCGTTGTTGACCAGCACGTCCACCGTGCCGAACCGGTCCAGCGCCTGCTCGACCGCCAGCGCGCACTGCTGGGCGTCGCGTACGTCGACGGCGGCCGTCACGGTCGCGGCGCCCGCGCGCCGGCACTGATCCGCGGTGTGTTCCAGCTGGCCGGCGGATCCGAGCGGGTAGGGCACGCCGGCCAGGTCCTGCGTGATGTCCAGCAGCAGCAGGTCGGCTCCCTCCTGGGCGAACCTGAGCGCGCAGGCCCGGCCCAGGCCGCGGGCCGCGCCGGTGATGATCACGGTCTTGCCGGTCAGTCGCATGCCGGGCTCCCGGCTACCGTCCGCAGCACCCGCTCGGCCTCGTCGACCAGGTACATGTGGCCACCGGGCAGTTCCTGGTAGGTGAACGGACCCCGCGTCACCTCGGCCCACTGCTCGGCCTGCTCCCGGGAGACGAGTTCGTCGTGCTCGCCGCGCAGCGCGGTGACCGGCACCGAGAGCGGCTCCGTGCCGGTCGCCCGGTAGTTCTCGTGCATCTCCACGTCGGCGCGCAGGGTCGGGAGCAGGACCTCGACCATGTCGGGATCGTCGAACGCCTCGTGCCGGTAGCCGGCGAACCGCTGCACCCCGGCCAGGAACTCCTCGTCGGGCAGGCCCGTCGCCCGTTCGGTCCGTCCGTCGTGCGGCGCCGGTGATCCACTGACGAACAGGTGGCGCAGCCCGGGGTGGCCCGTCCGCTCCAGTTCCCTGGCGATCTCGTAGGCGAGCACTGCGCCGAGGCTGTGCCCGAACAGCGCGATGGCCGCCCCCTCTCCGGCGGCGGAGACGATCTTAGGCGTCAGTTCGGCAACCGCGTCGGAAACTTGGGTGAAAGGCTCGTCAAGAAATCGTTCCTCGCGGCCCGGTAGCTGGACCGGAAGTACCGTGACTTTGGGTATGTCTGTCTTCTCCCATTCCCGGAAGAAGGCGGCGCCACCGCCGGCGAAAGGCAGACAGGCGAGAAAGAGCTTCTGTGTAACCACGGTCCCCCAACTTTCTCATCGTTGACGACGGGGAGTGTAACCCAGGAGTCGCGGTAGTTGATCTTGCCTTGGACCCTTGCCTCGTAGCCCAGTTGGCGACAGCACGGACCCGGCGCGGTCAGCCTGCGCGGGCGCCCCTGTGTCCTCGGTGAGCCGGAGCCGGCGACGCTGGTCCGAGCGGTTTTGTCCGACACCGGCCACGAGAAAACACTTGTGCCCTTATGGATCGGACTCCGCACCAAAAACAGACAAAGACCGACTGCCGGTCCTGCCCCCCCTCCGCGGCCTCGCCGCCGCCCCGACCGACCGTGGAGGCTTGCCTGGGCCGGGATTTGACGGCACATCAGATGTTTGACGGGTGACGCCCGCGCCAGCGAAGGTGATCTTGTGACCGTGGAGTCGACGTCGTTATAGTCGCTGGCGTTGTGGACCACCACGCTTGCTGACCGAGAAAGTTGACGGGGAACATGAGACTGAGCGGTTTGATAGCTGCTTCACGCCGGGCGATATTCGCTGACCATGAAAACGGACGACGCCAGGATGTGATCCGGTGAGCGCCCGTCAGCCCGCAGCGACCGAGACCGAGCGAATTCTCGCCGAGATCTGGTGCGACGTCCTCGAGATAGACGACGTCGGAGTGACCGACAACTTCTTCGAAGTCGGCGGATACTCGATGCTCATGCAGATGGTGCGCGCTCAGATCGAGGAGCGTCTCGGTATCCGGCCGACTCTGCCGCAGCTTTTCATCTACTCCACGATCCGGTCGTGCGCCGCCTTCCTCGACGGATCGACACCGGCGCAGGAACCGGTCGCGAACGCCCCGGAGAAGCCGGAGAAGGCCGAGGCGGCGACCTCTGCCGGCCCAGAGGCCGACTGGCGTGACACGGACATCGCCGTCATCGGACTGGCCTGTCGTTTCGCGGACGCGGAGGGGCCCGACCAGTTCTGGGACAACCTCGTGTCCGGCGTGGACAGCATCAGCCGTTTCCCCAAGAAGAGCTTCGTCACCCCCGGCGGCAGCACGAAGGAATACGTCCCAGCGGGCGGACTGCTGAAGACACCGGAGTGGTTCGACGCGAGTTACTTCGGCTACACCCCGCGTGAGGCCCTGCTCATCGACCCCCAGCATCGGATCCTGCTGGAGTGCTCGCTGGAGGCGATCGAGGGCGCGGGTTACGACCCGGACCGATTCCCCGGACTGATCGGCATCTACGCCGGGTCCAGCCTGTCCACCTACACGGAGACAATGCGGGCCAGGCAGCAGGAAGACGCCACGATCACCAACTGGGACATCCTGACCGGCACCACCAGCGACTACCTGGCCAGTCGCGTCGCCTACAAGCTGGGGCTGCGGGGACCGACGACCAATGTGCAGGCGGCCTGCGCGACCTCGCTGTACGCCGTGCATTTCGCCGCCCGGGCACTGCTGTCCGGGGAATGCGATCTGGCACTGGCCGGCGGTACCTCGGTACGGTTGCCCGCTGCGCTGGACAACTACCGGGTCGGCGGAATCACCTCACCCAGCGGTACGTGCAGCCCGTTCGACGCGGCTGCCGACGGGGTGATCGGTGGCCAGGGGTGCGGCATGGTCGTGCTCAAGCGGCTGTCCAAGGCCATCGCCGACGGCGACCACATCCATGCTGTCCTGCGTGGTTCCGCAGTCAACAACGACGGCAGGGACCGTGCCGGGTTCACCGCCCCTGGAGTGCGCGGGCAGGTTGAGGTGATCCAGGCTGCCCAGCACGCCGCGGGTGTGACGCCTTCCTCCATCACCTACGTCGAGGCCCACGGCACCGGCACCCGAGTAGGGGACCCGATCGAGATCGCCGGGCTGAACCACGCCTTCGCCGACGGGGAGCCGCGTGAGCAGCCGTGCCTGCTCGGCTCCGTCAAGGCCAACATCGGGCACACCGATGCCGCCGCCGGCATCGCCGGGTTCATCAAGACGGTGCTCGCCGTGGAACACGGGGTCATTCCCCCGAGCCTGCACTACAGCGAACCGAACCCGGACATCGACTTCGCGGCGGGCCCGTTCACCGTCGTGACCGAACCCACGCCGTGGGAGCCCACCGGGCTGCCGCGCCGGGCGGGCGTCACCGCGCGCGGCCTGGGCGGCGGCAACGCGCACGTCGTGCTGGAGCAGCCGCCGGCGCCGCGGGCCCGGGAACACAGCACGCAGGACCAGGTGCTGGTGCTGTCCGCTCACACTCCGGCCGCCCTTGACGAACTGACGGCACGTGTCGCCGGCCATCTGACGGATCACCCCGAGTCCGACCTGCGGGATGTGGCGTGGACGCTGCAAGTCGGCCGACGGCTGCACGGCCACCGCCGCTACGCGGTGGTGCGAGACACGCAGGACGCGCTGCGGGTGCTCGGCGGGAACGAGCCCGGTCGGCTGATCTCCGGTGACCACGCCCGGGACGGACGGGCTGTGGCCCTGCTGGTGTCCGAGACGGCCTCCTGGCAAGCGGTACAGCGTTGGACGGCGCTCGGCCTGAAGCCGGATCTCACCCTGACCCCGGACAGCAGCGACGCCCAGCTCCAGGGCGCGCTGGACACTCCGGGCCGGGTGTTCCTGGAGATCGGCGACTCGCGGCTTCTCGCACGGCTGCGGGAGCAGCCGCAGTGGACGCCGGACCACCTCGCCATCACGGTCACCGACCCGCTGGCTGCACTGGGCGAGCTCTTCCTCGCCGGGCTGCCGATCGACTGGGCGCAAGCCCACGCGGAGCAGCCGCGAAGGGTGGCCCTGCCCAGCTACCCGTTCCAGCGGCAGCGCTACCTGCTGGAGGCCGGGCCCACCGCACAGCCGTCGGCGCCCACCACACCCACCGCGGACGCCGCACCCACCGCCGACGCCGACGTGGACACCGAACAGACGGTGTCGAGGCTGTTCGGTCAGATGCTCGGCCTGCCCAAGGTCGACCCGGACGAGAGCTTCTTCGATCTCGGCGGGGACTCGCTGGTCGCGCACGAGCTGCTGGGCCAGCTCGAGCAACTGCTGCCGGTGGAAATGGAAATCCGCGCGATGTACCTCGCGCCGTCGGTGCGCGAACTCACCGCACTGATCGAAGAGCAGATGCGCGACGTCCCGGCGGCGCCTCGTGGCTGACATACGTGTGATCACACGCCCGGCACCGCATGCCTCCGTCGCCACCCTGTACTGCTTCCCGCACGCGGGCGGGGCGGGCGGGGAGTACGCGCGGTGGGTGGCACACACCCTCGGCTTACGCCTGGCGGCCATCCAGCCACCTGGCAGGGCCCACGACCTCAAGCAACAGGCGCTGACCTCGATGCCGGAACTGGTCGGCGAGATCCTCGCGCAGGTGGAGTTCACCCCGCCGTTCGCCCTGTTCGGACACAGCCTGGGCGCGCTGGTCGCGTTCGAGGTGGCCCGGGCCCTGCAACCGAAGCCACTGCGGCTCTTCGTCTCGTCGTGTCCGGCCCCGCCACAGCTCACCAAGTCCCAGTCGCTGCACCTGCTCGACGACGCCGAGCTGCATGCCGAGATCGAACGGAACTGGGGCCCGCTGCCCGCGGCGACCACGTCCGACAAGGAACTGCTCACCGCCGCGCTGGCCTGCTACCGCGCCGATCTCCAGGTACTGGAAACCTACGAGTACGTGCCGGGCCCCCGGCTGCGCAGTCCCATCACCGCCATCGTCGGTGACGCGGAGCCGAACGGCGAGGCGTGGACGGAGGGATGGCGCGACCAGACCGACGGAGGCTTCGCGTCGTCCGTGCGGCCAGGAGGTCACTTCCACACGCGTCAGGACACCGAGGGCCTGGTCGGACTGCTCACCGACACGGTCCGGTCCGATCTGATCCGGGCCGTCCGGTCCGAACCGTCCGGTCCGAGCCGTCCGATCTGACGCGAGCCGAGCGAGTCATGAACCGATGAGAGGCCCAGCAGGGGCCGTGAGCCGCTGCAACCGCCCTTGAACGGCGGTCGTTCCCGCAACGACCGCCCCCGCCAAGGGCATTCACCGCGATCCAGCTCGGGCAGGCACGTCGACCTGCCCGAGCTGGATCGCTTTCGGCAGGACGCCGGCGGCCCCTCTTCGGGGCGGACAACAAGCCGGCGTGGAAACAGAACACAGTGGAGGCATGCTGTGCACCGCAGCATCACCAGGACCTACCTCAAGCACTACGCGAACGTCCACAACGGAGTCGACGAGCTGATGCCGCTGACCGGCGCGCAGCGGAGGTTCCACCACTCCAGGTCCACCGACCCGCACGGCCGGGCGCAGATCCTGCCGGTCTTCCTGGAATTCCCGCCCGGCTTGCTGTCGGCCCACCGCCTGGAGCAGGCAGCGCGATCGGTCCTGCTGAGGCATCCGGCCCTGCGCGGGGCCGCGGACACCGCCGGAGGGGTGCCGGTACTGCGGATAGACCCACTTCCCGACTCCCCGATCGTGCGGGAGATCACAGCCCCGGACACCGAGCGCGCTCTGTGGGCCGCCCTGGACCACTGGCCCACCGGGCTGGGCTCGTTCCGGGTGCTCCTGGCCAGGGACGAGCGGCGGGATCTGTTGGCCATCGGCTTCGACCACCTGATCTGCGACGGTGAGTCCACCGGGCTGGTGCTGGACGAGCTGATGTCCGCCTACCACAGCCCGGCACACGAGCCGGACTCCGGGTCCGCCACCGCACTGCGCCGCTACCGCGAAGCAGTGGAGCAACAGCTGGACAGGGAGCACGAGGCCAGCGGGCCGGAGGCGCTGGAGCACTGGACAGCACGGGTACGCGACGCGGGGCCCGGCCTGTGGGGCACGGGCATGTACGAACCCGGCCCCAGCGCCTCGGTCTGGCAGCACGTCACGTTGTCCGGACCGGCCGCGCTCCGGCCGTTCCCGGCGGTGCTGGCCGGCTGCCACGAGGCGCTCGCCCGGACGGCGGGAGCCGCACCGGTCGCCTATACCTGGGGCGGCCAGGACGGGGCGGGCGTGGTCGGGTGCTTCATCAACACGGTGCTGGCCCACCCGCAGCACGACGGCATCCGCGAGAGCTGGCTGGAGGACCTCGAATTCATCGACACCCCGTTCGACGAAGTCGTCCGGGCGGCCAGGGCGTGCCAGGCGCCGTGGACCGGCCACCTCGATCTCGTGCTGACCCTCATCGACCGCACACGCCGCCCGGCGCCGACACTGGAGGGCGAGCCCGGCCGGTTCCTCTATGTGTCGGGCCACAGGGCCCACGAGCCAGTGGTCGTTTCGGCCCTCCACGACGGTGAGGAGTTGTCGCTGCGCATCGACCACGATCCCGCGATCGTGCCCGGTGCCGCCGCGACCGCGCTCGCCGACGCACTGCGCGATTCCCTTGCGGACAGCGGCCAGGACGCGCGCTGAAGAGTTCGGCCAGGGGGCTTCGGAGAGGGCTCCTGCCCCCTCCGGAACACGCCCTCGCGTCCCGCGAGGTGGGCAACGAACCGAGCAGCGCCTCTCACACAGCCCGGGAACCTCGGTCCGCGACTACGCGCACCGCCGGGTCTCCTCGGCCTCCCGCGCGATGACCCACGTCATGGTCCGTCGTCTCACCGGCGTCGGCCCGTTCCGGGGGACATGACCGGCTCGTTCAGGGCCTGCGGGAAGCGGGTCAGCACGTCGGCGAACTCGGCAGCCAGTTCCTGGGCGTGAGAGGCGCTGAGCTGGTCTCCGCGATAGGCCATCAGCGCGATCAGCCGGCCGTCTCGTTGCGCCATCGTCACTGTCAGGCCGAACTTGGCGTAGTTGCTGCGCAGCGAGTCGTCCAGAACCGGTGTCAGCCGCGTGCCGTCCAGATCGGCGGCGTGGTCGTCCAGCAGGTTCATGTTCAACGTGACGTTGGTGTAGGGGGTGTGTCCGAAGCGCCGGGGCGGCTTCAGCCGGGCGACCACATCGTCGAACTCGACGCTCTGGTGCTCCAGCGCGTCCAGGGCCTGGTCGCGCATCTGCATCAACGCGTCCAGCAACGTGCTGTCCGAGGTCACCCGGGAGCGCAGCACCACGGTGTTCAGGCACGGACCGAGCAGTTCGGCGAACGGGGGCTCGTCCCGGTTCGCCGTCGGGGAACCGAAGGTGACGTCATCCAGGCCGGCCCACCGGTGCAGGGTCACCGCCAGGGCGGTGGCGGCCACCATGAACCAGCTGACGCGGCGCTCGGACTGCACTTTCTGAAGCGAGTCCAGCAGCCCTGCGGGCAGCGAGACCTGGAACGCCCCGTTCGGCTCCGGTCGCTCCGGTACGGGCAGTGGTGTGTCCGGGGACGCTCCCCGCAGCGTGGACTCCCAGTACAGCAGGTCGGTGTTCCAGGCGTCGGTATCACGCTGACGCTGCTGGAAGGCGGCGAACTCCCGGTACTGGACGACCGGTCGCGGCCTGTCCGGCGTGGTGTAGTGGCGGTCGAGTTCCGCGAGCAGGAGGGGGACCGACTCCCCGTCGATGACCAGGTGATGCAGGCACAGCAGCAGCACCTGCCGATCGTCGCCCAGCTCGCCGAGGGCGGCGCGCAGCAGTTGTCCGGATTCGAGGTCGAACGGCCGGCGGACGGCGGCGTCCAGCCAGTCCATCATGCCGTCGGGAGCCTCGCGCAGGTCGAGTACCTCCAGCTCCGGCAGCCACGGTTCGCGCAGCCGCACCGACAGCCCGTTGTCGTCTTCGATGAAACGGGTGCGGAGTATCTCGTGCGCGGCCACCAGCCGGCCCAGCGCGGCGCGCAGCCGACCGGGGTCCAGGCGGCCCGCCACCTCCCAGGCGAGCGGCACGTGGTTGCGCACGTCAGGATCGATCAACTCGGCCAGCCAGATGCGCCGTTGGAAAGCGGACATCGCCAGGGGCGCGTCTGCGGCGGCGGCATCGGGCGGCGACATCCTCGACACGGAGTCCATGAGCGCGGCTTCTCCTCATTTCGCGGCGTGAGATGCCTGCGCAGACACCCTGTCCGCAGGCCGGTCCGCAAGGGCACGCGGCCCCGGACAGACGTTCTCGGCGGCGGTGCAACCCTGCGCGATCAGGGGATCCCCCGAACCTGTGATCATGTTACAACCCGGCTGCGAGCAGGGCATTGTCGTGTGCGACACGAAGGCCGCCAACTACCGTCCGTCCAGGAGCTTTTGATGATCGTTTATTGACTAGGTCTCTCCTGCTGTGATCCGATCGAGTGTCTTTGACTGATCCACTTTGACTGACCCACTTTGAGTGATCCACCCGCGGGGGATGAGCATGTCGGACGAGGGTTTGTTGCACGCCCAGGTTCTCGGCGGAGCGCAGGCGGCTACGGCCTGGCTCGACAGTGTCGGAACGTCGCTGACCTACCAGGAGCTGGAGGAGCGGTCGGGACGGCTGGCGAGACGGCTGACCGAAGCGGGCGCGGGCCCTGGTGAGCGGGTCGCGCTGTTCCTGGAGCGCGGGGCCGACATGGCTGTCGCGATGCTGGGTGCGCTGCGGGCCGGCGCGGCGTTCGTGCCGCTGAGTCTGACGGAACCCGCTCCCCGGCTGGCACGGATACTGACGGACTGCGCGCCGGCCGCGGTGCTGGTGCACGACGCGACCGCGGCCCGGTTACGGCACGACGGTGTCCGCACACTCGGCGTGGACGCGGACGGGGACGCGGACGGGGACGTGGACGGGGACGTGGACGGGGAGCACGGACCGGCCGTGGCCGGCTCCCCGGAGGATCCCGCTTACGTCATCTACACCTCGGGCTCGTCCGGCGCGCCCAAGGGCGTGGTCGTCGAACACCGCAACCTGACGCCGCATCTGGACTGGCTCGCCGAGCGGCTGCCGCTCGGGCCGGGTGACCGGCTGTTGCAGGTGGCGCCCTACACGTTCGACGCCTCGCTGACCGACTTTTTCTGGCCGCTCCGGGCGGGTGCCACGGTGGTCTCGGTCGCCGAGGGCGACCATCTGGACCCGCTCGCCATCGCCACCGCGCTGGTCGAGCAGGAGATCACCGCGGTCCGGCTCCCCCCGGCGATTCTGCCGTTGCTGCTCGACGAGCCGCGCTTGAGGGAAGCCCGCAGCCTGCGGTACCTGATCAGCGGCGGGGACCGGCTGCCGACGTCAACGGCACACCGGATCGCCGAACTGCTGCCCGCGGTACGGGTGTTCAACCGGTACGGGCCGACCGAGGCCGCCGTGGCGGTCACGTACCACGAGTTCGACGCCGGCACGGACACCGGGCCGGATGTGCCGATCGGCCTGGGTGTCACCGGGGCCGAGCTACATGTTTCGCCGGACGGGGAGCTGCTGATCGGTGGCGCGTGCGTGGCGCGCGGCTATCTGGGCGATGCCGCGCTGACGGCGGAGCGTTTCGCCTGGCTGCCGGACCTGGGCAGGGTGTTCCGCTCCGGAGACCGTGTCCTGAGGAATGCCGCGGGCGTGTTCGAGTTCCTGGGCCGGGATGACGAGCAGGTTCAGATCAACGGGCACCGGGTGGAGATCGGCGAGGTGCAGTCGGCTCTGCGCACGCATCCGCACGTCGTGGACTGCGTGGTCCTGCCGCAGGAGCAGGCCCTGGCCGGGTATGTCGTGGTGGCCGAGGCCGGCCCGCGGTCGGCCGATGAGATCCACGAGTATCTGCGCGCCAGGCTGCCTGGCCACATGGTGCCCAACGTCATCACGTTCGTGGACCGGTTGCCGATGACCGAGCGGGGCAAGGTGGATCTCGCGGCCCTGCGCGCCCTGCACGCCTCGCCCGCCGCGGACCCGGTGCCTGCCGCGGACCCGGGGCCTGCCGCGGACCCGGTGCGGGAGGTGGTCGTACGGGTGTGGTCCGAGCTTCTGGGCGGTATCGAACTGCGCGAAGACGACGACTTCTTCGAGCGCGGCGGGCATTCGCTGCTCGCAGTGCAGGCGGCAGGCCGGATCCGCAAGGCGCTGGGCCACCGCATACCCCCGCGGATCATGTTCGAGAAGACGACCCTGGGCGAGTTCACCGAGGCGGTCACGGAGATCGTCTCCCCGGCCGCCGGGTGATGGTGTCCTCGGGGGCTCGGTGGACTGCCGGTTGTACGTCTGGGATCGGGGTCGAGGCACGGGCGGTGAGCGGGTGTTCCGTTCCCGGTCCGTGCCTGGGCCGGGGGGAGAGTTTCTGTGCCGACTGAGCTGAGTTCCGAGGCCGCCGAGACCACTGACAAGAGGTCCATGCGGTACGCACTGCTGATCTCGCTGGCCACGGGGATCGGTTATCTGCCGTTCGCCCTGACGATTCCGATCCTGCCCGGTCACGTGACGGACCGGCTGCACGGCGGTCCGGCGGACGTCGGTGCGGTCGTCAGCAGTTACGCGGTGACGTCGCTGCTGTCGCGGCCGGTGTCGGGCGCTTTGATGAACCGTCTCGGTACCCGGGCCCTTTCCATCGGCGGCGCGGTGCTGACGGCGCTGGCCACGGTGTGCTACCCGCTGGCCGGGTCGATCGGCCAACTGGTGGTCCTGCGCCTGGTGGTGGGTGTCGGTATGGGAGTGATGCAGGCCGCGACCGGGGTCTGGCCGGTGCAGCTGGTCGCCAAGGACCGGCAGAACTGGGCGTTGGGGCTGGGCGGTACGGTCAACTACCTGGCCCTGGGGCTGGGCGCTCCGCTGGGCACTCTGCTCGCCGGCTGGACCGGCATGGCAGAGACGTTCGTGATCGCCGGGCTGGTCACCCTGATCGTCATCCCGATCGCCGCGTACGTCCCCGAGGTACGTATCCCCCCGAAGACGGAGAAGGCTGACGTCGATCGGCGCCAGGCGCTCCTGGGCACAGTGCTGCCGAGCGTCGCACTGGTCTTCACCGCGTTCGGCTTCGCGGCGGTCGCCAGCTTCGCGGTCGCGAAGTTCGACGCCCTGGGTGTCGCCGGCGGAGCGGCCGTGGTCACCGCGTACTCCCTGACCGTGGTGGTGTTGCGCATAGCGGGTACGTGGATCCGCTGGGAGGTCACGCGGCCGGTGGAACTGGTGGCCCTGTTCGTGGTCGAGGCGGTGGGGATCGCGCTCGTCGGGCTGTCGCACGGGCTGGCCATGGGTGTGGTCGGCGGGGTGCTCACCGGCGTGGGCATGTGGCAGATCTACCCGGCGCTGGGGGTGTTCGTGGTGCGCTCGGTCGGCGAGCGCGGGCGCGCCATGGCGCTGTCGGTCTTCGGCGCCTGCTTCACGGTGGGGGTCGCCATCGGCAGCGGTTCCCTCGGGCTGATCGCCCAGGCCGCCGGGTACCGGGCGATGTTCCTCGTCTGCGCGGCCTGCATCCTTCTGGGCCTGCTGGTGGCGGTGACCGCGTCCCGCGTGCGAGGACCGACGGCAGCCCAGGGCTGAGGCATCACCGCCACCACCGGGTTGTTTTTGAGCGTGATTTCATGGAATCGGTCGATCGCCTGCCTTTCTCCCGTTCAATCATGCGGGTGCGTAAAACTATGCCAAGAGGGCTTCAAAACCCACTCGGCTGCGTTTAGTCAGTGTTCTGCGAATCGATTTGTCACTGCATCCTGACGCTCGGATCACGTAAGCTGATCATGCTTGCAAAGGCGCAATATCCTTTGCAGATACAGCGTTTTTGTTCTGATTCTGAACCGATCAAGGGGAAGCATCTTGAAGTACGTCAAGCTGGGCTCGACCGGCATAGACGTGTCGCGGATCTGCCTGGGGGCCCTGAGCTTCGGCACACCGGGCAAGGGGGTCCACAATTGGACTTTGGACCTGGACCAGGCGCGGCCTTTGATGCTGCACGCCCTGGAGTCCGGCGTGAACTTCGTGGACACCGCCAATGTGTACTCCGCGGGGTCCAGCGAGCAGATCGTCGGGCAGATCCTGCGCGAATACGGTCACCGCGATGAGGTCGTGCTGGCGACGAAGGTTCACGGGCGGACGCGGCCGGGACCCAACGGTGTGGGGCTCTCCCGCAAGGCGATCATGACGGAGATCGACAACAGCCTTCGCCGGCTCGGCACCGACTACGTCGACGTCTACCAGATCCA
Organism: Streptomyces venetus; assembly: GCF_039540295.1. Taxonomy (NCBI): domain Bacteria; kingdom Bacillati; phylum Actinomycetota; class Actinomycetes; order Kitasatosporales; family Streptomycetaceae; genus Streptomyces; species Streptomyces venetus. Next base: position 200,843 of record NZ_BAABET010000003.1, read on the forward strand.
CCGGTGGGACCCGGCGACGCCGATCGAGGTCACCATGGAGGCCCTGCACGATGTGGTGAAGGCCGGCAAGGCACTGCACATCGGCGCGTCGTCGATGTGGGCCTGGGAGTTCTCCAAGGCCCAGTACGTCGCCGACGCCAACGGCTGGACCCGCTTCAGCACCATGCAGAACCACTACAACCTGATCTACCGCGAGGAAGAGCGGGAGATGCTGCCCCTCTGCGCCGACCAGGGCATCGGCGTCATCCCGTGGAGCCCGCTGGCGCGGGGGCGGCTCGCCCGCCCGTGGGACGTCGTCAGCGCCCGCAGCGAGACCGACGAGTTCGGCAAGATGCTCTACTGCGACAGCGATCGTGAGATCGTGGAGCGCCTGGAGCAACTGTCCGACAAGCGTGGCGTGCCGATGGCGCAGTTGGCGCTGGCGTGGATGCTGTCGAAGCCGACGGTGACCTCACCCATTGTCGGTGCCAGCAAGATGAGTCATCTCCAGGACGCCCTCGACGCGTTGGACGTGGTGCTGGAGGACGAAGAGATCAGCTACCTCGAAGAGCTGTACCAGCCGCACAACGTCGCCGGGCACCCGATCACCTCGCTGCCGGGCCAGCACTGAGGCCGACGTCCGGCCTCGTGTCATGACAGGTTCCCCGACCTGGTGAGTGCCGTTCCTCCCGGAACAGGGGATGCGGTCGTTCTCCATGCTTCGCGATATCGCGTGACGAAGCATGAGAGAACGACCGCTGAGCCGTTCTGACGATCTACGGCCGGGCCGCGGCCAGGTCTGTCACCAGCCCGACGAAATCATCGAGCTCCGCGTGATCGAACACGTCGCGCAGCCGTACCTTCACACCCAGAGTCTGTTCGACGCGTGCGATCATCCGCGTTGCCAGCAGAGAGTGCCCTCCGAGGAGGAAGAAATCCGCGTCCGGGGTCACCTCGGTACCCAGGACCTCGGTCCAGATCGCGACGACTGCATCGTGGACACCGGTGGCGGGGGTGGTCATAGGTGATTCAGTCCTTGTTCGATGGAGGGGCGGCGAGGCGAGCACGGTCGACCTTGCCGTTGTGGGTCAGCGGCAACTCGTCGAGCACCGTGTAACGAGTCGGCACCATGTAGTGCGGCAATTGCGCGCGCAGGGCCTTTCGCAGCTCCAGCCCCAGCCGCCCGTCCGTGTCCTCGGCAACCACATAGGAAGCCAGCCGCTTTCCGCCGACGGCGTCCTGTTCCACGATCACACACGCCTGGCGGACCCCGTCGCAGGCGAGCAGAGCCGACTCGATCTCCGGCAACTCGATGCGGAACCCGTTGACCTTGACCTGCAAGTCGGTGCGTCCCAGGAATTCCAGGGCACCGTCGGCGAGGAACCTGACGCGATCTCCGGTCCGGTACATCCGTACTCCGCGCAGCGGCCCCTCCTGCGGAGTCACGAAGCGCTCCGCCGTCAGGTCCGGACGCAGCGCGTAACCGCGGGCCAGGCCCTCGCCCGAGACCCACAGTTCGCCGGGGACTCCCGGCGGCACCAGCTGCCCGTACCGGTCCAGCACATGCACGCGGGTCCGGGCGACGGGGCGGCCGATCGGGACACTGGTGCGGAGATCCGTCGGTCCGTCGTGGTTGATGGGGTGAAAGCAGGTGAACGTGGTGTTCTCCGTCGGGCCGTATCCGTTGACCAGTTCCAGGTGCGGCCACATGCGCGCGACCCGATCGACGTGATGAGGCGATACGACGTCACCACCGACGAAGAGCCGGCGCACCCCACGCAGGCAGTCCGCCTCGTACTCGGCGATCTGATGGAAAAGGCCGGAGGTGAGCCAGAGGACGGTGACTCCTCGCTCTTCGATCACCTCAGCGAGTTCAGCAAGCCCCAGCGGCCCTGGCGGGGCCAGCTCCAGCCGGGCTCCACGTGCCAGTGCTCCCCAGATCTCCAGGAAGCAGGCGTCGAAGGTCAGCGGCGCGTATTGCAGCACGACGTCATCAGCCGCGAAGCCGGTGCACTGTTCGTCCGTGACCAGCCGGGCGACACCGCGATGCGTGATCTCCACGCCCTTGGGAACGCCCGTGGAGCCTGAGGTGAACACGAGTGTGAAGAGCGCGTCTTCGAGAGCTTCGGCATGCCCGGGTTCGGCATCCCGAGGGGCGGATCCGGGATCGGCCTGGTCGGTGAGCTCTGCCAGCGGCAGCATGGCAGTGCCCGCTGGAGCGGAAACAACCGGTTCGCCGCTGTGGACCACGGCTGCGATCCGGGGATCGTCCAGCATGATGCGCAAACGTGCTGCCGGGTAGGAGGGATCGAGCGGCACAGAGGCCGCCCCCGCCATCGCCACGGCGAGCAACGCGACGATCGCATCTAGGCTTCGCTCGGTCATCAGACCGACCAGCGAGCCGGACCTGATTCCCGCGGCGCGAAGGCGCTGTGAGGCGCGGACGGCAGCGGAATGAAGCTCCGCATAGGTGAGTTCTCGCGTGCCGTCGCTCACGGCGCTGGAATCGGGCCTCAGCAGGGCCTGACGCTCCACCAGTTGATGCACGAGAGGAAGCGATGCGGTGTCGTCCCACTGATCACCCGACAGTGCCAGCAACCGTTTCTCCTCATGGGGAGCGACTGTGCTGATCTCGCTCAGAGGAAGGTGGGGCAGCCGTGCGATCTCATCGGCAAAGTGTTGGACGGCCCTCGCGACCGAGTCGCCCAGACCATCGACCGCCAGGTGTTCAGCCAGTTCGACGACTGCCTCGGATCCGTTGCCCGGCACCGCGTCGACCGTGACGGTGACGTCGGGCGCCCTGTCTTCGAGGGGGTGGAGCTCGGCTCGCGTGAGGCTCTCCGCCAGTGAGCAGGCCATGAGGTCATCGTCGACCAGTAACGGCGCGGGGAAGAGCAGATCCTCCGACCGGCGGCCCTGCACGCTGAGATCGTGTCCCGAGAAGCGGTGGGCCAGGGCTGCCAGGGCCACGACCGTTTCCGCTGGACTGAGGGCACGGCCCCCCGAGGCGCCGGTCGTCGGGCGAAGTTCGATGCGCAGCTGCATCCGCGCGACCTCAATCATCGGAATGGCGAGAATTGACGATGTGTCGATTCACTTACAAGATCGACGCGAGGTTAGCAAGATCAACATCTCGCCCGCAAGACCGTTAAGGAAAAGGAGCCTTACATCTCAAGGTGAATGGATTGGGACTGCCCTGTCCGGCAAGGACCCGGCGGCCCGGTCGTCAGCGTGCCGGGTTCGCCGCGGACGTGCCCGACCGGGCGGCCGTCCTGCTCACCGAAATCGGCGTCTCCGGCATTTCCTGCGCCGCGCCGAAACTGCAACTGGCCCTGTGCTTTCACCACGCCGTTCTCGACGCCCAGGACGACCTCGTCGACGCGATCACCCGCGCGCGGGCACGATCCGGTGGGCCTTCGTCGACTCCGACTACACCGCCAGGGCTGAACCCGCCGACCTCCTCGCGGCTCTGGAGGCGCTGGGCTGACGGCTCAGCGGTGTGCCAACCGGCTCGGGTGTCCCTAGCGGTGTTCGGGGTTCTCGTAGTCGCGGCGGCAGCCCGCGTCCCAGGCGGTGCGCTGGTTGCCGTAGGCGGGGATGCCGCCGAGGTCCTTCAGCGCCCGGGCCAGATGCAGCAGGTTCCAGGTCATGAAGGTGGTGTTGCGGTTGGTGAAGTCGTTCTCGGGGCCGCCCGAGCCGGGATCCAGGTACGAGGGGCCCGGGCCCGCCTCGCCGATCCAGCCGGCGTCCGCCTGGGGAGGGATGGTGTACCCCAGGTGTTGCAGGCTGTAGAGGACGTTCATGGCGCAGTGCTTGACGCCGTCCTCGTTGCCGGTGATCAGGCAGCCGCCGACCCGGCCGTAATAGGCGTACTGTCCCGCGTCGTTGAGCAGGCTGGAGCACGCGTAGAGGCGTTCGATCACCTGCTTCATCACGGAGCTGTTGTCGCCCAGCCAGATGGGGCCGGCCAGCACGAGGATGTCGGCGGCCATCACCTGCCGGTACAGGTCGGGCCAGGCGTCCGACTCCCAGCCGTGTTCCCGCATGTCCGGCCACACGCCGGTGGCGATGTCGTGGTCCACGGCCCGGACGACGTCGACATGCACGCCTTGGGCGTCCAGGATGGCGGTGCTGCGGTCGATCAGGCCCTGGGTGTTGCTCGTCCCCGGCGAGCGCTTCAGGGTGCAGTTGATCACCAGAGCACGCAGGTCGCCGTACCGAGCCGGCGGTGCGTCGGTGTCGGTGGCGGGCGACGAAGCGGTCACACGGTCCTCCCGGAGCCTTCTGCGCAGCACGATGTTCCTCGGCGGCGCACGTCCACATCCGGCTCCAGCGTGCGGGCGTCCCACGTCCGCCGCCACCCCGACACCGCCGAACGGCCGCCCCGGCGCACCTGTGGCATCGGTATCCAGTCGGCCGTCTCGGTCGGCGGCGGATGAGTGGCCGGGGCAGGCGGGCGTGCCTACGTTCGTCTCATGGGTACCGCAAGCGCGAACGAGTCGCGGGACACGGCAGCAGTGGAAGACGTCGCCCACCTGTTGGTGCGTTGTCTGCGGGCCGAGGGCGTGGAGTACGTCTTCGGGATCCCCGGCGAGGAGAACATCCGCTTCGTCGACGCGCTGAAGGGCTCTGGGATCCGGTACATCCTGGTGCGCCATGAGCAGGCCGCCTCGTTCATGGCGGAGATCTACGGGCGGCTTACCGGCCGGGCCGGGGTGTGCTCGGCCACCCTGGGGCCCGGTGCGATCAATCTGCTGCTCGGCACCGCGGACGCCATGACCAACAGTGCGCCGATGGTCGCCTTGGCCGCCCAGGGCTCGCTGCGTCGTATCCACAAGGAGTCCCACCAGGTCATCGACCTGGTGTCGATGTTCTCTCCGGTCACCCAGTGGGCTGCACGTGTCGAGTGTCCGGACGCCGTGCCGGAGATGACCCGCAAGGCGTTCAGGACCGCGCAGAGTGAACGCCCCGGCGCCGTGTTCCTGGCCGTGCCGGAGGACATCGAGGCCGAACGTTTGGCTGAGCCCCTTGCCCCTCTGCGGGTCGAAGCCGTGCGCGCCGACGCGCCCTCGCCCACCCAGGTCGCGCGGGCGGCCGAGGTGCTCGCCTCGGCTCGGCAACCCGTCGTGCTGGCCGGCCACGGCGCCGCCAGGGCCCGGGCATCGGCCGCCCTGCTGCGGTTCGCCGAGCGGCTGAACATCCCGGTCGCGACCACATTCCACGGCAAGGGCGTCTTCCCCGACGACCACCCGAACGCCCTCGGCGCGGTGGGCTTCATGCGCCACGACTACGGCAACTTCGGCTTCGACACGGCCGACGTGCTGCTCTGTGTGGGCTACGAGATCCAGGAGTTCGACCCCGCCAAGATCAACCCGAACGGCGACAAGCGAATCGTGCACGTGCACCGTTTCCCCGCCGAGGTCGACGCCCACTACCCGGTCGCCGTGGGCGTCGAAGGAGACCCCTCGCAGGCGCTGGACGCACTCGCGGCCGCGCTGCCCGCCGGACTCACCTACGACTCCGGGAGCAGTGCGAAGATCCGCACCCTCCTCGACGAAGAGCTCCAGTACGGACGCGACAACGACGCGTTCCCCCTCGTGCCGCAGCGTGTGGTGCACGATGTCCGCGCCGCCCTGGACCGCCGCGACATCGTCCTCGCCGACACCGGCGCCGGAAAGATGTGGATGTCCCGCCTCTACCCGACCTACGAGCCGGACACCTGTCTGGTCTCCAACGGCCTGTCCACCATGGGGTTCGCGCTGCCGGGCGCCATCGCCGCCAAGCTCGCCCAGCCGGACCGACGAGTCCTGGCCATGATGGGCGACGGCTCGTTCCTGATGAACTCCCAGGAACTGGAGACCGCCGTCCGTGAGCGCATCCCGCTGGTCGCCCTCGTCCTCGTGGACGAGGAATACGGCCTGATCACCTGGAAGATGGAACTCGAACTCGGCCGCCACAGCCACACCCGGTTCACCAACCCCGACCTGGTCGCCTACGCCGAGAGCTTCGGCGCACGCGGCTACCTTGTCGAGGCCGCCGACCAACTGCTGCCCGTACTACGACGCGCCCTCGACGACGACACGGTCTCGGTGATCGCCTGTCCCGTCGACTACTCCGAGAACCTGCGCCTGACCGACCGACTGGGCAGCCTCCACGGCCCGTTCTGACACCCGGTCGGCCACCGGTCGAGCAGGTGGGGATCGCTGTTGGCCCGTACCGCTGGGCTGATCGCCTCAGGTCCGTGCGCTGAGCCATACGCCCCACCGGCAGGCCGGGCGTGCGCGATCATGGCCGGATGGACGCTCGGTTTCTTGGTATCGGTGAGCTGGGTGGGTCCCCGGCCGTGGCGGTCGTGGTTGATGTCATGCGGGCTTTCACCGTGGCTGCCTGGGCCTTTGGGCAGGGGGCGGAGAAGGTTGTTCTTGCTGAGTCGCTGGACGAGGCCCTGGCGCTCAAGGCTCGTCACCCGGATTGGGTGGCGCTCAAGGACGGTCCGCCCGCGGTCGGGTTCGACGCCGTGAACTCTCCCGGGCTCCTGCGGTCCGTTGACCTTGGTGGCCGGACCGTTGTGCAGAAGACCACGGCGGGGACGGTCGGCGCCCTTGCGGTCAAGGAAGCGTCGCTGGTGCTGTGCGCCAGTTTCGTGGTGGCGGAGGCGACGGCCCAGCTCTTGAGGGCACGCGGGTGTGACAGTGCCACGTTCGTGGTCACCGGCGAGGGTGGGCGAGCCGAGGAGGATCTGGCTTGCGGTCAGTACATCGCCCGGAGGGCCGCCGGGGTGAGGACGGATGCCGCTGAGTTTCTCCGGCGTGCCGCCGAGTCGCGTGCCGCCGCCGAGCTGGCGGAGGGGGTGCGTCAGGGAGTTCATCCCGAGGACGTCGCACTCTGTCTCGAGCTCGACCGGTTCCCCTTCGCCATGGTGGCGGCCCCGGAGGACTCGCTCCTGGTCCTGCGTCCGTGCGCCGTGCCGTCGCTGGTCACAGGTCAGCAGCTGACGGATGGACGTACCTGCCCTCCTCGAACGGAGTGAACCACGTCTTGAACGCCATGGGCGTGACGCCGAGGGCCGCTCCGGCGTCGCTGTCGTCGATCCCGTCCATGGAGTCGTCGTAGAGCCACTCGTGGTCCATGTCCTCGTAGACGTTGCCGGCGAACGAGTCGAGTGCGGCCGAGACACCGTCGTCGAGCAGCCCGTAGGTCTCCAGGGTCACCTTCGTCTCATGCAGCAGCAGCCTCAGCGCGAGTTCCTCGGCGACGCAGCTCAAGCGCTGGAAGCTGCCGTCCGTGAAGCGGGTGGTCATCGCGATCACCGTCACCAGGAAGCGGCGGGCGAAACGGGCGTCGTACTGGAGGGCGTACCGCTCGGGAAGGTCGTCGATGCGCCATAGGGGGCTGTCGCATTCCGCGGCGGTGGTGGCCCCCGTCGCCAGGGTCTGCACATCTTGGAACAGCTCGTCCACCAGGACGTCCGTCGCGTACACCACGGCACCGGCCGCCAGGCTTGCGTTCTCCGGTGAGGCGCCGAACATCGCGGGCGGGAAGGAGCGCAGCTCGGCTGCCAGTGTCAGAATCCGGCCGCGAGCGGTTTCCGCGTTCGCCTCCGCGTCGTAGTCCTCCGTGTCGTCCTCGGCCCTGGGGCGCTCGCTGTGTCGTGCCTTGCGGTCGGCAGGATCATCGGGCGGGGCGTCGGGGCCGTCGGCGGCGTCGAGGCTCTCCTGAGCGAGCTCCGGATGCAGTTCGACCTCGCACCGCTCGATGCGCCAGTCGGCCAACAGCTCGGACTGTTCCAGCAGTTCGGCGACGACCAGCCGGACCGCCTCCTCGGCGAGTTCCAGCGCCGGGGCGTCCACGAACACCTTCAGGTGTGCTCCGCCCGGATGGACGGCCACGATGCTGTCGATGAGATCGGCTTCCCCGCCATCGCCGGGTTCCTCGATGTCCTCGACCGAGTCGAAGCCGTCCTCGATGAGCGCCACGGCGCCGGCGCGCTGAAGTGGGTCCATCTCCGGAGTGCCCTCCGGGATGCGGGCGTCCACGGTCACTACGTATGTCACGCGTCCGATCCTGACAGGGATACGGCAGGTGGCGGGAAGGAAATCTCCGCCCACACCGTCTTGCCCAGCGGCCGACGAGGTTCCGTCCCCCAGCGCACGGCCAGGGCGTCGACCAGGAGCAGTCCTCGGCCGGACTCGCCCTCGGGGTACGACGAGGGCGGGGCCGTGGGTGGCCGCTTCTCGGCGGCGGCGTCCGCGACCTCGATGCGCACCAGGCCCGCCGTCGCGTCGAGGGCGAGTCGGAGGTGGCAGTCGTGGCCGGGGGCCCTGCCGTGCTGTACGGCGTTCGCCGCGAGTTCGGCGACGACGAGGGCGACCGCGCACGACGCGTCGGACGCCGGCGGGTGGCCCCACTCCTCCATGTGCCGGACGGCGAGGCGTCGGGCGAGCCGCGCACCTCGCGGCGAGGAGACGAACTGCGCCGCGAATGAGCGGAGTTCGGGGGTGGTCGTTCCTGTCGTCGTCACGGTTTGTCCGTCCTTGCCTGTCGCGCTGCTGTTCCGTGGCGTGCACGCGTCGTCACGTTCTGTGTCCAAGACTGGTCTGATCGCCCTACGCTCGACAGGTGACACAGGCTTACTTTTCAGCCCGTAAGGAACGGAAGTGACGCTTTGGCCAATGGAATTGACCCCAGTGCGTCCATGGCGGCCCTGTTCGGAGTGAGGGTTCGCAGGCTCCGTATGGCGGCCGGGCTGACCCAGGCCGAACTCGGTGAGCGCACACACGTGGTGAGCACGCGGATCACGCAGATCGAGCGGGCGTCCGGGGCGAAGCCGACGCTGGAGTTGGCGCGGGCGCTGGATGCGGCCCTCGGGGCGGAGGACCTGCTCGTCGAGTTGTGGCCGTATGTGTACCGGGAGGCCTTTCCCGACTGGTCGCGGAGATTCATGGCGCACTCCGAGCGGGCGGTGGGCATCCGCGAGTACGCGTCTCATGTGGTGCCTGGTCTGTTGCAGACACGGGACTATGCGCGGGCGGTGCTGAGCGTCGGTCGGACGCTCGGTAGCAAAGAGCAGTTGGAGGAGCGGGTCGCCCTTCGCATGGGACGACAGGAGCGGCTCGGTACGCCCGACCGTCCCGAGCTCTGGGTGGTACTCGACGAGGCGGTGCTCCGGCGCCCGGTCGGCGGCCGGCCGGTGATGCGTGAGCAGCTGGCGCGACTGCTCACGGCGGCGACGGAACCTCACATCGTCGTGCAGGTCCTGCCGTTCGACCAGGGCGAGCACGACGTCATGGGCGGCTCGCTCACGGTGCTGACCATGCCGGACGGGTCGGAGACCGCCTACACGGAAGGCGCGCACTACGGCCAACTCGTCGAGGATCCGGACGAGGTCAGGAGCTTCGCACTCACCTACGATCGGCTGCGGGCGGCAGCTCTGCCCCCGCTCATGTCGCTCGACATGATCCGATCCGTGATGGAGGACAACCACCGTGGAGCGAACGTCCCGTCCCGATCTGAACGGCGCCGCCTGGCGCAAGAGCAGCTACAGCAATCAGGAAGGCGGCAACTGCGTGGAGGTGGCCGAGGGATTCCGGGCCGCGGCCGTCGTCCCCGTCCGTGACAGCAAGGCCCCGCACGGCCCTGCGCTGTGCTTCGAAGCCGCGTCCTGGGCGGCCTTCATAGGTGGGTTGAAGGCCTGACGCCGGCTCGCCGGGTCCTTGTCCGCGAGGGTCCGGCGGGCCGCTGACCTCCCTAAAGAACCGGGGGAAAGAACTACCCGCCCACCCACCCTCCCCGGTCAGGGGGCCCGCGTCACCCGTCCGAGTGACCGGCTTGCAGCAGCGGGTAACGGGCCGTTACGTTCGCCGCGACAACCGCAGACAAGTACGGCCCCCGGCCGGGACTGGCATCCCGATCGAGGGCCTGACCGATCAGGAAGCAGCAACCTTCCCGATGGATGACTCGCAGTCTAACGCGCGCCTGCGCGCCGCCGCCGGAGCTCCGACTTCCGGCGTGATCCACGTACGCACCCGGCTGACGGCCGACTTCACCGTGATCTCCAACGCCCTCGCCCAGCGGCGCGGCAGCGCGGTCACGGTCGGCGTCGCGGCGTACATCTCTTCGCTTCCCGATGGCACCCCGGTGAGCATCGCCGCCCTGTGCGAGCACTTCAGCGAAGGCGAGATCCTCATCTCGCGGGCGCTCAGGGAGCTGGAAGCGGCCGGGTACCTGGAGCGTCGCCGCGAGCGCACGCCCACCGGGCAGGTCCGTACCCGGACGTATTTCTACGACGTACCCGGCGGTGCCCCCGACGACGGGCCCCCCGGGCCGCCCAAGCCGCGTAGGCCCCGGAAGCAGCAGCCCACCGTCCCGGCCTTGGTGGCCCCGGTCGTGCATCAAACGGTGCACGCACCCGCAGAGGCAGAGGCGGAGGAGCCGGCCCCGCTCTCCGCCGCAGACCCTCGGGCCGTCGCCGTACTCGCCGCTCTGCGCCAGGTCGACTCCCGTCTCGTTCTGTCCACGCAGGAGGCCGCCCGCCTCGCCCCGGGCGTCAGCACGTGGCTCGCGGCAGGTCTCCTGCCCACGCAGATCACGGACCGCCTGACCGCAGGGCTCCCGGACCACCTCATGGCGCGGCCCGCCGGCATCCTCGCCTACCGGCTCAAGGAGACTCCGCTGCCCTCACCCGTCAGAAGCGCTGAGCCCACGGTGCGTGCGGCGGTCGTTCCCATGTGGAACTGCGACGGCTGCGACCGGGGGTTCCGCGCGGAGGAACCCGGCCGTTGCCGGGACTGCCGGTCCCGGGGGCGACTTCCTGCGGTCGGCTGAGCCGCTGGCTGGGTGTGCTCGGCCTCGCCCCGACCTTCGCTGAGTAGCGCGTACGGAGTCGGCGTGCCCAACCTGGAAGGGACAGGAGGGACAGCTGAGGCAGGGGAGAAACCGAGCCTTCGTTCGAGTACCGCGCCCTCGGCAGCGTACCCACCCTTGCGCGACCGGTCTGCGGTGGGCCAACTTCCCCCTCCACCAGTCGACTTCGATCATATGCGGTCGTAAACGCGCTGTAGGGTGATCGTTCTCTGCTCCAGGTGAGCAGAGCGCAAGACCACAACGAGGGGAACATGAAAGTGAATCTGCGTCGCATCATGCCTTCGCGGCAGTCGTCCGCGGGCAGGAAGGCCATGTCGGTCGCGCTGGTCGGTGCCACCGTCGTCGGCGCCTCCGTGCTGTCCGTCTCGCCGGCGGCCGCGCTGAGCTGGAAGTGCAAGGAGAGCTCCAAGACCATCGACGACGCGGGGTACTCCGGCCCCTGGGGCGACAACTGGGACTTCACCGTCAAGAACTGTGTGGCCCGGTCCGGCAGCTACGTCTACGCCAAGTCCAAGGTGAGCTGGGACGCTCCCCCGTGGTACTCCGGCACCGATCTGTCGGAGACCTTCGACGGCGCCTACTTCCGGCTGTACATCAAGCACGCCGACGCGGGCGCGGACAGCGTCCTGCTGAAGAGGGACTTCGACATCAAGTCCAAGCTGGCCGGCATGGACGGCAACGGCAACGGTTCGTGGACCTCCTCCACCGTCAAGAAGAAGGTCGGCGGCAAGAGCGCGTACGCCGACGGTGCGCTGCGCCTGAACTGGGACGAGGACGGCAAGGACATCGTCCACTACGGCTTCTCGGCCAGCCGCTCGGTCTGAGGTCCAGGTGACCGTTCCGCCCACCGTCCCTGAGGGGCGGTGGGCGGAGCCGACTCAAATACCCATGTATTGACGAGAGTTGCCTGATATAGCCTCAGAGGCGCACTGCCATCAGCCGCCTCGCCTCGCATCGGAGGTCACGTGAGGATCACCCTGGAGGTCACCGGTCCGGACGGCACGGCGTCGGCCGGCGGGGGCGGTGAGCTGCGGGAGTGGCTTCGGGGGGATCCCGAGTTGCGCCACAGGGTCGGCCGTAGTCATGTAGAGCCGCCACCGCCCGGCGCCATGGGGGCGCTCGACGACATCATCCCCCTGCTGCTGGAGCCGGGTGGGCTCACGGTCACCCTCGCGGCCGCGGTGGTGGCCTGGCTGCAAACCCGCCGGGGCTCCCAGACGGTGACCATCACCAAGCCCGACGGCACGCAGGTCGTCGTCACCTCGGAGGGCGTGCGTGGGCTGACCCCGGAGACGAGCGGAGACCTCGCCCAGCGTGTCGCGGAAGCGCTCCAAGCCCCGTCGCAGGAGCCACAGCAGCCACAGCAGTCACAGCAGCAGCGACAACAGCCACAGCACAGCGACCGGCCGGACCAGGCGGAAAGTGCCTGAGCCGTGCCGGAGCCATCGGGGGATCTGGCAGGACCGGACTGCCACGCGGTCGTGGTCGGTACGGGCCGACAGCGCGCGGGCGACACCAAACTGCTCGCGGACCTGCCCAGCGCCGCGGACTCGGCCCGTGCCATCGCCCGGGCTCTGCGCGAGAACTGTGGCATGGACGGACGCGTCACCGAGGTCATCAACCCGGACAGTGCCACCGACGTCCTGACGGCTGTGCGGGCCGCCATCGACCGGTCGGACGGGGGTGCCGTCCTCTTCTACTTCGTCGGCCACGGCTTGCTCGGCCCCCGTCAGCAGCTGTATCTGGCCACAGCGAGCACCGCCTCGGCCGACGACACCGTCACGGCCGTGCCGTACGCCGAGATCAGGAACCTGCTGAGCGATGCTCCCGCACGCACCGTGGTGATCCTGGACTGCTGCTTCTCCGGCCGCGCGGCGGTACCGAGCGATGCGCACAGCGGTCCGTACTCCTCAGCGCGCCCGGACGGCAGCTTCCTCCTCGCCTCGGCGACGCACTACGCCGCCTCGTTCGCCCCGGTCGGCGACGACCACACGCTCTTCAGCGGCGAGCTGCTCCGACTGCTGCGCAAGGGCGACCCGGGCGGCCCCAAGTGGTTCACGCTCATCGACCTCTACCGGATCCTCGACCGGCGCTTCCAGAGCGGCACCGCGCGCCCGCACGCCGACGGTTTCGGCCGTGCCGGCGACCTGGTCGTCGCGCCCAACCTCGCGTACCCGGCTCCGGCACAGGAAGAGGAGGAAGAGGAGCGGGATCGGGAAGCCCCGGCCGACGGCCCGTGTCCGTACCCCGGCATGCGGCCGTTCCTGCCCGAGCAGCGGCACCTGTACTTCGGGCGCGAGAAGCTGACCCGCAATCTGACGGACCGGGTGACCGGGGACGCGGACCGGGGCCCCGTCGTGCTCGTGGGCGCTTCGGGAGCCGGAAAGTCCTCGCTGCTGAGAGCCGGACTCGTGGCCGGGCTCGAGGACGGGGGGTCCGGCCGGGTGCTGCTGGTTCCCGGGCCGGGCGCACGGCCGTTCCGCACCCTCGTCGAGCACTGGTCGCGGGCCGTCGGCAAGTCGTTCGCCGAGGTCGATCGAGAGCTGGGCCACGGGCGGTTCCCGGGTGAGGGGCCGGGCTACCTCGTGGTCGACCAGCTGGAGGAGATCTTCACCGACTGCCAGGACGCGGAGGAACGCGACCTGTTCGTCCGGGCGGTGTGCGGTGGGGATCCGCAGGCGGCGCCGCGCATCGTGCTGAGCCTGCGGGCGGACTTCTACGGCCAGTGCCTGGGAGACGCGCGGCTCGCCCGGATCGTCCGCGCCGGGCAGTTCACCGTCCCGGCGATGTCGGACGACGAGCTGCGCCGCGCCATCGAGGAGCCCGCCAGGCATGCGGGACTGCGCCTGGAAGACGGTCTCGCCGACCACCTCCTGCGCGATCTGCGCCGGGAAGCGTTCGGCGAAGGCGATGCCGTCGCCCTGCCCTTCATGGCCCACGCGCTCCAGCAGACCTGGGCAAGGCGCCGCGGCACGCTGCTCACATTCGCCGGTTACGAGACGTCGGGCGGGATCCGCCGCTCGGTGGCACGGGTCGCGGACGAGGTCCATGACGCACTGGGCGCCCCGGACCGGGCGCGTCTGCGGGAGCTGCTCCTGCACATGGTGACGCTGGTCGACGCGGACGGCCGTGCGGTACGACGCCGCATCCCGGCGCAGGCCCCGGACGGTGCCGAGGATCTCCTCGACCGGCTGGTCGAGGCCCGGCTGGTCGTCGTCGACCAGGGCGAGGCGCAACTGTGCCACGACTCGCTGCTGGACGGGTGGCCGCGGCTGCGCGCCTGGATCAGGGACGACCGGGTCGAACTGCTGGTGCGCCGCCGCGTGGGGGAAGCGGCGGACAGCTGGCACGAGGCTGGCCGGCAGAACAGCGGTCTGTACAGCGGAGACCAACTGGCGACTGCGCGATCGCTCCTCAACGCCGGTGAGCCGCACCCCATGTCGGGATCGTCGCTGCGTCCGGTGGAGCGGGACTTCCTGCTGGCGAGCAGCCGGGCGGAGCGCCGCACCAGGAAACTGCGCACCATCATCGTCGCCGTCGTGGCCGTGCTCGCCGTGCTGGCCGGCACCCTTGCCGTCGTGGCCCGCGAGGCCCAACGCGACGCCGAGGCACGGGAAACGACACTGATCGCGAACCAGCTGGCCGCCCAGGCCGACATCCTGCGCGAACATGATCCGCAAGCCGCGCTCCAGGTCAGTCTCGCGGCGTACCGGACCGCCGAGACTAGCGAGACACGCTCCAGCCTCTACGCGTCCTCGCTCACGCCGGCTCAGGTGGATCTGCGGGGGGACAGCCGCCAGCCGGTGGTGCAGGTCGCCTTCAGCGCTGACGGCAAGGTGCTGGCCACCAGCCAGAGAAAGGGGCATGTCCGGCTGTGGGACGTCTCCCGTGTGAACGTGCCGCGCAAAGCCTCCGCGATCGACCTCGACGGCGCCGCTCCGATCGCCTTCCACCCGCGCTCCCGGCTGTTCGCCGCGCTGAGCAACAGCGCCTTGACCCTGTGGGACCTGGCCGATCCCGGGAAGCCGAAGCGGCTCGTGGAGCAGTCACTGCCCGAGACACAGTCGTTCACGCTGGCTTTCAGCCCCGACGGCCGGACGCTCGCCGCCGGGAGCGAGGAGGGCAGGCTGCGGCTGTGGGACGTGGCCGAACCGTCCCGGCCGCTGCTGGTGAGCGACCGGGCGGTCGCCCGACCCGACATCATGTCGGTGTCGTTCAGCCACGACGGGCGGCTCCTGGCCACGGGGAACGGGGTGCGCGGGAAGCGGCCCGCCGAGGTGCGGCTGTGGGACGTGCGTGATCCGGCGAAGCCCGTCCTGCGGGCCACTGCCACGGCCAAGACGGTGATGGCCGTCGCGTTCCATCCCGGGCGGGACCTTGTGGTGGCGACCGGCGGGAAGAATCAGATGGTCTGGTGGAGGGTCGAGCGGAGCCGACGACTGGTCCGCATCGCCCCTGAGGACCCGTTCGAGAACGCCTGGGGATACGGCGACGGTCTGCCGTCGCTGGCCTTCCGCCCGGACGGCACGAGACTCGCCGCCGCGGACAACAGCGAGGCCTACAGGGGCGCCAGGATCCGGGACGTACCCGAGTCGGACGATCGGGAGCTGCTCGCGAGCACCAACGAGCGGGACATCGCGCCGAGCGGAGAACGGGCCCAGTCGGTGGCGTACAACCCGGCCGGAACCCACCTGGCGGTGGGCGACGCGGCAGGAAACGTGCGCCTGTGGCCCGAACAGGCGCCCGCCCTCGCGCTCCGTGGCAGGGTCAGCGGCGGGGATCCGGGCACGAGGCCGATGAGCGACGACGGCAGACTGGTCCTCACCCAGGAGATCGCGCCCGGCCCCTGGGGCACGGTCGCCCACGTCTGGGACCTCGGCTCGGCTGACACCGAGAGGGGAACCCGCCCGCGACTGCGCTTCACCGTGCCCCGGCAGTGGCAGGCGAGATACTTCCTGCCGGGCAGGCACAAGCCGATGGTGCTGGCGTACCGGGCCGAGGACGCCGAAGAACACACGTTACGTGTGTGGGACTTCGGCGGTGATGGCCCCCCGGTGGCCCGCGGCGAGATCTCGGTGACCGCCTCGGACATCAGGACCGCTGTGTCACCCGACGGCAAGCTCCTGGTGATCGGCTCGTACAAGGGGGCGAAGGCGGAGATCTGGGACCTCCGGGACGTGAGCCGGCCGGTACGCCGTGCCGTGATCAACGTGACGCCGGCCGGCTCGCGGAGCTTCCTCTTCCTGGGACCTCGCGCCCTGGCGGCCCCCGAGACCGACGAGTTCGGCGGCTACACGGATCTGCGTCTCTGGGACGTCACCGATCCCGCGCAGCCCTACACAGTGCGGTACAAGCTCAAAGGCGTTGCCTCCCGCAATGCGCTCTACATGCCTTCGATCCGGATGTTCGTCGCGGACGATCCCGGCCAGGGCGCGACGGTGTGGGACCTGACGAACATCAGGAAGCCCAGGAAGACCGGAGAGCTTCCTGCCGCGTCCGGTGGCTACACGCCGGTCGGCGAAGGGTTGCTGGCGACCACGCTCACAGACGGCACGGTGCAGATCCGGAGCCTCAAGGATCCGAAGTACCCGCTCGTGCACACGATGCGGTTCGACCGGCAGATCACGTCCATCGAGCTCGCGCCGGACGGGAAACGCGTGGTGACCGGCACTCCGTACCGCATCTGGGAGGTCGCCCCGGACGGCAGCTGGCGCACCCCGGCGGTCGCCACCCTGGAAGGGGTCAGAGCAATCCACCACCTGCCGGGGAACAGCCGGTTCGTCCTCGTGCAGCCCAAGCCAGGGGCTGAAGCCCCCTCCTCACCGGATCACACCTACCTGCTCGACCGCGACACGGACAAGGTCTACGACCGGCTGTGCCGCACCAACCCGCTGAGCCTCGGCAAGAAGCAGTGGAAGGCACTCTTTCCGCACCTCGCGCATCGCCCGTCCTGCGGCTGACCGCTCGTCGGGAACGGCCGCTAGGTCAGCAGCCCGGCCAGCGTCCCCGCAAGGGTGAGCGCGAGGAAGGCCGCTCCCCAGGCCATCGCGTGGCGGATGCAGCGGTACTTGAGCCAGGCCGCGCGGGACAGGATCTCCGGGCGGGCCTGGTCGCCGGTGCCCGGGCGGGGCCTCGCGGCCAGGCTCAGGAGGACGAGGGACGGGGCGCAGGCCGCGCAGCCGGTCCAGACGAGGAGCTGGGGGATCGCGGCGTACTGGGCGGGCGTGATGACGCCGACGGTGATCGCGCCGAGCAGTGCGGTCAGGGCCGCGCCAAGGACGGCCAGGGTCAGTCCGGCGCGGCTGTCGGCCTTCGCGAGTTCCTCGCGGGCCTCGGTCAGGAGCTCCCGGTTCGTCGCCTCCGCCGTCGTGCGCTCGCCTTCGAGTGTGGTCATGGGTTCCCCTCCCCCTCACTGATCATCCGCTGGTCAGCGGCTTTTCCGGGTACCCAGAAGGGGCCGGGCCACGCCGGGTGTCACGTGTTCCACGTCTCGTCGTACGGGTCGTGCGGTGTGGGGACGGGGCGGGCTCGGGTCACCTCGACGTAGGGGATCGGGCCGTCGTTGACCGGGTCCTTGGTCCGGCGGGGCGTGTAGCGGCCGGTGATCTCCAGCCAGGTGTCCGGGGCGAGGACCGGGGGGACGTCACCGGTCAGGGCTATCTTGACCGGCTGGGCGTCCGCGGCGCAGCAGTTGAGGCCCATGCGGACCAGGTAGGGGGCGCCGGCGCGGTCCAGCGTGACGAAGCCGGTGATCTTCAGCTCGCGGTCGTGGAGGGAGCGGCCGTCGTCGTAGACCGCCCGGCCCGCGTAGTCGGCCACGCCGAGGCGGAGGGGGGCATCGCCCGCGGGGAGGTCAGGGAAGCCGAAGGGTTTCGTGAGGGCCGTGCCCGTGTGGGAGGCGCTGTAGGAGCCGAGGGCCGGGGGTGCGACCAGGATGAGGGCCAGGACGGGGAGGGCGAGGAGCCAGGAGATGCGGGGTTCGTGGTGCTCATGCCCAGGGGCGCCGCGGCGGTCGTACCAGAGCGTCGCCGCCGCCGTCGCGAGGAGGACCACGCCCGCGAGCAGCACCAGCGGGCGCAGGCCCGACTTGACGTAGCGCAGGTAGAGGTCGGTGGTGCCGGCGTGCAGCAGGGTCGCGCCGAGCAGGAACAGGAGGGCCGACTGGGCGAGGCGGTTCACAGCAGGACCGTTCCGGTCAGGGCCGACACGACGACGGCCAGGGCGAAGGTCGCGGGGGCGAAGCGCAGGGCGAAGGCGCGGCCGAAGGTGCCCGCCTGCATCGCGAAGAGCTTCAGGTCGATCATCGGGCCCACGACCAGGAACGTCAGACGGGCCGTCAGCGAGAACTGGGTGAGGGACGCCGCCACGAAGGCGTCCGCCTCCGAGCAGATGGACAGCAGGACGGCGAGCGCCGCGAGGGCCAGGACCGAGAACAGCGGGTTGCCCGCTGCCGCTTGCAGCCACTCCTCCGGTACGACCGCCTTCAGTGTGGCCGCGGCCATCGCTCCGACCACCAGGAATCCGCCCGCGTGCATCACGTCGTGCCGCACCGAGCCCCAGAACGCGGCCCCCCTGCTCTGGCCCTCGTACGACGACCTGGCCGGGGGCCGCAGCCAGTCCGTGCGGCCGACGCGGTGCCAGAGCCAGCCCATCGCGCAGGCCACCAGCAGGCTCGCGACGAAACGGGCCAGGACCATCTCCGGGTTGCCGGGGAAGGCCACGGCCGTCGCCGTCAGCACGATCGGGTTGATGGCCGGGGCGGAGAGGAGGAAGGCCAGGGCCGCGGCGGGGGTGACCCCTCGGCGGACCAGGGCTCCGGCGACCGGCACCGAGGCGCACTCGCAGCCCGGCAGGACCGCGCCCGCGGCGCCCGCGACCGGGACCGCGAGGGCCGGGTGCTTCGGCAGGGCCCTGGCGAAGAAGGACGGCGGTACGAACACCGCGATCGCCGCCGACAGCAGCACGCCGAGCACCAGGAACGGCAGCGCCTGCACCATGACCGCGACGAACACCGTCATCCAGCTCTGCATCACCGGTGCGGACAGGGCGCCGCGGATGGTGTCCTGGAGCATCACGGCCGTGAGCAGGAGGAGGGTGAGCAGGAGGGCCGGGTTGAAGCGGCGGGCGTCTTCCGGGCCGTTGTCCGGTGCGAGCTCAGAGACCTGCTTCTCGTCCTTCTCGTCGGTATCCTGTGGGGCGGGTTTCGTGGTGGCCACCGGCCCGGTACCTCCGGTCGTGCGCACGGGCATTGCCTCCCCTTCCATACGGGCGGGGCACGGCGGGCGTTCAGCCCCCGCTGTTCCCTTCTGGAACCAGTCGTCCCGGTGAGGCAGTCTTCTCCCTTGTGGGGAGCGTTCCGAACCAAGGTCAGCCAGGTGATCCGGCCACGCACATGATCGTGTGCGGTGACGACGGGCTCGCGCACCGGCTGGCCGCCGAACTCCGAGGTGTCTACGGCGAACAGGTCACGCTCGTCGTGCCGCCCTCGGGACGCCGGGTACGTCAGCCGGTGGTCGGACGGGCCCGTGCCGCCTCGGCGGCCCTGTTGGACCGGGTCAGCGCGGCCGTCAACCGGGCGGGCACGGGCGGCGCCGAACCGGTCGCGAACGAGCAGGTCGTGGAGGCGGGCGAGGTCACCGAGGCCGTGCTCACCGAGGTGGGTGCCGACCGGGCCGCGGCACTGGCGCTCGTGTACGACGACGACGAGACCAACATCCGCGCCGCCCTCACCGCCCGCCGCCTCAACCCCAGCGTGCGGCTCGTCCTGCGGCTCTACAACCGGCGGTTGGGGCAGCACATCGAGGAACTGCTCGACCAGACGGCGGCGGTGGCCTCCGGAACGGGACCGGGTCCGGGGCTCGACGCGTCGACGACCGTGCTGTCCGACGCCGACACGGCCGCGCCCGCGCTGGCCGCCACGGCCCTCGTCGGGACCAGCAAGGTCGTGCAGACCGAAGGGCTCGTGCTGCGGGCCGTGGAACGGCAGCCGCCGCGGCCGGGCGAGGTGGCCGACCCGGGGCTGTGCACCCTGGCGCTGCTGTCCACGACGAGCAACGACCCGGCGGGAGCGGACGGTTCCGAGGGCAGCGGGGAGCACGGGCCGCAACTGCTGCCGGACGAGATGGCGGTGGCATCGGCGACCGGGCGCGGGACGGTGGTCCTGGAGCAGGTGGCGTACTCGGGGCCGTCCCTGCCCGCCGGGCGGGGCGGTGTGCCGCCGTTCGCCTCGTTGTTCTCGCGCCGGCTGCGGTGGTCGCTGGCGGGGCTGGTGGGGTGTGTGCTGGCGCTCGCCGTCGCGTTGATGTTCGTCACCGATGAGCATCCGCTGTACGCCACGTACGTCACCCTGCTCGATCTGTTCGGCATCAACGATCCCGCGTTCCACGAGTCGACCGGTGAGCAGGTGCTTCAACTGCTTTCGGGGCTGGTCGGGTTGCTGCTGCTGCCGGTGCTGCTGGCCGCGGTGCTGGAGGCGCTGGGCACGTTCCGCAGCGCGTCCACGCTGCGGAAGCCGCCGCGGGGGCTCGGGGGGCACGTGGTGCTGCTCGGGCTCGGCAAGATCGGGACGCGGGTGCTGACGCGGCTGCGCGAGCTGCACATCCCGGTGGTGTGCGTCGAGTCCGATCCGGAGGCCCGGGGCATGGCCACGGCGCGGCGGCTGCGGGTGCCGGTGGTGCTCGGGGACGTCACGCAGGAAGGGGTGCTGGAGGCCGCGAAGATCCATCGGGCCCATGCGCTGCTGGCGTTGACCAGTGCGGACACGACGAATCTGGAGGCCTCGCTCTACGCCCGGTCCGTGCGGCCCGATCTGCGGGTCGTGCTGCGGCTGTACGACGACGACTTCGCGACGGCGGTGTACCGGACCCTGCGGGCCGCGCATCCGTTCGCCCTGACGCGGAGCCGGAGTGTGTCGCATCTGGCGGCGCCCGCGTTCGCCGGGGCGATGATGGGGCGGCAGATCCTGGGGGCGATTCCGGTGGAGCGGCGGGTGTTGCTGTTCGCGGAGGTGGATGTGGCCGGGCATCCGCAGTTGGAGGGGCGGACGGTGGGGGAGGCGTTTCGGGCCGGGGCGTGGCGGGTGCTGGCGCTCAATACGGCGCCTGCCGGGGGGCGGCGGGGGGACGTCGAGAGTGCGGAGGAGGACAGTGCGCCGGCCTCGGGGCTGGTGTGGGATCTGCCTTCTACGTATGTGCTGGGGCCTGAGGATCGGGTGGTGCTGGCGGCGACTCGGCGGGGGCTCGCGGAGTTGCTGGGGCGGAGGCGGAGGGAGCCGGCCGGGGCGTGACGCCGGTTCGCTGCGCGGCTCGGCGTTGCCAGGTGCCCGGCGGCGGTGCTGGGGGCGGGGCGTTCGCGCAACCCGGCGCTACGGGGTGCCGCCGCCGGCCGGGGCGTGACGCCGGTTCGCTGCGCGGCTCGGCGTTGCCAGGTGCCCGGCGGCGGTGCTGGGGGCGGGGCGTTCGCGCAACCCGGCGCTACGGGGTGCCGCTGCGCCCACCCGTGCCGCCCCAGCGGCACGACTGCCCGCAGCTTGACACTGCCCCCGCCCCCCCCGGGCTACTGGGCGCTCGCCCGCCCCTTAAGGTGCCTCTCCGCGAACTCCAGTTCCAGCCGCACCTGCTTGATCCGCTCGTCCACCACCAGCGACCCGTGCCCGGCGTCGTAGCGGTACACCTCGTGCACCGCTCCCCTCGCCTCCAGGCGTTTGACGTAGTTCTCGATCTGGCGGATGGGGCAGCGGGGGTCGTTGACGCCGGCCGAGATGTAGACCGGGGCCGTGACCTGGTCGACGTAGGTGAGGGGGGACGACGCCTCGAAGCGGTCGGGGACCTCCTCGGGGGTGCCGCCGAGGAGCGTGCGGTCCATCGCCTTCAGCGCTTCCATCTCGTCGTGGTACGCCGTCACGTAGTCGGCGACGGGCACCGCCGCGATACCCAGGGTCCACGCGTCGGGCTGGACGCCGAGGCCGAGGAGGGTGAGGTACCCGCCCCAGGAACCGCCGGTGAGGACGAGACGGTCGGGGTCGGCGAGACCGGAGGTGACCGCCCATTCGCGGACCGCGGCGATGTCCTCCAGTTCGATCAGGCCCACCCGGTGCTTCAGGGCGTCCGTCCAGGCACGGCCGTAGCCGGTCGAGCCGCGGTAGTTGACCCGGACCACCGCGTATCCGTGGTCGACCCAGGCCGCCGGGCCCGCCGCGAAGGAGTCGCTGTCGTGCCAGGTCGGGCCGCCGTGGATGTCGAAGACCGTGGGGAGCGGACCGGTGGCGTCCGCAGGCTTCTGGACCAGGGCGTGGATGCGGCCGCCAGGGCCCTCCACCCACACGTCCTGCACCGGCACCGACCCGGGCGACTTCATGCCGGGCGGGTCGAGGACGACGCCGCCCGCCGTGGAGCGGACCGCGGACGGTTCGGCGGAGGAGGACCACAGGTACTCCACGCTGCCGTCGGGCCGGGCCGTCGCGCCGGACACCGTGCCGGGCGGGGTCGGGATCTCGGTCAGCGCGCGGCTCGCCAGGTCGTAGCGGAACAGCTCGCTGCGGGCCTCGAAGCTGTGCGCGATGAGCAGACCGGTGCCGTCCGGGTACCACTCGGCGCTGACGTCACCGGGCAGCTCCAGCGCCAGGTCCGTCTCCTCGCCGGAGACGACGTCCCAGACGAGCGGCTCCCAGCGGCCCCGGCGCTGGTGGCCGATGAGGAGGCGGGTGTCACCGTCGACGGGGGCGAAGCCGAGGACCTCCAGACCGAGCTCGCGGGTACCGCCCTCGGTGTCGTCGAGGTCGGCGACCGGGGTGCCGTCGGGGCGCAGGACCCGCAGGGCCGAGTGCATCGCGTCGCCGTGCTCGGTGTGCTCGACGGCGATGAGCGAGCCGTCGTGGGAGAGGTCGCCGACGCCGGCCGACTCGCGGTGGCGGTAGATCTCCACCGGGGCCTGGCCGGTGCGGACGAGGTGGATCGTCGTGCCGTCCTCGTCCGTCGAGCGGCCCACCACCGCCGTGCGCCCGTCGCGGCCGAGGGCGAGGCCCGCGGGGTAGGAGGCGTCCAGCCCCTCGGCGGCGAGCTCGTCCTCGCCGCCCGTGAAGGGCTGGCGGCGCCAGACGCCGAACTCGTCGCCGTCCTTGTCGTCGAACCACCAGATCCACGCGCCGTCCGGGGACAGCACCCCGTCCGTCGTGCCGTTCGGCCGGTCCGTCACCTGGCGCTGCTCACCCGTCGACCGGTCCCAGGCGTACAGCTCGTACGTCCCCGTCGCGTTCGACACGAACAGGGAGCGGTCCGGGGCGTCCTCCGCCCAGTCGGGCAGGGACACCCGAGGCGCCCGAAAGCGCTTCTCCCAGTCCGGCATCCGCTCCTGCTGTCCCGCCTGTACCACGTGCTCCTGCTGGTCCCGCTGATGCCGCGCGTCGGACCCGTTGCTCTCAGTCATGGCCCCATAGTGCACGCCCTGACCGACAACGCGCTGGCGAGGTCCCCAGCCTGTGGAAAACCTCTACCGGTCCCGCCTTTCCGGCCGGCCGGAGTGGACCGAAAGCGCGTACCGAGCGGCGGCCGACTCCGCCGGGCGGGCCCACCCCGCGGGCCGGGCCCTTCGGACAGCCCCGTACCGTATGGGTGTGTACCGGTTTCTGCTGACGCCCCGATGGTGGGGGATCAACGTCTTCGTACTGTTGTCCATCCCCTTCTGCATCTTCATGGGGTCCTGGCAGCTGGGCCGGTTCGAGGACCGTGTGCAGGATCACCGCACCGCGACCGAGCAGGTCTCCGCGGCCCGCAACGAGGCGCCTCGCCCGCTGGCCGAGCTCCTGCCGGTGACCAAGGCGACGTCCGGCAAGCAGGTCACCGCGACCGGCCGCTACGGCGAGCAGCTGCTGGTGCCCGGCCGGGAGCTCGACGACAAGCGGGGCTTCTACGTCCTGACGCTGCTGCGCACCGACTCCGGCGAGGCGCTGCCGGTGGTGCGCGGCTGGCTGCCCGGTGCCGCCGACGCGGACAAGGCGCCCGCCCCGCCCTCCGGTGAGGTCACCGTAACCGGTGCGCTCCAGGCCTCGGAGAGCCCGGGATCCAACGGCGTCAGCGCACAGGGCGGCCTGCCGTCCGGGCAGACCTCGGCGATCAGCGCCGCGTCACTGATCAACCAGGTGCCGTACGACGTGTACGACGCGTGGGTCACGCTCGCCAAGGGCGACTCGGGCATGAAGGCCGTGCCCGCGAGCGCCCCGCCGGACACCGGGCTGGATCTGAAGGCGTTCCAGAACCTCGGTTACACCGCCGAGTGGTTCGCCTTCGTCGGCTTCGTGATCTTCATGTGGTTCCGGCTGCTGCGCCGCGAGGTGGAGTTCGCGCGGGACGCGGAGCTGGGTCTGGTCCCGGAGGAGGAGCAGGAGCGGGCGCCGGCCGTCTGACCGTGCACCCGCGCGCAAGGGGCCGAGCCCCCCGCGCTACGAGCCCGCCAGCACGCCCGTCCAGTACACGGTGCCCGCGCACGCGTTGGACACGGTGACCGAGGCCGCGCCCGAGCCGGTCGCCGGTGTGTACGTCACCGCGACGCTCCCGTCGACCGTGCCGTCCTCCCGGGCCAGCTGGGGCGCCGTGCCCGTCTCGCCGCCGGTGGAGGTGCCGCCCGTGTCGCCGGTGTCCGCCGACGGCGTGGGCTCGGGGCTGGGGTCGGGGCCGCCGACGCTGCCACCGGGCGGGGGGCAGGTCTCCGAGGGCACCCAGGCGAACTTCACGTCGTAGGCGGCGCCCGGCTGGAGCACCAGCTGGGCCGCCTCCAGGGACGGGTCGGGCAGGCCGGCCGCCGCGTCCCCGGCCGCGTGCCGGGCCGAGCCGACCTTGCCGGGGTCGGCCGCGCCCTGCGGCAGCGCGCTCACCGAGCCGGGGCCGGGGACCGTGCAGCTCGCGGCGGAGACGTTGGTGACGCGGAAGGAGCCGTAGACCGCGCCGGTGGAGTCGGGGGCGGCGGCGCTGCCCGCGGCGGGGCCGAGCTGGGCCGCGGTGCACGCAGCGATACCGGCGGCCATGGTGGCGGACGGGTCGGCGCCCTGGGACGCGCCGGTGGAGGCGCCGCCGGTGGCCTTGCCCTTGCCCTTGCCCTTCTTGTCGGGCTTCTCCTTGCCCTCGGTCTTGCCGCCGGTGCCGCCCGAGGTGCTCTCACCGCCGTCCGGGCCCTTGCCCTCGCTCGCGCCGCCGCCCTGGGTCGCCGAGGCGTGGCCGGCGACCGAGGGGTTGGCGTCGGAGCCGGTGGAGTTGGAGACGTGCACCAGGGCGGGGACGGCGGTGCCGATGAACAGCGCGGCGGCGGCCATCCCGACGACGGCCTGCCGCTTGCGGGTCCGCCGCTGCGGCACCGCCTTGCGCAGATAGTCGAGGGTGCCGTCGCGCGGCTCCACGTCCTGTACCGCCTGCTGCAACATCGTGCGCAGGTCCAGCTCGTCCGAGCCGAGCCCTGCGCGGCTCTGGTCGTCGGGGCCGTGGTTCACAGTTCCGTTCCCAGCGTGCGATTGCTTCGAATCTTGCCTGTGCAGCCTCGTCGGCGCGTCCGGCTCGACAGGCTCGTGCCCGGCGGGTCCGTCCCGGCCCTCGCCGCCTCCGCCGCTCATGCCGGCGCCTCCATGGCCAGCCGGAGCGCCGCGATGCCGCGCGAGCCGTACGCCTTGACCGAGCCCAGGGATATGCCGAGCGTCTCGGCGACCTGCGCCTCGGTCATGTCCGCGAAGTAGCGCAGCACGAGCACCTCGCGCTGGCGGCGCTGGAGGCCCTTCATCGCCTTGATGAGGGAGTCGCGCTCCAGCTGGTCGTAGGCGCCCTCCTCGGCACTCGCCATGTCGGGCATGGGCTTCGACAGCAGCTTCAGGCCGAGGATGCGGCGGCGCAACGCCGACCGCGAGAGGTTGACGACCGTCTGACGCAGGTACGCCAGGGTCTTCTCGGGGTCGCGGACCCGCTTGCGGGCCGAGTGGACACGGATGAACGCCTCCTGGACGACGTCCTCGCAGGAGGCGGTGTCGTCGAGGAGGAGGGCGGCGAGACCCAGCAGCGAGCGGTAGTGCGCCCGGTAGGTCTCGGTGAGGTGGTCGACGGTCGTACCGGCCGCGACACCGTCCTCGGCGCCGTCACGCTGGTTCGGGATGCGGGCCGGCCGCGCTGCGGGCACGGGCGCGATCACCGGCATGCCACCGGGCGTACCGGGCATGCGGGGTCGGAATGCCGCCGGGCGGGGCGGTCGCAGGACCGTGCCGCGTGCCGCGCTGAAATCGAGTACCTCTGCCACGCCTGTTGGACACGCCTACGCCCGTGAGGGTTGTACGTGTTGGGCGTCACTTTCACGCCGACCGTCGCCGTCGCCGGTCTACCCGCGTCAGGCAGCACATCCGATGGTGCATCAAATGCCCTCATGCGTCCCGCTCTTCCCCTATGTCCAAATGTGAACGGACGTCCCCACGCCCGGTTCCAGGCGTCCCCACGCCTGATGAAGCGCTTTCACGGCCGAAGTGCGACCGCAAAGACGCTCCCCGCCCTCCGCACGGTTGCGGAGGGCGGGGAGGCAATTCTTTGCTGCGGAAGCGCCTGGGACAAGTGGTCCGGACCATCGACCAGCTCACATGTCGTACACAGATCCTACAAACCGCCTATGACACCGGTCGGGACTTTTCGGCGCGGCGGAACCTCACGAAAGCTCGGCCGCCACCACCTCGGCGATCTGCGCGGTGTTGAGGGCGGACCCCTTGCGCAGGTTGTCCCCGCACACGAAGAGCTCCAGGGCCGTGGGGTCGTCCAGCGCCCGCCGCACCCGTCCGACCCAGGTCGGGTCGGTGCCGACCACGTCGGCGGGGGTCGGGAACTCCCCGGCGGCCGGGTCGTCGAACAGCACGACACCGGGCGCCGTGGCGAGGATCTCGCGGGCCTTGCCGACGGTGACCTCGCCCTCGAAGCGGGCGTGCACGGTCACCGAGTGCGTGGTGACGACCGGCACCCGGACACAGGTGACGGCCACGGGCAGGCCGGGCAGCCCGAGGATCTTGCGGGACTCGTCGCGGACCTTCAGCTCCTCCGACGACCAGCCGTCCTCGCAGGCCGTACCGGTCCACGGCACGACGTTCAGCGCGACGGGCTCCGGGAACGGCCCGGTGCTGTCCCCCACGGCCCGCCGTACGTCACCGGGGTTGGTGCCCAGCTCCGTGCCGGCGACCAGGGACAGCTGGCGGCGAAGCGTGTCCACGCCCGCGCGGCCGGCGCCGCTGACCGCCTGGTAGGAGGAGACCACCAGCTCGCGCAGCCCGTACTCGGCGTGCAGGGCGCCCAGGGCCACGATCATGGAGAGCGTCGTGCAGCTCGGGTTGGCGATGATCCCGCGCGGCCGCATCCGCACGGCGTGCGGGTTGACCTCGGGCACGACGAGCGGCACGTCCGGGTCCATCCGGAAGGTGCCGGAGTTGTCGACCACCACCGCGCCCTTGGCGGCGGCCAGGGGCGCCCACCGCTCGGCGACCTCGTCGGGGACGTCGAACATGGCGACGTCGACCCCGTCGAAGGCCTCCTCGGTGAGGGCCACGACCTCGGTCTCCTCGCCGCGCACGGTGAGCTTGCGGCCGGCCGAGCGCGGGGAGGCGATCAGACGGATCTCGCCCCAGACGTCCGCCCGCTGGGACAGGATCCGGAGCATGACCGTGCCGACGGCGCCGGTCGCCCCCACCACGGCAAGCGTCGGACGCCCGGACCGTCCGGCCCGGGCGTCCTGTCGGAGGTCGGCCATCAGCGGCCGGTGCCTCCGTAGACGACGGCCTCGTCGCTGTCGGAGTCGAGCCCGAACGCGGAGTGCACCGCGCGGACGGCCTCGGGCACGTCGTCGGCGCGCGTGACGACCGAGATCCGGATCTCGGAGGTCGAGATCAGCTCGATGTTCACACCCGCGTCGGACAGGGCGGTGAAGAAGTCGGCCGTCACACCCGGGTTGGTCTTCATACCCGCGCCGACCAGGGAGATCTTGCCGATCTGGTCGTCGTAGCGCAGGGACTCGAAGCCGATGCCGGCCCGGTTCTTCTCCAGCGCGTCGATGGCCTTGCGGCCCTCGGTCTTCGGGAGCGTGAAGGAGATGTCCGTCAGGCCCGTGGAGGCCGCGGACACGTTCTGCACGACCATGTCGATGTTGATCTCGGCGTCGGCGATCGTGCGGAAGATCGAGGCCGCCTCGCCCGGCTTGTCCGGCACGCCGACGACCGTGACCTTGGCCTCGGAGGTGTCGTGCGCGACACCGGAGATGAGAGCCTGCTCCACCTGCTTTTCCCCTTGCGCTTGCGTCTTCTTGACGATCGGCTCGCTGCTGACCCAGGTGCCCTGGAGTCCGCTGAAGCTGGACCGGACGTGGATCGGGATGTTGTACCGGCGGGCGTACTCCACACAGCGGTGGAGCAGCACCTTCGACCCGGATGCCGCCAGTTCGAGCATGTCCTCGAAGGAGATCCAGTCGATCTTCCGGGCCTTGGTCACCACGCGCGGGTCGGCGGTGAACACGCCGTCGACGTCGGTGTAGATCTCGCAGACGTCGGCGTCGAGGGCGGCGGCCAGGGCCACCGCGGTGGTGTCGGAGCCGCCGCGGCCGAGCGTGGTGATGTCCTTGGTGTCCTGGCTGACGCCCTGGAAACCGGCGACGATCGCGATGTTGCCCTCGTCCACCGAGGTCTTGATCCGGCCCGGCGTGACGTCGATGATCCGGGCCTTGTTGTGGACCGAGTCGGTGATGACACCTGCCTGGCTGCCGGTGAACGACTGGGCCTCGTGGCCCAGCTTTTTGATCGCCATGGCCAGCAACGCCATGGAGATCCGCTCTCCGGCGGTCAGCAGCATGTCGAGCTCGCGCCCGGCAGGCATCGGGGAAACCTGCTCTGCGAGATCGATCAGCTCGTCCGTCGTGTCGCCCATCGCGGAAACCACGGCAACCACCTGATTGCCGTTCTGCTTCGCTTCCACGATCCGCTTGGCGACACGCTTGATGCCCTCGGCATCGGCTACGGAGGAGCCTCCGTACTTCTGCACGACAAGGCCCACGTGCGCTCCTCGCTCAATCCGTATCTATCCGCTCATACGCCTTCGTACTGCGGTCGGCTCAGTCTAGCGAGCGCCCGATAAACCCCTCCGCGATATCGCATGGTGAGACTTCCGGGCCACCCGTCCAGAGCTGCTCATGCCCATCTGGGCACAGGCCACGCGAGAAAGTGCCCGGCGTCACAATCGCACACGATCGAACCCGGTGACTCAACTTTCAAGTACTGAGCTGCGGCCGTGCGCGTACTCCTGGTGGAAGACGATGCCCCCCGCCGAGCCCAGGACGCGGGGAAGCCGAACCCAGGACGCGGGGAATCCGTGCGCGCTACGGTCGGCGCCATGGAGATATCGCGCTACGTGGCGTTCAGCACGGACCCCAAGGGCGGCAACCCGGCGGGGGTGGTGCTCGACGCCACCGGAGCCGACGACGCGGCGATGCTGGCGGCGGCCGCCGAAGTCGGCTACTCGGAGACGGCGTTCGTGACGGAGTCCGGTGACGGCTCCCTGGACGTGCGGTACTTCAGCCCCCTCGCCGAGGTCTCCTTCTGCGGCCACGCGACGATCGCCACGGCCGTCGCCCACGCGGAGCGGCACGGCACCGGGAGCCTGCTGCTGCACACCCAGGCCGGCCCGGTCACCGTCACCACGGACCGCGCGGCGGACGGCACCCTCGTGGCGACCCTGGTGAGCGTCGCCCCGCGTACGGTCCCGCTCGAGGAGGCCGACCTCGCGCGGCTGCTCACGATCCTGGGCTGGTCCGCCGACGACCTGGACCCGGCGCTGCCGCCCCGGGTGGCCTTCGCCGGGGCCTGGCACCCGGTCATCGCCGCCGCGAGCCGGGAGCGGCTGGCCGACCTGGACTACGACATGGCGGAACTGGGCCCGCTCATGGCCCGCAGGGGCTGGACCACGATCGACCTGGTCCGGCGGGAGTCCCCCACCGTCTTCCACGCCCGCAACCCCTTCCCGCCCGGCGGCGTGGTCGAGGATCCGGCGACGGGGGCGGCGGCGGCCGCGTTCGGCGGCTACCTGCGCGAGCTCGGACTCGTCTCCCCTCCCACCACCCTCACGATCCATCAGGGCGTGGACATGGGACGCGCGAGCACGATCACGGTGACGGTACCGGCGGAGCCGGAGTCGGGCATCGGCGTGACCGGCGCGGCCGTGCGGCTCTGAGCGGCCCCCAACACTCCAGTCGCCGGCGGCTACTTGGCGGGGCGGATGCCCAAGGGGTGGGCGATCTCCTCCGCCATGACCCGGCCCGCCTCGAACTCCAGGGTGTCGTCGCCCATGCCCTGGTCCGTGTCCAGGCCGTCCAGTTCGGCCAGGGGCTGGTCGAGGCGGACGTGGGCGAGGACCGACTGGAGGGCCCGGAGGGTCGCCGAGGCGGTGGAGCCCCAGTTGGAGAAGTAGGAGAACTGCCACCACCACAGGGCCTCCGTGGTGCGGCCCGCGCGGTAGTGGGACATGCCGTGGCGGAGGTCGGTGATGACGTCCGCCAGGTCGTCGGAAATGCGGGCCGGGACCGGGGCCTTGCGGGGCTCGTAGGGGTCGAAGACCTCCGAGTAGACGTCGATCGGGTCGAGGAGGCGGACCAGGTTCTCCCGGAGCTCGTCCACGTCCGGCTCCGGGCCCGAGTCGGGCTCGTAGCGCTCGTCCGGCACGATGTCCTCGTGCGCGCCGAGCCGGCCGCCCGCCAGGAGGAGTTGGGAGACCTCCAGGAGGAGGAAGGGAACCGCCGATTCCGGCTCGTCGCCCTTCGCGACCTCCGTGACGGCGACCAGGAAACTCTCGATCTGGTCCGCGATCTGGACCGCGAAGTCGTCCGGGTTCTGGTCGGTCGCGTGCAGCGTGGCGTCAGACATCTAGGAGTCGTCTCCCCTCGAAGGCGCGGCCGAGAGTCACCTCGTCCGCGTATTCCAGGTCACCACCCACCGGGAGGCCGCTGGCCAGGCGGGTGACCTTCAGGCCCATGGGCTTGATCATGCGGGCGAGGTACGTGGCTGTCGCCTCGCCTTCGAGATTCGGGTCGGTGGCGAGGATCAGCTCCGTGACCGTGCCGTCGGCCAGGCGGGCCAGGAGTTCCCTGATCCGCAGGTCGTCCGGCCCCACGCCGTCGATCGGGCTGATCGCGCCGCCGAGTACGTGGTATCTGCCCCTGAACTCACGTGTGCGCTCGATCGCCACGACGTCCTTCGGCTCCTCCACCACGCAGATGACCGCGGGGTCGCGCCGGGTGTCGCGGCAGATGTTGCACAGCTCCTCCTGCGCGACGTTGCCGCACGTCGCGCAGAAGCGGACCTTCGCCTTGACCTCCATGAGGGCCTGGGCGAGCCGTCGTACGTCCGTCGGCTCCGCTTGCAGGATGTGGAAGGCGATCCGCTGGGCGCTCTTCGGACCGACGCCGGGCAGCCGCCCCAGCTCGTCGATCAGGTCCTGGACCACGCCTTCGTACAACGGACTGCCCTTCCTGGGTCCTCGAGGTCGGTACGCACCGTCCCGTACGTACCGTAGTTGTCAGCCGCCCGTCGGAGGAAGGCGGTAGGCGTTTCAGAACGGCAGGCCGGGGATGCCGCCGCCGCCCAGACCCTGCGCGAGGGGGCCCAGTTTCTGCTGCTGGAGCGCCTGCGCGTTCTCGTTGGCCGCCTGGACGGCCGCCACGACCAGATCGGCGAGGGTCTCGGTGTCCTCGGGGTCCACCGCCTTCGGGTCGATCTTCAGGGCGCGCAGTTCACCGGCGCCGGTGACGGTCGCGGTCACGAGGCCACCGCCCGCCTTTCCGTCGACCTCCGTCTGCGCCAGTTCCTCCTGCGCCTGAGCCAGGTCCTGTTGCATCTTCTGGGCCTGCTGGAGCAGCTGCTGCATGTTGGGCTGGCCACCACCGGGGATCACGATCAGCTCCTTGCTCGGTACGGGTTTTCCCGTTCGGCACGAGCCTACGTGGTCGAGCCTGCCGTCGCCCCAGCACTCTTTCGAGTGAGTTCCGCTCGCGCCCGATAACCGATCAAGGAATACTTCCGGGCGGAAAAGCGGCGAAAGCTACATCTTCGCCACCGGCTGAGGGGTAGGAAGGGTCCGGCGCGTCAGGAGGCAGGCATTCCGTGTCGTGTGGGTCAGGAGCGACGCGTGCGTCTTATGCGACTTATGCGTCATGTGTGTCGTTTGTCACGCAGCGTGGTCAGTAGGGAGTGCCGGGTGGGTCAGCCGGAGATGCAGCCCGAGGGGCCGCCGCAGGACGGACGGGGCGAGGGGGCGGCCCGGCTGCGGCCGGGCGATCTGACCGGGCGGCCCTTTCCGCTCGGGGACTGGGGCGAGCCGGCGGCACGGCTGGACGAGCTGTACCGCTGGGTGGAGCTCGGGGCGCTGCGGACGGCGGCCTGGTACCTCGAGGACCGGGTGTGGAAGCGGCGGGGTGCGCGGGCGCTGCGCTGCGGGGCGGCGGCCGGAGCGGTGATCGGGGTCGCGCTGCCCTTGCTGGACCTGACCGGCGCCGCGGGCGGTATCGCGCCCTGGGGGTGTCTGGCGCTGCTGCTGGGGGTGGCGTGCGTCGCCGCCGACCGGTACTTCGGGGTGACGTCGGGCTGGATGCGGGACGTGGCCACCGCGCAGGCCGTGCAGCGGCGGTTGCAGGCGCTCCAGTTCGACTGGGCGGCGGAGAGTGTGCGGGAGGTCCTGGGCCCGACGGAGGGGACGGCCGGTGAGGCTGCCGAGCGGTGTCTCGGGGTGTTGCGGAGGTTCTCCGAGGACCTGAGCGAGCTGGTGCGGGGGGAGACGGCGGAGTGGGCCGGGGAGTTCCGCAGCAGGGCCGCCCCGGCGGGGACGCAGGCGGTGGTGTTCTCCGGGAGCGGGCGAGGGGCCGAGGTGGGGGGTGTGAACGGGCGGTTCTCCGCGCCGCCCGGGAGCGCCAGGCCGAACATGCCCCGGCAGCGGCCGCCGGAGCCCAGGTGACGTGGCGGTGATCCGCCTCCGACGTCCGGTGGGGCCGAGACGCTCGACCCCACCGGACGTTCAACAGCTCTCCAGGAAGGGCGAGTTGGTCACTGCTTGGTGTACGTCAGCTTCTCGCCGCTGCTGGTGTTCACTCGCTGGAGCGTGCCGTCCGGCTGGAGGGTGACCTCGGTCGCCGCGCCCGGGGTGCAGGCGGTGCGGGGTTGTCCGACGGTCACGGTGGACGGGCCGATCCGCAGCGGGCCGTCGGCGTCGGGGGTGTCGGTCAGTTCGCCCTCGAAGACGCAGTGGTAGGTGCCGCCCCCGTTCGTGGGGCCGTCCGCCACGAGGGACAGGACCGTGTCGCCGGGCTCGCCCTGCTGGATGGTGAGGCTGCGGGTGTGCTGCCCGTCGGGGTTGTCGATGGTGGTGGTCCAGGTGCCCAGGTATCCGGTCGGGATCGTGCCGTTCACCGGTGAGGACGGGTCGCCCGGCTGCGAGGACGCCGGGGACGGGCCGGCGGCCTGGGGCGTGCCGGCACTGCGCGAGGGAGTGGGGTCGTCGGCGGCCTTGTCGCCGGTGCCGCCCCGCATCAGCGCGTACACCGATCCGCCCGCGGCCAGCGCGACGACCAGGGCGATCACGACGAGCAGCGCGGTGGACCGGCCGCTCCTCGGCGGCTCCTGGGGCGGGCCGTACGGCGGGGCCGTGCCGTACGGGGGCGGGCCGTAGGGCGGGGTGGAGCCGAGGCCGCCGTAGCCGGGGTGGTACGCCGGGGCTGCCCCCGGGATGCCGGGCTGGGGGTGCTGTTGCGGCTGCTGGTGCGGGTGTTGCTGGGGGTAGCCGTACGCCGGGTGCGGGTGCGGGGGCGTCTGCGGGTGGGGCGGGGTGCTCGGGGCGGGGGACGGCGCCGGGGCGGGGGTGCCCTGGCCCACGACCATGGTGGGCAGATGGTTCAGCGGCGGGCCCTCCCCCGGGCGGCCCGGCGGAGGCGGTTCCGGCGGCGCGGTGTGCGGTGACGACTCGTCGGCGGCGGGGGCGTGTTCGGGTGTCGCGTCGGGGCCGGGGTTCTCGTCGGGGCCTGCCCCGTGCCGGTCACCAGGAGGCTCAGGAGAATCCGCTCCCCCGGCGGAGCCGCCCCCCTGCGGACCCTCCGTGTCCAGCAACCGCACCGCGTGCCGCCCGAGTTGGGCGACGAGGGCACTGGGCAGCCAGGGGTCGAGGGCGCGGCCGTCGGAGACGGTGTCGTCCGCGCCCGTGCGTTCCAGGACGCGGTCGAGGGACGGGCGAGCGGCGGGATCCTTGCGCAGACAGTCGCGCACCAGGTCGGCGATGCCCTCGGGGACGCCCTCCAGGTCCGGTTCCTCCTGGGCGATACGGAACATCAGCGCGTGCACACCGCTGCCCGCGGTGCCGAAGGGCAGGGCGCCGGTGGCGGCGTAGGCGAGGACCGAGCCGAGGCAGAAGACGTCGCACGCCGGTGTGATGCGGTCGCCCCGCACCTGCTCGGGCGCCATGAAACCGGGCGATCCGACGAGCGCCCCGGTGCGGGTGAGCCCGCCGTCCGTCACGGTCTCCAGGGCCCGCGCGATGCCGAAGTCGATGACGCGCGGGCCGTCGATGGTGACCAGCACGTTGGACGGCTTGAGGTCGCGGTGGACGATGCCGGCGGCGTGGATGTCCTTGAGCGCGTGCGCGAGCC
Source organism: Streptomyces venetus (assembly GCF_039540295.1). Lineage (NCBI taxonomy): Bacteria > Bacillati > Actinomycetota > Actinomycetes > Kitasatosporales > Streptomycetaceae > Streptomyces > Streptomyces venetus. The sequence continues at coordinate 235,352 of NZ_BAABET010000003.1, forward strand.
CGGCCGCGAGGATGCGGACGGTCCGCTCGGGCAGGGCTCCGTGGTCGTGCCCGACGACCTGCTGGAGGCTCGGTCCGGCGACGTACCCGGTGGCGACCCAGGGCACGGCCGCCTCGGTGTCCGTGTCCAGCACCGGCGCCGTCCAGTACCCGCCGACCCGCCGCGCGGCCTGGACCTCCTGCCGGAACCGCTCCCGGAACTCCTCCTGCGCGGCCAGTTCCTCACGGACGAGTTTCACCGCGACCGTACGGCCCCGCTCGGAACGGGCCAGATAGACCTGCCCCATGCCCCCCGCACCGAGCCGCGCCATCAGCCGGTACGCACCGATCCTCAGTGGATCCCCGGCCCCCAGTTTCTCCATCGCTCAGCCGCCTTCCCCCCACACGTGAGCAACAGATCGAGAATAGTGCGGGGCCGGGGCGGGGTGACCTGGGCGACGTCTACGGTTCCGTAACGGGCGGGGGCCCGTCTCCGGGCAGCCCCACCTGGTCCAGCACCGCCGACAGCCGCTCCAGCGTCCGCACCGCCTCCGCCAGCTCCGCCTCCCCGAACTCCTCCGCCAGCCGGTCGGCGAAGGCCGCGTGTCCCGGGCCGATACGGGCGATCGCCGCACGCCCCTCCTCGGTCGGCGCGAGGAGCTTGGCGCGGCGGTGCGCGGGGTTCGGCCGGTACTCGGCGAGCCCGCGCCGCACCAGCAGGTCGGCGATGCGCTGCACGCTCTGCCGTGTGATGCCCATCGCGCGGGCGATGCCGGAGACGGGCAGCGGTTCGCCGAGGACCGCGCCGAGCACCTGCCACCAGGCGGCGGTGAGCCCGGCGGGCCGGGCCAGTTCCTCCGCCACGGCGAGGAACTGGCCGTTCAGCCGGAACGCCCCGAGGGCGCTGCGGCTGAACAGGTCCTGCCGCTCCCGGCTCACAGCGCCCCGGCCTTCTCCAGTACCGGGTACGCCGCCGGGTCGGAGTCGTGGAACAGCCGGTACCAGGCGTCGAGCACGTCCTCCTCGTACAGCCCGAGCAGCCGGAAGATCTCCCGGGCGAAGGCGACGGGTTCGGTCGGACCGGCCGTGACCAGGCCGCCGTCGGTGACGGCGTCGGCCTCGACGTACCGCTCGCCGCCCGCGTAGCCGGTCGCGGCCAGGTAGAAGGAGACGGCGCTGGTGTGGGCCCGGTCGTCGAGCAGTCCCTCGCGGGCCAGTCCGGCGGTGGCTCCGCAGATCGCGGCGACCGGCACGCCCGCGTCGAGGAACCGCCGGGCCTCGCGGGCGAAGGGGGCCAGGGTCTCGCCGGTGTCCCAGAGGTCCGCCCCCGGGAGGATCAGCAGCGCGCTGTCCTCGGGCCGGACGTCGTCCAGGGCGAGGTCGGGCTGGATGCGCAGCCCGCCGATGCTGGTGACCGGGTCCGTGGAGGGGCCGACGGTCCGGATCGGGTGGCCGGAGCGGGCGAGCTGGGCCGTGGCGTGGCCGGTCTCCCAGTCGGCGAGGGTGTCGTAGACGGCGAGATGGACGGGCTTGCTGCTCATGGCGCCTCCTGAGGATCCCGTGTATGACAACATGCTGTCGATTGGACAGCATGTTGTCAATAGGTCCTCCGGGCGCCACCTTCCCGTCGACAACCTGTCGCGGAAACGCCCAGACCTCACACACGACGCCGATTTCCCGCCCGCTCCCCGCATGCCTACGCTCGCCCGCATGACCCCTCAGCCGAACCCCGAAGCCGGCGCCGCCGTCAAGGCCGCCGACCGTGACCACGTGTTCCACTCCTGGTCCGCGCAGGAGCTCATCGACCCGCTCGCCGTCGCCGGGGCGGAGGGGTCGTACTTCTGGGACTACGACGGCCGGCGCTACCTCGACTTCTCCAGCGGTCTCGTCTACACGAACATCGGCTACCAGCACCCGAAGGTCGTCGCCGCGATCCAGGAGCAGGCCGCGACGATGACGACCTTCGCGCCCGCGTTCGCCATCGAGGCACGGTCCGAGGCGGCCCGGCTGATCGCCGAGCGCACCCCGGGCGACCTGGACAAGATCTTCTTCACCAACGGCGGCGCCGACGCCGTCGAGCACGCCATCCGTATGGCGCGCCTGCACACCGGCCGCCCGAAGGTGCTCTCGGCGTACCGCTCGTACCACGGCGGCACGCAGCAGGCCGTGAACATCACCGGCGACCCGCGCCGCTGGGCCTCCGACAGCGGCACGGCCGGGGTCGTGCACTTCTGGGCGCCCTACCTCTACCGCACCCGCTTCTACGCCGAGACCGAGGAGCAGGAGTGCGCGCGGGCACTGGAGCACCTGGAGACGACGATCGCCTTCGAGGGACCCTCGACCGTCGCGGCGATCATCCTGGAGACCATCCCGGGGACGGCCGGGATCATGGTCCCGCCGCCCGGCTACCTCGCGGGGGTGCGCGAGCTGTGCGACAAGTACGGGATCGTCTTCGTCCTGGACGAGGTCATGGCCGGGTTCGGACGGACCGGTGAGTGGTTCGCGGCGGACCTGTTCGACGTCACGCCCGACCTGCTGACCTTCGCCAAGGGCGTGAACAGCGGGTACGTGCCGCTCGGCGGTGTCGCGATCTCCGGCGCCATCGCGGAGACCTTCGGCAAGCGGCCCTACCCGGGCGGTCTGACGTACTCCGGGCACCCGCTGGCCTGCGCGGCGGCCGTGGCGACGATCAACGTCATGGCGGAGGAGGGCATCGTCGAGAACGCGGCCCGGCTGGGCGCCTCCGTCCTCGAACCGGAACTGCGGGCGCTCGCCGAGCGGCACCCGAGCGTGGGCGAGGTGCGCGGCACCGGCATGTTCTGGGCGCTGGAGCTGGTCCGCGACCGGGAGACCCGGGAGCCGCTGGTGCCCTACAACGCGGCCGGGGAGGCGAACGCGCCGATGGCCGCCTTCGCCGCCGCCGCGAAGGACGGCGGGCTGTGGCCGTTCGTGAACATGAACCGGACCCACGTGGTGCCGCCGTGCAACATCGGCGAGGCGGAGCTCAAGGAGGGGCTCGGGGTGCTCGACGCCGCGCTCTCCGTGGCGGACGAATACACGCAGTAAACATCTGTAAACCCGTCAGTAACGGACAACCTCGCGGCGTGTTCGAACGCGTAAGGTGACGTGCTCGTAGACATATACGTGCACGCCACCCGAACGCGACGAGGGAGACGCCCTGACCATGCCCGCCAGCACCGGCAACGGCTCCGTGACGCGCAGCACCCTGCGGCAGCAGATCGCCGACGCCCTTCGTGACGAGGTGCTGGCCGGGCGGCTCCAGCCGGGGCAGGAGTTCACGGTCAAGGAGATCGCCGAGCAGTACGGGGTGTCCGCCACGCCGGTACGGGAGGCGCTGGTCGACCTCTCCGCGCAGGGGCTCCTCGACGCGGACCAGCATCGCGGCTTCCGGGTCCACGAGTACTCGGTCGAGGACTTCCGCGGCATGATCGAGGCCCGTGACCTCGTCATCGAGGGGATGTTCCACGCCCTCACCTCCGGGCAGCGCGCCGCTCTCCAGCCCGACGATCCCCGGGTCACCGCCACCCTCGCCGGGGTCCGGCGGCGCGGCGAGGAGTCGCAGCGGGCGGCCGCGGCCGGGGACCTCACCGTGCTCATCGGCTACGACCTGCGCTACTGGCGCGAGCTCACCGCCCTCTTCGGCAACGCCTACCTGGGCGACTTCCTGCACCGGCTGCGCGTCCAGACCTGGGTGTGCGCGGTGCAGCACCTGCGCCGGCTCAGCGACCTGCGCGGCGAGCTGTGGACCGGCCACACCTCGCTGGTCGACGCCCTGGGGGCCCGCGACACGGTCACCGCCCGGTCGATCATCGCCGGCTACAACGCCCACTCGATCGCCCTGATCGAGCGACTCGCCTCCGGATGACCCGCGTCGCGCCCGTTCGTCTGGGTATGGGACATGCACGACAGGAGCCACTGCCGTGCAGCACCGATACCCTTTCTGCTCACCGCGCCACCCGACCACCGAGCTGAGCGAGGAGCCTTCTTTGGCCTGTGACCTGTGGCTGGTACCGCTCGTGGACGTGTTGTGCCACACGCCGGACAACCCGTTCGCCGAGGAACTCGCGCAATACAACAAGGTGCTCGCCGAGGCCGGGCTGCCGCCGGTGCCGGTGTACCAGTACATGCCGGGGCTGTCGGGCGACGTCGCCCCGGTCGCGGGCTTCGACTACGACGCGCTGCACTTCCTGCGCCGCGCCTACCTGCTCCAGGTGTGCGGCCTGCCGGTGACACCCGTGGACGAACTCGGCGGCGACTACGAGCAGTTGCTGGAGATGTTCGAGTCGACGGCCCAGCAGTCGCACCTGGTCTGGCACTACGACCACGCGGGCGCGTACGTCCCCGTCGACTTCCCCAGCCCGCTCGCCGACGACGACCTGCTCGCGGGCGGCGGCCCCCTCGGTTCCTCGCACGCCCTGCTGCGGGAACTGGAGGTGGTGGCCCCCGCCCTCGGCATCGACCCGGCCAACCCGCCGGCGGCCCCCCAGCCACCGCTCGCCCCCACGGAACTGGAGGAACCCGCCGTCCCCGCCCCGTACGACCCCAGCCCCTTCGCCCGCGAACGCCACGTGTGGCTGGGGCTGCACGCGGCGGTGACGCGGAGCCTGGCGCAGGGGTCGATGATCGTGTTCAGCTGAGCAGGTCCCGCCCGCGCCCGTGGCCCGGAGTGGGCAGGCAGAGCGAACCGGGCTCATGGCCCGACGCCCTGCGGTGGCACGCGGCGGAGGAACTGGGCATCGAGGACGAACTCGGTTTCGACGAGGACGACATGCTCGGCGGTGCGTAGGCGCAGGGCCTCACCCCGGGGGCGCAGCACGGCGACGGCCGGCTCTCGCAAGAGAGCCGGCCGCCGGTGGAGGTGGGGCGAGGTGGGACTAGAGGAACGAGTTGATCTCGATCGTCTCGTCCCGGCCCGGGCCCACGCCGATCGCGGAGATCGGGGCGCCGGACATCTCCTCCAGCGCCTTCACGTACGCCTGGGCATTCTTCGGCAGGTCGGAGAAGGACTTGGCCTTGCTGATGTCCTCGCTCCAGCCCGGCAGCATCTCGTAGACCGGCTTGGCGTGGTGGAAGTCGGTCTGGGAGTACGGGAGCTCCTCGACGCGCTTGCCGTCGATCTCGTACGCCACGCAGACCGGGATCTGCTCCCAGCCCGTGAGGACGTCGAGCTTGGTGAGGAAGAAGTCGGTGAGGCCGTTCACGCGGGTCGCGTAGCGGGCGATCACCGCGTCGAACCAGCCGCAGCGGCGGTCACGGCCGGTGGTGACACCGCGCTCCCCGCCGATACGGCGCAGCGCCTCGCCGTCCTCGTCGAACAGCTCCGTCGGGAACGGACCGGCGCCGACCCGGGTCGTGTACGCCTTGAGGATGCCGATGACCCGGCTGATCTTCGTCGGGCCGACCCCGGCACCGGTGCAGGCGCCGCCCGCGGTCGGGTTCGAGGAGGTGACGAAGGGGTACGTGCCGTGGTCGATGTCGAGGAGCGTGCCCTGGCCGCCCTCGAACAGGACGACCTTCTCCTCCTCCAGCGCCTGGTTGAGCACCAGCACGGTGTCGGCGACGTACGGCGCGAGCTTGTCGGCGTAGCCCAGCAGTTCCTCGACCACCTGGTCCACGGCGATGGCGCGCCGGTTGTAGAGCTTGGTGAGGACCTGGTTCTTGACGTCGAGGGCCGCCTCGACCTTCTGCGTGAGGATCGACTCGTCGTACAGGTCCTGCACACGGATGCCGACGCGGTTGATCTTGTCGGCGTAGGTCGGGCCGATACCGCGCCCGGTGGTGCCGATCTTCCGCTTGCCGAGGAAGCGCTCGGTCACCTTGTCGACCGTGACGTTGTACGGCGTGATGATGTGCGCGTTTCCGCTGAGGAGGAGCTTGGAGGTGTCGACACCACGCTCGTTCAGACCGCTCAGCTCGGAGAGCAGGACCGACGGGTCGACGACGACGCCGTTACCGATGACCGGCGTGCAGCCGGGGGACAGGATTCCGGAAGGGAGGAGGTGGAGGGCGTACTTCTGGTCACCCACGACCACCGTGTGGCCGGCGTTGTTGCCGCCCTGGTAGCGCACTACATAGTCCACCGAACCACCGAGCAGGTCGGTGGCCTTTCCCTTGCCTTCGTCACCCCACTGAGCACCGAGCAGCACAAGTGCGGGCACGCGCGTACACCCCTTCCGGGCGGGGCATGTCCATGGTCGAGGGCGAACGCGGAGGTCTCCGCCGCGTGCACCGCGACCGCCGTTGGCCGCCAACCGTCGGACCGGATGCCCCGGAATAGACGAAGCCCCTGGCGCAATAGCGCAAGGGGCTCTTGCACAAAGATGCTACCCGAGGAAGCGAGGCATGGCCGAGGTGGCGACTTCCACGACGTCCGAGCAGCTGCTGGTGGTGGTCGACCCGGTCGCCCGTCGGTCGGACGGCGAGTCCGTACGGATCGCGAAAGACGTGCTCGGAGCGGGTGCGGCGGTGAAGCTGTGCCTGCCGGAAGGGCCGGAGGAGTTCGCCCGGGCGCTGGCCCGGCGGGGCTCGCGGCGCCCGGTGGTGGTGGGTGACGACCGGGCCCTGATCCGCGCGGTGGCGCTGCTGCACCGGCACCGGGAGCTGGCCGGATGCGCACTGTCGGTGGTGCCGGTCGGGAGCGCGCTGTCCCTCGCCCGCTCGCTGGGGGTGCCGCCGGGGACGGTGGCGGCGGCCCGGGCGGTGCTCGACGGGGTCGAGCGGCGGATGGACCTGATGGTCGACGACAGCGACGGGGTGGTGCTGGGCGCGCTGCGGATACCGCCGTTGCCGACGGGACCGGAGGCACCGGATGCCGAGCCGGTCCCGGGCCGCCCCTGGCTGCGGACCTGCCAGTCGCTGGTCCGCACACTGGTCCCGGCGGGCCGCCCGCCCCGCCTCGACTCACCACCGGAACCCGGCCCGTCCCGGCTGCGGGTCGAGGTCGACGGCGAGACCCTCGTCGACCTCGACCAGCCGGTGGAGGCGGTCTCGGTGGCACCCGGCCCCGCAGGGATCGCGTCGGTGGAGGTCAGGCCGGTGTCGGTCGGCGCCGAGGCCTCTCCCCTGCTGGCGGAGGGCCGCACGGTGACCGTCTCGGGCGCCCACTTCCGCTACCGGGCGGACACGGTGGTCTCGGGCCCGGTCCGGACCCGGACGTGGAGGGTGCGGGAAGGGGCCTGGGGGCTGACGGTGCCGGCGGCGGAGTGAGTCAGCTCTCGGGAGTCTGGAATCCGGCGGTGTCGAGGGTGCAGCCGAACGGCTCCGGGATGTCGAGCTTCTCACCGAAGGGCTTGGAGAGCCGGAGCTCGTATCCCTTCGCCGACGGGGACCCGTAGACGATGGCCTGCTGCTCCTGCATGTCGAGGACCAGGTAGACGGGGACACCGGCCCTGCCGTAGACCTCGGCCTTGTCGGTGAGGTCATCGGTCCGGGTGGAGGGGGAGGTCAGCTCGGCCACGAAGGACAGGGCTTCGCCGTCGAGCTGGTTGCTCGTGGTCCGGTGAGCGTGACGGTGGGCTGCGTGAACGTCGGGGCCGTAGGCGGACTCAAAGCCGGGGAAGACGTACAGAAACGGCCCGTAACTGATCCTGTGCCCGTTGGGCAGATGCGGCCGCAACTGGTCACAGACCAACTCCATGACTTCGAGGTAGTACCCCTTCGACCACGGCGACACGACGATGCTCCCCCTGACGATCTCGGCCTTGTAGCCGTCGGGCACGTTCAGCTCGTCGAGGAGGTGCAAGAGTTCCTCGAAGCCGCTGTGAGGCCTGGTGCCGCTCATCACCGGTCGCTCTGCCATGAGTGTCATGATGCGCCCTCCCCTTTGATGCGGACCACTCGCCACTCAGTGTAGTCAGCCGGTCACTCCGGCCCGAACGTCTTCTCCCGGTACAGCCGCCAGCGCTCCATCATGTCGACGACCTCCCTCTCGACGAACTCGAAGAACGCGAGCGTCTCGGCCATGCGGCGGCCGGCCGGGGTGTCGGCGCCCAGGCTGGTGACACCCTCCCGCAGGGCCCCTTCCCAGCGCTTGAGGACGGCCTCGCGGTTGGTCAGGGCCTCGTACCACTGGTCGCCGCGCACCCGGTAGCGCTCGCGGCGCGAGCCCGGCTCCCGTTCGCGCGAGACCATGTGCGTCTGGGCCAGGTAGCGCACCGCCCCGGACACCGCGGCGGGGCTGATGCGCAACTGGTCCCCCAGGTCGGCGGAGGTCATCGACCCCTCGTCGGAGGAGAGCAGCGCGGCGAACACCCGGGCGGGCATCCGGGGCATCCCGGCCTCGACGAGCTGTGCCGCGAAGGACTCGACGAACCTCGACACGGCCTCCGCGTCCCGCGCGCTCCTGGCTGATTCCGTCATGCGGTTCATCCTATCCGGGATTCATAGGCTTCCTTAACTTCACAAATTTCTGAATGAAGCGTACGTTCTGAAGCATGACGAAGGCCATCACCGTCTCCGGGCTGCACAAGTCCTTCGGGCGGACGCACGCACTCGACGGGCTCGACCTGGAGGTCGCCTCCGGCGAGGTCCACGGCTTCCTCGGCCCGAACGGCGCCGGGAAGTCCACCGCCATCCGGGTCCTGCTCGGGCTGCTGCGCGCCGACTCGGGCGCCGCGCAGGTGCTCGGCCGGGACCCCTGGGCGGACGCGGTCGAGGTGCACCGCCGTATCGCCTACGTCCCCGGGGACGTGACGCTGTGGCGCAACCTCTCCGGCGGCGAGGTCATCGACCTGTACGGCCGGCTGCGCGGAGGGCTGGACGCGGGGCGGCGGGCGGAACTGATCGAGCGGTTCGAACTCGACCCCACAAAGAAGGGCCGCACGTACTCCAAGGGCAACCGTCAGAAGGTCGCCCTGGTCGCCGCGTTCGCCTCCGACGTCGACCTGCTGATCCTGGACGAGCCGACCTCGGGCCTGGACCCGCTGATGGAGGAGGTCTTCCAGCGGTGCGTCGCCGAGGAGCGCGACCGGGGCCGCACGATCCTGCTCTCCTCCCACATCCTCAGCGAGGTCGAGGAGCTGTGCGACCGGGTGAGCATCATCCGCAAGGGCCGTACGGTCGAGAGCGGGTCGCTCGCCGACCTGCGGCACCTGACCCGCACCAGCGTCGTCGCCGAACTCGCGGGCCCGCTCAACGGCCTGTCGGCGCTGCCCGGTGTGCACGACCTCGACGTGCGGGGCCGCCGCGTCCGCCTCCAGGTCGACACCGACCGGCTGGACGGCGTCCTGCGCTCCCTGAGCGAGTCGGGTGTGCGGTCGCTGACGTCGACGCCGCCCACGCTGGAGGAGCTGTTCCTGCGGCACTACCAGGACGAGGCGGCCGCCCGATGACGACCACCGCCTTCGCCGTGCGGCCCGCGAGCTCCCGCCAACTGGCCGGTACGGGCACGCTGCTGCGGTTCGCGCTGCGCCGCGACCGGCTGATGATCCCGGTGTGGGTCGGGGTCAACGCCCTGATGGTCCTGTCCATGCCCGGCACGCTGGAGGGCCTGTACGGCACTGCGGCCGAACGCGCCGACCTGATCCGCCAGATGGAGACCAACTCCTCGCTGCGCGCGATGATCGGCCCCGTCTTCGGCGACTCGCTGGGCGCCCTGACGGCCTGGCGGGTCGGCGTCTACGTGGGCGCCCTGGCCGCCGTGACGAGCCTGCTGGTCGTCGTACGGCACACCCGGGACGAGGAGGAGAGCGGCCGTCAGGAGCTGGTGGCGTCCGGGATGGTGGGCCGCCGGGCCTCCCTCACGGCGGCCCTGCTGGCGGCGGCGGTCGCGAACGCGGCCCTGGCGCTGCTCGTGACGGCGGGCCTGTCCGGCCAGGGCACGACCGGCGCCCTGGCCCTGGGACTCGGGATCGCCGGGGTGGGGATGGTCTTCGCCACGATGGCGGCGATCGTCGCCCAGCTCACGGAGAGCGCACGGCTGGCCCGGGGGCTGACGTCGGCGGTGCTGGGCGCCGCGTTCGTGCTCCGCGCGGCGGGCGACTCGGGCACGGCTGGGGGCACCTCCCAGACTTTCGGCACCGGGGAAGGCTCGTCGGTGCTGACGTGGCTGTCGCCGCTCGGGTGGCTGGAGTACCTGCGGCCCTTTGCGGACGAACGCTGGTGGGTGCTGGCGCTGCTCGCCGGGGCGGTCGGCCTCCAGGGCGCGGTGGCCTACGGGCTGGCCGGGCGCCGGGACATCGGCATGAGCTTCCTGCCCACCCGCCCCGGCCCGGCGACCGGCCGTCTGGGCACCGCCGGCGCCCTGGCCTGGCGGTTGCAGCGGGGCAGCGTGCTGGGCTGGAGCATCGGCTTCTTCCTCGCCGGGGTCGTCTACGGCGGCATGACCGAGGGCGCGGCCGACCTGGTCGGCGACAACGAGGGCGCCCGGCGGATCTTCGAGCGGATGGGCGGGCAGTCCGGGCTGACGGACGCCTTCCTGGCGTCGATGGTGGGGATGCTCGGCCTGGTCGCGGCGCTCTACATCGTCGCCTCCGTGCTGCGGCTGCACGGCGAGGAGACGTCTAGCCGGGCGGAACCGCTCCTCGCGAACGCGGTCGGCCGCCTCCGCTGGGCCGCCGGGCACCTGGTGATCGCCTTCGGCGGTGCGGCGCTCATCATGCTCCTGGCCGGCCTCGGCTTCGCCGTCGGCTACCGCAAGGAGATCGGCCCGATCCTGGGGGCGTGCCTGGTGCAGCTGCCGGCGGTGTGGGTGATCGGCGGAGTGGCGGTCCTGCTGCACGGGGTGGTGCCCCGGGCGGCCGTGGCGACATGGGGTGTCGCGGGGGCGGTCCTGCTGATCGGCTGGGTCGGACCGGCCCTGGACGCACCCCGGGCGGTGCTGGACGTCTCGCCGTTCGGGCATCTGCCGAAGCTGCCGGGCGGGCAGATGGAGTGGGGGCCGGTGCTGGTCCTGCTGGGGCTGGCGGTGGTGCTGGTGGCCACCGGACTGGCGGGGCTGCGGCGCCGGGACATGACGACCTGAGCAGAGGAGCCGGGAACCGCGAAGCGGCCCGCGTACGTCCATGCCGGGCATGGGGCAACGTACGCAGGCCGCGGCGGGATGTCTGACCGCGGTCATCGGTGCGGGCGCGGGACTCGCGGTGTGGGCCGTCGACGTCCGGAAGCGGCTCTGGCGGTTCGAGGCGGCCCCGGACTGGTCCGTGCTCTACGCCGAACTGCCGCTGGCGATCCTCGGCGGGGTCGCCGCCGCCCTGGCGTCCTGGGCCCTGCTCCGGCGTCTCAGACCGCGACGCTGAGCCCCTCAAGACCCCGGATCACGAAGTTCGGCTTCCGCTGGGGCTCCTGGGCGAGGCGGAGTGCGGGGGCCTTCTCCAGGAGGGCCGTCATGGAGGCCGCCAGCTCGATCCGGGCCAACGGCGCGCCGATGCAGTAGTGGATGCCCGCGCTGAAGGAGATGTGGGGGTTGTCGGGGCGGGTCAGGTCGAGGCGGTCCGGGTTCTTGAACACGGTCGGGTCGTGGTTGGCGGAGCCGAAGAGCAGGGCGACTTCCGCGCCGCGCGGGATCGTCGTACCGGCGATCTCGATCTCGTCCAGGACCCAGCGTTCGAAAAGCTGAAGCGGGGTGTCGTAGCGCATCAGCTCCTCGACCGCCGCGGGGACCAGGGAGTGGTCGGCGCGCAGGGCCGACAGCTGCGCCTCGTCGCGGAACAGGGCGTACCAGCCGTTGACCGTGGCGTTCACCGTGGCCTCGTGGCCGGCGTTCAGCAGGAGGACCGCCGTCGAGATCATCTCCTGCTCGGTGAGGCGGTCGCCCTCGTCGTGGGCCGCGATGAGACCGGAGATGAGGTCATCGCCCGGTTCCTCGCGGCGGGCCGCGATCAGCTCCCGCAGGTAGTCGGAGAACTCCACCGACGCCCTGACCGCCTTCGCCGCCGTCTCCTCGGACGGGTTCAGTTCGTACATCCCGCAGATCTCCGCCGACCAGGGGCGCAGCGGGGCGCGGTCGGACTCCGGGATGCCGAGCATCTCGGCGATGACGGCGACGGGGAGGGGTTCGGCCACGTCCTTCAGCAGGTCGCCCCCGCCGGCCGCGACCAGCGCCGACGCCAGCTCGTCGGCCAGCCCGCGCACATACGGCTTCAGCCGCTCCACCGTGCGCGGGGTGAACGCCTTCGACACCAGGCGCCGGATCCGGGTGTGGTCCGGCGGCTCCAGGTCGAGCATGCCGTGGTCGTTGAGCGTGTGGAACGGCTCGTGCTCCGGCGGGGGCGCGGTGCGGCCGAACTCCTCGTGGGTGAACCGGTGCTGGTACGTCCGGCCCAGGCGCCGGTCGCGCAGCAGCGCCGAGACGTCCGCGTGGTGCGGGACGAGCCACTGGTCCGTCGGCTCGAAATAGTGCACGCGGCCCTGGGCACGCAGCTCGGCATAGGCGGGATACGGGTCGGCGAGGAACGCCGGGTCCCACGGGTCGAAGGCAGCCATGCCGGGACGCTAGCCCCACATCCCCTTCACTGACCAGGGGTGTTCCCTGCGGGCGGCGTCCCGGCTAGCCCGGCGTCACCAGCCGCGCCTCGTACGCGAACACCGCCGCCTGCGTGCGGTCCCTCAGCCCCAGCTTCACCAGGATCCGGCTGACGTGCGTCTTGATCGTCGACTCGGCGACCACCAGCCGCTCCGCGATCTCCGCGTTCGACAGGCCCTGCGCGATCAGGACCAGCACCTCCGTCTCCCGCTCGGTGAGATCCCCGTACGCCGCCTGTGCGGAGGGCATGAGACGCGGGGTCTCGGACAGCTTGGAGAACTCGGTGATCAGGCGCCTGGTCACCGACGGGGCCAGCAGCGCCTCCCCGGACGCCACCACCCGTACCCCGTCGGCGAGCTGGCGGGCCGAGGCGTCCTTGAGGAGGAAGCCGGAGGCTCCCGCGCGCAGCGCCTGGTACACGTACTCGTCCAGGTCGAAGGTGGTGAGCACCAGCACCTTCGCCGCACCGTCGGCGGCGACGATCTCGCGGGTCGCCTCGATGCCGTTCAGCTCGGGCATGCGGATGTCCATCAGCACGACGTCCGGGGCGAGTTCGCGGACCCTGGCGACGGCCTCCCGGCCGTTCACCGCCTCGCCGACCACCTCGATGTCGGGCATCGCGTTCAGCAGGACCGAGAAACCCTCGCGCACCATCATCTGGTCGTCGGCGATCAGCACGCGGATGGTCATGCGTCACCCTCGTCCGGCAGGGCGACCGGCAGGAACACCGCCACCTCGTAGCCTCCGTCGTCCGTGGCGCCCGCCGTCATCTCGCCGCTCAGCATCGACACGCGCTCCCGCATGCCCGTGATGCCGTGGCCCGCGCCGGGCGAGGGCTTGATCAGGCTCGGGTTCGGCGGCGGGCCGTTGACGATGCGCAGGCCCAGGCCGCCGAGAACGTACCCGATCTCGACCCGGGCGGTCGCGCCCGGCGCGTGCCGCAGGGTGTTGCTCAGCGCCTCCTGCACGATGCGGTACGCCGACAGCTCCACGCCCTGCGGCAGCTCGCGCACCGCGCCGGTCACCACCTTGTCGACGCTCAGCCCGGCCTCCCGCACATTGGCCAGCAGGACCTCCAGGTCGGCGAGGGTCGGCTGCGGGGCGTCCGGGGCCTCGTAGTCCTCGGCGCGGACGACGCCCAGGACGCGGCGCAGTTCCGTCAGGGCCGCCACCGCGTTCTCCCGGATCGTGGCGAACGCCTTCTCCAGCTCCGGCGGCGGGTTCTCCACCCGGTAGGGCGCGGCCTCCGCCTGGATGGCGACCACCGACATGTGGTGGGCGACGACGTCGTGCAGCTCGCGGGCGATCGTCGTGCGCTCCTCCAGCAGGGTGCGGCGGGAACGCTCGTGCGCGGTGACCGTCTGCTGGGCGGTGACCTCCTGCTCCGCGTGGCGGCGGATGTGCCACACGGTGACGCAGAGCAGGGCCAGGGCCGATACGACCAGCATGGCGCCGGAGTTGCTGCCGTACTCGTAGTAGGTGGGGCCGATGCCGGTGTCCGCGAGGGCGGCGTACAGCGCCGTCAGCGCCCACATCCACGCCGCCGTGCGCGGCCTGGTGCGTATCGCCACGACCGTCAGCACGGTCAGATGGCAGACGAAGCTGCCGGGCGTCCAGGGCCATTCGCCCCAGCGGCCTCCCAGCACGGAGGCGATCGGGGTGGAGACCATGGACGCCCAGAACGCGCCGACCGGCCGCACCATGGTCAGCAGCACGGGAATCGCACACAGCAGACCGAGCAGCAGGCCCGGGCCGCTGGCGTCGACCGTGGAGAAGGCCAGGGCGATCAGGGCCGCCGCGGTGATCAGGGCGTGCGGGAGCCAGGTCGCGTACTCCCGCAGGCGGCCCGGCAGCCGGCGGACGATCCGCCCGTCCGTGCGGCGGCCCGGCAGCGGCCGGTAGGCGAAGGCGTCATGGAGGAGGTCCTGCCGCAGCCCGCGCAGGGAGTCCACCGCCACCCGGTACTCCGGGCTGCGCGGCTTGCTCCCGCCCCCTGGCGGCGTGGTCTGCATGTGAGTCGTCTCGGTCACGTACAGAACGGTAAGCGGGGCCCGGGTCCCGGTCGTCCCCAGTGAGAGGGGTTCCACGGAGTCCCCCTCAGGTACTACGGGGGCACACCGGCCGCCCCTCAGTACCCCGACGGACGCACCAGCCCCGACTCGTAGGCGAACACCGCCGCCTGCGTCCGGTCCCGCAGACCGAGCTTCACCAGGATCCGGCCCACGTGCGTCTTCACCGTCTGCTCGGCGACGAAGAGGTGCCGGGCGATCTCCGCGTTCGACAGGCCCTGCGCGATCAGGGCGAGCACCTCCGTCTCCCGCTCCGTCAGGTCACCGATCCGTTCCTTGAGCGGGGTGCGGGGCCGGTCGTCCAGCCGGGAGAACTCGGCGATCAGCTTGCGGGTGATGCCCGGGGCGAGCAGCGCGTCCCCGGCCGCGATCACCCGGACCGCCTCGGCGAGCTGGTCGGACGAGGCGTCCTTCAGCAGGAACCCGGAGGCTCCGGCGCGCAGCGCGTCGTACACGTACTCGTCGAGGTCGAAGGTGGTGAGCACCAGCACCCTGATGTCCGGGTGCGCGGACGTGATGCGCTCGGTGGCCTCGATGCCGCCGATCCCGGGCATGCGGATGTCCATCAGCACGACGTCCGGGGCGGTCTCGGCGGCCTTCGCGACACCGCCCTCACCGTCCTTCGCCTCGCCGACGACCTCTATGTCGGGCTGGGTGCCGAGCAGCACGGTGAAGCCCTGCCGGACCATCGCCTGGTCGTCGACGATGAGGACCCGGATGGGGTCGCCGGTGCCGCTCGTCATGAGGTTCCTCTCCTGGGGGCCGTGGGGTGGTCGGTGCCCGGGCCGTCGGCGGGCGGAGTGTCGGGAAGGAACGCGGTGACCTTGAAGCCGTCCCAGTGCCACGGGTGCGCCGTCATGGTGCCACCGAGCATCGCGACGCGCTCCCGCATCCCGAGCAGTCCGTGCCCCGCCCCCGTCGACGGCGGCGCGGGCCCGGTCGGCCGGGAGTTGGTTATCTCCACCTCCAGACCGTCCGCCTGGTACGTGAGGCGGACCTTGGCGCTCGCGCCGGGCGCGTGCCGCAGGACGTTGCTCAGCGCCTCCTGCACGATCCGGTACGCCGACAGCTCCACGCCGGGCGGCAGCGGACGCCGCTCGCCGTTGATCTCGGTGGTGACCTCACGGCCGGCCGCCCGGGTGTTCTCCACCAGCGCCTCGAGCCGGTCGAGGGTGGGCTGAGGGGCGTGGTCGACGGTGTCGCCGCCCGGGCCGACGGGCGTCTCCCCCGGCCCGGGGTGCTCCGAGCGCAGCACGCCCAGCACCCGGCGCAGCTCGGTCAGCGCCTCCAGCGCGTTCTGCCGGATGCCCGCGAGGTTCTCCCGCAGCTCGTCGGGCGGGTTCTCGACGAGGTGCGGGGCGACCTGGGCCTGGATGGAGATGACCGACATGTGGTGGGCCACCACGTCGTGCAGCTCCCGCGCGATACGGCTGCGCTCCTCCAGCAGGGTGCGCCGGGTGCGCTCCTCGGCGGTGAGCGTGGTCTGCTCGACGAGTTGCGCACGGGCCTCGCGGCGGCCGCGCAGCGCGGTGCCGACGACCACGACGACGGCGGACAGCGGGACCGCGATCGCGCCCGTCTCGTCGTAGTCCTCCCCGGTCAGCAGGCTCTCGAGGCCGAAGGTGACCAGCACGGTCACGGCCAGCGCCGCTATCGCCGCCCGGGTGGGCACCCGCAGGGCGAGCAGCAGCAGCACGAGCAGCAGGCCGACGATCCCGGCCGCGGTCCAGGGCCAGGTGTAGGTCTCCAGGCCGATACCCAGGTGGCGGTGGAGCAGGAAGGCGCCCGTGACGAAGGCGCCCATCGACAGCCACCACGCCGGCACCGGCCGCCACAGTCCCAGCACCACGGCGCCGCCCTGCGCGCCCGCGATCAGGAGGGCCGATCCGAAGCTCAGATGGCCGTTGTCCTGCATGTCGGCCGTGCCGCCCAGGGTGATCCCGAGCACCCCCGCCAGGCACAGCACGCCGTGCGGCAGCCAGCGCAGCCACGTGGAGGGCGGCAGAGGATCCGCCCGGACGGTCCACAGGTCGTCGCGCAGCACCCGAAGCCAGCCCACGACACGCGCGCGCAGCGCGCGGCCCACCCCCGAGTCCGTCACCCGGCTAAGCCTAGACATGACGCGCCTTGGTCGCCGTACCCCGGCCGGACGGGCGGTGCGACCGCACCACCCGCGAGGCGCGGTCCCGGCCGCCGCCCTGCTCGAAGGACCGGAAGGCGGCCCAGCAGACCGCGAGCGCCAGGGCGAACACGGGCAGCCACAGGAGCCGGGCCCCGACCCAGCCGAGGTCGTCCGGCCGGGTGTGCAGGCCGGGGAGCCGGCCGGCGAGGAGGCCGGTGGCCGTGGTGGCCATCAAGGCCGTCTGATGCCACAGGAAGACGGTCATCGCGGAGAGGTTGACGAGGGCCACCGCCGCCCACGCCACGGGCCGGCCCATGGCGCGGCGCAGTCGCTCGCGCAGCAGCAGGGCGAGACCGCACTGGGCCAGCCCGAAGGTGACGACCGCCAGGGTCGGCGGATCGAGGTTGGACATGCTCTCCCCGGGGACGCCGACCATCGACGCCGGGTAGCCCGCGAGCGCGACCAGCGCCACGGTCGCCGCCGCGCCACCGGCGAGCAGGACCCAGCCCGCCCGAGGCCGCTCCAGCTCGCCCCGGGTCCAGGCGGCGCCCAGCGTGTAGGGCACCAGCCAGCCCGCCGCCACATTCACCCAGCCCAGCCAGGCGGGCCCGCCGAGGCCGAAGCGCAGAAGGTCCACGTGCAGGACGACGGCCAGCGGCCAGAGCGGGTTGAGCCGGGTCAGCAGCGGGGTCGCGGCCGTCAGCGCGGCGAACACCACCAGGAACCACAGGGGGGACAGGGCCAGTTTGACCAGCGTCCGCACCGTCCCGAACTCGGCGCCGGACAACAGCAGGGCGAACACGACCACTGTCCACAGGCTGAGGACAGCCGCGACCGGCTTGAACAACCGGCTCAGACGGCCCGTCAGCCACTGGTGGTACGGGACGCCACGGGCGCGGGCCGAGGCATGGCTGCGGGTGGCGACATGGCCGCCGACCAGGAAGAACACGGCGAGCGTCTGGAACAGCCAGGAAATGGGCGCGAGCCAGGGCATGTGCTGGAGGGGGCTCGCGGTGCGCAGGGAGGGGCCGTCGGCGACCAGGGCCGTGACCAGCCAGTGGCCGAGCACCACCCCGAGGACCGCGACGGCGCGCAGGGCGTCCACAGCCCGGTCGCGGTCGGCCGGAGTGGCCGTAGGAGTGGCCGTGTCGATACGGCCGGCACCGCGCCGCAGGACGCCGCGCATGCCGTGAACGCCGGTGTCAGTCATGGGTCACCGCCTTGGTCTCGCCCAGAACGATCCGGGTCAGGTTGGTGAGGGAGGCCGTGCCGGGGCGGAAGTAGTCGCTGTGGCCGCCGTCGCCCGCCGTGAAGACCCGGGCGCCGAAGGCCGGGGAGACGGGGTCGGTGCCGAAGCCGACGATGGTCCCGAACAGGTTCGTCCTGACGTGCGGGACGTTCGCCACCCAGTCGTCGCCGCCCCGGGCCGCCCAGACGCGGGCCCGGGTGTGCAGGGCGGTGGCGGACTCCGCGCCGGTGCCGGGGCTGCCGAC
Source organism: Streptomyces venetus (assembly GCF_039540295.1). Lineage (NCBI taxonomy): Bacteria > Bacillati > Actinomycetota > Actinomycetes > Kitasatosporales > Streptomycetaceae > Streptomyces > Streptomyces venetus. The sequence goes on from NZ_BAABET010000003.1 coordinate 253,495, forward strand.
GAGCGCGATGTCGTCGACGGCGAGCCCGGCGGCGGCCCGGCCGCAGACGACCGAGCCGTACGAGTGGCACAGCAGCGAGATACGCGATCCGGAGCCCGCTGTGGCCCGCAGGTCGGCGACGAGCGCACGCAGGTGCGGGGCGGCCTGCTCCGCCCTGCCGGTCGTGGTGACCGTCGTGCTCACCGTGCCCGGCGTCTCGTAGCCCAGCCAGGCCACGACCGCGGTGCGCGTACCCGGCGCCTGCCGGACGAGCTGCCCGTACAGGGCGGTGGCGGCCGCGCGGAACCGGCCGTAGGTGTCGAGGCTCGTGTCGGAGCCGGGGACCAGGACGGCGATGCGGTCGGCCCGGGCGAGGTCGCCCAGGACCTCCGTCACCCGGCCGGAGCCGCGGCCGTCGAACGCGAGGAGATGCCGGGCCCGGGCGGCCAGGGAACGGTCCGTCGCGGCGCGGTCCCGGTCGTGGTGGGCGGCTGCCGTCCGGGCCGCCTCGGCGGCGTTGGCACGGTTGGCCGCGTACGCCTCGTCGAGCGTCGACGCGTCGAGAGGGGCGAGCGAGGCGGGCGGCGGAGCCGGGATCTCAGGCCGCACGGCCGCGGAGAGCGGGAGCACCACCGCACCGGCGACGAGCGCCGCGAGCGCGGCCCGCCGCCACCGTCCGGCGTGGCGCCATCGGCCCGCGCGGCGCCGGACCCCCTCGCCACGGCGGTACCTCGATGCGAACCTCACGACCGTCCCCCTCCACCGCACCCGGCCATCGGGTCCGCGTGGAAGGAAAGCTATGGAGCGGGGCTCGTCGTCCGCGTCACACTGGGGAACCCATCTCCGGCGTAGCTCTCAGGTACTAGGGGGATGACCGGGGCGGCACCGGGACGGCACCGGGACGGCACCGGGGCGGCACCGGGACGGCTCCTCAGGGGTGCCGCCAAGAGCGCCGCTCACCAGGCCAGTTGCTCGATCTCCTCGACCACCACCGCGCACGCGTCCGCCGCCGGGTCGATGAGCGGGAAGTGCCCGACCTCCTCCAGCAGGGTCAGCCCGACCACCTCCCCCGCCTTCGCCGCCGCGTCCGCGTACGCCTCGGCGACCGCCTGCGGCACGTCGAGGTCCGAACGGCCCTGCACGAGGGTGGTGGCGATGCCGGTGGGCAGCAGCAGCGCCGGGTCCGCGTAGGGCTGCCGCTCGCTGAAGTACTCGTCCCCGCCCAGGAACTGACGTACACCGCCGCCGCACACGTCCAGCTTGTCGGCGACCGCGAAGTCCGCGATCGGGGCGAGGGCGACCACACCGCGCAGGGCCGCCGGGACGGGAGTGCGCCAGGGCGAGCCGGCCGGCAGGACGTGCCGGGCGGCACCCCACAGCGCGAGCTGCCCGCCCGCCGAGTGGCCCGTGAGGACCGTACGGCGCGGGTCGGCCTGCGGCAGCAGCTCCCGGACGAAAGCCGGGAGGGCGTCCAGCGCGGCGGCGACGTCGTCGAGGGTGTCGGGCCAGCGCCCGGCGACGCCGTCGCCGTCACCACCGCGCCGGTACTCGACACTGGCCACGGCGAACCCGTGCCGGGCCACGAACTCCGCGAAGGGGCTGATGTGACGACGGTCGTACGGCGCCCGCCAGACCCCGCCGTGCAGCACGACGACGACCGGGGCGGGCCCGCCCGGGCCGCTGCCCTCGCGCGGGGCGTAGAAGTCGATCACCTGGTCGGGGTGGTCGCCGTAGGCGGCGGTGGCGTCGGGGTCGACGGGCGCGTGGGAGAACACCGACCTCTCCTCGGCAGCGGCCCGTGCTGCTGCGACGTCGTCCGTCATGCTCCAACCTCTCAGCGATGAAACGTATCTGGCGGGCACGCAGGTCGGCCGCCGTTGGCCGGGACGGTATCAGGCACGCCGGAAGGAACGGCCTCCGCGGCGGGGGGCCGTTCCTTCCGGCGCCACTCAGGCCAGGGTCTCCGCCAGCACCCGCGCCGCCCGCTCCACGTCGGCGAAGCCCACGTACAGCGGTGTGAAGCCGAAGCGCAGGACGTCCGGCGCCCGGAAGTCGCCGACCACCCCCCGCTCGATCAGCCGCCGCATCACGGCACCGGCGTCGTGGCAGCGCAGGGCGATCTGGCTGCCCCGCTCCCCGTGCGCCACCGGCGTCAGGCACTCGACCCTGCCCTCGGGCACGTACTCCGCCACGCACTGGAGGAAGAAGTCCGTCAGCGCCAGGGACTTGGCCCGCACCGCCTCGACGGACACCCCGTCCCACACCTCCAGGGCCGCCTCCAGGGCGAGCATGGAGAGGATGTCCGGCGTGCCGACCCGGCCGCGCAGGGCACCGGGGGCCGCCTCGTAGTCGCCGCGCATCCCGAACGGCTCGGCGTGCGAGTTCCAGCCGGGCAGCGGCGAGTCGAAACGGTCCTGCACGTCCCGGCGCACATACAGGTACGCGGGTGAGCCCGGCCCGCCGTTCAGGTACTTGTAGGTGCAGCCGACCGCCAGGTCCACCCCGTGCTCGTCCAGTCCCACCGGCAGCGCGCCCGCGCTGTGGCACAGGTCCCACACGGCGTACGCCCCGGCCGCGTGCACGGCGGCCGTCAGCGCCGGCAGGTCGTGCAGCCGGCCGGTGCGGTAGTCGACGTGGTTGAGCAGCACGGCGGCGGTACGGTCGCCCAGCGCGCCCGGCACGTCCGCCGGTGCCACCGGCCGCAGCGTGCAGCCGGTCATCCGGGCCGCGGACTCGGCGATGTACCCGTCGGTCGGGAAGGTCGTCGCGTCGACGAGCAGCTCGTCGCGGCCGTCCCCGGCCATCCGCACCGCACCCACGAGCGCCTTGAAGACGTTGACGCTCGTCGAGTCCCCGACCACGATCTGCCCGGGCGCCGCCCCGACCAGCGGGGCGATCCGGTCGCCGATCCGCTCCGGCGCGGTCCACCAGCCGCTCTCCTCCCAGGAGCGGATGCGCAGCTCGCCCCACTGGCGGCGGACGGCGTCCTCGACCCGGCCGGGGACGACGGCCGGCAGCGCGCCGAGGGAGTTGCCGTCGAGGTAGGTCACGTCGTCCAGGACGAACGCGTCCCGGCTGCCGCGCAGTTCGTCGGCGGCGTCCAGCTTCTCCGCCCGCACCGCGAGCTCGGACACGGGTTCAGACATAGGACCGCGCCGTCCACAGCTCGGGGAACACGTTCTTCTGCGCCCGCTTCTCCAGCCAGGCCACCCCCGCGGAACCGCCGGTGCCGGTCTTGGCGCCCATGGCGCGGCGGGTCGCCACCAGATGGTCGTTGCGCCAGCGCCACACCAGTTCGGCGACATCGCTCAACGCCTCGCCGAGCCGGGCGAGTTCGTCGCTCTCGTCACCCGAGTACACGGCCGTCCAGGCCGCCTCCACCTCCGGCGACGGCTCGTAGCGCAGCGCGACGTCACGCCGCAGCACGGACTCCGGGACGTCGTACCCGCGCCGCGCGAGGAGCCGTACGGCCTCGTCGTACAGGCTCGGCTCGTGCAGCGCCTTCTCCAGCTCGGCGTGCACACGCGGCGCGCCCCGGTGCGGGACGAGCATCGACGCGGACTTCTCGCCGAGCAGGAACTCCATCCGCCGGTACATCGCCGACTGGAAGCCGGAGCCCTCACCGAGGGCGCTGCGGTACGAGTTGAACTGGGCCGGCGTGAGCTGTGCCAGCGGCCTCCAGGAGGCGTTGAGCGCCTCCAGCTCGCGTACGGACCTCTTGAGCGCGGCGGTCGCGGTGGGCACGTCGTCGCCGCGCAACGCCTTGGCCGCCGTCTCCCACTCGTGGACGATGACGGTGAACCACAGCTCCATCACCTGGGACGTCACCAGGAAGACCATCTCTCCGGGGTCGTCGGAGAGGGTGTGCTGGAGGTGGGTGAGCACGTCCGCCCTGACGTAGTCCTCGTACGGCGTCGTGCCGGCGAAATCGAGATGCGGGGTCTCGGGCTCGTGAGCCTCGTGGGACATCGCTGTCTCCTGAAGATAACTCCGGGTAGCGGTCCGCCCCTGCCGAATCCGACACGGGGGCCCCGGTCCCCAAGGGCATACTCCGCAATCGTCCCCCGAAACCGCAAGGCCCGCCCGCCCGGGACGGACGGACCTCACACACGGACCGCCGTCAGCCCAGGACCTGCGCCGCCGTCGGCGAGGAATCCTTCAGGAACTGGGAGCAGCGCTCGTACTCCTCCTGCTCGCCGATCGTCTGCGCGGCGCGGGCGAGGGCGTGCAGGGCACGCAGGAAGCCGCGGTTCGGCTCGTGCTCCCAGGGCACCGGGCCGTGGCCCTTCCAGCCGTTGCGGCGCAGCGCGTCCAGGCCGCGGTGGTAGCCCGTACGGGCGTACGCGTACGACTCCACGGTCGCGCCCCGCTCGTACGCCTCGTCGGCGAGCTGCGCCCAGGCGAGGGAGGAGGTGGGGTGCGCTGCCGCGACCTCGACCGGGGAGGCACCCGACGCGAGCAGTTCCCGGGGCCCGGGGTCATCGGGGAGGTGGGTCGGGGGCGGGCCCCCGAGCAGATTCTCATGAATGGACATGCCCCCAAGTCTGAGGCATCCCACTCAGCTGCGGGCAGTCGTGCCGCTTGGGGCGATGGGGGTCCCCCCTGCTCGAGCGAAGCCGAGAGCTTGGGGGAGGGTGGGCGCAGCGGGACCCCGCAACGCCGGGCTGCGCCACGCCCCGGCCTCGGCACCAACGCCCCGCAGCTACCCGAGCCGCCTCCGCACCGGCTCCCCCTCCAGCGGCGGCGCCGTGACACCCCCGTGCCGCAGACACTCCGGCCGCTTGCACCCCGGCGGAGGCCTCCGCACCGTGGCCACCGCGATCACCGCCCCCACCACCATCGCCCCCGCACACCACCCCATCGCCCGCCCGAACGCCGCGTCGAAGGCCGCCGGCTCCCGGTACGCCTCCTCCCCCATCCCCGCCAGCAACGGCAACGCCGCCACCGCCACCAGCCCCGCCGCCCGGGCCGCCGCGTTGTTGATCCCGCTGGCCAGCCCGGCCCGCACGACATCCACGGACCCCAGCACCGTCGCCGTCAGCGGCGCCACCAGCGTCACCAAGCCCAGCCCGAACACCACCAGGGCCGGCAGGACGTCGGCCGGATAGGACGCCCCGGGGCCGACCCGCAACATCAGCAGCATCCCGGCCGCGCACAGCAGCGGCCCCACCGTGAGCGGCACCCGCGGCCCGATCCGGTCGGCCAGCTCCCCGGAGCGCGCCGACAGCAGCAGCGTCAGCGCGGTCGTCGGCAGCAGCGCCGTACCGGCCGCGAGGGCGGAGTAGCCCACGACCACCTGGAGCTGAAGAGCCGCGAGGAAGAAGAACCCGCCGAGCGCCGCGTACACGCACAGTGTGACGAGGTTGACCGCCGTGAACTGGCGCGAGGAGAAGATGTCCGGCGGCATCATCGGCTCCGGCCGGCGCCGCTCCACGACCACGAAGGCGACGGCGGCGGCCACCCCGCCCACCGCCGTGACCGCGACCACGAGGCCGTCCCCGCCGGCCTCGATCAACGCGTACGTCAGCAGCGCGAGCGCCACCGCGCCCAGCACCGCACCCAGCACGTCGAACCGGCCGCGGGCCCCCTCACCGCCCGACTCGGGCACGTGCCGCAGCGCCACCGGCACGCACACCAGGGCCACCGGCACGTTCAGCAGGAACACCCACCGCCAGCCCGGCCCGTCCACCAGCCAGCCGCCGACGAACGGCCCGACGGCGGCGCCGATCCCGCCGAAGCCGGACCACAGGCCCACCGCCCGGCCCCGGTCGTCGGGGTGGAAGGAGGCCTGGATCAGCGCCAGGGACCCCGGTGTGAGCAGCGCGCCCCCCACTCCCTGCAACGCCCGGGAACCGATCAGCACCCCGGCGTTCGGCGCGATCCCGCACAGCAGGGACGCCGCCGCGAACCACACGACACCGACGACGAACACCTTCCGGCGCCCGAAACGGTCTCCCAGCGCCCCGCCCAGCAGGATCAGCCCGGCCAGCGTGACCATGTACGCGTTGACCGTCCATTGCAGGGCCGACAGGCTCGCGTCGAGGTCACGGCCGATGCGCGGCAGGGCGACGTTGACGACGGTCGAGTCCAGCAACGCCATGCTGGAGCCGAGGATGGTGGTGAGCAGGATCCACTTGCCCTGCGATGAGGCCAGCCGGACATCGGGCATGCAGGGAGCATACGGAAGAGCCCGGCACCACAGGAGGTGCCGGGCTCAACGCACGCGAACCGGAACTACTTGATCTTCGTGCCCGTCGAGCGCAGGTTGCCGCAGGCCTCGACGACGCGCTGGGACATGGAGGCCTCGGCCAGCTTGCCCCAGGTGCGCGGGTCGTAGGTCTTCTTGTTGCCGACCTCGCCGTCGACCTTCAGGACACCGTCGTAGTTGCGGAACATGTGGTCCGCGACCGGGCGCGTGAACGCGTACTGGGTGTCCGTGTCGATGTTCATCTTCACGACGCCGTTCTCCAGGGCGGTGCGGATCTCCTCCTCCGTGGAGCCGGAGCCGCCGTGGAAGACGAAGTCGAAGGGGCCGGGGGAGGCAGGCTTGCCGAACTTGGCGGCGACGCCCTCGTTCAGCTCCTTCAGCAGCTCGGGACGGAGCACGACGTTGCCCGGCTTGTACACGCCGTGCACGTTGCCGAAGGACGCAGCGAGCAGGTAGCGGCCCTTCTCACCGAGGCCGAGGGCCTCGGCGGTGCGGATCGCGTCGTCGACCGTGGTGTACAGGGAGTCGTTGATCTCGTGGGAGACGCCGTCCTCCTCGCCACCGGTCGGGGTGATCTCCACCTCGAGGATGATCTTCGCGGCGCGGGCCTGCTCCAGCAGCTCCTGCGCGATGGCGAGGTTGTCGGCGAGGGTCTCGGCCGAGCCGTCCCACATGTGCGACTGGAACAGCGGGTTCAGGCCGGCCTCGACGCGCTTCTGGGAGAGCGCCAGCAGCGGGCGTACGTACCCGTCCAGCTTGTCCTTCGGGCAGTGGTCCGTGTGCAGCGCGATGTTCACCGGGTACTTCTCGGCGACGATGTGCGCGAACTCGGCCAGGGCGACGGCGCCGGTGACCATGTCCTTGTTGTACTGACCGCCCAGGAACTCGGCACCACCCGTGGAGATCTGGACGATGCCGTCGCTCTCCGCCTCAGCGAATCCGCGCAGGGCCGCGTGCAGGGTCTGGGTGGAGGTCACGTTGATGGCCGGGTAGGCGAACTTTCCTGCCTTCGCCCGGTCCAGCATCTCGTTGTAGACCTCGGGAGTTGCGATGGGCATGCGTCCGCTCCTTGTATCTGCGGGTTGGCGTACTGCGTTCTTTACGGCCCTGACCTAGACCTTGGGGTGCGACGTCATCGTCGGCCCCATCTTTCCAGACTTGGCCGGAAGGTCCAGGCCACCGTCCACGCCCTGGTCAGTCCAGCCCGAGCTCGTCCTTCGAGAAGGCGAAGAGGTACGGCACCCCGGCGCCCTCCTGGATCTTCTCGGCGGCGCCGGTCGCCCGGTCGACGATCGTCGCGACGGCGACGACCTCGGCCCCGGCCTCGCGCACGGCCTCGACGGCGGTGAGCGGGGAGCCGCCGGTGGTGGAGGTGTCCTCGACGACCAGCACGCGGCGGCCGGCGATGTCCGGCCCCTCGACGCGCCGCTGCAGGCCGTGCGCCTTCGCGGCCTTCCGTACGACGAAGGCGTCCAGGCGCTTCCCGCGCGCGGCGGCCGCGTGCAGCATCGCGGCGGCGACCGGGTCGGCGCCCATGGTGAGCCCGCCCACGGCGTCGAAGTCCAGCTCCGCCGTCAGGTCCAGCAGCACCTGCCCGACCAGCGGGGCGGCCTCGCCGTCCAGGGTGACGCGGCGCAGGTCGACGTAGTAGTCGGCTTCCAGACCCGACGACAGGGTCACCTTGCCGTGCACCACGGCCTTGTCCTTGATCTGCTGCAACAGCGCGCCACGTGTGTCCGTCATGGCGCCCAGCTTAGAGGCGGCGCCAGCTCCAGGTCGTGGTGGCCTCCAGCGGCTCCAGGGGCGTGACCAGGCGCGGCAGGGTGTTGAGCCCGTTGGGCGGGCCGGTCTGCGGCTCCACGCACACGGCGGCCTCCTGCTCGTCGTAGACGACGACCCACTCCTGGCGGCTCGCCACCTTCAGCTCCAGCTGCCCGGGCCAGGTCAGGGTGACGTCGACGCCGCCGGGCATCCCGAAGCAGTCGTCCCACGGGCCGGGCTTCGGGTCGATGCGGTTGCCGGTGGGCAGGTGGTCGTCGCCGCGCTCTTCCTGCCAGGCGGGTTCGAAGTCGAGCTGTACGTCCTCGCCGCCGAGGTTCCGGTTGAACCACGGGTGCCAGCCGATCTGCGCCGGGAAGGACGAGTCGTACGTCTCCACGGACATGGTGAGGGTCAGCGCGTCCTCGGTCAGGGCGACGACCTGGGTGACGCGGCCCTGGTGGGGCCAGGGGTCGGCGAGCTCGTGGGTGATGACGGCCTCGGCCGTGCTGGTGCGGGCGGTGCGCCAGGCGCTGTCGCGGGCGGTGCCGTGGATGGCGTGGGGCGGGGCGTTGAGGGGCATCTGCCGCACGGCGGCGCCGTCGAGGAACCGCCCGTCCCGGATCCGGCCGCACCACGGCACCATCGGGAAGCAGCCGAACCGCTCCCCCTGCCGGAGCACCTCCACGCCGCCGATCCGCAGCCCTCCGACCCGGCCGCCGTTGCCCGGCTGCACGGTCACCTCCGCGTCGCCCGCGGTCAGCGTGATGTCTTCGTCACTCACGGGACGACCCTACTGGGATGATCAAGAGGGCCTCGTGCGGTGCGGGAAGTTTTTCGCCGGGTGGGTCTCAGCGGCGCCTGCGCAGGGCCCGGACGGCCACGACGGCCGAGGCCAGCGCGAGCGCTGCCGCGGGGGCCGCCCAGCGCAGCGGGGCGGGAGCCGAGACGGTCTGCGGCGCGGGCACCGGCGCGTACCGCCCGCGCGGCGGCGCGTGATCGACCTCCTCGGCACTGCGCCCGATCATCGTCCGCCGAGCATGCGCCGCCTCGGCAACGTCCTCGTCCTCGTCGTCATCCCCCTCAACCCCCTCGCCCCGAGGCCGCAGAGGCGACACCGAAGCGCCGCTTGCGCGGGGGGAAGGGGGCTCGGGGGGTGAGGTGGGCTCTTCACCGGGGGCGGGGGGCTCGTTCTCGGGGCCGGGGGCCGAGGGGCCCTCACCGGGTCCGGGGGACGGGGTATCGCCGCCGGGGCCGGGGGTCGAGGGCCCGTCGCCGGGGCTGGAGGCCGGGGTCTCCTTGTCAGGGGCGGAAGCCGAGGGCCCGTCGCCGGGGCCGGAGACCGGAGTCCCGTCCCCGGGGCCGGAGACCGGAGTCCCGTCGCCGGGGCCGGAGGTCGGAGTCCCGTCGCCGGGGCCGGAGGTCGGAGTCTGGGCGTCGGAACCGGCGGTCGCAGTCTCATCGCCGAGACCGGGAGCCGCCGACCCGGTGCCAGACCCAGAGGCCGGCGCCCCGTCCTCGGCTGCGGCCGCAGTCTTGTCACCGGGGCCGGGGGGCGAGGACCCGTCGCCCGGCCCGGAAGCCCGCGCCTCCCCGCCAGAAGCGGCAGCCGCACCCTCACCGCCGGAACCGGGAGCCACCGACCCGGCGCCAGACCCAGAGGCCGGCGCCCCGTCGCCGGAGGCGGCGGCCGAGGCTCCCTCGTCAGGGTCGGAGCCCTGCGCCTCGTCGAGCGGTGGCGGCGGTGGGGGCGGGGCCTCGTCGTCGGCGTCCGGGGTCGTTTCGTGGTTCGTCGTGGCGCGGGGCTCGTAGTCCTGGGTGGCGAGGGACGTGGTCGTCTCCGGGGCCGCCTCGGCGAGGTGTTCCACGAAGCGGTTCAGCAGCCGGGTGACGGCGCCCTCGACCTGGTCCGCCGGGAGGTCCTCGATCCGCCCGTCCGCCGCAGCCGTCCCCTCGAAGACGACCGTCGCGCCGTCCTCCGCCTCCCGCAGGGAGATCCGCAGCGCGAGCGTGACCGAGCCGCTGCCACGCGACTCCTCCGCCTCGCCTTCGACGGAGTACGTCCCGTCGTCCCGCCGGGAGACCCGTGCGGTACCCCGGTAGGTGACGGAGTGGCTGCCGACGCGGATCTTCAGCCGCCCGGCGACGGGTTCGGCGCCGGCATCCTGCTGGAGCCCGGGGACCGCCCGGGCGACCCGCGCGGGGTCGTCCAGCACCTCTCTGAGCCGCTCGGCCGGGACCGGAACGAACACCTCGTGCTCCATGTGGACGGACTCTACCCAGCACAGCCCGAAACGCACCCCCGGCTTGGGGATTCGTATCCGAGACGCCCCCGCCGGGCGTACGCTCCCCGGCCCTCTCCGGCCCACCCGGGCCCGCTCAGTAGCGCGGGTGCACCAGCGTCGACGCGGGCAGCCCCGCGATCCGCGTCTCCCGCGCCGCCCGCTCCCCCGCCGCGAGGGACGTGCCCGTCAGGACGTACGGCCGCGGACCGCCCGGGTCGAGCCGCGGACGCGGCTCCGTGCGGGCGGCCAGGATGAAACCCCAGTCCCGGGGCGCCCGGGGACGGTCGGCGGGGGTACGGTCGGGCCCGACGGTGGCGAACCCGGCACGGCGGCCGCCCGTGCCGTACGGGGCGGTGCGCAGGCCCGCCGCACGGACCGTCGCCTCCACCGTCCAGAACACCCGGGGGCGGGACGCGACGGGCCCGGCGTGCACCACGAGCCGCCCACCGGGCGCCAGCACCCGCCGCGCGAGGCCGTAGAACTCCTGCGAGTACAGCTTCGTACTCGCCGTGATGCCCGGGTCCGGCAGATCCGAGACGACCACGTCGTACGCCGCCGCGGGCGCTCCGCGCAGCCAGCCGAAGGCGTCCTGCGTCGTCACGTGCACGCGCGCGTCGCCGAAGGCGTGCTGGTTCAGCGCGGACAGGGCCGGGTCGGTGCGGGCCAGCCGTACCACCTCCTCGTCGAGTTCGACGACGTCGACCCGGTCCACTCCGGGGTACCGCAGCGCCTCGCGTGCCGCCAGGCCGTCGCCGCCGCCGAGGATCAGCACGCGCGCGTGCGGCCCGGTCATGGCCGGGTGCACGAGGGCCTCGTGGTAGCGCAGCTCGTCCCGCCCGCTGACCCGCAGCCGGCCGTCGAGGAACATGTCGAGGGACCGCCCGTCCGTACCGCCGGCGAGGACCACCTCCTGCACGCCGGTCTGGAGCGCCACGCGTACGTCCGCGCCGTAGACCGCGTGCCGGGCGGCCCGCTCGAAGTCGTCGACGAGGACGGCCGCCGAGGCGAGGACCGCGAGCACGAACGCGTTGAAGAGCAGCAGCAGCCAGCGGGCGCGCCGGGTGAGGTCCCGGCGGAACAGGCCGAGCACCAGCGCACCGCCGACGACCGCGTTGACGGCCCCGGTGAGCAGCGCGCCGGTCAGCTGCCCCAGGAACGGCAGCAGGAGGAAGGGAAAGGCGAGACCGCCGACCAGGGCACCGACGTAGTCCGCGGCGAACAGGTCGGCCACCGCGCCGCCCGCGTCCTGGCGGCGGATGCGCTGGATCAGCTCCATCAGCAGCGGCACCTCGGCGCCGATGAGCAGTCCGGTCGCGAGGGAGAAGGCGACCAGGAGGCAGCGCGGCCCGCTGGCCCACACGCCGCCCCAACCGCCGGTCCAGGCGAAGACGGCGTACAGGGCCATCGCACTGCACCCGCCGACGAGGGCGAGGGTCGCCTCGAGCGCGCCGAAGCCGGCCGCGGCGAGCCCGCGCAGCCGCTTCGCGGCGAGGGACCCGATGCCCATCGCGAAGACCATGACGGACAGCACGACCGACGCCTGGGTGACCGAGTCGCCCATCAGGTACGAGGCCAGGGCGACCAGTTCCAGTTCGTACACGAGTCCGCAGGCCGCGCAGACGAACACGCCCGAGAGGACCAGGAACCGTCCGGTGCCCGGCCGGACGGGCAGTCGCGCCGGTCCGCCGGGGCGGCCCGGGGTGGTCCAGGGCGGCGGGGAACCGGGCGGGGCGGGCACGTGCGGCTCGATCACTCTGCGACGTTACGTCACGCCTCGACTGCGGTTCGTCACCCACACGTGTGGTGCTGGTTTACAGGGGCCCGAGGTCGGAATGAGAGGGGGTTTCGCCGAATGAGGAAGGCCCGGCAGCGGGTTCAGCCGGTGGCGGCCGCGGCCGGCACCCGTACGCCCACCCTGGTGCGGGTCGCCACCAACTGGCCGTCCTGCGGGTAGGCGTGCCAGGTCCGCCAGTGCACCTGTCCCTCGTGGTGCTGGGCCAGCAGCGCCGTGAAGGCGTGCGGGCTGCCGGGGAAGACGCCGGCCAGGCCGTGCGGATGGTCGGAGACGAGGGCCAGCAACTCCTGGGCACGGCGCTCGAAGATGCCGGGTGAGAGGACCTCGACCCGGGCCGCGAACTCGTACTCCCAGTCGTCCACCCGCTTGGCGACGCCGAGCGGAAGCGGAGTGCTGCTGCCCGGGATGCACGCCACCGTCTCCGAGCAGATGCCGCGCCGCTCCTCCAGCAGCACCTGGTGGGACGCGCCGAGGAGACGCAACTGCATTTTGGTGCCCGTCAGTTCGATGTCGAGCGTGGCCAGTGCGGGAAGCGGCTCGCGCCCCAGCGCCCAGGCGAGATCGGCCGCGCGCGTGTCGGTGTAGGAGGTGTTCAGGGTCGTGAGCATGGATCGGCTCCGCAGGCACACAAGGAGAGGGAGATGGTCCGCTGCGCCCCGGTCGCGCCGGGGTGTCGGCCCGAATCAACCCGGTCGGCCGGTTTCAGGAAATGCCCGCAGGACGTCCGAGGGGCTGCGTTGTGGTCAGAGGGAATCATGAACTGTGGCGCTGACACAGCGTTTTTACCCAAGTTCGGAGGGTTTCCATCCCTCAGAGGGCTCTACAGCTCAACTGTTCAACTACGGCGTGCGCCGGTCTCGGGGAGGCGTGCGCCGGTGTGCCACGACTGGCGCCCGGGGCCGGGCCGGACCGGCGCCCGCGTCGGGGACCCGCCCCCGAAGTGCCCTCTTGACGAACGCAGTTGCCGGAGTCACGGCAGAGGACGTCGCGCCACGGGCGCAGTTGTCCTACAGACATGCGAAGTTGCCGGGCGACACCCCGGAGCACCCGACATGCGTTCGACGTGTCCGCCGGCCGGGAACTTCGCACCCCGGCACGGGAAACGCGGGGCCCGCCCCCAGGTGCGGACCCCGCGTCGATGGATGTGCTCAATGGATGCGGCTTTCCCGTCGGGACGGCCGGCGTGGCTCAGCTGCCTCCGCCGCCGCATCCACCTCCACCACCTCCGCCGCAGGACGACCCGCCCCCGCAGGAGGAGCCGCCGCCGCAGGAGTGTCCCCCGTGGTGCCCGCCGCCGTCGGACGAGCCGGAGTCTCCCCCGCCCGCCCACCAGCTGCCGCTGCTGCTGCTCGAACCGGAGGACGCCCACGCCCCGCGACGCGTCGTCCGCCCGGATCGGCCGGTCCCGCCCCTGCGGGCCTTGGACACCAGCGCCCCGATGAAGACGACCGCGATCACCGCCAGGATGATGCCGACGACCATGGCTTCACCCTCCTTCCGTTTCCCCCGAAGCGGCCCCCCGTGGGCGCCTCGCTCTTGCGTGAACGGGGGATGCCCGCCCCCCGCTCGCCCCAAAGCAGAGTTGAGGAACTCCAGAGCTTCGGCGGAGGATGGCCGGCATGACCTCCAGTGCGCGCCCCCTCCTCAACCGCCGGCTCGCCGAGTTCGGGACGACGATCTTCGCCGAGATGTCCGCCCTCGCCCTGAGCACCGGCGCCATCAACCTCGGGCAGGGCTTCCCCGACACCGACGGACCCGAGGAGGTCAGGGAGGCCGCCGTACGGGCTCTGCGGGACGGCCGCGGGAACCAGTACCCGCCGGGCCCGGGCGTTCCCGAGCTGCGCACCGCGGTCACCGCGCACCAGCGGCGGCGCTACGGCCTGTCCTACGACCCCGACACGGAGGTCCTGGTCACCGCCGGGGCCACGGAAGCCATCGCCGCCGCGCTGCTGGCCCTGCTGGAGCCCGGCGACGAGGTGATCGCCTTCGAGCCGTACTACGACTCGTACGCGGCGTGCATCGCGATGGCGGGCGGGCGCCGGGTGCCGGTCACGCTCCGCCCGCACGAGGAGGAGGGCCGCTTCCGCCTCGACCTCGACGAACTGCGCGACGCCGTCACCGACCGCACCCGTCTGCTGCTGATCAACACCCCGCACAACCCGACCGGCACGGTCCTCACCCGCGAGGAGCTGGCCGCGATCGCCGAGCTCGCGGTGGAGCGCGACCTGCTCGTGGTCACGGACGAGGTGTACGAGCACCTGGTCTTCGACGAGGCCGAGCACGTGCCGCTGGCGTCGTTCCCGGGGATGCGCGAGCGTACCGTCACCATTTCGAGCAGCGGGAAGACGTTCTCGTTCACCGGATGGAAGGTCGGCTGGGTGACGGCGTCACCGGAGCTGGTCACGGCGGTGCGGTCGGCGAAGCAGTACCTGACGTACGTCTCGGCGGGCCCGTTCCAGTACGCGGTCGCCGAGGCGCTGTCGCTGCCCGAGTCGTACTTCACGGACTTCCGCGCCGACATGCTCGCCAAGCGGAACCTGCTGGCGGCGGGCCTGGAGGAGGCCGGGTTCCGGGTCTTCCAGCCCTCGGGCACCTACTTCGTCACCACCGACATCCGTCCCCTCGGAGAGAGCGACGGTTTCGCCTTCTGCCGCGGCCTGCCGGAACGCGCGGGCGTCGTCGCCATCCCCAACGCGGTCTTCTACGACCACCGCGAGCAGGGCGCCCCGTTCGTACGGTTCGCCTTCTGCAAGCGGACCGGGGTGCTGGAGGAGGCCGTGCGACGGCTGAAGGGCGTCTCCGGGACGGGAGGGGCGTCGCCCGGGGCTCGCGGGGCGACGCCGGGCTCTGAGGGGCGGCGAGGGGCATCGCCGGGGTCTGGGGGCGCCCGAGAAAGCGTGAAGGGCGCCCGAAAAGCGTGACGGACGCCGAAAAAGCGTGACGGCGCGTGCAGCACGTACCTGTTCGTACGCGCCGACGCGCCGTAAGGGCCCGGCTGGGCCTACTCGTCGTCCTCGGGCTTCTCCGCCTCGTTGATCTCCTCCTCAAGACCGAGCTGCTCGACAAGCCACTTGTCGAACTCGATCGCGGCGCGCACCCAGCTGACCGTCGAGGAGACGAAGTGCTCCAGGCTCACGCCCATGCCGATCAGCATCTGGGCCTCGCCGATCAGGCGGACCGTGCCGTCGTCGTGGGTGTGGCTGTAGACCTTGGGCCACAGGGTGCGGCGGTTCCAGTCGTCGATGGACTCCAGGATCTGCGGCTTGGCCTCGATCTCGTGGGGCCGGTCGTAGAACGTCCGCACGGAGAAGACCTGCTGGTCTCCCTCACCCCGGAACATGAAGTAGGTGCGGAACTGCTCCCACGGCGCCGCGAGGTCTCCCTCGTCGTCGACGACGTACTTGAGCTCCATCTGGTCGAGGAGCTGCTTCACGAGGTCCTGATCCGGGACGACGGGGCCGGCCGGGCCGCCGGGCTGCGGCTCGGGCTGGCCCCCGAAGTTCGGAATCGAGGACGGGTCGATGGTCACCGTGAATTTCCCTTCGTACGGATTCCGCCATCCTCCCCCATGCGGGGCGGGGGGTGGCAAGCCCCGACTACCCCGCTAAGCCCATGGCTGACACGATCCGGTCACCCGCAACCTCCGGGCTCCGGATCCCGTCCTTCCAGGCGGCGGACGGAGGGGGTCGGACGGCATGGTGACAGCGGGCAGAGGACGTACCCGGTGGGGTCTCGTCATGGCGATCCTGGGCGTGCCCGTGCTCGTCATCGGGTGCATGGTCGTCGGCCTGTTCCTGTGGGCCCTGTCGGACGGTGACGACCCGCGCGCGGGAGGCAGGGCGGCGGTGCCCTGCGCCGAGGCGCTCCGCTTCGGCGGCGCCGAACGGCCCGCGGCCGCCCAGGCCGGTAACTGCACCGTGCAACACGGCATCGACACCGCGTACGCGGCGGTGCTGCGGATGCCGCGCGCGGACGTGCGCGACTGGCTGCGCACGACGTACCCGGACGCGCCGGAGATCCGGACCGGCGGCCCCTGCGGGGCCCTCTGTCTGGATGTGACCCACGAGGACGGCCTGCCCGGTACGGCCGAGGCGCACGTGGTGCAGGTGAGGGTGGAGTACGAGAACGCCGAGACCGCGGTGGTGCGGTACTCGGCGTTCACCATGTGAGCGCCGAGTACCGCGCGACCGCTACAGCGTCTTGCCCGTGGCCGGTCCCACCAGCAGACCGTCCTCGGAGCGGTCCACCCGTACCGTGTCGCCGTCCTTGATCTCGCCGGAGAGGATCTCCTTGGCGAGGCGGTCGCCGATCGCGGACTGGACGAGGCGGCGCAGCGGACGGGCACCGTAGGCCGGGTCCATGCCCTCCTCGGCGAGCCAGGCCAGGGCCTCGGGTGTGATGTCGAGGGTGAGGCGCCGCTCGGCGAGACGCTTGGCCAGGCGGTCGATCTGGAGCTTGGCGATGCGCTCCAGCTCGGGCTTGGTCAGCGCGGAGAAGACGACCAGGTCGTCCAGGCGGTTGAGGAACTCCGGCTTGAAGGAGCTGCGCACCACCTCCAGCACCTGCTCCTTCTTCTCCGCCTCGCTGGTCAGCGGGTCGACCAGGAACTGGCTGCCGAGGTTCGACGTCAGCACCAGGATGGTGTTGCGGAAGTCGACCGTACGGCCCTGGCCGTCCGTCAGGCGCCCGTCGTCCAGGACCTGGAGGAGGATGTCGAAGACCTCGGGGTGGGCCTTCTCCACCTCGTCGAGCAGGACGACGGAGTACGGGCGGCGGCGCACCGCCTCCGTCAGCTGGCCGCCCTCCTCGTAGCCGACGTAGCCGGGCGGGGCGCCGACCAGGCGGGCCACGCTGTGCTTCTCGCTGTACTCCGACATGTCGATGCGGACCATCGCCCGCTCGTCGTCGAAGAGGAAGTCGGCGAGGGCCTTGGCCAGTTCGGTCTTGCCGACACCGGTCGGGCCGAGGAAGAGGAAGGAGCCGGTGGGCCGGTCGGGGTCGGCGATGCCGGCGCGGCTGCGGCGTACGGCGTCGGACACCGCGCGCACGGCCTCGGTCTGGCCGATGAGCCGCTTGCCCAGCTCGTCCTCCATACGCAGCAGCTTCTGCGTCTCGCCCTCCAGCAGGCGCCCGGCCGGGATGCCGGTCCAGGAGGCGACGACGTCGGCGATGTCGTCGGCGCCGACCTCCTCCTTGACCATGGTGTCCTTGGCGACCTCCTCCTCGGCCTCGGAGGCGGCCTCCAGTTCCTTCTCCAGCGCGGGGATCTCGCCGTAGAGGAGCTTGGAGGCGGTGTCGAAGTCGCCGTCGCGCTGGGCGCGTTCGGCCTGGCCGCGGATCTCGTCGAGGCGTTCCTTCAGCTCACCGACCCGGTTGAGGGACTGCTTCTCCTTCTCCCAGCGGGCGGTGAGGCCGCGCAGCTCCTCCTCCTTGTCGGCGAGGTCGCGGCGCAGTTTCTCCAGTCGCTCGCGGGAGGCCGCGTCGGTCTCCTTGCCGATCGCCAGCTCCTCCATCTTCAGCCGGTCGACGGCGCGCTGGAGTTCGTCGATCTCGACGGGAGACGAGTCGATCTCCATGCGCAGCCGCGAGGCCGCCTCGTCGACGAGGTCGATGGCCTTGTCGGGCAGGAAGCGGGAGGTGATGTACCGGTCGGAGAGCGAGGCGGCGGCGACGAGCGCGCTGTCGGCGATCTGGACCTTGTGGTGGGCCTCGTACCGTCCCTTGAGTCCGCGCAGGATCGCGATGGAGTCCTCGACGGTCGGCTCGGCGACCAGCACCTGCTGGAAGCGCCGCTCCAGCGCCGGGTCCTTCTCGATGCGCTCGCGGTACTCGTCGAGGGTGGTGGCGCCGACCATGCGCAGCTCACCGCGGGCGAGCATGGGCTTCAGCATGTTGCCGGCGTCCATGGCGGAGTCGCCGCCCGCGCCGGCCCCGACGACGGTGTGCAGCTCGTCGATGAAGGTGATGATCTGCCCGTCGGAGTCCTTGATCTCGGCGAGGACGGTCTTCAGCCGCTCCTCGAACTCGCCCCGGTACTTCGCCCCGGCGACCATGGCGCCGAGGTCGAGCGCGACGAGCCGCTTGTCCTTCAGCGACTCGGGCACGTCACCCTTCACGATCCGCTGGGCGAGCCCCTCGACGACGGCGGTCTTGCCGACGCCGGGCTCACCGATGAGCACCGGGTTGTTCTTGGTCCGCCGGGACAGCACCTGCACGACCCGCCGGATCTCCTGGTCCCGCCCGATGACGGGGTCGAGCTTCCCCTCTCGGGCCGCGGCGGTGAAGTCGGTCCCGAACTTCTCCAGGGCCTTGTACTGGCCCTCGGGGTCGGCCGTGGTCACCCGGCGCTGGCCCCGCGTCTTCTGGAAGGCGTCCTGGAGCTTCCTGGCGTCGGCCCCCTGCTGCGAGAGCACCTCGCCGGCCGCGCCGCCCTTGGCGGCGATGCCGATGAGCAGGTGCTCGGTGGAGAGGTACTCGTCCCCGAGCTCCTTGGCGCGGGCCTGCGCGTCGGCGACGACCGCGAGCATCTCGCGGTTGGGCTGGGGCGGCGCCACGGTGGAGCCGGTGACGCTGGGCAGCCCCGCGAGCACGCGCTCGGCTCCCTCGCGCACGGCCGCCTGGTCGGCGTCGGCCGCGGCGAGCAGGTCGGTGATGTTCTCGTTGTCCTGGCCCTGGAGCAGCGCGAGCAGCAGGTGGGCGGGGGTGAGGTCGGGGTGCCCCTCGGTCACGGCCCGGTTGCTGGCCGCGTTGATCGCGTCCCGGCTCCGGTTGGTCAGCTCGGCGTCCACGTTCGCGTTCTCCTCCTTGCGTGAAGCTGCGTGCCACGTCCCACAGGACCGTCAGCCTGACTCGGTCAACGTGCACAAAGTTGAGTCTATTCCACTCAAGGCCGATTCCGGGAGGTGCGGAGCGGCTAAGTTCCGGTCCATGGCGACCAAGTACTCCGTGGATCCCGGCGCTCCTGACGCTCAGTACCTCAGCTTCTGGCGGGAACGGCATGTGTGCACCCTGACGACTCCCCGCCCGGACGGCACTCCGCACGTAGTACCCGTCGGAGTCACATACGATCCCGAGGCCCGTCTGGCTCGGGTGATCACCAACAAGGCGAGCGCGAAGGCGCGGCACGTGCTGGCGGCCGGGGAGCAGGGGGCGGCGGTCGCCGTCTGCCAGATGGAGGGCCGCCGGTGGGCGACGCTGGAGGGCCGGGCCTTCGTGCGCAACGAGCCGGAACGGGTCGCGGAGGCGGAGCGGCGCTACGCCGAGCGCTACGGGAGGAACCCGTCGCCGAATCCGGCGCGCGTGGTGATCGAGATCGAGCTGACGCGGGCGATGGGGCGGGGTTGACCCAAGTGAAAATCCACACCCTTGATCGACTGCTTCCAGCCACAGCGTGACGGGGCCGATACCCGGAAATGTCTCCACAAACTGCAGCGGCGTCACCGTGTTCAGGTCACGGTGACGCCGCTGCGGGGGGAAGCACCTGAGCGATCTTTTACGACGGGGGAATCGCGTCAGGCACTGCGGGGGGTGGCAGAGATGGTCCTCGGGGCAGGGGAGTCGGCCTCCACCTGCTGATGGTCCCGCTGGTCCAGGTTCACAAAGATCATTCCGTACCGTACGGCACATCGCACTGGCTGCGGCGCCCCCCGAGGCCGCCGCAGACACCGGTACGCCCGTACGTCTCCCTCCTCGTCCCGCGTGACGACGACCGGCTCTCCGAACACGGTCACCATCAGCGAGTCACCGTCGTGGGGGATGGCGGTGACCAGGTCGATGAAGTGCCAGCCGGAGCGGTAGGCGGTGGCCATTTCACGGCGGAAGGAGCGGTCGTCGGGTGGAGTGGTCACGGTCAGCTCCCGATTTCCTCAGCACCGGGGCTCGAAGCGCTCTCTCCGCCGCCGGACTCGGCGCTCACAGCCACCGAGGGCCAGACGCTGTTCGCCCGTACCTCGTCCTTCGCGTCGGAGAAGCCCCCCAGCGCACCCAGGGCCGCAGCGACGGAGAAGGCGGCGACAAGCACCGAGCGAAGCATTCTGCTGCACATAGTCGGCTTCGTCCTCACTTGAAGGTCCCCTTTTCCCCCGTCAGGTACGACGATGGCTCATTCGGGCACGTCATGGCCACAGAATCGATGCATCATGTTCCTGCATGTTCAGGACCCTGGGGGGTGGAAATTTGGGATCGAATCAGGCGAATGAGACACATCCCCATTCGATTACCGAGTTGTGCGAGGAAGGTGGCCGCCTTTACACCATGGCACTGCGTGCCGGACGTCTGGCGCGCAGGGACGCGGACCCCGCGCCGTGCCTGATCGAACTGGCCTTGCTCCACCCCGATCCGGACGACCCGACCTGGCTTCGCCCGGTTCCCCCTGTGGTAGCCCTCTCCCGGCAGCTCAACCCCCTGGAACAGGAGATAGCCGACCGCCGGCGACGGGCGGTGGCAGTCGCGGAGATCTTTCAGCCGTTCATGACCCTCGGCGCCCAGATGGCCACGACCAGCGACTCCATCACCGTCCTGGAGGGCGGCGAGCGGATCAACGCCGCGCTGAACATCGCCACGTCCCAGTGCCAGAAAGAGATGCTCACGCTCCAGCCGAGTGACCGCGTGTCCGAGCGTAGCCTCCTGCAAGGGATGAAGCGCGACAGGCCGTTGATCGAACGTGGCGTGCGGATTCGCACGGTCTACCAGCACACGGCCCGGTACAACCCGGAGCAGCTGACCTACTCCGCACGGCTCGCCGACGGCAAGGCGGAGTACCGCACGATCGACGAGCTCGTGGAGCGCCTGATCATCTGCGACGAGACCGTCGCCTTCATCCCCATCCGGGACGACCAGCAAGTCGCACTCGAGCTACGGCACCCGGGGATCATCCGGTACCTGATCAAGGTGTTCGAGTTCATGTGGAACCGGGCGGTTCCCCTGAGCGAGACCACTCCCTACGAGATCGCGCCGGACGGCATCACGGAGATCCAGTACTCCATAGCCAAGCTCCTCGTCGAGGGCCACGTCGACGAGGCCATCGCCCGTCGCCTGGGCATGAACGTGCGCACCTGCCGGGCCCACATCGCCAAGCTGGCTTCGTTGCTGGGCAGCGGCAGCCGGGCCCAACTCGGCTACCTCATCGCGCAGTCGGGGATCCTGGAGCGGGAGGAAGTGCCCGAGTGAGCGCGCCGCACCACGAGCACGGCAAGGAAGATCTGTGCTCCGCAGGCACGGAGCTGTACGAACGGGCCCTGCGTCAGGGGCAGCTGCCGACCGCGGATGCCCAGGCCGCCCCCTGCCTCACCGACCTGGGCCTGTTGCGCCCCGCCGTCGACGACCCGATTCAGTTGGAGCCCGTCGCGCCGGTCGTCGCGCTGCACCGGCTGCTGCGGACGTACGAGGAGCGGATCGCGGACGAACGGCGGCGTGAGGCACGGCTGGCCGAGACGTTCGGCTCGCTCATGCGGATCGCCGACCCGCCTCTCGCGGCGACCGGCACCCGCACGCTACAGCTGCACACGGGCACGGAACCGATCAACCGGGCGATCGCCGAGGCCATGGCCGACGCCTCCGAAGAACTGGTCACCGTCCAGCCCCGGGCCGGACTCACCGGCGAACGCGGTCAGGTCGCCGACGCCGCGTCCCTCGGCCGCGACCAAGCCGCGTTGGACCGTGGCTGCCGCATACGCACCCTGTACCCGCACACGCTGCGCCACTTCCCGATCATCGCGGCCCGTTGCGAGCGCCTGAAGGGCGACGTTCAGATCCGCACGCTGGACGAAGTCCCCGACCGCCTGATCCTCATCGACCGCGCGGTCGCCTTCGTCCCGGCCGGCGAGGACGGCAAACTCGCCCTGGAGATCCGGCACCCGGCCATCGTGGACCACTTCGCCACCACCTTCGACCGCCTCTGGCGCCTGGCCACCCCCATGTACCCCATAGCCGCCCCCCGGCCGTCCCACAACGGCATCACCCCCCGCCAGCACGCCATAGCCACCCTCCTCGTCGAAGGGCACACCGACGCCGTCATAGCCGACCGTCTCGGTATGAACATCCGCACGGCCCGTGTCCACATCGCCAAGCTCGCGGCGACGCTGGGGAGTCAGAGCCGGGCGCAGCTCGGGTTTCTCATCGGACGCTCGGGGATCCTCGACCGGGAACCTTGACGGCCGCGCCGGAGCGCGGAGGGCCGTCCAGGCCGGCCTGGGCGATGCGGACACCCAGCTGCGTACGGCTCGCCGCGCCCAGCGTCTCCGAGAGCCGGGCGATGTGGGCCCGGCACGTCCGGACGCTGATCCCCAGCCGTTCCGCGATCACGGCGTCCTGATGCCCCTCCGCCAGCAGGGCCGCGATCGACCGCTCGCGGTGGGAGATGCCCTCGATGCCGGTGTCGGGGAGCGGCGCGGTCAGCGGGATGGCGAGGCGCCACAGGCGCTCGAAGACCGTGACGAGGTACTCGACGATCGCCGGGTGCCGTAATTCGAGGGCCATCGTGCGGTCGGTGTTGGCGGGGATGAAGGCGACCGTCCGGTCGAACAGGATCAGCCGGTCGATCACCTCGTCCAGCGTGCGCGCCTCCACCGCGTCGCCCATCAGCTCCAGATACGTGAGCAGCCCCTGCCCGTGCCGGGCGACGTGCGTGTACAGGTCCCGCATCCGCACCCCGCGGCCGCGCAGGGCCAGCGCCCGGTGGAGCCCCTCGGAGAGTTCCGCCTCACGCCGGATGCCGCCGGGCTGGACCGTGAGCACCTCGGTCGTGCACGCCTGCGTGGCCTCGTCCATGGCGGCCTGGATCCGGGCGAGTCCGTCCAGGACCCGGATCGCCGGGCCCTCCGCCACCGACGTGTCCGGCCGCACCTGGCGGCCGAGGCCGGCGTACCACTCGACGGCCGCCACGGCCGAGCCCACCCGCCGCTGACTCGCGCTCACCTCGTCGTACATCCCGCGCAGCAGCCGGGTCATGACCTCCTGCGGGGAGGTCGGCACCAGCCAGTCCATGTCGTCGGGGTCCGGGTGCAGCAGGGCGAGTTCCAGCAGACAGGGCACCGGGTCCGCGTCCCGGCGCGGCACACGGCCCCGCCGTACGGCCCGGGAGTACACGCGATCCCCGGCCCCGCACAGTCGGTCGGCACCGTGTGGATGCTCCTCCGCCCCGTGCCCGGCCATCGCCCATCCCACCCCCGGTTTCGCCGTCTTCCGCAGCGCAACTATGCGCGGACCGGACCTGCTCCGCAACACGGCTCCCCGCGCCGCCACCGCCGGAAACCACCGGTACACACCGGTATCTCCACGCCTCAGCTCGTCGCGTTGCAACAAAGGGCCGGGGGGGTGACCGAAACGGAGTCCTGCCGGGGGCGGATGACTCCGAGGGGGGTGCGGGCGGCGTCGGCCGCCGCCCGCCGGAGGGGCTACTTCAGGCCGATCTCCGAGCACGCCGCCTTGTACTGCGCCGTGCAGATGTCCGACAGCTTGTAGATGTCGTCGGCGACGACCGTGTCCTTGATGTTCTCCTTGGTGAGGGCGACCACGGGCACGAGCTGGGCCGGGATGCCCTTGTCCGTGGGGCTGTCGACCTTGTCGCGGGTGAGGGCGGCGAACTGGATGTCGCGGCCCTGGACCTTGGCCACGGCCATCTCGGCGGCGTTCTCCGCCTCCTGGGGGTACGACTTGTAGACGCTCATGTACTGCTCGCCGGTGATGATCCGCTGCACCGCGGAGAGTTCGGCGTCCTGCCCGGTGATCGGCGGCAGCTCGGTCACGCCCGCGGCCTCCAGCGCGTCGACGATGCCGCCCGCCATGCCGTCGTTGGCGGAGTAGACCGCGGCGATGTTGCCCTTGCCGATCTTCGCGATCGCCTCGGCCATGTTGGCCTGCGCGTTCTCCGGCTTCCAGTCCTTGGTGTCGAAGGACTGCGCGATCGTCACCTTGCCGTTCAGCTCGGACATCGCCCCGGCCTTGAACTGCTTGGCGTTCGGGTCCGTCGGAGAGCCGTTCATCATGACGATCTTGTCGGAGAGGCTCGCGTCCTCGCCGATGGCCTCCAGCAGGGTGCGCCCCTGGACCTCGCCGACGAGCTCGTTGTCGAAGGAGATGTACGCGTCGATCGGGCCCTCGGCCAGCCGGTCGTAGGCGATGACCGGGATGCCCGCCTCCTTGGCCTTCTTCACGCCGCTCGCGATGGCCTGCGAGTCGACCGCGTCCAGCAGGATCACGTCGACCCGGTCGTCGATCATCTTCTGCATCTGCGTCGCCTGCTGCCCGGCGCGTGCCTCGGCGTTGGCGTACACGACGCGGCCCTTGTTGTTGGTGAGGGACTCGACCTTCCTCTTGATGATCGGGTAGTCGAAGTTCTCGTACCGGGTGTTCGCCTTCTCCGGGAGCAGCAGCCCGACCGTGATGTCGTCGCCCTTCGCCGGGCTCGCGTCGTCGCTGCTCCCGGTCGCGTTGAGCACGCCGCAGCCGGCGAGCGTGACGGACATCGTGGCGACGGCCACGGATATGGAGATACGACGACGCATGCGGGAGCTCACTTCGCGTGTGATTCGGACGTGGGCACAGCTTTGTGGCCCATGTGACTGAAAAGCCAACGCGGAGCGGGCCCCCAGCGTCAAGCGGAAGCACTTAACGAGATGACAACACCACGCTCCGCAACGGTTGTGAAGACGGTGCGGAATCGTCTCCAAGTGCTCTGCACCGGTCAGTCATTGACAGGAGATCCGGCGAAACCGGGTCAGGTCAGACGAAAGGGGCCGGGAGTTGCCTCCCGGCCCCTTTCACTCACGCGTACGCGTCAGTCGGACTGCTGCTGTCTCTTCGGCCGCCACACCACCAGCGCGCTGGTCTGCTGGACCTCCTGATACGGCACCAGGTCCCGGCGGTACGACGCGTGCACCGCCGCCTCGCGCTGCCGCATGGCCGCCGCCGCGCCGTCGAGCGCGTCCTCCATCTCGGCCACCCGGGCCTGGAGGGCGGCGACCTGGTTCTCCAGTTCGATGATGCGCTTGATGCCCGCCAGGTTGATGCCCTCGTCCTGCGACAACGCCTGCACCTGGCGGAGCAGTTCGATGTCACGGGCCGAGTAGCGGCGGCCCCGGCCGGCGGTGCGGTCCGGGGACACCAGGCCCAGGCGGTCGTACTGGCGCAGAGTCTGCGGGTGCAGGCCGGACAGCTGGGCCGCCACCGAGATGACGTAGACCGGGGTCTCCTCGGTCAGTTCATACGGATTGCGTCGACGACCGTCCATCTGACTCATGCTCCCTTCGCGGCCTGGAACAGCTCCGCCCGCGGATCCTCACCCGCGGTCGCCTCGCGATACGCCTCGAGTGCGTCACGAGCCTTCCCCGTCAGGTCCGCCGGAACACTCACCTCGACGGTGACCAGAAGATCGCCGCGGGTGCCGTCCTTGCGGACCGCGCCCTTGCCCCGGGCGCGCATGGTACGCCCGTTGGGGGTGCCCGGCGGGAGCTTCAGCGTGACGGGCGGGCCGCCCAGCGTCGGCACCCGGACCTCTCCGCCGAGGGCCGCCTCGGCGAAGGTGACCGGGACGGTGACGGTGAGGTTGTCGTCCTTGCGGCCGAACACCGGGTGGGAGTCGACGTGCACGACGACGTACAGATCGCCCGCCGGGCCGCCGCGCTCACCCGGCGCACCCTTGCCGCGCAGCCGGATCCGCTGGCCGTCGCTGACGCCCGCGGGGATGCGCACCTGCATGGTCCGCGAGGACTTGGCCCGGCCGCTGCCCTTGCAGACCTCGCAGGCGTTCTCCGCGATCAGGCCGCGGCCCTTGCAGTCGGGGCAGGGGTCGGTCAGGGAGAAACCGCCGCCGCTGCCCCGGGCGACCTGCCCGGTGCCGACGCAGGTCGGGCACACCCGGGGCGTGCCGTTCTTGTCGCCGGTGCCCGAGCAGGCCTTGCAGGGCGACTGCGAGGACATCCGCAGCGGGACGGTCGCGCCCTCGATCGCCTCCGTGAAGCTCAGCGTGACCTCGGACTCGATGTCCTGGCCGCGCCGCGGCTGCGTGCGCGTCCCCGCGCCCGCGCCACCGCGGTTGAACAGGCCCCCGAAGACGTCACCGAGACCGCCGCCGAAGCCGCCGGCCCCTTGGCCGCCGCCCTGGGCGCCGCCTCCGAAGAGGTCGCCCAGGTCGAAGTTGAAGGAGCCGCCCGCGCCGCCCGGCCCCGGGCGGAAGCCGCCGTTGCCGAAGAGGGCGCGTGCCTCGTCGTACTCCTTGCGCTTCTTGGGGTCGCCGAGGATGTCGTTGGCCTCGGAGATCTCCTTGAAGCGCTCCTCCGCCTTGACGTTTCCCTTGTTGGCGTCCGGGTGGTTCTCGCGGGCGAGCTTCCGGTACGCCTTCTTGATCTCGGCCTCGGTGGCGTCCTTGGGGACGCCGAGGACCTTGTAGTAGTCCTTCTCGATGAAGTCCTTGGTGCTCATCCTCGACGCCCCTCCTTCCCTTCGTCCGCTATGTCGTCAGCCCTCGTCCGGGCCACCGCTCTCCTTGTCGTCGGCGTCGGCGGACTCGTCCGCCTTGACCGTCTGTGCCCCCGGCTGGGGTTCGGCCACGGCCACCCGCGCGGGGCGGATGGTGCGCTCGCCGATCCGGTACCCGGGCTGCAGAATCGCCACGCACGTCGTCTCGGTGACGTCCGGTGCGTAGCTGTGCATCAGGGCTTCGTGGATCGTCGGGTCGAAGGGCTCGCCCTCCTTGCCGAACTGCTGCAGACCCATCTTCGCCGCGGTGCTCTCCAGCGACTCGGCGACGGACTTGAAGCCGCCGACGAGTTCGCCGTGTTCACGCGCGCGGCCGATGTCGTCGAGCACGGGCAGGAGCTCGGTCAGGAGGTTCGCGATGGCGATCTCCTTGACCGCGATCCGGTCACGCTCGACCCGGCGGCGGTAGTTCTGGAACTCGGCCTGGAGGCGCTGGAGGTCCGCCGTGCGCTCGCCGAGCGCCGTGCGGGCCTGGTCCAGCTGGGCCACCAGAGCCACGTCCTGGCCCGTGTCCCCGGCCGGGGCCGCCCCCTCCTCAGCGGAGGGGGAGGCGGCCTTCGGCTCGGCGTCGTCGGAGGTGGCGCCGGAAGGGACGTCGGGCTGCTGCTCGTCGAAGCCCGGGGTCTCCTCCGTCACGCGGCACCGTCCTTCCGGTCCTCGTCGACGATCTCGGCGTCGACGACGTCGTCGTCGGCCTTGGCACCGGCGTCACCGGCGGGGCCGCCCGCGGCCTGCGCGGCGTTCGCGTCGGCGTACATGGCCTGGCCCAGCTTCTGCGAGACGGCCGCGACCTTCTCCGTGGCGGTGCGGATCTCGGCCGTGTCCTCGCCCTTGAGCTTCTCCTTCAGCTCGCCGACGGCTTCCTCGACCTCGGTCTTGATCTCGCCCGGGACCTTGTCCTCGTTGTCCTTGAGGAACTTCTCGGTCTGGTAGACGAGCTGCTCGCCCTGGTTGCGGGACTCGGCGGCCTCGCGGCGCTTGTGGTCCTCCTCCGCGTACTGCTCGGCCTCCTGGCGCATGCGGTCGACCTCGTCCTTCGGCAGCGAGGAGCCGCCGGTGACGGTCATCTTCTGCTCCTTGCCCGTGCCCAGGTCCTTCGCGGTCACGTGCATGATGCCGTTGGCGTCGATGTCGAAGGAGACCTCGATCTGCGGGACGCCGCGGGGCGCCGGGGGCAGACCGGTCAGCTCGAACATCCCGAGCTTCTTGTTGTACGCCGCGATCTCGCGCTCGCCCTGGTAGACCTGGATCTGCACGGACGGCTGGTTGTCCTCGGCCGTGGTGAAGATCTCGGACCGCTTGGTCGGGATCGTGGTGTTGCGCTCGATGAGCTTGGTCATGATGCCGCCCTTGGTCTCGATGCCGAGGGACAGCGGGGTGACGTCGAGGAGCAGGACGTCCTTGACCTCGCCCTTGAGGACACCGGCCTGGAGGGCGGCGCCGATGGCGACGACCTCGTCCGGGTTGACGCCCTTGTTGGCGTCCTTGCCGCCGGTCAGCTCCTTGACGAGCTCGGCGACGGCGGGCATACGGGTCGAGCCGCCGACCAGGACGACGTGGTCGATCTCGCTGATGGAGATGCCGGCGTCCTTGATGACGTTGTGGAACGGCGTCTTGCAGCGCTCCAGCAGGTCCGCGGTCAGCTGCTGGAACTGGGCGCGGGTGAGCTTCTCGTCGAGGTGCAGGGGGCCCTCGGCGGAGGCGGTGATGTAGGGCAGGTTGATCGAGGTCTCGGTGGACGAGGACAGCTCGATCTTCGCCTTCTCGGCGGCCTCGCGCAGACGCTGCAGGGCCATCTTGTCCTTGCCCAGGTCCACGCCGTGGCCGGACTGGAACTGCTGGACCAGGTAGTCGACGATGCGCTGGTCCCAGTCGTCACCACCGAGGTGGTTGTCACCGTTGGTGGCCTTCACCTCGACGACACCGTCGCCGATCTCCAGCAGCGAGACGTCGAACGTACCGCCACCGAGGTCGAAGACCAGGATGGTCTGGTCGTCCTTGTCGAGGCCGTACGCCAGGGCGGCCGCGGTGGGCTCGTTGACGATGCGCAGCACGTTCAGACCGGCGATCTCGCCGGCCTCCTTCGTGGCCTGGCGCTCGGAGTCGTTGAAGTACGCCGGGACGGTGATGACCGCGTCGGTCACCTTCTCGCCCAGGTAGGACTCGGCGTCACGCTTCAGCTTCTGGAGCACGAAGGCGCTGATCTGCTGCGGGTTGAAAGGCTTCCCGTCGAGCTCGATCTTCCAGTCCGTGCCCATGTGACGCTTCACGGAGCGGATGGTCCGGTCCACGTTCGTGACCGCCTGGCGCTTGGCCACCTCTCCGACGAGCACCTCACCGTTCTTGGCGAAGGCGACGACGGACGGCGTGGTCCTGGCGCCCTCGGCGTTGGTGATGACGGTGGGCTCGCCGCCCTCCAGAACGCTGACGACGGAGTTAGTCGTGCCCAGGTCGATGCCGACCGCACGTGCCATGGTTGATTCCTCCAGCTGACTTGAGTGGAACGGACTCAAGTGTGCACGACGGCCCCCGACCGGTCAACAGAGCTGAGTCGAGCAGGCTCAACTCTTATCCGTTCCTTACACGCAACGGGGCGCTGACCTGCGGCGATACCGGACGCCGTGGGCTTCGGGGACCGTACACGCGAACGCGTGACAGCGCGAGTACGACGGCGAGAGCCACACCCGCCACCCACCACAGGGCGTCCGTGCCGACCCAGCCGGCGTGCGCGAGTACCCCGACGAGCACGCCGGAGAACGCGCCGAACACCAGCAGCAGCGTCGCCCCGTGCACGGTCAGCCCGAGCCGCCGCAGCCGGTGCCCGAGATGGTCCGGCCCGCTCCGCAGAACGGCCCGCCCGTCCAGCCGCCGCGCCACCAGGACCAGTACGGCGTCGGCACCCACCACGGCGGTGAGTGCGCACAGCACCCCCGCGCTCTCCCCGAGCCCCTGCCCGGCCCGCGCGTACACGACTCCCCCGGCCAGCACGAATCCGGCGGACATCGACCCAGAGGCCCCGAGCGCGGCCCGCGCGGGATGCCAGTTGTGGACGAGGAACCCGGTCAGCGCCGCGGCCAGCGCGCTCATCAGCACGGCGATGCCGTCCATCACCTCGATGGCGGCACAGGCCCCCGCGCCGAAGGCCGTCACCACTCCCACGGCTCCCGCGAGCCCGTCGGCGTGATCGAGCCCCCGGAAACCCAAGGTCGCACACACCACCCACCCGACGGCGAGCAGCCCGCTCCCGATCCCCGTCTCCCCGTAGGGCACGACACACGCCGCCGCCACCGCCGTACCCACGGCCAGCACCCGGCGCCGCAGCCGCCACACGTCGTCGACGAACCCGAGCACGGCGACCACGCCCCCGGCGACGAGGAGTTCCAGGACCTCGTCGTCCAGCGGCGGCGCGATGCCGATCCAGTGCCCCGCACCCACGACGGCCCCGGTGACGAGCACGACGGCCGGCCCCCCGGACAACGGCACCTCCCGCTGCCGCCGCCGGTCGAACAGGCGCAGCCGGCGGGCGGGGGCCCGGAGGAGGGCCGTGAGCAGGGCGGTGAGGAGGAGGGCGGTTGCGGCGGCGGCGATCCCGTAGAGCACCGCTCCAAAATAGGGGTGAATGAGGGGATCAGCCGGGAATAACACGATCATCCTGGACATCGCCTCAGGAACAACGCCCGTTGCACGCCCCCGCAGCCTTCACGAATCTCCTCGACCCGCTGCTCCGAGGTCCGGGCACTCAGGCAACCCTCAGCGACGCAGATCACCGCAGGGCTGGCTACAGTGCGACAGAAGATGAGGGTAGTCTCAGACGGACTGCATAAGTTACCGCTTAGTAATTTCGGGGAACCTTCGGGAACGAGAGGTCGCCCCGACGAAACCCCTCGCAGGCCCGAGGAGCCCCCATGCAACTCGCCGCGATCATCGTGTCGCTGGTACTGACCGTGGTCGGCGTCGCACTGCTCGCACGCGCGATCGGCCAGTTCGTCCGGTACTTCAAGCTGGGCCAGCCCGTGCCCGCCGGTGCCCGGACCGACAACCCCTACCAGCGCAGCGTGACCCTGGTGAGGGAGTTCCTCGGCCACACGCGCATGAACCGGTGGGGCATCGTCGGCGTCGCGCACTGGTTCGTGGCGATCGGCTTCCTGACGCTGCCGCCGACCATCATCACCGCGTACGGCCAGCTCTTCCAGGCCGACTGGACGCTGCCGGTGCTCGGCGGCTTCCTGCCCTACGAGCTCTACATCGAGTTCATCGCCGCGATGACGACCCTCGGCATCGCCACGCTGATGGTCATCCGCCTGCTGAACCTGCCGTCGCGCCCGGGCCGCAAGTCCCGCTTCGCCGGCTCGAAGATGGGCCAGGCGTACTTCGTCGAGTACGTCATCCTCACCATCGGCCTGGCGATCTACGTGCTGCGGGGCCTGGAGGGCGCACTGCACCACGTGGAGGGCTACGAGGCCGCGTACTTCGCCTCGTACCCGCTGGTCCTGGCCTTCAAGGGCCTGAGCGTCACGGCGCTGCAGAACCTGGTCTACTTCTTCGCGATGATCAAGCTGGGCACGACCATGATCTGGATGATCACGGTCAGCCTGAACACCAACATGGGTGTGGCCTGGCACCGCTTCCTCGCCTTCCCGAACATCTGGTTCAAGCGCGAGGCGACGGGCGGCACGGCCCTCGGCGCCCTGCAGCCGATGACGTCCGGCGGTAAGCCGATCGACTTCACCGACCCGGGCGAGGACGACGTCTTCGGCGTCTCCCAGGTCGAGCAGTACTCCTGGAAGGGCCTGCTGGACTTCTCCACCTGCACCGAGTGCGGCCGCTGCCAGTCGCAGTGCCCCGCCTGGAACACGGGCAAGCCCCTCTCCCCCAAGCTGCTGATCATGTCCCTGCGGGACCACGCGCACGCCAAGGCGCCGTACCTGCTGGCCGGCGGCGGCAAGACGATGGAGGGCGAGGAGAAGGCGTCCGAGGAGCAGCTCGCCTCGGTGCCCGCGGCAGCCCTGGCCGAGGCCGAGCGCCCCCTGGTCGGCACGCTGGAGGAGAACGGCGTCATCGACCCGGACGTCCTGTGGTCCTGCACCACCTGCGGCGCCTGCGTCGAGCAGTGCCCGGTGGACATCGAGCACGTCGACCACATCGTCGACATGCGCCGCTACCAGGTCATGATCGAGTCCGCCTTCCCCAGCGAGGCCGGCACGATGCTCAAGAACCTGGAGAAGAAGGGCAACCCCTGGGGCCTGGCGAAGAAGCAGCGCCTGGAGTGGCTCAAGGAGGTCGACTTCGAGGTCCCGGTCGTCGGCAAGGACATCGAGGACCTCACCGAGGTCGAGTACCTGTACTGGGTCGGCTGCGCCGGTGCCCTGGAGGACCGCGCGAAGAAGACCACGAAGGCCTTCGCCGAACTCCTGCACATCGCGGGCGTCAAGTTCGCCATCATGGGCGGCGACGAGAAGTGCACGGGTGACTCCGCCCGCCGCCTGGGCAACGAGCCCCTCTTCCAGGAGCTCGGCATGGAGAACGTCATGGCGCTGAACATGGCGTTCGGCGAGGAGACGGACGACGAGGGCAAGGTCGTCCCCGAGACCGCGAAGCCCAAGTCGGCCAAGAAGATCGTCGCGACCTGCCCGCACTGCCTCAACACGCTCGGCAACGAGTACCCGCAGCTCGGCGGCGACTACGAGGTCATCCACCACACGCAGCTGCTCCAGCACCTGGTGGACGAGGGCAAGCTCATCCCGGTCACGCCGGTCGAGGGCATCATCACGTACCACGACCCCTGCTACCTGGGCCGCCACAACAAGATCTACACGCCGCCGCGCGAGATCATCGCCAGCGTCCCGGGCATCCGCAACGAGGAGATGCACCGCCACAAGGAGCGCGGCTTCTGCTGCGGCGCCGGTGGTGCCCGGATGTGGATGGAAGAGCGCATCGGCAAGCGCATCAACAACGAGCGCGTCGACGAGGCCCTGTCGGTCAACCCCGACATCGTCTCCACGGCCTGCCCGTTCTGCCTCGTGATGCTCACGGACTCCGTCAACGGCAAGAAGAACGACGGCAAGGCCAAGGAGTCCATCCAGGTGGTGGACGTGGCCCAGCTGCTGCTGGACTCGGTGAAGACGCCGGTCCCGGCGGAGGACGCCGACGACGACGGCGAGCCGCCGGCGGGCACGGCGGACTCGGCGAACGCGCCGGAGCCTGAGCCGGTGAAGTAGGCGACTCCCGCGGGTAGTCGCGACCGCTCCTACCGCTCCGACTGTTCCGTCTGTTCCGACGCCCCTTGTCCCGAGCCATCGGGACAAGGGGCGTCGGCGTTGGGGCGTCGGCGTGGGGCGGTGTGTGGTCTAGAGGGCGCCCCGAGGGCCGTTCCCGCGGGGGTCGTTCTCCTCGTACCAGCGTTCTTCCTCGCGTCGGCCCTCCTCACTCATGGAGTACTTGATCGTGCCGACGAGTACCGCCAGAGTGAGGCCGCAGAAGGCCACCACGAGGACGAACGACACGATCGCGCTGACGACAGCGGCGATGACGTTCCAGAAGACGTAGGCGAAGACGGCAACCGTCACCAGTTTGGCGATGAAGTGCCATGGTTGCGGAATCCCGCGGTAGGGCTTGGGCAGCCTTTGCAGGAAGGACAAGAGGGCCATCAGCACCTTGTCCTCGTTGTCCTCCTCCCGGCCCGGGCGATGCCGCGCCGACGACTGTTCCGCCTTCCCGGGCGTGGAGAAACGTCGACCCGACTCCCGAGGCCTGTGGCCGGCCATTCCAGCCCCCTTCCTGAAGCGACAGCAGGGGACAGCGATGGTAGGGAAGGCGCGGGCCTGGGATTTCGCGATGACCGGGACACCGCGTCACTTGGTTGAAAACGACCGAGGCAGAACCCATGGCGTCTCGTGCGGCCCGGATCTGGCGAGCGCTGCACATGAGCACGGGTACTCAGACGCACTGTTCTCGCGGAGGGCCAGGTAATCGCCGGCACCTGCGGAGGCGTCCACTTCCCGCACTGCACGAGGTCCGCCAGGGAGGTCTCGAAGCCGCGCCTGCACGGCCGAACGCCCTTTCCGTGGCCGTGTGTTGACGGCCGTCGCGCGTGTTTCGCTTTGGCGGTGCCCCGCGGCCTTTCGGGGTCATGACTCGATCGCGGCGGACACCTCGACGAGAAGCGACTCGACCTCCGCTCCCCAGCGCGAGCTCACCACCAAGTCCCTTGCGGGGTCGACCCAGAGCAGGTGGCCGCCGCCGTTTCCGCGGGCGCAGCGCCCGGTGGAGGGGGCCTTGGGCCAGACCGTGCGGTCGTCGTTCAGCCACCACGACAGCCCGTAGTTCGACTTGACCGGGCAGGGCTGCCACATCTCCTCGATCCACCCGGCGGACAGCAGCCGGCGCCCGCCCCACACTCCGTTCCTCAAACACAGTTGACCTATCCGGGCCAGGTCGAGGGCGCTGATCCACAGTCCGCCGCCCCAGTGCGCGCCGCCGGACACCACGGGGACCCGCCGGCCGTCGATCTCGACCGCGGAGTCGGCATAGCCGTGCCAGGACCAGCCGGACGAGGCCCCGATCGGTGCCATGATCCGCTCGTGCAGTACCTCGGGCAGGGGCCTGCGGAGCAGGACGGTGAGCGCCAGGGCGGTCAGGTTCACCCGGACGTCGTTGTAGGCCCAGCCCGCCCCGGGCGGCCCGCCGGCGGACTCCGTTCCCTCGCGGGTGCTCTGGGCGTCGGCCCAGGTGGGCTTGGACCACAACTCGCCCTCCCACTGGCTGGACTGGTCCAGCAGGTGCCGCCAGGTGATTCGCCGTGCGTGGGCGTCGCCGAACTGCGGCAGACCGACCGAGCGGCACACGGGCTCGTCCAGCCGGAGCAGTCCGTCGTCGTAGGCCAGCCCGGCCACCAGGGACAGGACGCTCTTGGTGGCGCTGAAGGCCATCTCCGTCCGCTCAAGGTCTCCCCAGGAAGCGAGCACCACTCCGCGCCGCACCACGACACCGCTCGCTCCCTGTCCGTCGAGGAGGGGGCCCAGCACCTCCCGATGTGAGACGTCGCGGACCTGGGAGGCCAGGTAGGACCGCATGTCCTGGACACCTGGGGTGGTGCGCCCAGCCTGTTCCTTCGCGGCACGTGCCAGCCGGGCGCCGTCCACCCCCGACCGCGGGTCGCCGGCGTCCCCGACCCCGTCCAGACGATGCTCCACGTTTTCCACCAGCCCCACCCCTGCATGTCTACGGACCGTCCGCCAGGATCCTGGCATGCAGTTCGACGATCCCGGCATCCTGAACGACGTGTGCACACAGCGGCTCGGCGAGAGAGCCGGGCGGCAGTTCGCCGCCATGGCGCGCCGTGGCTTCCGGCTGATCCGCCCGGCCGAGGGGGCTGAGGGGGCTGAGGCGACCGGTCGGTGCCGGCTCGGTGGTCCCGCCCTTCTCGAACCGGAGAGCCGCTGGCCCGAGCACGACGGTGTTCCGCTGTCCCTGCACGCCGTGCTGGACACGGATGCCCTCGCTCCCTGGCTGGGCGCCGAACTGCCCGTGCGGCCCGGCCTGCTCAACTTCTTCTATCTGGATCCGGACGTGCCGTACGAGGAGTACCGCACGCTGGACCTGTATCACTCCGGTGTGTGGCGCGTCGTTCCCGCCGACCCGGCGCGGGCGGTCGAGGTGACGGCCCCACGGCCGGCGAGGAGTTACCCGGCAATCCCTGTCCACGCGGCCGGGGTCACCATGCTCCCGGACTGCTGGGACGTCGAGGACGGTGACCTGGACTACGACAGGGATGAGCACTGGGGAGCGGCATCGCTGTTCCTCACCGAGATGGCGGATCTCGACGGCAACACCGCAGGCAGTCACTGTGCCTTCGGCTGGCCGGACACCTCGCACACGTTGCCGGTGTCGTCCCGTGACGCGGACGGCAGGGCGGCCGTCCATCTGCTCCAGCTCGCGGAGGACGCCGAGTTGGGGTGGGGCTGGGGAGACGCGGGGACGTTGTACTTCACGATCCCGGCCGAGGCGCTCGCAGCCGGCGACTTCAGCAGGGCGGTGGCGCAGCTCCTCTGCGGCTGACGCCGCTGGCATGGGGATCTGCCTGGGATCCACTTGGTATCCACCTGTACCCGCTTGGTCCCACCTGGATCCACCTGGGATAACCACGGGTAACCGGCGCCAGTGCGCGGAGGGGTGGTGCGGGGGCGCACATTGGGGCGCGCGGTATTCGCGAATGCACCCGCCGAGAGCCGCCGCACGAGTCCGCCCACCCCTGAAATATGAAGATCATCTCCCCCGGAAAAAGCCTCCGATCTGGCACTTGACCAAGCGTCACCCCTCAACCAGAACTCATCTCTTCACACTTCAAAGGTATCGAAACAGTAAAAGGGGTTCCGTCTAGCGAACCTTTGTTGAACTATGAAGGTCCACAAATGAGGGGGGTTTGTGAAGATCACTGGTTGCGCTTCGCGCACGTTCGGGCAGGGGGCCCGGGCAGGCCGGTGACGCGGTGGTGGTGGTGACGTTCCCACGCCGCTCCATGCAGTACCCGCAGTACCCGACGCCGCGGTCGCCTGCTTCAGGAACAGGCAACCGCACTTCAGGGGCGCCGTTTTCCCGGCCCAGCGTGCGCGCACGGGCCGGCTCAAGGTGAGGAAACCACCATGCACATATGTGTGCTGGGGCAGGGCTACGTCGGCCTGCCCTTGGCCGTGAGGGCCGCAGAGGCCGGTCACACCGTGACCGGTTACGAGCCCGACCCGACGCGCTGCGAGGCGCTGGCGGCAGGGTCGTCGTACGTCGAGGACATCCCGTCCAGCCGGCTTCAGGCCGTGTCGGCCTCGGGCGCGTACCGTGCCAGTTCCGACCCGCAGGACCTCAAGGGCTTCGACGTCGCCGTCATCACCGTGCCCACTCCGCTGACCGACCGGGCGCCCGACCTGAGTTGCGTACGGGACGCCGGTCGCGCGCTCGCCCAGTGGATCGAGCCGGGCGCCACCGTCGTACTCGAGTCCACCACCCACCCGGGCACCACCCGTGACGTGCTCGTCCCGCTGCTGGAAGAGGGCTCCGGCCTCGTCGCCGGGCGCGACTTCCACGTCGGGTTCAGCCCCGAGCGCATCGACCCGGGCAACGCCGACTGGCGGCTGGAGAACACGCCGAAGATCGTCGCCGGGATGACCGAGGACTGCCTGCGGCGCGTGAAGGAGTTCTACGACTCCGTCACCGAGGTCACCGTGCCCGCTTCGGGGCTCGAGGAGGCCGAGCTGGCCAAGGTCTTCGAGAACACCTACCGGCACGTCAACATCGCGCTGGTCAACGAGCTTTCGCGGATGGCCCACACGCTGGGCGTGGACGTCTGGCACACCCT
Source organism: Streptomyces venetus (assembly GCF_039540295.1). Taxonomy (NCBI): domain Bacteria; kingdom Bacillati; phylum Actinomycetota; class Actinomycetes; order Kitasatosporales; family Streptomycetaceae; genus Streptomyces; species Streptomyces venetus. Next base: position 290,343 of record NZ_BAABET010000003.1, read on the forward strand.
GGAGCTGGCGGCGACCAAGCCGTTCGGCTTCACCAAGTTCCTGCCCGGCCCCGGCGTCGGCGGACACTGCCTGCCCATCGACCCGGTCTACCTCAGCCACCACGTCAAGGCCCGGCACGGACAGACCTTCCGGCTCATCGAGCTGGCCCAGGACATCAACGAGAGCCAGCCGGACTACGTGGTGCGCCGCCTCCAGGACGCCCTCAGCCGCCGGTTCCGGCGGAGCGTGCACGGGGCGCGGATCCTTGCGCTGGGGGCGGCTTACAAGCCGGGCACGTCGGACGCCCGCCAGTCGCCGGCCGTCGAGGTCACCGACCGGCTGCGCGCGATGGGGGCGGACGTCACCGTCGTGGACCCCTATCTGCCGGTGGCGGAGGGGAGTTGCCGGGAGATCCCCTTCACGGCGACGGAGCAGGGAGTGAACGTCGCCGACTTCGACGCCGTCGTCCTGCTCACCCCGCACGACGAGTTCGACCTCGCCCGGCTCGCCGACGAGGCGGCCTACGTACTGGACACCCGTGGCGTCATGGCCGCGGCAGCCCACATCGAACGGCTCTAGGGCCACCACAGGACACCGGCTCCAGGGCCGCAGGAAAAGAGGAATGACATGTACGGACAGAACGGTGTGGGCGCGGCGATCGGTACCGCCACGGGCGGAGCCGCCCTGGCTGCCACGGGCGGTACGGCCCTCGGGTGGATCGTGCTGGCGGCGATGCTTTTCGTGCTCGGCGGCGTGGCGGTCTTCCGCATGGCGACCCGCGGCAAGCGGGTGACCGCTTGAGCGCCGCGCACGCCCGCGCGTCACGGGTGAGGTTCACCGTCGTGACGGCCGTGGTGGTGGCGGCACTGGCCGCCGCCACCGTGGTCGTGCACATCCAGTCGAAGAGCCCGATCCTCACCTTCTACTGGTGGCTGGGCATGTCGGTGATCGTGCTCTGCCTGGTCTCGTTCCTGAAGGGCCGGTCCTTCACCCACCTCCCGGTGGCCCCGGGGCGGACCGTGGCGATCATCCCGGCCTTCGAGGAACCCTCGGAGAACCTCCACCGCACGGTGCGGTCACTGCTGGCGCAGACGCACCCGGTCGACGAGATCCACGTGATCGACGACGGCTCGCAGCAACACCCCGTCGAGCCCTTCGACCACCCCCGGGTCTTCTGGCACCGGCAGGAGAACAAGGGCAAGCGCGGGGCCCAGGTCACCGTGCTCCGGCACCTTCAGGAACAGAACAAGCACTTCGACTACGTCCTCACCATCGACTCCGACGGCGAGCCCTTCCCGGACGCGCTCGAACAGCAGCTCCGCGCCATGAGCAACCCGCGGATCCAGGCCACCACCGGCATGATCTACATCCGCAACTTCGAGGAGACCTGGGTCTCCCGGGCCGCGGACATCGACATCGGCACCTCGTGCGTGATGATGCGCTCCTCGCGCTCCATGCTCGGAGCCCTGGAGACGACCTCGGGGGCCCTGGCCCTCTACCGGGCCGAGCTGCTCTACGACCACCTCGACGCCTACGAGGTGGAGTGCGGCACGGGTGACGACCGCTGGCTGGCGCTGCGGGCTCTCATGCGTGGCGAGGTCGTCGCCGTCAACGAGGCCGGTGTGGTCACCGACATGCCCACGACGCTGAAGAAGACCTACCGGCAACGGCTGCGCTGGGCCCGGTCGTGGTGGTGGATGCTGCCGTTCGTGTTCGCGCGGCTCTCGCTGAAGCAGCTGATATCGCCGACGTTCGGCCTGCTCCAGCTCGTCATCACCCCGGTGATGCTGGCCTGGACCGTCATCATGACGTTCCTGACCCTGGGCGGCCGCTACCACAACCCCGGCGTCGCCCTGGTGTATCTCGCCGTGTACCTCGTGGTCCGCTTCGGCCAGTCCGGGCTCTACGTGCTCATGCGCCCGGACATGACCGCCCGCCAGCGCTGGCACTCCTGGCTCGTCGGCACCCCGGCGGCCGTGTTCATGAACATCGTGCTGCTCTGCCCGACCCGCTACTGGGCCCTGTTCAAGCTCCGCGACAACGCGTGGCAGTCCCGGGGCCTGACGGCGAAGACGGCCCTGCCCAAGGGACGGCACCGCGCGCCCTCGGAGAAGCTGCTGAACGTGTGACCGCGCCCTCTCCCGAGCCCGGACGACGAGTTCCGGGCTCGCGGGAGGTCTGTGCATACCGGAAGGGCCACCCCGGCCCCCGGACGCATTACGGGTGGGAGGGCGCCCCGCCCGAGGGCGAGCACATCGTGGTTGTGCCGCACTCGCCGAGGCCCGAGGGGTGGCACCCAGGCTGCCGGTCCCCGCATCGGCCACCGAACCGCGCGGCAGGTCAGGCGGTCACCGACGACCCACGGCTCGCGCTCCGGGGTTCCGGTCGCCAGGTGGCGACCAGAGCGGCGGCCAGCAGCAGCTCGGCGATGTCGCCGCCGTAGTACATGATCTCCGCGCCACCCTGCACCTGGACGATCGACGCGTGGACGTCGACCCAGAACCCGCCGTACATCAGCTGGGAGATCACCGCGTGCGCGGCGATCGCGACGCCGAGGTAGACCAGCCGCGCCCGCACACCCGGCCGGGCGGGGGCCGGGTCGGGTCCGGCGATGACGTAGGCGAACAGGCACCCGGACATCAGGAAGTGCGCATGCAGCAGCCAGTGCGCTGCCGCGTTGCCCATGGTCGCGTTGTACAGCGGGGTGAAGTAGAGGACCGCGAGGCTGCCCGTCGACAGCGCCAGCGCGACCGCCGGATGGGCGGCCAGCCGGGCGGGCGGACTGTGCAGCACCGAGGTCAGCCGCCGTCCACGGGCCGCCGGCAGGGTGCGCAGCAGGAGCGTGACCGGGGCGGCCAGAACCAGCGCAAGTGGCGCGTACATACCGATCAGCATGTGCTGCACCATGTGGCCCCGGAAGTCCTCGGCGGCGAAAGGGGCAACGGGCGGCAGCAGCGCCACGCCGAGCAGGAGGATCCCGCCCAGGAACCACCCGGTCCGCCACCGGCTCCAGCCCAGGGCCGGATTGCGACGGCGAGCGCGGTGAACGAGCAGCAGATAGGCACCGGCGACGGCCAGCAGGACGAGCGCGGGCAGCAGCCACTCCAGGAAGCCGCTGCCCGCGTCGTGCCCGTGTGCGGGCATGTCGTGGTCCATCAGGCGCTGCGGCCCTCACGCAGGGTGGAGGCGTTGGGGTCGAAGGGCTGACCGCTGCGCTGGAGCAGGTAGCCTCCGGCCACCAGCAGCGCGCCCAGGACGAGGAATCCGGTGTCCCACCAGACCTGTCCGTCCCCGGCGTAGACGTGGTGGATGCCCAGGACGTGATGGTCCAGGACGCCTTCGACGAGGTTGAACAAGCCCCAGCCGACGAGCATCCAGCCCCACAGCACACGGGAGGTCCACACTCGCAGCCGGTTGTGGATGACCCGCGAGTACAGGACGGCGAGGCCGAGGAGGACCGCGAGCCAGCACACGGTGTGGAAGATGCCGTCCCAGAGCGTGTTCATCTCCAGGCCCGAGACGGTGTGGGGGTTGTAGTACTTCACCCCGATGTGGTCCTCGTTGGTGCTGGAGAGCATGTGGTGCCACTGCAGGAGCTGGTGGAGCAGGATGCCGTCGACGAAGCCGCCCATCCCCACTCCGAGCACGATGCCCGGCAACTGGATACTCGCCGGCTGTGCCATGCCGGCCCGGGCCTCGCCCATCGTGGTGGCCATCGCTCGTCTCCGCTCCGGTCGGGACAGGACTCAAGGCGAGGTTCCCTCTGCCCGGCGCCCTTACCCTTCCCATGGCCTCCGTCCGGTCCCTTTCCGGACACATCCGGCTGGACCGCCTCCCGAGCAAGGGCAGAGCGCACACTTCGAACAACGCCCCTCTTCCCCAGTGCCGTCATGGAACGAGGACCGGCGCCGTCCCGGGCTCCTCGATCTCGGGACGTGCGGTGCCGCCCGGCGCCCCGCCGACTGATCCTGCCCTGTCCCAACAGCCGCGAAAATTAACCGAACTCACGTACAACCCTTACGTCCCCACACAGGTCTCCTGATCGCCGACCCCCCGTGAATGCCGGGACAACCCCCGGCGAACACGGACGGTCCGGCCCTCCATCGACTGTGGATGTCCGCCAGGCATCCCCCGCATGCAGCAGGAGACCTCGCATGCAGCAGCACGAGCGCCCCTCCGGGCGCCTGCAAGCAGGCGCGTACCCGCTCCGGTGCCCCCACCCGCGGCTCGCCCTGGCGACCGCCGCGGACTCGACGCACGCCCCGCGGGCCGACCTCTACGGCGACGGCCGGGCGGACCAGGCGGGCCTGCCGGCCGGCTCGTTCGAGAACGACGGCGACGGCGCGGGCCACCACCTGCCGTGCAACGGCGCGAAGATCTCCGCCACGGGTTCCCGCACCGTCTTCCTCAGTCCCTCGGGCGTCTCGGTCTCCCCCAGCGCCCCGGACGACTCGGCATCCGCCAGCGCCTCGCGCCGCTGAGCCGCCTCACCGGCTGCACCGCCACACCCCGCTGAACCACCCGCATCCCCCGGGGCCGGGCCCCCACCGGCCCGGCCCCCTCCCCACCCGGAGCCCCTCCTTGCGCAAGCGCACCCTCCTCCTGGCCGCCACCCTCACCACCGGCCTCCTCACCGTCTCCTCCCCGGCGACCGCCGCCCCCTCCGGTCTCGCCGGCGACTTCAACGGCGACGGGTACCGGGACGTCGCCATCGGCGCCATGGGCGCCGACGTCGGCTCGGTGCAGAGCGCCGGTGCCGTCGTCGTGCTGTACGGGTCGTCGTCCGGCGTCTCCGCGGCCAGGAAGACCGTGATCACGCAGAACTCCCCCGGCGTCCCGGGCGCCGCCGAGTACGGCGACCGCTTCGGCAGCAGCCTCGCCGCCGGCGACCTGGACCGCGACGGCTACTCCGACCTGGTCGTGGGCGCCCAGTACGAGGCCATCGGCGACCGGGACGGCGTCGGCTCGGCCACCGTCATCTGGGGCGGCAAGTCCGGCCTGTCCGGCGGCAAGGGCCTGCCCCAGCCGTCCACCCTCTCCGAGGGCGGCGGCTTCTCCTCCGGCGTGGCGACCGGCGACTTCGACGGTGACGGGGCGACGGACGTGACGGTCACCGGCCAGAGCCACACCCGCCTCTACAAGGGCCCCTTCAGCCGTACGACCGGCCCCACCAGTCACATCGGCCTCAGCGAGTTCGGGTCGACGTACGAGGTGTTCGCGGGTGACATGAGCGGCGACGGCGCGGCCGAGCGCGTCTACCCCTTCCTCGTCGACGGCGACGAGGGCGGCGAGATCAGCTACCACCGCTGGACCGGCACCAAGTACGCCCGCACCTACCTGCCCCAGGCCGACGGCGAGGAGGGCGCCATCGCCGACGTCAACGGCGACGGCTACGGCGACCTCGTCCTCGGCGACTACCAGGACCCGCGCGCCGCCAAGCCCGGCGGCCACAAGGGCGGCCAGATCACCGTCTGGTACGGCGGCCCCACCGGCCCCGACCCGGCGCAGACGCCGACCGTCATCCACCAGGACACCGCGGGCGTGCCCGGTGCCGGCGAGAACGGCGATCTCTTCGGTTCGGCGATCAGCGCGGGCGACGTCAACGGCGACGGCTACGCCGACATCGCCGTCGGCGCCTGGGCCGAGGACATCGGCACGGTCGAGGACGCCGGCTCGGTGACCATCCTGTTCGGCTCGGCCTCCGGCCTGACCGGCAAGGGCGCCAAGTCCTGGTCGCAGGACACCGCGGGCGTCCCCGGCAGCAACGAGACGATGGACGCCTTCGGCATGACCGTGCGCCTGGTCGACCTCGACAAGAACGGCAAGGCCGACCTGGTCAGCGGCGCCGGCTACGAGAACGGCTACGGCGCGGTCACCGTCCTGCGCGGTACCGCCTCCGGCCTGACCACCTCCGGCTCGACGTTCCTCTCGGCCCGCGACGTCTCCCTCAAGGGCAGCGCGGACTTCGCCTGGGCCATCGCCCAGTGACGTCCCGTCAGCCCCGCCACACACCAAGGAACCCCATGCGTCTGCGCAGCGCCGCGCTCCTCGTCGCGGCCCTCACCCCGCTCACCCCGGCCCTCACGGCACCCGCCGCCCACGCCGTCACCGCCGCCGCCCCGTACGACTTCAACGGCGACGGCCGCACCGACCTCGCGATCGGCGCGCCGGGCGCCACGGTCTCCGGGAAGGCCAAGGCGGGTGCCGTGTCCGTCGTCTACGGCAGCACCAGCGGGCCCAAGTCCTCGACGCGCACGCTCCTCACCCAGGACACGGCCGGCATGCCCGGCGCCGCCGAGGCCGACGACGCCTTCGGCTCCGCCCTGGCCTCCGCCGACCTCAACACCGACGGCTACGCCGACCTGCTGATCGGCGTGCCCGGCGAGGACGCGTACGACACGAACAACGGCACCGTCACCGTCGTCTGGGGCGCCAAGGCCGGTCTGAGCGGCGCCCGTTCGCTGTACAGCCCGTTCGACCGCGACTACGACCGCTACGGACAGTCGCTCGCCGCGGGCGACTTCGACAACGACGGCAAGCTCGACGTCGCGGTCGGCTCCACGGGCCCGATCACCCTCACGCTCATCAACGGCCCGATCACCAAGACCGGCGCGGACAACGGGGCTTCCGGCTCGCGCAACGACTGGTGGTCCACCTCGTACGGCATCACCCACCTCTCCTCCGGCCGTGTCACCGGCAGCGGCGGCCACCCCTGGGTGGTCCTGCACGGCAGCACCAAGGGCACCGACGACGCCGCCACCGCCCTGGCCGACATGGAGATCAGCAACTACAACGACTGGCTCCAGGACCTGCCCGGCGGGTACGTGTCCGCCGTAGGGGACATCGACAAGGACGGCTACGCCGACATCGCCGTCGGCAACGACCGCGAGACCTCCGCCGACCCCTCGGGCGCGCTCGGCGGCAAGGTCACGGTCGTCTACGGCGGACCGGGCGGCCGGGACACGGGCCGCGCCCCGCTCGTCCTCACCCAGGACACGGCCGGGGTGCCCGGCGCCTCCGAGAAGGGCGACCGCTTCGGCAGCGGCGTCTCCCTCGGCGACATCAACGGCGACGGCTACGCCGACCTGGCGATCGGCGCCGCGGGCGAGAACTCCGCCGCCGGCGCGGTCACCGTCCTGTACGGCTCGGCGTCCGGCCTCACCACCAAGGGCGCGACGTCGTACTCGCAGAACACCGCGGGTGTGGCCGGTGCCTCGGAGAAGGGCGACCGGTTCGGCGAGCGCGTCACGCTCACCGACCACACCGGCGACCGCCGCGCCGACCTGTCCGTCACCGCGCCGGGCGAGAACGCGGGCGACGGCGCGGTCTGGTCCCTGCGCGGTACGGCGACCGGCCCGACGGCCACCGGCTCGACGAGCTTCGGCCCGGGCACGACGGGCATCTCGACGGCCGGCGCCCCGGGCTACGGCACGGCACTCAACTCCTGATCGCAGCTCTCGATCACACCTCCTGACGACAACGGGGACCCCCATGCGCAGACGCACCCTCCTCCTGGCCGCGACCCTCACCACCGGCCTGCTCACCGCCCTGCCCGCGACGACGGCCACCGCCGCGCCCGCCACCGGCCCCAAGGCCGACTTCAACGGCGACGGCTACGGTGACGTCGCCTTCGCCGCGCCGTACGCCAAGGTCGACGGCCTGGGCATGGCCGGCTACGTCGCCGTCGTCTACGGCGGCGCGACCGGCCTCGACCCGGCCAAGCACACCGTGGTCAGCCAGAACACCGCCGGGGTGCCCGGCGAGGCCGAGGCCGAGGACACCTTCGGCGACGCGCTCGCCGCGGCCGACCTCAACGGCGACGGCTACACCGACCTGGCGGTCGGCTCCTCCGGCGAGGACGTCGGCACCGACGGCGACGGCGGCTCCGTCACCGTGCTGTGGGGTTCGGCGAGCGGCCTGAAGAACGGCACCACGGTCAAGGACCCGGCGGTCTCCGCGCACGACAACTGGGGCCGGCTGCTGACGGCGGGCGACTTCGACGGCGACGGCAAGGCGGACCTGGCCGTCGGCACCGGCTCGTCCCACGTCTACGTGGTCCGCGGCCCCTTCACCACCACCGGCACCACCGGCGCCGCCCAGAAGATCAGCACGCCCGAGACGGCGTACAGCGTGGACGCCATGAAGGCCGGCGACACCAACGGCGACCGCCGCTCGGACCTCGTCCTCACCTACCGCGTCCGGCTGAACGAGGACGAGTCGGGCAGCTGGTCCAAGGGCGTCGCCTACCTCGGCTCCCCCACCGGCCCGGACACCTCCGTCCCCCGCGCCCTGAACGGCGGCACCTCCCTCGCGCTCGGCGACGTCGACGGCGACGGCTACGACGAGATCGCCCTCGGCAACGTCTTCTCCAAGGAGGACGACCACAGCGGCAGCCTCGGCGGCCGGGTCGTCGTCATCCGCGGCTCGGAGGGCGGCCCGGTCAACGGCGACGCGCCCATGGCCGAGCTCACCCAGGACTCCGAGGGCGTCCCCGGCGCCGACGAGGCGAACGACGGCTTCGGCGGCTCCGTCTCCATCGGCGACACCAACGCCGACGGCTACGGCGACCTCGCCATCGGCGTCGTCTTCGAGGACGTCGGCACCACCGAGGACACCGGCGCCACGATCCTGATGAACGGCTCGGCCGCCGGCGTCTCGCGTACCGGCGCCCGCACCTTCACCCAGGCCACCGCCGGTGTGCCGGGCTCCGCCGAGGCCATGGACTACTTCGGCTCCGACGTCCTGCTGGCCGACGTCACCAAGGACGGCCGCGCCGAGTTCACCATCACCGCCGGCTTCGAGGACGAGGGCATCGGCGCCGTCACGGCCCTGCGCGGCTCGGCCACCGGCCCCGTCACCGACGGCGCCCGCTCCTTCGGGCCGGGCAGCCTCGGCCAGACCCGCTCGTACGGCGCGTTCGGCGCCAACCTCATCGGCTGACCGGCCAGGGAGACAGCAGCATGCGCAGATCCACCACGATCGCCCTCGTCGCCACCCTGCTGGCGACCGGCGTCACCCCCGTACTCCTCACCACCCCCGCCTCCGCCGCGCCCGCGAAGTACGCCGACGACTTCAACGGCGACGGCTACCGCGACCTCGCCTTCGCCGCGCCCTACGCCCCGGTCGGCGGCAAGACGGACGCGGGCGCCGTCGTCGTCACCTACGGCTCAGCGAACGGCATCAGCGCCGCCCGCCGCACCGCCCTCACCCAGGACACGGCCGGCATCCCCGGCACCGCCGAGCAGGGCGACCGGTTCGGCAAGGCCCTCGCCTCCGGCGACCTGAACGCCGACGGGTACGCCGACCTCGTGATCGGCAGCACCGGCGAGGACGTCGGCTCCGATGCCGACGGCGGCTCCGTCACGGTCGTCTGGGGCGGCAAGAGCGGCCTGTCCGGCGGCAAGGGCGTCTCCGACCCGGCGGTGTCGGCCCACGACGAGTACGGCATGTCCCTCGCGGTCGCCGACTTCAGCGGGGACGGCCGCCCCGACCTCGCCGTCGGCAGCACCGGCAGCGACGTCTGGATCCACCAGGGCTTCACCAAGGCCTCCGGCGCGGCGTCCCGCTCCGAGCTCGCCACCGGCCTCCAGGCCAACAGTGGCCTGAGCGGTGCCCGGGACCTCGCCGCCGGCGACCTCAACGGCGACGGCACCGACGACCTGGTGGTCACGGGCAGCGACGCGGAGACGTACGCCGACGGCAACATGATCTACCTGGGTTCCGCCTCCGGGGGTCTCACCTTCCAGACGTTCCTCAAGAGCGACGCCTGGGAGCTGGCCGCCGTCGGCGACCTCAACGGCGACGGCTACGACGACGTGGTCACCGCGGCCCCCGGCACCAACGGCAAGAGCCTCGGCGGCTCCGTCGTCTCCTACCTCGGCGGCGCGAACGGCGTCCGCACCCAGCCGCAGGCGACGATCACCCAGGACACCCCGGGGGTCCCCGGCGCCGACGAGGAGATGGACGCGTTCGGCAACGACCTGTCGGTCGCCGACGTCGACGGTGACGGCTACGCGGAAGTGGCCGTCGGCGTGCTCCACGAGACCATCGGCACGGCCAAGATCGCGGGCAGCGTCATCGTGCTGCGCGGCTCGGCCGCGGGCATGACCGGCACCGGGGCCCAGTCGTTCACCCAGAACACGGAGGGCGTGCCCGGTACCGCCGAGAGCGCCGACCGCTTCGGCGCGTCCGTCCGCCTGTCCGACCTCAACCGCGACGGCAAGGCGGACCTGTCCGTCGGCGCCGACGGTGAGAACCACCCCTCCGGCGCGATCTACAGCCTGCGCGGCTCGGCCTCCGGCGTGACGGGCAAGAACGCGATCAGCTTCGGCCCCGGCTCCCTCGGCATGTCGACGACCGGGTACCTGAGGCTGGGCCAGGACATGCTCGGCTGACCGCCTGGTGGGGGGTCAGGACGTCGCCCGTACGGCGTAACCCTGACCCCCCACGGATCCCCAAGGGCCTTACCCCCTAAGGGATGTCACAGCTCGGCCGCAAAGCCGGGCTCGGATGGCTGGGCCCGGCACACCACCGCCCGGGACCAGGTACGTTCGAAGACGTGGCTGGATTCAGGATCGGACGCGGCCGGAACAACGGCGCTCCTCAGACGCGACCGCAAAACCCCCCGTACGGGCAGCAGACGCCGCAGGGACCGTCGTACGGCTCCCCGCAGGCGCCGCGGTCCCCGTACCCGCGCCAGCAGTACGGCAACGGCGGCGGCCCCACCTGGCCGCAGCCGAACGCCGGACCCGGCGGCGGCTACGGCGGCCAGGGCGGCCAGGGCGGCCACGGCGAGCCGGAGTACTTCGGCGACGGCGCGTACCCGCCCGGCCCGCAGGGCCCGCACGACCCGTACGCGGCGAACAACCCGGGCCACACCCAGGCCTTCTCGGTCGGCGAGGACCCCTACAGCCAGGGCGACACCTACCGCGCCGGCGCGGCGGCCCCGGCGCCCGGCCCGGTCGGCCCGCGCCTGCACTGGAAGGCCCTGCTGAGGGGCATCGTCTTCGCCCCCAACCAGACCTTCCTCCAGATGCGGGACTACACGATGTGGGGCCCGGCCCTCATCGTCACGTTCCTCTACGGCCTGCTCGCCGTCTTCGGCTTCGACGGCGCCCGCGAGGATGCGATAAACGCCACACTCTCCAACGCGATCCCCATCGTCCTGACGACGGCCGTCGCGATGGTGCTGAGCGCGTTCATCCTGGGTGTGGTCACCCACACCCTGGCCCGCCAGCTCGGCGGTGACGGCGCCTGGCAGCCCACGGTCGGCCTGTCCATGCTGATCATGTCCCTGACGGACGCGCCCCGCCTGGTCTTCGCGATGTTCGCCGGCGGCGACGCGACGTTCGTGCAGCTGCTGGGCTGGGCCACCTGGGTCGCGGGCGGCGCGCTGCTGACCCTCATGGTCGGCCGCTCCCACGACCTGCCCTGGCCGAAGGCGCTGGGCGCGTCGGCGATCCAGCTGATCGCGCTGCTGTCGATCGTGAAGCTGGGCACGGTCTGAGGCTCGGCGCACACGAAGAAAGGGGCTCCCTCCGGAGCCCCTTTTCCATGTCCTGCTCAGGCGTCGAGCACCTGCCCGGCGCGCCGCACCACAGGTTCCTCGACGGACCAGGGGAAGTTGATCCACTGATCGGTCCGCTTCCAGACGTACTCGCACTTCACGAGCGACTGGGACTTCTCGTAGATCACGGCGCTGCGCACCTCGGCGACGGTGTCGAGGCAGAAGTCGCGCACCAGCTTCAGCGTCTTGCCGGTGTCGGCGACGTCGTCGGTGATCAGCACCTTCTTCTCGGAGAAGTCGACCACGTTCGGGACGGGGGCGAGCATGACGGGCATCTCGAGGGTCGTCCCCACCCCTGTGTAGAACTCCACGTTCACGAGATGGATGTTCTTGCAGTCCAGGGCGTAGGCGAGCCCACCGGCCACGAAGACACCGCCGCGGGCGATGCTCAGCACCACGTCGGGCTCGTACCCGTCGTCGGCGATGACCTGCGCGAGCTCGCGCACGGCGACCCCGAACTGCTCGTAGGAGAGGTTCTCCCGTACGTCACTCATATCCGGTCGCTCACACCTGGGTCCGATGAAAATTGAGGAAGGACCGGGAGGCGGTGGGCCCCCGCTGCCCCTGGTACCGCGATCCGTACCGCTCACTCCCGTACGGGAAGTCGGCGGGCGAGCTGAGCTTGAACATGCACAGCTGCCCGATCTTCATCCCCGGCCAGAGCTTGATGGGCAGGGTGGCGAGATTGGACAGCTCAAGGGTCACGTGCCCGCTGAACCCGGGGTCGATGAAGCCCGCCGTCGAGTGCGTCACCAGTCCCAGCCGCCCCAGCGAACTCTTCCCCTCCAGCCGGGAGGCGAGATCGTCGGGCAGCGAGATGACCTCGTAGGTGCTGGCGAGGACGAACTCCCCGGGGTGCAGGATGAACGGCTCGTCCCCCTCCGGCTCGACGAGCCGGGTCAGATCGGCCTGCTCGATGGAGGGGTCGATGTGGGGGTACCGGTGATTCTCGAACACCCGGAAGTAGCGGTCCAGCCGCACATCGATGCTCGACGGCTGCACCATCGCGTCGTCATACGGATCGATCCGCACCCGCCCGGCGTCGATCTCGGCCCGGATGTCCTTGTCTGAGAGAAGCACGCCCCGAGGATACGCAAGGCGCGCGGAGCGTCCGCAACCGGACGACTCCGCGCGCCTTTGTACGCGTTTGTGCTGCTACCGCTTCTGATAGCTGACGGGCACGACACTCCGAAGCCGCGCGCATCGCGGACAGCGGAGGAGCCGGCCCGGACCGAGCCGCTCGGCCTGCTGCATCGGGAACGAAGCGGTGGTGAACACGTGCCCATCCGCACAGCGGACGACGGTGCGCTCCATCAAGTCCAAGAGTCCCTTCCCCAAGAGCCGCGTCGGGCTATTGCTTGCCTGACGACAAAAGCCACAGTACGGGATCAAAGGGACGGCGCTCCAAGCGGCACTCCGGTCCCGCCCGGACCCTCGCCGGCACCCCACCGTACGCCCCAACTCCAGTACCCCGCAGCCGCATCCCTAGCCTGAAAAGCACTCAGGCCCCACGGCATGAACACCGGGAGCCTGACATGAGGTAAAGTGACGAGCGTCCGGACACCGACTCCGTCGGCGTCTTACGCGGGTGTAGTTTAATGGTAGAACATCAGCTTCCCAAGCTGAGAGCGCGAGTTCGATTCTCGTCACCCGCTCCACGAAGAAGGCCCAGGTCAGAGACCTGGGCCCTTTTGCTGTCCGCTGTGATCACTCGCCGCGTGCCAGATCCGTGCCAGAACGCTTCTCGGCGGCCTTCCGGGCAGCCTCTTCCCGGACCTTCCGGACAGTGGCATCGAGGCCGGCGGCGACCTCCTCCTGGCGCTCCTCGTCGGAGTGCTGGTAGATCAGCGCGGCCTTCTCGGACGACGGCCCGAGCAGCACCATCGTGTCCCTCAGGGTGACACCGGACCGCGTCGAGAGCGTGTGCCCGGTGTGCCGCAGGCCGTAGAACCGGAAGCCCTCCGGCATGCCGACGATCTCCCGGGCCTTCCGCCACTTCCGCCCGAAGGTGCTGCGCCGGAAGGGAGCCCCCTGCTCGCCGACGAAGAGCAGCCGTCCGGGCCCGGCTCGGCGTGGGACTCCAGGTGCCAGCGGAGGGCCTCATGCGGCCCAGGCCTCATGGCCTGGCGGTTACCAGGCCCAGCGGGATAGCCGGGCTCGCGGGCAGACGGTCGGAGTGAACGAACATGCCTCTCCTCTGTGCCGCACTGAGAAACCCGCCGGACGGCGGGTCGTGTGGGTGGCGCCCGGGACGTAGTGGGGGCGTGCCCCCGGCGCCCGTTCCACCCGCGCCGAATCTCGTTCGTTGCACAATGCGGCGATCGCCGCGGGCGGAGCTTGTGGACCCCGGCGAAAACCTCCGCCGGTCAGTGCTGCTGTGCTGTGCGCGTCCTGTTCGAAGCCCGGACCGGCGTCTCAGGAACAGGGGTGAGTTCACCGGGCCGCTCAAGCAGGCCCAGCAGCGCACGCGCGTTCACTCCGGCGTCATGCAAGCGAGTCGCCGGGTCAGCCGACGGGGCCTTCTCCTCCAGGAGTTCGCCCGAGTGCCTCAGGACGATGCGCGCCGTGCCCTGCATGCCCTCCTGCATCCGCGGCACGAGCCTTGCCAGCATGGGCGCCAGCCGTCGCACGTACCCCTCCATCTCTCGAAGACTGGCCTGCTGTTCGTCCGGCTGCCCTCCGGGACTCCACAGCACTTCCTCGCACCGCCGCCGGATCTCGTCCGCGTTGAACGGCGCCGCCTGACTAGCTCCCATCGCCGGCCTCCTGCCCCGAGAGCAGTTGCCGTGCCAGCCGAACCAGCTGCGAGACGGCGTCGGCGTCACACAGCTTGCCCGGCCCGCTCATGGGGACAGCCCAGTACGCCGGGGAGTCTTCGCAGCTCGTCCTTGGGACGGGCGGAACGCCGAGCCAGGTGCCCCACGTCAGGCACTCGGCGTCCGGGTGCTGCCAGGCCACGCCCGTGCTCGGCGGAACGAGCGCGTAGTAGCGGCTGCGGGAGGCGATGACGGGGCCGCCGTCGAGCACCTTGGCCAGATAGGTGTTCACCTCAGCGGGGTCGCTGCTGGAGGCGGCAGCGCGTACGGAGTCCTCGGGCAAGCGAATCGCGGTGAACAAGTCGCCGCACCGAAGCAAGGTCAACCCGCCCTCGTCCCACTCCCTCCGCGCCCGTGGGACATCGGAAGCGGCGGCCAGCAGCCAGTCCTCGATCACGAGGACGCGATCACGGTCGATCGAGATCGCAGACGTCCAGACCTTCGCCAAATCGACTGATCTCGTGAGGCGTTGGGTAGTCTCACGCATGGTGGCGGCTCCTCGCAGTCGTCCATGCCCCGGCAGGCCGACCGGACCCGGCCGCCGGAGCTCTTCGCGTCCAGAGTGGTCTTCTCGCGAAGAGCGCACTTCCCGCAGCGCGGTATACCCATGATGGGTAGAGCCCCCAGCCAGACATCCCGCAGACTCAGGCGAGCAGGAAGTGCCGCATGATTCACCAGCCACCGACAGCGCTGCCAAGGGAACTCCTCGCTGACGAGGAGATGCGCCGAGCACTGGAGGCGCACGACTTCGGGACGGTGTTCCGACTCGCGAGAAGCCGTGCCGGGATCAGCTACTCGCGCATCGCCGCGGAATGCGACATCAAACCGGATCGGGTCGGCACGCTGGCCAAGGGGCAGGGCAAGATCACAACGATCGACAAGGTCCGGCAGATCGCGGACGCGCTCCGTGTACCGGGGGACATGGTCGGCCTGGCTCCCCGACCGTGGGAGACCGGCGAAACTCCTGCGCCCCCGTACGACCCGCAGATCGGAGTGACCAGCGTGCGCCGCAGAACCGTCCTTCAAGCCGCCACCAGCACCGGCCTGGCCGCCGCCCTTCCGGCGCTGACGAAACCGCCGGCGCCCCGGCACCTCTCCAACAGTGACGTCGAGCGGTTGCGGCACCGCACGGCCCGTCTGCGCCGACTCGACGAAATCCTCGGCGGTGGCGACACATACCGCGTGTACCTCGGCGAGTACCAGGCCACCAAGGCCTTGTTGCGCACCTCCACCTTCACCCCGGAGTCGCACCGCCGCGTGGTAGCCCTGCTCGCTGAGCAAGCTCAGCAGGCGGGTTGGGCCGCATTTGACGGAGGCCAGCAGAAGCAGGCCGAGAGCCTGTACGAGGAGAGTCGGCACGCGGCCCGCGAAGCTGCTGAAGGTGATCTCCTCGGCAACGCTTACGCGTTCCTCGGCTACCAGGCCGCCGACCGGAATGTGGCGGTCGAGATGGCTGCGAACAGCTGCGCCACCATCACCCCCAGCACGCCCGCCGGTGTACGTGCACTCCTGCACGAGCGCATGGCGTGGGCCTGTGCTCTTGCGGATCAGCCTCACCTGGTCGAGCAAGCACTGGATGCCGCGCGGGCCGCTCTCCAGGAGCGGCAGGACGGGGAGCCGCAGCCGGACTGGGCAGCCTGGGTCGACCAGACGGAGCTGGACATCATGACCGGCCGCTGCTGGACCGAGCTACGCCGTCCTCTGCGGGCCGTGCCGGTCCTCACGCGAGCGCTCGACAGCTTCGACGATCACCACGCCCGGGACAAGGCCCTGTACCTGTCCTGGCTGGCCGACGCCTACCTGGCTGCCGGCGAGGTCGAGGAAGCCGCGCGGGTGACAGGCCGCGCCTGGGACCTGTCCGTCGGAGTAGCGTCCGTACGTCCCCGGCAGCGCCTGGCCCCGGTACTGGAACAACTGCGCCGGCACCAGGACGTGAGCCTCGTCCGCAACGTGTTGGAGAAGGTCGCCTAGGACTGGACGGTGTCCTCGATCCACTTCATACACCGCTGCGCCCCGTGGATCGGTGCGGCGATCACCTCGGGGTTGTCCCAAGGGTGGTTCTTCAGCAGGTACGCCTCGAGCTCGGGATAACGGTCGCTCGTGGTGGTGAGCAACAACCGCCACTCCTCCCCTTCGCCGAACTCGCCGAGGTGCCAGAACACGGACGCCACAGGGCCGATGATCTGTGACCCTGCGGCAAGGCGCCCCTTGACTGCTCCCTTGGCGAGCTCGATGGCTTGCTCACGTTCCGGTGTGGCGGTCGACACCTGCAGAAACTCAGTCATGCGGTGAGCGTAGCGATCAGGGGCTGCTTCGTTGAGACCGCCAGGTACGGCCCGCGCGCTTCACAATGCCCCACACACTCCGGCCAGCGATCTTCCTGCCGTTAGCCCCCTCCCCACGACTCGTTCGAACTCCGCATCTACACAGAGGACTTCGCGCCCGCCAGAGACTGAGTTACAACTTTCTCTACTGGTTCAAGTCGGCTCGCTGCGCTCGCCGCGCGCGGCCCGGCCCCCGTCCGGGCCTGCGCTCCAGTCTCCGCCCCGCTCCAGCCCGGCCGGCGCCCGTGCCGCGCACACAGCAATCAGCCGCCAGAGGTCAGAGAACGGGTACATCGTGGCTGGGGCGGTCGGCTACACGGCTTTACGGAGCCACTGCGACAGCAACTGCCATATCTGTCGGAACTGCTGCGACAGCCCCCACTAAACCGGTCGAATAACCCTCATGTCGCAGCGACGCAGCCAGCAACTCCGCAGGGCCCGCGAACGAGCCCTGCGAGGACGCCCCTCACCCACCGCCGCCCCTAGCGTGCTGGTCGTACCGCGGCCGCGGACACCAGCGGCAACAGCCCGCCCGGCCGCGCCCAGGCAGTTACCGGCCGAGCCGGAGGGTGCCCCTCAGCCGAGCACCCCGGATAACCACGGGCTGGATTGGGCCCGCCGCATCGAGCTGATCTCGGTCCTGGTCGCCGCCTTCGTCGGCGTGGTCGGCCTGTGGTACTCCACCAACCAGGTGCGCCAGGAGCTTGCTCTCAGCAAGGAAGGCCAGATCACCGACCGATACACCAATGCTGTGGAGAACCTCGGTGACGACGCCATGGATGTCCGTCTGGGTGGCATCTACGCCCTGCAGCGCATCATGCAGGACTGGCCTCGCGACCACCCCACCATCGCCAACGTTCTGGCCACCTACGTCCGCACCCACAGCAGCAAACCACCCAAGAAGGGCCAAGACGTACCGGCCGACGTGTTCGCCGCCCTGACCGTCCTCGCCCATCGCGACCCCACCCGTGACGACTCCTTTTTTCCCGACCTGCGCAAAACCCACCTGCCCGGCATCGAACTCCGGCCCCGCCAGGTCGGCGACAAATCGGCGGAGTTGTCCCGCGCGAATTTGTCCGACGCAAACCTGACCCGCGCGGTTCTGGTCGACGCGAACCTCACCAAAGCGAATCTGACCGGCGTGAACCTGACCAGCGCGAACCTGATCGGCGCGAACCTAGCCGGAGCAAACTTGGCCGGCGTGAACCTGACCGGCGCGGAACTGATCAACGCGAACCTGGCTCGCGCGTACCGCTACCTGGAACTCCGCACCATGAACCTGACCGACGCCAACCTGACCGACGCGAATCTGTCCAACACGGACCTGACCGATGCGAACCTGTCCAACACAGACCTGACCAACGCGAATCTGTCCAACGCGAATCTGTCCAACGCGAATCTGTCCGGCGCGGATCTGCCCAACACGAATCTGTCCGGCGCGGATCTGTCCGGTGCGCAACTACGCAGCGCGGGGTACCTGCGAGCGGAACAAGTGGTGAAGGCTGTGATCGACTCGACCACCGAGCTCCCCGCCTACCTGGCCGAAGACCCAGCCGTCAAGGCACGAATCGCCGAAGCCGAAGGAGGCCACTGAAGACTGTGAAGACCCCTCACGCCGCCGCCGGCGCCACCGTGGCCGCCTTCCTCCCGGCGGGCCACCGGCTCTTGCGGACGGTCACCTACGCCCACCCTGCCTCCGGAGGCACGGCGCTGAAATCTTCCGTGCGCTACTGAAACCTTCCCTGCTGACCGACATCGAGCGTGCCAGATCTGTGCCAGATTCTTCGGGGAACCACGGGGAATAGGGGGGACCAGGCCGCCAGTCGGCCAGACCCCGTGGCCACTCCGCCGCAGGTCAGCGCCGCAACCGTCGTCAGAAAACCCAAGCTTCCCGGTCAATGACCCGGGGATTGTTTGTTGTCTGGACCGGTGAGCAGGGCGCCGGGGTTCACACTTCAGTCGCCGAGTCCGAACGCCGCCCGGCCGCGGCGCCGCCTCGGCCATCGTGCGCGGGATCATGGAGGCCCATCAGGGCCGGGCGGCCGTGCACAACGTTCCGGGCGGCTGCCGTTTCGAGGTCCACCTCCCCGCGACGGTCTGAGGCGGCGGAAAGGGGAGCCCGGCTCCCCTCCATCGGTCCAGGGGGGACGACCGGGCTCATCCGGCTCGCGCCAGCAGCGCGTCCAGGGACGCGTACCTCGTGGCCGGCGCCGGTGAGGGCGGTGACGATGTGCGAGCCGATGAAGCCCGCACCTCCGATGACCAGGATCAATATGCCCCGCCCGCACGGCCGCGCCGACGGCGTCGGGCCGTTCGGCGGGAGTACGTCAGCGGTTCGTAAGCCTTCGAGGCCGTGCCCCGCCGTCTCCGGTCGCCGCCCTTTCCTCGCCCCTCGCCGCCCTTTCCTCACCCCTCCGCGACGTCGCCACCGTCAGCAAGGCGAACCCCAGGGCGAAGCCGAGCATGGTGAGTACACCGCGCGGCCAGAAGATGTGACTGTCGACGAACGACCAGCAGGCGGCGAGCAGCACCACGGCCCCCGGCAGCACCCGGGCCCCGTGCCGCCGGTACAGCACCGCGCACGTCGCCGCACAGGCCACGGCCAGGGCCTGGACCCCCGCCCGGCCCAGCTCGTCGCCGGTCGCGAACAGCCGCCCGGCCGCCCCGTGGACCCCGTGGTCCACCACCGTGCCCGCGGAGATCCCCGCGACGGCGTCGAGTCCGGAGTAATACGCCGCGTAGACGAGGCATCCGGCCCAGGCGAGCACCATCAGGGATCCCTCGACGTCGCGGCGCGGCCTGCCCCACAACGGGACCACCAGACCGAGCACCAGGAACGGGAACACCGGCAGCAGGACGACGTGCAGCCCGGCCCAGTCGCCCGCCGTCGCCGCCGTCAGATGCCGGGGATGGACCAGACCGGCGACGGCCAGCAGCAGCGGGGCCGCCGTCACCAGCGCCGTCGTCCACAGAGCACGCAAGGATCGCATCCCGTCACCGTAGGAGGCCGCGCCGGCTCCGCCGTGCCCCTGCGCGGTACGCGTAAGACCTCCGTAACACCGCGAGCGGCCGGGTCGGGCCGCCGTCCCTCACGTCGGCGGCCGCCGACGCCCGACGAGGCCCCTGACGGCCCACGCGAGCACCATAACCGTGCCCACGACGGCCAGCGCGATCAGCCAGTTGCGCGGATAGTCCAGCGGGAGCACCGAGGCGTTCGCCCTGCGTCCCGGGCGCAGCAGCACCGGCAACGCCACCACCGTCAACGCGCCCCCGACCACCAGCGCCCCGCGCACCGGACCGCGCGCACGGCCGCGCACCAGCACCAGCCCGGCCAGCAGCACCAGCGGTGCGAGCAGCACGTCGTGCAGGAGGACCGCACCACCCAGCCAGACCAGAACACCGGTCAGGTCACGGACGTCCGTCAGCAGCGACGCACCGACGCCCATGAGGGCCACACCCACCGTGCCCACGAGAACACGCGTCACCGTCACGACAGCACCTCCAGCCGGCCCACCCACTTGGTCTGCAGCACGCCGGGCCGGTTCGGGGCGATGAGCCGCGCCGGGTAACCGTGGTCGGGGTCGAGCTCCTCTCCGTTCAGACGGAGCGCGAGCAGCGTCAAGGGGTCGAGGGCGTGCTCATGCCCGAGCTCCGAGACCCGGTAGCCACCCCGCAGTTGCAACGACACGACCCGCACCCGCGCGTCCCTCGGCGCGCCCGACCGCTCGAGCAGATCCGCGACCCGTACACCCGTCCAGTGCGCCGACCTGCTCCAGCCCTCCACACAGGCGATCGGCAGTTCCACCTCGTGCTGCGGCAGAGCACGCAGTTTGTCCAACGTGAGGGTGTACGGCCGTGGACCGGCCACCACCAGGCGGTACTGCTCGTCGGCGACCCGGCCGACCCCGGCCGCCGCGGCGGTCCGGTTGACGGGAAGGGCCTGCGGGCCGTGGTCGGGATGGCGCGGCGCGAACAGGATGAGATCCTTCAGCGGAGTGAAGGACTGGCCCACCGTGGTGAGAGTGACGGCTCCGACCGCCGCGCCCACCGCCGCCAGCAACGACCGCCGGTCGGCGCCGTCCTGTGCCGGCAGGGCGAGCGTCCCGGGCGACCGCCTGCTCCAATGCGCCCGGATGTCGGGGGCCTTGACCGCGATGTGCAGCACCAGGGCTCCGGTCACCAGCCACGCCACCGCGTAGTGCACCGGCACGAACGAGAACGGCCACGGGTACCACTGGACCGTGTTCAGCAGCCCGGTCGCCAGCTCGAAGACGGCCCCGGCCACCAGCACCGCGACCGACAGACGTTCCAGCGCGTGCCGTGCCGACCGCAGCGGCGGCCACTGGAACAGCCGTGGGTACACCGTCCACAGCTTGGCGAGCAGGAGCGGGATCGCCGCGATGCCGGAAGCGACGTGCAAGCCCTGGGTGAGGCGGTAACCCCACGACGGGCGACTGGGAACGCGGTCGGCCAGCCAGACCGGCGGATGCTGCATGAAGTGGCTGACGAGCCCGGTCACGAAGCACAGGACGAAGGCCGGCCCCAGCCAGCGGCCGATCGAGGTCGCCGTGCGGGCGTCGTGCAACCTGCCCCTGAACACCGGCGGTAGAACACGCAGTTTCATGCTCCGATCCCACTCGGTGCCCTTCCGTCGCGGAACGTCCGAGCGCCTTACGGAACAGTGACAGCCCGTGGGCGCCCGGAGAACGCCACTGCTTACGAGAGTCTGACGCGACCCCCGTTCCCCACTCACCTCACTGCCACCACGATCACGCTTGTCCCGTCCACGACCACCACGGGGACGCACCAACGCACGAGGATCGAAGGAGCGGGACGTGAGTATGCACGGCGAGCTGAGTGGGAACCGTTCGAGCCGGAGGGCCGGAGGACGTCGCGGTCATCAGGCGAAGTCCAGGACGCGGCGGATCGTGATCGGCGGCAGTGCCCTCGCCACCGCCGCGGCGGCCACCGTGGCCGTCTCCCTGGCCTCCGCGAGCCAGTACGGCACATCCGGGGCGGAAGCCGGCCGCGCCGTCTTCGTGCAGGGCAACGAGCTGAACGGCAACACCATTCATGTCTTCGCACGGGACGGCCAGGGCAAGCTGAAACCCGCGGGCACCTACGCCACCGGTGGCCGGGGCGGCGACCAGGTCGACGCCCCCACCGACTCCCTCGCCTCCCAGGGCTCCCTCGTCTACGACGACGCCTCCGGGATGCTGCTGGCGGTCAACGCGGGCAGCGGCACGCTGACCTCCTTCCGCGTCGAGGGAACGAAACTGAAGCACCGTCGCATCCTCGACACCGGCGGCGCGTTCCCGTCCAGCATCGCGGTGCGCGGCAAGGTCGCGTACATCATGAACGCGGGCGGCGAGGGCAGCGTCCAGGGCTTCCGGATCACCACGAAGGGGCTCGTGCCGATACCTGGCTCCCTCCGCTCACTCGGGCTGGCCAACGAGGACGTACCAAAGTTCGACACCTCGCCCGGCGAGGTCGAGATCACCCCGGACGGTCGCAGTCTGGTGGTCACCACCAAGGGGAACAACACCGTCGAGGTCTTCCCGCTGAAGAAGGACGGACTGCCGGCCGTCGCCGAGCCGGTCGTCAACAAGTCCGCGGGCCACGTACCGTTCGCGATCAGCTTCGACAGGACCGGCGGCAGGATGCTGGTCGCCGAGGCCGAGAAGTCCACGGTGACCGCCTACCAGGTCCAGCACAACGGCAGGCTGAAGGTCCTCCAGCGACCGCTCGCCAACGGCCAGGAGGTCCTGTGCTGGCTGGAGCGCGCGGGCGACTACTTCTACGGCGGCAACACCGGCAACTCCACCGTCACCGGGTACCGCATGGACAGGCAGGGACGGCTCGCCCTGACCAACGAGGTCGGCCTCGCCACCCCGCCCTCCTCGAAGTCGCAGGGTGTGATCGACATCGCCGTGACCAAGGACGCGAAGTTCGTCTACGTCCAGAACGCCACCTCCGGAACGATCGACGGCTTCCGCGTCGAGAGGAACGGATCCCTCACCAAGGTCACCACAGCGGAGGGCCTGCCCGCGTTCGCGGAGTCCGGCATGGAGGGCATCGCCGCGATGTGACACCCCGGGCGAACAGGCGGAGGCGCATCCACCTGACGGGACGCCCAACACGGCTGCCCCACCGAGACTCGGTGGGGCAGCCGTGTGGTGTCAGCCGCTACAGCTCATCGGAGTCACTGCCATTCCCGGCCGGTGTTGATGCACTCCACCCTCCGCGGGGAGAGCGCCGGGCGGCCATGACGGGGGCGCTCTCACCACTCAGCGCTGACCGCCCGGGCAGCACTCGCCCTCCTCATGGGCCATCTGCTGCTCACCGGGTGGTGACCGCTCCGGAGAAGGCGGAAGCTCGGTGTCATGACGATCGACGTGACGGCCGACCGGGTCATCCCGCTGCCGCCCGACGGCGTGGCCGCGTACGCCATGGACTGGCGCCACGACGCCGACTGGACGCAGGGGATCCGGACGGCGGAACTCACCAGGGAGGCGGAGGGGGGCGGCTTCGGAACCGGGGCCGAGGTGACCCGTACGGCGTACTTCCTGGGCCGGCGCATCGACTACGTGCTGCGGGTCGCCTCGTACGAACCGCCCCATCTGCTGGACCTGGTGTCCGTGGCGGGCCCGATGCCGATGCACGTGACGTACACCTTCGAGACTCACCCGGACGGCACCCTCGCCCGCATCCGCGTCCGGGGCGGCGAGGGCGGGTTCTACCGGCTGGCGGCACCGCTGCTGGCCCGGCAGGTCCGCGGCAATCTGGTCAAGGACCTGCGCGATCTCGAAGCGAGACTTCTGGAGCAGAGGTGAGGGTGAGGCGACGATGGCGTACGACGAGGGACTCGCGCAGCGGATTCGGGAGCGGATCGGTGCGGACACGGCCGTCACCGAGAAGCGGATGTTCGGCGGGGTGGCGTTCCTGTACGAGGGCAACATGGCCGTCGGTGTCACCGGCGACGACCTCATGGTCAGGGTCGGCCCAGACGCGACCGACGCGGCCCTCACCCGGCCGGGCACACGCGTCTTCGACATGACCGGCCGCCCGATGCGCGGCTGGGTCGTGGTCGACGGGGCAGCGGTCGCGGAGGACGACGCTCTCGGCGCCTGGCTCGACGAGGGACGCGCCTTCGCCGCGAGTTTGCCGCCCAAGTAGGTCGCCGCTCGAGAAGGCACAACAGGCAGCAGGGAGTCGGCGGCGAGCTGAACAAGGTCGCCGCCAACATCGCTACGGGCCGCAACATGGCCGGTGTGCACTGGCGCACCGACTTCACGGAGGCCGTGCGGCTGGGGGAGGAGATCGCCATCGGCGTGCTGCGTGAGATGAAGGAAGTCACCCTGGAGGATGTGGTGTTCACCCTGAGCCGGTTCGACGGCAGCACCCTCGCCCTCTGACGTTCGGCCCTCTCACTCGGGTCGGCCACCGCCCGGGGACAGCGCTGGGCCTGGGCTCGCACAGCGGGTCCGGGCCCAAGCCGTGAGAAGTCCGGCCCTCCGGCGAACGAGTCCGTAAGACAACGCGCTGACTCCGGTTTCGGGGCCAGAACGGGCAGTCGAGTACTTGGGGGCAAGCTCTCGGCGAAGGCGCGTCCCTCGTCGATCCATCCTCCGAGGACGTCATCCTCCCTGAGAGCGGCCCACGCGCAGGGTGCCGTACTCCCGTTGAATCGTGGTGCGGACCAGCACGGCCCCCCTCCGGCGGCGACCGGTCACGTTCGTCCTGCTCGACCGGGCCGGGCTCGGCGGCAGGGCCTGGCGGTCACGCAACGCCGGTTGCCGGCCGAGGGCGGCAACCCCGAGCACCGCTGAATGTGACGGTGCGGCGTAAGGATTCCGTCATCACCTGCGAGGTGAGGGACGGACGTCGGCTTCCGTTGAATGGGACAGGACAGACAGACTCCCAGAAGGCGAGGCGGAGATGGGGCGCGTGTGGAAGGTACTGACCAGGCCGTTGGTCATCGCGGTACTGGTGGTGGTCGCCGGAGTCGGCTTCGGGCTGTACTGGTTCCAGCCGTGGAAGCTGTGGCAGGACGAGACCGTCGAGGAGGCCCTGCCCCAGGTGGTGGACACCTCAGCACCTCCTGCGGTGGAGCCCTCCCGGACGCCCACCGCGTCGGCCGGACCGCAGACGCTGTCGAGCGGTGAGCTGATCAGTCACGAGCACCCGACATCGGGCACCGTGAAACTCGTACGGCTCGCCGACGGCTCCCACATCGTCCGGCTGGAGAACCTCGACACCAGCAACGGCCCCGACCTGCGCGTGTGGCTCACCGACGCACCGGTGAAGGAAGGGACGGCCGGCTGGCACGTCTTCGACGACGGGAAGTACGTCAGCCTCGGCAAGCTCAAGGGCAACAAGGGCAGCCAGAACTACGTCGTCCCCGGCGACGTCGACCCGGCCCGGTTCAGCAGCGTCAGCATCTGGTGCGACCGGTTCGACGTCTCCTTCGGTGCTGCCGAACTCGCCCGTGCCTGACAGGCCCTGACAGCACCAGCGCTTGCTGCATGAGGAGGCCGAGCTGGACGCGATCGTCTCCGTCCTGAGCTGCCGACGGGCACGCGCGGACGTCGTTAGCAGCCGGACCAGACCGGACGTGTCGAGCGAGTAGATCACCTGCTGTGCTTCTCCGCCCTGTGCAGACGCTCGGCGTCCTCGACGGCACCCAGCCGCAATGAGATACCCGCCGGACGGCGGGTCGTGTGGGTGGCGCCCGGGACGTAGTGGGGGCGTGCCCCCGGCGCCCGTTCCACCCGCGCCGAATCTCGTTCGTCGCACAATGCGGCGATCGCCGCGGGCGGAGCTTGTGGACCCCGGCGAAAACCTCCGCCGGTCAGTGCTGCTGTGCTGCTGTGCGCGTCCTGTTCGAAGCCCGGGTCGGCGTCTCAGGAACAGGGGTGAGTGTCCTCGAGTCGGTTGTCCCGGCAGTCAGGCCACCGCGTTCAACAGGTCGGCCAGCACGTCGGGGCGCTCAAGGGCGATGAAGTGACCGGCCTTGGGGACCTGTGTGAAGTCGGCGGCCGGAAGCAACTCCTTGTTGGCCTGCCGGTCCGAAGGACGGGACCAGTCCTTCTCGCCGTAGACGAGGTGAAGGGGCACCTTGACCTCGCGGTAGCGCGAGCGGGCGGCGATGAGGCTGGGCAGGCTCTGGTAGACGGCTCGGGCGACGGTCGGGTAGCCGGGGCGGGCGCCCACCTGGAGGAGTTCGTCGACGTAGTCCTCCCGCAGTGCGCTCTTGTCGCCGAGTCCGCCCTGCAGAATCCTGCTGAGGGCGGGCCTGGGCTCCACCCCGGCGAGCACCGGCCCCACGCCCGGAGCGAGGACACCGCTGATCACCACGCGGGCGAGAAAGCTGGACCGGGCGATTCCGCCGCGGAAGTCGTAGGTGTTGACCGCGACGACGCGCCGTACCCGCTCCGGCAGATCAGCCGCGGTGGTCAGGGCGAGCACCGCGCCCATGGACTCACCCGCCAACGTCACGTCGTGGAGGTCGAGTTCGGTCAGGAGCCGCTCGACGCCCACGCGCATGGCCGGCTCGTCGTACGACGCCCCGGGCACGATCTCGGAGTAGCCCATCCCCGGCAGGTCGAGGGCGTACACGGTGTAGTGGTCCGCGACCAGGGGGATGAGGTGGCGGAAGTGCTCGGCCTGGGTGCGCACGGTGTGCAGCAGGACCAGGGGAGCGCCGGTGCCCGCCTTGAGGTAGCGCAGCGTTCCCTGGCGGCCGCCGGATCCCGCGCGCGGGGCGATGGTGTGGCTGGTGGTCCCCGGAATGCGAAGGGTGGGACGTGGCTCTTGGCTGAGCATCTCGCCGACTCCTTGGGTGTGAGTGGATCACCGAAAACGGTCACAACTCTCACCGGAGAATGAGAAACCGATCGATTCCATCAAAGTAAACCGATCGGTTTCCGCGCGCAAGCCGGGCAGGCTCCCGGCTTCACCGGGCGTTCCGCACCCGTGGATACCAGGGACGACGAGCTTCGAGGTGGCCGCCGGGCTCGGCGTGACGGGTCCGCACTGCGGTCACCGCTGCCCGGGCCCACCCCAGTCCGAGGCCGGCTGGCCCCTGCCAGGACGATGGCGGGATCATGACCACCATGCGCATCCGCATCGACGCCGTCGACCTGCCGGGCCTCACCTGCCCCGCCCCTGCCGACGGCAAAGTCCCCGCGTACGGCAACATCCACGTCGCCGTGCAACGCCGCGACCGGCCGGCCGAACTCCTCGAGCCACAGCCCGGCGACGCACCGTCCGCGACGTGGACCCTGGAGTGCACCACCAGCGCCTCGCCGACCGGCATCGAGGTCAAAGGCCCCTATGTGCAGGACCGTCTGGGACGACGGTTCATCTACCTGTCGTGGGGCACGGTCGACGAGTCGGGCACCTTCACGATGTTCCGCCGCGCCAAGCTCATGCTCGACGTCGTCCCCGCCGACGTACTCGCCGCCGCCGCACGCGACGGGCTGCTGGTCGGACGCCTCGGCCTGACCGACGCGCGGGGCGGGCCCCTGTGCGCACGCGTCGAGCCCCCGCACATCACCTGGACCGCCGCACGCGCCGGCTAGAACACGGCCGACGAACGGCTCGCGCTACCCGTCGGCCACCGCCGTCGTGCTCTTCCGGGCCGATGTGACCTTCATCGCGACAGTGGGGTGTCGACACGTTCCCCGTCGCCCCGTCCGTCGATGACGAGGGCAGCGGCGCACGGCTCATCGACGGAGGTCATGGCGCTGCGTCCGGAAGCGCTCGGCCGGAACACCGCTTCCGCGCGCATCAATATCTGTATCGGCGACATGAGAAATAGGTGCGGTGCGCGGCGAGTATTCCTCGGCCGCCGAGCGGAGTGGAATTTCTGACCGCGCAGGGCCGGTCGCACCGTGCTAATGTCGATCTCAGTTGCAGGTGTGGTTGCCAGAGGGTTCAGTTTTCCGACGGGTTAATCAGCACGGCGACACGGAATCCGCACAGGGCGAATTCTGTACATCGTCTCCGAAGGAGAAATGACATGGCTAACGGCACCGTGAAGTGGTTCAACGCGGAAAAGGGCTTCGGCTTCATCGAGCAGGAGGGCGGCGGTCCCGACGTCTTCGCCCACTACTCGAACATCGCCACCCAGGGCTTCCGCGAGCTGCTGGAAGGCCAGAAGGTGTCCTTCGACGTCGCGCAGGGCCAGAAGGGCCCGACGGCCGAGAACATCGTTCCCGCCTGACACCGGCGACAGCACATACTTCGCAGCTGGGGCCCGCACCTTGGGGTGCGGGCCCCGGCTCGCTGCATTTCCGGGGTGATTCTCCCCTGCCGTATTCGGCTCGTTCTCGCGATTCTCTGCGCCGTTCATTTTGCTGCGGAAATTCCTTGCTACGTGCCTACGTGCCCACATCGAGGAAGGTTCCACTTGAACCGCGCACGCACTACCCGCACTGAACGCACGACCCGCACCTACGACCGCTCCCGGGGTTCTGCCGCCCAGCGCTCGGAGGCTCCGCGGCGTTCCAAGGGCTACGGACGCCGACAGACCGCACCCCAGGGCGAGTTCGCGCTGCCGGTGACGACCACGCCCGCGTTGCCGGCCGTCGAGTCGTTCGCCGACCTCGCCCTGCCGGCGCCGTTGCTGGCCGCGCTCGGTCACGAGGGCGTGACCGTACCGTTCCCCATCCAGGGGGCGACCCTGCCGAACTCCCTTGCGGGACGGGACGTGCTCGGCCGCGGCCGTACCGGGTCGGGCAAGACCCTCGCCTTCGGCCTCGCGGTGCTGGCCCGTACGGCGGGCCGGCGCGCGGAGCCACGGAAGCCGCTCGCCCTGGTCCTCGTCCCCACCCGCGAGCTCGCCCAGCAAGTGACCGACGCGCTCACCCCGTACGCCCGCTCCGTACGGCTGCGGCTGGCCACGGTGGTCGGCGGCATGTCGATCGGCAGGCAGGCGGGGGCGCTGCGGGCCGGGGCGGAGCTCGTCGTCGCGACACCGGGGCGGCTCAAGGACCTCATCGACCGGGGTGACTGCCGACTGGACGACGTCGGTATCACCGTCCTCGACGAGGCCGACCAGATGGCCGACATGGGCTTCATGCCCCAGGTCACCGCCCTGCTCGACCAGGTGCGCCCCGAAGGGCAGCGGATGCTCTTCTCGGCCACCCTCGACCGCAACGTCGACCGGCTGGTCCGCCGCTACCTGAACGACCCGGTGGTCCACTCCGTCGACCCGTCGGCGGGTGCGGTCACCACGATGGAGCACCACGTGCTCCACGTACACGAAGCGGACAAGTACCGGACGACCACCGAGATCGCGGCGCGAGACGGCCGGGTGATCATGTTCCTGGACACCAAGCACGCCGTGGACGGGCTGACCAAGCACCTGCTGAACAGCGGCGTCCGCGCCGCGGCTCTGCACGGTGGCAAGTCCCAGCCCCAGCGCACACGGACCCTCGCCCAGTTCAAGACCGGCCATGTGACGGTCCTGGTGGCGACCAACGTCGCGGCCCGCGGCATCCACGTCGACAACCTCGACCTCGTCGTCAACGTGGATCCGCCGGGCGACCACAAGGACTACCTGCACCGCGGTGGCCGTACCGCCCGCGCCGGCGAGTCCGGCAGCGTCGTCACGCTGGTGACGCCCGACCAGCGCCGCGGCATGAACCGGCTGATGGCCGCGGCCGGCATCACTCCCCGGGTCACCCCGGTCCGTTCGGGTGAAGCGGAACTGAGCCGCATCACAGGCGCCCAGGCCCCTTCCGGTGTCCCTGTCGTCATCACCGCACCGGCCGTGGCACGTCCCGGCCGTGCCGGGTCGTCCGCGACTCCCTCGTCCCGAGGCCGTCGCCGCCCCGCTCGCGGGCGCACCGCCGGACAAGCGGGGCGGCCCAGGGCACAGCGGTCGGCCTTCGATCCGGCGGCCTAGAAGCATCGGCCTAGAAGCATCGGCCTGGAAGCACCGACCAGAAACGCGCCCCATCCCTGAGGAGGCAGCTTTGACACCGGTTCAGACACAGCGACACCAGGCGGGTCCGTCCCCCCTGACCGTGGTCGACGACATGGACGTGTCAGGGCCCCGGGTCCGGGACGACATGACCGTCGAGGTCGCGCTGTCCGTCATGGCCGGCGCCCGGGTCGAGTACCTCCTCCTGTGCGACGCGGACGACCAGTGCACGGGCTCGATCACCCGAGCCGAACTCGCCGTTCACCGCGGCAGTTCCACGTACACGGACCGGCTCCGTCTGCGGGACGTCCTCGACGGGCCCCTCACCTCGCCCGCCCCCCGGCCCGTCGCCGTCGGCGAACACGGCCGGGGCGGCCCGGGCGTCCTGGCCCTCGCCCGCTGATCCGCATCGCCCGAACCAGCCCGTTCTCCTTCTCTCTCTGTGGGGCATCATGCGCTGTGTCATCGCCCGGTACCCGTTCGACCTGACCAGGAGCGACGTGCTGGCCTCGATGGAGGGCGTCACGCCCGAGATCGTCACGGGTGAGTCCGTGACCATCGGCCGCCGTCGCTACCCCGTCAAGCAGGTGGGCCAGATCATCACCCGACAGGACCGCCGGGACTTCACCGGCGGCGAAGTCGTCCGGGCCATGACCCGCCTCGGCTTCACCTGCCACGACCGCCCCGAGGCCGAGCCCGTACGTGTCCTCACTCCGCTCCAGACCGCGTCGGCACTGCTCGGTGCCGCCTCCCTGGAGGTATGAGGACGGGCGGAGAACCGCCATCAGGACCCGGTGAGGGCCCTGCCGACGCGCGTCGGCAGGGCCCTCATCGCCGTTTCACCGTCCGTTCTGAGATCACCCGTTGGTGCAGGTCACAGGCTTTCTGTTCCCCCCGAGGGCCGAAATCTGTTGTAGCCAGAGTAGACATTGGCTTCTGACGCGGTTAGTCTTTTTCTCGTTGACACGGTCCAGCGATACCCGACAGACACGAACTGGCGGGGTTGAAGTACACGAGAACCGCAGGTCAAGAGGAAGGACGGAGGAGCAGACGCCATCAGGATCGCCCGGCCGGGAAGCACTCGGTCCGGGTACCGCAAGACCCCGGATTGGAAGGTGGTCCCCGGTCACGCAGCCGCGATCCCCGCACCCCCCTTCTGGAGGGCTGGTAGCGGAAACAGAAGGTCGGCAGAGCATTAGGGCCGACAGATGGTGTTGAATTTCCTTCGGGGCCCTGGTGCCGTACGGCACCAGGGCCCCTCGACGCGTTGCACAACGAGGTGACATGACAGCAGATATCCCCCTCAGCGATCGTCTGGACGACGACGACTACCCCGCGTACACCATGGGGCGGGCCGCCGAGATGCTCGGCACCACCCCGGCTTTCCTCCGAGCCCTCGGTGAGGCTCGTCTGATCACTCCGCTGCGCTCGGAGGGCGGACATCGCCGGTACTCCCGCTACCAGCTGCGGATCGCGGCGCGCGCCCGCGAGCTCGTCGACAGGGGCACCCCGATCGAGGCTGCTTGCCGCATCGTCATCCTTGAGGACCAGCTCGAGGAGGCGCAGCGCATCAACGCCGAGTACCGCCGCCGTGCCGGACAGGAAGCGCCCGACAGCTCCGCTCCCGGTTCCAGCTGATCACGTGGCGCGGGCCGGTCGGCTCGAACACGCATAACGCACGACGGCCCCAGGTCAGCGCACCCATTCGGCCACGCGAGCGCCGTCGCTTCCCAAGCTGAGAGCGCGAGTTCGATTCATGTCACCCGCTCCCATGCCGGCGAGTATTTCGGAGACGTCCTGGGAGGCGGCCGTGGCACCGCCGACGGCGGCGCCCTTCAGCAGAGTCAAGAGTCCTGGTGTTCTACCGTTCCACGCATGTCCCCGATCAACCGCGAGAACCCGCTGACCTCAGAGGACGCCCAGGCGTTGCTGGCCATGCTCCCCGCCCGCGTCGAGGTGGAGCGAGGGATGAGTGAGCGGGAACTTGATCACGTCGAGGAGCGCTGGGGGTTCCGTTTCGCGCCGGAGCATCGAACGCTGCTGGGCGCAGGGCTGCCTACGGGGAGTCGTTGGCCGGATTGGCGGGATGGCGACCCGGAGGACCTGGCGGAGCGGCTGGCCTGGCCGGTGGACGGGGTGCTGTTCGACGTGGAGCACAACGCGTTCTGGCATCCGGACTGGGAGCCGCGGCCTGCGGGCCCTCAGGAGGCCTTGGAAGTGGCACGCACGTACTTGGCCAAGGTCCCTGTGATGGTGCCGATCTGTTCGCACCGGTACTTGCTGGCCGATCCGGACCGGACCGGTACGCCCGTGTTGTCGATGTACCAGACGGACATCATCTGTTACGGCACCGATCTGGTCGATTACTTCCACCACGAGTTCGGTCGCCCTGTGCCGACACCCGAAGGCCATCAGGACGCCACGATCCCCTTCTGGTCCTACTTCCTGGACTGAGCGGGCCCCTGGGGCGGTCGGTAATGCGATGCGCTCGTCCTCGGTGACGGACGTCTCGATCGTCACACGGATATGCCCCATACGTGCGCGATGCCGGAAAACTTCTATCGGCTGGCGACGAGCCGCGTCGGGTGGCTGGCGACGGGCCGCAGTCGTACGCGCGCGTCGAGGCCGGTGCCGGGGGCGGGATGGAGGGTGATGGCGCCGCCGGAGGCGTCGACGAGGTGGCGAACGATGGGCAGGCCGAGGCCGGTGCCGTCGTGGTGGGTGTCGGAGGCGCGCCAGAAGCGGTCGAAGGCGCGCCGGCGTTCCGTCTCGCTCATGCCGGGGCCCTGGTCGATGACGTGCAGCTCGATGCCGTGGGGCACATGGCGGACGGCCAGGGTGACAGTGCTGCCGGAGGGGGAGACGCGAAGGGCGTTGGCCAGCAGGTTGTCGATGATCTGTTCCAGTGCGCCCGGGATGGCCCACACGTGGCCTGCCGGTCGTCCGGTGGTGGCGATACGCACGTCGTGTTCGGCGGCGAAGGGAGCCCAGGTAGCGGCCCGGTCGGCGACCACGGCGTCGAGATCGGAGGCTTCCGGGGTGGTGGCGGCGGCTTCGAGTCGGGCCAGGGAGAGCAGCCCCTGGATCATGCGGCCGAGGCGTTCGGTCTCGCCGATGGCTTCGTCCAGGCTGTCGTGGACGGCCGGGTCGAGGTGGGGTTCGAAGTTCTCCAGCCGGATCCGCAACGCTGTCAGGGGGGTCTTGAGCTGGTGGGAGGCTTCGGCGGCGAAGGCGCGCTGAGCGGCGAGCAGGTGTTGCAGGCGGGTCGCGGTGTGGGTGAACGAGGCGGCCAGGCGTCTCAGTTCGGGCGGGCCGAGGTCGGTGGCGGGCAGGTTGGTGAGGGTGCCGTCGGCGAGCTGGGTGGTGGCGCGTTCCAGGGCGTGGACGGGGCGGATGATCCAGCGGGCCAGTGCCAGGGCGATCAGTGCCGCGGCCGCCAGCACGCCCAGGCCGGTCAGGGCGAGGGTGAACCAGATGTCGCGGACCCGGCCGTCCAGCACGTCGGTGGGGTAGCTGAGCCGCAGGGCGCCGCGGATGGTCTCGCCGGAGGAGCCGGGGACGGTGACGTAGCGGGTCTCCGTGCCGCTGTCCGGGTCGGGTGAGGTGCCGACGGTGGTCCGGTTGCGCAGGGCGGTGGCGATGTCCGGCTGTGCTGACAGGTCGGCGCCGGCGGGGGTGGTGGAGGCCGAGTCGGTCAGGACGGCGCCGGTGCGGTCCACGACGACCACTCGGGCTCCGGTCCGCTCGGCGTATTCGGTGGCCAGCTCGGGCAGTTCGTCGGTGTTGTTCTCCTCGATGCGTTCCTCGGCGAGTTCGGCCAGCATTCCGGCGTCCCGCTCCATGCTGTTGGACAAGCGGGACGTTTCGGCGCGGGCGAACAGAAGCCCGAAGGGAATCTCCAGACCCAGCAGGACGAGCAGGACCAGCCCGAGATAGCCGGCCAGCAGACGCCGGGTCATGTCCGTGCCTCCCGTCCCGCACCGTGGGGCGGCGCCGCGGCATCAGGAGCGTGGAGGCGGAAGCCGACCCGGCGGACGGTCTCGATCCAGGCGGGATCGCCCAGCTTGCGGCGCAGGGCGGCCACGTGCACGTCCAGCGTCTTGGTGGGGCCGAAGAAGTGCGGGTCCCACACCTGGTCGACGATCTGCTGACGCGAGCAGACCGCGCCCGGGTCCAGAGCGAGGTAGGCCAGCAGGTCGAATTCCTTCGGGGCCAGGGCGATGGCAGCACCGTGGAGGCGGACCTGGCGGGTGCGGCGGTCGATGACCAGCGGGCCCACCGCCTGCCCTGCGTCCACGAGCGTGGGGTCGGGGGCGGACGTGAGAACGGGGTGGTGGTGGCTCGGTCCGGCCGCGCTGCCGGGAGCGTCGCCACCTGCCCCGGCCTGCGGGCGGGTGCGGCGGGTGACCGCGCGAATACGGGCGACCAGTTCGCGGACACCGAACGGCTTGGCCATGTAGTCGTCGGCGCCCAGTTCCAGGCCCAGGACCCGGTCGATCTCCTCACCCCGGGCGGTGATCATGATGATCGGCACATCCGAGCGCCGGCGCAGGGCCCGGCAGACATCGAGACCGTCCATGTCCGGCAGGCCCAGGTCGAGCAGCACCATCTCCGGCTCGGGAGCGGCCAGCGCCGCCGAGCCGGTGCGCGCCCGCTCCACCGTGTACCCGTAGCGGGTCAGGCCCTCGGCCAGCGGGCCGG
The DNA here is from genome assembly GCF_039540295.1 of Streptomyces venetus. Lineage (NCBI taxonomy): Bacteria > Bacillati > Actinomycetota > Actinomycetes > Kitasatosporales > Streptomycetaceae > Streptomyces > Streptomyces venetus. Next base: position 324,661 of record NZ_BAABET010000003.1, read on the forward strand.
CGATCCGTTCGTCGTCTTCGATGAGCAGCACCTGCATGGCGTCAGGCTCACACCCCCACCACTCCGCCGCGGTGATCACACCAACCCGTCCACATCGTCCGGCCAAGTCGTCCGGACAGTCTCTGTTACGCGTTCGGGGACACGTCCGCTCAACGAAGACGGCCGGGCTCGTCGGCTCCGGGCACCTTCGGCTGCGGGTATCTCTTCCGCGGCCGACGCGGCCCAGCCTGTCCGTGGGCGGGCGGGATCAGTCGTCGTCGCCGGCCTCGTCCTTGGTCTTGACTACCTTGTAGGTCTTCGGGTCGAGGTAGACCTCCACCTCGCTGCCGTCGGCCTTCTTGATCTCCACCGCGTACGTGCCGGGGTTCTCGGCGTCCTCCTCGGACTTGACCACCTTGCCGGGGAAGGCGGCGAGCGCCGCGGCCTCCGCCTTCTGCTTGGCTTCACCGGTCAGCGGGGTCTCCACCGGGTCGCCGCCCTCGCCACCCTCGGCCTGCGCACCACCGTCCGCGGCCTGGGTGCCGCCGCCGGCCTGGCCGGCCGTCGCACTGTTCGAGGACGAAGCGGAATCGCCGGAGTCCGAGCCACCGCAGGCGACCAGTCCGACCAGCAGGGCGGCGGTGGACACAGCGGCGGCCAGGGCACGCTTGGAAGCGTTCATGTCGAAGATCTCCAAAAGAGTCGGGGACGTGAACGACCCTAGAAACGGGGACTCAAGCAAGAGACCAGAGAGCAGCCAGGAAACCGATAAGAAGCGCCCAACCTTCAGCCGTTGGACAACTCCGGCCATGCGCACCCGGTGGTCCTTCGTACTGGCCTGGTCCGACTGGCCTTGCTGTCGCGGTCGACGGCAGGGCGGCAGCCGCTGCGTCAGCGGTGCGTGATTCCGGCCTGGGCCGCAGGGGCGAGGGTGGGCCCGACGGCGTTCGGCCTGCGGCGGCTTCGGTGATCAGCCGACCGGTGCCGGCATGGGCCGGACGTCGTAGTGGAGGCGGATCGTGTCGCCGGTGGTGGGGTCGGACAGTTCCACGGTCCAGGCGTCGGCGAACTGGTCGACGCCGGGGGTCATGGGGATGGTGCCGGAGATCAGGACGGTGCCGGGGGTGAGCGCCTCGCGTGCGCGCAGGACGTCGAGCCAGTAGGCGGGGGTGAGGAGTTCGGCGAGGGTGCCGTGCTGGATCTCCGTCCGCGTGCCGCCGTGGGTGACCCAGGCGCGCAGGGTGAGGGCGTCGAGGCGGGACTCCACGTCGGCCAGGCGCCAGGCGCGGCGGGCGAGGACGTCGGGGCCGGCGTTCTTGCTCCAGGCCACGCCGTGCACCTCCAGGTCGCGGTCGGTGTGGTCGCAGGCGGCGGTCAGCAGCAGCTCTCCGTCGTCGGCCACGACAAGCGCCCATTCCGCCTCGCCGGAGGTGTGCCCGTGCTGCGCGTGGACCCGGTCGGTCTGCTGGGCGAGGTAGGGGGAGACGGGGTAGAGGGCGGGCGTCACGGACGGGCCGGGCACGCCCAGCTCGGCGAGCTCCGCGACGTGTGCGGCGACGTCCTCCTGGCTGCGTCCGGCGTACCCGGCGTTGAGGACCTGGACGACGTCGACCTCGCGTGTCGTTCCGTCGGGCAGTTCGAAGGTCAGGACGGCCATGAGGCACTCCCAGGGATCGGGTGGCGGTCCGCGGACCGGCATTTCTCCGCGGTTAACTTCTCGCGCAGGGGTTGCGCATACGACCTGTATACAAGAAGTATGCCGGAAGGTCGATGTCCCCCCGGCCTCCCCCAGCAAGGATGGGAACCATGTCCGACACCCCGAAGGACGACACGAAGGACGACGCCCGGGCGTCCGACCGGCGCTCCGGCGTCCGCCGGGCCTTCGTCGCGAGCCTGACCGGCACAGCGCTGGAGTGGTACGACTTCGCCGTCTACTCCGCCGCGGCCGCCCTGGTCTTCGGCGACCTGTTCTTCCCCTCGGAGGACCCGCTCACCGGCACCCTCCTGGCGTTCTCCACGTACGCGGTCGGCTATGTGTCACGCCCGCTGGGCGGGTTCGTCTTCGGCCGCCTCGGTGATGTGATCGGCCGCAGGAAGGTGCTGATCTCCACACTGGTCCTCATCGGCGTGGCCACGTTCCTCATCGGCGTCCTGCCCTCGTACTCGACGGTCGGCGTGGCCGCCCCGATCGCCCTGGTCGTGCTGCGCTTCGCGCAGGGCGTCGGCGTCGGCGGCGAGTGGGGCGGCGCCGTCCTGCTCTCCAGCGAGTTCGGCGACCCGCGCCGCCGCGGCTTCTACGCCTCCGCCGCCCAGGTCGGCCCGCCCGCCGGCAATCTGCTGGCCAACGGTGTCCTGGCCGCCCTCGGCGCGGTGCTCACCGAGGCGCAGTTCGAGTCGTGGGGCTGGCGGGTGGCGTTCCTCTTCTCCGGCGTGCTCGTCGCGTTCGGACTGTGGATCCGGGCGAAGCTGGAGGAGACCCCGGTCTTCAAGGCGATGGAGGCCGAGCACTCCCGGCCGGAGGCACCCGTCCGCGAGGTGTTCACCACGCAGCCCCGCGCCCTGCTCGCCGCGATCCTCTGCCGCGTCGGTCCCGACGTGCTGTACGCCCTGTTCACCGTCTTCGTCCTGACGTACGCCACCCAGGAGCTCGGCATGTCACGCGGCTCCGCCCTCGCGGCCGTGCTCATCGGCTCCTCGATCCAGGTCTTCCTCATGCCGCTGGCCGGTGCCCTCTCCGACCGGATCGACCGCCGTCTGCTGTACGGCGGTGCCGCGGTGGCCGCCGGGGTGTGGCCCTTCGTGTTCTTCCCGATGATCGGCGGCGGCACCTGGCTGCCGCTCGCCACGGGGGTCGTCGTGGGCCTGGTGATCCACTGCTGCCTGTACGGTCCGCAGGCCGCGTTCATCGCCGAACAGTTCGCGCCCCGGCTGCGCTCCACCGGTTCGTCCCTGGCCTACACCCTGGCCGGGATCATCGGCGGCGCCGTCGCCCCGCTGCTGTTCACCAGCCTGCTGAGCGCCTACGACACCTGGGTCCCGCTGGCCGTGTACATCGCCCTGGCCTCGGCCGTCTCCCTGGTCGGCGTCTGGCTGGGGCGCGGCCCCGAGGCCGCCGTCGAGGAGGACGCCGCGCTCGCCGCGCCGAAGGCGCCGCACCCGGCGGACGCCACCCCGTCCCACTGAACCCACCGACCCCGACTTCCCCCGACCCGACTTCCGAGGAGGACCGCAGCGTGCGGATCGCCCTGAGCCAGCTCACCACCGGGCCCGATCCCGGGAAGAACCTCCGGCTCCTGGAGGAATGGACCGAGCGTGCGGCGGACGCCGGAGCGCGTGTCGTCGTCTTCCCGGAGGCGTCGATGGCCTGCTTCGGCACGCCGCTCGCACCGCTCGCCGAATCCCTCGACGGTCCGTGGGCCGAGGGCGTGCGGCGGATCTCCCGCGCCACCGGCACGGTCGTGGTGGCCGGAATGTTCACCCCTGCTCCCGGGGGCCGGGTGGCCAACACCCTGCTCGCCACCGGGCCCGGGGTCGAGGCGTCGTACGACAAGATCCATCTCTACGACGCCTTCGGCTTCCGCGAGTCCGACACCGTCGCCGCGGGGTCCACCACGACGGTCATCGAGGTGGACGGCGTACGGCTGGGCCTGGCCACCTGCTACGACGTCCGGTTCCCGGAGCTGTTCCGGGCGCACGCCGACGCCGGGGCCGTCGCCACGCTGCTGGCCGCGTCCTGGGGCGCCGGGCCCGGCAAGCGCGAGCAGTGGGAGCTGCTGGTGCGGGCCCGTGCGCTGGACGCCACCGTGTGGCTCGCCGCCGTGGACCAGGCCGACCCCGGCGCGGGCGCGGGTTCCGGCTCTGGCTCTGGCTCCGGCTCTGGCTCCGGCTCTGGCTCTGGCTCCGCACCGACGGGGATCGGGCACAGTCTCGTCGTCGGATCCGACGGGACCGTCCGGCACGCGCTGGGTGCCGAGCCCGAGCTGCTGGTGGCCGACCTGGACGTCGACGAGGTCGCCGCGGTCCGGCGGCGGACCTCCGTGCTGGCCAACAGGCGCCCGGAGGTGTGGCGGTGAGCAAGCCCGAGCTGGAGTTCCACCTCCCCGACGGACCGTGGCGGATCCCGGCCGGTGCCGGCCCGGGCGTCGAGGAGCGCGTCCTGGCCGACGACCCCGAGCGCGGCTCCCGTACGGCGCTCGTCCGCTGGGCGCCGGGCACCGACACCTCGGCGGACGGGGTGGCCCGCCACGACTTCTGGGAGGAGGTCTACCTCGTCGAGGGCGCGCTGCACGACCTGACGCTCGGCCGGACCTTCACGGCCGGCATGTACGCCTGCCGCCCGCCCGGGATGCCGCACGGGCCGTGGACGTCCCCCGACGGGGTCACCATGCTGGTGATCACCTATCCGGAACCCGGCCGACGGTGATCGGCGGGCCCTAGCCCGCGAGCAGCACCTTGAGCGTCGACTCCAGATGGTGGTCGATGGCGGCGCACGCGGCCTGCGCGTCACCGGCCTCCAGGGCGTCCACGATGGCCTCGTGTTCCTCCAGCACGGCTTCCTGGCGTCCCTGCTGGTTGAAGAGAGCGACCACTCCGGCCCGGACCTGGCGGCTGCGCAGGCCGTCGTAGTGCCGGTCGAGGAGGGCGTTGCCGACGGCGGACACCAGGGCCGAGTGGAAGCAGTGGTCCACGGCGATGAACTCCCGGGCCTGGTCGGCTCCGGTGAGCTCGCGCTGCCGTGCCAGCAGGGAGCGCAGCCCCGCCACCGGCGCCGTTCCCCCGGCCACGAGCTGCTGGGCGGCGTACCGCTCGACGACGCCCCGGAGCTCCATGAGCTCGCGGATCTCCCGTCCCGTCAGGGGGGACACCCGGGCGCCCCGCTTGGGCACCAGCTCGACCAGGTCCTCGGCCGCGAGCTGGAGCAGCGCTTCCCTGACCGGCGTGCGGGAGACACCGACACGGTCCGCGAGCTCCTGCTCCGACAGGAAGGCGCCCTGCATCGCGGGATCCGTCAGCACGGTGTCCTTGAGATACGCGTACGCCTTCTCCCGACCGGACGTCACCGCAACCCCCAGCTTTCGCATACAGCTTGTATACGGACGCTACCACGCGGCTTCGGCACGAGTTCGCTCCTCGTCGCCCCAGGAAACCCAAGGAGATCAGGGCACGGCAGGCTCGTGCGCGGCCGGTTTCCCGGCCGGCATGAGGCGCGGGACGACGCGGACGTAGACGACCATGCCCAGGACTTCGACGAGGGTCTGGGTGACCACGACGACCGCGGCGGCGGCGAGGGAGTCGGGCAGTGCCAGTGCCAGGGGCAGTACGACGAGCGAGTTGCGGGTCGCTCCCGTGAAGACGATGGCCCGTCCGGCCGGGGCGCCGAGGCGGAACAGGCGGGCCACGGCCTTCCCGGCGAACGCCATGACCACGAGGAACGCCACGTAGAACGGGACGACGGCGGCGACGTCGGGGAGGCTGTCGCCGAGTTGGGGGACCTGGGAGGCGACCACGGTCACGAGGGTCGCGGCCATCAGCGGCACCATCGCGGTGGTCGCGGCGTCGGAGACCCGCTGCCCGGCCGGGCGGCGGGCGGCCCATGCCTGAAGGGCCCAGGCCAGGGCGAGCGGGATCACGATCAGGACGGCGAAGGCCTCCACGAACGGGCCGGCGTCCACGATGTCGGCCAGGCCGGAGCCCAGGAACAGGTAGAGGAATCCCGGCAGGAGCAGCATCTGCGCGACCAGCAGGAGCGGCGTCGCGGCCAGCAGGCGGCGGCTGGAGCCGCCTGCCAGTCCGGAGAAGACGATCACGTAGTCGACGCACGGGCACAGCAGCACCAGCAGGACCCCGACCCGTACGGCCTGGTCGGCGGGCAGAAAGGCGAACATCGCCGCGACCACCGACGGCACCACCACGAAGTTCACCACCAGGGCGGCCGTGAGGAACCGGCCGTCGCGCAGGGAACGGACCAGCTCGGCGGCCGGGACCTGGAGGAAGGTGACGAACAGCAGCGCGCCGAGGACGGGGTTGATGGCGTGCTCCAGACCGGGGCCGGCGTCCGGGGCGAGCCATCCGAGCAGCCCTCCGACGGCCATCGCCACGAGGTAGATCGCGACCTGGTGATGTTCCATCCACTCGACCGCGCCCCGCGGTCCCTGCTCAGGCACTTCTGCTTGCTCCCTCGTCTTACTGCTTTCTGTCCGTCTCGTCCGGCCTCCCTGATGACCGTCGCATGGCCATCCTCACGCCGCGGCCGGGCAAGTTGTCCGCGGACTCCCCCGAGATTGTCCGTGCTCCGTAACGGACGCATCCTCCGGCCCCTTCCGCTCGTCCTGCCAGGTGGTCACCAGGTGACCGAGGACCGGTGAGGGACTGCGCGAAAGCGGGGCGGACATGGCACGGCACGGCGGCGGGCGGGGCTGGTACGGCAAGGTGGTCGGGGCGGCGCTCGGGGTGACGATGCTCGCCACCGGTGCGTCGGTGTGGACCGCCCAGGCCGGTGCCACGGGCGGCTCGTCGCCGAAGGCGACCGCGTCGGCCGCGCCGGGCGGTGCCGTCAAGCCGGTCGCGGTGTCCATCGCGCACGCCTCGGACAAGGGAGCGCGCGGCGTCAACCTCACCATCGACGACGGCCCCGACCCCGTGTGGACGCCCCAAGTGCTGGACGTGCTGCGGGAGTACGGAGTGAAGGCGACGTTCTGCATGGTCGGGGAGCAGGCGCAGGCCCACCCGGATCTGGTGAAGAAGGTGGTCGCGGACGGGCACCGGCTGTGCGACCACTCGGTGTCGCACGACACCACCATGGACAGGAAGTCCGAGGCCTACCAGTCGCAGCAGATCCTCGACGCCGAACGCATGATCACCAAGGCGTCCGGAGGCGTGCGGCCGATGTACTACCGGGCGCCCGGCGGGGCCTTCACCCCCTACAGCCGCAAGGTCGCCGCCTCCCGGGGAATGCGGCCGCTGGGCTGGAACGTCGACTCCAAGGACTTCGAGCGGCCGGGCGCGGACGCCATGGTCGCCACCGTCGAGCGGGAGCTGCCGAACGGGCCGACGGTCCTCTTCCACGACGCGGGCGGCGACCGTTCGCAGACCGTCGAGGCCCTGCGCCGGCTCCTCCCCTGGTTCAAGGAGCAGGGCTACTCCTGCGGCTTCCCGGTGCGCTGAAGAGCACGGCCCCGGCCTCCGCTGTCGGTCTCTCCACGGCGCACGGCAGCTCGACCCAGACGGTCTTGCCCCCGTCGTCGGTCCGCTCGGTGAGAACGACCCCGTTCAGCTCCTCCAGCAGGGCGTGCACGATCCTCAGACCGCGGCCGTGGGTGGCCTCGGTGCCGCCGTCGCCGGGGGCGGGGCACTCGGGATGGCCGTCGTGCACGCCCATGCGGAGCCAGGCGCCGTCGCACAGTTCCAGCACGACACCGACCCGCTCCGTGGCCGCCGACGCGTGGAGCACCGCGTTGGTCAGCAGCTCCGAGGCGATCAGCCGTATCGCGTGGGCGGCCTCGCCGCCGGCCGGAACCCTCCAGCCGCGCAGGATGTCCAGGACGGCTCGCCGGGCGAGGGGGACGTGCTCCGGCCGCGCGGGGATGTGCAGGGACCGGGTGCTCCGGGCTTCAGCGTTCATGGTGTCCGGGCTCCTCGTGCGGTTCCGGGTGGGGAGGCGCCTCGCGGCGTGAGAGAACGCTAGGAGAGCCCCGCCCGCCGCAGGCGACAGTTGTCGCGGCGCCGGTAAGTCTCGGGCGGCTCAGTGGAACAGCGCGGTGAGCAGGTCCTCGCCGATGCTGCGCACGCGTTCCAGATGCAGCTGGTAGTACGCCCGCCTGCCGTCGCGCTCGACCGTGACGAGGCCGGCCTCGCGCAGCCGGGCCAGATGGCGGGAGACCTGCGGCAGGGTCATGCCGCTGCGGTCGGCCAGGGCGGAGGGGGTGAGGGGCTCCCGGGCGATGGCGCGTGCGATGCGCTGGCGGCCGGGGTCACGCATGACTTCGAGGCGCCGGTGCACCACCGCGTAGCCGGGTTGGTCGTCGCCCTCCGGCACCAGCGGGTACTGGACGACCGCCGGCAGACCCGGTTCGTGCTTCACCAGCAGGTGGGGCCGGCCGAAGGCGGACGGTACGACCAGCAGCGGAGTGGTGGCGAGGGTCACGATCCCGTGGTGGAACTTGTCGAAGACCACGCGCGGCGGGTCGTCCCGGTACGCCGCCGTGGAATCCAGGTCCGCCAGCGTCCTGCCGGGACCGCTGTGCTCCAGGGAGTCACGCAGCCGCGGCAGCTGCCCGGCGATCACGCGGGCCGCCCGGGCGAGGTCCGGTTCCAGGGCACGGGCCGCCCGGGCCAGCAGGTCGAGGAGATCGGCGCGCAGGGGTTCCGGGGCGTCGAGGAGCCGACGGGCGAGTTCGGCACGGGCGGTGGAGCGCTGCTCGGCGGCCGTCAGCAGGCCCTCGCGCTGCGCGCGGTCGTCCAGCACCCGGTCCAGCGGGGCGCCGGAGTTGCCGCCGCGGATCGCGTACCCGGTGAGTTCGGCGAAGAGCGGCAGCGGCAGCTCCGCCAGGTCGGCGAGCTCGGCCTCGAGGGACCGGTCCCCCGAGGCGCCCAGCGGAAACAGGTACCGGGCGCGGTACGAGGCCCACAGCGGCGCCCAGTCCCTGATGCGCCGCCTCAGGGAGGGGGTGAGAGCGGAGGCGGGCGCCCCGTCCCGCGTGGACCCGTCGCCGTCGGGGTGGTCCGAGTCGAGCCCGCGGACCCAGCGGAGCGCAGGCGGATGGTGCTCGGCCTCCGTGTAGGCGTGCAGCGCCGCGCCCAGTTCGGCGAGCGGCGAGGCACCCGCGGACACGCGGGAGGGGGAGGCTCCGGCGAGCGAGACGACGACGCTCATGGCCACCTCCGGCAGGCCGGCAAGGTCGCTTACCGCGACCGCGACAACCATTGTAGGTACGGCCTCCGGCGAGCTCTACGGTTCCGGCAACCCGACCGAGCCTCCCCCCTCTTCCTCCCCGGAGTCGCCATGAAACAGCCCGTCCCCGCCGACCTCCGCGCCGCCGTGCACGAGCTCCGGCCGTTGCTGGAGCAGCTCAGCCTCGACCTGCACACGACGCCGGAGACCCGGTTCGAGGAGCACTACGCCGCCGAGCAGTTGGCCGGCCGGCTCGCCGCCGCGGGCTTCGAGGTGAGCAAGGGCGTGGCCGGACTGCCGACGGCCTTCACCGCCACCCACCGGGGGCCGGTCGACGGTCCGACGGTCGCGGTGCTGCTGGAGTACGACGCGCTGCCCGGTATCGGCCACGCGTGCGGGCACAACCTGATCGCGGCCGGCGGACTGACCGCCGCCGTCGCCGCGGCGGCCGTACGGCCCGAGCATCCCGGCACGCTGATGGTGATCGGCACCCCGGGCGAGGAGGGCGGCGGCGGCAAGATCCTCATGCTGGAACGCGGCGTGTTCGACGACGTGGACGCGGCGGTGATGTTCCATCCGGGCGACCGCAGTCTGATGGCCCGGCACGCACTGGCCGTGTGCCATCTGCGGCTGACGTTCCACGGTGTGGCCGCGCACGCCGCGAAGATGCCCTGGGACGGCCGATCCGCCGCCGCGGGCGCCCAGTTGTTCCTCACGGCGGTCGACTCGCTGCGCCAGTTCGTGCCGCCGACCGCCCGGGTGCACGGGATCATCGCGCACGGCGGCAGCGCCCCCAACGTCGTGCCCGACCGCACCGAGGTGGACCTCTTCGTACGCGAGGCGACCTCCGCCGCCCTGGACGCGCTGGTCCCCCGGGTCCTCGCCGCCGCCGACGGAGCGGCGCTCGCCACCGGCACCACCGTCGAGACCGCGGAGACCGCGCCGCGCTACGCCGAGCGCAACGACAACCTGGTGATGGGCCGGCGGATCGCCGCCTACACCGCCGGACTCGGCCTGGAGCTGGAACCGCCGTCCCCGTCCAACCCGGCCGGTTCCTCGGACATCGGCAACGTCTCGATCAAGCTCCCGGCGATCCATCCGTACGTGCAGATCTGCGCCCGCGACACCCCGAGCCACTCCGTACCCATGCGTGAGGCCGCCCGCAGCCCGCGGGCGCACGAGGCGGCCACGACGATGGCGACCGCCATGGCCGCGCTCGTTCTCGACCTGCTGGGCGACCCGGAGTTCCTCACCGCGGTCCGTGCGGAGTTCGACGCGTCCGTCCCCCGTCCCACCGCCGGCCAGGAGCCGTCATGACCTCCTCGTCCCCGCCCGGCCTCGCCTCCGAGGCCCTGCTCAACACGTTCTTCAACTGGGACCTGATCGCCCAGACCTTCCCTCGCCTGATCACCGAAGGGCTGCTGAACACCCTGGTCATCGCCGCGGGCGCGATCGTCCTCGGTGTCGTCATCGCCCTCCTGGCCGCGATGCTGCTGCTGTCCGAACGGCGGCTGGTGCGCCTGCCCGCCCGTGTCTACGTCGACGTCTTCCGCGGCCTCCCGGTGATCATCACGGTGATGCTGGTCGGGGTGGGCCTGCCCGCGGCCGGGATCCGCCCGTTCGGCACCGATCCGTTCGGCTACGCGATCCTGGCGATCGGCATCATCTCCGGCGCCTACACCGCGGAGATCTTCCGCTCCGGCATCCAGAGTGTCGACCCCGGTCAGTTGCAGGCCGCCCGCAGCCTGGGCCTGAGCTATCTCAAGGCGATGCGTCTGGTGGTGGTGCCGCAGGGCATCCGTCGCGTACTGCCCGCCATGGCCGGCCAGTTCGTCAAGGACATCAAGGAGAGCTCGCTGGTCTACCTCCTCGGCCTCGCGGCGGGGCAGCGCGAGCTCTACTTCATCGCCCAGGAGGAGGTCGCCCGGACCTACAACTCCTCGCCGCTGATCGCCGCGGGCCTCTGCTACCTCTCGCTCACGATCCCCATGACCTACCTCGTCAACCACCTCGACAGGCGGCTGCGCGAAGGCCCGCGCCCCGCGACGCCCCCGGCGCCGGCCGATCCCGACCTGCCCAAGACACCGCTCCAGCCCGCCGGAACCGCAGGAGGAGAAGGCCGATGACCCCCGCGACCTCCGGAGGGGACCCGAGCGCCCCCGCGACCACCGCGCACACCACGATCGACCCGGCGGCCGGAGACATCGTCACCCCCGCCACCCGGGCCGCCCCTGTCGTCCTGCGGGTCACCCGCCTCAGCAAGAGCTACGGCGACACCCCCGTGCTGCACGACATCAACCTCGATGTGCGGCGCGCCGAGACCCTCTGCCTGATCGGCCCCTCGGGCTCCGGCAAGTCCACCCTCCTGAAGTGTCTCAACCTGCTGGAGAAGCCCCAGGCCGGAGAGATCCGGCTCGGCGAGACCTGCCTGACCGCGCCGCACGCCGACGTCGACGCCGCCCGGGCCCGCATCGGCATGGTCTTCCAGCACTTCAACCTCTTCCCGCACATGAGCGTCGAGCGCAACGTCACGGTCGCACTGACCTCCGTCAAGGGCATGGACCGCGAGCAGGCCCGTGCGCTCGCCCGGCGCCACCTCGACGAAGTCGGCCTCGCCGCCTTCGCCGGACAGCGGCCCGGCCGGCTGTCCGGCGGGCAGCAGCAGCGCGTGGCCATCGCCCGCGCGCTCGCCATGGAGCCGGAGTTGATGCTGTTCGACGAGGCCACCTCCGCGCTCGACCCCGAACTGGTCAAGGACGTGCTCGCCGTGATGCGGGACCTCGCATCGGGCGGCATGACCATGGCCGTCGTCACCCACGAAATGGGCTTCGCCCGGGAGGCCGCCGACCGCGTCGCCTTCATGTGCGACGGCCGCATCGCCGAGATCGGCACCCCCGACCGGATCTTCGAGCGCGCCGACCACCCCCGGCTGCGCCAGTTCCTCTCCCAGGTCCTGTGAGCCCTCACCGGGCCCTCTCCCCCGTCGTGACCCCTCCCACCAGAAAGCCCGGATCATGCACCTCCCTTCGCGCAGACCCCTGCTCACCGGCACCGCGGTCACCGCTCTGCTGCTGTCCCTCTCCGCCTGCGGCGGCGGTGCGGCGGCGGACGCCAAGACCGGTGAGTACAAGCTCGTCCAGAACGGTGTGATCACCGCCGCCACCCAGTCCGAGCAGCCACCCTTCGCGATCACCGACAGCGCGGGCAGGCCCACCGGGTTCGCCGTCGAGTTGATGAACGAAGCCGCCGAGCGCCTCGACCTGAAGGTCCAGTACAAGACCACCACCCTTCAGGGCATCCTCGCGGGGCTGTCGGCCGGGCAGTACGACATCGGCGTGGCCGGTGTCGGCGCGACCGCCGAGCGCAAGAAGTCGGTCGCGTTCACCACCCCGTTCTACTGGGGCTTCACCGACGTCCTGACGCTCAAGGACGGCAAGCAGGACGCTCTGCCGGACTTCGACGGCAAACGGGTCGGCGCCGTCAGCGGATCCGTGCAGGAGGACTTCGTCCACCGCGAGATGGGGGGAGCGAATCTGGTGAAGTTCAAGGACCAGACCGCGCTGATCACGCAGCTGCTCTCGGGAGGCGTCGAGGCGGCCGTTCTCGGCGGTGCCAGCGCGGACGCGTACGTCGCGAAGGAGCCGGTGCGCATCGCCGTGAAGCTGGCGAGTCTCCAGGGCAGCGCCTTCCCGATGCGCAAGAACGGCGATCCCCGGCTGCTCAAGGACATCGACCACCAGATCGACGAGATGATCGACGACGGCACCTACATCAGGCTGTACAAGAAGTACTTCCACGATCCGATCGCCTCCGACCTGATCAAGGAGCGCCCGAAGCTCGCGGAGCAGGTCATGAACCACCCCGATCTGGCCCCCAGTCGGCGCTGACACCCCCGTGGGGGCGTCCTCCCCGGCGCCCCCACCACGCCCTCGCCCGCCTGACGCAAGGCGGCGCGTCGACGAACTGTCCTCCACAGCCGACGTGTTGCCGTGTCACGGCTGTGCCACTGCGGTGTCCTGAAGGGAAGACGGGTGTGACCTGCGGACTCCTGGGTCCCTCATAGTCGGTACAGCATCCCGTCTCGGAAGGAACCTTGATGAACCGCCACCTGCGCAAGGCCGTCGTCGCCACCGCCGCCATCACCGCCGGACTGCTGATGACGGCGTGCCAGAACGGCACCGACGACACCTCGTCCGGCAAGAGCGGGACGGGCTCGGCCGCGGTCGCCGAGAAGGCGTCGGGCTCCAAGAACTCGAAGGGCGTCAGCGGTTCGTTCAAGAACGGCAAGGTCACCTATCTCGCCCCGGGCAAGTACATCGTGACCGTACCGGGCAAGGGCGACCAGCAGTTCCTGGTGGCGGACGACACCGAGGTCTACGGCGGCGGCACGATATGCGGCGACGCGGGCTCCAAGGTGGACGCGCCGTGCACGCCGGACCAGTTGGAGGCGGCCGCCAAGAAGGGTGCCGTCAGCGCCGACGTGGAGATGAAGGACGGTATCGCGACCCTGGTGACCGAGCGGCGCACCACCCAGCAGGACACCGGCTCCGGCTCCGGCTCCGGCTCCGGCTCCGGCTCCGGCTCCGGCTCCGGCTCCGGCTCCGGCTCCGGTGAGACCGTGGTAGACGGCATCAACAAGGGCAAGGGCGTCAACGGAACCTGGTTCGGCAACGTCTCCTACCTTGCGCCGGGCAAGTACACGGTCTCCGGCATGAAGGGCGTCGAGCAGCAGTTCCTCCTCGCCGAGGACACCAAGATCCTGGGCTACGGCGACATCTGCGGTGACGAGGGCGGCCAGGAGGGCACCGAGTGCACCGAGGCCGACCTGGAGACGGCCGCCAAGCAGGGCGTCAGCGCCGAGGTCGTGATCAGCAACGGCATCGCGACCACCATCACCGACGACCACTGAGCCGCACTCACGGCTGGTCGCGGGCCGTGACGAGCACGTCGAGCGCCCGATCCAGCGCGACGAGCAACTGCTCGTGCTCCTGCGGGGTGTACAGCATGCGCAGGGCCAGGCCGTCGGACAGGGCGATCACCGCGTCGGCGACGGCTGTCGCGTCCGTGCCGTGCCCGGCCGCCGCCAGCCAGGCGGCCAGGGCCTGACGGACGTCCTCGTCGACCCGGCGCCGGATCGCGGCGAGGTGGGGATGGTGTGCCGCGTGGACGGCGAAGGCCAGTTGCGCGGTGGCCTCGGCGCGGCGCTCGGCGTCCACGGGGAGGGTGGTGAGGATCAGCTCCCGCAGCGCCCGGCGCAGCGGCAGCGTGGTGTCGACGCCCGCCATGCGGCGCTCGATGCGCTCCCCGGCCAGTTCGGCGGCGAAGGTGAGCATCTCGTCCTTGGTGCGGAAGTACTTCTGCACGGCCCCTGGGGAGCGGCCGGTGGCGGCGGCCACGGTGCGCACGCTGACCTCGTCGAGGCCGCGCTCGGAGACGAGTTGGAGCAGGGCCGCACCGATCTGCCGGCGCTGTTCCTCCCTGTCGACGGTCTTGGGCATCGATCGCACTCCCCTTTTTAAGATACGGTCGTATTCTAAAAGCCGTCGAGGCCGTATGCCTCCACGGTGCAGGAAGGGGGAACAGGGGTGGACGACCGAGGTGAGCCTGCCGTGCCCGCGATGCGGGTGTCGGACCGTGAACGCGACGCGGCACTGGAGGTGCTGGCGGCGGCGCTGGCCGAAGGGCGGCTGGACTCGTCCGAGCACGAGGTCCGGTCGAGGAGCGCCTTGAGGGCGCGTACCGCCGACGAACTCGCCGCGCTGACAGCGGACTTGCCCGCGCCGACGCCGACCCGCTCGGAACAGGACCGCAAGGACCTCCGTGAATGGCTGGCCGAATGGCGCTACTGGCTCGGCGGAGCGGTGATCATGTCCGGGGTCTGGGGTGTGGGCTGCGCGCGGGAGGGCGAGCTGACGTACTACTGGCCCGTCGCCCCACTGGGCGTGTGGGCGGCCGTGCTCGTCGCCATCGCCGTCTGGCCCAACGAAGCCGAGGACCCCACGGAGGACTGAGGCGTGAAGGGCCGTCAGGTGCGGGCCGGACGGTCGTCCGGACCGCACCCGCACAGTCCCGGCTACCGGTTACCGGTTACCGGCTACTAACTACTGGCTACCGGCTACCGCCACCACGCGGCCGACGCGTCGCGCAGGGTGTTGGTGCCGCAGTGCACCTCGCCCATGCCGAGGTGGTACGTGTACCAGTCGTCGATGTACGACACCTTCAGACCGACCCGCCGGTACACGGCGCCCACCGCCTCCGTGAAGATGTCCTTGCCGTCGATGACGGGACCCCACTGGCGCGGGGCGAGGTACCGGTCGCGGCCCAGGAGCACGCCGTTGACCGCTCCGGGGACGTACGCGCTGGTCGTCACCGTACGCGGGGCGGCGGGATTCCCGGCGAGCCACTTCTGCTGGCCGCGGTCCTTGAGCGCGCCGACCAGGTCGGCGTCGGCTCCCATACGCGTCAGACGCGGTACCGGAACCTCCTGCCCGCTGTCGGCCGCCGCCTCCGAGTCCCGGGTGTACAGCGCGGGCACCCGTACGACCTCGTCGTCGGTGACGCCCGTCTCCCGCTTGAGGATCTCCAGGTTGGCCGCGATGCGCCGGGCCGCCATCTCGTTGTCGGCCACCAGGTGCCGGTCGGCGAGCGCCTGGTCGATGGTCTCTTTGGGCGCCGGAGTGTCACTGCGGCCCGGCACGGAGAACATCTTCGTCCTGCCGTGTCCCGCGCTCTTGGCGTCGCGCAGCAGTCGCAGCCCCGCCTGCGGGTCGGCGATGCCGATGCGCCAGCCGCGGGGGGTGTCGGCGGGCAGGAACTGCACGAACTCGTCGACGTGCCCGACGCCCAGCCAGGAGGTGTCCAGCAGCAGCGGGTCCTGCATGCCCTGCGACTTCAGCAGCGTGCTCATCACCTTCGACGTGCGCGCGCCGCTGTCCTTGCGCCAACCCTGGATGATCCGCCCGGCGGGGAAGGACCGGCCGCCGTGCGCGTAGGGCGGGATGGTCTCCAGGTTCCCCATGGAGTTCAGCGACCAGTCGTCGGGCTCGGCCCGGTCGGTCACCTGCACCACGCCGACGTCCCGGCCGCGCACCTTCTCGAACAGCTCCCGGCCCGCGTCCCGGTCCGGCTGGGCGGAACGCAGCATCACGCGCATCACCTGCCGCTTGCCGCCCGGCCCGGTCATGCTGACGTAGGCCGGTTCGACGAAGTCCTGGGCCCAGGGGTCGGCGTACTTCGTGAACTTCACCAACGGCGTGGTGACCCCGGCCTTCTTGACCTCCGTCGCCAGCTCCTTGACGAACTTCTGCTGAAGACGGCTGTACGGGCCCTCGCCCTGGACCTCGGTCACCATCACCTGCTGGGTGTTCTGCAGGTGGTGCTGGGTGAGCAGCGGGGCGACGCGCAGGGTCACCGAGTCGGAGGTGGTCGCGCGGGCGCCGGACGTCACCGTCAGCTGGACCACGACCCGGCCGTCCCACTTGGCGGTGTCCCGCACGACGTCGGTCGCCTCGACCCCGAACTCCGCGCCGGACCGCAGCTCGGCGGCGGTCAGCCGGGTCGTGGACGTCACCAGCACCCACTTGCCGGACCGCTTGAGGAAGAGGTGGGCGTGCTTTCCGCCCGTGGTGAGCTTCAGGCTGCCCTTGGCGTCCGCGGGGAGGCCGGGCATGGGGACGGAACGGACCCGGGCGAGGTCGGAGGCGTCCGCGCCGCCGTTGACCTTCTTGTCGGTGGCGTCGTTGCAGGCGGCCAGTTTGGCGTCGGTCAGGGGTCTCCCGCCGGGCCCGCTGACCGGACACCGCTTGGTGTCGTCGTCGATGTTGGGCAGGACGAGGGTACCGCGGCCGACGGACCAGCCGTCCTCGCCGCTCGTGTCGCTGTCACCGCCGAGATCGACCCGCCCGTCACGGTTCACATCCGCGCGGAGATCGGCAGGGGCGGGCGAGCCCGCGGCGGAGGCGGGGGCGGCCGTCCCGGCCAGCACGGATCCCGCCGCTGCCAGCGCCAGGACCAGCGACCCGGCCGGGTACAGGCGTGAACGTATGCGCACACGTGAACGCACGGCGTGTTCCTCTCAGTTGGGGGGTGTCACCGTGCTAGAGGAGGAACAACGCCTGTGCGTTCACTGTGGGGCGGGAGTCAGCACGTGGCTGTGCCCATGCCCGTGGCCACCGCGATGGCGTAAGTGGCGCCCAGATGCCGCGAGCTCACGCCCGCCCGGCGTGCCAGGTCCTCCACGGTGAGCGGCTGGTCGAGGCGTTCGGTCGCCCAGGGCTGCACCGCCGCGAGCGGGTGGTCGTCCCGCGTGGGCACGGGGGTGGCGACGAACTGGGCTTGCCCGCCGTCCCGGTGGGGCGGCACGACCAGGCGGCGGGCCACGGCGTTGGCGACGGACGAGCCGTGGTCGAGCCGTACGAGGTGCAGGCACAGGTCCATCGCGGCGGCCTTGCCGGCCGAGGTGAGCACGCTGCCGTTGTCCACGTAGAGCACGTCGGGATCGACCTCGACCCGGGGGTGGCGGGCGGCCAGGGCGCCGGTGTGCGCCCAGTGCGTGGTCGCGCGCCTGCCGTCCAGCAGTCCGGCGGCGGCCGGGGACGATCACGGTGTCGGCATGCCGGAGACCGTCGAGCCCCTGGTCCGGCTCCGGCCGGAACCGGCCCGTCCCGGTCCGCTGAGGATGTGCCGCAGACGGCCCGGGCGTAGTGTGGTCCGGGTACGTCGCGCCCCGAGGCGTGAACTCGTCGGTACCGCGTGTCCCGCGCCTCTGTGTCGCCGGGGACGCCCGGGCGAGCGGAGGACCAGCGATGAGTACAGTCACCACCGTCGACGGCACCAGCATCTTCTACAAGGACTGGGGTCCGCGCGACGCCCGGCCGATCGTCTTCCACCACGGATGGCCACTGAGCGCCGACGACTGGGACAACCAGATGTTGTTCTTCCTGGCGCAGGGCTACCGGGTCATCGCCCACGACCGCCGTGGGCACGGACGGTCCAGCCAGAGCGCCACCGGCCACGACATGGACACCTACGCCGCCGACGTCACCGCGCTCACCACGGCGCTCGACCTGCGGGACGCGTTCCACGTCGGCCACTCCACCGGCGGCGGCGAGGTCGCGCGCTACGTCGCCCGCGCCGCGCCCGGCCGAGTCGCGAAGGCGGTGCTGGTGGGTGCCGTACCGCCCGTCATGGTCAAGTCGGAGTCCAACCCGGGCGGCCTGCCCATCGAGACCTTCGACGCCTTCCGCGAGGCTCTCGCCGCCAACCGGGCGCAGTTCTACATCGACGTGCCCTCGGGACCGTTCTACGGCTTCAACCGCCCCGGCGCGAAGGTGTCACAAGGGCTGATCGACAACTGGTGGCGGCAGGGCATGGCCGGCGCGGCCAACGCCCACTACGAATGCATCAAGGCCTTCTCGGAGACCGACTTCACCGAGGACCTCCGGCAGATCGACGTTCCGGTCCTGGTCGCCCACGGAACCGACGACCAGGTCGTTCCGTACGAGGACTCGGCACCACTGACCGTCGAGCTCCTGAAGAACGGCACGCTCAAGAGCTACGAAGGGCTCCCGCACGGGATGCTGTCGACCCACCCGGAGGTCCTCAACCCGGACATCCTGGCGTTCCTGCGGTCCTGACCGCGCTTGTGGCCGCTAGCCGCCCACGTACCAGCTGAACCCGCCGTTGCTGGCGGCGACCATCAGGAGTACGAGCCAGAGGACGACGTCGACCACGCCGAGGATGATGCCGGCCTTGGCCATCCCGGCGCCGTTCTTGGCCGCTGCCTGACGGCGGGCGACGGCACCGAAGATGATGGCCAGCGGCCCCAGGACGATGTTCAGGAGGAACAGTCCGATGATGCCGCAGCAGAGGCTCGCGATCGCCAGACCGTTGGTGCGTGATCCGGAGGAAGCAGTAGGGGAACTGCCGTAACTCGTCATGGAATACTCCCGGTTGTCGGTAGCACGGACCGAACGGGCCGCACGCTCCTTACTGTTGGCTTGCTTGTTTTCGAATGCCCCTTCGAGGCGTTCCCATGTCGCCTTGTTTCCGGCCGCTCACGGCCCAGGCCCGGGCGGTGAGTTCGACGCAACCGTCCGGTCTTCTCGGTAGGGCCGCGCCGAGCGTGTCACGCAGCCGGTCGCGGTCGGCCGGGGCGAGGGACGCCACGTAGCCGGCGGCGGGGCCCTGCCCCGACAGGAAGGGCTCCCACAGGTCGGCGAAGCCGGCGAAGACCGTGGGTACCTCGATCGGTGTGGTGGACACGTCGGTCAGCCCGGCGTCCAGCCACACGCCGCGCAACCGTTCCGGACGGCACACGGGGAAGCGGCGGCCCTCGTCCAGCGCGCGTGCGGACGGGGCGACCTCGACGGCGGCGTCCCAGAACCGGCGCAGGAAGCCCATTCCCTCGGCGTAGTCCCACACGTACGTCGCGACCAGACCTCCCGGCCGGACCACCCGGGCCATCTCCGCGACGGCCGCGGTGGGTTCGGGAAGGAAGTTCAGTGTCAGACCGCTGACGGCGGCGTCCCAGGTCCCGTCGCGCAGCGGAAGCGACATCGCGTCCGCCACGACGAAGTGCGCCGGGCCGGGAGCCGCGATCCGGGCCGAGCGCACGAACCCCTCGGACCGGTCGACGCCCGGCACGGTCCGGGGCCGGCACCGGGCGCTCACCACTGCCGACAGCACACCGGTCCCGCACCCCACGTCGAGCCACCGCAGATCCGCCGCGCAGTCGAGCCACGCCGCGAACTCCTCCGCCACGAGACGGCTCCACCGCCCCATGTACCGCTCGTACGCGGCCCCGGCCGCCCACACATCGAACCGCTGCTCGCTCATGCCACCACGATCCCCGCAGTGCTGCCGAACGAGCCGCCGCCACAGCGGCGTTTCACGCGGGGGGGGGGGAGGGACTCGGTGGCCGCTCTGCTCTCGGCCCGTGCGACCACCCGAGCAGCGCGCCGAGGGCGCGGGACACTCCCCCTGGGGGCCCTGGCCCCCAGGGGGAGTGTCCGGTGTTCGTCAGACCCTCGCGAGAGGAGCCGGTGCCTCGGCCCGGGCGCTCTCCCGCACGACGCGGCGGCGCCGGGTCGGCGTCAGGACCGGGTGGGCGACGCCCCAGGCCGCGCCCTTGCAGACCAGTTCCTTGTAGAGGGCCGCGAACCGCCCGGTCAGGGCCGCCCGTACGGACCGGTCGTCCGCGGTGACGTACTGGATCAGGCCGTCCCTGCGGCCCAGTGAGACGCACTGGTTGAAGTAGCGCAGCGGCACCGTCGGGATCTTCCCGCCGGTCAGCCGCGCCGCGATGGCGTCGGCGGCCTGCCATGCGGTGGGGACGCCCGAGGCGCACGACATCCGCAGCGGCTTGTCGCCGGGGCCGGCCACCAGGGCCGCGTCGCCGACGGCGTAGACGTCCGGGTGGGAGACCGAGCGCATGGTGCGGTCGACCACGATCTGGCCGGTGCCGGTCACCTCCAGGGCGGTGGCGCGCGCGATCGGGTGGACGGCGAAGCCCGTCGTCCACACGGTGACGGCGGCCGGGAGGGAGGTGCCGTCGGCGGTGGTGACGCGGTCGGCCTCGACACCGGTGACGACGGCGTGCTCGTGCACGGTGATGCCGAGCCCGTCGACGACCTTGCGCAGGTGTGCGCGGCCCTTGTCGGAGAGCCAGTCGCCGAGCTCGCCGCGGGTGGCGAGGGCCACGTCGAGGTCCGGGCGGGACTCGGCGATCTCGGTCACGGCCTCCACCCCGGTGAGGCCGCCGCCGACCACGACGACGGTCTGCCCGGCGTCCAGACGGGCCAGCCGCTCGCGCAGCCGGAGCGCTCCGGGCCGGCCGGCGATCTCGTGGGCGTACTCGGCGGTGCCGGGGACCCCCTGGTCGTTCCAGCCGCTGCCGAGGGCGTACACGAGGGTGTCGTACTCCAGTTCCTCGGCGCCGTCCTCGCCGGTGACGGCGACGCTCCGGCGCTCCACGTCGACACCGGTGACCCGTCCGAGCTTCAGTTCCACGCCCGTGCCCGCGAACATCTCGCGGAAGGGCCGGGGCCTGAGGTCCTGGCCGGTGGCGAGCTGGTGCATCCGCACGCGCTCGACGAAGTCGGGTTCCGCGTTGACGAGGGTGATGGCGACGTCCTCGCGGTGCAGCCGCCTGGCGAGGCGTCCGGCGGCGATCGCTCCGGTGTATCCGGCTCCGAGGACGATGATGCGGTGCTCCATGGCTGGGCTCTCCTGTCTCGAGCGGGTTCGCCACCTGAACCGGGCGGCCCGCCGTTTCCTGACAGGAAGGCGGTGTGAAGCAGGTCACATCAGAGTGGGCATCGGAGTCAGAAGGCGTTGAGCAGGGGTTCTCCGTGGTCCTCGGCCGCCCAGCGCCTGGTCGCCCGTTCGAGCTTGTCGGGGTTGACCTGGTTGCGGAACGCGGCGATGCCGTCGGCGGTGACCTCCAGGCACATCACGCCGATGACCCGGCCGTCGAGGACGGCCACGACGGCGGGGTCGCCGTTGGCGGTCGCGGCGAACACCTCGGGCGAACCGCCAGCCAGGGCCCGCTTGGCCTTGCTGGGCTTGAACAGGCCCCGCATGAACCGCGCGACCGCAGCTGCGCCCTCGAACGCCTTGGCGCGGGCCGGGACCTTGCCGCCGCCGTCACCGATGGAGACGGCGTCCTCGGTGAGCATCCGCACGAGCGGCTCCGTCCGGCCGCTGGTGGCGGCCGCGAGGAACTCGTCGATGACCCGCCGGGCGGCGGCCTCGTCGATCTCGGTGCGCACCTTGCCGTCCGCGACGTGCTTCTTGGCCCGGTGGAAGATCTGCTGGCTGGCCGCCTCGGAGATGTCGAGGATCCCGGCGATCTCCCGGTGCGGGTAGTCGAATGCCTCCCGCAGCACGTACACCGCCCGCTCGTTGGGGGACAGCCGCTCCAGCAGGACGAGCACCGCCAGTGACACGGACTCGCGCTGCTCGGCGGTGTCGGCGGGGCCGAGCATCGGGTCCCCGGCGAGCAGCGGCTCGGGCAGCCACTGGCCCACGTAGGTCTCGCGCCGGGCACGGGCCGAGGTGAGCTGGTTGAGGCACAGGTTGGTGAGGACCTTCGTCAGCCAGGCCTCGGGCACCTCGATCCGCCCGATGTCGGCGGCCTGCCAGCGCAGGTACGTCTCCTGCACGGCGTCCTCTGCCTCGCTCGCCGAACCGAGGAGGCGGTAGGCGATGGCCTCCAGACGCGGCCTGGAGGCCTCGAACCGGTCCACGTCGCTCATGGTCAGGGCCATGGCAGGGATCCTAGCTTCCGTCCGTCGGACGGTCTCGCTAGCCGTGCAGCTCGCGATAGGCGGCGACGGCCCCCGGGTGCAGGGGCACGGCGCCCGTGGAGATCAGGCTGCGGGCGTCGAGGAACTGGGTGCCGAGGGCCGGGGCGGGGACGAGGCTTGTGGCCCGGCGGACCAGGACGCGGGTGAGGGCGGCGGCGACGGGGGCGGCGAGGCCGGGGCGGCAGAGCAGGAGGTTGGCGACGCCGATGGTGGGCACCTCGGGGCTCTGCCGGTACGCCCCGGCCGGCACCGTCACGGCCTCCAGACCCGAACCCGCCCAACCCTGTCCGGCGCGCAGCCGGGGCAGCAGGCCGGACAGCGGCAGCAGACGTATGCCGGGGTCGGTGTCCAGCCCGGACAGCACGGGGAGCGGCACGCCTCCCGCGACCAGCAAGGCGTCGATGGCACCGGCCCGCATCGCACGCCCCGCCTGCGGCATCAGCAGGTGCCGGACCCGCACGTCGGTGCCGGGGGTCAGGCCCGCGGCACGCAGCAGCCGGTCCCCGAGCACGGCGCCGCCGGAGGCGGGGGCGCCCAGCGAGACGGTACGGCCCCTCAGCCCGGCCACGCTGTGGATGCCCGACCCGGAGCGCACGGCCAGCTGGACGTAGTTCTCGTAGACCCTGCCGACGGCGCGCAGCGGGACACGGTGGCCGAACGGCGCGGTGCCGCCGTACGCCGCCCAGGCGATGTCCGACAGGGCCAGCGCCACATCGGCCCGGCGCGCCTGGAGCAGCCGTATGTTGGCCACACTGCCCTCGCTGTTGATCACCTCGCAGGACAGCCGCGGGTAGGCGGCCGTGACCTCGGCGGCGAGCAGCCGGCCGAAGGCCGTGTAGAAGCCGTCCGACTCGCCGGTCGCCACGCGCAGGTCGCCCTCCGGGCCGCGGTCCGGGTGCCGTGCGTCGGCCGCCGTGGCACCCGCGAGCAGGCCGGTACCCGCCGCGCCAAGCGCGGCCCGCAGGACGGTGCGGCGGGCGGTCGCCGCACCGAGCGCGGTCCCCAGGGCGAGGCGGCGGGCGGGGCCGGTCATGTCGCGGGACCCTGCGGGAAGACGGCCCGGACGCGCAGGCCGTGCGGGGCGATCGTCGCGAATTCGACGTGGCCGCCGCGGCCGGCCACCAGTCGCTCGGCGATGGCCAGGCCGAGGCCGCTGCCCCGGACGTCACGGTGGCGGTCCGCGCGCCAGAAGCGGGTGCCCGCCCGGGGCAGTTCGCCGGTGGCGAGGCCCGGCCCGTCGTCACGGACCTCGAACACCGCGTCCGGGCCGTCGGTGAAGCAGCGTGTCTCGACGTGGGCGCCCCTCCCGGCGTACTTGATCGCGTTGTCGAGGAGGATGTCGGCCACCTGGGCCAGTTCGCCCTCCGTGCAGGCCGTACGCACGGCCGGGCCGGGGACGAACTCCAGGTGGACTCCGGCCTGTTCGGCCACCGGCCGCCACAGCCCGGCCTGGGCCTCGGCTACCGCCGCCGCGTCGCAGGAGGCCTCCCGCGTGTCCGTCACGGCCAGTTCGCCGGCCCGGTGCTCGGCGTTCGCGAGGGTGAGCAGGTCGTCGAGCAGGTGCTCCATGCGTTCGAGTTCGGCCGTCACCCCGGTGTAGGTGCGGGCGGCGGAGGTGCGCACATGGGGCTGGAGCGAGTCGATGCGCAGGCGCAGGGCAGCCAGCGGGTTGCGCAGCTGGTGCGAGGTGTCGGCCACCAGGCGGCGCTGCTGTTCGAGGGCGGTGGTGACCCCGTCGGCCATACGGTTGAAGCCGGTGGCCAGCTGGCGCAGCTCCGGCGGGCCGCCGGCCCGAGCGTGCTCGGGCGGCAGGCCGGCGGCGAGGGTGCCGACCGCGCGGTCGAGGCGGTGCAGCGGCCGTACGACCCACTGGGTGGCCCTGCGGGCTAGCAGCACGCAGGCCACGGCGAACAGGCCGGCCCCGGCCAGGACGAGCGCCCAGCGCAGCGCGATGTCGTCCGCGGCGCCCCGCACCGAGGAACGCAGGACCACCGCGCCGGACACCCTGGTGCCGGTGCCCACGGGGCGGGCGAGCAGCCGGTCGGCCCGGGACCAGGGCCGCAGTGTCCCCCCGGGCGAGACGGGCTGGTTGCGCAGCGCCGCGTCGACGAGCCGGGCGACGGCCGGGTCGGCGGCGCGCAGCCCGCCCGTCTGCACCACCGGGGCACGGCGGGCGTCGACGACCACGACCGCTTCGCCGTACAGCTCGGTGTAGCGGAGGACCTCGGCGGTGAGGGCGCCGGTGTCGTCGCTCTCGGCGGCCTGCTCGGCCAGGGAGGCGAACCGGTCGAGGTCGGCGGTGCGCGCCGCGACGAGCTGCTGGGTGCGCTGCGCGGCGGTGACGGCCAGCAGCGGGACGGCGAAGCCGGCCACCGCGAGGACCGCGAAGGCCAGGACGACGGTGAGGACGCGGGTGCGCATGCGGGGGGCCTGTGCCGTTCGGCCCGGCTCAGTCGCCGAAGCGGTAGCCGAAGCCGCGGATGGTGGTCAGCACCTCGGGGCGGCCGAGTTTGGCCCGCACCTGGGTGAGGTGCACGTCGAGGGAGCGGGACACGGCGAGGAAGGCGTCGCCCCACACCTCGTCCATCAGCTGCTGGCGGCTGACCGCCGTGCCGGGCCGGGCCGCCAGCGCGGCGAGGACCTCGAACTCCTTGGTGGTCAGCCGCACCTCCGCCCCGCCGACCGTCACCCGGCGCGCGTCCAGGTCGACCTCGACGTCGGCGGCGCGGACGGTGCGCGGCGCCGGTGCGGCGCCGGTCGTGGCACGACGGGTGACGGCCTCTATCCGGGCCAGCAGCTCGGCCAGCCGGACCGGCTTGACCAGGTAGTCGTCGGCACCCAGCCGCAGGCCGCGCACCACCGACCGTTCGTCGCCCCGCGCGGTGAGGACGACCACCGGCAGGGCGCTCACCGCGCGCAGCTTGCGCAGCACCTCCAGACCGTCCAGGTCGGGCAGGCCGAGGTCGAGCAGCAGCAGGTCCGCCTGCCGGTGGCGGGCGAGGACGTCCTCGCCGCGCCGCACCCGGGCCGGCAGATGACCGTTGTCGTAGAGGGCCTCGGTCAGCGCGCCCGCCACCCCATCGTCGTCCTCGGCCAGCAGCACCCGCACGGTCCGCCTCCTTCCCGCTCCGTCAGCCGCGGGACCGGGAGGCGTCCTCGTCCAGCGGCGACGCGTCCGATGTCTCGCGCATCCGAATGTAGACGAGCAGTGAGACCAGGACGCAGGCGGTGACGTAGAAGAAGTACCAGTTCTCGTGCCCGGCGTTCTTGAACCACAGGGCGACGTACTCGGCGGTCCCGCCGAACACCGCCACGGTCAGGGCGTAGGGCAGGCCGACGCCGAGCGCCCGGATCGAGGTCGGGAACAGTTCGGCCTTCACCACCGCGCTGATCGACGTGTACAGGGAGCTGACGGCCAGCGGCACCACCATGAGCAGGAACGCGTACACGGGGTCGCTGGTGTGGGACAGCAGGGTGAGCGAGGGCACCACCACCACGGTGCCCAGCACCCCGAACGCGATCAGCAGGGGGCGGCGCCCAACCCGGTCGGAGAGCAGGCCCACGACCGGCTGGAGCACGACGAAGACGAGGAGCGCGAAGAAGTTGATCCAGGCGGCGGTCGGCTTGGCGATGCCGCTGGTGTTGACCATGAACTTCTGGAGGTACGTCGTGTACGTGTAGAAGAACAGCGTGCCGCCCATGGTCAGCCCGACGACGGTGAGGCACTGCCGCGGGTAGGACAGCAGCAGCCGCAGGCTGCCGCGGGCGGGGCCGCTCTGCCCCTTCTCGCCCGTCTCGCCGTTCTCGGCTTCCCCGGCGGCCCGTTCAAAGCTCTCGGACTCGTCCATGCCGCGCCGCAGCCACAGCACGACCACCGCCCCGGCGGCGCCGACCACGAACGCGACCCGCCAGCCCCAGGCCTCCATCTGCGCGGCACTGAGCAGCTGTTGCAGGACGATCTGCAACCCGAGCGCGGTCAGCTGCCCGGCGATGAGGGTGACGTACTGGAAGCTGGAGTAGTAGCCGCGGCGGCCCGGGGAGGCCACCTCGGACATGTAGGTGGCCGAGGTCGAGTACTCCCCTCCCACCGACAGTCCTTGCAGCAGCCGCGCGGCCACCAGGAGCACCGGCGCGGCGACCCCGATCGACCCGTACGACGGGGTCAGGGCGACGATCAGCGAACCGGCCGCCATGAGCGTCACCGACAGCGTCAGCGCCGCGCGCCGGCCCCGGCGGTCGGCGTAGCGGCCGAGGACCCAGCCGCCGATCGGCCGCATCAGGAAGCCGACGGCGAACACCGCTGCGGTGTTCAGCAGTTGGGCCGTCTGGTCGCCGGAGGGGAAGAAGACGGAGGCGAAGTAGACGCTGAAGGCGGTGTACGCGTACCAGTCGTACCACTCGATCAGGTTGCCGATCGATCCGCGCACGATGTTGCTGACGACCCTGCGTTCGCCCTTGCGTGGCTGCTGCCCGCTCTCGGTCGTGGTCGGTGTGGCCATCGGAACTCCCTTGTCTGCGGCCCGGGAGCACACAGAGTCGATGGCGGGAACGGCACCGCTCAACGGCGTGAACCAAGTCCTAACAGTCCCTTAGGGCAGGACCCTCAGGGCTCCCGGTCGCTCCCGGGGGCGAGGCGGCGGTAGGCGGCCCGGGCGTGGAAGAGGCGGGCCAGGGCCGTGCCGACGAGGGTGGCGGCGAGCAGGCAGGCGAGCCAGGTGGTGTCGCGGTGCCCGGCCCAGGTGAGGGTGCCGGCGGGCGGGATGACGAAGCCGTTGAGGAACAGCCAGCAGAGCAAGGCCGTGCCGGGTGCGGCCGTGAAGCGTGCGCACAGGCCCAGCAGGGCGGCCAGCAGGGACAGCACCGGCAGGGCCATTTCCGGGCGGCCGGGCCCCACCACGGTGTTGAGGAGCGCCACCAGCACGAGTGCGCCCCCGAAGGCCCCGGCCCACACCAACGGGGTCGCCACGGGCTTCGGGACGGGCCTGGCCGCGGTGCCCAGGGGCTTCCACTCGATCATGCTGGCGCTTCCTTCCCGGTCCTGCTGGACGGAGATTGTCCCGCGCGGGTGCTCGTCAGGGTGCCAGGAACCCTTCCTCCGGAGTAGCGGCCAAACCGGACAGCGACGCACGGGCCGCGTGGCCGGGGGCGCGTCGAGGCACGGGCCCTCGCCGATCGCGGGTCCGCTCCACAGGCTGCGGGCCCGCTCCACAGGCTGCGATCCGCCGCCGAACGGGACGGCCTGGCGGGCCCGTCGGCGAGCTGATCAGCGGGCGCCGACCCGGCCCAGTCCCCTGGCCCAGTCCAGGAGTCCGGGTTCGGCGAGGCTCGTGCCCAGCCAGTCGTGGTCGAGGTCGCCTCCCGGGAGGGACGGCACGACCGCCACGAAGAGCCCGGCGGCACGCGCCGAGGCGATACCCGTGGCCGAGTCCTCGAAGGAGACGGAGCGCTCCGGAGCGACGCCGAGCGCCGCGCACGCCGTGAGGTAGAGGTCCGGGGCCGGCTTGGCGGAGGGCACCTCGTCGGCCGCGAACGACACGGGGAAGAGGTCGAGGAGGCCCGCCGACTCCAGTGCGGTGTCGAGGAGTTCGCGCGGGCTGTTGCTGGCGACGGCCGCGGGCACGCCCGCCCGGCAGGCCCGTACGAGGTCGACCGCCCCGGGCAGGGCCTCGGCGCCCCGCTCCAGTTCCTTGCGCACCCGGGCGAGAAGGTCGGCGGCGATCTCCGCGCCTGCTCCGGGCCGGCCGAAGTGGCCGGCCATGGCCTCCCCGGCGGCCTCCAGGGTCCGGCCGAGGACCAGGGCCTTCTCGGCGGGGCCGAACGGCAGGCCGTGTGCCGCGAAGAGCGCCGACTCGGCGACCGACCAGCAGTCCTCGGTGTTGACCAGGAGACCGTCACAGTCGAAGACCACGGCCTCCGCACCGGCGGGCAGCGAGCGCATATGTGTCACCCCTTGCTTGCAACGGACGACAACTCTAAGACGAGGAGACGCGAAACTTCCGTGTTTCTGCCCGATATCGGGCAGAAACACGGAAGTTGAAGCGGGTCAGGTTCACACGAAGGCAGACTGGCCCGTGATCGACTTGCCGACGATCAGGGTGTTCATCTCGCGCGTGCCCTCGAAGGAGTAGATCGCCTCGGCGTCGGCGAAGAAGCGGGCGATGTCGTGGTCCAGCAGGATGCCGTTGCCGCCGAAGAGCTCCCGGCTCCAGGCCACGACCTCCCGCATCCGGGCGGTGACGAACGCCTTGGCCAGAGAGGAGTGTTCGTCGCGGAAGATCCCGGCGTCCTGCAGCCGGGCGAGCTGCACCAGCATGCCCCACGAGGCGGTGATGTTGCCCAGGCTCTTGACGAGCAGGTCCTGCACGAGCTGGAAGCCTCCGATCGGGCGGCCGAACTGCTCACGCTCCCGGGCGTAGTCGAGGGCGAGTTCGTAGGCGCCGACCATGACGCCCAGCGCCTGCCAGGCGACCCCGCCGCGGGTGGCGCGCAGGATCTCGGCGACGTCGCGGAAGGAGTTGATGTTCCGCAGGCGGTTCGCCTCCGGCACCCGGACGTCGGTGAGGGTGATCTCGGCGTTCTCCACGATCCGGAAGGCGGTCTTGCCCTCGATCTTGGCCGGGTCGAAGCCGGGCGTGCCCTTCTCCACGACGAAGCCCTTGACGTGGTTGTCGTCGACGTCGCGTGCCCACACCACGACGTAGTCGGCGAAGGTCGCGTTGCCGATCCACTTCTTGGCGCCGTTCAGGACCCAGGCGTCGCCCTCGCGCCGGGCGGTGGTGCGCATACCGCCCGCGACGTCGGAGCCGCCGAGCGGCTCGGTCATCGCGAACGCGCCGATCTTGTCCATCGCGGCCATCGCCGGCAGCCAGCGGTCGCGCTGCTCCTGGTCGCCGCCGGAGTGGATCGAGTACATCGCGAGGCCGTTGTGGACACCGAAGAAGGTGGCGACCGAGGCGTCGGTGCGGGTCAGTTCCATCGCCAGCATGCCGCTGAGCAGGTTGCTGACGGCCGGAGCGTGCTCGCCGTAGCCCTCGTAGGGCAGTCCGGCAAGGCCGCTCTCGCGGAACAGGTCGATGAGCTCCTTCGGGAACTCGCCCTTGGCCCAGGCGTCGTTGACCAGCGGCTTGACCTGGTCGCGCATGAGGGCGCGGGCCTTGAGGAGGATCCCCCGCTCCTCGTCCGGCAGCAGGGCCTCGTAGCCGTAGAAGTCCGCGGTGAGCTGGTCGTCGAGCGGTGCGCAGGTGGTGGTCATCTCAGTTCTCCTCCTTGTCCGCGCCGTCCAGGGCGGCCAGGACGGCGAGTTGCCTGCGGTCGCGCGCCCCGGCGAGTTCCGGGTACGCGGAGGAGCCGTAGGCCTTTTCCACGGCTTCGATGAGCCGTTGCTGTTCTTCCTCGTTCTGCGACGGGGTGCCGAGGCCCGCCCACAGCTGCTGCATCGAGGCGCCGATGTGTTCGGCCATGTGCCGGTAGCCGCCGGGTCCGCCGCCCAGGTGCGAGCCGAGGAACGGCCCGACCGTGGCCCAGCGCAGACCCAGCGAGTTCGTCATGACCGTGTCGAGCTCCTCGGGGGTCACCACGCCCTGCTCGACGAGGTACACGGCCTCGCGGCTGAGGGCGTTCTGGAGGCGGTTGCCGACGAAGCCGGGGATCTCCTTGCGCTCGACGACCGGGGTGCGGCCGACCGAGGTGTAGAAGTCCACCGCGTCCAGCACGGCGTCCTCGCCGGTGCGTTCGCCGGGTACGACCTCGACGAGCGGGAGCAGGTGCGGCGGGTTGAAGGGGTGGCCGATCAGGACCCGGGCGGCGGCCTCGTCCGGCAGCTCACGGGTGAACGCGCTGGACGGGATCGCCGACGAGGAGCTGAGCAGCAGCGCGTGGCCGGGCGCCTCCCGGACCAGCGTGGCGAACAGGTCCTGCTTGAACTCCAGCCGCTCCGGGCCGTTCTCCTGGACGACGTCCGCGTCCCGGACCGCCTCGGTGACGCCGGCGGCGATGTGCACCCGGTCGGCGAGGCCCGTCACGTCCAGGCCGCGGGCGGCCAGCTGCGGGGCGTACGTCGCCAGGGCCTCGTCCACGGCCTCGGCGAGGTCCGGTCGCGGGTCGCTCACCCGGACGGTCAGTCCGTGCGCGGCGAACAGCGTCGTCCAGGACAGTCCGATGGTCCCGGCGCCGATCACCGCGGCGGTACGGAAGGCGCGGTTCATGACGCGGCTCCCTTCAGGTAGTCGTGGACCGGCTCGACGCCGGACAGCGTCAGGTCGGTGAGGATGTGGCTAGCGGAGACGACCTCCAGCACCGGGAGGTCGGCCAGTGGGGCGAGCACGTGCTGGAACAGCTGGAGGCGGGCCGGGCCGGTCCACGCCTCCTTGACGGTGACGTCGGTGATGCGGGTGCGGACGAGTTCCTGCACGCGCGGCAGCCCGTCGTAGCCGGGGATCGTCTTGAGCATGAAGGTCGGCACGGTGATCTGTGCCTCGGCCTCGTCCCGGTCCAGCGGGTGGTGCTTGTAGCCCATGGTCGCGGTGGCGACCCGCAGGCCGCCGTGGTCGAGGGTGCCGACGAGCGCGCCGGAGTCGACGTACAGCGCCGGGGAGCCGAGGACCTTCGGGTAGGCGGAGACCTCGCGGCCGGAGGCGGTCGCCGGGAAGTTGTCGAGGTACATGGCGTGCAGGTACTCGCCGTGCTCGCCCTCGAAGTCGACGGGGATCGCCTGCCCGGCCTCCGTGTAGGGGCCGTAGCCGCTGACGTCGCCCATCTTCATCACCTCGAACCGGACCAGCGGTTCAGTGATCCGCAGGGGTTCGGGGACGACGGTCCGCAGCGCGTCGGGGTCGGTGCGGTAGACGACGTTGAGGTACTCCCGGTCGGTGAACCGCGGGACCGTCGGCGCGTACGCCGGGCTGGTGAGGGGGGTGGTGACGCGCTGCCGTACGTCCTCGGCCTTCATGGTCCGCTCACTTCCCCGTCCACCGCGCGGGGCGGCGCTCGGCGAAGGCGGTCATGCCCTCGCGTACGTCGGCGGAGGCCATCAGGGACTTCATCTCCGTGCGCTGGAAGGCGAAGGCCTCCGCGTCGGACGCGCCGTCGGCAGCGCGCACCACGCGCTTGACGGCCGCCAGCGCGAGCGGGGCGTTCTCCGCGAGCCGTTCGGCCAGCCGGAGCGCCTCGGCGACGGCCTGGCCGGGGGCGGTGACCCGGTTGGCCAGGCCCAGCGCACCGGCGCGGCGGCCGTCGACGGGCTCGCCGGTCAGCAGCAGTTCCATGGCGAGGTGATGGGGGAGGCGCTTCGGCAGCCGGATCACTCCGCCGCCCGCGGCGATCAGCCCGCGCTTGACCTCGGGCAGGCCGAACCGGGCGTCCTCGGCCGCGACGATCAGGTCGCAGGCCAGGGCGAGTTCGAAGCCGCCGCCCATGGCCGGGCCCTCCACGGCGGCGATCAGCGGCTTGTCCGGCCGGGCCTCGGTCAGGCCGCCGAAGCCGCGGCCCTCGACCTCGGGCGACTCGCCGCGCAGCGCGGCCTTGAGGTCCATGCCGGCGCTGAACGTGCCGCCCTCGCCGGTCAGGACGCCGGCCCGCAGCTCGGGGCCGGCCTCCAACTCGTCGAGTGCGGCGGCCAGGGCGGTGGCGACCTCGGCGTTCACGGCGTTGCGGGCCTCGGGGCGGTCGAGGGTGATCAGCAGGGCGGAGCCGATCCGTTCGGTGCGTACGAAGGGAGTCGCGGGGGTGCTGCTCATGGTGGTGGTTCTCCTGTGACGGTGCGGCGCTGCTCAGCGGGAGGCGGCGATCGCGTCGAGTTCGGCGAGGACGTCCTCGGTGTCCTGGCCCGCGACCGGCGCCAGACGGCGGATCGAGCCGGGCGTGGCGGAGAAGCGCAGCGGGATGCCGATGGTGCGGACCGAGCCCTCGGTGGGGTGCTCGACCGTGTCGAGCAGATGGCCGTCACGGACGTAGGGGTCGTCGTGGGCGCGGTCCAGTTCCAGTACCGGCGCCATCGGGATGCTGTGCTTCGCGCAGACCTCCGCCCACTCCTCGGTGGTCAGTTCCGGGGCGCACACGTCGACCAGGGCGGCCAGGTCCTCGTGGTCGGCGCTGTCGACGGCGTCCCCGTTCACGCGCGGGTCCTCGGCCAGGTCCGGGCGACCGGCGGCGGTGAAGAAGTCCCGGTAGTTCTGGGGGTTGTACGGGATGACGCAGGCCAGGCCGTCCTTGGTGCGCACCGCCTTGTGTCCCTTGAGCATCGACAGCGGGAACCCGGTGGGGGCGGTCTCGGGCACGTGGGTGTGTCCGGCCAGGTGCTCGACCAGGTTGAACGCGATCAGCGTGTCCGTCATCGGGATCTCGACGAGCTGGCCCTCGCCGGTCCGGTTCCGGTGCAGCAGGGCGGCCAGCACGCTGTAGGCGATGGTCAGCGAGGAGACCTTGTCGCCGATGATGGTCGGCAGGTAGACGGGCTCGCCCAGCGCGCGGTCGGCGATGTCGACCAGGCCGGAAGCGGCCTGCACGGTCTCGTCGTACGCGGCGTTGCCCGCGCGGTCCGAGTCGCTGCGGAAGCCCTGGGCGTGTGCGTAGACGAGGCCGGGGCTGCGGGCGGCGATGTCGGTGTAGGACAGGCCGAGGCGGTGCAGCGCGCCGGGCCGCATGTTGGTGATCAGCACGTCAGCGGTGTCGATCAGCCGCAGCGCCCGCTCGCGGTCCGTGTCGTCCTTGAGGTTGAGGGCGACGCTGCGCTTGTTGCGGTTGACGTTGAGGTTGAGCGGGGTCATGCCCGGTGTGGTCTTGTAGTGGCCCACGCGCACGGTGTCGGAGGGCGACTCGATCTTGATCACGTCGGCGCCCAGGTCGCCGAGGATCTGGGCGGCGTAGGGGCCCATCACCACGGTCGAGAGGTCGATCACCCGCACGCCCTCCAGGGGGCCGGCGACGGTGTCCGTGAGGTCCGTCATCACTTTTCCTTCCGTTCCTCGCTTCACCATGTATGTGTATCTGGAAACTAAGTTAGCAAGGGGGCATAGGAAACGGAACGAAACGGAATGACCGAATAACGAAAAGCGGTATGACCGCAGTGGTCATACCGCTTCGTAAAGCGATTCGTGGAGCTTTCGTGGAGCTTATGCGTGGAGCGGTTCGGCGAAGACCTCACGGGCGGCGGTGATGACTTCCTCCAGGTCACCGCCATGCGCCCGGTCCTTGCGCCACAGCAGGCCGGTCTCCAGCCGGGGGTGGAAATCCGAGAAGGGCAGGACGGTCACATTGTCGAGACGGTAATTCTGCACCGGACTCCGCGGATCCAGCATGGAAATGGAAAAAGCCAAGCCACTGGACACGATCTCGGAAACTCCCTCGAAAGTGGCACTGCCCAGTTCGATCCGTTTCCTGACGCCGAGCTCGGAGAGCTGCTGGTCGAGGCCGCGGAAGTACGCGTTGGTCACGGCCGTGGGGGACCCCGCGTAGGCGAGCTCGGTCAGTTCCGCCAGGGCGACCGACTCCCGCCCCGCGAACCGGTCCCTGGGCACGACCGCGCCGAGCCGCTCCGACATCACCGGCAGCTGCTCCAGGGCCGGGTCACCGCCGGCCGGGAGCCGGGCCAGGGTCAGCGCCAGTCTGCCGCCGCACACCGCGTCGACCAGCCGTTCGGTGCCACCCGGCCAGCGTTTGATCTCGAACCGGTCGGCGACCCGCTCGGCGAGGGTGTCCATCCGGGTCCGCAGATCCGGGTGGACACCGCTGGGCACGCCGAGCAGCAGGGTGGTCCGCCGCGGCCGGGCGGTCTCGTCCAGCCGCCACTGGATGGAGTCGACCTGCTCCAGGACACCGCGCGCGATCGGCAGCAGCGCGCTGCCGGCCGGGGTGAGCCGCACATGATGGGTGTCCCGGTCGAACAGCCGGTGTCCGAGCTCCTTCTCGAGATCCTTGATCCGCTGGCTCAACGGGGACGCCGCCATGTGCAGTTTGCGGGCCGCGGTGGAGAAGTTCAGTTCTTGGGCGACGGCGACGAAGTAGCGCAGGTGCAGGAGCTCCACGCCGTTCACCCTAACCGCAGGGGTGCCTGCGCTGCCGGTCAGCGGCGGCGCAGGGCCGGGTCGAGCAGGGCGGGCGGGGTGTCGTACTTCTCCTGTGGGGCCAGGTCGGTGCCGGGGGCCACGATCGCGTCGATCGCGTCGAGCACGTCGGGGGTCAGCACGGTGTCGGCGGCGGCGAGTTGGTCCCGCAGATGGTCGAGCGTGCGCGGCCCGACGAGCGCGCTGGTCACGGCCGGATGCGCGGTGACGAAGCCGAGGGCGAGCTGAATCAGGGTCAGACCGGCCTGGTCGGCGACCTCGGCGAGCCGCTCGACGGCGTCGAGCCGGGCCCGGTTGGCGGGAATGGCGGTGTCGAAGCGCTCCGGCATGAACGCCGAGCGGTTGGTCGCCACCTCCCGGCCCTCGCGGACCGCGCCCGAGAGCCAGCCCGAGGCCAGCGGGCTCCACACCAGGACGCCGAGCCCGTACTCCTCGGCGACGGGCAGGACATGGGACTCGATCCCGCGCTGGAGGATCGAGTAGCTGGGCTGTTCGGTGACGTAGCGGCTCAGCCGGTGCTCACGGGCGGCCCACTGGGCCTGTACGACGCGGTACGCGGGGAAGGTCGAGGAGCCGAAGTAGCGGATCTTTCCCGCGCGTTGCAGATCGGTCAGGGCCGACAGCGTCTCCTCGTCGCTGGTGTCCGGGTCCCAGCGGTGGATCTGGTAGAGGTCGACGTGGTCCACACCGAGCCTGCGCAGGCTGTTCTCCAGCTCGGTGACCAGCCAGCGGCGCGAGCTGCCACGGTGGTTGCGCTCGTCGCCCATCGGCATGCCCGCCTTCGTGGCCAGCACGATGTCGTCACGGCGGCCGGCGATGGCCTTGCCGACCATCTCCTCCGACTCGCCGGCGCCGTACATGTCGGCGGTGTCGATGAGGTTGATCCCGGCGTCGAGAGCGGCGTCGACGAGGGCGGTGGCCTCGTCCTGACCGGTGCGCCCGATCGCGCCGAAGTTCATCGCGCCGAGCGCGAGGGAGCTGACCTGCACACCGGTGCGGCCCAAGATGCGGTACTGCATGACTGTGTCTCCTGCTCTGGCATGATGAGTAAACGGAACGTCGTTCCGGAACGACGATACGGAACACGGTTCCGTTTTGACAAGCAGGAGAGAGCACCCCCGGCGCGCCGGGCGGGCACGAGGGCGGACGGAGCAGCGTGATGAACGACAGTGACGAGGGCGCCGGACGGCCCGCCCCGGACGGGCCCGCGGCCCCTTCCCGGCGGAAGGACGCCCGGCGCAACAAGGCGGCCCTGCTCGACGCGGCCGCCGCGGCCTTCGTCGTCTCCGGCGTCGACGCGCCGGTGCGCGACATCGCGGCCAGGGCCGGAGTCGGGGTGGGCACGATCTACCGCCACTTCCCGACCCGGGCGGATCTCATCGTGGCCGTCTACCGGCACCAGGTCGACGCCTGCGCCGAGGCCGGCCCGGCCCTGCTGGCGGACAGCGCGTCCCCGCACACCGCGCTCGGCCGCTGGATCGACCAGTTCGTCGACTTCCTCGCGACCAAGCACGGCCTCGCCGCCGCCCTGCACTCCGACGACGCCGGCTTCGACACGCTGCACGCCTACTTCATCGACCGGCTCGTCCCCGTCTGCGCGCAGCTGCTGGAAGCCGCTGCCGTCGCCGGGGAGATCCGCCCCGACATCGACGCCTACGAGCTGATGCGCGGCGTCGGCAATCTGTGCATCGGGGCGGACAGCGATCCCCGCTACGACCCGCGCCGGCTGGTCGGCCTCCTCGTCGCCGGACTACGCCGGCCCTGACGCCGTCAGGAGTCCTCGATGGTGATGAAGGGATCCCACTGGAAGTAGCCCTTCAACTGGCGGTGGCGGTCCAGGATCTGGAAGGAGAAGTGGTAGACGACCTGGCCGCGCTTCTTGACGGTCGTGCGCCAGTAGTGGTCCTGGTAGCGCTGGGTGTCGAACTCCGGCCTGCCCTCGCTGCCCTCCTTCGGCAGGGGGTAGATGCCGTCGATCACCTCGATCTCGGGGGTCCGGATCAACTGGTGCCCGCTGTCGTTGCTGACGTACCGGTAGAGCAGGGCCTTGTAGTCGCTGCCGAGCGACAGGGTCGTCTCGCGCCACCTGATGCTGTCCCCGGGTTCGGCCCGGAGGTTCAGCTCGGCTCCCGACGTGCCGACGATGTGGTCGTGCCGGGTGGTCATGTAGATCAGGCTGTGGTCGACCTGGGTCGGGGCGTCGGGGTTGCGTGAGGCGTTGGGGTTCTGTTCGACGATCGTCGCCGCGTCGAACGCGATCAGGACGTTGAGATCAGCCATGTGCCTGCTCCTTCGGAACCTTGTAGGCCATCGCGCGCGGGTAGTCGTGGCGGTGCAGACGGACACGGACCAGGAGAGGTCCGGCGTTGACCGGGTCGGCCGGGTCGGTGAGGCGGTCCAGGAGGTCGTCGAGGTCGTGGGTGTCGGTGACAGTGACTCCGTTGGCCGGGGTGTGCCGGCCGGCGAAGACGTCCGCGAGGCGGTCGTAGTGCCAGGGGTGGAGGACGTTGTAGTAGTCCGGTTCGGCGGCGTCCTGCCCGTCCGCGTAGTACTCCGGGTGCACCAGCATCTGCTCGACGCCGTAGAAGTGGCCGTTGTCCATGACGAACACCACCGAGCGGATGCCCAGCCTGGTGTGGGTGGAGAGCTCCTGGCAGGTCTCCTGGAAGGCGCCGTCGCCCACGAACACCATCGGGCGGGCGTACTCGCGTTCGGGGGCGAGCGCGGCGCCGGTGGCCGCGCCGACCGACCAGCCGATGGAGAGCCAGCTGACCTGGGAGAGGAACCCGCCCGCGGGCAGGGCCAGGTTCATCGAGCCGATGAGGGAGAACGCGGCGTCCGAGACGACCGTCCAGTCCTCCCCGGTGTCATGGTTCAGGAAGTGGTTGATCCGGTCGAAGACGCCGTCGTAGGTGAGGTGGTGTCCGGCCGTGCGGCGGGACCGCGAGGCGCCGGTGCGCAGGGTGGCGCGGTGCTGTTCCAGGGCCGCGGGGCGGTCGCCCGGTGAGCCGTGGTGGGCGTAGGACTCGGCGTAGTAGTCGGCGGCCAGGCCCCCCGTGCCGTACGCCTTCACCAGCGCGTCCTGGAGGGCCGGCAGCAGCAGTTCGAGCTGGACGTCGGGGAAGTAGGACGTGCCGACGCTGACCCCGCCGTTCGCCGCCATCACCCAGTCGGTGCCCACGCACTGCTCGCCGCCGAGGTTCTTCGACGTGGACCAGGCGCCGAGCCCGATCCGGCAGGTGGCCCAGTCCTTGAAGATGCTGCGCACGTCCGGGTGGCTGGCCCCGCCGTTGTACACGCCGTGGAACTCCGGCAGGTCCTCGTCCACGACGGCCTTGGCGCCGACGGTGGTGCAGAACGGCGCACCCGTGGCCTCCACCAGGTCGGTGAGCCGCTCGCCGAGACGGAACCGGTCGATCTCCTCGCCGGCCCACACGATCGGGCGGGGCCTGCCGTCCGGGCCGGGATGCTCCTCGATCAGGGTGAGGACCGCCTGCACGGCCTGGTCCAGCATGCGCCGGCCGCGCTCGCTGAACGGCCGCTCGCCGGGGACGATCGGCGCCCCGGGCTCGGGACACGGCTCGTCCCACAGGTCCTCCATGACCTCCAGGTAGACCGGCCGGCGCTCGGTGAGGCACGCGGTGAGCGCGGCGTCGATCTGACCGGGCGCGAGTCCCGGGTTGGAGATGACCTGCGCGTCCACGGTGACCTGCCGGTAGACGTCCAGGTTGCTCTCCGGGCGGGGGCTCATGTGCGAGGTGAGCAGCCCGAGGGCACGGTAGTTCTGCCACTGCTCGTACGGCGGCGAGGCGTTGACCGCGACGAGCGGGATCCGCTCGACGAAGGCGCCACCGCAGGCGTTCAGCAGATTGAACGCGCCGACGCTGTACGTGACCGCCGCCGCCCCCACACCGTGGATGCGCGCGAAGGCGTCGGCGGCCTGGCCCGCGCCGCCCTCGGTCGGGGTGCCGACCCACTCGATGTCGCCCTCGGCCCGCAGGGTCGTCAGGAACGGCCCGAGGTGGTTGCCGGGGACGCCGAACAGGTGGGTGATGCCCAACTCGGCGAGCCGCAGGGCGAGATAACGGGCGACCGTGCACCCGGGCCCGATCGCGGTCATGAACACTCCCTCTCGCGGGCGGTGCGCGGGGTGGTGACCGGTGGCAAGACGCGGTCCAGCTGCTCCCGCCACTCGTCCTTGCGCGGGTGAGGGGTGTGGCCGAGGCGGCCCGTGTCGATCAGGGTGTGCAGGGTCTGCCGGCGCGCACGGGTGGCGGAGTCGTCCCGAAGTGAGTCGGTCATAGCCTGCGATCGTAGATATGCCGGAACGATTTCCCGCTTTCCTCTCGGGACAACGACCTGAAATCACCGATCGCCCACGCCGACGGAAATGCGACACACCCGGCTGCCCCCTGAGGGAACGGATGATTCAGCAGGGACAGAGGGGAAGCGGAGGCCAATCCGGTTCGAATACCCGTGCGCGGAATGTGGACCTCCTGAAAACCGCGAAGGGCGTGGTCACGCCACCGGAACGGACCCGGCGCACGGCCCATCGGCCGGTTCCCGCCGTCGCCCCCATCGTCTCCCCAGGCATGAAACCCCGTTTCCCCGAAATGGATCAGTCAATTGGAAAGTCGCCCCTCCGGCAATGAGGGGTGATCAGGATGCGAACCGGGAGCGGAAAGACCTTGTGCGAATCCAGTGAAATTGAACGCCGCTCGGGGCGACCACAGCGGTTGGGTCGTTGTTTGAAACGGACCCGTGGGACGAGCCGTAGTAAGGAGAGTGGTGTCGAATGCGCAGGAGTACGAGCGTCGGGGTCATGGTCGGCGCACTGGTGCTGGCCGTCGGAGGATGCGGGGGCGGTGGGACACATGAGGACAGCGGCACGGCAGTGGCCGAGGCGACGCCGGATCGACCGACCGACCCCGCCGGCCCGCTGCCCGGGGCGGCGGACGGCAGGGACTACGGCACATGCTCGGACGGTGCGTGCGAGGTGCTGGTGACCTCCACGGCGGACATCACGGCGAACGGCGTGGACGTACACGTCTCCGTGGACGACTCCGTCACCTTCCGGACACCGGGCACCGTCACGACCCTCGGCGGCCGGGGCAGCGTGGCCCAGTTCGGCTCCGACCTGAGGGTGAAGGTCGTCGCACAGCACGGCAAGGACGCCGTGCTGGAGTTCGCGGTCCCCTGAGTACGCCACCTGACGGCTGCCAACGGGTGAATGCGAGCCCCGCGTGCATGGCGACCGCCGACGCACCGGGAAGGCAT
The DNA here is from genome assembly GCF_039540295.1 of Streptomyces venetus. Taxonomy (NCBI): domain Bacteria; kingdom Bacillati; phylum Actinomycetota; class Actinomycetes; order Kitasatosporales; family Streptomycetaceae; genus Streptomyces; species Streptomyces venetus. The sequence goes on from NZ_BAABET010000003.1 coordinate 364,173, forward strand.
CCCGCACACCGGACGACGATGGGCGGAAACAGCCATGCCGAAGTTCCTCATCCAGGCCAGCTACACCAGCGAAGGCACCAAGGGTCTGCTCAAGGAAGGGGCGAGTGGGCGGCGGGAGGCCGTCGAGCAGGTCGTCTCCGGGCTCGGGGGCCGGGTCGAGGCGATGTACTTCACCTTCGGGGCGGACGATCTCGTGATGATCGTCGACTTCCCCGACGCCGTTTCCATGGCCGCGGTCAGCCTCACCGTCAAGGCCAGCGGGACCGTGCAGACCCGGGCGACGCCGCTGGTCACCCTCGACGAGATCGACGAGGCCGTCCGCCGGGAGGTCAGCTTCCGGGCCGCGGGGGCGTGAAGCGGGGACGGTGATCCGGCCGCGTCGGCCCGGCCCGCCCGTTACCGTGTGGTCGCGTGGGGGGAACACGCGGGGACTTGAGAGTGTGGTGGGAGCGCGGCCGGGCGCTGGGCGCGGCCAATCCCCTGGTCGTCGACATCGGACTCGCGCTTCTCGTGCAGGCCGCGATGACCATGCCGTTCCTCGTGCCGCGGGCGGCCGAGGCACCGCCCGCGACCTGGGGTGCCTACGGGCTGAGCACCCTCACCGTGGTGCCCCTGGTCTGGCGGCGGCGCGCCCCCGTCGCCGCGCTGTCCGGAGTGCTGGCCACCAGCGCGCTGTACCGGTTCACCCTGGACGGGCCCGGGCAGCCGTTGCCCTACACCGGGCTGGTGGTCGTCTACACGATCGCCGCGCTGTCCTCGGCCCGCAAGCGGCTGGCCACCGGGGCCGTGCTGCTGGTCGCCGTGCCCGTGGGGGTGTGGCTCAACACCCGGTCCGCCCGTGAACTGACCTTCTCCCTCTTCGTGTTCGCGGCCGCCTACGGCTTCGGGCGGCTCACCGACGCCCGGCAGCGCGCGAACCGGGTCGAGGCCGAGCAGGCCGCCGCGCGGGAACGGGCCAGGATCGCCCGGGAGATGCACGACATCCTGTCCCACGCGGTGAGCCTGATGATCGTCCAGGCGGAGGCCGGGCCGGTGGCGGTGCGGGCCGCGCCGGAGCGGGCCGAGGCCGCCTTCGACGCCATCTCGGCGGCCGGGCGGGACGCCATGGCGCAGTTGCGGCAGATGCTCGGGGTGCTGCGGGACGGCGGCGACGAGGACGCGGGCGCCGCCCCGCGTGCACCGCAGCCGGGGCTCGCGGACCTGCCCGACCTGCTCGAACGGGTGCGGGCCGGTGGACTCGACGTGCGGTACGGGACGGCCGGGGCCGTCCGGCCGTTGCCTGGGGCGGTCGCGGCGACCGTCTTCCGGGTCGTCCAGGAAGCCCTGACCAATACCGTCCGGCACGCGGGCGCCCGTACCGTGGCCGTGCGCCTGACCTACGGGGACGACGACTTGAGTGTCCGGGTGACGGACGACGGACGGGGACCGCAGCCCGGTTCCGGCGGGAGCGGCCACGGGCTGGCCGGGATCCGGGAGCGGGCCGCGGCACACGGGGGGAGCGCGATGACCGGGCGGGGAGCCGACGGGCAGGGATTCGAGGTGCTGGTCCGGCTGCCGGTGCCGGCCCCGGTGGAGGCGGCGCGGTGACGATCCGGGTGGTCGTGGCCGACGACCAGGAGCTGGTGCGCAGCGGCTTCGCCCTGATCCTGGACGTCCAGCCGGACATCGAGGTCGTCGCGGAGGTGGGCGACGGGGACGCGGCCGTCGAGGCGGTGCGGCGGCACGCGGCCGACGTGGCGCTGCTCGACGTCCGGATGCCGCGCAGGGACGGCATCGAGGCCTGCCGGGAGATCAGTGGCAGCGGCGGCTGCCGGTGCGTGATGCTCACGACCTTCGACTCCGACGAGTACGTGTACGACGCGCTGCACGCGGGCGCGAGCGGCTTCCTGCTCAAGGACGTACGCCGGGACGACCTCGTGCACGCCGTACGGGTCGTCGCCCAGGGCGACGCACTGCTCGCGCCGTCCGTGGCCCGGCGGCTGGTGGAGCAGTACACCCGGCCCGCCGCCGCCCGGCCGCGTCGGCCCGATCCCCGGCTGGACGTGCTGACCGGGCGGGAGCGCGAGACGCTGCTGCTGCTCGCGCGGGGCCTGTCGAACGCCGAGATCGCCGCCGAGCTGGTGGTCAGCGACCACACGGTGAAGACGCACGTCGGCAACGTGCTGGCCAAGCTGGGACTGCGGGACCGGATCCAGGCCGTGGTCTGCGCGTACGAGACCGGCCTGGTCGCTGCCGGGGATCCCCCGCCCGGGGGAGCGCCCCGGGCCGGTTCCTCCCCCACGTCGGCGAGGAACTGAGCGCCCGGAACCGCCTGTCGGGGCGATCCGCGCGACGTCCCAGGTCCGGAGGATGGAGCCGTCCACAACAACGGCTCGCACCAACGGAGTTGACCATGAAGAACACGGCCCGTGGCAGTCTGCTGGCCGCCCTGCTCGTCGTGGGGATCGTCGCCGGCCCGTCGGTCCTGCCGGCCGGCGCGCACGCCCCGGCCTCCCGCTCGGCCACCGCGGCGTCCGAACCGGCCCCGGACGACCCCCGCCCCGCCCTCGAAGCGGCCATCGCCGGGCTGCCCAGCGACGACGCCACCGCCGCCCTCGTACGCGTCGGCGGTCGCGAGGGCGTCTGGCGCGGCAGTTCCGGCGTGCACGACCTGCGGAGCAACCGCCCGGCCGACCCGGACGCCCGGTTCCGCGCCGGTTCCGTGACCAAGGTCTTCACCGCGGCGGTCGCCCTGCAACTGGCCGCCGAGGGTGAGCTGGACCTCGACCGCAGCGCCCGCTCGTACCTGCCGGAGCTGATCCCGGCGTCGTACGCGGGCGTCACCGTCCGGCAGTTGCTCAACCACACGCACGGCATCCCGGCCCCCGACTTCCCCGGGACCACCGTCGAGGAGGCGTACGCGAACCGCTTCCGTCTCTACGACCCCGAGGACATGGTCCGCTCGGCCACGTCGAAGGAGCGCGAGTTCGCGCCGGGCGAGCGCCAGCACTACCTGAACATCGGGTACACGATCGCCGGACTGCTCATCGAGCGCGTCACCGGTGACTCCTACGCGCGTCAGGTCGCCCGGCGGGTGCTGAAGCCGCTGGAGCTGTCCGGCACTTGCTTCCCGGGGACCAACCCGCGCATCGTCGGGCCGCACAACCACGGCTACCAGCGGATGCGGCTGGACGACGGCACGACCGGGCTGCGTGACGTGTCCGTGTGGGGGGCGACGGACGGCTGGGCGGCCGGTGACATCGTCTCGACGACGGCGGACCTGGAGCGGTTCACCCAGGCGCTGTTCGCGGGGCGGGTGGTGCGCGGGCCGCTGCTGGAGGAGATGTTCACGCTGCCGGAGGTGGCCGACTTCAGAACGGGGAAGCCGGCCGCGTACTCCGTCGGCCTGTCGATGAAGGTGCTGGGCGGCCGCGAGGTGTGGGGCAAGACGGGCGGACGCTGGGGATACAACGCGGCCGTCGCCGCCACCCGCGACGGCTCCCGCACCCTCGTCTACAGCGTCAACGCCACGGACGCCAAGGGCCAGGACATGAACAAGGTCGCGGAGAGCCTCATGGTGGCGGCGTTCGGCCGGCCGTGACCGTCGCCCTCACGTCCCCGGCGGAGCCGCCCGCACCAGACCCGTCTGGTAGGCGAACACGACCGCCGACCCGGCCGTGCCGACGGCGAGTGCGGCCGCCTCCTGCGGCACCCGCCCCTTGGCGCGCTCCTCCCGGTAGCGGGAGACGACGAACAGCGCGTAGTCGATGCCGACGGCGAGGCCCAGCATCATCGCCAGGGTGCCGGTGGTCGTGGACAGGCCGAGGGCGGAGGACAGCGCGAGGATCGTGGCCATGCTCACACCGACGCCGATGACGGCGGTCAGCAGGGGCAGCCCGGCCGCGGCCAGGGACCCGAAGGTGACGAGGAGCACCACGGCGGCGATCGCGACGCCGATCACCTCGGCCATGCCACCGGGCCCGGCGTCGTCGCCCAGCGAGGAGCCGCCCGTCTCGACGGTCAGACCGGCGTCCCGGGCCTGGTCGACGGCCCGCTCCAGGTGGGTGCGGCCGGCGTCGGTGAGATCCTTGGAACCGACCTTGTAGGTGACGGTCGCGAACGCGGTGGACCCGTCCTTGCTGATGGTCTTCGCCTGGAACGGGTCGACGGCGCTCGCGACCTGCGTGCCGTCGCCGAGACCCGCCACGGCCTTCTCGATGGCCTGCTTGTTCCCGGCCGCCGTCACCTTCTCGCCGCCCGGCGCGATGAACACGACCCGGGCCCCTCCCGTCGTCGTGCGGCTGCCGACAATCCGGACTACTGAGATCGCAGTACGAGCCGCCGCCAGGTCCACCTCGGGTACGAGATTCCCGAGCCTTCCGACCCGACCTGTGCTACCTTCGCTGCTGTTGCAGTTTTGGTTCCCAGAGACTTCGAGTGCTCTTCGACCTTTGTCGACGAGCACTCTTTTTTGTTTCCGAGGTTTCTCGGATCTCTCCGTAGGGTGATCAATGCGGCGACTACGGGTCCGCAAGGTGCGGGCCCTGAGTACTGCCCTCAAGGGAGATTCATATGGCTACCGGCACCGTGAAGTGGTTCAACTCGGAAAAGGGCTTCGGCTTCATCGAGCAGGAGGGTGGCGGTCCGGACGTGTTCGCCCACTACTCGAACATCGCCACCTCCGGCTTCCGTGAGCTCCAGGAAGGCCAGAAGGTGACCTTCGACGTCACGCAGGGCCAGAAGGGCCCGCAGGCCGAGAACATCGTTCCCGCCTGACGCGGACGCGCATGCCCTGACCGGGGCCCGCACCCTAGCGGTGCGGGCCTCGGCTCGTTTCATTCTTTTCCGGCTCACTCTTGCGAATCCTGCGGCTCTGCGGCGCCGCCGCGCATTCCCCGACACGTGCCGCATCGAGGAAGGTTCCCCATGGACCGCACGGCTCGCAGGAACAACGGCTCGTCCCACTCCCGTAACAACGGTTTCCGGTCCCGCAAGGCCGGCGGCGGAGGCACCGCCTCCCGTCCGGCGGGCGGCGGTCGCGGCGGGCGGCGCCCCGCCGCCGGGCAGGAGTTCGCACCGCCGGCCACCATCACCCCGGCGCTCCCCGCCGTCGAGGCGTTCGCCGACCTCGGCCTGCCCGAACGGCTGCTGACCGCGCTGAGCGCCGAGGGCGTGACCACGCCGTTCCCGATCCAGGCGGCCACGCTGCCGAACTCGCTGGCCGGGCGGGACGTGCTGGGCCGCGGGCGCACCGGGTCGGGCAAGACGCTCGCCTTCGGTCTCGCCCTGCTGGCCCGTACCGCGGGGCAGCGGGCCGAGTCCCGGCAGCCCCTGGCGCTCGTCCTCGTCCCCACGCGGGAACTGGCCCAGCAGGTCACCGACGCCCTCACCCCGTTCGCCCGCGCGCTGCGCCTGCGGCTCACCACGGTGGTCGGCGGCATGTCGATCGGCCGCCAGGCGAACGCGCTGCACTCCGGCGCGGAGGTCGTCGTCGCGACGCCCGGCCGGCTCAAGGACCTCATAGACCGCGGCGACTGCCGTCTGGACCGGGTCGCCATCACGGTGCTCGACGAGGCCGACCAGATGACCGACATGGGCTTCATGCCGCAGGTGACCGCGCTGCTCGACCAGGTCGCCCCCGGCGGCCAGCGGATGCTGTTCTCGGCCACCCTGGACCGCAACGTCGACCGTCTGGTCCGCGCCTACCTCCACGATCCCGTCGTGCACTCGGTCGACCCGTCCGCGGGCGCGGTCACCACGATGGAGCACCACCTGCTGCACGTGGAGGACGACGACAAGCACGCCACCACGACACAGATCGCCGCCCGCGACGGACGCGTGATCATGTTCCTCGACACCAAGCACGCCGCCGACCGGCTGGCCAAGAAGCTGCTGGCGGTCGGGGTGCGCGCCTCGGCCCTGCACGGCGGGAAGTCCCAGTCGCAGCGCACCCGCACCCTGGCCCGGTTCAAGGACGGCGAGGTCACGGTCCTGGTGGCGACCAACGTCGCCGCCCGCGGCATCCACGTCGACAACCTCGACCTCGTCGTCAACGTGGACCCGCCGGGCGACCACAAGGACTATCTGCACCGGGGCGGCCGTACCGCCCGCGCCGGCGAGTCCGGCACGGTCGTGACGCTGGTCCTGCCCCACCAGCGCCGCGAGATGACCCGGCTGATGGCCGACGCCGGCATCACGCCGCAGGTCACCCGGGTCCGTTCGGGCGAGCCCGAGCTGAGCCGCATCACCGGTGCGCAGGCGCCCTCGGGCGTGCCCGTCGTCATCGCCCCGCCGCCCGCCGAGTCCCGCCCCGCCCGCACGGGTGCCGCCCGGGGCGGCCGGCGCGGCAGGCCGCCCCGGGGCCGCCGCCGCTGAGCCGTTCTCAGGTCCTGGGCGGTGTCCGCACGGTCGCGGCGTCCGTCCGGGGGCCCGGCGGCGGCCGACGCGAGTGGGGGTGCCTCCCTGCCCGGAGAGCTCGGGGAAGCGTGCCGGGCGTCACGGGGCAGGCGGGATCAGCCCCGGCGCGGTGCCGCGGTCGCCGAACCGGCGGCCGTACATCGCGCAGAATCTGCGGACGCCCCCTACCCGTTCGGCGACAGCCGCACCACCGTGCCCTCGCCGTTCGACGACAGGAGCAGGGAGCCGTCCGGGGTGGCGGTGAGTCCGGCGAACCGGGCGGCCACGCCGGGCAGCCCGTGGGTGAAGAGCGCGGGAGCCGGGCCGGGGGTGGTGCCCGGGGGGAGGCCGACGGCCAGGTCCTCGGCCTCGACGCGGGTCCGGCCCGTCGTCAGGGAGACCGACCACAGCCGGCGGTGCGCGGTGTCCACGGTGAACAGGTCGTCGCCGTGGACCGTCACGCCCTGCGGGGAGCCGAGGCCCTCCGCCAGCGGCACCGCCTCGCCCTCGTCGAGGCGGAGTACCGCTCCCCGGTGGTCGTCGGTGACGTAGCAGCGCCCGTCGGCGTCCAGCGCCACGTCGACGGGGTGTTCCAGGCCCTCCGCCACGACCGTGACCGTGTCCGTCCCGTCGATGGCGACGACACGGCCCGCGCCCGTCTCGGCGACGAGGAGGGTGCCGTCCGTGCGGGCCGCGATGCCGAGGGGCTGGTCCAGGCCCGTCGCCCGGGTCCGGGTGGTGCCGGTGGCGGGGTCGTAGGTCTGCACGGTGCCGAACTGTGAGGTGGTGTGCAGGACGTCGCCGTCGGCCGTGATGCCGTGGACGAAGGGCTGGAGGATCTCCGTGGTCACGTCGCCCGACCCGCCGCCGTCCGGCTCCTCGGGGCGGGCCACCCGGTAGTGGTCCGCCGCGTACACCGTGCCGCCCAGGTCGACCGTCACGCCGTAGGGGCCGTCCAGGCCGCGCGGGACGACGGGGCGGGAACGGCCGTCGGGGTGCAGTTCCGTGATGCCGCCGCTGGCGAAGCTGGAGACGAACATGCGGTTCTCCGCGTCGAACGCGGCGTTGTCCAGGCCGACGACCCCGCTGGTGACGAGCGAGCGGGAGCCGTCGCCGTGCAGGTCGACGCGGGTGACGATGCCCTCCGGGCCGCGTGACAGCACATGCAGGACGCCGCCGAGGTCGAAGCGGACCGCGACCGGGTCGTGCACGTCCTCGGCGACGACCTCGGGCACCCCGCCGTCGGGGGGTATGCGCCAGACCTGCCTGCTGATCATGTGCGGGTAGTAGAGGCAGCCGTCGGGGCCCAGCTGCATCGCGTTGCCGAAGGCCAGCCCGTCGGTGAGCACGACCGGGTCGCCGCCCTCCGGGAAGAGCTCCAGCAGCCGGCCGTTCATCCTCATCTCGTTGACGAAGAGCCGGTCGCCGACGCAGGTGATCCCGTTGGGCACCTTCACCTCGTCGGAGACCAGGCTGTACGCGCCCTCGGGGCCGCGCCGCCACACCCGGCCGGGGACCAGGTCGGCGATGTACATCGACCCGTCCGCCCCGAAGGCCAGGTCGTCGGGCGACTGGACCGGGCCGTCCTGCGCCACGACCACCTCGACGTCCCCGGTGGCCGGGTCCACGGCGCTGATCTGCCCGGCGAGGAACTGCGCCACGTACAGCCGCCCGTCGGGGCCGAACGCCACCCCGTTCGAACCCCACAGCGGGTTGGGGGAGTTGAGGCGGCGGGCCTGCCAGTGGGCGCCGCGCACCCCACTCGGTTCGTGCCTGCTCGCACGCCCCGTCATGAGCCCAGCACCTCGGCCATGCCGCCCTCCGCACGCCAGCGCCGGATCAGCTCGTAGAACGCGATCGGGCCGTCGCCGTAGGACTCGCTGCGCGGTCTCGGCATGCCCTCGCCGTTGTAGTAGCCGGGGGTGCACTCGGACTGGAACCGGTACAGGTCCACCGACTTCTCCCGGATCGTGGCCCCCCAGGCGGCCTCCGCCTCGGCGGTCGGTTCCACGCACCGGACCCCGCGCCGGCGTGCCTCGGCGATCACCTCGGCGACGTGGCTCGCCTGTTCGTCCAGCACGTGGACGTAGTTCACGGAGCTGGCGCTCTGCACCGAGCCGAGCATGAACAGGTTGGGGAAGCCCCGGCTGTAGAAGCCGTGCAGGGTTCTCGGGCCGGTCTGCTTCCAGGCGTCCAGCAGGGCGGTGCCGCCCCTGCCGTAGGCCGGGAGCCGCCCGGACAGCAGCCCCGAGACGCCGACCTCGAAGCCGGTGCCGAAGACGACGCAGTCGACCTCGTACTCCTTGCCCCCGACCACGACGGCGTGCTCGGTGATGCGCTCCACTCCCCCGTGGTCGGCCGTGTCCACGAGGGTGACATCGGGCCGGTTGAAGGTCTCCAGGTAGGCGTCGCTGAAGGTGGGCCGCTTGCACATGTAGCGGTACCAGGGCTTGAGGGCCTCGGCGGTCACCGGGTCGTCGACGACGGCGTCCACCCGGGCCCGCAGCTCGTTCATCTTCTGGAAGTCGGCGATCTCCTCCAGGCGTTCGCGCTCCTCGGGCGTGAGGGAGTCGTAGCTGTTGGTGGGGATCAGTTTCTGCTGGAGGCGGGCGCTGCTGGTCCAGCCGTCGGCCACCAGGTCCTCGTCGGCCGCGCCGCCCGTGACGACCGCGAGGAAGTTGTCCCGCCGGGCCCGCGCCCAGCCGGGCCGCAGCGAACCGGCCCACTCGGGGTCGGTGGGGCGCTGTCCGCGTACGTCCACGGAGGACGGGGTGCGCTGGAACACGTACAGGTGCTGGGCGTCCCGGCCCAGGTGCGGTACGACCTGGATGGCGGTGGCGCCGGTGCCGATGAGGGCGACGCGCTTGTCGGCGAGCCCCGTGAGGCCGCCGTTCGCGTCGCCGCCGGTGTAGTCGTAGTCCCAGCGGCTGGTGTGGAACATGTGGCCCTTGAAGGTCTCGATGCCTTCGATGCCGGGCAGTTTGGGCTGGCTGAGCAGCCCGGTGGCCACGACGACGTGGCGGGCGGTCATACGGTCGCCGCGGTCCGTCGTGACGACCCACACGGACTCGCCCTCGTCGAAGCGGAGTTCGGTCACCTGCGTGCCGAAGCAGGCGTCGTCGTAGAGGCCGAAGTGCCGTGCGATCGCCTGGGCGTGCTCCCTGATCTCCTCGCCCGGCGCGTACTTCCACTTCGGGACGTAGCCGAGCTCCTCCAGCAGCGGCATGTAGACGTACGACTCGATGTCGCAGTGGATGCCCGGGTAGCGGTTCCAGTACCAGGTGCCGCCGAAGTCGCCGCCCTTCTCGATGATCCGGACGCCCTCCAGGCCCGCCTGGCGCAGCCGGGCACCGGCCAGCAGCCCGCCGAACCCGCCGCCGACGACGACCACGTCGACGTGGTCGTGCAGGGGCTCCCGGGTGGTGGGTCCGGGACCGGCGTGCGGGTCCTCGTCGAAGTGGCCGAACTCGCCGGTGGTGCGCCGGTACTGACGGTTGCCGTCCGGCCGGATCCGCCGGTCGCGCTCGGCCCGGTACCGCTCGCGCAGGGCGTCCGGGTCGAAGCCCAGGGGCGGCAGGGGGGTGTGGGGGGTGGACATGGGTGTCCTCTTCCTCTCGTGGCTCTCGTGGCTCTCGCGGAGGTCGGTGGGACTACGTCGGTCAGACCGCGGCCCAGGCGTTGTCCACGGGCAGGATCACGCCGTTGACACCGCTCGCCGCGTCGGAGGCGAGGTAGACGATGGCGGCGGCCTGCTCCTCCGGTTCGCAGATGCGGCCCATGTTGACGAAGTGCCGCCCGACGACGGCCGGTCCGTGCGCCTCCCCGTCGATGTGGACGTCGGCGGTGATGTCGGTGGCGGTGCCGCCCGGGGCTATGGCGTTGGCGCGGATGCCCTGGTCCCGGTACATCACCGCGAGGGAGCGGGTGAGCCCGAGGACACCGTGCTTGGAGACGGTGTAGGCCGTCCCGGCCGCGCTGCCGCGCAGCGACGCCTCGGAGGCGGTGGTGACGATGGCGCCGCCGCCGGCCCCGATCATGTGCGGCAGGGCGGCCCGCGTCAGCAGGAACGGTGCCGTGAGGTTGATCCGCAGGACCCGCTCCCACTCGGCGTCGGTGACGTCCGCGGCGGCGGACATGCTGTCCATGACACCCGCGTTGTTGACCAGGACGTCGATGCCGCCGAAGGTGCCGACCGCGGCGGCCACGACCGCGTCGACGACCGCGCTGTCGCTCAGATCGCCCGTGACGGCGACGGCCGTGCCGCCCGCGGACTCGATGGCGTCCACGACGCTCTTGGCCCCCTCCGCGTTCAGGTCGGCGACCACGACCCGCGCCCCCTCCGCGGCGAACCGCAGCGCGGTGGCGCGGCCGATGCCGGAGGCGGCTCCGGTGACGATGACGCTCTTGCCCGACAGACCCGTGCCACTCATGGCGTTTCTCCGCTCGTCGCGTTGACCCGGCGTCAGGCACAGTACTGGTTTTTGTCTCAGTGCGACATAAAGACGCGACGTGCCAAGAGGTCGTTTCGCGCCACTCAGACATACCGTGACGTAAAATAGGGTGAGCACGGCAAGCCGAGGAGGGCGCATGGCCGGACGAGCAGGTGGAGCCACGGGGCGGCCACCGCTGACGGAGCGGCGACGCGCCGAGACGCGGATGGAGATCGCCGAGGAGGCGGTCCGGCTCTTCGCCGCCAAGGGCGTGGCGGCGGTCACCGCGGAGGACATCGCCTCCGCGTCCGGGGTGTCGACGCGCACGCTGTGGCGGTACTTCCGCTCCAAGGAGGAGTGCGTACGCCCCCTGCTCACCACGGGTCTGGAGCTGCTGGCGGAACGCCTGCGGGAGCGCGCGGCCGACCACGACTCCCTCGCCGAGGCGATCCTCGGCATCCAGCACGACGCCGACGCCACACCGCGCCTGAGCACCCTCGGCGACCTGCTGCGGCTCTGCCGTGACGAGCCGGGGCTGCGCGCGGTGTGGCTGGAGGCGCACTACGACGCGGAGGCGGCGTTCGCCGCGATGATCGCCGACCGCACGGGCCGGCCCGCGGATGATCTCGCGGTCCGCGTGGAGGCGGGCGTACTGAACACCGCGATGCGCATCGGCGTGGAGGACTGGGCCCTGCGCCCCGACCGGGAGACCGGGCCGTCCTTCACGGAGACGGTCACGCGGGCGTTGCGGCTGGTGAGCGCCGTGACGAAGTCCTGACGAGGGTTCCTGTGCCCGTCCCGCTCCGGCGGGGCGGCGCCTACGGCTTCAGGGGCACCCCGGGGTCCGAGCTCCGGATCATTTTCGCCTTTGATCCGACGCGTTCCGCTCTGCCGCTCATCGGCGGCGACAAGGCAGGAAACTGGAATCGCTGGTACCGCGACAACATTCTTCTTGCCGAACAGCTCTATCGCGACTACACCGGCGCCACAGAGGAGTGAGGAGTAGGCATGCCCAAGAAGGCCCCACAGGACTGGGAGACCCTGGAGCAGGAGCTGTACTCGGCCGGTGTGGACCCCGCCGAGGTGGAAGCCGGCTCGCGCCGTCTGCTCGCGGAAGCCCGTGGGCATCAACTCGCCGAGACGCGCAAGCAGTACGGGCTGGCACAGAGGGACGTGGCCACCCGCATGGGAGTGAGCGTCGCTCGGGTGTCCCAGATCGAGCACGGCGAGGTCGCCGCGCTTGATGTCATCGCGCGCTACGTCGAGGCACTCGGCGGCAGACTGGACCTCGTCGCCGACTTCGGTGACCACACACTGCGGATGCCGGCAAGTGGCGACAAGGGCAGCGCGGCGGCGTAGCACCGGGAGGCTTGGAGAGGTGTGCCGGAGCGCACCGTCCGGAGGGCTGGCCGCCCGCGGTGGTTCCGGCCCAGTCGCCGCGCCCGCCCATTTTCCTCACCGCCCCGGCGGTGACGCCGTGCTCTCCCGCACCACCACCCGCGTAGGCACCAGCGTCGTGCCGTGTTCCACCCCGTCCTGCCGCATCTTGCTCAGGACCCCTTCCACGCACAGCCGTCCCACCTCGGCGAAGTCCTGGTGGATGGTCGTGAGGGGTGGCAGGAAGGACGCCGACTCGGGGATGTCGTCGAAGCCGACGACGCTGATGTCGCCGGGGACGCGCAGGCCGCGTTCGTGCAGGGCCCGGAGCAGGCCCAGGGCCATCTGGTCGTTGGCCGTGAACACCGCCGTGCAGTCCGGCTCGTCGGCCAGCCGCAGACCGGCCCGGTAGCCGGACTCGGCCGACCAGTCGCCCCGGACCAGGGGCGGCGGGACCCGGCCCGCCTCGGTCAGCGTGTCCCGCCAGGCGTTGGCGCGGCGCTGGGCGGCGAAGGAGCCCTCCGGGCCGGCCAGGTGCCATACCGTCTCGTGGCCGAGGTCCAGCAGGTGCCGTACGGCGTCCCGGGCGCCGCCCGCCTGGTCGGTGTCGACGACGGTGTAGCGGTCGCCGGCGTCCGAGTCGGCCACCACGACCTGTACGCCGGGCGGGAGTGAGACCGTCGCCGCGTCCAGCAGATGGATCTCCATGATGACGATGACGGCGTCCACGGCGAGTTCGCCGAGGCGGGAGAAGGCGCCGTTCACCTCGTCCTGGGTGGGGACGGCGACGGGCAGCAGCGTCACGGCGTAGCCGTGCTGGGCGGCGGAGGTGGCGATGGCCTCCAGGGTGCGGATGTTGCCCATGGTGGAGAGCGAGAAGGTGATCACGCCGAGCGTGCGGAACTCGCCGCGTCTGAGGGCCCGGGCCGCGCTGTTGGGGCGGTAGCCCAGTTCGCGCATGGCGTCCAGGACCTGGCGGCGGGTCTCCTCCGTGACGCCGGCGAAGCCGTTGGAGACGCGGGAGACCGTCTGGGAGGAGACACCGGCGAGGCGGGCGACGTCGGCCATGGAGGCGCCCTGCCGGGGCCGGTCCCCCCGCCTTCTCGTACGGCTCGTGCCCATCGGTTCGCTCTCGCCGTCCACTGCGCCCACCTGCCCCTCTGCATTTCGGTCCGGAACGACTCCTTGACCCCCGAGATTCGGACAGTGTAGACATCCCGCCAGTGGATGTTTACGTAAACATTGCCTAGCCCAAACCGTATGAGAAGGCATCAAATCCGTACCGGTCGCACCACGTAGCCCCGATCTCTGCGCCCGCCGGGACGCGCGGCACGCAGAAGAGCTGGAGTACTCGAGATGGCACACCGCACCCGTAAGAGAAGGCTCCTCGGGGCCATCGGCGTCACCGCCGTGGCGACCGGAACCCTCCTGGCCACGACGACCCTGCCCGCCGCGCACGCCGAGCCGGCCCGGGCCGCGGCCGCCGGGGTCACCGTCCGGCCGGACCCCTCCTACTCGGGGGAGAAGTTCGAGGGCTGGGGCACGAGCCTGGTCTGGTTCGCCAACGCCACCGGCGACTACCCGCCCGCGATCCGCGAGAAGCTCTACAAGCTCCTGTTCGGCGACGACGGTCTCAACCTGAACATCGCCCGCTACAACATCGGCGGCGGCAACGCACCCGACGTCAAGGACTACCTGCGGGCCGGCGGCGCGGTCGAGGGCTGGTGGAAGGCCCCGGCGGGGACGACCCGCGAGGACGTCGACTGGTGGGACGCGGACGACCCGGCCGACTGGAACAAGAACGCCGACAACACCCAGCGCTGGTGGGTCGACCGCATCAAGAAGGACATCACCCACTGGGAGACCTTCAGCAACTCGCCGCCCTGGTTCATGACCGAGAGCGGCTACGTCTCCGGCAACTTCGACGCCGGCAAGGACCAGCTGAAGACCGACTCCGTCGACGACTTCGCCAAGTACCTGGTGGGCGCGACCGAGCGGCTGGAGAAGGCGCACGGCATCAAGGTCGACACGCTGGACCCGTTCAACGAGCCGAACACCGACTACTGGGGCACCAAGCTCGGCCCCGACGGAGAGCCGACCGGCGGCCGCCAGGAGGGCGCCCACATCGGCCCCGAGCTCCAGCAGAAGGTGATCCGCGCGCTGGCCCCGGTCCTGAAGAAGTCCCGGTCGGACGCGGAGATATCCGCGATGGACGAGACGAACCCCGGCACGTTCGCGACGAACTGGAACTCCTACCCGCAGGAGGTCCGCGACCTGGTCGGCCAGATGAACGTCCACACCTACGGCACCGGTCAGCGCACCACCGTCCGCGACCTGGCCAAGGCCGCCGACAAGCCGCTGTGGATGAGCGAGGTCGAGGGCGACTGGGGCGACGGCCAGAGCTTCACGGACATGCGGCCGGGGCTGGGCCTCGCCCAGCGCATGGTCGACGACCTGCGTGAACTGGAGCCCAAGGCCTGGGTGTTCTGGCAGCCGGTCGAGGACTACGACAACATGAAGCCGGGCGGCGAGTCCGCGAAGGGCGGCAACTGGGGCGAGATCCAGCTCCCGTTCAGCTGCACCTCCAAGGACACCCTGAAGTCCTGCCCGGTCTACACGAACACCAAGTTCGACACGGCCCGCAACTTCACCCACTACATCAAGCCCGGCGACCGGCTGATCAAGACGGACGACACGTCCAGCACCGCGGCGATCTCCCGCAAGGGCGACGCGGCGACCGTCGTGCACGTCAACAGCACCACCGAGGCCCGTGAGGTCACCCTCGACCTGTCGAAGTTCGGCCGCGTCTCCTCGCGTGCCACCGTCACCCCGGTGGTGACCAGCGCCGACGGCAAGCTGGAGAAGCGGAAGGCCGTGCCGGTCAGCGGCAAGCAGGCCACGCTCACCGTGCCCGCCCAGTCGGTGACGTCCTTCCTCGTCAAGGGCGTCTCGGGGGTCGCCGAGGACGCGGCCGAGCTGCGCAAGGGCCACACGTACCGGCTGACCGGCGCCCAGAGCGGCAAGGATCTCACCATCGCCGGCAACGGGACGGGCCTGGTCATCAGGAGCGCGAACGCGACCGACCCGGCCGGTCAGCAGTGGCGGGTCGAGCAGGTCCGCGGCCAGGACAACCGCAAGCGGTACGTCCTCACGGAGACCGCCACCGACAAGCGTCTGGCCATCCGTGACGGCGCGCTGGTCGCCGAGCCGGACGAGGGCCGCCGCGACGCCGCCACCGAATGGATCATGTCCTCGACCGGCGACGGCACCTGGACCCTCGTCAACGCCGCCACCGGCCGGCTCCCGGACGTCTCGGGCCAGTCCACGAACGACGGCGCGAGTGTGGGCGTATGGCAGCCGAACTCCGGGGCCAACCAGCGCTGGAAGGTGACGGAGGTGACGGGCGGCTAGCCCTTCGCCACCGCGCACGCGCCTCTACGACGCCCCCGCCTGCCGCCGCCTCACGGTGACGGCAGGCGGGGGCGTCGCGCTGCGAGCCCCGGGCGGGCACTGCCCTGTTCCGGCGCTGGTGCCGGTGTTCCCCGACGGGCGGACTAACCGCGGTTGATCATCCGGTTCACCCAGCCCTTCCGGGGTGGCTCGGCGGGAGGTGTCTCCCGCACGGCCACCAGCTCCGCGACGGAGATCCGGAAGTGGCTCGAACCCGTGGAGGGATGGTCCCAGCCGTCGTACCAGAACGAGTAGGTCACCTCCACCAGCCAAGTGGTCTCCGAGGTCCGGAACACGGTGCGCCCGTACTTCTCGGTGTCGGTCCTTCCCGGCACGAGGGACAGGCTCATCTCCTGAGCCCGAGCGAGGGCCTCCTCCCTTCCTCCCTCGACGTGCACCTTGTCCGTGAGATCCCACGTGTTGTCACCACCGTGAGATTCGTTGGCCTCCACCAGCACGTACCACTGGCCGACCGATCCACTGCTCATGTCTCTCGCCCCCTCGGTATGCACCGTATTCCGGTGGCGGTCGAAGCGCCTCTCGTCGATGATCGCCCGCGTGACGTCAAAGGTGGAGAACATTGCGATCGACTGTGCGAACGCCTATCGACTGGCGTTGTTCTGGAGCGAAGTGACCGGGCAGCCACTGCATCCCGAGGACCAGCCCGGCGACAAGGAGACCGAGGTCATGCTGCCCGGCGGCCCGGCCCTGTACTTCAACGAGGTTCCGGAGCCGAAGTCGGTGAAGAACAGGCTTCACCTCTGTCTGCGCCCGGACACCTCGCGGGAGGCGGAGGTCGAGCGGCTGCTGGGGCTGGGGGCGTCCCTGGTCGACGACCGTCGCAAGCCCGACGGCCGGGGCTGGGTCGTGCTCGCCGACCCGGAGGGCAACGAGTTCTGCGTGCTGCTGGCCGAGTCGGAGCGGGCCGCGCTGTCCTCGTGACCCCCGCCCTCACAGGCCGCAGAACCCTCAAAGCCCGAACAACTCCGCTGCGTTGTCGTGGCACACCGCCCGCAGCCACGCCTCGCCGAGGCCCAGCCGCTCCAGCGCGTGCAGCTGATGCAGGTACGGATAGGGGATGTTGGGGAAGTCCGAGCCGAGCAGGACGCGGTCGCCGAGGTCGGCCAGCCGGGGCAGGGCCGCAGGCGGGAACGGGGCGAGCTTCTCGGAGAAGTCGGTGAACGCCATCGTCGTGTCCAGCCGCACCTGCGTGTACCGCTCGGCGAGGTCGAGGAACTCCTCGTACTCGGGCATCCCCATGTGGGCGAAGACCAGCCGCAGCCGGGGGTGCCGGGACAGCACTCGGGCGATCGGCTCGGGGCCGGTGTGCTTGCCGGGCGCCGGCCCGGAGCCGCAGTGGATCACCACCGGGATCCCGGCCTCGGCCAGCAGCCCCCACGCCGGCTGGAGCAGTTCGTCGGCCGGGTCGTACGCCCCCACCTGCACATGCGCCTTGAAGACCCGCGCACCCGCTTCGACGGCCTCCTGAACGTAGGCCTCGACGCCCGGCTCGGGGTAGAGGGTGGCCGTGTGCAGACAGTCGGGGGTACGCGCGGCGAAGTCGACCGCCCAGCCGTTCAGCCAGCGGGCCATGCCCGGCTTGTGCGGGTACAGCATCGCGGTGAAGGCCCGCACCCCGAACTCCCGCAGGATGCCCGCCCGTTCGGCCTCCTCCTGCCGGTAGGTGATCGGCCACTCGAGACCCCCGGTCAGCGTCCCGAGCGCGTCGAAGTAGCCCCACACCTTGTGCAGCACCCGCTCGGGCATGAAGTGCGTGTGCACGTCGACCAGCCCGGGCAGACCGAGCCGGCCCCAGAAGCGGCGGATCTCGTCGGCCTCCGCGCTCGTAGCGTGGGTGGACTCTGGGGAACCGGCAGGGTCGGCAGGTGCCTCGCGGTGATCGTCCATGCCGCCCACGATCGCCCGGGTGCGGGGGCGAGTCCACACCCCGGCGCGAGGGGGGTGTGAGGGATCCGTCACCCGGACCCGCCGGTGCGCAGGAGGCGTCACGGTTCCGGCACGCACGTCCGTGACGACGCCACGCATCGCTTGCCACGCTGCCACCGTACGCCGCCAGAGGGAGAGACCTCCTGGGTCCCGCGTACCCGAGGCGTCGGCGGTCAGCTCGCGAACATGTTCCTGGAGACCGGTGCCGAGCCGAACCCCCTCCGGGCTACGTCCCACCCGGGCAAGCTCCTCCCCTCCGTCGCCCCCCGTCGCCGTCTCGTCTCAACTCGTCCACCTCCCTTCCATGTCCGCGAAAGTAGATCGTGGCCGGCCGCCCGCCGGCCGTTCGCACCGAGACGGGAGATCCGCCGTGCCCCGACGCCCGCTGAACCGCCGTGAGCGACTGACCCTGATGGGGATCCTGCTGGGCAGCCTCGTCTCCGCCGTCGCCGGGGCGGCCACCAGTGAGACCTTCAAGGTGCTGCTGTCCTGAGGGCCCGCCCCGCCGTGCCGTTCCGCGCGGACCGCCCCAGGGCGATTCGGCGCATGCTTCACACCGTCGCCGAATCCGGGACTGTCCGGGCGGGCGGCGGTTCCCATAGGCAAGGATGCTTCGATGACCAGTCACACGAGTGGTTCGCGGCAAGGGAGCCAGCGGCGGATTCCGCAGCCCCTGGGCGTGACGCCGGCCCCACTGCGGGACTTGAAGGACTACGTCTACCTGCTCTATGTGGAGGCCGGGGCGCCGCCGGCACACCGGATGGCGGCCCTGATCGGGAACGACGACTCCTTCCCGGGCAGCCCTTCGAAGGCGACCATTCACCGGATCATCGGGTCGAGGGAACTCCCCACGAGCCAGGCGGACGTCGTCTCGGTGGCCCTCCTGCTCGCTCGCGAGACGGACCGGAATCCGGGCGAGGTGGAGAAGCGGGTACGGCGGATGTGGCTCGCCGCTCACTTCGCCGAGCCCCTGGGGGTCCCCCTGGCCGACGTCGACCCGTTCGCCCTGGAGGTGCACCGGGCGATCAGCGTGCCGGGGGAGCGGCCGCTGCCCAGTCTTCCCACCTACGTCCTCAGGGATCACGACACGGAGCTGGGCGCCCTCGTGGACCGGGCGATCGACGGTGAGAGTCTGCTCGTCACGGTGGTCGGTGAGTCCTCGACCGGGAAGACCCGCGCCTGCTGGGAGGCGCTGCGGCGGCTGCCGCCCGGGTGGCGCGTGTGGCACCCGTTCGATCCGAGCCGTCCGGACGCCGCGCTCGTGCACCTGGCGGAGGTCGGCCCGCAGACGGTGATCTGGCTGAACGAGGCGCAGCACTACCTCCTGTCCCCGGACGCGAGGACCGCCGAGGGCATCGCCGCGGGCCTGCGCTCGGCCCTGACCGACCGGCGCCGGGGTCCGATCCTGGTGCTCGCCACCGTCTGGCCGAGGTTCTGGGAACTGCTGACCTCGCCCTCGGCCACCGGCGCGGACGACCGGTTCGAGCAGCAGCGCAAGCTCCTCACCGATCTCGGCCGGTGCATCGCGGTGCCGAAGGCGTTCTCGGAGAGCGACCTGCGGCAGGCCCGCCGGAAGGCACACGACGATCCGCGGCTGGCCAGCGCCCTGGCGGGGGCGGCCGACGGGGAGATCACGCAGTTCCTCGCCGGTGTCCCGGAGCTCATGCGGCGCTACCAGTGCGCGCCGCCCGCGGAACAGGCCCTGGTCCACGCGGCGATGGACTGCCGCAGGCTCGGCCACGGTCCCGTACTGCCGCACGCGCTCCTCGCCGAAGCGGCCGAGGGCTATCTGAAGGACCGGGAGCTCGTCCTGCGGGGCAGCGGCTGGCTGGACAAGGCCCTGGCGTACTGCGCGATGCCGTGCCACGGCGTACCGGGACCGCTGACGCCGGTTCCGCTCGGCGACGAGGCGGGCGGGGCGTACCGGCTGGCGGACTACCTCGAACAGCACGGGCGGGTGGAGCGCCGGCTCGTGTGTCCTCCGGCCTCCTTCTGGGACGCTGCGGTCCGGCACAGCCTCGGCACCGACGACACCGTCGCGCTGGCCCGTGCCGCCCAGCGGAGGGGACGCCGCAAGGTCGCGGCGGCGCTCTACGAGCGGGCCCTGCGGGCCGGGAACACCGAGGTGCGGCCCGAACTGGCCGGGCTGGCCGAGGGCGTGGGAGACACGACGACGGCCAAGGAGCTCTACGAGGCCGCGTGGCACGACGACCGTCTGGCGCGCTGGGAACTCGTACGGCTGCGCGAGACCACGGGCGAACCGGGCCGGGCGGAGGAACTGGCCCACGAGGCCGCCAACCAGGGCGACAGCACGGCACTGACCCGGCTGGCCCGGCTGCGGCAGGAGGCCGGCGACGAGGAGGGGGCGCAGCGGCTGACGAGGAACGCCGCGGCCAGGGGGAAGATCAGGACGTTCGCGGGGCTGGCCCGGTCCCGGGAAGAGGTGGGGGATCGAGAGGGGGCGGAATCGCTCGCGTTCCTGGCCCTGAACCAGACGGGCAGCACGTACGCGCTGTCCGAACTGGCGGGCATGCGGGAGAAGGCCGGGGACGGGGAGGCGGCGGAGCATCTGGTGCTGGCGGCGGCCGGGCGTGGGAAGGTGCGTCCCGCCATCAGGCTGGCCGGGATGCGACGGCAGGCCGGGGACCGCGAGGGCGCGGCACGGGCGCTCGACCTCGCCGCCGGCTCGGGCAGCATCTTCGCCCTGACCGAGCTCGCCCGGCTGATGCGCAGGTGGGGGGAGAACGAGGAGGCCGAGCGGTTTCTGCGCTCGGCCGTGGACCGGGGCAGCATGTTCGCCCTGACCGAGCTGGCCCGGCTGCGGGAGAAGGCCGGCGACCGGCAGGCCGCGCTGCGGCTCTACCGCAGGGCGGCCGAGCGGGGCAGTACGGACGCGCTGGCCCATCTCGCCCTGCTGAAGGAGGAGGAGGGGGCCGGCGAGGAGGCGGAGCGGATGGCGTGCAGCGCCGCCGACGGCGGCAGCACCTTCGCCCTGCTCGAACTGTCGTGGCTGCGCGAGAACTCCAGCGACCGCCAGGGCGCCGAGCGTCTGGCGCAGACCGCCTACCGTGCGGGCAACTCGGGTGCGCTCGTGCTGCTCGCCCGGTTACGGGAGAAGGCCGGGGACAAGCACGGGGCCGAAGCCCTCGTCCTCCAGGCGGCCGGGGCCGGTGACGGCCGGGTGCTCAACGAGTTCGTCCTGCGCCGGGAGAAGACCGGTGACAGCGAGGGTGCCGAGTTCCTCGCCACGGCCGGGGGCGGCAAGGTGCTGCTGCAACTGGCCTGGCTCTGGGAGTCGGACGGCAGGAAGGCGGACGCGGAGCGGCTCTACCAGCACGCGGCCGACCAGGGACAGACCCAGGCCCTGCGGGAGCTGGTCCGTCTGAAGCACCAGGCCGGTGATCATGACGCGGCGGAGGACCACGCCCGCGCGGCCGCCTGCGCCGGGCATGTGGAGGCACTGTGCGAACTCGCCTGCATGTACGCCGAAACGGGCCTGTCGGCCGACGCCGACCGCCTCCACCGGGCCGCGATCGACGCGGGATACGACGGCGCGCTCCCCCACCTGGCGCGGCTGCGCGCCCGCACGGACCCTGACTGGGAGACCCTCCCCCGCTACGGCCTCACCGCCGACGGCGACCTGTCGGGGCCCTGGCACATCGAGTCGCCGGAGAGGCCGATGCCCCGCCTCGCCGAGCGCGTCACATGACAGGACGGGGCCGGAAGCGGTCCGTCGCCCTCAGCACCGCGTCCGTCGTGGCGTCCCCGGACAGCCCGTGCCCCTCCGCACCGATCAGCACGAGCTCCGCGTCCGGCCACACCTGTGCCAGCCGCCAGGCCACGTCCGGCGGCCCGCTGATGTCCAGCCGTCCATGGATCATCACGCCGGGGATGCCGGTGAGCTTCCCGGCGTCCCGCAGCAGCGCCCCGTCCTCCAGGAAGCCGGCGTGCCGCCAGTAGTGCGTGACGAGGCGGGCGAAGCGCAGCCGGAAGCGCGGGTCCTCGTAACGGGGGTCGGGCCTGTGCCCGGGGTGGGTGGACACGTGCACGTCCTCCCACCGGCACCATTCGCGCGCGGCCCGCTCCCGCACGGCCGGGTCCTGGTCGTCGAGCATCCGCGCGTACGCGTCGACCAGGCTGCCGTCGCGCTCCGGCTCGGGGACCGTGTCGCGGAACCGGGCCCACTCCTCCGGGAAGATCCGCCCCATGTCCCGGGTGACCCACTCCACCTCGCGGCGCGTGGTGTTGGTGACGCTGAAGAGCACCAGCTCCGACACGCGCCCGGGATGCTGTTCCGCGTAGGCGAGCGCGAGGGTCACGCCCCAGGAGCCGCCGAGAACCAGCCACTTGCCGATGCCGAGGTGCTGCCGCAGCGTCTCGATGTCGGCGATGAGATGGGCGGTGGTGTTGGCCGCGAGCGAGGTCCGCGGGTCGGCGGCGTCCGGTGTGCTCCGGCCGCACCCGCGCTGGTCGAACAGCACGATGCGGTACGCGGACGGGTCGAAGAGCCGGCGCCAGAACGGGCCCGCGCCGGACCCCGGCCCACCGTGCAGCACGAGGGCGGGCTTGCCCTCGGGATTCCCGCAGGTCTCCCAGTACACGTGGTTGCCGTCGCCGACGTCGAGCATGCCGTGCTCGTACGGCTCGACGGGGGGATGGAGTCCGGCCATGTCCGACGCACCCTCCAGCAGATCGGTGACAGCACCTGGCTCGAGCCTGCCTCCCCTGTGAACACCACGGCAACTACCGCCGGGTCATGGAGAGATCGCGTCGAAATGCAACCACGAGGTTGCTCCCTCCCCTCTTCCCTCCCAAGCGAGCTGGAGACTTCAACCAACTCGACCGCATCGGCAGTACGCCGCAGCGCACGCGCCCGAGGGGAACCCACACAGTGACCACACGCGAGCACAGACCAGGCCGGACCGGCACCCGCAGACGTTTCCCACGGCTGAGGATCGCCCTCGCCGCCGCCGTCTCCTTCGCCGTCGCCGGCACCGGAGTCCAGGCGATGGCCGCCCAGCAGGACCCGGAGACGGGGCAGCCGGCCGTGCCGTCCCTCTCCTGGTCCGACTGCCAGGGCGGCTTCGAGTGCGCCGACGCCCAAGTGCCCCTGGACTACCGCGATCCGCAGGGCAGGACCCTCACCCTCGCCGTGATCCGCAAGAAGGCCCCGGACCAGGCGAAGAAGAAGGGCACCCTCTTCCTCCAGCCCGGCGGGCCCGGCAACTCCGGTGTGGACTTCGTGCGCGGCAACTACGCCGGCCTGCCGGCCTCCGTGCGCGACTCCTTCGACGTCTTCGGGTACGACGTCCGCGGTGTCGGGCGCAGTTCGCAGGTCGAGTGCTGGAACGACCAGACGTACACCCAGGCGATCACCGCCGCGAAGGGCGTCCCCGGCCCGGACGCCTACGAGCCCGCCGTGCGCCAGGCCGCCGCGTTCGACCAGGCCTGCCAGGACAACGCGGGTGGGCTGCTGCCGTACGTGGGCACCGAGTACGTGGCCCGCGACATCGACCTGCTGCGCCAGGCCCTCGGGGAGAACCAGCTCACCTACTACGGGCGGTCGTTCGGCAGCTACATAGGCACCGTCTACGCCGCCCTCTTCCCCGACCGGGTGCGTGCCCTGGTGCTCGACGGCGCGTACGACCCGGAGCACTACGCGAACAAGCCCTACGCCTACGATCGGCCCCAGTACCTGGCCCTGGACGGCGCGATGAGCCGCTTCCTCGACTGGTGCGCGGCGGACCAGGCCACGTGCGGGTTCGGCGACGGCGACCCCCGGGCCGCGTTCCAGCAGCTCAAGGCCGACCTGGACGCCAGCCCCGTACCGACCGCGAACGGCGGCCAGGCGAACGGCTACACCCTCGTCTACCGCCTCCTGTTCAACATCAACGCGGGCAAGGTCATCTGGCCCTCCCTCGGCGAGGCCCTGCACAAGGCCCAGCAGCGCGACAACACCTCGTTCCTGCTCCGGCCGCCGTCGGCGGCGAGCTACGACTTCCTCAACCCGAACGTGGTCGTCGAGTGCGTCGACAAGGACTACCCGCGTGACCCGGCCCTGATGAAGCGGAAGGTGACCTCCTTCGCGAAGGCCGCGCCGCTGCTCGGACCGGCCCTCGCCTACGGCCCGCCGCTCTACGACCACCAGCACGCCACCGCCTGCGCCCAGTGGCCCGCCGAGAAGGTCAGCCGCTACGACGGTTCCTTCCGCGCCAAGGGTTCCGCACCGATCCTGGTCCTCGGCACCACCGGTGACCCGGACACCCCGTACCAGGACGCGGTTGCCCTGTCCCGGCAGCTGGACAACGCCCGGCTGCTCACCTTCAGGGCCGAGGGGCACACCGCGTTCGGGCGCAGCGTCTGCGCGACGGACGCCGTCACGGACTACCTCGTCGACCTGGAGGTCCCGGCGCACGGCACGACGTGCGCCGACGAGACCCAGCCGCCGTCCGCCACACCGAAGACGGCACCGCCCGGCATCACACTCGGCGAGCTCCGCCACGGCGTCAGCGACCGGCTCGAACGCCTCGGCGACATGCGCTGACCGACCGCTCCACGGCACCCCGGCTGCCGGGCCGCACCAGGCCCGGCACCCGGGGTGTTCCCGTACCCGGGCGGCTCCGGCTCGTACCAACTGTCCGGGTCAGCAACGCTTTTGGGCATGAATTCAATGTCTGTGCGACGGGGGCTGCTGCGGAGGCCGTGAGGCCTCACGTCTGCTGACGACTTCGCTGCTGGTTCCGTCGCTCAGACGACGTGCGACTCGGGCCGGATCGCCGACCCTTCCCGGAAGCGGTCGGCGCTGAGCGGGCCGACGTCGACGCAGGGTGTGCGCTCCAGGTACAGGTCGCGGACGATCTCGCCGACCGCCGGGGCCTGGAGGAAGCCGTGGCCGGAGAACCCGGTGGCGTAGAGGAAGTTGACGATCTCGCCCGAGCGGCCGATGAGCGCGTTGTGGTCGGGCGTGACCTCGTAGAGCCCGGCCCAGCCGCCCGCCGTCTCCATGCCGGCGAGGGCGGGGGCGCGGTGGCGTGCGACCTCGTGGAAGAGCTCCAGCCACCGAGGGGTCCAGGTGGTGTCGAAGCCGTCCGGCTCGGCGGGGTCGGCCAGGCCGAACAGGAGGCCGTCGTCGCTGTTGTGGAAGTACGCCGAGGACGAGAAGTCGATCGTGAAGGGGATGCGCGGGGCGGGGGGCGTGAGCGGGACGGTGAAGGCCAGTTGGCGGCGGACCGGCCGCACGGGGAGCGGAACTCCGGCCAGGTCGCCGATCCGTGCCGACCAGGCACCGGCGGCGCAGACGACCGTGGCGCAGTCGATCCGCCCGCGGTCGGTGTGGACGGCTGTGATCCGGTCACCGGTGGTGTCGAGGCCGGTGACAGCCGTATGTGTGGCGAGGACGGCCCCGGCCCGGGCCGCCGCACGGGCGTAGCCCTGGACGACCAGGGCGGGCCGGGCGTGGCCGTCGGCGGGCGAGTGGGCGGCGGCCACCAGCCCCTCGGTGCTGACGTACGGGCACAGCCGGCGTGCTTCGTCCGGCCCGGTCATACGGCTGGGGACGCCGAGGGAGTTCTGCAGCCGGACGGCGGCCTCGAAGTCGGTGGCCTGCTGCTCGGTGGTCAGCAGGAAGAGGTAGCCGACGGTGTCGAGGCGGATGTCGGCGCCCGGGCGTTCCGGGAAGTCGTGGAAGGCGCGCAGGCTGCGGTGGCCCAGTTCGATGTTGAGCGGGTCGGAGAAGTGCGCCCGTACGCCGCCGATCGGTTTGCCGGAGCTGCCCCGGCCCAGCTCGCCGCGTTCCACGACGACGATGTTCCGCACCCCGGCCTCGGCGAGGTGGAAGGCGATGCTCGTACCCATCACACCCCCGCCGATGATCACGACGTCGGCGGTGCGGGGGACGGTGGAGAAGACGGGCGAGGGGGTCAACGGGCCGTCCTTTCTACGCCGTTCACACATCGGGTCCCGGGACAGAGCGTGCGGCACCGAGTCGCTCCGGCTTCGGGACGGCGACCGGACTTTGCCATCTCTTTACAACCCGCCGCCCGGCCGCCTCGTCTCTCCGCACGAACCGTCACCCACCCCGCCGACCACCGGGCGGGACCGACGAAGGAGAGCGATTCCATGCGCCGAACCGTCCTGAGCGCCCTGGCCCTCGCGGGCACCGCCGTACTGCTGGGCACCGGGCCCGCGTTCGCGAGCGGGGCGACGACCCCGAGCCCGGTCCCGTCGGCGACCGCGCCCACCACCCAGCCGGACCAGAGTGCCGCACCGACCCGCCCCCCGGCCACCGACCGCCCGGCCCCGAGCGCCGAGCCGACCCGCCCCCCGGCCACCGACCGCCCGGTCCCGAGCGCCGAACCCACCCGGGTGCCGGCCGAGGGCGCCAGGGACCAGGTCTCCGTCCGGCCGAGCGGCGCGCCCGACACCGGCGTGACGGCGGCGTCCTCCGCGTCCGGTTCCGGCGGCACGGCGGTCGGCGCGGGCGCCGCCGCGGTGCTCGCCGTGGGCGGCGGGACGTTCCTCGTCGTACGCCGCCGCCGGGCGACCGGGGCATGACCCCGTTCTCCAGGCGCGCGTTCACGACCGCGGCACTGGCGTCCGTACTGACGGCGTGCGCGGGTCCCGAGGCCAGCACCGCACCACCGCCGAAGTCGCCCACGAAGACGCCGACCCGGCCGGTTCCGGTCAAGGGGGCGCGTCCCCTGGCCCGTTCGGCTCCGGTTCGGCTACTGGTCCCGGCCATCGGCGTCGACACCCCGGTCATGCGGCTGGGCCTGGCACCGGACGGCACCGTCGAGGTGCCACCGGCCACGGCGGACGACCGGGCGGGCTGGTACCGGCACTCGCCCACCCCGGGGCAGACCGGGCCGTCGGTGATCCTCGGTCATGTCACGGTCGGGGCGTACGGCGACGGCGTCTTCCGTCACCTCGACCGGCTGCGGCAGGGCGACCGGATCGTGGCGCGCCTGGAGAACGACACGGCGGCGGAGTTCGCCGTCACGGCCGTACGGACGGTTCCCAAGTCGCACTTCCCGGCGGACGACGTCTACGGGGACGTGGACCGCCCGGAGCTGCGGCTGATCACGTGCGGCGGAGCGCGTACCGGCGACGGATACACGGACAACGTGATCGTCTTCGCCGCGCTGGGCGGCGCCGAGTCCCCCACCTCTGGAGAGCGTTGAAACGGTCCCGCGAGAAGGCCGCGTCCGAACTGTTCGCCGCCCTCTACCCGCGCCTCGCCGGCTGGTGCCGCCGGCTCGTCGACGACGACGAGACGGCCCACGAGGTCGCCTCGGAGGCGTTCACCCGGCTCTGGGCACGCTGGACGTCCGTGGAGGAGCCCCGCGGCTTCCTCTACGTCACCGCGGCCAACCTCGTGCGGGACCACTGGCGCAAACTGGAGCGCGAGCGCCGGGCCATGCACCGCGTCACCTCGGAAGCGGCCGTCCGCCCGCACCCCGAACAGGCCGACCCGTCGGTGCGCCTGCTCGTCCAGTCGCTCCCCGAACGGCTCCGCGTCCCGATCCTCCTGCACTACTACGCTGACATGCCGATCCGGGAGGTGTCCGCGCTGACCGGGCGCAAGGAAGGAACCGTCAAGGCCGACCTGCACGCGGCCCGGGAACTGCTCCGCGTCCACCTGAGGAGAAGCCTTGACCACACGCCTTGACGACGACGGCCCGGAGTCCGGCCCCGACGACCCGCTCGCCGTGATCCTGCGCCCCTCCTCCCCGGACTACCTGAGCGCACCCTCCGGCCACTACGAGGCGATCCGCCGCAGGGCGACCCGCCGCCGCCTCCTGCGCACCGCGGCCGGAGCCGGTCTGCTCTGCGCCACGGCCGCCCTCCTCGCCCTCCCCCTGCGCCTCACGTCCCCGGAACCCCCCGGCTCCCCCACGATCCCGATGGCCCCGCCCTCCAGGACCACGACCCCACCGCCCTCGTCCCCTTCCCCCTCGGGCCCCACGTCCGACGCCCCGACCGGCCGTGCGTCCGATGCCCCGACCGGCCGTGCGTCCGACGCCCCTCAGACCTCACCTCGCCGACCGTCGGCCGCCCCCACGCTGGTGCGTCCGGTTCCGTCGGCGACCCGTCCGTCCCCGGACCAGAGGGCGACGCCCAGCAGCGAGTGACCCGCGTTGCCGGGGACTCGCGTTGCCAGTGCCCCGCGTTGCCAGTGCCCCGGCAACACCTCCTGCGACAGCGGGTCGAACGACTCCTCCTACGCGGGTGCCCTGCGCTGGTTTTTCGCCTCGGACGGACGGCCCGTCGTGACGTTCGGCGGCGGCAGGTAGCCTTCCCGTATGGCATTCAACGGCATTGCGCACTGCTTCCTCTGACACCGCGGTGAGGACGGTGACGTGGGTCCGACCTCACGTCGCCGTCCTCGGTGTGCCCGCCACCGGCGGGCCCCGACGACTCACCGTCCACCGCCCGCACGCGGCCCGCCGCTTCGCGCTTCGTCACTTCGTCGCGCCGTGCCGCGTCGTCGAGGAGCAGCCATGCCTTCGCGTCCTGACCGACGCCTGCCGTCCGACCGGCTTCTGACCGTCCTGACCTGTCCCCTGTGCCCGTCCGGCCTCGCACGCGCCGACGGTGCCCTGCGGTGCGCCGACCGGCACACCTTCGACATCGCCCGCCACGGCTACGTCAGCCTGCTGACCGGGCGGCGGCGTGCCGCGAGCGCCGACTCCGCCGACATGGTCCGCAGCCGCGTCTCGTTTCTCCGCGCCGGACACTACGAACCGCTCGTCCGCACCCTCGCGGGGCTCGCCGCGGACCTGGCCCCGCCCGACGCGACCGTGCTGGACGCCGGGTCCGGCACCGGCCACTACCTCGCGGCGGTCCTGGACGCCCTGCCCGAGGCCATGGGCCTGGGGCTCGACAGTTCCGCCCCCGCCCTGCGCGCCGCGGCCCGCGCCCACGCCCGCGGGGAGGCCGTCGGCTGGGACGTCTGGCAGCCGTGGCCCGTCCGCACCGGCTGCGCGGACCTCGTGCTGAACGTCTTCGCACCCCGCAACGGGCCGGAGTTCCACCGCGTCCTCCGGCCGGACGGCGCCCTGCTCGTGGTCACGCCCACCGCCCGGCATCTGCGTGAACTCCGGCCGCCCCTCGGCCTGCTGGCCGTCGACCCCAGGAAGGAGGAACGCCTGCGCCGCACCCTGGCGGCACACTTCCGGCCCGCCCGCACCGAGCCGCTGGAGTACGCCATGAGCCTCACGCCCGAGGACGTCGCCGGGCTGGTGACGATGAGCCCGGCCGCGCGTCACGTCGAACCGGCGGAACTGCGCCGCCGTGTCGGCGAGTTGCCGGCTCCTGTGCGGGTCACCGCCTCGTTCGTCGTGTCGGTGTACCGGCCGGCGGGCCACCAGGGCTAGGGCGAACCGGCCGCTGCCGCCCGGCCCCGGGTGCGGGTCCCGTCGGTGGCGGCCCGGTCAGGCCGCGGGGCGTGGGGCCTCGTCCATGTACTGCTGCTGTGCCGTGGTCAGCGTGCGGGTCATGAGGGCGGCGGTCGCGGCCGCGGCCACGATCGCCAGGTCGGCGACGAGCAGCGGGACGACGCCGGTGTAGGCGCGGGCGATGACCTCGTCCGTGGGGTCGGCGTAGATGAGGCCCACTCCGCCGACCAGACCGGCCAGCCACAGGCCCCACCACCAGTTCACGACGGCCGGCAGCCGCCGGTCGGGAAAGACCGAGCTGTGGACGTCCGCGACCATGCCCCGGGGTACCCACAGGTTCATGACCGGCACGATCCAGCCCAGGAAGAGCCAGGGGTAGGCGTATCGCGGCTTCGTGCCCGAGAGGGCACGGGCGTTGTCCCGGACGCGGTCCAGCCAGAGGAGGAACGCGACCGCGCAGATCACCGTGGCGGCGTCGCCCGCGGAACTGACGACATGGTAGGAGTCCTCCAGGGCGGTCGGGAGGCGGTGGACGCCGTCTCCCTGGTCCGGCGGTCCGGAGGCCGGACTGCCCGCCATGGCGAGCCGGATGTGCCAGACCGCCCGCGCCGCCCAGGCGACTGTGGCGAGGGCGAGAGCCGCGATCGCGCAGCGGGCCGCGCCACGGATCGGGCGCAACGCACCGTCCGGGGCAGGGGGAGGGGCCGGGGGACCGGGGTTGACGGGGGTGATGGGGGGTTGCTGAGCGCTCACCCGGTCATCTTGTCGTACTGATCACCCTGCCGTGACGCTCAGTCCCGTCGCCCGGCCCTCCTCGTCCCACCGCACCTCCAGGACGTGGTCGACGGCGTCCCGGTCGAGCGGGCCGAACACGTGCGGGAACAGGACGTCTCCCGAGACCCCGGGCGGCGGGGCGGGGGCCGCCGCCTCCCACTCCACCCTCGCGGTCAGGCGCGCCTCGTCGAGGGCGAGCACCAGCAGGGGCCTGGGCGCGTCCCGGTAGAAGGCGTTGACGACGGCGAGGGTGGTCGGCTCGTCCGGGGAGCAGTGCACGAAGCCCTCCTCGGCGAGGGAGGCGGGCGCGTACGCCTGCTCGGGGGCGGCGTTCCAGACCGTGCGCGGTACGACGTGATAGATCATGCCCCCGTTATAGCTCCGCCGTTACAGCTCCGCCGTTATGGCTCCGCGCCGGTTCGCCGGTCAGAGCTGGAACTCGGCGGGCGACACCCCCAGCGCCGCGCAGGCCTCGCGCAGGACCGTCGCCTCCGCCTGGGAGAAGTGGCCGTCGGCACCGGCGATGACCATGCCGGTCTGGATCACGGCCCTGGCCTCGGTGGGCTTCTTGGCGGTCTTGGCGATCTCCTGCATCGCCTCGGCCTTGCCGTGCTGGAAGTTCATGGTCAGCTGGTCGACGTGCTTGTTGAAACGCTGGCGCAGCTGCTCCGGCGGGAAGTTCTGCAGCACGTCGTTGCTGAGGATCATCGACTCGACCTGCTGCCGCTCGGCCGGATCGACGCTCCCGTCGGCCGCCGCCACCAGCGCGCACATCGCCATGCTCGCGTCCCGGTAGGCCCCGCTCTTCAGCTCGTTCTTCAGCGAACCGAGCTGTGTCTTGAACAGGCCGACCAGTTGGGCCTTGCTGCCACCGCCCGACCGCGTCCCCCCGCTGTGCCCGCCGTGCCCGCCGGTCGCGCCGCGTCCGCCCTGCGACTGCTGGAGAGCCTTGGCCTGGTCCTTGAGCTTGTCCCACACTGCCATTGACGTCACCTCGGTATTCGTCAGCATCACTAGCGCACCCGCTCACGCGCGCACACCCTTCCAACGCCCGGCCCTCGGGCAAAGGTTCCGCAAAACGCGAGACGAACGGACAGCCCTCGATTCCGGTGCCGGGAACGACGGCTGCCCGCACCCGGAGGCCGGGTGCGGGCAGCCGTGCTGATGTCAGGTCAGGCGCCGTCGCGCGACCGGGTCCTCAGGCGGGGGCCGAAGCGGAACGCCGCGAAGCCCACGGCGGCCAGGGCCGCTGCCGCCGCCGCGACGAGGCCGATGCCGCCCGCGCCGGTGGAGGCGAGGCTGCCGCCGTCGAGGTTCGTCGACGTGCCGCCCGTGGTCGAGGTGCCGCCGGTCGTCCCGGAGGTGGTGCCGGCCGACGGGCTCGGCTCCGCCGAGGGGCTCGGGTCGGTCGTGGGGCTCGGGGACGGCGAGCCGGACTCGTCGCCGGGGCTCGGCTCGGGCGTGCCGTCGCCGGGGACGACCTCGACCGCGAACTGGGTCATGGCGTCACCGACCTTCGCGGCGACGGTGTAGGTGCCCGTGCCCTCACCGGCGGTCAGGCCCGGGGCGGTGGCCCGGCCCGAGGCGTCGGTCGTCACGCGGACGACCTGGTCCTCACCCTGGAAGCGGGGAGCGTCCTCGCTGTCGTCCTCGACCCGGAACTCGACCTCCGTGCCGGCCGGCGCCGACTGGCCCGACTTGACCACCTGGGCGAGCAGCGCGTCGGCGAAGTCCTCACCCTGCTCGGCCTGCTGCTCGTTGCCGCCGGCGACGCTCACGACGTACGGGGACTCCTTGACCCGCACGGTGAAGGCGGTCGACGCGCCCTGGGTCTTCGCCCGGACGGTGAACTCGCCCTCCTTCTTGCTGCCCAGCCCGATCCACGGGGACTGCGCCCGGCCCTGGGCGTCGGTCGACACGACGGTCTCGTCGTCGTCCGGGCCGCCCTTGAGGTAGAAGAGCGGCTTCAGACCGTTCGGGTCGTCGATCGTGAAGGTCACCGAGGTGTCCGCGACGGGCTTGCCGTCCTTGTCCCGGGCCATCACGGCCAGCGGCCTGACGTCCACGCCCGGCTGGGTCGTCACGTCGGTGCCGGAGACCTGGGCCAGCCGGTCGACCGCGGGGGCGTTCCGCCACTGCAGGACGATCCGGCCGGGGCCGCCGGGGGCGTTGGCGCCGCCCTCGGCCACACCCGAGTTGACCGGGTCGCCGGAGGGAGCCCAGAACGGGTCGGTCTTCTCCGGCGCCTTGTTGCCCTTGCCGACGACGAGCCGGGCGTCGTCCACCCGGTCCGGCTCGACGAAGCTGGAGCCGCCGCCACCGCTGCCGGTGGTGCCGTCGTTCCCGGGGGTACTGCCGGCCTCGGCGCCCGTACCACCGCCACCACCCGCGTAACCGGCGCCGCCGCCGCCACCGCCGTACCTGCCCGCACCGCCGGCGCCGCCGGCGCCGCCCTTGGCGTGGTCGGCGCCCGCGGCACCGTTGCCGGCGCCCGCGCCGCCCTTGGCGCCGGTGGCGCCCTTGCCCCCGCGGCCCGCCTCGGAGGCGTCCTGGCCGGACTCGCCACCGGCGGCACCCGCCTGGGCGTGGACCAGGTCGCCGCCACCGCCGCCACCGCCGCCGGCGACGACCAGCGCAGCGCCGGTGCTCGTGCGGATACCGCTGCTGTTGCCACCGCGCTCGGCACCGGCGGCACCCGCCTTGCCGCCGAGGGCGTCACCGAAGCGCGGCCCGGCGACGGCGAGGCGCAGCACCTCGCCGGGCGTCACCTTCAGGGTGCCGGCGACGAAGCCGCCCGCACCGCCGGTCGTCATGGAGTTGCCGGCACCGCCCTCTCCCCAGGCCCGTACGTCGAGCTTCGTCACCCCGGACGGCACCTTGAACTCCTGCGCGGCGTCCGTCGGGTCGAACAGGCGGCAGCCGGAGAAGGTGTCCGTCGGGGTGCACGCCTTTCCGGCGGGCCCGGCGCTGCCGGCGGCCGTGGCCGCCGAGGCCCCCGTCAGGGCGGTGCCGCCGGTCAGCGCCAGCAGCGTCAGGGCGGCCGCGCCGCGCCGGAGTCTGGCGCGGCGCGGCACGGCAGCATCGTGATGCATCAAGGAAACTCCCCAACTCGTCACAAGCTCCCCCCCTGGGAGCCATGAGCCGCTCGATTTCAGAATCGAACAAGACTGATGGGACAGCTGATCAAAGTTGATGCTGCCGGTCAACCGAGAATGGTCGATTCCGGACAGCCGCCCGGGCGGGACCGGTGACCCCGGCACCGGCGTGCGGGAAGGCCGGGCCGGGCTCCCGAGCGGCACACGCGGGGACGCGTCGGCCCGACCCGGCCTTCCACTGTCCGAACTCTCCCCCGGGGCGCCCCGCGCCGCCTCCCGGGAGGCCCGAACGGGGACAGCGGTGCACGCCTGCGATGATGCGTACATGTCGACCCTCGCCACCCTCGCGGTGCTGGCTCTCGCCGCGCTCCACGCCTACATCCTGGTGCTGGAGATGTTCCTGTGGACCACTCCACGGGCCCGCGCGGCCTTCGGCACCAGCGCCGAGTTCGCTGCGTCGACGAAGGCCCTGGCCGCGAACCAGGGCCTCTACAACGGCTTCCTCGCCGCCGGTCTGCTGTGGGGCGCGGTGGCGTCCGACCCGGTGGGCTTCCAGGTCTCGGTGTTCTTCCTGCTGTGCGTCGCGGTCGCGGGACTCTACGGCGCCGCGACCGCCGGCCGGAAGATCCTCTTCGTCCAGACCGTCCCGGCGCTGCTCGCCCTGGTCCTGGTCCTGCTCGCCGGATGACTCAGAGGCCGTAGCGGCTCTTCAGGTGGCGCCAGAAGTCGCGCGCCATCCACTTGTCGAACTCCGTGATCTGCGTGGCGCTGCCCGCCTTCATCAGGAAGCAGCACTGGCCGGTCGGCGACCAGTCGTAGAAGTCGTCGAGGCCGAAGGTGTGGCCGACCTCGTGCAGGTAGATGTGGATGTTCTCCTGGTTCAGGGCGCCGGTGAAGTACTCCTGGCCCACGCGCTGGCCCCAGTCACCGCCCGCGCCGCCCTGGAAGCCCTTGGTCAGCCACAGCGACTGGTCGTAGTGGCGGGCGGCGCCGCCCGGACACTTCGAGTAGTCGCCGTCCTGGTGGAAGAAGCGGCCGCAGTCCGGGGCGCACTGCGGGGCGCCTCCGCTGTCGAGGTTGCCGGCGTAGATGTCGACGGAGTTGTCGGTCCACTGGAGGGTGGAGCGGTTCTTCACCGCCCAGCCGACGATGTTGACGGGCACGTCGGTGTACGGCCAGGCGTTGTGACCCTTGCCGTTCTCGGTCATGGCCGTCGTCCACTTGCCGAACTGCTTCTTCAGCGCCGCGTGGATCCGGTCGCGCAGGGCGGCGCTGACCGGGGCGTCGGACTCCCAGCGCACGCAGTAGTTGACGCTGCCCCGGTTGGCCATGACCTGGTCCCAGCCGTAGTTCCGGAAGCCGTACAGGTTCGGGTACGTCGACTCGACGTGGCTCCACACCTCGTTCAGGGGCTGGACGAGGCCCGCGGGCGGGTTCCACTCGTCGGCGGCCTGCGTCCTGGCGCTCGCCAGACCCGGCGTGGCGAACGCCGCCGCCAGCACGGCCAGCACGGTGAGCAGCCGTGCCAGGTGTCTGCGCATGGTGATCTCCCTCGTGTGGGGGGTGGGCTGTCACCGTCTGGTCGTCACCGGCGCGGCCGAGGTTGCCCGGGGGCCCGGCCGGGCGCCCTGATCGGACATTCCGGTGGGACATTCCGGGCGCTTTATCGCATTACGTCGGCGATAATCGGAGCATGAGAACGGCTACGTACGAACTGCTGGCGGCATCGCCGGAACACGCGGTCGCCGTGACCATCGCCTTCGTCAGCGGCCTGATCGTGGCCTGCGCGCTGATCTGGGCCGTACGGGTGGGGATGCGGGTCATGGACAAGGACACCCACCACCCGGGCCCCGAGGAGCAGCCGCATCTCCCGGACGGCGGTCCGGTCCATGAGACGCGGGAAAGGCGGGAGCCCGACGACGTGCCGGTCGTGACGGGCGACGGCAAGCGGCTCCTGCCGCATGAGCTGCATCATGCGAGCACCAGGACCGGAAAGGACCAGGAACCGCGCCGTTGGTCGCCCGGATCCAGCGGATCCTTCGGCGGCGGCGGCCTCGGACGCACGTGAGGCCGCGCGACCGGGGAGGGGACGGGGCTGCCCGCCACCGGGCCCGCTGGGCGACGGGCGGGTCGGCGCTGGCGCTCGCCGTGGGCGCCCTGCTCGCCGGCTGCGACAGCTACAGCAGCCCCTCGGACACGGCCAGCAAGGCGGAGTCGGCGGTGGGGTCGATCGCCTCCCAGGCCTCTGAGGCGGTCGAGTCGGCCACGGCGGAGGCCGGGCGCCGGCTCGACGACATCCAGGGCGGCGTCGACGTCAAGGGCGACGTGAAGGTCACCGCGCCCGAGGTCGGCTCCGACGGCCGGGCCCGGGCCGAGGTCACCGCCCACAACACCGACGACTCCGAGAGGTCCTTCGCCGTCCAGGTGAACTTCACCGACGCCGGGGGCGAGCTGGTCGACACGGTCATCGTCACCGTGGACCACGTCCAGCCGGGCGACTCCGCCACGGCCACCGCCCGCAGCACCCACGACCTCTCCGGCGAGATCCGCGCCCGGGTGGCCCAGGCTGTGCGCTACTGACCCACGACACCTGCTCGGCCGCCACGTCCTGAGCCGCCGACGCCTCGGCCTCGGCCCTGAGGCGTCCACCCGGAGACGGTCGCCACCGGGCGGGTGGACCGGGCAGGTGGACCGGGCAGCCGGGGGCGCGGGCCCGGTGCCGCCGCAAGGCCGCGCTGGTCGCGAGACCCGACCCAGGCGGCCCGGGCACGGAGACGGTTGCCACCAGGCAAGAGGGCTGGGCCAGGGGGTGCAGGCCCAGGTGGCATCCGCGGCCGCGGCGGTCGCGCAGGCCCTGGCCTCTCAGCCGAGAACCGGGCCCAGGTGGCCCAAGCCGTGCGCTACTGACCCGGGACGGCCGGGCCGGTAGTGGCAGGGCCGGGTACCGTCGAAAGCCCTGCTGGTCGCACCGACCGCGATCTGCGCGGCGAGATCCGAGGCCAAGGTGAAGCGCACCGTGCGCTACTGGCCCGGGACGGTCTCCGCCACCGAGATGTCGATCTGCTCGCTCGTGGCGCTGACCCCGTTCAGGGAGGCGGTCGCCTGGAGGCGGTTGGCGCCGGGTGGGAGGGCCGGGCCGGGGGTGCAGGTCCAGGTGCCGTCGGGGGCCGCGGTGGTCGCGCAGGCCGCGTGGTCGTGTTTGTCGCGGACGGTGACCTGGGCGCCCGGGTGCGCCGTCCCGGAGATCTGGGGCCGGGCGCCCAGCGGTACGCCGGACAGCGGGCGGCTCATGGTCGGCTCCGCCAGGCCCACGGTCACGGAGCAGCGGCCGGCGGCCTGCCGCACGCCCTGCGCGTCGGTGATCCGCAGGAAGCAGTCGCGCAGCCGGGTGCCGGGCACGGCGCCCGTGGGAACGGCCAGCACGAAGGGGAACGTACGGTCCTGCCACGGTTGCCCGGCCGCGTCGCCGGTGACGGTGTACGTCCCGCTGCGCCCGCCGGTGGCGATCCGGCCGCGGTACCCGGCCGCGTCGAGCGGGGTCCCCGTCACCCGGGTGCCCCTGGGGGCTCTCAGCGTCAGGGTGGCGCCCGCGCCGGGCGTCACTCCCTGCCGGCTCGCGACCTCGACGATGCCCTCCCGGCCGGGAGCGATGGTCGCGGCACCCCACAGGTGACCGTCCCGGGCCGCCACGGCCGGGCCAGGCAGCGCGAGCACTCCCGCCACGACGACCCCCGCGACGGCTGCTGTCTTCCTTGACCTGCTCATCGGGTTCTTCGCGTTCATCGCGTTCATCGCGGGCGGGGCTCCCTGTGCGGACGGCGAGGGGACTCTGGAGCGATTGTCGCGGGGCGTTCCCGCAGATGGCGCGTCCTGCTCGGCCGTGCGGGTGGCGGGCTCGCCCGCCCGGTGGGGCGAGCCCGGGGTCCGGGCCAACGCCCGAGCCACACCGTCGTGTCGAGCCCGAGCCGCCCGTCCTCCAGGGGCGCGCTGCTCAGCAGCACCTCACCGGCCGGCAGCGGGACCGTCGCGGCGGCCTTCGCACGGCATAGGGCGGGAAAAGGAACCATCGCGTCGAATCGGAGTAGTCCATTTCTACTGTGAGGAAAGTGTGATGACGGAGTAACTTCCTTTGTGTCACCGCAGGTTGACAGGGTGATGCGGCGCGGCCACGATGGGGGCGCACTGAGGCGCATGTGACCAATGAGCCCCGTGTTTCTTCCACCACTCACCCCCGGTGCGGCCCGCAGCCGTGCGCCGTGCGCTGCGCGCATGCCGTCACCCGGGTTCCGGCACACGCCAAGAAATGGGATCCGCATGTCCATAGCGAGACGTGTCACCGCGCGCCGCCTGCTGGGGGCGGGCGCCGCGGCCCTCGCCCTCTGCGCCGCCTCCGCCACCACCGCGTTCGCGCAGGGTGCGCCGGGTGGGGACGGCTGGTCGTCCGGCGGCAGCTACCAGCCAGGGACGGGCGCGGGCACGGAGACGGGGACCGACCGTTGCCTGTTCTCGCTCGACGGCACGAACTTCTACGACTCGGTGAAGGTCGACGACCAGAACCTGAAGCCGACCGACGACGGCAAGGTCCACATCAAGGTCCGCACCGCGGGTGACGCCGCCACGTGCACGGCCTCCCTCGCCTCCTACCTCGCGCACGGCGCGACCTTCGCGACCTCCGGCGAGCAGGTGTTCGTCGACTTCGACACGGTGACGGTCAAGCCGGGCGGCACCGACTCGCTCGACATCGCCGTCCCGGACAAGGGCTGCTTCGGGCAGATCGACCTCTACCGGGGCGCGGTGCGCTTCGACGGCGAGCTGGACGCGAAGGACGGGTTCGAGCACGGCGAGCTGCCCAAGGGACCGGACCGCCCGGTCATCAAGGACAAGCTGATCGCGGCCTGGAACGGAGGCACGAAGAACTGCACGACCCCGCCGCCGGCGGAGGAGGAGCCGCCCCCGGCCACACCGCCCGCGACCCCGTCGGAGCCGGCCGAGCAGACGACCCCGCCGGCCTCCCCGTCCGAGCCGTCCGAGCCGTCCGAGCCGTCCGAGCCCTCGTCGCCGCCGTCCTCCGACGGGGACACGCCCACCCCGTCCGCCTCCGAGTCGACGCCCGGCGCCCCCAAGCCGAACGGCGGTGGCGGCGACCTCGCCGAGACCGGCGCCGACGGCAGCACCGGCCCGATCGCCCTCGGCGCGGCGGCGCTGCTCGCGGGCGGCGCGGCCCTGGTGGTCGTGACGCGCCGCCGGGCGAAGGGCAATGCCTCGGGCGCCTGAGCCAGGCCACTCCCGCGAGTCTCCGCCCTGCCGACGCCCCACCGGGACCGCGGCAGGGCGGGCCGACGAGCGACCTCCACCCCCGGCCCGGCTCCGGTCTCCCGGTCCACCGCGACCGCGACCGACCGGCCCGAGGGCCCCCTCTACGGCAGAACAGCCGTCGGCATCGTCCTGCCGTAGACGGGCTACAGGGTCTTCAGGTACAGGTTCACGTACCGCTCCACGTCCACGTCCAACGCCACGTCCACCAGGGGCTGTTCGCGCGTGCCCTCGTGGATCTCGGACTCGCCGGGGCGGGGGCGGCGGTCGACGATCGTCTGGCCGCGGGAGGGGCCGGGGGCGAGGACGACCTCGACCGGCAGGCGCTCGGTGGTGATGCCCTCGGGGTCGACGACCGCGCAGACCGCGCCCGCGTCACCGAGGCCGCCCATGGGAGTGGGGTCGCCCGAGGTCGCCGGATCACGGTGGGCGAGCAGTTCCCCGGCCAGCCGCAGGCTCGGTTCCGCGCTCGTCCGCAGCCGCTGCACCTCCCCGGCGGGCACCAGGACCCGCTTGAAGACGTCCAGGCCGTACATGGTGATCGGCACCCCCGCGGTGAGCAGGACCGCGGCGGCCTCCGGGTCGTGCCACACGTTGAACTCCGCGACCGGTGTGGCGTTCCCGGTCGCCACCGCGCCGCCCATGAACACGATCCGCTCGATGTTGCGGGTCACCTCGGGGTGCGTCCGCAGCAGCAGCGCGATGTTGGTCAGGGGCGCCGTGGGGATGAGGGTGACCGGCCTCGGCGAGGCGAGGATCTCGCGGCGCAGCAGCGTCACCGCGTCCACGTCGACCGGCACCCGGGTCGGCGCGGGCAGCCCCAGGTCCCCCATGCCGTCCTGCCCGTGCACGTGCCGGGCCGTCCGCACGGGTTCGATCAGCGGCCGCTCGGCGCCCCGGGCCACGGGAATGTCCCCGGCCCCGGCCACCTCCAGCACGGTCAGGGTGTTGCGGACGACGCCGTCCACGTCCGTGTTCCCGGCGACGCAGGTG
This sequence comes from Streptomyces venetus, assembly GCF_039540295.1. Classification (NCBI taxonomy): domain Bacteria; kingdom Bacillati; phylum Actinomycetota; class Actinomycetes; order Kitasatosporales; family Streptomycetaceae; genus Streptomyces; species Streptomyces venetus. The sequence goes on from NZ_BAABET010000003.1 coordinate 403,323, forward strand.
ATCGCGCGCACGTCGAGTGCCGGGTGCCGCACGGCGAACAGCAGGGCGAGGGCGTCGTCGACGCCGGTGTCACAGTCGATGATCACCGGGATGCGCTGACCGTCCGTCACGGCGAGGCTCCTTCCACTGGTCGTACGATCCTGGTGCCTGCGACCCTACGACCTGGTCCGCCTCCGGGTCAGGGCCGGCGTATCGCGGTGACGTCGAACTCCAGCGTCACCTTCCGGCCCACCATGCCCCGGGCCCCGCTGACGCCCCAGTCCAGGCGGTCGATGGTCGTACTGCCCGTGAAGCCGACCCGGAAGCCGCCCCGCTCGTCCCCGGCGCCGGCCAGCTCGAAGTCCACGGTGACCGGCCTGGTCACACCGCGGACGGTCAGATCACCGGTGACCTTGAAGCCGGTGGCGCCGACCTGCTCCACGCGGGTCGAGGTGAAGGTGAGGGCCGGGTGGGCGTCCGCGTCCAGGAAGTCGCCGCCGCGCAGATGGTCGTCGCGCTTTTCGTTGCGGGTCTGGACGCTCCGTGCCCGGACCGTGAGGCGGACGCTCGACTGCGAGGGGCTGCCGCCGTCCAGACGCGCGCTGCCCTCGAACGTCTCGAACAGCCCATGGACCTTGCTGATCATCGCGGCCCGCGCGGTGAAGCCGATCCGCGTACGGGCGGTGTCGAGGACGTAGTCGCCGGTCAGTTCGCCGAGAGTGGTCGTGGTGGTCATGGTGGTGTCTCCTGGAAGGGGATGCAGAACCCGATGTCGGTCTCAGCGGTACGACGACACAGCCCCCTCGAATGTGAGGTGAGGGGCGCCGCCCTGACACTCCGGGGCACTGTTTCGTCGGACGGGTGAGGACCCGAGCGACCGAGGGAGCCATCCGCACCATGACCACACCGACCGAGCCGGAAGACGAGCTGGGCGCGATCACGCGCGAGCGGCGGCAGCTGACCGGCCTCGCGTACCGGCTGCTCGGCTCGCTGGCCGAGGCCGAGGACGTCGTGCAGGAGACGTACGCCCGCTGGTACGCCCTGTCCCCGCGGCAGCGGGCCGAGATCGAGTCGCCCGGCGGCTGGCTGACGACCGTCGCCGGCCGTATCTGCCTCGACCTGCTCGGCTCGGCCCGGGCCCGGCGGGAGCGGTACGTGGGCGAATGGGTCCCGGAGCCGCTGCCCGGCGGCCCTGAGTGGATCGGCGGGCGGTGGGACGACACCGCGGCAGAGGCGGCCGATCCCGCCGACCGCGTCACCCTCGACGAGTCGCTCACCATGGCCTTCCTCGTCGTGCTCGAGTCGATGACCCCCGCCGAGCGGGTCGCCTTCGTCCTGCACGACGTGTTCCGGTACTCCTTCGCCGAAGTCGCCGAGATCGTGGGCCGCACCCCGGCCGCCTGCCGCCAGCTGGCGTCCTCGGCCCGCCGCCGCATCCGTACGGCACCGCCCGCACCGGCCCCGGCGGCGGGCAGCGCCGGTCTCGTCCGGGCCTTCCGGCAGGCCTGGGAGGCCAAGGACATCGACGGCCTCGTCGGCCTGCTGGCCCCCGACGCCACGGCGACCGGCGACGGCGGCGGACTCGTCCCCGCCGCACTTCACCCGGTCGAGGGCGCCGAGCCGATCGCCCGCTTCCTCGCCGACCGGGCCCGGGCGCTGCCCGGCGTCACGCTCCTCGAACGCGAGGTCAACGGCCGGCCCGGCCTGGTCGCCGAGCTGGACGGCGTCACCGTGTCGGTGCTGGCGTTCGACATCGCGGGCGACCGGATCCAGCGCATCTGGGCCGTACTCAACCCCGACAAGCTCCGGCCCTGGAGGACGGACTGACACACGGACCGACACACACGGAGACAAGGAGCCCCGCCATGCCGGCACAAGGAACCGCGAAACAACCCGCCACCGAACTCGACTCCCGATACAGCTCCGCACTCAACCCCCGCCCGGGCGCCGCGGACGTCACCGCCACCGAGTGGGCCGAGGCCCAGCGCCGGCTGGCCACCGCCGAGATCTTCTGGGTGTCCACGGTGCGGCCCGACGGCAGGCTGCACGTCACGCCCTGCATCGCCGCCTGGCACGACGGGGTGCTGTACTTCTCCACCGGCCGGGAGGAGCAGAAGGCGAAGAACCTCGCCCGTCACGCGCACTGCGCGCTGACCACCGGTGCGAACTCCCTGACCGAGGGCCTGGACCTCGTGGTCGAGGGCAGGGCCGAGCCGGTCGCCGACCGTTCCCTGCTGGAGGAGGTGATCACGGCGTACGAGACCAAGTACGGGCCGCACATCACCTCCCCCGAGGGCACGTTCCACGGCATCGGCGACGCGTGCCGCCGGGGCGACGTGGTGGTGTTCGGGGTGACCCCGGGCACGGCGTACGGCTTCGGGCGGGACAACGGGATCTACAGCCACACGCGCTGGGCGTTCTGAGCGCCCCCTACGGCTGGTCCCACAGGCCGGTGCCGCGAGCCGCCACCCGGTCCCCGACACGCCGCAACAGCTCGGCGGCGGGGAGGGGATCCGGCCGGTGCCCGTCCCGCAGCCGCACCGCCACGAGGCCGGCGGCGGCCTCACGCGCGCCGATCACCGCCTGGTACGGCACCAGCCGGGCCGCGCGGATCCGGGCGGCGAGGGTGCCCTCCGCCGGGTCCGCGACCTCCGCGCGCAGGCCCAGGTCCCGGGCGCGGCGGGCCAGGTCGTGGGCGTGCTCCGCCTGCTCGTCCGCCACCGGCAGGATCGCCAGCTGCACCGGGGCCAGCCACGGCGGGAAGGCGCCGCCGTGGGACTCGACGAGGTGCGCGACCGCGCGTTCCACACTGCCGATGACGCTGCGGTGCACCATGACCGGGCGGTGTTTCGCCCCGTCCGGGCCGATGTAGTGCAGGTCGAAGCGTTCGGGCTGGTGGAAGTCGATCTGCACGGTGGACAGGGTGGCCTCCCGGCCCGCCGGGTCGGCGATCTGCACGTCGATCTTCGGGCCGTAGAAGGCCGCCTCGCCCTCGGCGGCCTCGTAGCGGATGCCGGAGCCGTCCAGGACCTCCCGGAGGAGGGCGGTGGCCCGCCGCCACAGCTCCGGGTCGGCCACGTACTTGCCGCCCTCTCCGGGGAGGGACAGCCGGTAGCGGGCCGGGCGGATGCCCAGGTCCGCGTAGGCGCGGCCGATCAGCTCCAGCGCGGAACGCGCCTCCTCCACGGCCTGTTCCAGGGTGCAGAAGATGTGCGCGTCGTTGAGGGTGATGGCCCGCACCCGGGTCAGACCACCGAGCACGCCCGACAGCTCCGAGCGGTACATACCGCCCAACTCGGCCATGCGGAGGGGTAGTTCGCGGTAGCTGTGGGAGCGGGCACGGTAGATCAGGGCGTGGTGGGGACAGAGGCTCGGGCGCAGCAGGACCTGTTCGGCGCCCAGTTCCATCGGAGGGAACATGTCCTCGCTGTAGTGGTCCCAGTGCCCGGAGATCTCGTACAGCTCGCGTTTGCCGAGGACGGGCGAGTACACGTGCCGGTAGCCGGCCCGCCGTTCCGCCTCCCGGACGTATTCCTCCAGGGTGTGCCGCACGATCGCGCCGTCGGGCAGCCAGTACGGCAGTCCCGCGCCCATCAGCGGATCGGTGTCGAAGAGGTCGAGTTCACGGCCGAGCCTGCGGTGGTCGGGCGGGGTGGTCATGGTGGGCTCCTCCGGATTCACGGTTCACGGTTCACGGTTCACGGCTCGGAGGCGAGCACCACGCGACGAAGCCCCGGGGCACTCGCCCCGGGGCTTCGGACATCAGCTGTCAGCGCGCCGGGACACTCTCCGGCGTCGTCGTGAGGGACGGGAACGGCTGGGCGCGCTGCATGGGCGTGACCGTAACAGGGGTGCCGCGTGCGGGGCGACGGGTTTTCCCGCCGTGCTCGCGCTGCCCGCCCCCGCCTCACCCGAACAGCCCGTCGCACTGGTGTGCCGCCCGTCGTGGTGGTGCCGTAAGAGCACGTACCGATCTTGGAGTGCCCGCTCCCACCGGGCCCGCCCCCCTCAGGAGGCACCCCAGATGAATCGTCCCCCGGCCACCGCCCGTGCCCTCCTGGCCTCCGGGCTGTCCATGACCGCCCTGTTGTCCACGGCCGCCTGTTCCGTCCAGGACGGGGCGCGGCCCCGGTGGTTCTCCGCCTCCGCCACCGCCGCGGCGCCCGCCGGTGAGCGGCCCCCCGGCTCCGGGGCCGGACTCACCCAGCTTCAGGCCCAGGCGGCGCTGGTCACCGAGGCCGATCTGGGGGAGCCGTGGGTGCCGACGCGAGGTGCCAAGACCTGGCGGGACGGGCTGCTCAAGGGGACCACGGAGCGCCCCGACTGCCAGCGGCTGCTCGACGCCCTCTACACGGAGGAGTTCTTCGGCGCCCCGGCCGGCCCGCGCGCGACGTCCGCGCTCGACGCCGCCGGCACCGACACCCAGCTGCGCTACGAGATCGCCCCCTACCCCCCGGCGGACGTCGACCGCACCCTGGCCTGGCTGAAGTCGCTGCCGCGCAGGTGCGGCCAGTTCACGGCCGCGACCACCCGCGGCCGGGCCCAGGGCGTCGAGGTCACCGACATGCCGCTGCCGCCCGTCGGGGACGCCCGCCAGGCGCTGCGGATCACCATGGCCGGCGAGACCGAGAAGGGGGAGCTGACGTACCTCACCCTCGACGTCGCCGCCGTACGCGTCGGCGCGGAGGCGATCACCCTCACCAACGCCGGCCTCGACGAGGTGTACGCGGAGGTCACACAGCACGCGGTGCGGGTCGGGGCGGAGCGCCTCACCGAGATCAGGAAGCAGGGGCGGGCGCAGATCTGAGCGGCCGCTACTCCCGCTCGAAGCGCCTCCGGTGGGTGATCACCTCGTGTGCCACCTCGAGGGCCGTGCACCCGCGTGCGAAGGCGTCCCCCCGCAGCCGCGCCAGCGCGTCGTCGGCGCCGACGCCGAGCTGCGCCATGATCATGCCGACGGCCTGGTAGACCTCGTCCTGGTCGGCGGCCAGCCCGCTCAGCCAGGCCTCCCCGTCGGGCGACTCCACCTCGTCACCGCGCGGCAGCGACATCAGGGCCCCCGTCATGACACCGGCCACCAGACGGGCCACGTGCAACTGGTTCTCGGTGAGGCCGCCGGGGCTGTCGCGGTACAGGTCGAGGGTGCCCACGCACAGTCCGTCGCTGCCCAGCGGCAGCGCGTACACCGCCCGCACCCCGGCGGCCGTGGCCTCCTCGGCGAAGACGGGCCAGCGGCCGGCGTCGCGGGCGTCCGTCAGGTCGCAGGCGAGCACCGGCGCCCCGTCCTCCAGCGCGCTCTGGCAGGGGCCGTCGCCCAGCGTGGCCTGGATCTGCGCCAGGTGCGCGGCCCGCGCGTTGCTCGCGCTCAGCTGGACGGGCATGCCGTCGCTGCGCAGCGACACGCTCGCGCCGCTCACCGGCAGCAGTTCGACGGCGACCTCGCAGAGCCGCCCGGGCACTTCGCCGGGCGCGGAGCCCCGCACTTCCCTGGCGATCACATCGGCGGCACCGAACCCGTCCGGATCCCGCTCAGGGCCCCCGCGGCGGGGATCCGGGTCGCCCCCGAAGGGGCCTCGCGGGTCATCCGTGGGCCGCACGACCACCGCCTCCTTCGCCCGCTTCGCCCGGATCCGTGGCCGACTACCCGCCGCCGGTGAGGCGAAACCCGTCCCCGGGTCCGCCGCCGCGGGGCGGTGACCGAGGAGGAGGAGGGAGCGGTCAGAGCGGAGGCTGTGCGGGGGCGGGCCCCAAGGTGGTCGTGCCGGGAGCCGTGCGGTGGCCGAGGCCGGTCCGGTAGGCGTCCAGGGCCGCCTCCACCCGCCCGGTGCGGCGCAGCAGGTCGCCCAGCAGCCGGCACAGGTCGGCCAGGTCACCGGCCGCGCCCGCCCGCTCCAGCAGGCTCAGGGCACGCACGTAGTGCTCCTCGGCCTCCTCGGTCCGGCGGGCGTCCTCGGCGATGATGCCGAGCAGCCGGTGCGCGGCTGCGGAGTGGACGGCACCGCGCTCGGAGGACAGGTCGTCGAGCACCCCGTGCAGCAGGGCCGACGCCTCGTCGGACTTGCCCCGCCGGTGCAGCACGTCGGCCAGCTCGACGGCGACCTGGCTGCTGTAGAGGGCGGCGCGCTTGGCCGACAGCATGCCGAGGGCCTCCCGCAACTCCGCCTCGGCCCGCTCCAGTTGGCCGTCCTGGGCGTAGACGTAGCCGCGCATCCAGTGGCAGTTGGCGAGTTCGGTGCGGATCTGCAGGCCGCGGTACAGCTCGGCGGCCTTGGCCAGTGACGCGTCGGCCTCGGCGAGGCGGCCCTCGGCGACCAGGGTGCGGGCCACCGAGCGGTGCATGCGCGCGACCAGGGCGGGGTCGCCGGACTGCGGGGCGAGCGCGAGGGCGAACTCGGCGGCCTGGGCGGCACGGGCGTGCGCGCCCATGTCCATGTACGGCCCGATGGCGCTGGCGTAGAGCAGCAGCAGGGCGTCGGGGTCGTGCAGGCCACCCCGGTTCAGCTCGTCGAGGGTGGACTCCAGCAGGTAGACGGCGTACCGGAGCTCACCGGCGAGGTAGTGCGCGACGGCCCGCCCGCGCAGGGCCGGGACGCGGGTGGGCAGGGGGGCGCCGGCCAGGCAGGACTCGGCCCGTTCGAAGTACTGCCGGCCGGTCACGAGCTCGCCCGTCTCCAGGGCGCACTCGCCGAGCCCGAGCAGCGCGGCGGCCTGTTCCGCGGTCAGCCCGTGCGTTTCGGCCTCGTCGAGGAGCGCGGCGTACTGCTCCGCCGCCGCCTCGGTCTCGCCGACGGCCAGGGTGCGCTGGGCCTCGGTCAGCCGCAGCCGCAGCTCGGTGACGAGCCGGGCCGACCGCCCGGTGGCGAGCTCGTCGAAGGCCACGCCGAGCCGGCCGGCGAGATGCCGCAGGGCGTCGTCGGAGGGGCGCACCCGGCCCGACTCCAGGGTGGAGATGTAGGCCGGTGTGTACACAGGTTCCGCCAACTGCCGTTGCGTCAGTCCCCGTTCGACACGCAACCGCTGCACCCGTCGCCCGATGACCCCCGGATCGTCACGCTCCCCCACGCCGACTCCCCCTGCCCCTCTTGCCGTTCGCCCTGAACAGCCCCTAGGTTAAACGGAGGGTTAAGCCGGATTGTTGAACTCGCTTAATACTTGCCGCCGTATTCGCCGCCCCCAGTTGCGAGGTCGCCGTGCTCGAACGCACACGCACCGCCGAGCGGTACGCCAGAGGCTTCACCGCCGCCGTCGTCGCCGTCGCGACCCTGCTGCTGGCGGCGAACGCGGGCCCGGCCAGAGCCGAGGAGCCGCAGCAGGACCGGCAGACCGTCGCGAACTCCCGCTGAGCGAACGGCCCGGCTCGTTCACACCGGTGTCTTACTCCCCGTTTCACCTCTGTGTCAGTGGTGTGCCTTAACCTGCGCAGGTTGATCACTTCTTTTCGTTCCGGGGGGTTCGAACCAACCGTGCGCAGACGCACTCTCACGGCCGCGACAGCGCTCGCGGTCCTCTTCAGCTCGGTCACGCTCGTCGCGGCGGGCGCCGGGCCGGCGGCGGCCGACTCCAGCGCGCTCCTGCCCCTGAAGTCGACCGGTGACATGGTCGTCGACGGGGTCCACCAGCGCGTCTTCATCAGCGACCCGACGGCCGGGCAGGTCGTCGTCACCGACTACGCGGGCAAGGTCGTCTCCACCGTGGGCTCGCTGCCCGGAGTGCATGGCCTGGAGCTGTCGCCCGACTCGGGCACGCTGTACGCGGCCGTGCACGACGCCGACGCGGTCGTCGCGATCGACACGGCGACCGCGACGGAGTCGCGCCGCTTCTCCACGGGCGCGGGCGCCGGCCCCGCGTACGTGGCCCTCGCCGGCGGCAAGCTCTGGTTCAGCTACGGCGCCTCCGGCAACGGCAACATCGGCTCGCTCGACCCGAGCGCCGCCGACCCGGGCCTCACCCTGAACCAGGACACCGGCCGCACCTTCTACGAGGCCCCGATCCTGGACGCCTCCCCGGGCGCGGCGGGCACGCTGGTGGCGGGCGCGCCGGGCCAGAGCCCGGTCGTACTCGCCGTGTACGACGTCTCCTCCGGCACGGCGAGCCGTACGGCCTACGCCTTCGACCCGGGCAGCACCGGCGGCGGCAACCTCCGGGACCTCGCGGTCACGCCGGACGGCAAGGACGTCGTCACGGCCAGCGGAGCCCCGTACTACCAGGCGGTGTACAAGCTCCCGGACCTGTCCGCCGACGGCAAGTACGTCACCAACACGTACCCGAACGCGGTGGACATCGCCCCGAACGGCGACGTCGCGGCAGGCACGTTCTCCTGGTACGACCCGGACGTGCACGTCTTCAAGCCGGGCGTCTCCATGCCGCTGAGACAGTACGACTTCCCCAACACCGGCAACAGCAGCGGCGCCGACACCCTCGCTCCGGCGGGCCTCGCCTGGGCACCGGACGAGAGCAGGCTGTTCGCGATATCGCAGAACGACAGCGACGTCTACTCGCTGCGCGTTCTCGACGCTCCGACGAAGGCGTCCACCACCCTCACGGTGAACGCCGCCGCCTCGGCCACCCGTGCCAAGCCCCTCACGCTCACGGGCGCGCTCTCCTCGTCGACGGCGTTCCCGGCGGGCACGAAGGTCTCCGTCACCCGTACCGACGACGAGTCCCCGTCCGGCAAGGCCCTCGGCACGGCCACGGTCGCCGCCGACGGCTCGTACTCCTTCACGGACACCCCGCCGGCCGGCGGCAAGGTGACCTACACGGTGACGTACGCGGGCGACGGTGACCACGCGGGCGCCACCGCCACCCACGCGCTCACCGTCGCGAAGACCACGACCGCGCTGACGCTGAACAACAACGGCAAGGTGTACGACTACGGCTCCGACGTCACCTTCACCGCGCACCTCGGCACAACGTACAAGAACCGCACCGTCGAGATCTGGGCCGACCCGTACGGCTCCGACAAGCCGAACGCGCTGGTCAAGAAGGGCACGGTGAACGCGGACGGCAATCTGTCGGCGACGGTCCACCTGACCCGGGACGCGAAGGTCACCGCGAAGTTCACGGGCGACACTCGGTACGCCGCGAAGTCGGTCACCAACTCGGTCTACACCAAGGTCAAGGTCTCGACGTCGCTGAGCGGCGCCTACAAGACGGCGACCGCCTGGAACCAGAAGTACGCCTACTTCCACCAGTCCAAGGACCCGGTCCTGAACACGACGATGTCGATGTACCCGGGCCGCAAGTACCAGCTCCAGGTCCAGCGTTACACCGACGGCGCGTGGCACACCACGGCCACGGAGTACTTCGCCCTCGACCGCTACGGCAAGGACACGGTGGCGCTCGACGACACGCCGCCGATCGGTCCGCGTTTCCGCATCCGCTCGTCGTACATCGACCCGACGTCGGGCGACAACGTGAACACGACGACCTACGGGTCGTGGAAGTACTTCGTCTTCACGCGCTGACGCAGGAACGGCACACGCCCGACCGGCGCGCCGCGGTGTCGATGCCGCGGCGGCCGGACGGGCGTGGAATACGCGCCGAAAAGAAGCGACCGAAGAATTCAGTCAGCGTGAATTCCCGCGGGCGCGAAGATAACGCCAGCCGAAATAGAAAACGCCCAGCGCGCCTACGGCCGCACCGACGCCGCATATCGCGGTCGCCCACGTCGCCATGTCCTGCGTGATCCACAGCAGGCTCACCACGACCAGCGCCACGGAGAACAGAAGACGTTCTCCGTACCCCGGTCCGCGGCGGCCGGTCAGTCCCTGTTGGCCGTGCACTTGTACGTCACGCCCTTCATCTTGATGTCGCGCCAGCCGACCATGACCGTCGGGTTGCCGACGGGCGCGACATCGGTGCCACCGCCACCGCCGCTCTCCTTCTTCCGACAGTAGTAGCCGAGTGCGTCGAGCTTCTTGATGTCGCTCATGGCCTGGTACTTCTCGTAGGACTTGATCATGGCGGCGCGCTTCTCGGCGGGCGTGGCCTCCTTGGCCTTCGTGTAGGCGTAGCACCCGATGCTGGCGCCGATGCCGACCCACGAGGCGCCCTTGGCCAGGGCCTTGCTGAGGCCCGCCGCGCCGCTGCCGATCCCCAGGACCGCGCAGATCTCGTCCGCTCCGGCGCGCACCTCCGGCTGGGCCGGAGCCGCGCTCGCCGCCTGCGCCCCGACGCCGCACAGCGCGCCGGTCATGGCGAAGGTGATGACAGCAGAAATCCCCTTGCTTCGTATGCTCACGAAGTCCATCCCCGTTTTCCTAATTGCATGGTCAGTGCATGGTCAGTGCGAAATTGAGGCTACCCACGGCGACATACGTACGCAATGGAGGAACTGTGAACATCACGAGGAGGGAATTCAACCTGGCAAAACCCTGTTCAAAGCCTCGTCAAGACTTTTCGCGACCTCCGCGTCGCCCGGCCGGCTGCCGCCCGGCCCGCTCGGCGGCCCGTACAGGGCGTCCAGTTCGGTGATGAGGGTGTGGGTCACCGCGCCGTACCGGGGAGTGCGGGGGCGGTGCGCGGCCTCGCGCAGGGCCGGGAGCAGGATGTCGCGGGAGTAGCTGGTGCCGTCGGGGAACCGGTCGGGCGGCGTACGGAGCGTGCTCTCGCCGGTCGGGGACGCCGAGGGCGTCTCCGCGTAGGCAGGAGCGTGCCGGCACGCGGGCGCGGACCCGGGCTCCTGGTAGGCGGAGGTCCGGGTCGCGGCGAACCCGGCGCGCAGCAGGCAGCGTTCGCTGTCCGGGTCGGTGAGGAACGCGATCAGTTCGGACGCCTTGGCGGCCCGCTGCCCGGAGGCGGAGGAGGTGACGGCCAGGTTCTGCCCGCCGAGCACGGCCTTGCCGGGCAGCCGGGCCACACCGAGATGGTCCTTGAAGGTCTCGTACAGGGCCGGGTAGACGTACGGCCAGTGCCGCAGGAAGGTGGTGCGGCCCTCCGCGAACGCGCTGAGCGACTCGGCCTCCCGCGACTCCAGGGCCTCGTCGAGGGTGTACGACCCCGCGGTGCGCGCGCGCAGTTCCGTCACGCCCGCCGTCAACTGCTCCCGCGTCGCGGCGTATTCGCCGTCGTCGTCGGTCAGGCGGAAGTCGGGTACGGCAGAGGCGAACGCCTCGATCGCGTTGACGGTGCGGCCCTCGTACGCGGCGAGCTGGGTGGTCCAGCCCGCCTCCTGGCCGTCGAGGTGGGCGCGGTCCACGGCGTCGAACAGTTCCCGCAGCTCGTCCCAGGTGAGCCCCTCGCTGAGGTCGGTCCGGGAGGCACCGGCCTTGAGCAGGTGGTCCTTGCGGTAGTACAGCAGGCCCGCGTCGCTGTTGAACGGGACCGCGTACCGCTCGCCGTCCCAGTACGACGTGCTGTCCACCGACGGGATGAGGTCCCCGGGCGAGGTGACCGCCGTGTCGGTCAGCGGGCGGATCAGGCCGGCGTCGGCGAACTCCGGGATCCAGGTCACGTCCAGGTTCACCACGTCGTAGTCGGCGCTGCCGGACTGGAGGGCGCCGAGCAGCTGGCTGCGCTGCTGGTCGGCCGAGCCGGGGAGTTCCACCAGACGGGCCCGGTAGCCCTGCTTGCCCTCCCGCTCGTTCCAGGCGTCGATGAGCTGCTGGCGGATGCCGTTCTTGCCGGTGACGTCCTGTCCGCTGGCCACCACGATCCGGGACGAGGTGTCGGCGCCCGGCGGCGGCTGCCGCACCTCACCACCGGAGCAGGCGGCGAGCGCCAGCAGGGACAGCAGCGCCGGCACGAAGGCCGGCAGGCGGCGGGTCATCGTTCCTCCCCCGTTCCGGTGTGGGCCACCTCGTCGCGCAGGTCGGGCACGAGGTCGTCCCCGGGGTCGAGGCAGCGGCCCCGGCCGGCCTCCGCGATCTGCGTGGCGGGGCGGTCACGGTCACAGGCCCCGCTCTTCAGGGTGACCATGGCGACGGGCACGCCCGAGGCCCGGGCCCGGTCGGCCACCTGCTGCCGGCGGTCCCCGCTCAGGCGGTCGTCGTCCTCGCCGTCGGTCAGGTACACGATCAGCTGCGGCCGCTCGTCGTCGCCGCCGCGCTCCCGCATGAAGTCCAGGGCGTCGAGCAGCGCGGCGGGTGGATCGGCCTCCGCGTCCCGGACCTTCGCGGTGTCGAGGGCACGCTCGGCGTCCTTGCGGGCGTGCGTGCCGAAGCCGAGCAGTTCGGTGTGCGTACCGCCGCCGTCTCCCAGGCCGTGCACCGCCCACACCCCGTACTCGTCCTCCCCGCCGAGCCCGGTCAGGGTCTGCTTCAGGATGCCGGGGCCGCCGCTGGATCCGTCCCACAGGCCGGCCATCGAGCCGGAGCTGTCGAGGAGGTACAGGACCCGGCCGGGTCCGTGCGCGTTGCCGTACCGCTCCAGTGCCGAGTCCATCTCCGCCGGGTCGGCGGGGTCCGTGGCGGCGACCGACTCGGTCATCCCCCAGCGGGCCGACTTGGGGTCGAGCAGACCGCGTTGCGCCGTCGCGGACCGGAACCCCTGCCCGCCGAGGACCGCCCGGCCGTCCTCGCCGGTCAGCCAGTCACGGAACCGGTTCACCTCCTCGTCCCGCGCCTTCTCGTCCCGGTCGCCGTCCTCCCAGCGCACCCGGACGAACGTCGGTTCCAGGCCGGGGACGTCGTCGGGGTAGACGGCGGTGCGCGGGGCGCGCGTGGCCGGATGGCAGCCGATGCCGCTCCTGAGCAGGAACTCGGGGACCAGGGCCGCGCTGTGGTCGTCCACGGCGTTGTCGTCGGGCAGCGTGCACAGCAGCCGGAGCGCCGAGGAGTCGGGCCGGACCGGCCGGGAGATGCCCCGCTCGGCGCTGCGCGCGTCGGCCCCGCCGCCGTACAGGCCCACCGTCGCCAGCAGTGCCGCGCCGGTGAACCCCGGGTCGGGGCGCCGCACCTGGGCCTTCGGGTCGACGGCCTCCAGGGCGTCGACGAGCTCCGACAGCGACCGCCCCCCGGACGCGCCGGAGTCGGCGAGGCCAGGGGGGACGGCCAGCACGACCGGCGAGTAGGCGAGCGGCGCGGAGTCCGCCTCCAGCCGGGCGAAGACCCGGTCGTGGTCCCCCTGGAGGGCGCCGGCCCGGCGGGCGTCCGCGCGGGTGGCGGGGATCCACACGTCCGGCTGCGGGCCGATGTCCCGCTGCGGGTTGTCGTCCTCGCGCGGCCGCTGCCAGGGGTCGGTGCGCCCGCCCAGCGCGGTCACCACGCCGGCGGCGCCCGCGCTGTAGACGGTGATGCCGCTGCGCCGGCAGCCGTCCTCGGCGGTGTTGTCACCGGAGGCGAGGTAGGCGTCCGCCGCCGCCCGCATCGCCGGCTCCAGATCCGGGTCGGTGAGGACCCGCAGCTCCACCGGGCGGCAGGGGCCGGAGTTCCCGGTCCACTCCAGGATCACGTAGCCGGCGGTGCCGATGGCGAGGAACGCCAGCAGCAGCGCCAGGACGGTGCGGCCGAACAGGCCACCGACGGCGGTCCGGGCGCGGGCGAGCAGACGCCGGAGCCAGGAGAGGCCGGCCGGGGGCGGCGGCGGGGGCGGCGGCACCGGTCCCGCCGCCAGCAGCACGTCCGCGTCCGGGTCCCACGGGGGTGCCAGCGCCTGGGGCCGCTGCGGGTCGTCGTCCTCCGCCTTGTACCTCGCCTCGGCCATCCGCTTCTTCACCGCGGCGTACAGCTCGGACAGCGACACCTCCCCGCCCTGGTCGAGGACGCGCGCCAGCTCCCGGGTGAACGGCGTGGCCTCGTCGGCGTCCCCGCCCAGGATGCAGCGGTTCGGCTGCACGCTCATCAGCAGCAGGATCTTGTCCTTCTTCCGCTTCGGATCGTCGAAGCGGTGCCAGATTCCCGCGGCGTTGCCCGCGTAGCAGCAGTCGAGGATCACCACCACCTGCTCGGCACGGCTGTCGGCCAGCTCGCCCAGCACCTGGGTGAAACTCACCGAACCGGGCAGCCCGTTCCCGGTGAGCACCCTCGCCGTGCGCAGCTGGAGGTGCAGCTCGTTGCCGGATGTGGAGGTGACGGCGTGCCCGGCGAAGTAGAGCAGCAGCAGACCCCTGGTCTCCCGGCAGGCGCGGCGCAGCGCGCCCGTGAACTGGTCCGGGGTGGGCGAGGGCAGGGCCCTCACCTCGCCCTCGCCGAACACACCGCCACCGTTCAGCGCGTCCTCGAGTGCCCTCCGGTTGTGCCGCACGGCGGGGAGCTGGCAGGCCACGCCCTGCGGGTCCGGTGCCGTGTGGTCGTACTCGGACACACCGACCAGCAGCGCCCGGTTCACCTTGCGACGCGGGTCGAAGCGGCCCACGGCCTACTCCCCGTCGGGTTCCAGCGGGCGGATCTGCGGATCGGGATCGCCGCCCTGGAGCCTGCGGCGGTTGTTCGTCCAGGTCTTCACCGCGCGTGCGGTGTACTCGGTCAGGGCCGCGATGGTGACGACGTCACCGAGCACTTTGAGGACGAGTTCGAGGTCGGGCCCCAGCCGCCCCTTGGCGGCGTCCGTGCTGGTCCGCTCCTCGATGCTCAGGACCTCTTCGGAGCACAGTCTCTCCAGCGGTTCTTCCCGCTCCAGCCACGTCTTCAGAGCTCTGACGTCGTCCACGGTCGCGCCGGCGCCCAGCCGGACGCGTACGCCTAAGACAGCCACTTGGTCCCCCTCTGTCATGTCCGACATCATGACACCGGGTCAGGCCCGGCGGCAGACCTGTGACATGACCCGCGAGAGCGGTTGCCCACCCCTGTCCCACCCGTCGCACAGGGCGCGGGAGTTCTCAGCCCTGCGTCTGCAACTGCCGCAACTGGCGCTGCACATGGTCCAGCGCGCCCTCGCGCCGCCCGGGCACCCGCCCCCGCAACTCGGCGAGCGCGGCGCCCAGATCGCGGGCGCTGGCGGTGTCGCGGACCTGGCCCCACTGGTGGTGGGCCCGGTCCACGGCGGCCTCGACGGCGGGCGCGTCGGGTGCCTGCCCGGCGTTCAGCCGCACGGTGGCCACCGTCAGCCAGGTGTGGCAGCTGCGGGCCGCGTCCCCGGCGAACATCGCCAGATCCGCCCGGACCTCGGCCCAGTGCAGCGCCTCCTCCGAGGCGGGCCCGTGGGCGGCGACGGCCGCCTGCTCGTTGCGGGCGGCGAGCGCGTCGGCGTCGGAGTGACGGCCGGACTGGACGGCGGCGGTGATGGCGGCGTGCGGGTCACCGGCCGACGGTCCCGGTGTGCTGATCACGATGTCCGCGCCCGCGTTCTCCGCCGCGATCCGGGTCAGCGCCTGCTGGTGCAACTGCTCCGCCGGCGGCCGGACCCCGCTGCGCAGGATCGTCGCGACGGCCTTCATGTAGGCGGGCGCCCCGACCGCGCGTCTGGACGGCGGCGGCGCGATACGGCCGTGCACGGCGTTGCCGCGGCCCGAGTCCAGGGGTGTGCTCCGCAGCAGCTCCCAGGTCTCGGCGTCCGCGTGCAGGTCGAGCAGGAGGGTCGTCGCCCCGGCCGGCCTGAGGCGCAGTTCGTCCCGGAACCAGTGCCAGGGGAACGCCGTGTAGCGGGCGGTGGACGCGGTGGTGCGGGCCAGCGCGAGGTGCGGCAGGCGCTGGCGGCGGTCGAGCACCAGCTGGCCCGTGACGAACACGGTGAGCGGGCCGGGTGCCGCGGCGGCGGCGCGCAGCCGGGTGAGGACGGCCTGCGGTTCCAGCGGGTCGGCGAGTTCGACGACGTTCGCGGTGTCCGTGCCGGACAGCACGGAGGGTGGGACGGCGGCCAGGACGGGCAGCACGGAGGCGGCGTCCACCAGACGCCCCTTGCCCACCGGCGAGGCCGCCAGCAGCAGCACGGTTCCGGGCATCTCGTCCCTCCCCCTGTCGATCACGTACGGCAGCACCGTAACCGCTGCGGCTGCGAAGGGGGGTCTCAGGACCGTAAACGTCCGCCTTAGGGGGATTCGCCCGCCGACTTGCCAGCGCCTGCCCGGCGGTGTGCTCTGGTAGGCAGGGGCAGGGAGAGAGGAGAACTCTCATGGCGCACGCGGCACCCGCCTCACAGGGCGTGACCGAACAGCTCACGCGGCCTCGCACACCCGACGTCTTCAGCGCGCGGACCCACGCGATCGCCAAGGTCGTGGTCCCCGTCGTCCTGGGGCTGGTCTACGGCTACTGGGCCGCGGCCATCCAGCGCTACGGCGGGCCCATCACGGGCTGGAACCTGCTGCTCGGCTTCCTCAGCGCGCTGGTGTTCGCCGTCCTGTACGGCGCCGTGTGGCACTTCGGCCCGAGGCTGCGACGCGAACTGCACGCGGTGCTCTGGTTCGCCTTCACGGGCTGCGCGGCCGGCTTCCTCATCAGCCTGTCCGGCTACTCCGTGCTGTGGTCCATGTGGCTGGGCCTGGTGGCCGGGGCGGGCGCCTTCGTGATCATGTTCTACCGCTACTACACGCACGAGGACGCGGCCGGCCGCCGCGTCGCCTGATCCCGATCCGGGCCGGCCGGGTACGCGGGGCGCCCGTTCGGCGCCCGTTCGGCTCGACATGTGGGGCCGAATGCAGTCACGCCGCTCGCGTGCCGGGCCGGAGCGGCCTTGCCTGGAGGGGTGACCGAGCGCGACCGGGCGCCCGTATCCGAGCAGGCGCCCCCACGACTGCGGAACGCCCTGTCGGCCGTTCTGCTGGCCCTCGCGTGCCTGCTCGTGCCGTTCGGGGCGCTCGCCTCCTGGGCGGCGCACGGGCTGACCGACACCGGCCGCTACGTCCGTACGATGGCGCCGCTCGCCGCCGACCCGGATGTGCGGCAGGCGGTCGCGGACGCCGTCGCGGACGGCATCATGCGGGCGGCCGGGCCCGAGCTCGACACCGGTCCGCTGCGCGGCGCGGCCGGGCCGTTCGTGCACGACGCGGTGCGGTCGTTCACCCGGACCGAGGCGTTCCGCGCGGCCTGGGACGCGGCGAACCGGGCCCTGCACGCGGCCGTGCTGCGCGCGCTGCGCCACGACGAGGCGCGCGCGGCCGAGGTGACCGTCGACCTCGCCCCGGTCGTCGCCCGGGTCAAACGCCAACTCACCGACGACCACGTGTCGTTCGCCCACCGCATCCCGGTCACGCACACCCGCGTCCCGGTGCTCCCCGCCGGGAACGTGGACCGGCTGCGCACGGGGTACCACGTGCTGGACACCGCCGCCTTCTGGCTGCCGCTCACCGCCGCCGTCCTCGCCGCCGCCGGGATCGCCGTCGCCGCGTGCCGGCGCCGGGCGGTCACCGCCCTGGGGCTCGGCACGGCCCTGGGCGGCGGGCTGCTCGTCCTCGCCGTCGCGATCGGCCGCCGCCTCACCCTCGCCGACCTGCCCGACGCCCTGCACCGCCCGGCCGCGGGCGCGGTCTACGACGCCCTGACGGAGACCCTGCGCACGGTGTCCTGGCTGCTGCTGGCGCTCGGTCTGGCGGTGGCGCTCGGCTCCTGGCTCACGGGCCGGTACGGTCCCCGGCGCGCCGCGCGGCGACGTGCGCGAGCGTCCGCAGCGCCCGCCGCAGATCGCGCTCCGGGGCCGAGGCGAGCCCGAGCCTGACGGCGTCGGGCGTGTGGCCGGGGGCGACGGCGAAGGCGGGACCGGGTGTGACGGCGATGCCGTGCGCCGCGGCGGCCGCCGTGAAGGTGTCCGCGCGCCACGGGGCGGGCAGCTCCCACCAGGCGAAGTAGGCGCGCGGGTCGGACCGTACGGCGAAACCGGCGAGTTCCTCGGCGAGGATCCGCTGCCTGCGCGTCGCGTCCGCGCGCTTGGCCTCCGTCAGCCGCGCCACGGTTCCCTCCCCGGCCCACCGCACGGCCGCTTCCAGCGCGAACCGCCCCGCGCTCCACCCGCCCGAGCGCACGGCATCGGCGACGGCACCGACCCGGTGCGGCGGCACGACGAGGAACCCGACGGTCAGCCCTGGAGCGACCCGCTTGGAGAGACCGTCGACGACGTGCGTGAGGGCGGGGGCGTGCACGGCGAGAGGGTCCCCGGGGGTCTGCAGGAAGGACCAGATGCGGTCCTCCACGACCGGCAGGTTCAGGTCGTGGACCAGCTGGGCGAGCTGGAGCAGCCGGGGCCCGCTCGTCGTCAGCGACGTCGGGTTGTGCAGCGTCGGCTGGACGTAGAGGGCGGACAGGGGGGCCGTGCGGTGCGCGGCCGCGACGGCCTCCGGGAACAGCCCGGCCGCGTCACCGGCCAGCGGCACCAGAGTGATGCCCAGCCGGGCCGCGATCTCCTTGACCAGCGGATACGTCAGCTGCTCGACGCCGACCCGGCCGCCCGGCCGGACCAGGGAGGCCAGGACCGCGGCGATGGCCTGGCGGGCGTTGCCGGTGAACAGCAGCCGGGCCGGGTCGGGGCGCCAGCCGGGCGTGGCGAGCAGGGCGACCGCGGCCTCCCGGGCGGACTCGGTGCCGGTGGCGGCGGCCGGCAGCAGGGCCTCGGCCAGCACGTCGGGACGGAGCAGGGGGGCGAGGACGGGCGCGAGGAGCTCCGCCTGACCGGGTGCGCGGGGGTAGTTGAGCTCCAGGTTGACGGGAGCGTCGGCCGGGCCGGGCTCGGCCAGCGCCCGCCCCGCTGGTCCCGCCGGAGCGGCCCGTACGAAGGTGCCGCGCCCGACCTCGCCGACGACCAGCCCACGTCGTACGAGCTCGGCGTACACCCGCCCGGCCGTCGACGGGGCGATGCCCCGGCGCCGCGCGAACGCCCGCTGTGGCGGGAGGCGTTGGCCGGGCCTGAGCCGTCCGGCGGCGATGTCGTCGGCGAGCAGGTCCGCGATGCGCCGGTAGTCCCCCATGAGGCTCCCCTCGTCGGCCCTCTCGGATTGCACCGAGAGCAAAGATCTTATTGCACCGAGGAGTTGGGGCGGCATAGGGTCCTCACATGGCACCCTTCCTCGCATACGAGGACAAAGGCCCCGTAACCGACGGGCAGCCGCTTGTCCCTCCGGTCCCCTTGGTCCTCGTGCACGGCCACCCCTTCGACCGCACGATGTGGGCCCCGCAGCTCGACACGTTCTCGACGGCCCGCCGCGTCATCGCCCCCGACCTGCGCGGCTACGGCGCCTCCCCGACCACCCCGGCCGTCACGGACTTCTCCGGATTCGCCCGGGACATCGAGGCCCTGCTGGACGAGCTGGAGGTGGAGTCCTGCGTCCTGGCGGGCCTGTCGATGGGCGGCCAGATCGTCATGGACTGCTACCGCCTCTTCCCCGACCGGGTCCGCGGCCTGGTCCTCGCGGACACCTTCCCGGCGGCGGAGACCCCCGAGGGCGTCCGCACCCGCGACGCCATGGCGGACCGCCTCCTGCGGGAGGGCATGCGCGGCTACGCCGACGAGGTCCTGGAGCGGATGGTCGCCCCGTACGCCCCCGCCGAGGTCAAGGCCCACGTGCACCGCATGATGACGGCCACCGCGCCCGAGGGCGCCGCCGCTGCCCTGCGCGCCCGCGCCCGGCGCCCCGACTACCGCGACCTGCTGACCCGCGTATCCGTCCCGGCCCTGGTCGTCGTGGGAGCCGACGACGACTTCACGCCGGTCTCCGACGCCCGGGCCATGCACACGGCCCTCCCGGACTCGGCGTTGCTCGTGGTCGAGGGCGCGGCCCACATGCCGAACCTGGAACGCCCCGAGGTGTTCGACAAGGCACTGGGCGAGTTCCTGACCCGCGTCGACGAACGGCAACCTTCTCCCGCCCCACCCCGTCTTTGAGGGAGATCCGCCGTCGAGGAGGAGCCGCCTTGGGGCAGGAGCCGCCTTTGAGGGAGATCCACCGTTGAGGAAGATCCGCCGTTGAGGGAGGATTCGGGCATCTCACCTCGCGAACGGGAGGCCGGGATTTGAACACCGCCGCTGCTGCCGAGTGGGCCGCCACCGACGACGGCCCGGAGCACCGTCGTCCCGGACGGCGCCTCGCCGCCTGGTGCGCCGGCCTGCTCTTCATCGGGGTGAGCGTGGTCGTCGGCTTCCGGACCGCCGACAGCGACGGCATCACCCCGGTCCCGCAGCTCCTCGCCTTCCTTCCCTGGCTGCTCGCGCCGACCGCGCTGGCGCTGCTGCTCGCGCTGCTGTCCCGCTGGTGGCTCGGGATGCTCTGGGGAGTCGTCCTGCTCGGCCTGCTCGCCTGGTACACCGACCCGTACGGCAAGGTCGGCGACCCGGTCGGCCGCCCGGTCGCCGAACTGCGCGTCCTCACCTCGAACGTGGAGTTCGGGCAGGGCACCGCGTCCCTGGTCGCCACCGTCCGCCGCGAGGAACCGGACGTGGTCTTCGTGGAGGAATGCGACTACGCGTGCGACGCCCGGCTGAAGGCGGACCTCTCGCAGGACTATCCGCACCGCCGGGCTGTCGAGGGCGGCGGCTCCGAGGGCTCCGTCATCCTCAGCCGCTTCCCCCTGCGGCCCACGGCCGGCGTCCCCGGCACGATGGGCATGCCCGGTGCGGTCGCCGACGTCGACGGCCACCCCGTACGCCTCCAGCTGGCCCACCCCATGCCCCCGCTGCCCGGCCAGGTGGACCTCTGGAAGCGCGAGCTGGGCGCCCTGCGCCACGCGGCCGCCACCGACCGCGGCATCCCCCTCGTACTGGCCGGCGACTTCAACGCCTCCCAGGACCACGCCGTCTTCCGCCGCATCCTCGACACCGGCCTGTACGACGCGTCCCGCCTGGACGGCGCCGACCGCACGGCCACCTGGCCGGCCTCCACGGCTCCGACGTTCGGCGCGCAGATCGACCACGTCCTGGTGTCGGAGGACTTCGGCGCGAGCCGCGCCCGCGTCCTGGACGTGGCCGGCACCGACCACCGCGCGGTCGTCACGGACCTCACGCTCCACGAGCGCCGCTGACACCGAGGCGGCCGCCCTCCGGTGTGGAGGACGGCCGCATCTCGTTCGGGGTCCGGGCCCTAACGGCCGGACTTCTCCAGCGCCTTGTCCATCGCCGCCGCGAGTCCGTTGGCCCACAGCTGGTTCACCCGGGCCCGCTCGGTGGCGTTCGGGTTGGCGTTGGTGCAGGACGTGCCGGGGCCGCCACCGGACATCAGCTCACTGCACGGGCCTCATCCGCCGCTGCCCCCGGGGCCGCTCAGACGCCGATGTCGCCGCCGTCGGCACGCCACACGGCCACGACGGCCGGACGGACGTACTTCCCGGGCCCGTCGGGCCAGGTGCTGGCCGGCTTCTCCACGGACGCGCCGTCGACCTCGCCCGGATGCTGCACAGCGACGAGGACGCGCCGGTCCTGGATGATCGGGCCGCAGGTCTCGGCCCCCTTCGGCACGGTCAGGAACTGCTTCAGCTCACCGCGCCGCTCACCGCGGGTCGCCACACCGAACAGGCCGTCGTGCGAGCCGAGCTGGGCGCCGTCGGTGGAGATCCACAGGTTGCCGTAGGGGTCGAAGGCGACGTTGTCCGGGCAGGAGATCTGGCTGACGGAGTCCTTCGGGAACCCGGCGAAGTAAGTCGCGGGGTCCTCCGGGTCACCGGCGACGAGGAAGAGCGTCCAGGCGAACTTCGTGCTCTCCGGCCGGTTCCAGCGCTCGGTGAGCTCGAGCACGTGACCGTGCTTGTTGGCGTTGCGCGGGTTGGCCTCGTCGGCCTTGGCGTTGGAGCCGACGCCACGGTTGGTGTTGTTGGTGAGGGCGACGTACACCTTGCCGGTCACCGGGTTGGGCTCGATGTCCTCGGGCCGGTCCATCTTGGTCGCCCCGACCTTGTCACCGGCGAGCCGCGTGAAGACGAACACCTCCTCGGCGCTCATCCCGTCCACGTGCGAGACGGCGCCCTTCGCGGTGGCGGTGGCCAGCGGGATCCACTCGCCGCTGCCGTCGAACTCGCCGTCGGCGGGCAGCTTGCCGGTGCCGTCGATCTCGATCGCCGGGGAGTCACCGGTGACCTTGGCGACGTACAGCGTCCCCTCGTCGAGCAGGGACAGGTTGTGCTCACGCACGGCACGCGACGATCCGTGCTTCATCCGCTTGCTGCTGACGAACTTGTAGAAGTAGTCGAACCGCTCGTCGTCGCCGGTGTACACGACGGGACGCCCGTCGGCGGTCATCCGGATGTTCGCGGCCTCGTGCTTGAACCGCCCGAGCGCGGTGTGCTTACGAGGGGTCGAGTCCGGGTCGTACGGATCGAACTCCACGACGTACCCGAACCGGTGCACCTCGTTCGGCTCCTTGGCGACGTCGAAGCGCTTGTCGAACCGCTCCCACTTGCGCTCGGAGGCCCCGGTGCCGATGCCGTACCGCTTGTCGGTGGCGCGGCCGCTGTTGGCGAAGTACTGGTTGAAGTTCTCCTCGCCGTGCAGGGTCGTGCCCCACGGGGTGGTACCGCCCGAGCAGTTGTTGAGGGTGCCCAGCACCTTGGTCCCGCTCGGATCGGCGGAGGTCTTCACCAGGTCCGACCCGGCGACGGGGCCGGTGAGCCGGAACTCGGTGGTGGCGGTGACGCGGCGGTTGAGGGTGTGCCGGGGCACGGCGGTGAGCTTGCCGGTGCGCTTGTCGCCCTCGACGACGACCGCGGACAGCCCGTGGGCGGCCCAGGCGACCTCGACCTGCTCACGGGTGGGGTTGGCGGGGTCGTATCCCCGGAACATCAGGATCTCGTCGGTGTACTCGTGATTGGCGACGAGCAGCTGCCGGTTGCGCTCCCCGGGCAACGGCAGCAGGGCGAGGAAGTCACAGTTGTACCCGAACTGCCCGGCCTGCGCCTTGGCGGTCTGCTTCTCCGGGGCGAAGGAGGGCGCGCCGCGCAGGATGGGCTCGCCCCAGCGGATGACGACGTTCTGCCCGTACCCCTCCGGCACGGTCACGGCGTCGGTGGTGTTGGGTGCGACCGGCGCGAAGCGCAGCCCGCGGGCGCCCTTGGCTTTACGCCGTTCGCTGCCCGCTGCCGGAGCGGCGCCCGCGGGGCCGGCGGCAGCCGCGGACGGAGCCTGCCCGACCCCCACGGCTCCCGCCCCGGCGGCGGCCACGGTCACCACGGCGGCGGCCCGCATCATCGACCGGCGGCCGATCGCACCGGCGATCACGTCACCGACGTACTCGTTGGAGCTGGTGTTGGGCACCTCGTGGAAGCAGGCGTCACCACACCGGAAACGACAGGTCAAGGCGGACCGGCCGCCGGGGTGGGAACCGGACGGCGTTCCGATCAACGGCAGCAGCTTGCGCACTTTGCTCTCTCCTTGGATGCCCTTGGTCTCAGCGTGACCGTAGGGGCACATGTGCGCGAGGGCCGGGCGCCCTGATGAACAACGAGTGAACCCGGGGCAGCCGTACGGGGTTTGGGACAATGGGAGGGGCGGGCGCTCGCACAGGCCGGATGTCCCTCTTGACAGGGCGGGCCCCGCATCCCCGACCCTGCCCAAGATCGCCCAGGAGGGCCGCTAACCTTACGTGTCCGTCCTGGCCAGGGATTGACGGGCTTCAACTCACGCGAAGGGTTGCGCGCACATGGGCATTCTCACTCGGTTGCGGAACGCGTTCGGACGGTCCCGCAAGACACAAACCGCCGAGGCGGAGGGTGCGGCGCAGACCCCGACGACGGAACCGACCACCTCCGACGACACACCGGCAGCACCCACGGCACCCCCGAAGGTCCCGTCCCCCTCCCCGGAACCGACACCGAGCCCGACGGCGAACGTCCCCGAACCCCGAGACGACGAGCACGACCTCGTGTCGGCGGCCTTCGACAAGGTCGCGGTCCCGAGGCCGGCGCGACCGACGGAAGGCGAGCCGGCGCCTACCGAGGAACCGCCGACCGAGAAGCCGAAGCCGAAGCCGTCGGCTGAGGAGAAGCCTGCGGCTGCGGAGAAGGGTGTGGCTGCGGAGGAGCCTGCGGCTGCGGAGAAGGGTGTGGCTGCGGAGGAGCCTGCGGCTGCGAAGGAGCGCGTGGCCGAGGAGAAGCCCGCGGCTGCGGAGGAGCGCGTGGCCGAGGCGCCGGTGACCGACGAGCCGGTCGCTGAGTCCACGGCCGCTGAGCCGCCGGTCGCTGAGTCCACAGTCGCTGAGCCGCCGGTGGCGGAGGCTGCGGAGCCGGCCGCCGAGGAGCCGACCACGTCCCCAGCTGCGGGCAGTCGTGCCGCTGGGGCGGCACGGGTGGGCGCAGCGGCACCCCGCACCGCCGGGCTGCGCACGACGGAGCCCTCGGCCGCGGAGACGGCGGAGGCCACGGAGACGGCAGCGACCGCAGAGACGGCGACGTCGGCGGAAAAGGCGACCGAAACGGACAAGCCAGCCGCCACCGAGGTCCCGACGACCGAGGAGCCCACGGCAAAGCCGGAGGCCAAGGCCACACCCGAGGCCGAGGCCACCGCACCGGCGGAGACACCGCAAACCGACAGCAAGACGGAAGCCGCCCCCGAGTCGCCCCAGGCACAGCCTGAGACCCCGGAACCGGCAGCCGAGGCAAAGCCGAAGCCCGACGCGGAGCCGACGGCCGACACGGAGCCCGAGCCGACTCCGGACGCGAAGCCCGTAGCCGACGAGGCCGCGGAGGCGAAGCGCGAAGCCAAGCCGAAGGCCGCCGCCAAGGCCGAGGCCAAGGACGAGCCCGAGGCCAAAGCGAAGCCGACGGCCGACGTGACCCCCGCCCCCGCAGCGGTAGCGGCACCCGCACCCGCACCCGCCGACGAAAGCAGCACGGGTGGTGCGGGTGGGACCGACTCCGCCGAAGCCGAAGGCGAGGCGGACCAGGACGCAACCCCCGCCCTCCCCCTCACCACCCTCAAAACCAAGGCCCCCACCCTCACCACCGCCTACAAGGCAGCCACCACCACCCTCAAGAAGCACAACCTCACCGGCACCCGCGCCAAGGTCTACCTCGTCCTCGACCGCTCCGCCTCCATGCGCCCGTACTACAAGGACGGCTCCGCCCAGGCCCTGGCCGAGCAGACCCTCGCCCTCGCCGCCCACCTCGACCCCGAGGCCACCGTCCCGGTCGTCTTCTTCTCCACGGAACTCGACGGCACCGGCGAGATCACCCTCACCGACCACGAGAACAAGATCGACACCCTGCACGCGGGCCTCGGCCGCATGGGCCGCACCAGCTACCACGCAGCCGTCGAAGCAGTCCTCGCCCACCACACGAAGCACGCGACGCCCGCCACCCCGGCCCTGGTGATCTTCCAGACGGACGGCGCCCCCGACGCGAAGACCCCCGCCACCCAGGCCCTCACCGAGGCCGCCGAAACCCACCCGACCGTCTTCTTCTCCTTCGTCGCCTTCGGTGACCCGGAGAACAAGGCCTTCGACTACCTCCGCAAGCTGAAGACCCCCAACACGTCCCACTTCCTCGCCGGCGAAACCCCTCGCGAGCTCACGGACAAGGAGCTCTACGAGGGCGTACTGGCGAACTGGCGCCCGTAGCACCCCGGGGGGTGGACAGAACGCGGCCGTCCGTCCACCCCCCGAAACGGATGTGAGTCGATCTCCGACGGACCAGTAGGATTTCGACCATGGCGGCCACTGGATCCGAGAAGCAGGGTGGAAAGGCGTACTACGTCTCCACCCCCATCTATTACGTAAACGACGCTCCTCACCTGGGCCACGCCTATACGACCGTCGCAGGCGACGTGCTCTCCCGCTGGCACCGCCAGCGCGGCGAGAAGGTGTGGTACCTCACCGGCACGGACGAGCACGGTCAGAAGATCATGCGCACCGCGGAGGCGAACGGCGTCAGCCCCCAGGAGTGGGCCGACAAACTCGTCACCGAAGCGTGGAAGCCTCTCTGGGAGCACCTGGAGATCGCGAACGACGACTTCATCCGCACCACGCAGAAGCGCCACACGGACCGCGTCCAGGAGTTCGTCCAGGACCTGTACGACAAGGGCGAGATCTACAAGGGCGGCTACGAGGGCCCGTACTGCGTCGGCTGCGAGGAGTACAAGCTCCCCGGCGAGCTCCTCGACGGCGAGGGCGAGTACGCGGGCCAGAAGCTCTGCCCGATCCACAAGAAGCCGGTCGAGATCCTCAGCGAGGAGAACTACTTCTTCAAGCTGAGCGAGTACGGCGACAAGCTCCTCGCCCACTACGAGGCGAACCCGGGCTTCATCCAGCCCGAGTCCGCGCGCAACGAGGTCGTGAACTTCGTCCGCCAGGGCCTTCAGGACCTCTCCATCTCCCGCTCGACCTTCGACTGGGGCGTCCCGGTCCCCTGGGACAGCAAGCACGTGATCTACGTGTGGGTCGACGCGCTGCTGAACTACGCCACGGCCGTCGGCTACAACGAGAACCAGGCGAAGTTCGAGGAGACCTTCCCCGCCGACGTCCACCTGGTGGGCAAGGACATCCTCCGCTTCCACGCGGTGATCTGGCCGGCGATGCTGATGGCGCAGGGCCTGCCCCTCCCCGGCAAGATCGCGGCCAATGGCTGGCTGATGGTCGGCGGCGAGAAGATGTCGAAGTCGAACCTGACCGGCATCAAGCCGCAGGACCTGACCTCGCACTTCGGCGTGGACGCGTACCGCTGGTACTTCCTGCGCGCGATCGCCTTCGGCCAGGACGGCTCCTTCTCCTGGGAGGACTTCTCGGCCCGCTACACCAGCGAGCTGGCGAACGACTACGGCAACCTGGCGTCCCGCGTCGCGGCGATGGTCGGCAAGTACTTCGGCGGCGAGCTGCCGGAGTCGACGGCCGACGGCGAGGCGGAGAAGGCGATCCACGAGGGCCTGGCGAAGGCGGCCGCGGAGGCCGACCGGAAGATCGGCGAGGACCTGGACTTCCAGGGCGGCATCCTGGCGATCTTCGACTTCGTCAAGCAGGTCAACGGCTACATCACGGAGCAGGAACCGTGGAAGGTCGCGAAGGACACCTCTGACGAGGGCAAGGCCCGCCTGGCCACCATCCTCTACACGGCGGCGGAGTCCCTCCGTGCCATCGCGGTCCTGCTCAACCCGGTCATGCCGGAGACCTCCCAGAAGCTCTGGGACTCACTCGGCGCCGAGGCCTCCCTCGGGGGCCTCGCCGACCAGAAGATCGGTGAGACCGCCGAGTGGGGCCGACTCCCGGCCGGCACGACGGTCACCAAGGGCGCGGTCCTCTTCCCGCGCCTGGAGGAGAAGCCGACCGCGTAACCCGCGACCCGTACGGCAACGCGCCCTGCCCCCGGTGCTCACCGGGGGCAGGGCGCGAACGTTTCTCCCGTCCTCGAAAGAGTGAACGCCTTCCGTCCGCCGGAAATACGGCCTTCTGCCCACTTACATAGCCCGCATGGTCACATCAGCCCATGAAGGCCTGCACCGGATCTTCCAGGAGCGGCCTGAGATCCTTTCCCCGGTCTTCGGGGTACTGGGCATCGCGTTCCCCGAGAAAGCGGCCGTCTACGCGATCGGCACCGACGTGACGGAAGCCAGACCCCTGGCGCGCCACATCGACACCGTGCTGCGCATCGGCCCGTCCGACGGGGAGGACTTCCTGCTCGCCGTAGAGGCGCAGGAGAGAAGGGACGCCAAGAAGGAATCGAGCTGGCCGTACTACATCTCCTATCTCCAGGCAAAGTACGGCCTGCCGGTTCTCCTGCTCGTCGTCTGCCGCGACCGGGCGACGACCAAGTGGGCGACCGGTCCCTTCTCCTGCGGCACGCGTGGCTGGATCGCCCAGATGACGTACCCCTTGGTCGTCGGACCGGACAACCTCCCAGTGATCACCGATCCGAGGACCGCGGCGGAGAAGCCGGCGATGGCCGTGTTCTCCGCTCTGGCTCACGCCAACAGCCCCCACATCGACGCCATACTGGACGCACTGGGCCGTGCCCTCGCAGGGATGGACTGGAACGCCGCCAGCTACTTCTTTCAGTTTCTCGACTCGGCGTTGGGGGACACCCCCGCCGGAGACAAATGGAGGGACATCGTGACGTTCGTCAACTACTTCCCCGGCCGGGGCACGGTGATGGAGAAGGCCTACCTCGAGGGCGAGGCCAGAGGCGAAGCCAAGGCCATCCTCCGCTTCCTCGAAGCACGGGGCGTCCGCGTCCCCCAGGAAGCCCGGGACCTCATCGCCGGCTGCACCGACCTTGACCTCCTCAACCGCTGGCTGGACCGGACGCCCCACGTGGAGAGCGTCGACGAGCTCTTCGCCGAGGATGCGGGGCCCGCCGCGGACCGATCATGATCGACGATCCGGACACCACACCGGAACTACACGACTTACTCCGGTTCACCCTGACGTCCATGGGCTTGGGCATTCCGCCGGATCAAGTAGCCGGCGATTTCCGTTCCGGGCTGGAGAAACTGAGACAACAAGGCTCCCTCTCCCTCCAGGACATGGCCCGCATCCGGGCCAAGGTGGACAAGCGGCCCGATGACGAACACGAAGACGACGAATGGGTCAGGGGGTACACCGCCGGATACACGGCGGCGTGGGCCGGAGCGGTCCTGCGGCTCCTGGAGATGCGTGACATCGAGGCACCCAAGGAGGTCTTCCGCCCCCTCCACCTGTGTACGGACCCTGACACCCTCACCCGCTGTCTCGACCGCGCCATCACGGTGGACACCCCGGAGGAACTGTTCCGCCGCGGTCGGTAGCGACTTCCGGCCAACGCGCCACGTTCGCCACGTCCGACAGAGACACTCAAGGCAACCGGCACACGAGGGAGAGAACGATGGCACTGTTCGGCAACGCCCACACCGTAGACCCGCAGTCGGCCCAGCAGGACTACGCCCGACTCCTCGGCCACGGCGAACAGGTCCACGCCGCGTTCCTGCTGATCCGTGACACCATCCTCTTCACCGACCGCCGCCTGATCCTGATCGACAAGCAGGGCATCACCGGCAAGAAGGTCGAGTACCACTCGGTCCCCTACCGCAGCATCACCCACTTCGCGGTGGAGACGGCAGGCACCTTCGACCTGGACGCCGAGTTGAAGATCTGGATCTCCGGCACCCCGACCCCCATCGAGAAGACTTTCACCAAGGGCGTCGACATCTACGAGGTCCAGGCGATCCTGACCCAGTTCGTGGCGCGCTAACGGCTTTCCACGACGTAGGGCACGAAGTCCGCCCAGGCGCCGGGCGCGACCGAGAGACGGGGGCCATCGAGAACCTTGGAGTCGCGGACGTGCACGGTGCCGGGGTTGACGGCAAGCTCCACACAGGAGTTGCCGTCGTTGCCGCCGCTGTAGCTGCTTTTCAACGGCCGTTCCATCGGGGTCAGCACCTCGATCCGACCGTCCAGGCCGGAGTGGGTGTCGCAGTCCATCGGCATGCAACGGCCCTCGCCGGGATTAGCACTCCCAAGGCGAGGGCCCGACCACCAAGGAAGCAAGACTTCCCGATGGATACCCAAAACACTTACGAAGGCGAAGGCGCTCAGCAGCAGTGACACCAGCCCGGGACGTACGACACGTCTCCTGATGAGGCACGGGCCCGCCCCCGGCAACGGGACGGGCCCTGGGGCGCGTTCGGGTCAGCGAGCCTCCCCCGCGAGCGGCTTCCCCGCGACCACCGCGGTCTTGTCGCCCGGCCCCGCCTGCGACCCCCGGTTCGTGTGCCGCACGAACGCCACCCCCAGCACCGCAAGGATCGACGCCGCCGACAGCGTGTACAGGCCTCCGTTCGTGCTGCCGGTCGTGTCCTTCAGGTAGCCGAACAGCGTCGGAGAGACGAAACCGCCCAGGTTGCCGATGGAGTTGACCAGGGCCAGACCCGGTGCCGCGATCTTCAGGTCGAGGCCCGACTGGGCCATCGGCCAGAACAACGTGGCCGCGCACTTGCCGCCCACCGCCGCCAGTGTGAGGGCGGCCAGGCCGAACCAGGGGGAGCCGAGGGTGGCGAGGAACGTGCCGGCGGCGGAGAGGGCCAGGGCGATCGCGAGGTAGGGGCGACGGTCCGGGGCCCGGTCGGTGAAGTAGCTCATCGTGTACATCGCGATCACGGCGCAGATCCAGGGGATCGCCGACAGCAGGCCGATCTGGAAGGGCGACAGGCCGCCGATCTCCTCCACCAGGCTCGGCAGCCAGAAGGTGATCGCGTAGCCGGTGAGTGCCATCGCGAAGAAGACCGCCGTCAGGACGGCGACCTGCGGGTGGAAGATCAGCTTCAGTCGGGACACCGACGGCGCGCGGTCACGCGCCTCCTTGTCCCGGGCCACCGCCTCGCTCAGCGCGTCCTTCTCCTCCTGCGTGAGCCACTTCGCGTCCTGGATCCGGGAGACGAGGAAGAACCCGGCGATGAAGCCGACCAGGATGGAGAAGGCCCCTTCGAGGGCGAACATCCAGCGCCAGCCCGCGATGCCGCCCGCGCCGTGCAGCTCCAGCAGCGCGCCGGTGATCGGGCCGGTCACGATGTACGCCGTGGCCGAGCCGCCCAGGAAGATCGCACTCGCCCGGCCCCGGCTGGAGTCCGGCAGCCACTGCGTGAAGTAGAGGAGCACCCCGGGGAAGAAGCCGGCCTCGGCGACACCGAGCAGGAAGCGCAGGCCGTAGAACATCCACACGTTGTGGATGAAGCACATCGCCACGATCACCGCACCCCAGGTGATCATGATCCGGGTCAGCCAGACCCGGGCGCCGAACCGCTCCAGCCACATGTTGCTGGGCACCTCGAACAGCGCGTAGCCGATGAAGAACAGGCCCGCCCCGAGCCCGTACGCCGTGGCGCTGACCCCGACGTCGGCCCGCAACTCGTCCTGGACGAAGCCCACGTTCGTCCGGTCCATCTGGTTGACCAGCAGCATCAGGACCAGGATCGGCAGCATGCGGCGCAGGAACTTGCCCACCGCTCGCTGTTCGGCCTCCGGTATCGCGGTTTCTGACATCGTTGTCTCCCTCGATGTGCACATACGTGAATAGCAATCACGTACGCGTTCTCGAAGGGACCTTATGGAGGCCCGCCTTCCGGGTCAACGGATGGAGCAGAAGTACATGTATGTGAATGCGGGGCGGACCATCCGCAGACGTCCGCCCCGCGCGACCGCGTCCGTCAGCTCGCCGACGCCGACTCCGACGCGCCCGGCTGGACCGAGGCCTCCGTGCCCTCGTGCGTCGCCTCGGGGTCGACGCCCATGGTGAGGGTGGCCGTCACGCCCTTGGCGATGGCGTTCTTCTTGTACTTGAGCTTCAGCAGCCCGCCCTCGGTGCCGTTGTCCGGGTAGATGGTGTCCTCGTCGAGGGTGGTGCGGGTCGTGGTGTTGGTGGAGTACGGCTCGACCTCGGCGGAGGCCAGCACGGACGCCTCGTCGAAGAAGAGCTGGCCGGTGTGGCAGGTCGTGCCGCCCTCGTAGCCCGCGTCGGTCCAGGTGCCGCCCACGTGGACCTTGGTGTGGATGTGCACGCAGCGGCCCTGGTACCAGCCGGGGAAGACCGTACGGAACTCGACCTCGCCCTTCTTGTCCGTCCGCCACGTGCCGCGCAGGTAGCGCTCGTCGTCGGTGGGCTCCTGGTGGCCCCCGCCTCCGCCACCACCGCCGGGCGGCGGACCCGTGGGCGTACCGGTCGGCGTACCGGACGGCGGCGTACCGCCCCCACCGCCCCCACCGCCGCTGCCCATGTCCTCGTACCCCGAGTACACGCCCAGCGCGTTGCAGTGCCAGATGTCGACCGCGGCGTTCGCGAGGGGCTTGCAGGTCTCGGAGTCGATCACCTTCAGGCGCAGGGTGAGCGGGATGCCCTCCTGGTCCTCGGTGACGTCCCTGCGGAGCTTGTCCGCGTCGATGTAGTAAGGGCCCTCGGTGGTCTCCGAAGTGAGCTTGTAGCAGGCCTCACCGGAGCTCGCGGCGGCCTTCCCCGGTGCGGATGCCTTCGTCTCCTCGCCCGCGAACGCGCCCGCCGCGAACGTACCGCCGACACCCGCCGCCACCACCGCGCCGGCGCCCGCGGCGACGACCTTACGGCGTGTCAGATCCCGTTTGTGCTTCGGCCCTTCGGCCGTTTCCTGTCCCGTCATGGAAAGGGAAGTTAGGGATCACGCCTGTCAGGAGCCTGGGTGAGAGCTGGGTGAGAGCCCAGCGTACGAAAGTGGCCCGAAACCGTCGCCGGTCCCGGGCCACTCACACGCGTATGCCCTACTTCGGCTGCGGCTTGCGCACCGACAGGTGCAGCTCCTTCAGCCGCGCCTCCTCCAGCTCGGTCGGCGCGCCCATCATCAGGTCCTGGGCGTTGCCGTTGAGCGGGAAGGAGATGGTCTCGCGAATGTTGGGCTCGTCGGCGAGCAGCATCACGATGCGGTCGACGCCGGGGGCGATGCCGCCGTGCGGCGGGGCGCCGAAGCGGAAGGCGCGCAGCATGCCGGCGAACTTCTCCTCGACGGTGTCGCGGTCGTATCCGGCGATCTCGAAGGCCTTGAGCATGATCTCCGGCTCGTGGTTCCGGATCGCGCCGGAGGACAGCTCGACGCCGTTGCAGACGATGTCGTACTGCCAGCCGAGGATGTCCAGCGGGTCCTGGCTCTCCAGGGCCTCCAGGCCGCCCTGCGGCATGGAGAAGGGGTTGTGCGAGAAGTCGATCGCGCCGGTCTCCTCGTCCTTCTCGTACATCGGGAAGTCGACGATCCAGCAGAACCGGAAGACGTTCTCCTCGAAGTGCCCGGCGCGCTTGGCGGCCTCGACCCGCACCGCGCCCATGATCTTGGAGACCTCGTCGAACTCGCCCGCGCCGAAGAAGACCGCGTGGCCGGCCGCGAGCGACAGGCGCTTGGTCAGCTCGGCGACGTTCTCCTCGGTGAGGAACTTCGCGATCGGGCCGGACAGCGAGCCGTCCTCGGCGACACGGACCCAGGCCAGGCCCTTGGCGCCCTGCGAGACGGCGTAGTCACCGAGCTGGTCGAAGAACTTGCGGGGCTGCGCGGAGACGTCCGGGACCGGCAGGGCACGGACGTGCTTGCCGGCGAAGGCCTTGAACTCCGAACCCTCGAAGATGTCGGTGATGTCGACGAGTTCGAGCTGGGCGCGCAGGTCGGGCTTGTCGGAGCCGTACTTCAGCATCGCCTCGCGGAACGGGATCCGCGGGAACGGCGAGGTGACGTGACGGCCGCCGCCGAACTCCTCGAAGAGCTCGGTCATCAGCTTCTCGACGGGCTGGAAGACGTCCTCCTGCTCGACGAAGCTCATCTCGATGTCGAGCTGGTAGAACTCGCCCGGCGAGCGGTCGGCCCGCGCGTCCTCGTCACGGAAACAGGGCGCGATCTGGAAGTAGCGGTCGAAGCCGGAGATCATCAGCAGCTGCTTGAACTGCTGCGGGGCCTGCGGGAGGGCATAGAACTTGCCCGGGTGCAGACGGGACGGGACGACGAAGTCGCGGGCGCCCTCGGGGGAGGTCGCGGACAGGATCGGCGTCGCCATCTCGTTGAAGCCCAGCGCCGTCATCTTGTGCCGGATCGCCGAGATGACCGCGGTACGCAGCATGATGTTGCGGTGCATGCGCTCGCGGCGCAGGTCCAGGAAGCGGTACTCCAGGCGCCGCTCCTCGTTGACCCCGTCCTCGGTGTTGATCGTGAAGGGCAGCGGGGCGGCGGCGCCGAGGAGTTCGACCTCGCCGACCTCGACCTCGACCTCACCGGTGGGGAGCTCGGGGTTGATGTTCTCGCCGCCCCGGGAGACGACCTTGCCGTCGACGCGGACGGTCGACTCCTTGGAGAGCTTGTCGAGGGCCTCGTAGGAGGGGGTTCCGGGACGGGC
The DNA here is from genome assembly GCF_039540295.1 of Streptomyces venetus. NCBI lineage: Bacteria > Bacillati > Actinomycetota > Actinomycetes > Kitasatosporales > Streptomycetaceae > Streptomyces > Streptomyces venetus. Next base: position 436,879 of record NZ_BAABET010000003.1, read on the forward strand.
CACGAGCTGCGTGATGCCGTAGTGGTCGCGCAGATCGATGAAGAGGATGCCGCCCAGGTCGCGCCGATTGTGCAGCCAGCCACTCAGCCGGACGTCGGTGCCGACGTCAGAGGAGCGGAGCTCGCCGCAGGTGTGGGACCTGTACCGATGCATCGTCGTTCATCCAGTCTTCGCTGATCGGGGTCTGTGTTTCACGTGAAACACAGACCCCAGCGTACCGGGCAGGGCAAGATCGGCTCTCCACAGTTAACGATCGAGCACGCTTCAGTCTTCGGTGGCAGTCTTCGATCCCCTCTTCTTAAAGTAGGGCAATGCGCACTGGCGAGCCTCTGCCCGCCGTGGGGGAGGCTCTCGCCGCCCTCGCGACCGGCCTCTGGCAATGGGACACCGCCACCGGGCTGGTCACGGTCGATGCCGAGGCGGCACGGCTGCTCGGGCTGCCCGCCGAACAGGTCAGCCTCACGGAGGCCCAGGCCCGGGCCCGGCTGCACCCGGTCGACTGGAACGAGATCACCGGCGTGGTCCAGCTCGCCGTCGCCGAGGGGACCCTCGCCGAGGTGCGGATCCGGGTCATGGACGAGCAGGGGCGGATCGTCCGGGTCGTCCGCAGCCGCTCCAAGCCGTCCTTCGACCGGGTCCACAAGGCGTACCGGCTGATCGGGACGCTCCAGGAGGTCACCGAGCCGACGCCGGGCACCCCGGCGGGGCGCAGTGCGGTCACCGGCGACTGGCGGCGCTCCCGCGAGGCGTTCCTGCTGGACGCGGGCCGTGCGCTGGCCGAGGCGCGCTCCACGCAGGAGGTCCTGCGGGTGACGGCCAATCTGTCGATGCCCGGGTTCTCGCCGGACGGCCTGGCGGTGTTCGGGGTCTCGGGCGATCGCCTGACGGTCATCGGGCACCACGGGCAGCAGCCGGGCGACGACAGCCCCTTCTCCGACATGGCTCTGGACACCGACTACCCGGCCGCCGAAGTCGTACGGACCGGCCGGGCGTTGTATCTGTCCAGCCCCGAGCAGTACCAGGCCCGCTACCCGCTGACCTGGCCGCTCGCCCAGCGCTTCGGCCGCCGGTCCTGGGCGTTCCTGCCGCTGACGGTGGCCGGTCGCACGATGGGCGCGTGGATGGCCGCCTTCACCTACCCGGTGGCGTTCACGCCGGACGAGCGGTCGGTGCTCGCCACCGTGGCGCGGATGCTGGCGCAGGCGCTGACCCGGGCGGGGCTGGCGGAGAGCGAGCGGGCGCTGACCGACGGGCTCCAGCGCACGATGCTGCCGAGGCTCGGCCCTCAGCGCATCCCGGGCATGAGCGTCGCCGCCCGCTACGTCCCGACCGGCGGCGGGCTCCAGGTCGGCGGCGACTGGTACGACGTGATCCCGTTGCCGAGCGGGCGGTTCGCGCTGGTCATCGGGGACGTCCAGGGCCATGACGTACGGGCGGCGGGGCTGATGGGCCAGCTCCGCATCGCCCTGCGGGCCTACGCGTCCGAGGGTCACCGCCCCGACGCCGTCCTCTCCCGGGCCTCGCGTTTCCTGCACGGCATCGGCGACGAGGAGCCTTCCGACCCGCGGTTCGCGACCTGCGTGTACGTCGAGGTCGACCCGGCGAACGGGGTGCTGGACATCGCCCGTGCCGGGCATCCGGACCCGGCGTTCCGGATGTCCGACGGCACGGTGCTGACGCGGCCGACGTCGGGCGGTCTGCCGCTGGGCATCGACCCGGACGCCGACTACCCCACGACACGGCTCGCTCTGGAACCCGGCGAGACCATGCTGCTCTGCACGGACGGCCTGATCGAGACCGGCGGGCACGACCTGGATTCCGGCTGGCTCCGCCTGCGGGTGATCCTGGAGGACCACAAGGGCGATCTGGAGGAGCTCGCCGACACCCTGGTGCAGGCGGTGCACGGCCCTTCCTCGCACCACACCACCGGCCCGCTGACCGACCGCCGCGAGGACGACATCGCCATGCTGCTGCTCAGCCGGGAGGGCGGGGGCTGTGGCTGCGGCGACACCATGACCGTGCCGCAGCCGGTGCGGCGCACGGTGCTGACGGTCGCGCAGGCCGAGCCCGAGCGGGTCGCGGAGGCCCGGCAGCAGCTGCGTGATCTGCTGCACGACTGGTCCTCGCCGGACCAGCGGGACTCGGCGGTGCTGCTGCTGTCCGAGCTGCTGACGAACGTCCTCGTGCACACCGACTCCGACGCGCTGCTCGTCGCGGAGATCACCGGCGGGGTGGGGGAGCGGCGGCTGCGGATCGAGGTCACCGACACCGGTGACGACCTGCCGCACAAGCGCAGACCGGGGGAGCTGGCGTCCTCCGGCCGCGGCCTGGTGCTGATCGAACTGCTCGCCCACGCGTGGGGCGTCGACCCGCGCGGCCAGGGCAAGAGCATCTGGTACGAGCTCTACGAGTCCGTGGACGGTTCGGGCGACGGCTCCTGGCCCTCGTAGCGGGTGCGGAGTTCCTGGGCGACGCCGAAGGCGGCCGCGGTGAGCGGCACGGCGAGCAGCAAGCCGAGCACTCCGGCGACCGACGCCCCGGCCGTGATCGTCACCATGACCACCGCCGGGTGCATCTGCACGGTCCGGCTCTGGATCGCCGGCTGGAGCACATGCCCCTCCAGCACCTGCACCGCGAACACCACCCCGAGCACCCACAGCGCGATGACGAACCCCCGGTCGGCGAGCGCGACCAGCACGGCGACGGCGCCGGAGATGAAGGCGCCGAGGTAGGGGATGTACGCCCCGACGAAGACCAGCGCTCCCAGCCCGGGCGCCCCGGGCACGTCGAGGAGGAGCAGTCCGACGGTGATGCAGAGCGCGTCGATGAGGGCGATGATGGTCGTCCCCCGCATGAACCCCTCGACGGCCCTGAGGGCCCGCCGTGCCATGGCCTCCAGGGTGTCGGCCGATCCGCGGGGCGCCAGGGACCGCAGTGCCCCGGCGGCCTTGTCGGAGTCGCGCAGGAAGAAGAAGACGAGCAGCAGCGCGAGGACCGCCACGGCGATGGATTCGCCGACCACGCTGAATCCGCTGATCACGCCGGAGGCGGCCGTGCCGCCGAACTTGCCCAGCAGTTCCCGGGCGTTGGAGGCGAGGTCGTCCAGCGAGGTCCCGGCCGCCCCGAAGTGCTCGGAGACGCCCCGGGAGGCCTCCTTGAGCGAGGCGACGATCTGGTCGCCGGTGTCGATGAGCGCGGCGACCACGATGTACACGGCCCCGCCGACCACGGCGACGACGGCTACGCAGGTGAGGGCCGCCGCGACCGACCGGTGCACCCCGGCCTTCACGAGCCGCCGGTGCAGGGGCCCGAGCAGGGCGGTCCCGAGCAGCGCGAGCAGCACCGGCACGACGGCGGTCCGGAGCTCGTCGCACAGCCGGATCCCGACGTAGACGACCCCGGAGACGAGCAGCAGGACGGCACACCAGGCGGCGAGGCGCTGGACGGGCCCGGGGAGGAACGGGCCGGGGCCGGGCGAGGGGGTGTCCTGCACTCCTCCACCCGACCACGACCCGGGCGGGCCGTCCCGTCGGAACGGTCCGCCCGGGTGACGGGGCGTCAGCCCTGGGGGCCTGCCTCGGACATCCCGTGCACCGCCGGGACCGTGCCCAGCCGTCCCTTCTGGAAGTCCTCGAAGGCCTGCATGAGCTCGTCCTTGGTGTTCATGACGAACGGGCCGTAGTGGGCCATGGGCTCACGGATCGGCTGTCCGCCGAGCAGGACGACCTCCAGGTCCGGCGTGTGGGAGTCCTGCTTCTCGTCCGCGCGGACGGTCAGCGAGGAGCCCGCGCCGAACACGGCGGTCTGGCCCATGTGCACCGGCCGGCGCTCGGGGCCGACGCTGCCGCGCCCGGCCAGCACGTACGCCAGGCCGTTGAAGTCCTCGCGCCACGGGAGGGTGAGTTCCGCACCCGGCGCCACCGTCGCGTGGATCATCGTGATCGGCGTGTGCGTGATGCCGGGGCCCTGGTGTCCGTCCAGCTCACCGGCGATGACGCGGAGCAGCGCGCCGCCGTCGGGGGTGCTGAGCAGCTGGACCGAGCCGCCGCGGATGTCCTGGTAGCGCGGGGCCATCATCTTGTCCCTGGCGGGGAGGTTCACCCACAGCTGGAGGCCGTGGAAGAGCCCGCCGGACACGACGAGATGCTCCGGTGGGGCCTCGATGTGCAGCAGGCCCGAGCCCGCGGTCATCCATTGGGTGTCGCCGTTGGTGATGGTGCCGCCACCGCCGTTGGAGTCCTGGTGGTCGAAGATCCCGTCGATGATGTAGGTGACGGTCTCGAAGCCGCGGTGCGGGTGCCAGGGGGTGCCCTTGGGCTCGCCCGGCGCGTACTCCACCTCGCCCATCTGGTCCATCATGATGAACGGGTCGAGGTGGCGGTAGTTGATCCCCGCGAACGCCCGGCGCACCGGGAAGCCCTCGCCCTCGAAGCCGCTCGGGGCGGTCGTGACGGTGAGCACGGGACGTGCCACGGCCTCGGTCGGTGCGGTCACGCGGGGCAGCGTCAACGGGTTCTCGACGGTCACAGCAGGCATGTCGGTTCCTCCTCGTGTACGCCCAGTTTAGTTGAGCGTTGAACTTTCTGCCACCCCAAACAGAGAAAACCGGGAGGGCATTCCCGGGGGACGGCGCAGCGAATCACGGGACACCGGCATGGCGGAAGACCGGCCCCCCTCCAGGTGGCCGGTCTTCCGCAGGTCCGCCTCAGGCGATCAGCTCGTGCTCCTCGCTCTCGGCTGCGGCGGGCTCCGCCGTGCGGTCCCGCATCACCACCGTGGCCACCGCGGCCGCCACCAGGACACCGATCGCGCTGATCGTGAAGGTCGTCGACATCGAGGAGGTGAAGGCCTCGCGGGCCGCCCGCACCAGACCCGTGTCACCGCCGGCAACGGCGAGCGCGCCACCGATGGACTCCCTGGCCTGCCCAGGGGCACCGGCCGGCATCTCGTCGGCGTAGCCGTGGGAGAGCAGGGACCCGAGGATCGCGATGCCGAGGGCGGTACCGGACTGCTGGATGGTGTCGTTGAGCGCCGAACCGACGCCCGCCTTGTCCTCCGGGATGGTGCCCATCAGCGCGGCCACCGCGGCCGGCATCGCCAGCCCGGCGCCCAGCCCCAGGACACCCAGCGCCACGGCCGGGACCGTGAAGCCACTGTCGGCGCTCAGCGTGGTCAGCAGCCCGAAGGACGCGGCCATCAGCAGCATCCCGGCGAGGATGACGAACCGGTTGCCCACCTTCACGGCGAGCTGCGCCCCGGCGGTGTTGCCGGCCAGCGCGGCCACCGCCAGCGGCAGGAAGGCCAGGCCCGCCTTGACGGCGGACCAGCCGAGCACGAACTGGAGGTACTGGGTCAGGACCAGCAGCAGGCCGGCGTTGCCGATCTGGACGAGCGCCAGGGAGAGCGAGCCACCGCTGAAGTTGCGGTGCTTGAAGAGGACCAGCGGGACCATCGGCGAGCGGGTCACGTTCTCCCAGACCACGAAGCCGGCCAGGGCGGCCACCGCGACGGCCAGGACGAGGAGGGAGCGGCCGCCGAACGCGCCGTGCTGCGGAATCTCGATGATCCACCACACCAGGGCCGTCATGCCCACCGCCGACAGCACCGCGCCCAGCGGGTCAGGCTTCTGCCAGGGCGCCTTCGACTCCGGCATCAGCAGCACACCGGCCAGCAGCGCGAGCCCGACGATCGGGACGTTGATCAGGAAGATGGCCTGCCAGGCGAAGTGGTCGATCAGCACACCGCCGAGGACCGGGCTGCCCACCAGTCCCAGCATCGACACCGACCCCCACGCGGCCATCGCCTTGGGCCGCTCGTCCTCGTCGAAGACCGTGATCAGGATGGACAGCGTCGACGGCATGATCAGCGCACCGCCGACCCCCATGGCGATCCGCACCGCGATCAGCTCACCCGGACTCGCACAGAACACCGCCCCCAGCGAGGCCGCCCCGAACAGCAGCAGACCGATCAGCATCACCTTCCGGCGCCCGAAGCGGTCCCCGAGGCTCCCCGAGGTCAGCAGCAGACCGGCGAAGACCAGGGTGTAGGAGTCGAGGATCCACTGCATGTCCTGCGTGCTCGCCCCGAGGTCCTCGGTCAGCGAGGGCACCGCCACGGTCAGCGCCATGTTGTCGACGACCAGCACCAGCGTGCTGAGGCACAGCACGATCAGGATCCACCAGCGACGTGGATTGCGGGCTTCCATAGCAGTTCCCCTCCGACTCACTTGCTGCGTACACCGTTCCTTCGATGCGAACACTGTACGCACAGCGGAACGGCGTTCGCAAGCCTTGAGTTCTGTACGCTGATTGCGCACGCTGTTCGCACGACGTCAGGAGGAGCGCCGATGACCAGGAGCACGAAGAGCAAGGGCCCGAACCCGATCCCGTCCGTATGGGCCCGCGAACAGCGCCGCACCGACCAGCCCGCGCTCAGCCGCGACGCGATCGTGCGGGAGGCGATCGCGATGCTCGACGCCGAGGGCATCGAGGCGCTCAGCATGCGCAAGCTCGGCGCCCGCCTGAACGCCGGGGCGACGTCCCTGTACCGGCATGTCGCCACCAAGGACGAACTGATGGAGCTCGCGGTGGACGAGGTCGCCGCCGAGATCCACGTCCCGCCGGCCGGCGACCCCGACTGGCGCGCGGCGGTGACCGAGGCGGCCGGGTCCTTCCGCACGACGGCGCTACGGCACCCCTGGCTGACCCTGGTGCTGGGGCAGGCGGGGCTCGCCTACCTGGGGCCCAACTACATGAGCTTCTCCGAGCGCCTCGCGGCGCTGTTCACGGCGGCGGGGTTCCCGGAGCCGAGCCGGGCGATCGACGCCGTCTTCTCGTACGTCATCGGTATGAGCACGACGGAGGCCGCCTGGCTCACGGCGGTCGCCCGCTCCGGGGAGTCCGAGTCGGAGTTCGTGGCCCGGCTGCTGCCCACGGCCCGGCAGGTCTCCGCCGGCTACGACCACCTGGCGGCCACCGAGGCCGAGACCAGCGCACAGGCCGCCGACCCCGCGCGGCTCCGCGACGACAAGTTCGCCTACGGCCTGGAGGTCGTCCTCGACGGCCTGGCACTGCGCCTGCCGCAGTAAGAAGGAGAGGGAGCGGGGCTCAGCCGCCGTCTGCGCAGCAATGGCGTCTAGCCATACATCCGGCGCATCGCGAACTCGACCATCTGCTCCACGGCCTTCGCGTCGAACACCATGCGGTGCTCGCCCTCCATGTCGAGGACGAAGCCGTAGCCGGTGGGCAGCAGGTCCAGCACCTCGGCGCCGGTGATCACGAAGTACTTGGACTCCTTGCCCGCGTACCGGCGCAGCTCCTTGAGCGTGCTGAACATCGGGATGACCGGCTGCTGGGTGTTGTGCAGGGCGAGGAAGCCGGGGTTGTCGCCGCGCGGGCAGTACACCTTCGACGTGGCGAAGACCTGCTGGAAGTCCTCGGCGGCCATCTGCCCGGTGGTGAACGCGCGCACCGCGTCCGTGAGCGAGGGCGGGGACGGCTCGGGGTAGAGCGGCGGCTGCTGCCCGTATCCGCCGGACATCGGCTGCTGCGGAGGGGCGTACTGCGCACCCGCTGTCTGGTCGTAGCCGTACATGGGCGCAAGCGTACCGAGAGCGGCCCGGCGCCGGTGTGCCCTGTCACAGATGACCGGTTCGGGGTTGCTTCTTATTACCGACGGGTAGCATCATCGGAGCTACTTGTTGGTACGTGAACTAGCGCGAGGATCCAGTGCCTCGCCGATCTCTCTACGGAGCCGGGAGCCTGTCGCCATGGGGCACTACAAGTCGAATCTCCGCGACATCGAGTTCAACCTCTTCGAGGTACTCGGGCGCGACAAGGTGTACGGCACCGGTCCGTTCGGGGAGATGGACGTCGAGACCGCGAAGAGCATCCTGGAGGAGCTGACCCGCCTCTCGGAGAACGAGCTGGCCGAGTCCTTCATCGACGCCGACCGCAACCCGCCGGTCTTCGACCCGGAGACCAACACCGCGCCGGTCCCCGCCTCGTTCAAGAAGAGCTACCAGGCCTTCATGGACTCCGAGTACTGGCGCCTGGGCCTGCCCGAGGAGATCGGCGGCACCACCTCGCCCCGCTCCCTGATCTGGGCCTACGCCGAGCTGATCCTGGGCGCCAACCCGGCCGTGTGGATGTACTCCTCGGGCCCGGCGTTCGCCGGCATCCTCTTCGAGGAGGGCAACGAGGTCCAGAAGCACATAGCCAAGGTCGCCACGGAGAAGCAGTGGGGCTCCACGATGGTGCTCACCGAGCCCGACGCGGGCTCCGACGTGGGCGCCGGCCGCACCAAGGCCGTGCAGCAGGAGGACGGCTCCTGGCACATCGAGGGCGTGAAGCGCTTCATCACCTCCGGTGAGCACGACATGTCGGAGAACATCCTCCACTACGTGCTGGCCCGCCCCGAGGGCGCCGGCCCCGGCACCAAGGGCCTGTCCCTCTTCCTCGTCCCGAAGTACCTCTTCGACTTCGAGACCGGCGAGCTGGGCGAGCGCAACGGCGTCTACGCCACCAACGTCGAGCACAAGATGGGCCTGAAGGCCTCCAACACCTGCGAGATGACCTTCGGCGACCAGCACCCCGCCAAGGGCTGGCTGATCGGCGACAAGCACGACGGCATCCGCCAGATGTTCCGCATCATCGAGTTCGCCCGCATGATGGTCGGCACGAAGGCGATCTCCACCCTGTCGACGGGCTACCTGAACGCGCTGGAGTACGCCAAGGAGCGCGTCCAGGGCCCCGACCTGGCGAACTTCATGGACAAGACCGCGCCCAAGGTCACCATCACGCACCACCCGGACGTGCGCCGCTCGCTGATGACGCAGAAGGCGTACGCGGAGGGCATGCGGGCGCTGGTCCTCTACACGGCCTCCATCCAGGACGAGATCCAGGTCAAGGAGGCCGCGGGCGAGGACATCTCCGCCCTGGAGGCCCTGAACGACCTGCTGCTTCCCATCGTCAAGGGCTACGGCTCCGAGAAGGGCTACGAGCAGCTCGCCCAGTCGCTCCAGACCTTCGGCGGCTCCGGCTTCCTCCAGGAGTACCCGATCGAGCAGTACATCCGGGACTCCAAGATCGACACCCTCTACGAGGGCACCACGGCGATCCAGGGCCAGGACTTCTTCTTCCGGAAGATCGTCCGCAACCAGGGCGCCGCGCTGAACTCCCTCGCCGAGGACATCAAGAAGTTCCTCGCCCTCGGCACGGGCGGCGAGGAGCTGGCCGGTGCCCGCGAGCACCTCGCCAAGGCCGCTGTCGAGCTGGAGGCCATCGTCGGCCTGATGCTGACCGACCTCGCGGCCACCGAGCAGGACGTCAAGAACATCTACAAGGTGGGCCTCAACACCACCCGCCTGCTGATGGCCTCCGGTGACGTGGTCGTCGGGTACCTGCTGCTCAAGGGCGCCTCGATCGCCGCCGAGAAGCTGGAGACCGCCTCCGCCAAGGACAAGGCCTTCTACACCGGCAAGATCGCCGCGGCGAAGTTCTTCGCCGCCAACGTCCTGCCGGGCGTCACCCTGGCCCGCAAGGTCGCCGAGGGCGTCGAGCTGGACCTGATGGAGCTGGACGAGGCCGCGTTCTAGTCTCCTCCACGTCCTCTGTTCGAGGGCCTGTTCCCTTACCCCGGGAACGGGCCCTCGTCCGTCGTTAAGGTGAAACCATGACCGAATCAGCCCGCTTCGACCGCGGCCACACCGACGATCTCATGACCTTCCTGGCGGCGAGCCCGTCGCCGTACCACGCCGTGGCCACAGCCGCCGAGCGACTGGAGAAGGCGGGCTTCAAGCAGGTCGCCGAGACGGACGCCTGGGACGGGACGCACGGCGGCAAGTACGTGCTGCGCGGCGGCGCGATCATCGCCTGGTACGTGCCGGAGGGCGCCGCGCCCCACACGCCGTTCCGGATCGTCGGCGCCCACACCGACTCCCCCAACCTGCGCGTCAAGCCGCTCCCCGACAGCGGGGCGCACGGCTGGCGCCAGATCGCCGTGGAGATCTACGGCGGACCGCTGCTCAACTCCTGGCTGGACCGCGACCTCGGCCTCGCGGGCCGCCTCACCCTGCGCGACGGCTCGACCCGGCTGGTGAACGTCGACCGCCCGCTGCTGCGGGTCCCGCAGCTCGCCATCCACCTGGACCGCTCGGTCACGGCGGACGGCCTCAAGCTCGACAAGCAGCGGCACATGCAGCCGGTCTGGGGCCTCGGCAACGACGTCCGCGACGGCGACCTGATCGCCTTCCTGGAGGAGACGGCCGGCCTCCCCGCGGGCGAGGTCACCGGCTGGGACCTGATGACGCACTCCGTGGAAGCGCCCGCCTACCTGGGCCGTGACCGCGAACTGCTGGCCGGTCCGCGCATGGACAACCTCCTGTCGGTGCACGCGGGTACGGCGGCCCTGGCCGCTGTGGCGTCCGGGGCGTCCGGGACTTCCGGGACTTCCGGGAGGTCCACGCTCTCCTCCATCCCGGTCCTGGCCGCCTTCGACCACGAGGAGAACGGCTCCCAGTCGGACACCGGCGCGGACGGTCCGCTGCTCGGAAACGTGCTGGAACGCTCGGTGTTCGCGCGCGGCGGCTCCTTCGAGGACCGGGCCCGCGCCTTCGCCGGCACGATCTGCCTCTCCTCCGACACGGGCCACGCGGTCCACCCCAACTACGCGGAGCGGCACGACCCGACGCACCACCCTCGCGTGAACGGCGGCCCGATCCTCAAGGTCAACGTCAACAACCGCTACGCCACGGACGGTGCGGGCCGCGCCGAGTTCACGGCGGCCTGCGAGAGGGCCGGAGTCCCCTTCCAGTCCTTCGTCTCCAACAACTCCATGCCGTGCGGCACCACGATCGGCCCGATCACCGCCGCCCGGCACGGAATCAAGACGGTCGACATCGGCGTGGCCATCCTGTCGATGCACAGCGCACGCGAACTGTGCGGCGCCGACGACCCGTTCCTGCTCGCGAACGCGTTGACGGCGTTCCTGGAGAGGTAGAACAGGCCGCCACCGCATGGGTGTTCCCCTCGGGGGTACCCGGAGTGCGGACCGGAGAGACCGGACCGTACAGGGAGGCGAAACTCATGGGCCTCGGCGGATGCATCATCCTCATCGCCGTGGGAGCCATCCTCACGTTCGCGACCGACTGGGACATGCAGGGGGTCAACCTCGACCTGGTCGGCATCATCTTCATGATCGTCGGACTGATCGGCGTCACCACGTTCAGCAGCATCTACCGGCGCAGGCGCGTGGTGGTTCCCCCCACGACCCCGGGCGTCATGGACGACCCGGCGGCCCACCACCACCGGCGCGACGGGTACAGCGACGGGTACGGGGTGTAGGACAGCGAGGTCCGCACCCCGGGTCGCCCGAGCATCCAGGAGGCTTTCGACTCAAGTTCCAGTCAACTCAGTAACTAATTCAGTAATGTGCTGAGTTATGAACTTCACCGTTATCGCTCATGCCGTCGAGGTCGATCACGGCATCAAGCGGCTCTCCATGCGCTTCATCAAGAAGTACGCGGCGCCGGAGCGGCAGCGGCTGAGCGCCGAGCTGTGTGACGAGATCTCGAAGGAGCTGGACAAGCTCGGGCTCATCACGCTGCCCCGGCGCCTGCCGACGTCCGAGAACGAGTACGTGTTCGTGATCGAGAAGAACAGCATCCTCGGACAGACCGTGGCCGTCGCGTCGACACTCGCCGCCCTCGACAAGCTCGGGCAGAGCCCGTTGCCCCGGCTCTTCGACAACTACCCCGAAGCGCTGGGGCATTTGGGTTCGTAGGCGACCGCCCGCCGCACGATCACGTCCTTGCCGGGCTCGGCCAGGGCGCCGTGCCGGTGCTCCCGCCCGACGCGCCCTCATCACTCTCTATCGCTCCTGATCGCGTCCCGATCGGTCGATTCAGACCGGGATTCGTCCAGGTTCGATCGACCGGCCGAATCGGCTTGGTGGCCCGCCACGCAGACAGTAGTTTCATCGGTGTGCGAAGCGAGGCGCCTGCAACGCACGAGCACCGCGTTGCAGCGGAGGCTCCATGACATCCCTTGTCATGCACTGGAGTTGAGCCTTGAGCGCTTCCGAGAACCACCCTGCCGTCCCCGCCGCCGGCGGCGAGGACGAACACATATCTCCCATGTTCGCGAACGCGAACAACCCACCCGGGAGTGTCTACTTCACGGTCCTGTCCGGCGGCCCGGACATGTCCGTCGCCGGATGGCTCCACCTGTCCTACGAGGCCCTGGAGTCGAAGGAAGCTCTGGACGTCTGGGGCGAGTTCCGCGAGGAGCTGTACACGGACCCCGCGCTGAACATCAGGCGCGGTGACATGCTTCGCGCCAGGAAACTCGCCGCCGGACAGGGCAGACCGCGCTTCCCGTCGGCCCGGCGCGGACCGAGCAAGGCCGAACAGCTGGGTTACCGCCGGGTCCTGCGCCGCGGGCTGGAGGTGGTCGCCCGGCTGCCCGGGACCACCGTCGGCACCGCCCTCGGACGGGGCATGAGCCCCGCCGCGACGACCGAGGCCGTCCTCGGCGGGCTGTCGTCCCGGCACGCCAGGGACAGGTCGTCCACCCTGGCCCTCATCCGCACCCCGGCCGTGACCGCCTGGTACGAGCTCACCCCCGGCCCCACCGTCCCGAGCCCGGCCCAGGGTGGTCCGTACGCAACGGCCGAGGTGGGAGGCCTGCTGGAGGCGGCGGAGTTCGTCGCGTACTGCGCCTACCAGCACTACGCCAGGTCCCACCACCGCCGGTTCCTGTGGGAGTGGCTCCCCGAGCTGCTGCCGGACGCCGCACGGCCCCTCGCCCTCTGACGGAACCCGGTCCGCCGAGCGCCGAGCAGCGGCCCGAGAGCCACGGGCCGCTGCTCCCCCTGCACACCCGCACCGCCTCACCGCTCCCATGTCCCGGAGGACAGCACCCATGCCCGTTCACGCTCCCCGCTCCTTCACCGTGCAGTGGGGCTCCGAGTCCGTACTCGTGTCCAATGTCGAGCCCGATCTGCCGGTCGCCACCGGGGACGCGGAGCTGGCGAAGGTGGTGGCGGCGGGCCGGGCCAACCCGGTGACGCTCCTGCCGGAGGAGGCCTGGCGGGCCGTCGCCCGCGCCACGACCGGGCCCGACGGGGTGGCCGTGCAGCTCCGGCCCACCCCCGAGGAGCCGGCGGGGCTGCTGATGGTGGAGAACGTCGACGGCGCGACCCTGCACTCGGTGGTCACCCGGGTCCACCTGAGCGAAGTGCTGCCCGGCATCCAGCCCCGCACCGGCATGGAGGTCATGGAGATCCCCGACCCGCAGGTCCAGGGCATCACCGACGCCGACCGGCCCTGCGCCATCGTCCGCTACCGGTACCAGGACCCCACCCACCTGCGGAACCACGTGTGGCAGACCATCCACGGCACCCTGTCGCTCAACAGCTACGCGCCCTCGATCCTCGCCCGCAAGGTCACCCGCAACCTCATCACCCACCCCGTCGAGATCACCTTCGAGGACGGCACGGAGTCCTTCCACGCCCTGGTCGTCCGGGACGGCATCACCCGGCTCGCCAGCGCCTGGGCCGTGCAGGCCGGGCCGGACGCGGACGCGGCGGAGGCGGCGGGGCTCGCGGTGGACTCGCTGTTCGGCAAGAACCCCACCGTGTCCCCGGGAACCGGCGGTGACCCATTCGGGCAGCGGCTGGCCACGGGCCGCGAGCGGTGGCGCCGGGCGCTCAGGGATGAGTTCGCCCAGGCCATGGCCACGGAGGAGCCGGGAACCCGCGCCGCCCAGATCGCCCAGACCTCCGTCCTCCCGGCCCAGATCGCCGTCGGGGCGGAAGGCCACCCCGGGCATCTGCTGGCCGCCGAGGACATCTTCGACGACGCGATCCGCTCCGTACTGGCCTCGGTCCACGTCGAGTTCAAGCAGTGGGACGCGGCCGCACAGAACGTCGAGGTCGCCACCCGCGCCCTCAAGCGCGTGATCCAGCTCGGCGACTCGCTCGTCCCCAAGGACGACCTCCAGGTCGTCTACGGCCTCGCCGTCGGCCGGATCCCGGTGGAGGAGCTCCCCTCGGTGTTCACCACCGACGGCGGCACGGCCCCGCCCGGAACCGCCCTGTGGCGCAGTGTCTACCTGGTGCACGCGCTGACCCGCCCGGAGCTCCTCGAGCCGTTGAAGGACCAGGCCAAGGCCATCAAGGGCGGCAAGCGCATGGGCCTGAAGGGGTTCGCGGAACTGCTCGGTCCGCTGATCGACCTCCCCTGGCGCTCGTACAAGAAGCACGTCACCACCCAGGCCCGCAACGCCTGGAACAACGGCGGTGTCCTCACCTCCGACGTGATCCAGGAGTGGGAACCCCTGCCCACCGACGACTTCACCAGCCTGGTGAAGCCCGCCCTGCTCGGCGACCGGGACGCCCGCTGCACCCTGGCCGTGGCCGGGGGCGTGGCGCTGATCGCCGACAAGCTCCTCACGCGGAACGTCGGATCGGCCCTGAACGCCGCGAAGGAGAAGGGCGGTGTCCCGTTCCGCGCCGACGTCAACCAGGTCGTCGAGGACCTGTCCCAGCAGCACAACGAACTGGGGCTGTGGACCCTCGCCCTGGCCGCGAACCGGTTCCGCAGCGACGCCCTGCCCGAGAACGCGGTGACGATGCGCCAGCTCATCCACAAGCAGAAGACGGAGGGCGAGGCCGGCACGCCGTACGTGCATTTCAAGACCGACCTCGGCGAACCCGACCGGATCGAGCGCGACGCCGACGGCGTGCCGGTGATGCTGCACCAGTGGGATGTCGTCTGGGCGTCGAACCCGGACCGGGCGCTCAAGGCGCACCCGCCGAAGGCCCTCTTCGTGCCGCCCCAGCCGGGGTCCGGGGCCGGGCCGACGGCGGGACCGGCGGCAGGACCGGCGGCGGGCTCTGCCGAAGCCGACGAGGGCGTGCCGGGCGACGGGGGCGAGGAGACCGGCGAGGGAGGGAGCGGAGAGGCCGGCTCGTCCACCGATCCGGCCCCTGGCCGGCCGCAGGAGGTGTCCCGGCCCGCCAGCCAGCGGGCCGCCGAACACCGGTACGTCCTGCGGCAGAGCGTCGCCGGCGCCCGGGACGCCCTGGACCGGCTGCTCCTCCTCGAACCGGAGGTCGGTGGCCACACCCCCATCGTCCCGGTGGGCGTCCTCGACGAACTGCACAAGCTGCTCATCGGCCTCCAGACCGACGTGGAGAACCTGCGCCGGAAGGCCGCCCCGGAGGAGACGGTCACGGACGACGAGGAAGCACCGGAGGAGCTGGGGGTGTGACGACGACGTCGCCGGGGCCGGTCAGGCGTCCATCCCGGCCAGCACCAGGGGAAGCCGGTCCGTCCCCGTCTCGGTGAGACGGACGGGAACCCCCCAGTCCTGCTGGTGGACGTGACAGGCGGGGTACTCGTTGTCCGGGTCGTCGTCGCAGGAGGCGGCCATGGCGGAGACGTGCAGCACGCCCTCCGGTACGGCGGGGTCGAGTTCGAGGGTGCGGGACAGGTCCGTCCCCGCGCCCTCACCGCCGCGCAGCAGCTCCGGCGGGGTGGAGGAGACGAGCAGGCGGGTGGAGGGGCCGTAGCGCTGGTCCAGCTTCTGGCCCGCCGGGGCCTGGAAGATGACGTCGAGCCGGAGCCGCCCGGGGGCGACTTCGGTGGCTTCCCGCCGCGTACGGTGGGCCACGTCCGGCACCTTCACCGCCTCCTCCGGCAGCCGCAGCCGCGTCAGCCGGTGCCGGGCGGACTCCACGACCACGATGTCCTCGCCGACGAGCACGGCGTCGCTGGGTTCGCGCAGGTCCGTGGCGAGGGTGGTGACCTCACCGGTCGCCGGGTCGTAGCGCCGCAGGGCGTGGTTGTAGGTGTCGGAGACGGCGACGGATCCGTCGGGCAGCGCGGTGACGCCCAGCGGGTGCTGGAGCAGCGCCTGTCCGGCGGCGCCGTCCCGGTGGCCGAAGTCGAACAGGCCGGTGCCGACAGCGGTGTGGACCGAGCCGTCGGGCTCCACCCAGCGCAGAGCCGATGTCTCGGAGTCCGCGAGCCAGAGACGGTCGGGGGTGGCGGCGAGGCCGGAGGGCTGGGCGAACCAGGCCTCGCCGCCCGGCCCGTCCACGAGCCCCTCGTTCGTCGTCCCGGCCGTGACCGCGACCGTGTCCCCGGCCGGGTCGTACGCCCACAGCTGGTGGACACCGGCCATGGCGATCCACACCTTGTCCTGCCACCAGGCCACGTCCCAGGGGGAGGAGAGGTCGACCTCGCGGGCCGGGCCCGAGGTGGGCGACCCCTGCCACCACTGCCGGCCCGTGCCGGCCAGCGTGGTGACCTCGCCGGTGGCCAGGTCCAGCCGTCGCAGCGCGTGGTTGACGGTGTCGGCGACGACCACCGACCCGTCGTCGAGGAGGGTGAGCCCCTGCGGCTCGTTGAAGCAGGCCTCGTCGGCGGATCCGTCGGCGAACCCGCGCGCACCGCTTCCGATCCGCCGCACCACGCTCTCCCCGTCCCCGGCGAGCTCCACCAGCTGGTGCCGGGTCGTGTCGCTCACCAGGAAGTTCCCGCTCGGCAGCAGCAGGGCCTTGCCCGGGAACCGCAGCACCGTCGGCTCCGGTTCCGGCGCCACGTACGGCCCGTCCCCGCGCCGCAGGGTGCCCTTCGCGGTGTGCTCCGCCTCCAGCTCCTCCACCAGCCGCTCGATGGCGTGCACATGCCCCTCACCGGCGTGCTGCGCGACGACGTATCCCTCGGGGTCGATCACCACCAGCGTCGGCCACGCCCGCACGGCGTACTGCTTCCAGGTGGCCAGCTCCGGGTCGTCGAGCACGGGGTGCTCCACGCCGTACCGCTCGACCGCGTCCACCACCGCCCGGTGATCGGCCTCGTGCACGAACTTCGGCGAGTGCACCCCGATGACCACGACCGTGTCCCGGTGCTTCTCCTCCAGCTCGCGCAGCTCGTCCAGGACGTGCAGACAGTTCACGCAGCAGAAGGTCCAGAAATCCAGGACGACGATGCGTCCCCGCAGGTCGGCGAGGGTGTACTGCTGCCCGCCCGTGTTCAGCCAGCCGCCCTTGCCGGTCAGCTCGGGGGCACGGACGCGGGCGCGTCGGGGTGCGGAGTGGTCCATGCCCCCAGGGTGCCATCCGTCACTGACAGTCAGCTCAGCGCGTGCCCCGTCGTGGCGTCCACGTGGTCCGGGACCTCGTCGTGACGGTCACCGACCGTGAGGGTGCCGGTGGGTTCGAACAGGAGGATCGCGGTCGGGAGAGGCGCGTACGGCTTGTGCTCGGTGCCGCGCGGAACCGTGAAGACGCTGCCCTCGGGAAGCACGACCGTGCGCTCACCGCCCGTCTCGCGCAGGCCGATGTGCAGCTCTCCCTCGATCACGAGGAAGAACTCGTCGGTGTGCTCGTGGACGTGCCAGACGTGCTCGCCCTCGACCTTCGCGACGCGGACGTCGTAGTCGTTGACGGCGGTGACGATGCGTGGGCTCCAGCGGTCGGTGAAGGAGGCCAGGGCGTGGGCGAGGGAGACGGGTTCCTGAGTCATGAGGCGATCTTCCGGGGTGCCGTACGCCCCGCACGAGTGCTAGGAATCGCACATGCCGAAAGGATCCTCGCACCACTTGGCGCATCGCTCCTCGCACCGCCCGCACCGGGTCGTCCTGCTGGTGGACGAGAACTCCAACCCCTTCGAGATGAGCTGCGCCATCGAGATCTTCGGGCTGCGCAGGCCGGAGCTCGGGCGGGAGCTGTACGACTTCCGGCTGTGCGCCGCCGCACCTCACACGCGCATGCGGGACGGGTTCTTCACGCTGACCGGGGTGGCCGGTCTCGAGGCCGCCGAGGACGCGGACACCCTGATCGTGCCGAACCGGCCCGACACCGGCACGCCCCGCGCGCCACGCGTCCTGGACGTCGTACGCCGGGCACACGCGCGTGGCGCGCGACTCGTCGGCTTCTGCTCGGGTGCCTTCACGATCGCGGAGGCAGGGTTGTTGGACGGGCGCCGGGCCGCCTGCCACTGGATGTGGGCGGAGTCGTTCCGGTCCCGGTTCCCAGGGGTCAGGCTGGAGCCGGACGTGCTGTTCGTGGACGACGGCGACATCCTCACCGCCTCCGGCAGCGCCTCGGCCCTCGACCTGGGACTGCACGTCGTACGGCGGGACCACGGCGCGGAGATCGCCAACCACGTCTCCCGGCGGCTGGTGTTCGCCGCGCACCGGGACGGCGGGCAGCGGCAGTTCGTGGAACGGCCGCTGCCCAGGGTGCGGGACGAGTCCTTGGGCCCCCTGCTGGCGTGGGCCCAGGAGCGGCTGGGTGAGCCGCTGACGGTGGCGGAGCTGGCCGCACGCGCGCGTGTCAGCCCGGCCACGCTCCACCGGCGCTTCCGAGCCCAGCTCGGCACGACACCGCTGGCGTGGCTGACGGGGGAGCGGGTGGCGCTGGCCTGCCGGCTGATCGAGCGGGGCGAGGAGCGGCTGGACGTGGTGGCGGCCAGGAGCGGGCTCGGCACGGCCGCCAACCTGCGGGCGCGGCTGCGGCGGGCGACCGGGCTCAGCCCGTCGGCCTATCGGCGGCGTTTCGGGACGGGCGGCGGGGAAGCCCTGGTCTCATGAGATTCCTCGTGTACGACCGGCTCCTCGGCATCGGCGACGACTACTGGATCGAGGACGAGCGCGGCACCAAGGTGTTCCTCGTCGACGGCAAGGCGCTGCGGCTGCGGGACACCTGGGAGCTGAAGGACCTCCAGGGGCGCGTCCTCGTCGACATCCACCAGAAGATGTTCGCCCTGCGCGACACGATGGTGCTCCAGCGGAACGGGGAGCCGCTGGCGACGATCCGCCGGAAGCGGCTGTCGCTGCTGCGCAACCACTACCGGGTGTCCCTGGCCGACGGCAACGAACTGGACGTCAGCGGCAAGATCCTCGACCGGGAGTTCGCCGTCGAGTACGACGGCGAGCTGCTGGCGGTGATCTCCCGGCGCCTGCTGACCGTACGCGACACCTACGGCGTGGACATCGTCCGGGAGGACGCGGATCCGGCGCTGCTCATCGCGGTGGCGGTGTGTGTGATCCACCTGGCGGAGAAGGAGCGGGAGGACTGAACGCCTCCGGGAGCCCCGGCGGGGAGCGTCAGGGCCTGTGCGGTGGCTGGAGTCCCAGCATCCGGTCCTTCAGCGCCGGGAACTGCTCCCGGGTCGCCGCGACCTTCCCCGGGTCGAACTCCACCGTGAGGACCTCCTCGCCCGCGCCCGCCTCGGCCAGGACCTCGCCCCACGGGTCGACCACGATCGAGTGACCGGCCTGGGGAACTCCGGCGTGCGTACCGGCCGTTCCACAGGCGACGACGAAGGACTGGTTCTCGACGGCCCGTGCCTGGGCCAGCAGCGTCCAGTGGGACCGGCGGCGCTCCGGCCAGCCCGCCGACACCACGAGCGTCTCGGCACCGGCGTCGACCAGAGCACGGAAGAGTTCGGGGAAACGGAGGTCGTAACAGGTGCTCAGGCCCAGGGTGGTCCGCGGCAGACGAACCGTCACCAGCTCCTCACCCGCGCCCATCAGCACGGCCTCGCCCTTGTCGAAGCCGAAGCGGTGGATCTTGCGGTAGGCGGCGGCGAGGTCGCCGGAGGGGGAGAAGACGAGGGAGGTGTTGTACAGGGGACCTTCGGGGTCACGCTCGGGGACGGATCCCGCGTGCAGCCACACGCCCGCGTCGCTCGCGGCCTTCGCCATCGCCTCGTACGTGGGCCCTTCGAGCGGCTCGGCCTCCCGCCCGAACTCCTCGTAGGCGAAGGCACCCGTGGTCCACAGCTCCGGCAGGACGACGAGATCGGACCCGGCCTGCTGCCGGACCAGCGACGCCACCCGTCGGCGACGTGATTCGACCGATTCGCCCTCGTCTACGGCGATTTGGATCACAGAGGCGCGCACACTACCACCGTCCCGGCATTCGGACCGTCCACACGGGCTTCCCCACGGGCCTACGATCGTCACACGAAAGCACTGCCGGGGTGCCCCACAGCAGCGTAACTTAGCTCGCAAGACACCCGCCGACAGCCGCCACCTCCCACTGGCAAGCCCGCCACCACCTGCCCGTGCACCGACCGCCGAGGGGTCCCGTTCCGTGAGTCTGCATCCCACCCTCCAGCCCTACGCCGACGCCTGGACCCACTCCATCGAAGCGATATCCGAGCTGCTCCAGCCGCTCGCGGAGGCCGAGTGGAACCGGCGGACGCCGTGCCCCGGGTGGTCGGTGCGGGACGTGGTCTCCCATGTCATCGGACTGGACTGCGAGATGCTGGGCGACCCGCGCCCGATCCACACGCTGCCGCGCGACCTGTTCCACGTCACCAACGACCACCAGCGCTACATGGAGATTCAGGTCGACGTCCGCCGCCACCACACGGCGCCGGAGATGACCTCCGAGCTGGAGTACGTGGTCATCCGCCGCAACCGCCAGCTGCGGAACGAGTCGCGCGACCCGGGCACGAAGGTGCGGGGCCCGCTCGGGGCCGAGCTCACCCTCGAAGAGTCCATGCGCCGGCACGCCTTCGACGTGTGGGTGCACGAGCAGGACCTGCGCACAGCCCTCGGCCGGCCCGGCAGCCTCGACTCCCCCGGCGCGCACGTCGCCCGTGACGTGCTGCTCGGCGAACTCCCGCGCGTGGTGGCCGAGGACGCGCAGGCGCCGCGCAGTTCGGCCGTCGTCTTCGACGTCCACGGCCCTGTCGAGTTCCTGCGCACGATCCGCGTCGACATCCAGGGCCGCGGAACCCTCGAAACGACCCCCGCGCTCGGCCCCGCAGCGACCCTCACCCTCGACTGGGAGACCTACGTCCGCCTGGCCTGCGGCCGCGTGACACCGGAAACGGTCGCGGACCGCGTAAAGACGGAGGGCGACCAGGACCTGACCACAGCCATCCTGAGGAACTTCACGGTGACGCAGTAGACCCAGCTGCGGGCAGTCGTGCCGCTGGGGCGATGGGGGTCCCCCCTGCTCGAGCGAAGCCGAGAGCTTGGGGGAGGGTGGGCGCAGCGGCATCCCGCCACGCCGGGCTGCGCACCCACCCGGCCCGGGCACCGAAAACCCCGTGCCGCCCACCCACCAGGTCCGTAACGTCCCCGGCATGACCGCCATACCCCGCCACACCCGCCTCACCTTCCACGGCCCCCTCTCAGAACCCCGGGCCGCCCACCTCGTAGCCCGCCTCACCCACAACACCCCGAAAACCGTCCTGGACATCGGCTGCGGCTGGGGCGAGCTCATGCTCCGCATCCTGGAAGCCGCACCGCAGGCACAGGGCATCGGTGTCGACCTCGACACCGATGCCCTGGCCCGTGGCCGGAAGGCGGCGGAGCAACGGGGACTCACCACCCGGGCCCGTTTCGTCGAGGAGTCCGCCACCGGCACCACCCGCGGCCCCGCCGACCTCGTCCTGTGCGTCGGCGCGAGCCAAGCCCTCGCCGACCAACTCCCCGAGGCCCTCGCCGAACTGCGCCGACTGGTCTCCGACGGCGGTCGTGTCCTGCTCGGGGAGGGCTTCTGGCAGCGCCCCCCGACCGAAACCGAACTGTCCCGCATGTGGCCGGACGCCGCCGCCACCGACCACCACGACCTCGCGACCCTCATCGACCTGGCGATCGAGGCCGGGTTCAGACCGGAGTGGACGGAGACCGCGAGCCTCGACGAGTGGGAGGAGTTCGAGTCGGCGTACCAGGCGGACACCGAGGTGTGGCTCGCCGAACACCCCGGTCACCCCCTGGCGGCCGAGACACGGGAGCGCGTCGACCGCCACCGAGCCGCCTGGCTGACCTACCGAGGCGTCCTGGGACTCGCGTACCTCACCCTTGTCCCAGTCGCCCGAGAAGCCGGTGGCCCGGTGAGCCAGTGACCCGGTGACCTACACCGGCACGTGCACCGTCTCCACCCGGCTCGCCACCAGCCGCTCCCGCTCACGCCGGGCCGCCCGCCTGCGCAGTCGCAGGATCTGGGTCACACCGAGGGCCTGGAGCACGAACACCGCCGAGAAGGCCACGGTGTAGTCGTCGCCGGTGGCGTCCAGCAGCACCCCGACGGCGAACAGCGTGGTCATGGAGGCCACGAAGCCGCCCATGTTGGTGATGCCGGACGCCGTGCCCTGCCGCTCGGGCGGGTTCGCCGGCCGGGCGAAGTCGAAGCCGATCATCGACGCGGGCCCGCAGGCCCCGAGCACCGTGCACAGCACGATCAGCAGCCACATCGGGGCGTGCGGGCCGGGGTAGGCCAGCGTCGCCGCCCACAGGGCCGCCGTCGTGCCGACCGTGCCGAGCGCGAGCGGCAGCCGGGCCCCGTGGTGCCGGGCGACGATCTGGCCGTAGACCAGGCCGACGACCATGTTCGCCAGCACGACGAGCGTGAGGAGTTCACCGGCCGTGGCCCGGGACAGCCCCTGCGCCTCGACCAGGAACGGCAGGCCCCACAGCAGCAGGAACACCATCGCCGGGAACTGGGTCGTGAAGTGCACCCACAGCCCGAGCCGCGTGCCGGGCTCCCGCCAGGAGGCGGCGATCTGACGTCGTACGTAGGCCGCGCCCTGGTGCGGGTGCGGCTCCGGTTCGTGGCCCTCCGGGTGGTCCTTCAGGAACAGCAGCACCAGGACGAACACCACGGCGCCGGCGGCCGCGCTGCCCGCGAAGGCGGCCGTCCAGCCCACGCCGTGCAGCAGCCGGGCGATGACCAGCGTGGAGACGAGATTGCCCGCCATGCCCACCAGGCCCGCGAACTGGGCGACGAGCGGTCCGCGCCGGGCCGGGAACCACCGGGTGCCGAGGCGCAGCACGCTGATGAAGGTCAGTGCGTCACCGCAGCCGAGCAGGGCCCGGGAGGCGAGGGCCGTGCCGTAGGACGGGGAGAACGCGAAGCCCAGCTGTCCGGCCGTGAACAGCACCGCCCCGAGCGCCAGCACCTTCTTGGTGCCGAGCCGGTCGACGAGCAGGCCGACCGGTATCTGCATGCCCGCGTAGACCAGCAGCTGGAGGATGGAGAACGTGGAGAGGGCGGAGGCGTTGACGTGGAAGCGGTCGGCCGCGTCGAGGCCGGCGACGCCCAGGGACGTGCGGAAGATGACCGCGACGAAGTAGACCGAGACGCCGATGCCCCAGACGGCCAGGGCGCGCCGGCCGCCCGGCGGATCGCCCGGCAGCGTGGTCGAGCTCATCGGACCTCCCCCCGGGCCAGGTGCGAGAACCAGCCGACGTGCCGGTGGACGAGCCCGACGGCCGCCTCCGCGTCACCGGCGCGCAGCGCGTCGAGGATCTCCTCGTGCTCGGCGAGGGTCTTGGCGATGCGGTCGGGGTGGGAGTGCATGACCGCGACGCCCATCCGCAGCTGGCGGTCGCGCAGCTGGTCGTAGAGCCGGGAGAGGATCTCGTTGCCGCCGCTGCGGACGATCTCGGCGTGGAAGCAGCGGTCGGTGACGGCGGCCCCGGCGAGGTCCCCGGCGGCTGCCTGCCTCTTCTGCCGGGCCAGCAGCTCCTCGAGGCGCTCGATCAGCCCGGCGGGCGCGGGGACGGCCTTGCGGGCCGCGTGCTCCTCGACGAGCAGCCGCGTCTCGACGACGTCGGCGATCTCCTGCGCGGAGACGGGCAGGACGAGGGCGCCCTTCTTCGGGTAGAGCCGGATCAGTCCCTCGGCCTCCAGCCGGAGCAGTGCCTCGCGCACCGGTGTGCGCGAGACCCCGACGGCTTCCGCGAGCTCCCCCTCGGTCAGGAGGGTCCCGCCCTCGTAACGGCGCTCCAGGACGCCCTGCTTGACGTGGGCGTAGACGCGGTCGGCGGCGGGGGGTTGCTTCACGGCCAGGGTCATGCCGACAGCATAGATACAACAGGTACGCATGTCCGATTCCGTCCATGATGCGGACGCGAATGTCACACATCTGCGGCAAAGTCGGGGTCCCACTCGCCCTGGGCACAACCAACTGTGCTAGTTACGAGTCAGACACGTGCGGCCCCTTTCCCCTCGTCCTCAACTCGGCCGCACCGTTGGGGCATTCAAGATAATCGGGGTATTTCACTTGATAACCGGCATTAAGGGCACCCGTCTCCGCAGAGCCGCGGCCGTCGCCGTCACCACCGGCGCCATGCTCGCGACCGGTGCCCTCACCGTTGCGCCGGCGCAGGCCGCCTCGGCGCCCTCGATCGCCGCCAAGGGCGGCTTCGTGATGAACAACGCGACGGGCAAGTCGCTTTACACCAAGACGGCCGACACGCGCCGCTCGACCGGCTCGACCACCAAGATCATGACTGCTCTGGTGGTGCTGAAGCAGTCGAACCTCAACCTGGACAGCAAGGTCACGGTCCAGAAGGCGTACAGCGACTACATCGTCGAGAACAACTGGGCGTCCAACGCCAAGCTGATCGTCGGCGACAAGGTCACCGTCCGCCAGCTGCTGTACGGGCTGATGCTGCCGTCCGGCTGCGACGCGGCGTACGCGCTCGCCGACAAGTTCGGCTCGGGCTCGACGCGCGCGGCGCGCGTGAAGTCGTTCATCGGCAAGATGAACTCCACCGCCAAGAGTCTGGGTCTGAGCAACACCCACTTCGACTCGTTCGACGGCATCGGCAAGGGCAGCAACTACTCCACGCCGCGCGACCTGACGAAGCTCGCGAGCGCGGCGATGAAGAACTCCACGTTCCGCACGGTCGTCAAGACGAAGAAGTACACGGCGAAGACGACCACCAAGTCCGGCGGTACGCGGACGATGGCGCCGTGGGAGAACACCAACCCGCTGCTCAGCAGTTACAGCGGCGCGATCGGTGTGAAGACGGGTTCCGGCCCGGAGGCCAAGTACTGCCTGGTCTTCGCCGCCACCCGTAACGGCAAGACGGTCATCGGCACGGTCCTGTCGTCGACCAACCTGGACACGCGCAAGTCGGACGCGACGAAGCTGCTCAACTACGGCTTCACCAAGTAGGACAGGCAGCAAGCAGGACAGCACCGCGAAAGGGGGGCTCGCCGCAGCCGGCGGCGAGCCCCCCTTTCGTCCGGCTCAGGCCCAGGTGATCAGCCGCTTGGGCTGCTCCAGGATCGCCGCCACGTCCGCGAGGACCTTCGAGCCCAGTTCGCCGTCGACCAGACGGTGGTCGAACGACAGCGCCAGCGTGGTCACCTGACGGGGCTTCACCTTGCCCTTGTGGACCCACGGCTGGGGCTTGATCGCGCCGACCGCGAGGATCGCGGACTCGCCGGGGTTGAGGATCGGCGTGCCCGTGTCGACGCCGAAGACGCCGACGTTGGTGATCGTCACCGTGCCGCCCTGCATCGCAGCGGGGGACGTCTTGCCCTCCCGGGCCGTCGACACCAGCTCACCCAGCGACTCGGCCAGCTGCGGCAGCGTCTTGGCGTGGGCGTCCTTGATGTTCGGCACGATCAGGCCGCGCGGGGTCGCGGCCGCGATGCCCAGGTTGACGTAGTGCTTGACCACGATCTCCTGGGCGGCCTCGTCCCAGGACGCGTTGACGTCCGGGTTGCGCCGGATCGCGACGAGCAGGGCCTTGGCGATCAGCAGGAGGGGGTTCACGCGCAGGCCCGCGAACTCCTTGTCCTCCTTCAGCTCCTCGACCAGCTTCATCGTGCGCGTCACGTCGACCGTCACGAACTCCGTGACGTGCGGCGCGGTGAACGCCGAGCCGACCATCGCCGCCGCCGTCGCCTTGCGCACGCCCTTGACCGGGATGCGCGTCTCGCGGGCGGTGTCGTACGACGCCGGGGCCGGGGCGGCGGCCGGGGCCGGGGCCGGCACCACCGCCGGCTCGGGGGCCTTCGGCTCGGCGGCGGCCACCGCCGCGTGCACGTCCTCCCGGGTGATGATGCCGTCCGGGCCGGTCGGCACGACCGTCGCCAGGTCGACGCCCAGGTCCTTGGCCAGCTTGCGGACCGGGGGCTTGGCCAGCGGGCGTTCGGCGGTGACCGGGGCGGCGGGGGCCGGGGCGGCCGGGGCCGGGGCGTGGCCGTTCAGCTCCGTCTGGATCGCCGTCGAGGCCTGCTGGACCGGGACCTCCGGGCCCTTGCGGGGGCGCCGGCGGGTGGACGAGGTCGCCACCCCGTAGCCGACGAGGACCGGCTGGCGGCCCGAGCCCTCGGCCTTCGGCTCCTCGGGGGCGGCCGGAGCGGCCGCGGGCTCCTCGGCGGCCGGGGCGGAACCGCCGCCCACGTCCACCGAGATGATCGCCGTGCCCACGTCGACCGTGGTGCCCTCCGGGAAGTGCAGGTCCCGGACCACGCCGTCGTACGGGATGGGCAGCTCGACGGCCGCCTTCGCCGTCTCGACCTCGCACACCACCTGCCCGTCCGTGACTCTGTCGCCGGGCTGGACGAACCACTTGAGGATCTCGGCCTCGGTGAGTCCCTCGCCCACGTCGGGCATCTTGAACTCGCGCACGGACGCTTCCGTCATCGTCGTCACGACCCTCTCCTCAGTACGCCAGCGAGCGGTCGACGGCATCCAGCACCCGGTCCAGGTTCGGCAGGTACTCCTCCTCCAGGCGGGCCGGCGGGTACGGCGCGTGGTAGCCGCCGACCCGGAGCACCGGGGCCTCCAGGTGGTAGAAGCAGCGCTCCGTGATCCGCGCGGCGATCTCCGCGCCCGAGCCGAAGAACACCGGGGCCTCGTGGACGACGACCAGGCGGCGGGTCTTCTCCACCGACGCCTGGATCGAGTCGAAGTCGATCGGGGAGACCGAGCGCAGGTCCAGGACCTCCAGCTTCTTGCCCTCCTCGGCGGCCGCGTCCGCGACCTCCTGGCAGAGCTTCACCATCGGGCCGTAGGCGGCGAGGGTGAGGTCGGTGCCGGGGCGCACGACGGCCGCCTTGTGCAGCGGGCCCGGGATCGCCTCCGGGTTGACCTCGGCCTTGTCCCAGTAGCGGCGCTTCGGCTCGAAGAAGATCACCGGGTCGTCGCTCTGGATGGCCTGCTGCATCATCCAGTACGCGTCCGACGCGTTGGAGGGGCTGACGATCTTCAGGCCCGCCACGTGGGCGAAGAGGGACTCGGGGGACTCCGAGTGGTGCTCCACCGCGCCGATGCCGCCGCCGTAGGGGATGCGGACGACGACCGGGAGCTTGACCTTGCCCAGCGAGCGGGCGTGCATCTTCGCGAGCTGCGTGACGATCTGGTCGTAGGCCGGGAAGACGAACCCGTCGAACTGGATCTCCACGACCGGGCGGTAGCCGCGCAGGGCCAGGCCGATCGCCGTGCCCACGATGCCCGACTCGGCGAGCGGGGTGTCGATGACGCGGCTCTCGCCGAAGTCCTTCTGCAGGCCGTCCGTCACCCGGAAGACGCCGCCGAGCTTGCCGACGTCCTCGCCCATGATGAGGACCTTGTCGTCGGACTCCAGGGCGCGGCGCAGCGACTCGTTGATCGCCTTGGCGAGTGCCATCTTGTCGGCCATGTCAGTTGCCCCCCTCATCGGCGAACGACGCCTGGTACGCGGCGAACTGCGCGCGCTCCTCGTCGACGAGCGCGTGCCCGTCCGCGTAGACGTTCTCGAAGATGGCGAAGTGGTCCGGGTCCGGCATGGCGCGGACCGCCTCGCGCACTCGTTTGCCCAACGCCTCGGACTCGGCCTCCAGTTCCGCGAAGAATCCCTCGTCCGCGTGGTTTGAGGCCTCCAGGTAGCGGCGAAGGCGCAGGATCGGGTCCTTGGCCTCCCAGGCCTGGCGCTCCTCGTCGCCCCGGTAGCGGGAGGGGTCGTCGGAGGTGGTGTGGGCGCCCATGCGGTAGGTGAACGCCTCGACGAGGGTCGGGCCCTCGCCGCTGCGGGCCCGCTCCAGGGCCCAGCGGGTGACCGCGAGGACCCCGAGCACGTCGTTGCCGTCGACCCGGACGCCCGGGAAGCCGAAGCCCTGGGCGCGCTGGTAGATCGGGACGCGGGACTGCTTCTCGGTGGGCTCGGAGATGGCCCACTGGTTGTTCTGGCAGAAGAACACGACCGGGGCGTTGTAGACCGCGGAGAAGGTGAACGACTCGGCCACGTCGCCCTGGCTGGAGGCGCCGTCGCCGAAGTAGGCGATCACCGCGCTGTCCGCGCCGTCCTTGGCGACGCCCATCGCGTAGCCGGTGGCGTGCAGCGTCTGGGAGCCGATGACGATCGTGTAGAGCTGGAAGTTGTTGCTGTTCGGGTCCCAGCCGCCGTTGTTCACGCCGCGGAACATGCCGAGCAGGTTGGTCGGGTCGACCCCGCGGCACCAGGCGACGCCGTGCTCGCGGTAGGTCGGGAAGACGTAGTCGTCCTCGCGGGTGGCCCGGCCGGATCCGATCTGGGCGGCCTCCTGGCCGAGCAGCGACGCCCACAGTCCCAGCTCGCCCTGGCGTTGCAGGGCGGTGGCCTCGGCGTCGAAGCGGCGGGTGAGCACCATGTCGCGATACAGGCCGCGGAGCTCTTCGGGAGTGACACCGGCGACGTACTTGTCGTACTCGGCGTTCTTGACGCGCTTGCCCTCGGGCGTCAGCAGCTGTACGAGCTGGGGCTCGGTGCCCTTCGCAGCGTCTGCGTCCTTCTTGGCGGTGGTGCGGGTGGTGCGCTTGGTGCCGGTGGTGCCGGCCTTGCTTCCGGCGCTGCGTCGCGATGTGCGCGCGGCAGTGCTCTCCACGGTCACGTGTGCTCCTCCGTCGGTCCGGCCCCCGGGGTTGCCGGTAGGCCAGTGCGGCTCACCTGTTCTCGACCACCGGGGCACGGGGTGGGTGCCACTCGGCCGGGAACAGGCGTGACAGGTGCCCCGGCGAGCGCCCTGCAAAAAGCACGTTACCCAGTGCTCCACATTTCTGTGAAACCCTATCTGACCTGCGATTTTGCTTGGATTTCCAAGTAAATCGGGAAGGCGCCGAAGGGGCCCTGGTCACAGCCTTGCAGGAGGCCGGAGCAACCGCACGTTAACCCGGTGACCCAGGTCACGGGAAGAGTCAACTTGTCGGCGCGCCGAAACGGCCCGGCGAAACGGCACGCGCGCGTGGGGCCCGTTTCCGGGTCCCACGCGCGCGTGGATCGTTCGTTTCCGCGGGGGCGGGTCAGCCTTCGCCGCCGCCCGCGCCGGCGACTACTCCGCCCGTGGGGCCCCCGTCGGTGCCGCCCGTGTCGTCCGGCGGGGTGCCCGGGTCGGTGGGCTCCTCGTCCGTCGGCTCGCCGGTCGGCTCCCCGGTCGGCTCCGGGGTGGTCGGCTGGTCCGTGGGTGTCTCGGGAGCGCTCTGCGTCGGCGAGTAGGAGGGGGTGTACGACGGCTGCGTCCAGCCGCCGCCGGTGCCGTTGCCCGTGCCGTCGTCCGTGGAGGTGTCGGTCGGCGCGCCGGTCTCCTCTTCGCTCGGCGTCTCGCTGGGCGTCTTCTTCTCGGTCGTCTGCGAGGAGGTCGGCTTCTGCTCCTTGCTCGGGTCCTTCTTGTCGCCGCCGGTGTTCTGCAGCGCCAGGGCGACGCCCGCCGCGACGGCGATCACCGCGAGCACGGCGAGGATCCACAGCTTGCCCCGGCCGCTGCCCTTGTTGCCGTGGCCCTCGAAGCCGCCCTCGTCCCCGCCGCCGTAGCCGGAGGGCAGGATCGGCGAGGGGATCTGCGCGGTGCCGGAGACGTCACCGGGATGGCCCATCACGGCCGTCTGGGCGAAGCCGCCCGACGGGGTGTGCCGGCCCTCGTGCATGTCGACCGGGCCGGTGTTCCAGGTGCCCGTGTGGCCGCCCTGGTCGTAGAGCATCTGGAGCGCGTACTGGACCAGCCCGCGCATCTCCTCGGCCGTCTGGAAACGGTCGTCCGGCTCCTTGGCGAGGGCGCGCATGGCGAGGCCGTCCAGCTCCGGCGGGCAGGCGTCGGAGGCCTCGGACGGCGGCGTCGGGATGTCCTGGACGTGCTGGTAGACCACCGACAGCGGGGTCTCGCCGGTGAAGGGCGGGCGCAGCGCGAGGAGTTCGTAGAGCAGGCAGCCCGTCGCGTACAGGTCGGAGCGGTGGTCGACGGCCTTGCCGAGCGCCTGCTCCGGGGACAGGTACTGCGGGGTGCCCATGACCATGCCGGTCTGCGTCATCGTGGACTGCGCGCCGTGCAGGGCGCGGGCGATGCCGAAGTCCATCACCTTCACGGCGCCGTTGTGCGTGATGATGACGTTGGCGGGCTTGATGTCGCGGTGCACGATGCCGTGCTGGTGCGAATAGGCGAGCGCCTCCAGGACGCCCGAGACGATGATCAGCGCCTGCTCGGGGCCCGGCGCCTCCGCGTTCAGCAGCAGGTCGCGGATGGTGCGTCCCTCGACCAGCTCCATGACGATGTAGGGCACGGACTGGCCGCCGACGACGTCCTCGCCGGAGTCGTACACGGCGACGATCGCGTGGTGGTTGAGGCCGGCGACCGACTGTGCCTCACGCGTGAAGCGCGCCTTGGACACCGGGTCCTCGGCGAGGTCGGAACGGAGCAGCTTGACGGCGACGGTGCGCCCGAGACGGACGTCCTCGGCGGCGAACACCTCGGCCATGCCACCCCGGCCGAGTCTGTGGGTCAGCCGGTACCGGCCGTCACCGACCAACCCGCCGTTACCCCAGGACTCCGGCGCCTCCGACATCCCGCCGCCACTCGCCTCGGGGTCGGACGGGCCCTGAGCGCGCTGCTGCTGTGCCATCAGTCCTCGCCGTCGTTTCTGCCCGCGGTGCGCGCGGTGTTGTTACGGTCTCCGTCGGCCACGCTACAGCCTCGGCGCAAGCCGCCGGTCCGAGACGGGCGCCGGAACCGGCACGGTACGGACGCGCCATGAAACCTTTACTCCGTACTGTCGTGCAAATTCTGTGCACCGGCCGTACTCCCCCTGTAACGCTTCCGCGACGCTTCCTTCGCGTACGGTCACGGAACGGGCACCGCGCTTGACGTGGCAGGGCCCTGGGGCAGACTTGGCCGGGAATGGCGGTGTGGATCAACGACGGATCTGCGACAAGTCGGCGGCGCCTCAAGGGCTACGGGGGATACGGAACATGAGCCAGGACGGCGCACAGGGCCAGTACACGGGGCGGGCGCTCGCCGGTGGGCGCTACCAACTGCGTGATCTCCTCGGCCAGGGCGGCATGGCTTCGGTGCACCTCGCGTACGACAGCGTGCTCGACCGGCAGGTCGCGATCAAGACACTTCACACCGATCTCGGTCGGGAACAAGCCTTCCGCGAGCGGTTCCGCCGCGAGGCCCAGTCCGTGGCCAAGCTCACGCACACCAACATCGTCTCGGTCTTCGACACCGGCGAGGACACCCTCGACGGCATGACCACTCCGTACATCGTCATGGAGTTCGTCGAGGGCCGCCCGCTCGGCTCGGTGCTCGACGAGGACGTGCGGCAGCAGGGCGCGATGCCCGCCGACAAGGCGCTGAAGATCACCGCGGACGTGCTGGCCGCGCTGGAGATCAGCCACGAGATGGGGCTGGTCCACCGCGACATCAAGCCGGGCAACGTGATGATGACCAAGCGCGGCGTGGTGAAGGTCATGGACTTCGGCATCGCCCGCGCCATGCAGTCGGGTGTGACGTCGATGACACAGACCGGCATGGTCGTCGGCACCCCGCAGTACCTCTCGCCGGAACAGGCCCTCGGCCGCGGTGTGGACGCCCGCTCCGACCTGTACTCGGTCGGCATCATGCTGTTCCAACTGGTCACCGGACGGCTGCCGTTCGAGGCTGACTCGCCGCTGGCCATCGCGTACGCACACGTTCAGGAGGAGCCGCCGGTTCCGTCCTCGATCAACCGCTCGCTGCCCCCGGCCGTGGACGCGCTGATCGCCCGTGCCCTGAAGAAGAACCCGAACGAGCGCTTCCCGAGCTCCGAGGCCATGCGCGACGAGTGCCTGCGCGTGGCCGCGTCCCTCCAGGCCACGCCGCCGAGCATCGTCCCGGGCGCGCAGACCCCGAGCGGCGCGGGTGTCGGCTCGGCCGTGTTCCCGCCGGTCGACCAGGCATCCCCGGCGCCCTCGGGCCAGGTCCAGACGCCGTACCAGCCGACCCCGCCGCCGAACCCGTACGGCACGCCCCCGCCGTCGGCGCCGTCCCCGGCCTACGGCTACCCGCAGCAGGGCGGCTACCAGACGCCGTCCCCGGCCCCCTACGCGCAAGCGCCGGGCCCGTCGACCCCGCCGCCGTACAACCTGACGCCCCAGAGCGCACCCGGCTCCCCCGGCGGCGGCAGGAGCAACAAGCCGGTGATCATCGGCTCGGTCATCGTGTCCGTCCTCGCGGTCGGCGGCCTGATCGCGGCCCTGATGATGAGCGGCGGCGGCGAGGACGACCAGGGCGGCGGCGGCAGCAGCCCGGACACGTCGGCCTCGGCGGCCAAGAAGCCCGGTTACCGCGGGCCGGACACCACGCGCACGATCGACAGCGAGGAGTGCACGGAGCCGCAGGAGTCGTACAACGACCCCGAGAAGATCCGGATCCCGGACTTCCAGTTCAAGGACATCACCTCGGTCAAGGCGTGCCTCCAGGCGGCCGGCTGGCAGTCGAAGATCAAAAGGGTGGACGAGAACACCTACGGCGAGGGCACCGTCATGCAGCAGTTCCCGTCCGAGAGCACCGATGTCGATCCGGAGGACATGCCCCAGATCGAGCTCAGCGTCTCGACGGGCAACCCGCCCTCCTGACCCCGCCCACGTGGAAGGGCCCGGCAGCTTCGGCTGCCGGGCCCTTCTTCTCGGTTCCTGCGCGGGCGCCACCTGGACGGGCGCTTCGTCAGCGGGCGTCCTACAGGTACGGGCCGCCCGTACGGGCGCCCGGGTGCTTCTCATCGAGACCCTCGTGGCCGACGCCCGGCGGGAGGGCGCGGCGCATCTGCTCCAGCTGGGCGCGGGCCGCCATCTGCTGGGCGAACAGCGTGGTCTGGATCCCGTGGAAGAGCCCCTCCAGCCAGCCGACCAGCTGGGCCTGGGCGATGCGCAGCTCCGCGTCGCTGGGGGTCACCTCGTCCGTGAAGGGCAGCGAGAGCCGCTCCAGCTCCTCGACCAGCTCGGGTGCCAGACCGTCCTCCAGCTCCTTCACCGAGCTGGCGTGGATCTCCTTCAGCCGGGCCCGGCTGGCCTCGTCCAGGGGAGCCACGCGCACTTCCTCGAGAAGCTGCTTGATCATGCTGCCGATCCGCATGACCTTGGCGGGCTGCTCCACCTGTTCCGTGACCGGAGTCTCGCGGGAGTCGTCGTCCCCGCCCCCACCGCCGAGCGCCATGCCGTCCTGGCCCACGACCAGGATCTGCGGGTTCTCCTGCGACCGTTCGTTCCTCGGCATCTCCATGCCGCCATTCTCTCGCACGACTGCACCTCACCTCCGTGGTGCCCCCGTGGAAGGCTGATCCACCGTGTTCGAGAAGACGAGTTGCTCAGCCGTCGGGTTGCTCCCGAACGGGTGAACGCGGCTCGCGTGCCAGGCGCAGCAGGCGAACCTCGCAGTGTTCCAGCCAGCGGATCTCGGCCTCGGTGTGCAGGACGAGCTGTTCCAGCACGAGCAGCCGGGCCACCTCCTGCGGGTGTCCGGGGGCGCGGGCCAGTGCCTCGGCCCGCTGTCGTACGTGTTCGTGCAGGGCCTCGGCCACGTGCCGGCGCTGGGCCTCGACGACCTCCCGTACGTCGACGCCGTCCGCCCCGACCGCCATCACCAGCTTGATCGCCAGCTCGTCGCGCGGCGGGCCCGCCCGTTCCACGGGCCGCGCGTACCAGTCCCGCAGTTCGGCCCGGCCCTGCTCGGTGAGCGCGTACAGCGCCCGGCCGGCCTCGTCGGCGCCCTCCTGGACCACCAGTCCGTCCCGTTCCAGACGGTCGAGGGTCGTGTACACCTGCCCGATGTTCAGCGGCCAGGTCCCGCCGGTGCGGTCCTCGAACTCGGTGCGCAGGCGAGAGCCGTAGCGGGGGCCGGCCGCCAGGAGCGCCAGCAGCCCGTGGCGTATCGACATAAACGGATTGTGCAGCGATTCCGTCTCTCGGCCGAGCCCGGCATGCCGGACGAGTGCACCGGTGTGAGGCTATTGCCTCGAAATGACCGAACTTGCCGATCTTGCCCTACCGGGCACGGCGGGAAGGGGTCACCAACGTGACTCCATGGCAACGCGCACTACGGGCGACGGGACTGGTGGTCGCCCTGGGGGCGGGCGCGGTCGTCTCACCGTACGGGTCCGTTCCGTCCTACGGTGCCGTCCTCGCGTACGACTACGAGGCCCAGCACGGCGACGAGACCAAGCAGGGTGACGAGACCGGGCACGGCGATGAGACCGGGGCGGGCGCCGGGGCCGGGGACGTACCGTCCGCCCGGGGCGAGCCCTCGCGGGCCGGGAGCCGGGCCGGTGAGGGGCGGGAACGGCCGGGGCGGCCAGGCAGGCCGGAGGAGGCCGACACGGGCGCCGACGACTCCACCGCCGTACCCGAGGAACCCCCTGAAACCCTCCCCGTGCCCCCGGCGCAGACGGAGGAGCCGGTACGGGACGCCGCCGCCGCGCGTGGCGAGCGCCCCGTCGGTCCGGTCCTGCGGATCCTGCCCCTGGGCAGCGGCCTGGTACTGATCGGCCTCGGCCTGGGCCTCGCCTTCTTCGCGCTGCGGCTGCGGCGGTCCTAGATCCGGGGTCAGGCGCCCTGTGGCGTGATCAGCAGGACCTTGCCGATGTGGCCGCTCTCCTCCACGACCCGGTGGGCGGCGGGAGCGTCCGGCATCGGGAACTCGCGGTCCACTACGGGGCGCAGGTGGCCGCCGCTGAACAGGGGCCAGACATGCTCGCGCACGGCCGCGACGATGGCCGCCTTCTCCTCCAGCGGCCGGGCACGCAGGGACGTCGCGCTGATCGCGGCGCGCTTGGCGAGCAGCGCGCCGATGTTCAGCTCGCCCTTGACACCGCCCTGCATGCCGATGATCGCGAGCCGGCCGTTCACGGCGAGGGCCTTGACGTTGCGCTCCAGGTACTTGGCGCCCATGTTGTCGAGGATGACGTCGGCACCCGCGCCGTCCGTGGCGTTCCTGACCTCCTCGACGAAGTCCTGCTCGCGGTAGTTGATCAGGATGTCGGCGCCCAGTTCGGCGCACCGTTCCAGCTTCTCCTTGGTGCCCGCCGTGACGGCCACCCGGGCGCCGACGGCCTTGGCCAGCTGGATGGCCATGGTGCCGATGCCGCTGGAGCCGCCGTGCACGAGCAGGGTCTCGCCGGGACGCAGGTGGGCGATCATGAAGACGTTCGACCAGACGGTGCAGGCCACCTCGGGCAGGGCCGCGGCCTCCTTCAGGCCGACGCCGTCCGGCACGGGCAGCAGCTGTCCCGCCGGGACGACCACCTTCTCGGCGTAGCCACCGCCCGAGAGCAGCGCGCACACCTCGTCGCCGACGCTCCAGCCGGAGACACCGGAGCCGGTCTCGGCGATCCGCCCGGAGCACTCCAGGCCGGGGTAGGGGGACGCGCCGGGCGGCGGATCGTAGAAGCCCTGCCGTTGCAGGATGTCGGCCCGGTTGACGGCACCCGCCGTCACCTCGACCAGGACCTCACCCTCGCCGGGCACGGGGTCGGGGACCTCGTCCCAGACCAGCGCCTCGGGTCCACCAGGTTCAGGAATCGTGATCGCATGCATGTCACGGACGGTACCCCTCGGTCCCCGGACGGAGTCCCCTCCGTCCCCGGTACGGCTTCTCCCGCTCCGTTGGTCCGGTCCGGCGAAAACCCGTGTGCGGGACCGATGAGTTCCCGCGACAGTAAAGGTCTCCCCCTGCGTAGCCCAAGCGCACGGAAGGACCCGAAGCATGCGCACACAGACGTCCGGCCTGGCGATCGAGACCGCGGGCCTGGTGAAAACGTTCGGTGAGACCAGGGCGGTCGACGGAGTGGACCTGTCCGTGCCCGCGGGCGCGGTCTACGGCGTCCTCGGCCCGAACGGCGCCGGCAAGACCACCACCGTCAAGATGCTCGCCACGCTCCTGCGGCCGGACGGTGGTGAGGCGCATGTCTTCGGCCACGACATCGTCCGCGAGGCCGACGAGGTGCGCGGCCGGGTGAGCCTCACCGGCCAGTACGCGTCGGTGGACGAGGACCTCACCGGCACCGAGAACCTGGTCCTGCTGGGCCGGCTGCTCGGCCACCACAAGAGGGCCGCCCGGGACCGGGCCGCCCAGCTCCTGGAGGCGTTCGGGCTGACGGAGGCGGCCGCGAAGCAGGTCAAGCACTACTCGGGCGGCATGCGGCGCCGGATCGACATCGCCGCGTCCATCCTCAACACCCCCGACCTGCTGTTCCTCGACGAGCCCACCACGGGTCTCGACCCGCGCAGCCGCAACCAGGTGTGGGACATCGTGCGGGCCGTCGTCTCCCAGGGCACCACCGTGCTGCTGACCACGCAGTACCTGGACGAGGCCGACCAGCTGGCCTCCCGGATCGCCGTCATCGACCGCGGCCGGGTGATCGCCGAGGGCACCAAGGGCGAACTGAAGTCGTCCGTGGGCGCCGGGTCCGTCCATCTTCGGCTACGAGATCCGGACCAGCGGGACCTCGCGGCCGCCCTGCTGCGCCGGGCCCTCGACGCGCAGGTGCAGCCGGATCCCGACCCGGTCGCCCTGACCGCCCGCCTCGGTACGGCGGCGAGCGACGACAGCGCCGCCCAGCAGGCCGCCCGCGCGCTGAACGAGCTGGCCGGGGCCGGCATCACCGTCGACAACTTCTCGCTGGGCCAGCCCAGCCTGGACGAGGTCTTCCTCGCCCTCACCGGCCACGACACGCACGAATCCGGCCGACCCGACGACCCCGGCCGACCCGACGACTCCGGCCGCTCCCACGACCCGAAGGACGAGGTGGCGGCATGAGCACCGCGACGACGACCGAGAGCAAGGACCTCGCCCCGGTCAGCGCCGAGTCCCTCGCCGCGCTGCTCATCTCCAAGGAGCGACCGCCCCGGCCCAGTGCCTGGTCGGCCTCTATGACCTTCGGCTGGCGGGCCATCCTCAAGATCAAGCACGTGCCGGAGCAGCTCTTCGACGTCACGGCATTCCCGATCATGATGGTGCTGATGTACACGTACCTGTTCGGCGGGGCGCTGGCCGGCTCGCCGGAGGAGTACATCCAGTTCCTGCTGCCGGGCATCCTCGTGATGTCGGTCGTGATGATCACGATGTACACGGGTGTCTCGGTCAACACGGACATCGAGAAGGGCGTCTTCGACCGGTTCCGCAGCCTGCCGATCTGGCGGCCGTCGACCATGGTCGGCTATCTGCTCGGTGACGCCCTGCGGTACACGATCGCGTCGGTCGTGATGCTCACCGTCGGGGTCGTCCTCGGCTACCGGCCGGACGGCGGGATCGCCGGGGTGCTCGCCGGGGTCGCGCTGCTGGTGCTGTTCTCGTTCGCCTTCTCGTGGATCTGGACGATGTTCGGGCTGATGCTGCGCACCGAGAAGTCGGTGATGGGCGTCAGCATGATGGTGATCTTCCCGCTCACCTTCCTGTCCAACGTCTTCGTCGACCCGAAGACCATGCCGGGCTGGCTCCAGGCCTTCGTCAACAACAGCCCCGTCACGCATCTGGCGTCGGCGGTGCGGGGGCTGATGGCCGGGGACTGGCCGGCCGCCGAGGTCGCCTGGTCGCTGGGGTGGGCCGGGCTGTTCGTGCTGGTCTTCGGGCCGGTCACGATGCGGCTGTACAACCGGAAGTAGCCGGAAGCAGGCGGACTCCGGGCCGGCCGGCCCGGCGCGCACGCGGGGCGGCCGGCCGGTTCGCCGTCCTCGGCCGGTCGTCGCGCGTGTGGCGGCCGGCCGTTCCCTCGCCCCGCCGGTCAGGTGCGGGGCAGCGGGCGGATGTCGGGCGTGACCTGGGCGCCCGGTGTCTTCCGGACGATCGTGATGAGCCGGTCGGCCAGCTCCAGCCTCCCGATGGCCGGGTCGTCGTACCCCAGCACGCGGTGCCCGCGTATGACGCTCACCACCAGGTCGGCGACCTCGCGCGGAGTCTTGCCCACCTCGGCCTTCACGACCGGTCGTTCGACGAGGTCGAGCCCGGTGCCCTGCTGGATGAGGTCCTCCATCACCATGCCGGCCGACGGGCTGAGCACGGACAGGCCGAGGAGACGGCCGGCGGCGCTGGCGCTGGTGATGACCGCGTCGGCGCCGGACTGCTTGAGCAGCGGGGCGTTCTCCTCCTCCCGTACCGCGGCCACGATCTTCGCTCCGCGGTTGAGCTGCCGGGCCGTCAGCGTCACCAGGACCGCAGTGTCGTCGCGCTGGGTCGCGATGATGATCTGGCGCGCCTTGTGCACCTCGGCCCGCTTGAGCACCTCGCTGCGCGTCGCGTCCCCGACGATGCCCGCGTAACCCTCGGCGGCCGCGGCGTCCACCACCTTGGAACTCGGGTCGACCACGACGACCTGTTCCTTCTTCAGGCCCGTCGCGCAGACGGTCCGGATCGCCGACCTGCCCTTCGTGCCAAAACCGACGACGACGGTGTGATCGCGCAACGTGGACCTCCAGCGGGTCAGCCGCCACTCCTCCCGGGTGCGTTCGGTGAGGGCCTCGAGAGTGGTGCCGACCAGGATGATCAGGAACAGCACGCGCAGGGGCGTGATGACGAGGATGTTGGTGAGCCGGGCGCTTTCGCTGGCCGGGGTGATGTCGCCGTACCCCGTGGTGGAGAGGGTGACGGTCGCGTAGTAGAAGGCGTCGAGGAGGGAGATGCCGCCGCCCGCGTTGTCGTTGTAGCCGTCCCGGTCGGCGTAGACGATCAGAGCGGTCACGACGAGCACCAGCAGCGCGATGGAGAGCCGCTTGGCGACCTGGCGGAACGGGTGCTCCACCACCTTCCTCGGAAGTTTCACCCGATGAGTGACCAGATGCTCGTCCGCCTGGCGTGCGATGGCGTCGTGGCCCGGAAGTTTCACGTGAAACACACTCCGATGCCGCCGGACGCCCAGGGCAGGTCGAGCAGTTCCGCCTCCTGCCCCGCACGGGAACCGCCCGGCGGTACGACGGCCAGCGCGTCGGCCGCCGCGATACCGCGCAGCATGGCCGGGCCGTTGTAGTGCAACGGCACGGCCTGGTCGCCGCGCAGGACGACGGGGACGAGCCGGGTGTCGTACGGGTGTCCCTGCGCGGTGTCCCTGAGCGGCAGCGTGTACGGCTCCGGGGCCGTGCGGGCCGCGAGGGTCCGCAGCAGCGGCTCGGCGAGGGTCAGCAGCCCGGAGACGGCGGCGAGCGGGTTGCCCGGCAGTCCGACGAGGTGCTGGGTCTCCGTGGTGCGCGCCAGCAGCATGGGGTGGCCCGGCCGCACCTTGACGCCGTCGACGAGGAGTTCGGCGCCGATGCGGCGCAGGGTGGGGTGGACGTGGTCGACGGGACCGGCGGCGGTGCCGCCGGTGGTGACGAGGACATCGGCGTCGGACGTGGTGATCGCCCGGTGCAGGGCGCCGGCGTCGTCGCGGACGCGGCGCACGGCGACGACCTCGGCGCCGAGCGCCCGCAGCCAGGGCTCCAGCATGGGGCCGAGGGCGTCCCGGATCAGACCGTCGTGCGGCAGCCCCTCGGTGAGCAACTCGTCCCCGAGGACCAGCACCTCCGCGCGAGGACGCGGGACGGCGTCGACGGAGTCGTATCCGGCGGCCGCGGCGAGCCCCAGGACGGCCGGGGTGACGAGGGTGCCGACGGGCAGCAGCTGGTCGCCGGTGCGGCATTCCTGGCCGCGCGGGCGGATGTCCTGGCCTGGGGCGACCGCCCCGGTCGCGTACAGCCGTCCCTTGTCGTCGGTCCGGCCGTGCTCGCTGCGCAGGACGGCGGTGGTGTCCGGGGGGATGCGGGCGCCGGTGGCGATCCGGACGGCCTCGCCGTCGGTCAGCGGCGTGGGCGCGGCGTGCCCGGCCAGGATGCCCTCGTCCCGTACGTCCCAGGGGGCGGGGCCGGCGACCGCCCAGCCGTCCATCGCGGAGGTGTCGAAGGAGGGGAGGTCGGTGAGGGCGTCGAGAGGGGTGGCCAGGGTGAGGCCGAGGGCGGCTTCGAGGGGGACGGAGACGGGGGCGCGCCGCGCGGTCCGGGCGGCGTTCCGGCCGGCGCGCTCGGCGACGGCCCGGGCGTCCGGCCAGGGGGTGGCGCGGTGGCGGTCGGACCGAGGAGAGGTGTCCGGACGGTCGGGGGTGCGGCCGCCGTCCGTCTCGGCTCGTGGGGCGGGGGCGGGCCGGTGGTTGCCGTGGTCGTTCACGAGGGCGAG
This sequence comes from Streptomyces venetus, assembly GCF_039540295.1. Taxonomy (NCBI): domain Bacteria; kingdom Bacillati; phylum Actinomycetota; class Actinomycetes; order Kitasatosporales; family Streptomycetaceae; genus Streptomyces; species Streptomyces venetus. Next base: position 477,049 of record NZ_BAABET010000003.1, read on the forward strand.
CACCTCCTCGACGTCGAGGTCCTCTGCGTCCTCACCGGCCCGGGTGCCGTGCGCGGTCATCCGGCGGCGTCCGGGCGGGTGTCCGGGGTCGCGTCCGGGGCGACGTCGGACGGGGCGCCGGAGGGCGCGGTACCGGAGGACGAGCCCCCCGTGCTCTCCGCCGCCCAGCGGGCGGCGAGGGCCGCGGCCTTGCGGGCGGCCTCGGCGACCGCTTCGGGGCCGCCACCGGCACGCGCCGCCGCATAGCCGACGAGGAAGGTGGTCAGCGGCGCCGCGGGCCTGGCCACCCCGTGGGCGGCGTCACGGGCGAGGTCGAGCAGGACGCCGGTGTCGACGTCCAGGTCGATGCCCAGTTCGTCCTTGGCGGCGGAAATCCATTCATCCAACACGTGCCCATGCTCCCTGATACGTGCCCTGGCGGTGGCGATGTCGTCCCAGGTGTCGCAGTCGAAGGACGCGACCGGGTCGGAGATGCGGGTGAGGCTCAGCTCGGCGACGAGGCGCCGCAGGGGAAGACCGGTGAGTCCGTCGTGCCGGTCGGCGAGAAGGGCGAACACCTCGTGCAGCCGGGGCGTGCGGTACGCGGCCACGAGCGGCTGGTCACGGCCGTCGGGGTCGGTCAGCAGCACACCGTCGGCGCCGCTCGTGCGCAGGGTGCCCAGCAGTCGGCCGACGGTCCGCTCCTGAAGGAACGGCAGGTCGGCGGAGAGCACCACGACGTGTTCCGCCGTGGTGGCCCGGAGCCCGGCGTGCAGCGCGGCGAGGGGCCCGCCGCCGGGTGGGTCCTCGCGGGCCCAGGTCACCGGCCGTGCCGTCGGCCGGGGCGCGGCGACGACGACGGTGCTGCGGGCTCCGGCGCACGCGGCGAGTACCCGGTCGAGCAGGGCCCGGCCGCCCACGCGCACACCGGGTTTGTCGGCGCCGCCCAGTCGGCGCGCGCCACCTCCGGCGAGCACGACGGCGTCGTACACGGCGGTGTCCTGCCCATGGGTGTCCGGCCCGGCGGTGTGCTGCCGGGGGGCGCCGGGTTCACCGGGAGGCTCGTAGGCGGTCATCCCCCGAGTATGCGGGCCCCCGCGATCACACGGAACGCGGGGGAACCGACCCGATCACGAGCACCAGCTCATGCGAGGAACAGGAATCACAGCGTCCGCAGCAGCACCGCCGGCTGTTCCACGCAGTCCGCGACATACCGCAGGAAGCCGCCCGCCGTGCCGCCGTCGCACACCCGGTGGTCGAAGGTGAGCGAGAGCTGGACGACCTGCCGCACCGCCAGCTCGCCCTCGTGCACCCAGGGCTTGGGCACGATGCGGCCGACGCCGAGCATCGCCGCCTCGGGGTGGTTGATGATCGGGGTGGAGCCGTCGACGCCGAAGACGCCGTAGTTGTTGAGGGTGAAGGTCCCGCCGGTGAGGTCCCCAGGGGTCAGCGTCCCGGCCCGGCCCGCCTCGGTGAGCCGGGCGAACTCGGCGCTGAGCGACTCGGCGTCGCGCGCGTGCGCGTCCCGTACGACCGGCACGACGAGCCCCCGGTCGGTCTGCGCGGCGAAGCCCAGGTGCACCTGGTCGAACCGGACGACCTCCCTGGCCTCCGTGTCGACGGTGGAGTTGAGCTCGGGGAAGCGCGCGAGGGCCGCCGTGCAGATCCGGGCCAGCAGGGCCAGGACGGAGATCTTCGGTCCGCCGGCCGCGTTCATGGCCGTGCGGGCCCGCATGAGTTCCGTGGCGTCGGCGTCCACCCAGCACGTCGCGTCCGGGATCTCGCGGCGGCTGCGCGCCAGCTTGTCGGCGACGGCGCCCCTGATGCCCTTGAGCGGGGTGCGCGTCTCGCCGAGGGCCGGTGCGGGGGAGGGCTGAGGTGCGCGCGCGGTGCGGGGCGCCGGGGGTGCCGCCGTGTCGCCCTGGCCCGCCGCGCGCAGCGCGTATTCCACGTCCGCCCGCAGGATCAGCCCGTCCGGGCCGGAGCCGGTCAGCTCCCGCAGATCGAGGCCGTTCTGGCGGGCGAGCCGACGCACCAGTGGGGAGATCACGGGAACGGGGCCGTCCTCGGAGTCGGGGCCACCGGCCTGCCCGTCGACCACCTGGTGGGAGGCACCGGCGTGGGCGGGTGCCGGCGCCGCGGGACGCGTGCCGTCCTGCCCGGCCGCCGTGTCCCTGCCCGGCCCCGGCCGCTCCTGCCGGACCCGGCGCCGGCGCGCCGGTGCCTCGGAGGTGCCGTAGCCGACCAGGACGTTGCCCGAGCCCTCGGTGTCGGCTCCGGTGCTGTCGGCGGGCACACGCTCCCCCACCGCCACGGTGATCAGCGGCGCCCCGACGGGCAGTTCCGTGCCCTCCTCGCCGAAGCGGGCCGTGACCACACCCCCGTAGGGGCAGGGCACCTCGACCATCGCCTTGGCCGTCTCGACCTCGACGACCGGCTGGTCGATGGCGACCACGTCACCGACCTCGACCATCCAGCGCACGATCTCCGCCTCGGTGAGCCCCTCCCCGAGGTCGGGCAGCTTGAACTCCAACACCTGTGCCATCAGCTCTCGGCCTCCCACTGCAGGCGCCCCACGGCGTCCAGGATCCGGTCCACACCGGGCAGGTGGTGGCGCTCCAGCATCGGCGGCGGATACGGGACGTCGAACCCGGCCACACGCAGCACCGGCGCCTCCAGGTGGTGGAAGCAGCGCTCCGTGACCCGGGCCGCGATCTCCCCGCCCGGGCCCCCGAAGGAGCCCGACTCGTGGACGACGACCGCGCGTCCCGTCCGCCGCACCGAGGCGCACACCGTCTCGTCGTCGAACGGCACCAGGGAGCGCAGATCGACGACTTCGAGGTCCCAGCCCTCGGCCCGGGCCGCCTCGGCCGCCTCCATGCAGACGGGTACGGACGGCCCGTACGTGATGAGTGTGGCGCTCCGGCCCGAGCGCCGCACCACCGCGCGGCCTATCGGTTCAACGGGCGTCGGCTCCTCCGGGTTCCAGGTGTCCTTCGACCAGTACAGCCGCTTGGGCTCCAGGACGACGACCGGGTCGTCGGAGGCGATGGCGGCGCGCAGCAGCCCGTAGGCGTCGGCGACGGTGGCGGGCGTGACGACGTGGAGCCCCGGGGTCGCCATGTAGTACGCCTCGGAGGAGTCGCTGTGGTGCTCGACGCCGCCGATGCCGCCGCCGTAGGGGACGCGGATGGTGATCGGCAGGGGCATCCTGCCGCGGGTGCGGTTGCGCATGCGGGCCACGTGCGAGATGAGCTGTTCGAACGCCGGGTAGGCGAACGCGTCGAACTGCATCTCCACGACCGGCCTGAGGCCGTACATGGCCATGCCGACGGCGGCGCCGAGGATGCCCGCCTCGGCGAGCGGTGTGTCGGTGCAGCGGTCCTCGCCGAACTCCTTGGCGAGTCCGTCGGTGACGCGGAAGACGCCGCCGAGGGTGCCGACGTCCTCGCCCATGACGTGCACGGCGGGGTCGGCGGCCATCGCGTCGCGCATCGCGCGCGTGAGGGCCTGCGCCATGGTGGCCGGCTTGACGGCGACGGTGGTCATCGGTGGGTGCCCCCCTCCGGCTCGGCCTCGGCCTCCAGCTCGGCCCGCAGCTGGTCGCGCTGCTCGCGCAGCTGCGGGGTGGGCTCGGCGTAGACGTGGGTGAACAGGTCCATCGGGTCGAGCGCCGGGTCCTGGTTCAGGTGCTCGCGCAAGGAGGCGGCCATCGCCTCGGCGGCGTCCCGGGCGGCCTGCTTCCCGGCCTCGTCGAGCAGACCGCGCGTGGTCAGCTCGCGCTCCAGGAGCTGGATCGGATCGTGCTCGCGCCAGGTCTCGACCTCGGCGTCGCCGCGGTAGCGGGTGGCGTCGTCGGCGTTGGTGTGGGCGTCGACGCGGTAGGTGATCGCCTCGACCAGGGTGGGGCCGCCGCCCGCGCGGGCGTGGCGTACGGCGTCGCTCAGCACCTCGTGCACGGCGGCGGCGTCGTTGCCGTCGACCAGGCGTCCGGGCATGCCGTAGCCGACGGCCTTGTGGGCCAGCGACGGGGCCGCGGTCTGCTTGGCGAGCGGGACGGAGATCGCGAAGCCGTTGTTCTGCACCAGGAAGACGACCGGGGCCTGCCAGACGGCGGCGAAGTTCAGCGCCTCGTGGAAGTCGCCCTCGCTGGTGCCGCCGTCGCCGACCAAGGCCAGCGCGACCACGTCGTCGCCCTTGAGGCGGGCGGCGTGCGCGAGGCCGACGGCGTGCGGCAGCTGGGTGGCGAGCGGCGTGGACAGGGGGGCGACCCGGTGCTCGTAGGGGTCGTAGCCGGTGTGCCAGTCGCCGCGCAGCAGGGTGAGCGCCTCGACGGGGTCCACCCCGCGGGCCACCACGGCGAGCGTGTCGCGGTAGCTCGGGAAGAGCCAGTCGCGCTCCTCCAGGACCATGGCGGCGGCGACCTCGCAGGCCTCCTGGCCGGTGGTGGAGGGGTAGACGGCGAGGCGGCCCTGCTTGGTGAGCGCGGTGGCCTGCGCGTTGAAGCGGCGGCCGCGGACCAGCTGCGCGTACAGCGTCCGCAGCAGCTCCGGGTCGGCCTTCGCGGCCGCCTCGGTGCCGAGGACGCGGTACGGCTCCGCGTCGGGCAGCAGCGGCGCGGGGTCCATGCGGGGCTGCCAGGCGGGCGGCGGGGTCGGCCGGTACGCGCCCCGCTGCTCCATGACCGTCATGACGGCACCTCCTCGTGGGAGCGGCTACGGGAGACGCGTCGGCTGTGACCCGCCTCACCTACCGATTGTTCGGTCGACGGCACAATTTGGCTATGGGTGGCCTCAGGCTGTGGACAAACGGTTCTCCACAGCCTGAGATGGACGCAGTACGTCCATGGCAGGGAGGGTGGCGCAGGTGGCATCTGAACAAATGGCCGAGAGCACGGCCGCGAGCCCGGACGACCACGGTGTGATGCCGCCGCCGCGGCCGCTGGACGCCATCGATCAGGACATCCTGCGCATGCTCCAGGCGGACGGCCGCGCCTCGATACGGTCGGTCGCCGAGCGGGTCCACGTCTCGCGCGCGAACGCCTACGCCCGGATCAACCGGCTCGTCGAGGACGGGGTCATCCGTGGCTTCGGCGCCCGCGTCAACCACGAGCGGGCGGGTCAGGGGACGTCCGCGTACATCACCCTGAAGATCGTGCAGAACTCCTGGCGCACGGTGCGCGAGGAGCTCAGACAGCTGCCCGGGGCCTCCCACATCGCCCTGGTGGGCGGCGACTTCGACGTCCTGCTGCTGGTGCACGTGTCCGACAACCGGGCGCTGCGCGAGCTGGTGCTCACCCGCCTCCAGGCCATCCCGCAGGTCCTCAGCTCGCGCACGCTGCTGGTCTTCGAGGAGGAGGACCTGGAGCCGCAGAGCTGAGCTCAGGCGCCCTTGCGGAGCCCTCCGAACGCCAGCCGCACCACCGCGTCGGCCACCTCGCGTTCGCTCATACCGCGTCCGTCCGGCCGGTACCACTCCACGATCGAGTTGATCATCCCGAAGACCAGCCGGGTCACCAGCCGTCCCTCGATGTCCCCGCGCACGTCGCCGTCCGCGGTCGCCGCCTTCAGCAGGTCGGCCACCCGGTGGTCGAAGTCGCGGCGCCGCTCCAGGGCCCAGCGCTCGGTCTCGGTGTTGCCGCGCACCCGCAGCAGGAGCGTCACGTAGGGCAGCTCGGCTATGAGCACCTCGACCATGCGCCGCACGACGTACTCCAGGCGCTCGGCGGCGCTCCCCACGCGCGCGTGCTCCTCCTCGAGGATCCCGAAGAGGCCGTCCAGGGCCCGGCTCACGGCCCGGCGCAGCAGCTCCTCCTTGCCGGCGACGTGGTGGTAGATCGACGACTTGGAGATGCCGGCGGCCTTGGAGAGGTGCTCCATGGAGGTGCCGTCGTAGCCGCGCTCGTTGAACACCTGGACGGCGACGGACAGCAGCGTGTCCGGGGTGTAGGTGTCGCGCTTGGCGGTGGTCATGAGGCGGTGCCCTCCCGCTTGTCGGAGGCGTGGGCGTGGCGGTACAGCGCGAGGGACGGCGCGTAGCGCCCCGAGGGGTCGCGCCGGTGCAGGTCGTCCAGGAGCACATAGGCCCAGGTGCGGCCGAGGCGGCGGCTCCACTCGAAGGGGCCCAGGGGGTAGTTGACGCCGAGGCGCATCGCGGTGTCGATGTCCTCCTCGGTGGCCACGCCCTTGGCGACCGCGTCGTGCGCCAGGTCGATGATCCGCGCGACCGTGCGAGCGACGATCATGCCGGGGACGTCGCCGATGACGCTGACCCGCTTGCCGAGCGCCTGGAAGAGGCCGATGGCCTCGGCGAGGACCTGCGGGGAGGTGTCCTGGGAGGCGGACAGGGCGATCCGGCCGGCCGCGCGGTAGTCCAGGGCGAGGTCGAAGTAGACGAAGTCCCGGTACTCGCCGGCGGTCTGCCCGTCGGCGAGGACGAGCCGGCCGCCGCTCGGGAGGAGCAGACACGCCCCCTGGTCCTCGTCGTCGCCGTCGTCACGGACCGGGATGCCCGCCTCGCGGATCAGCTCGAGCAGGTCGGACGCCGGACCCAGGTCCCCCTCGGCGACGACGTACGCGGGCGGCTTCCGCTTCTCGGCGGTGTCCGGCTCGGGGCGCTCGGCGCCGTCCCGGTGGTCGTACCAGCCGTGGCCGGTCTTGTGGCCGAGGCGGCCGGACTCGACCAGCCGCCGCTGGGCGAGGGACGGCGTGAAGCGCACGTCCTGGAAGAAGGACTGCCAGACCGACCGAGTGACGGACTCGTTGACGTCCTGGCCGATCAGGTCGGTCAGCTCGAACGCGCCCATCCGGAAGCCGCCCGACTCGCGCAGCACGGCGTCGATGGTGGCCGGGTCGGCACCCTGCGCCTCGTACACCGCGAAGGCCTCGGCGTAGAAGGGCCGGGCGATGCGGTTGACGATGAAGCCGGGGGTGTCCGCGCAGGCGACCGGCGTCTTGCCCCAGGCGCGGGCGGTCTCGTACGCGCGCGTGGCCGACGAGACGTCGGTGGCGAACCCGGAGACGACCTCGACCAGCGGCAGCAGCGGCGCCGGGTTGAAGAAGTGCAGGCCGACGAAGCGGCCGGGGGCGCGCAGGGCGCCGCCGATGGCGGTGACGGACAGGGAGGAGGTGTTGGTGGCGAGCAGGCAGTCGTCGTCGATGATGCCCTCCAGCTCGCGGAACAGGTCCTGCTTGACGTCCAGCCGCTCGAGGACCGCCTCGACGACCAGGGCGCAGTCGGCGAGCTCGGCGAGGGTCTCGGCGGGCAGCAGCCGGGCGCGGGCGGCGTCCCGGTCGGCGCCGGTGAGCCGCTCCTTCTCGACGAGCCGGTCGAGACGGGCCCCGATCGCGTCGGCGGCCTGCCGAGCCCGCCCGGGGGCGGTGTCGTACAGCCGTACGGGATGGCCCGCGACCAGCGCGACCTGGGCGATGCCCTGGCCCATGGTGCCGGTGCCGACGACGGCCACGGGGCTGCTGAGGTCGAGTGCTGTCATGTGCGCGATCCTCCCGCACGGGGTTTTCCACAGATGCGGCGGACCCCCTTGAACCGACCGATCGTTCGGTTACTCTAGCCCTGTCCGTCCGTTCCTGCCCAGGGTTCTGCCCAGGTCCTGAACTCGACGAAGAGTTCTCGATACGAGGAGTTGGTCACCCATGACCGCCGCACTCTCGGCGCACGAGCTGATCGCCCGGCACCGGTCCACCCTCGACCAGGCGCTGGAGGCGATCCGCACACGCGCGTACTGGTCCCCGCACCCCGAGCACCCCAAGGCCTACGGGGAGAACGGCAGCCTGGACGCGGCGGCGGGCAAGGCCGCCTTCGACGCCCTGCTCGGCACCCGCCTCGACCTCGGCCAGCCCGGGACGGACGACTGGGTCGGCGGCGAGACCTCCCCGTACGGCATCGACCTGGGCGTGACGTACCCGCACGCGGACCTCGACGTGCTGCTGCCCGCCATGAAGGCCGGGCAGCGGGCCTGGCGGGACGCGGGCGCGGAGCAGCGCGCGGTGGTCTGCCTGGAGATCCTCAAGCGCATCAGCGACCGGACGCATGAGTTCGCGCACGCGGTCATGCACACCTCCGGCCAGGCGTTCATGATGGCGTTCCAGGCGGGCGGGCCGCACGCGCAGGACCGCGGCCTGGAGGCGGTGGCGTACGCGTACGTCGAGCAGGTGCGCACGCCCGACAACGCGGAGTGGACCAAGCCGCAGGGCAAGCGCGACCCGCTGGCGATGACCAAGCAGTTCACGCCGGTCCCGCGCGGCATCGCCCTGATGATCGGCTGCAACACCTTCCCGACGTGGAACGGCTACCCGGGCCTGTTCGCCTCCCTCGCCACCGGCAACGCGGTCCTGGTCAAGCCCCACCCGCGCGCGGTGCTGCCGCTCGCGCTCACCGTGCAGGTCGCGCGCGAGGTGCTCACCGAGGCGGGCTTCGACCCGAACCTCGTGGCGCTGGCCGCCGAGCGCCCCGGTGAGGGCATCGCCAAGACCCTCGCGACGCGCCCGGAGATCCGGATCATCGACTACACGGGATCGACCGAGTTCGGTGACTGGCTGGAGGCCAACGCCCGCCAGGCCCAGGTCTACACGGAGAAGGCCGGCGTCAACACGGTCGTCGTCCACTCCACGTCCGACTACAAGGGCATGCTCTCCAACCTGGCGTTCTCGCTGTCCCTGTACAGCGGCCAGATGTGCACGACCCCGCAGAACCTGCTGGTCCCCCGGGAGGGCATCTCGACGGACCAGGGCCCCAAGTCCTACGACGAGGTGGTCGCCGACCTCGCCCAGTCGGTGGACGGGCTGCTGGGTGACGACGCGCGGGCCAACGCCCTGCTGGGTGCGATCGTCAACCCGGACGTGAAGACGCGACTGGAGGCCGCGGCCGGGCTGGGCGAGGTCGCCCTGGCCTCCCGCGAGATCACCAACCCGGACTTCCCTGGCGCGGTCGTGCGGACGCCGGTGATCGTCAAGCTGGACGGGGCCAAGCCGGACGACGAGGCCGCGTACATGAGCGAGTGCTTCGGGCCCGTGTCGTTCGCCGTCGCCGTCGACTCGGCGTCCGACGCGGTGGAGCTGCTGCGGCGCACCGTGCGGGAGAAGGGCGCGATGACCGTCGGGGCGTACACGACCGACCCGGAGGTCGAGCGGGACGTGCAGGAGGCCTGTCTGGAGGAGGCGGCGCAGCTGTCGCTGAATCTCACGGGTGGGGTGTATGTGAACCAGACCGCCGCGTTCTCCGACTTCCACGGGTCGGGAGGTAACCCGGCGGCGAGTGCGGCGTTGTGCGACGGGGCGTTCGTGGCCAACCGGTTCCGGGTGGTCGAGGTGCGCAGGGAGGCCTAGGAGCTCGGGGGCCGTCGTTGTCGCGCGGGTGCCGGTCCGTTGTGGTTACTCGCGCAGTTCCCCGCGCCCCTGAAGGGGCGCTGCGAGGCTCCAGTGGTACAGGGTCATGGCCACACTCGTCGCGAGGTTGTAGCTGCTGACCTGGGGGCGCATCGGGAGGGACAGCAGGTGGTCCGCGCGGGCGCGGAGTTCCGTCGACAGGCCCGTGCGTTCCGAGCCGAAGGCGAGGACGGCGTCGTCCGGGAGCTTGGTGGCCCGGAGGTCGTCGCCCTCCGGGTCGAGGGCGAACAGCGGGCCGGCCGGCAGGTCGGCGACCTCCAGCCGCTCCACCGCCGTCGCGAAGTGCAGCCCCGCCCCGCCGCGTACGACCGTCGGGTGCCAGGGGTCGACCGTGCCCGTCGTCACCACGCCGGTCGCACCGAAACCGGCGGCCAGGCGGATCACCGCCCCCGCGTTGCCGAGGTTGCGCGGGTTGTCGAGGACCACGACCGGGGCCGTGCGGGGGGTGCGCGCGAGCCGCGCGAGGTGGGACTCGCGGGACGGCCGTACCGCCAGCGCGGCCACCGCCGTGGGATGCGGGCGCGGCACGAGGGACGCGTACGTCTCGTACGGCACCTCCGTCAGCAGGCCGGCCAGCGCGTCCCGTACGTCCGGGGCCAGTTCGTCGGCGAGGGCGAGCGTGGCCGCCCGGTCGGCGGTGACCGCCACCGGCACCTCGGCGCCGAACCGCACGGCGTGCTTGAGAGCGTGGAAACCGTCGAGCAGGACACTGCTGCCGGCGAGCCGGTGCCAGACGGGGACGGGGTCGGTCATGTCCCGAAGCCTACGTGCGTGGCCTCGGGGCTCTCCGGGGCGTGCCGCTGGGTGGGCGGGGTACGCCCCTCGCGGCGGAGGAGGCGGTCACGCGCGCGGGACGCCCAGCCGCCGAGGCGGCGCAGGAAGGACGTCGGCAGGAACACCGCGTCCGCAGCGATCATCGCCAGCGAGAAGAACGGCAGGCCGAGCACGACGGCGATCACGGCGTGCTCGGTGATCATGAGTGCCAGCAGGACGTTCTTCACCCGGCGGTTGAACAGCGTGAACGGGAAGGCGACCTGCACGAGGACCGTTCCGTAGGTCACCAGCATCACGAGCGTGCCGCTCGCGGACAGCAGGTCGGCGAGGGCCGGCCAGGGCGAGAAGTACTCCAGGTGGAGCGGGTAGTAGACCGCGGTGCCGTCCTGCCAGCGGGAGCCCTGGATCTTGTACCAGCCGGCCGTCGCGTAGATCAGGCACGCCTCCGCCATGATCACGAGCAGGGCACCGTTGTGCACGATATTGGCGACGACATCGAGCAGCATCCGCGGCTCACCGGACGTCGCCCGGCGGCCGACCAGCCACCACAGGGCCTGCGCCGCCCACACCGTCCACAGCAGCGCCGGTATGAGCCAGTCGCCCTCCATCCGCCCGGCCAGGGTGACCGCGACCAGCACGAACCCGGACACGCACCACAGGGCGGGGCCGATCCGGTCGGTGACGCGCTCGCCCCGCTCACGTGCCGCCCGGGCGCGCCAGGCCCGCCGGGCGTCCAGCGACCACACCTGGGCGCAGCGCGTGAACACCAGGTAGACCGACATCAGGTGCAGCACGTTGTCACCGCCGTCGCCCATGAAGACGCTGCGGTTCTGCAAGGACAGCACACCGACCATGAACAGCACCGACATGGTGCGGGTGCGCCAGCCCAGCAGCAGCAGGGCACTGGAGAGGATCGCGAGCGCGTAGACGATCTCGAACCAGATCCGGCCGTCCGACCACATCAGGACGGTGAAGGCCTCGTTGGTCCTGATCAGCTGCTCGGCGAGATCCCAGCTCCAGGGCCCGTCGGGGCCGTAGAGCTCGCCGCGGTGCGGGAGCTCGCGCAGCAGGAACAGCAGCCAGGTCGCGCTGAAGCCGATACGGATCACGGCGGTCTGGTAAGGGCCGAGGGCGGCCTCGGTGACGCGGGCTATGCCGCGCGAGACGGCCAGGGAGAAACCGTTCACCGCACGCCCTCCCCGGCCCCGGCCGCCGGCACCGGCCACCACGGCAGCTCGCGGTAGGACGGTGTCGTGGAGACCTTCTCCCGGCTCCACGCGGGCGGGGGCACGTTGCTGGTGCGTGACCGGACCTGCACGCGCTCGACGGCACCGCCGCCTCCGGTCGCGGCCCGCACCGCGTCGTCGCGGCCGAGGCGCAGCTCCACGATCCGGCGCAGATACGTCTCGGAGAGCGAGCCGCGCAGACCCACCGGGCGGTTCTCGGTGTCGTGCGTCGCGAGGAAGAAGTCCCAGGCGCGACGCAGCTCGTTCTGCTGGGTGTGGCTGGGCAGCAGATTGCCGTCGATGGCCCGGCCGTCCTCGGCGGACAGGTCGTACCAGCCGGTGGTCACCGTCCCGCCCTCCCCGTCCCGGACCTCGGCGCGGGCCTGGATGGAGATGTTCTGCTGGAGCGGGTTGGGCGCGAAGAGCTTCCAGTTCTGCTCGAACTCCGGGTAGATCCAGTCGTCCACGGCCTTGCCGTGCTCCCTGGTGACGGTGTTCGCCGGCGCGACGTGCAGGAAGGTCATCCCGAGGTGCACACAGACCCCGACCGCGACGACCGCGAGGGCCAGGACGACGACGATCTGACCGGGGAGGGAGAGCGCGGCTATGCCGGAGCGGGGGGCCATGGGCGGGCCCGGGTCGGGAGGCGGGCCCTGATCGAAAGGCAGACCCTGGTCAAGAGGCAGGCCCTGGTCAAGAGGCAGGCCCTGGTCAAGAGGCAGGCCTTGGTCGAGAGGCAGGCCCTGGTCGAGAGGCTCGGCCGACGCGGCGACGGGCAGGCCCTGGTCGGCCGGCGCACTCCGCCCGACCGGCTCGCGCGGCCCGACCGGCCCGTCCGGCCCGTGCCGGGCGTTCGAGCCCTCGTCGTACGCGTCCAATTCCGCCCCGTTCCACGATCCCGGTCCGTCGTCCCGTCCGCCCGGCCGGCCGCGAGGGCGGCCACCGCCCGCGCAACCGCTGCGCGGCGTCGGCACGGGAACGGTACTCAGGCCGCCCACCCGGGCACAGCCCCCGTCCGCCGGTCCCTGCCGTGGCCGTCGCCACACCCCCCGGAGGCAGCACAGGAGTGACACCCTACGGCGCCCGCCGCACGCCCATTCCCTTCTTCTAGAACCTGTTCTATCTTGCGGCCCGTCAGCTCAACGGGACCGGCCGGAAGGACAGGCACCGTGGACTTCACCTTCACCGAGGAGCAGCAGGCGGCGGCCGAGGCGGCGAAGGGCGTGTTCGCCGGGGTCGCGCCGGACGCCGTGCCCAGCCCGGCCCTCACCCCGGGCGCCGTCGCCGACGCCTGCGATCGCGCCCTGTGGGCCAGGCTCGCCGACGCGGACCTGCTCAGCCTGCTGCTCGACGCGCGGTACGGCGGGGCGGGGCTGGACGCCATCGCGCTCTGCCTGGTGCTGCGGGAGTCGGCGAAGGTGCTGGCCAGGGTGCCGCTGCTGGAGAGCAGCGCGGCCGCCGCGGTGATACAGGCCCACGGCGCCGAGGAAGCCAGGTCGGCCCTGCTCGCCCGGGCAGGCCGGGGCGAGCTCGTGCTGACCGTCGCCGCGCACGGCCGCACCGGCCACGACCCCGCCGAGCTCGCCGTGACCGCACGGCAGGACGGCGACACCTGGGTGCTGGACGGGGTGCAGACGGCGGTGCCGTGGGCCTACGACGCGGACGTCACGGTCGTCCCCGCGCACACGGGGTCCGGCCGGGCCCTGCTGGCCCTGGTCCCGCGCGGGCACCAGGGGGTGGACCTCGCCGAGCAGTTCTCCACGAGCGGCGAGCGGCTCGGCGAACTGCGGCTTCAGTCGGCGCGGCTCGCGGCCCGGGACGTGATCGACGCCGACGGGGCGTGGGAGTGGCTGCGGGACCTGCTGGCCACCGGCACCTGTGCGCTGGCACTCGGGCTGGGAGAGCGGGTGCTGCGGATGACCGGGCAGTACACGGGCGAGCGAGAGCAGTTCGGCTTCCCGATCGCCACCTTCCAGGCCGTCGCCGTGCAGGCCGCCGACCGCTACATCGACCTGCGCGCGATGGAGGCCACCCTGTGGCAGGCCGCCTGGCGGCTCGCCACGGGTGCCCCGGGCGCGCTGCCCGCCTCCGGTGACGTCGCCGTCGCCAAGATCTGGGCGGCGGAGGGCGTACGTCGGGTCGTGCAGACCGCGCAGCATCTGCACGGCGGGTTCGGCGCCGACGTCGACTACCCGCTGCACCGCTACCACGCCTGGGCCAAGCACCTGGAGCTGTCGCTCGGCCCGGCGGCGGCGCACGAGGAGGCCCTGGGCGACCTGCTGGCGGCCCACCCACTGGCCTGAACGGTCCGGCGAACGGCCGCTACACCACGAACCCGGGCTGTCCGTCGTCCGTCACCACGGCACGGCCCGCCGCCTCCCACACCTGCATGCCGCCGTCCACGTTCACGGCGTCGATGCCCTGCTGGGCCAGGTACATCGTGACCTGGGCGGAACGGCCGCCGGAGCGGCAGATGACATGGACCCGGCCGTCCTGCGGGGCGGCCTCGGTCAGCTCACCGAAGCGGGCGACGAAATCGCTGAGGGGGATGTGCAGCGCCCCTTCGGCGTGACCCGCCTTCCACTCGTCGTCCTCGCGGACGTCCAGCAGGAAGTCGCCGTCCTTGAGGTCCGCGACCGCGACCGTGGGCACACCAGCTCCAAAACTCATGCGCCCGACGCTACCCGAACCGACCCGCCGACCGGACGGGACGCGGGCCGGACGGGACGCGGCTCAGCCCTCCGTGAGCAGCCCGGCCAGCTCGTTCTCGCGCTCGGTGACCTGGGTGCGCAGCTGCTGGCCGATCTCGTCCAGCAGACCGTCGGGGTCGTCCGGCGCCAGCTGGAGCATGTGGCCTATGGCGCTCTCCTCCAGCTCCTTGGCGAGCAGGGCGAGCAGCTCCTTGCGCTGGGCGAGCCATTCGAGCCGGGCGTAGAGCTCCTCGGCGCGGCTCGGGACCCGCTTCAGCTCGGGCCCCGCGGCCCACTCCTCGGCGAGTTCGCGCAGCTCCGCCTCGTCGCCTCGGGCGTAGGCGGCGTTCACCCGGGTGATGAACTCCTCGCGCCGCGCGCGTTCCTTCTCCTCCTGGGCCAGGTCCGGGTGGGCCTTGCGGGCGAGGTCGCGGTAGAGCTTGCGGGCCTCGTCGCTGGGGCGGACCCGCTGCGGCGGCCGGACCGCCTGGTCGGTGAGCATCGCCACGGCCTCCGGGAACAGGCCGCTGTCGTCCATCCAGCCGTGCAGCAGCTCCTCGACGCCGGGGATCGGTGCGAGGCGGGCCCGGGCCTCTTCCGCCCGGCGCCGGTCGTCGGGGTCGCCGCTGCGGGCGGCTCTGGCCTCGAGGATCCGGGCGTCCAGCTCCTCCAGCCGGGCGTAGAGCGGGCCGAGCTTCTGTTCGTGCAGCCGGGAGAAGTTCTCGACCTCGACGCGGAAGGTCTCCACCGCGATCTCGTATTCGATCAAGGCCTGCTCGGCGGCCCGTACGGCGCGCTCGAGCCGCGCCTCGGGGCGGGCGGCGTCGCCGCCATCCTGCTCAGCTTCCGGGGTCGTCACCCGACCAGCCTAGGTCACGGTCGCGTGGGGGCTGTGTCCGTGCTCATGCCACCCAGCGGAGCGGGGTGCCGCGCCCGCGTTGTTGCCCACAGCCGGTTCGCAGCCGGTTCATACCCCCATCTCCGCCGCGATCCGGCCCTCCCGGACGGCCGTCACCAGGTCGGAATGGTCGGCCTCGGTCCGGTCCGCGTAGGCCACGGCGAACCCCGCCACCGCCTCGTCGAGTTCCTCGCTCTTCCCGCAGTAGCCCGCGACGAGCCGCGGATCGACGCTGTGGGAGTGGGCCCGGGCCAGCAGTGCGCCGGTCATGCGGCCGTAGTCGTCCATCTGGTCGGCGGCCAGGGCGGCCGGGTCGACGCTGCCCTTGCGGTTGCGGAACTGGCGGACCTGGAAGGGACGCCCGTCGACCGTCGTCCAGCCGAGCAGCATGTCGCTGACGACCTGCATCCGCTTCTGGCCGTGCACGACCCGCCGTCCCGCGTGCTCGGCCTCCGGCGCTTCAAAACCGGCCGTCACCAGATGCGGCACCAGTGCCGAGGGCCGCGCCTCCTTCACCTGGAGCACCAGTGGCTCACCCCGGTGGTCCAGCAGCAGGACGACGTAGGACCGGGTGCCGACGCTGCCGGTGCCGACCACGCGGAACGCCACGTCGTGCACCGCGTGCCGGGCGAGGAGCGGCAGGCGGTCCTCCGGCAGCGTGCCGACGTACTCCTCCAGGGACGCCGCCACCGCCGCGGCCTCCGCGTCCGGGACCCGCCGCAGCACCGGCGGGGCGTCGACGAAGCGGCGCCCGCCGTCCTCGGTGGCCTCCGTCGACTTGGCCGCGAAGCGGCCGCTGGTGTTGTGGCGGGCCTTCTCGGAGACTCGCTCCAGCGTGCCGAGCAGGTCATGGGCGTCGGCGTGGGAGACGAGTTCCTCGTCCGCGATGGCGTTCCACGCGTCCAGCACCGGGAGCTTCGCCAGCAGCCGCATGGTGCGGCGGTAGGCGCCCACCGCGTCGTGGGCCGCCTTGCGGCACCGGTCCTCGTCGGCACCGGCCTCCCGGCCCGCCAGCACCAGGGAGGCCGCGAGGCGCTTGAGGTCCCACTCCCAGGGGCCCCGCACCGTCTCGTCGAAGTCGTTCAGATCGATGACGAGTCCGCCGCGCGCGTCGCCGTAGAGGCCGAAATTGGCCGCATGCGCGTCGCCGCAGATCTGCGCTCGTATCCGGGTCATGGGGGTGCGCGCCAGGTCGTACGCCATGAGGCCCGCCGCGCCGCGCAGGAAGGCGAACGGTGTGGCGGCCATGCGGCCGACCCGGATCGGGGTGAGTTCCGGGAGCCTGCCGCGGCTCGACTCCTCGACGGCGCTCACCGCGTCGGGGCGGGACGCGTCCAGGTCGAGCGTGGCGTGCGCGCCGCGGGGGATCCGCTTGCGCAGGGCCTTGCCCTCGTCCTTGGGCGAGCCCTCGGGCGGCCATGCGGCGAAGCCTCGCACCCGGGGCAGCCGACGCGTCGTCCCGTCCTGCGCCCCGGTCCCGCCCTCTGCTTCAGCCCTGGTCATACCGACCGCCTTCCCCCGCACGCGCAAGAACATCAACTCATGCCGACCGTACAACCGGCGGCCGAAACGCGTCAGACCCTGGGGACAACTCCACGACTGTGGACAACTCGTGCGGGAGCCGGTCGGAGGCCGCCGAAGCCGGAGCCACCCTGCCCACCCGCCGGACCGCCCGAAGCCGCCCCTGCCCCGGCCGGTCGGCCTACGTCCCCGAGGACGCCCGCACCACCCCGGGCGAGGCCTGCGCCGGCACGGCCCCCATCTGTTCCCGCCCCTCCGCCAGCACCCGTTCCGCCCGCTCCACCGAGATGTCGAGTCGGGCCAGCACCGCGGGGACGGCGATGCTCGGCAGGAAGTGTTCGAACATCACGACGACACGGCGCTCCAGATCCTGCCGCTGGCAGCGCAGCTGGGACAGCAGCTGCACCCCCGAGAAGCTGCCGACCAGCAGCTCCGCCGTCTCCGCCACGTCGACGTGCGGCAGCAGTTCGCCCTGGGCCTTCGCCTCGCCGAGCCGCTGCACGTTCTGGTCGAACCACATGCCGAAGGCCATGGTGCGGTCGAGGTCCATGGCCCCCTGGTCGAGGGCGAGCCCCACACTGGCCCGCACCAGCGGTTCGGACCGGAGCCTGCGGGCCAGCACCAGCCCGGAGTCGACGAGTTCCTGGAGCTTGCTGGACTGCGGCGGGAGCGCGATCGAGAGCTGCTCCTCGAACACTCCCACCGCCAGCTCCTCCTTGGAGCCGAAATGGAAGTACAGCGCGCCCTTGGTGACCCCGGCCCGGTCCAGGATCTCCCCGATGGTCGCCGAGGTGTAGCCGCGTTCGTCGAAGACGGCCGCGGCCGCCTCCAGGATGGTCCGCCGGGTGCGGATCGCGCGCTCCTGTCGCGCCATCGCATGCCTCCTGATCTCGGTCGATCCCTGTGAAACCGCTGTGCAGCGGGGGCGCGAGAGGCCTGTTCCAGCGAGTGTGGTCCACCCTTTGAAAAAAACCGGCTAGTCCGTATCTTAGTCAAACGCCGACCTCAGCCAGGCAGCCGATCCTGGGGGTTCTCATGCAGCAGTCAGGACCTTTAAGCGCACCCATGGACGATCAGACCGGACACCGGGCCGGTCCGGCAAACGAAACGCCTGCGGCCGTCGAGAACGCGCCATACGCCTCGGTCGTCGATCCCATCGAACCCCCCGACTCCACCTCGGTCACCACAGAGCTGGCCCACCGCACCGTCGACACGGACGTCTTCCCCGCCCGGTGGAGCCGAATCTCCGAGACCCGCTTCCGCTTCACCGCCCACTGGCCGGCCACCCACACCTTCTTCCACCCCGTGGACGACCGCCACCAGGATCCGATGATCGTGGGCGAAACGTTGCGGCAGGCCTCGATGGTGCTCGCGCACGCCGAGTTCGGCGCCCCCCGCGACACCCACTTCGTCATGCACGACCTGACCGTCTCCACCGATCCGTCCGCACTCCTGCTGTCGGACGCCGCCGAGCCGGTCGAGATCGACGTCGTGTGCTCGGAGATCCGCCGCCGCGGCCGGGGGCTGCACAGCATGCGCACCACCATGGAGTTCCGCCGGGCGGGACGCTTCGTGGCCCGCGGCACGGGCAGCACCGCCTGCACCTCCCCGCTCGCCTACCGCCGTCTGCGGGCCCGGCAGCTGGCCGCCCCGGTCACTCCCCTCCCGCTGCCGCCGGGCATCGCGCCCGAGGCGGCGGGCCGCGCTCGCGCCGAGGACGTCGTCCTCGCACCCTCCGGCCGGCCGGGCGTCTGGCGACTGCGCGTCGACACCGGCCATCCGGTGCTCTTCCCCCGGCCCAACGACCACGTGCCCGGCATGGTCCTGTTCGAGGCGGCCCGCCAGGCCGCGACCGCCGCCTCCGGACGGCACCCCTTCCTGCCCCGCGCCATGACGGCCACCTTCGACCGGTACGCCGAGCTGGACAGCCCGTGCTGGATCGAGACGCGCGTCCTCGCCGAGGAGCCGGGGGAGGTCACCGTACGGGTCGCGGGACGGCAGGACGGCGAGTCGGTCTTCAGCGCCACGCTGACCTGCGCGCAGCCGGCCCGAATACGGTCCCTTTCGTGACGGTCAACTTTCTGATCACGGGCGGGAGCGGCTTCGTCGGCAGCCGGGTGGCGGCCGTCGCACAGGGGCGACCGGACGTCCGGGTACGGCACCTGTCCCGCCGGACGCGGCCGGGAGCGGCCCCCGGGGGACCGGCCGACGGCGAACGCGGCCACGACGAACCGGTCCAGGGCGAGCCCGGCCACAGCGAACCGGTCCAGGGCGAGCCCGGCCACAACGAACCGGTCCAGGACAGGCCCGTCCACGGCCAACCCGTCCACAGCCAACGGGCCCACGGCCAACCAGCCCACGGCCAACCCGGCCACAGCGAACTGGTCCACGGCGATCTCCTCAACCCCCCGTCCCTGCGCGGCGTCTGCGCGGACATCGACGTCCTGGTGCACTGCGCCACGCGGATCGGCGGCGACGCCGGGACCGTCGAGGCCGTCAACGACCTGGGCACCCGCAGCCTGGTCGAGGAGGCCGTCCGCGCCGGAGTGGGCCGGATCGTGTACGTGAGCACGGCCGCGGTCTACGGCCGGGGCCCCTTCCGCGGCGTACGCCCCGGGGAGGTGCCGGTCGCGCCCGCGTCGGCCACCAGCCGCACCCGGGCCGCCGCCGAACGGCACGTCCTCGACGCCGGCGGCCTGGTGCTGCGCCCGCACCTGGTGTACGGCGAGGGCGACCGCTGGGTCGTCCCCGGACTGGTGCGGCTGCTGCGCGAGTTGTCGGCGACCCTGACCGGCTGCGCGGCACTCCAGTCGATGATCGACGTCGGCACCCTGGGCCGTGCGGTGGTGGCCGCGGCCCTGTCGCCGGCGCTCGACGGCGGGGTGCACCACGTCAACCATCCCGAGCCGGTCGGGGCTGCGGAGCTGCTCGGTGCGGTGTGCGCGCAGGTGGAGGAGCCCGGCGGCGGTGCGGCGGTGGATGTCGCCACCGCTCTGGACCGGGCCGCCGGGTCACCGTTCGCCCTGCATCACCTGGGCATGCTCACCGTCGACCACTGGTTCGTGGACGACGCCTTCTGGAAGGGCCTCGACTGCTCGCCCGGCGACGGTTTCGCCGCCGGGTTCACGCGGGCGGCACCGTGGTACCGCTCGTTCCTCGGAGGGGCTCGGTCAGCTTCCTGACAGCCCTGGCCTCCTCCGCACGCGGCCCCAGATCCGGGCCCGGGCCCGGGTCCCGGCCGTGCAACAGCACGGGCAGCTCCTGGTGCCCCGTCGAGATGATGGACCGCAGCCGCTTCGGCGGCCGGCCCGGGTCGGCGAGGGCCAGCCGCGGGAAACGGTCGAAGAGGGACGTCAGGGCCGCCGTCGTCTCGGCCATGGCCAGTGGCCGGCCGAGGCAGTGGTGCACGCCGTGGCCGAAGGACACGTGGTCGCGGCTGGTGGCGCGGGTGACGTCGAACCGGTCGGCGTCCGGACCGTGCCGCTCGGGGTCGCGTCCGGCGCCCGCGAAGGACACCACGACCGGGTCGCCCTTCGGGATCGTCAGCCCCGGCTCGATCTCGATGTCCTCCACGGCGTAGCGCAGGCCCGACATGGCGCCGGGTGCCTCGAAGCGCAGCGACTCCTCGATGGCGTCCTCCCAGGTCACCCGCCCGGAGCGGACGAGTTCGAGCTGGTCGGGGTGGGCCAGCAGGCTGTGCACCGTGTTGTCGATGAGGTTGACGGTCGTCTCGAAGCCCGCCGTGAGCAGCAGGATCAGGTTGTCCATCAACTCCTGTTCGCTGAGGCTCCCTTCGTCGCGGGCGGCGATGAGGGCGGTCGTCAGGTCGTCGGCCGGGTGCTCGCGCTTGTCCTGGAGGAACGCGGTCAGCGTGCGGTACAGGTCGACGGCGTTGGCCTGGGCGTCCTCCAGGGAGATCGCCGTGTCGAAGAAGCTGTTGATGATCCGGTAGAGGGCCCTGCGCGGGCCGTCCTCGCCGTGCGGTACGCCGAAGAGTTCGCACACCACCTCGTGCGGCACCGACGCCGCGAACGCCGCCCGCAGGTCGACGACTTCGCCGACGGGGATCCGCTCCAGGTCGTCCAGCGCCCGGTCGACGATCTCCTGGACGCGGGGGAGCAGCGCGTCGACGCGGCGTTTGGTGAAGGCGGCGGCCATCGGCTTGCGCAGCCTGCTGTGGTCGGGGCCGTAGGCGGTGACCATGTTGCGCACCGAGACCCAGATCGCGAGCGGCCAGGTGCGGGAGATGTCGCCGTTGATCCAGGCCGGCCAGTGCTGGAAGGCGTCCTTGCTCGTCTCGGGACCGGCCAGGAGCCGCTTGTTCAGCTCCAGGCCGTTGATCCACCAGGCCCGTACGCCGCCGGGGAGTTCGATCTCGACGGCCGGGCCCTGGTCGCGGATCCGGGATATCTCGCCGTACAGATCCTCGCCGGACGGGTCGATCGTCAGGAAGGGGCAGGCCTGCTGTGCCATGACACATCGCTCCTTGAACCAGTGGCAGGGGGAACCATCGTCCGATGCGAGCGACGGAAAAAACTTGGCAACCGGTTTGTTTTGCCCATGACTTAACGCTGTGGGACGTCGGTGAAGGGCGGCGGAGGGAGGCCGCGACACCGCTACCGCAGCGCAAGCCCTGCCCGGTCGGTGTCCCCCTGCGGCGCATCCGCGTCCGCATCCGCATCCGCGTCGGTGTCCGGTTCCACGAGGTGCGGCCCGCTCCCCGCCGGGTCCAGGGCGACGGCCACGTGCGGTGCGGCCACGCACGGCAGGAGCAGGTGCCACAGGTCGGTCAGCGAGTGCCGACCGAGCCAGCCGTGGTCGTCCCGGGACAGCACCTCGAGGCCGGTCGTGGCGGCGAGGACGACGGCGATGGTGCGGTGCGGCGGCACCCCGGCGGCGAGTTCGCCCTTCCGCTCCGCCTCGGCCAGCAGCTCCTGCACGCACTCCCGCCACTCCCGGCGCAGGTCACGCACCCGCCCGGTGGCCGCCTCGGCGTTGAGCCGCAGCCCCGCGCGCACCACGACGTCGGCGCGCAGCAGCCGGCCGACGTGGTGGGTGACGTCCACCAGGCGCTGCAAGGCGCACCCGTCACCACCGCGGCTCCGGGACGCGGCCCGGCGCAGGGCGCGGGCGGCGACGTGCTCGACGGCCTCGGCCACGGCGGCCTTGTTCACGAAGTGGAAGTGCAGCGCGCCGGAGCTGACTCCGGCTCCCGCACTGATCTCCGCCAGGCTGGCCCTGACGTATCCCCGTGACTCGAAGTGCTCGGCGGCCGACCGGATCAGCGCGAGACGGGTCCGGACGGCCCGGTCCTGTTTGGTCACCCGTGGCTCCCCTGCACGGCTCTGATGGGCGACGCAATGAAACCAACTCGATGGTTTTTCTACAACGCGGGGGCGGGCGCGGCGCCTTGGGCCGGCCTCACGCCCGCAGATACGCCAGCACGGCCAGTACCCGGCGGTGCGTCCCGTCCGCCGGCGGCAGGTTCAGCTTGGTGAGGATGCCGGAGACGTGCTTGCCCACGGCCGCTTCGGACACGACCAGTTCGCGGGCGATGGAGCTGTTGGACCTGCCCTCCGCGATCAGCGCCAGCACCTCCCGCTCGCGTGGGCTGAGCCGCTCCAGGGGATCGCGGCGGCGACGCAGCAACTGCCGTACGACCTCGGGGTCGACGACCGTGCCGCCGTCGGCGACCTCGCCGAGCGCCTCGACGAACTCCTCGACCTGGCCGACACGGTCCTTGAGCAGGTAGCCGACGCCCGTGCCGTCACCGGAGTCGAGCAGTTCGGCGGCGTAGCGGCGCTGCACGTACTGGCTGAGGACCAGGACGGGCAGCGCGGGCCGCTCCGCGCGCAGGCGCACGGCCGCGTGCAGGCCCTCGTCCTGGAAGCCGGGCGGCATCCGCACGTCCGTGACGACCACGTCGGGGTCGTGCTCCCCGACGGCCGTGACCAGTGCCTCGGCGTCCCCGACGGCCGCTACGACCTCGTGTCCGCAGCGGCCGAGCAGCCCGACCAGTCCGTCCCGCAGCAGCACGCTGTCCTCGGCCAGGACCACGCGCAGCGGCCGGTCGACTCGCAGCGTCACGGCCGCTCAACTCGCAGGTTCACAAGGGATCTCCACACGCAGCAGGGTCGGCCCGCCGGGCGGGCTGGACAGGGAGAGTCTGCCATCGAGCACCGACACCCGGTCGGCGAGTCCGGTCAGTCCGCTGCCCTCCCCGGCCCGCGCGCCACCGCACCCGTCGTCGCGGATCCGCAGCACCAGCCGGCCGTCGCGGTGCCCGCCGCTCACTTCCGCCCGGCTCGCCCCGCTGTGCCGGCCCACGTTGGCGAGCGCCTCGCACACCACGAAGTACGCGGCGGCCTCGACGGCTTGGGGCAACCGTCCGGGCAGCTCCAGGTCGACGTCCACGGGCACGGCCGAGCGGTCGGCGGCGTCGGCCACGGCGGCTTCGAGGCCGTAGTCGGCGAGGACCTTGGGGTGAATGCCGTGGATGAGCTCGCGCAGTTCCGCCAGGGCCGTGCCCGCCTCCGCGTGCGCCTTGGCGAGCTGGTCGGCCAGGGGGCCGGGCGGGGTGTCCAGCCGGGCCAGGCCGAGGGTCACCGTCAGGGCGACGAGCCGCTGCTGGGCCCCGTCGTGCAGATCGCGCTCGATGCGCCGCCGCTCCGCCTCGAAAGCGTCCACCAACCGCACGCGGGACCGGGCCAGTTCGACCACCCTGGCCCCCAGGTCGGCCTCCCGCGAGGCGACCAGCAGCCGTGCGAGACCGGCCCGGGCACCGGCCGCGACACCCAGCAGGTAGGCGCCCACGACCAGCAGGGCCAGCCCGAGGACGGCGAAGCCGAAGGCCGCCGGCCAACCGGACACCAGCCACACCTTGAGCACCTTCGCCTCACCGGCGATGGCCACGATCAACGGGGTCGCGACCACGGTCAGGGGGCCCAGCAGGAAGACGGTGAACGCGAGGGCGTCCACCGGCCACAACAGCCCCGCGAACAGCAGGGCGTGGCCGAACTCGCGCCAGGTGGCCCGCTCCCGCAGCCGCGTCCACAGCCAGGCCCGCAGACCCGGCTCCCCGGGCCTCTCATGCGGGTCGGGCGCCGGGCCCGGGTCCACCAGCCGCAGCCGGAGCCGCTCCAGCGCCGCCACCGGAATGCCCGCCAGAGCCGTCCCCAGCAGCAGCGGCAACCCGACCAGCGCCAGGGCGAGCACCCCGCCGGCCGCCACGGACGTCACGATCCCCACCAGCACGAAGACGCCGGTCACCGCGCCGGTGAGCAGGTAACCGGCCGACCGCCAGGGCCACGCCGACAGCAGATAGCCGGGCCGGGCCATGGCCCGCCACACGTTGGGAGGGTGCATGCGGATCACCGTAGAAGCCCCTCGCGGCCCCGGCCATGGGCCCAGAGGGAGGCCCGGGGGTAGGCCTGGCCCTACCCCAGGTCTAGGCCCCGCCGCACTGCGCCGGCCCGCCCCCGCCCGGTTTCGTGGAAGCGACATCGACACGAGGTGGGAAAGCCATGACACACGCAGCACACGACGCCGTCCGGCTGGACTCGGTCACCAGGACGTACGGCCCCCTGAGGGCACTCGACGGGGTCTCCCTGGCGTTGCCCGCCGGGACGTTCACCGCCGTCATGGGCCCCTCCGGCTCCGGCAAGTCGACGCTGCTCCAGTGCGCGGCCGGCCTGGACCGGCCCACCTCCGGGTCGGTCACCGTCGGCGGCACCGAGATCACCGGGCTGAGCGAGCGGCGGCTGACCCTGCTGCGCCGCGAACGCGTCGGGTTCGTGTTCCAGGCGTTCAACCTGCTGCCCACGCTGACCGCCGAGCAGAACGTGGTCCTGCCCCTGCGCCTGGCCGGCCGCCGCGTCCCGAAAGCCCGGGTGCGCCAGGCGCTGGAGCAGGTCGGCCTCGGCGACCGGGCCCGGCACAGACCGGCCCGGCTCTCCGGCGGCCAGCAGCAACGCGTCGCCCTGGCCCGGGCGTTGATCACCCGGCCGGAGGTGCTGTTCGCCGACGAGCCGACCGGAGCCCTGGACACCCGGACCGGCCACGAGGTGCTCGGGCTGCTGCGCGACATGGTCGACCGCGACGGCCGGACGGTCGTCATGGTCACGCACGATCCGGTGGCCGCCGCGTACGCCGACCGCGTGGTCTTCCTCGTCGACGGGCGCGTGCACGGGGAGTTGACAGCTCCGAGCGCCGACGCCGTCGCCGCGCGCATGACCCGCCTGGAGGCCGTCCCGTGCTGAGCGTCGCCCTGCGCACCCTGCGCACCCGCTGGGTCACCTTCACCGGCAGCTTCGTCGCGCTCGCGCTGGGCGTGGCCCTGCTCACCGTGACGGGCCTCGCCCTCGCCTCGTCGGCCGCCGCCCCGCAGCGCGCGCCCGAACGCTTCGCGGCGGCGCCGGTCGTCGTCAAGGGACCGGACACGCTGCGCGTCCCCACACCGACCGGCGACCGCGAGGCCCGGCTCGCCCACCCGCGCCCGGTGCCCGCGGCGGCCGTCGCGCGCCTGAAGGAGCTGGGCCGGGTCGTCGAGGACCGGTCCTTCGCCGTGCGCGCCGAGGGCGGCCCCGCCGATCTCGTCGGCCACCCCTGGTCCACCGCCGCGTTCGCCCCGTACGACCTCACCGCCGGCCGGGCACCCCGCACGGCCGGCGAGGTGGCCGTCACCGGCGACTGGACACGCCCCGGCGCACGACTCGGCACCGACCGGGGCACACTGCGCGTCGTCGGCACCCTCACCTCGCGGGGCTTCGAGCACGCCGTGTTCTTCACCGACGCGCGGGCCGCCCACCTGCGGCCGGTGAGCCATCAACTGGTCGTCGACGCCGAACCGGCCGCCGTACGGGAGGCCGTGCGGGACAGCGCCCAGGTGCTCACCGGGGACGCGCGCCGCCTCGCCGACACCGACCCCGACCGGGACGCCGAGGCGCTCACCGCGATGAACGCCCTGTTCGGCACCGCCGGCGGTGTCACCGCCTTCGTGTCGCTCTTCGTCGTGGCGTCGACGTTCGCCTTCGCGGTCGCCCAGCGGCGCCGGGAGTTCGCGCTGCTGCGCTCCGCCGGGGCGAGCCCGGGCCAGATCCGCCGGACCGTCCTCGCCGAGGCCCTCGCCGTCGGCGCGCTCGCCTCGGCCACCGGCTGCGCGCTCGGCTCCCACGGGGCACCGCTGCTGGCCGCGTGGGTGGTCGACGAGGGCCTCGCCCCGGCCTGGTTCACCCTGGTCGCTGCCACCTGGCCTTACCACGCGGCCTTCTGGACCGGCCTGCTCGTCGCACTGTGCGGGGCGACCGCGGCCTCCTGGCGGGCGGGCCGCACCGGCCCCACCGAGGCACTGCGCGAGGCGTCCGCCGACAGCGGGACCCTGCCCCGGGGCCGCCTGCTGTGCGGTACGGCCCTGCTGCTGACCGCCGCGGTGACCCTGGCCCTCGCGCTCACCGGCGACCCGGGCGACCTGCTGCACCGCAAGACCTACGTCAGCCGGCCCATGCTGCTGATCAGCGCCGCCGCCCTGCTCTCCCCGCTCGTGCTGCGTCCCCTGGTCAGGCTGCTCGCCCCGCTGCCGGGGGCCTGCGCCCTGCTGGTGCGGGAGAACACCGCCGCCGGGGTACGCCGTACCGCCGCCCTCGCCGCCCCCGTCCTGGTCACGGTCGCCCTCGCGGGTTCCCTGCTCGGCGCCACCGCGACCCTGAACGGGGCGAGGGCCGCCGAGACGGACGAACGCACCACCGCCGCCTTCGTCGTGACCCCGGCGGGCGGAACGGGCTTCGACGCCAGCACCCTGCGCAAGCTGCGGGCGGTACCGGGCACGGTCGTCTCGCCCTCGTCCTCCACGGCCGTCCACGTCCTGGAGGACGGCGTGGCCCTGGTGCGCTCCGAGGCCCGTGCCGCGGCCCCCGGCCCGCTGGCGGCCACCGCGCGCCTGCCGCTGTCCGCCGGGGAGGTGGGCGGCCTCGACGACGACTCGATCATCGTCAACGAGGAGTGGCAGCGGCACCGGGTGGGCGAGCGGGTCCGGGTATGGCTGGGCGACGGGACGCCGCGCACCCTGCGGATCGCCGCGGTGATGACCACCGGCACGGGCGGCAACGGCGTCTACCTCACCCCGCGCAACGCCCCCGGCGCCACGGTCGACCGGGTGGACGTGGCCCTGGCCGCCGGGGCGGAGCCGGGAGCCGTGGCCACCGCCCTGCGCACGGCGCTCGGCGCCGGGAACGGGCAGGTCCTCACCCGGGACCAGTGGATCCGGGACAGCCACCCCGGCACCAACCGCACCACCCGCCTCGGCCTCCTGCTGGTCCTCGGCATCGCCCTGCTCTACACGGGCATCTCGGTGTCCAACACCATGGTCATGGCGACGTCCGACCGGGTCCGCGACCTGGCGGCGCTGCGGCTGGCCGGTGCCACCCGGTGGCAGGTGCTGCGGCTGACCGGCGCGGAGGCCCTGGCGGTGGTGGCGGCCGGCGCGCTCCTCGGCCTCCTGGTCGCCGCCGTGAACCTGGCCGGAATGGGGGGCGCCCTCGCCCTGCTGTCGGCCCCGGCCGCGATCACGCTGCCGTGGCAGGCCCTGGGCATGACGACGGCGGCCTGTGCCGTCCTCGCCGTGGCCTCCGCGACCGTCCCGGCCGCGCTCGCCCTGCGCCGACGCCCGGTGGAGCTGGCGGGTGTGCGGGAGTGACGTACCGCGCCCCTCGCGTGCTGATCCCGGCCACGGTCAGACGACGAGTGGTGCGGGACATGGTGGCACGGTGCGTGGCTGGTGGCCGTGGCTGCTGTACGTCATCGGCCTCGTCCTGAGGCTGGCGGGTACACCGCTGCCCCGGCCGGCGCGCCGACCGCTACCCGCAGCGTCACTGCCATGCCCGCAGCGGCTCACGGTCCTGCTGCACCGGGCCCAGCCCTGCGCGCCGTAACCACACGGCACTCCACCGCACCACGTCACCATGCACGCCTGGCTTCGGCGTGCCTTAACCGACACCGGAGTGTTCGCTGTGCCCGCATGTTCTACGTTTCCTGCTGCCGATCAGCGCTCACGATGCTGCTGTGGTCGCTGCGGCCCGGACGTGAGGCCCGCGAGGACATTGAGGAGGGGGAGGAGAAGGGGCGGGCTGATTACCTGGGCTTGACGCCTGTCGATCGTCACAGCGCCAGTGGCATTCCGGTCGGGAGCCGCCAGAGGGCTTGGCTGCACCGCGGCTGACGAACACTGGTGGGTGGAGTCCCAGGGTTCCACCGCGCAGCCCCGTGGACGAGGGCTGATCAGTCATGCTCTCCATTGGACGCGAGGCTGAAGCCCCGAACCTTCCATACCGGACCGCCGCCCTGACCGCCCCCGGTGCGCCCTGGCTGCCTCGCACGGTGTAGCGCCCCGGGGCTTCGAGGCTCTGAGCGGCGGCTTCATATGCCCAGAGGACGTTGTCAGGGCGGCTCGGTCGGCTGCCTGAGAGGCTGGCCGAGCCGTATGTTCCAGCGCCCCACACGCCCGCTGAGCTCCGTTGTGGACAGAGGCGGGACGTCGATCCGCCAGAATGCCGACTCTGGGGCGCCGAGCACTCGCACCCCCACGGCCCGCACCACCTCCGGCTCCACCACGGCGACGCTCCGGCCTGCCGACTCCGCGGCCGACTCCATCCACGCGGCGATCCGATCGCAGAAGTGCCGTACCGACTCTCCGCCGTGTGGTGCCGACTCCGGATCCGCCAGCCACTCGCCCACTGCCGCCGGCTCCTGTGTGCTCACCTCGGCCAGGGTCGCGCCACGCCAGCGCCCTACATCCAGCCCGGCCAGCTCGGGTACGACAGTCGCGTCCAGATCGAGAGCCTTCGCCGTTTCACGACAGCGCACTGCTGGAGCGACCCAGGCACGGTCCACCGGCGGAAGGCCCTCAGCCGATGCCCGTGCAAGCTTCAGGCCGGAGGCGTCCAACGGGCACCCGTCGTCGAAGCGGGCCTCCCGCAGCGCCGCGCTGATGGCTGGTGAGATCAACGTCACTCGGCTCGTCATACGTCCGCCCTGGCCTCCAACGCCGCTGCTGTCTCAGGCACTTCACAGCCCCCGTGCCTCAATGTCGTGCTTCCACGCGCCCTTGGCCGACCGCTCCCCGCGCGGTACCTTCTCGTCGATATCGACGACGGATTTCGCGGAAGCCGGTGGAATTCCGGCACGGTCGCGCCACTGTAAGCCCGGTTCGCACCCCTGGTGCGGGCCGCGCAAGTCAGACCCGCCCCGTCGTCCTGTGCACCACCGAGACGGGACGCGAGTTCCCCAGGAGGGCCTGCCATGGCGCAGTCTGTCGCTCAGCCGACCACCACACCCACCGCCGTACCCGCCAAACTGCCGATCGGCGCCATCGCGCCCTGGGCGGTCTTCTTCGGCATCCTGATGCTGGTCCTGCTCTACTTCGTCGGGGTCGAGCAGAGCGCCACCTCCGTGATGAGCGGAGAGGACGTTCACGAATGGGTGCACGACGCCCGCCACCTGCTCGGCTTCCCCTGCCACTGACGGCAGCAGGGAACGCACGAGCCCATGAACTCGGCAACTGTCCGCAAACTTCTGGTGCGCGGCATGCTCGCGGGACTCGCCGCGGGCCTGCTCGCGCTCCTCGTCTCCTACTTCCTGGGTGAGCCGAGCGTCGACGCGGCGATCGCCTATGAGGAAGCGCATGCCCACGAACACGAACACGGCGTGGAAGTCGTCAGCCGCACCGTGCAGTCCACTGCCGGCCTGTCGACCGGTGTACTCATCTATGGTGTCGCCTTCGGCGGCATCGCCGCCCTCGCGTACTGCTTCGCGCTCGGCCGTATCGGGCGCTTCGGGCCGCGTGCGAGTGCACTGCTCCTCGCGGCCTCCGGCCTTGTCGCCGTGTACGTCGTGCCGTTCCTGAAGTACCCGGCCAATCCGCCCGCGGTCGGTGATCCCGACACGATCGGCCAGCGCACCACGCTGTACTTCCTGATGATGGTGCTCGGGGTGCTGCTCACCGTCGGCGCGGTGATCCTGGGCAAGCGCCTGGCGCCACGGCTGGGCAACTGGAACGCAACGGTCGCCGCGGGCGCGTTCTTCGTCCTGGCCGTCGGGCTCGCGTACGCGTTCCTGCCGTCCTTCAACAAGGTCCCGGAGCACTTCCCGGCCGCCGTGCTGTGGGAGTTCCGGCTGGCCGCGCTCGCCGTACAGGTGACTTTGTGGACTGCCTTCGGGCTGGTCTTCGGAGCTCTCGCCGAACGGGTGATGGCTCCCTCGAGGGCCGGTGCCGGTGAACAGAGCAGTGGCACACGGAAAGCCCCCGTGCCGCAGTGAGCACGTCCTTCCGACGGCCCCGACCGGAGACTCCGGCGGGGTCGTCCACCGCGTTCGGGACACAGTCGGCGTTCGGGACACAGCCGTCACCGGTTGGATGCTCCCGGCGCGGGCCCGTGCTGTGCGGGCAGCGCGGCTCCGACCCGTGGGCCCTGGCCGCGGGGCTCCGAACAGATCGGGGCCTGGGGGACGTCGTCGCCGTACTTCGTCAGGGAGCACACGGTCTTCGCCGAGACCTTCCATGTGTCTCCCTGCCGCACGGACGTCCCCGGGCCGTCCGGTTCGACCTTCCGGTCTCCGGAGAACAGGGTGTAGTCGATACGGGCGTGCAGACCGGAGGTGAAGGTCACCGCATCGACGCGCACTCGTAGGGCGCGGGTCTTGGGGTCCTTGGCGAGTGCCTCGATCATCAGCTGGTACAAACCGCCGTTCTCAGCGACGTCCGTTTTCTCCTCGACCGAGGTCTCCGGGCTGAAGAAGCGAGCCCAGGAGTCGCGGACCTGCTCCTCTGCCTCTGCCGGATCCTCGGGGGCGGTTGCGGTCGGCGTGGGGGTAGCGGAGGTGGTGGGCGGGAGGGGGCGAGTCGAAGTTCCGGCCGGTGTCGAGAACGGGACGGGCTGGGGCCGGGGTTCGTCGTCCGTGCAGGAAATGACGGATGACGAGAGCGCGGCTGCCATGACGACGGCGCAGAGCGATCGCCGGCCTGGCCCCATGGCCTCTTCCTCCTCGAAGGTGTCTCTTGTCCCGTGTTCCCCCCCTTCCCCGCGCTCATCCTCCACACGGCATGGTGTGCGGCATCCCGGGCATCGAAGGAGTGTGAGCCCGTGGATACGGCGCGCCGCGTGGGCCGTCGCAGTGGTGGCCGCGGCGGTCGCCGTGCTCATCGCCGCCTTCTGGGGCATCCAGAGACTCTGATCCGGTGGATCGGCGGTGCTCAGCGCGCCGGATCATGACCCTGTGCTGTCGATTCATTACGATGCGTGCGTGATCAGTCTGATGGCCGCCAGCCGCGCTCAGCGCCGCCTCGCGCCGTCTGTCCTCTTCATCGGACTGATCCTGCTGGTAGCCACCCACTTGCTGGGTGCGCATGCGCCGGGCTTCCTGAGCCCCCATAGGCCGCTCACCGTGACCGCTCCCGCAGTGGAGGCCGCGGCGCCGGTGACGCTCGGGGCCGCCCATGGACACACACATGGTGACACCGGGGAAGTTCTCGACCATGCGGTTGACCGCGTGAGGGGCGAGGCAGACCTCCCGGCCCGCACGCCTCAGCCGGCCGATCCGGTCGTCGACCGCCCCGTGCCGAGCGCACTTCCGGGCCGTGACGGCGCTAGGGACGATGCCCGCCCACCCGCACACGGCCGGTCCATGTGCGCCCAGCACTGCCTCTGGCGGCAGTAGGCGACCCCCACGCCGTGACCGGGTCCGCGCCCCGAGGCAGCGGATCGCGGCTCGGCGTGCCCGCGCGCCCCCACACCGCCAGCACCGCGCCCGCCCGACCGGCGGACGCGAAGGAGCCCTACGTTCATGGACCTCTCCCTGCTCGAATCCTCTTCGGCCCTCGGGGCCGTCGCCCCCGCCCCGCAGATCGCCGGCCGCCCGGCCCACCTGGTGGGCAACACCCCGATCCTGTGGATCGACGAGCCTTTCGCCCCTTCAGGCCACGGCTTCTTCGCCAAGCTGGAGGGCGCCAACCCGGGCGGCATCAAGGACCGGCCCGGCCTGCACATGGTCCGCGAGGCGCTGCGCCGCGGCGATCTCGTACCCGGCGCTCCGATCATCGAGTCCTCCAGCGGGACCCTCGGCCTGGGCCTGGCCCTGGCCGGACTGACGTACGGCCATCCGGTCACCGTCGTCACCGATCCCGGCATGGAGCGGTCGGTGGTCCGGCTGCTCACCGCCGTCGGAGCGCGGGTCGACATGGTGAACGCGCCTCATCCCGACGGCGGCTGGCAGCAGGCCCGCCGCGCGCGGGTCGCCGCCCTCCTGGATGCCGCTCCGGGCGGGTACTGCCCGGATCAGTACCACAATCCCGACAACACGGCCGCCTACCGCCCGCTGGCCGCCGAACTCGTCGCCCAACTCGGCCGCATCGACGTCCTGGTCGCGGCGGTGGGTACCGGCGGGCACTCGGCCGGCACGGCGGCGGTGCTTCGCGAACGCTGTCCCGAGCTGAGGCTGATCGGGGTGGACTCGATCGGCTCGACCATCTTCGGCCAGCCCGCCGCGCCACGCCTCATGCGGGGGCTCGGGTCGAGCATCCACCCCACCAACGTCCATTACGACGCCTTCACCGAGGTCCACTGGGTGGCACCGGCCGAGGCGGTGTGGGCCTGTCGCCAGCTGGCCCGCCGTCACTACGCGTCCGGCGGCTGGAGTGTCGGGGCCGTTGCGCTGGTGGCCGGGTGGGTGGCGCGGACGTATCCCGCAGGCACCCGGATCGCCGCGATCTTCCCGGACGGCCCGCACCGCTACCTGGAGACCGTCTACAACGACGCCTGGTGCCTCGAACACAACCTGCTCGCCCATCAGCCCGCGCCGGGGCCCGACGAGATCGCCGAGCCGGACGAGTGCGTGGTGAACCGCTGGACCCGGTGCGGCCGGGTGCGGGATCCGCTGGGGCGCGAGGCGGCGGCGCAGGCAGGTGTCCGATGAGGCGGCTGTGGGCCCAGGTGGCCTCCTTCGACCGGCCGGCCCGGCTGCTGATGGTCAACCAGTTCGCCATCAACCTGGGCTTCTACATGCTGATGCCCTACCTCGCCGACCATCTCGCCCACGGCCTCGGACTTGCGGCGTGGGCCGTCGGCCTGGTGCTGGGCGTGCGCAACCTCTCCCAGCAGGGCATGTTCCTGGTGGGCGGCACCCTCGCCGACCGCTACGGCTGCAAGCCGATGATCCTGGCCGGATGCGCCCTGCGGACGGTCGCCTTCGGGCTGCTCGCGATGGCGGGAAGCCTGCCGGTGCTGATCTTGGCCTCGGCGCTGACGGGTCTGGCCGGGGCGCTGTTCAATCCGGCCGTGCGTGCCTATCTGGCCGCCGAGGCTGGTGAGGATCGGCGCGTGGAGGCGTTCGCGGCCTTCAACGTCTTCTACCAGGCGGGCATCCTCGTCGGTCCTCTCGCCGGGCTCGCCCTGCTGGCCTGGGACTTCAGCGCGGTGTGCGCGGTCGCGGCGCTCATCTTCGGCGTGCTGGCCGTCCTGCAGTCACGTGCCCTGCCCGCACGGCCGCCGGCCGACCGCGGTGCCGAGCCGGCCTGGCGGGCGGTCGCCGCCGACTGGCGCACCATCGCCGCCAACCGGCCCTTCCTCCTCTTCGCCGCATCGATGAGCGGCTCGTACGTCCTGGCCTTCCAGGTCTACCTCGCCCTCCCGCTGCGGGCCCGCGACCTCTTCGGCGAGCGGGCCGGGCTGGTGACCGGCGCGATCTTCGCCGTCTCGGCGCTGGCGGCCCTGTCGGGCCAGCCGAAGCTGACGGCTTGGGCGAAGCGGAACCTGCCCGGACCCAGGGCGATCGTGTGCGGGCTGGCGGTGATGGGCGCGGCCTTTCTGCCTCTGCTGCCCGACTCGCGCGACACGGCCCTCGGGGTGGGTGCCTTGATGGTGTGCGCAGCGCTGCTCGCCTGGGGCGGTGCGCTGCTCTACCCCTTCGAGATGGACACCGTCGTACGTCTGGCCGGCGATCGGCTGGTCGCGACGTACTACGGCGCCTACAACACCGCCTCCGGTATCGCGATCTCGCTCGGGAACCTCGCCGTCGGGGCACTGTTCGACGTGGGCGTGTCCTGGCTGCCGTGGGCCGTGCTGGCCACCACGGGGTTGGCCTGTGCGGCGCTGGTGGCTCAGTTGCACCGTGCCGGATACCTCGTGCCGCGGCCAGTG
This sequence comes from Streptomyces venetus, assembly GCF_039540295.1. Lineage (NCBI taxonomy): Bacteria > Bacillati > Actinomycetota > Actinomycetes > Kitasatosporales > Streptomycetaceae > Streptomyces > Streptomyces venetus. The sequence continues at coordinate 510,724 of NZ_BAABET010000003.1, forward strand.
GCCGTGCCGGCGTCGGCAGCAGGCGATGTCGGTGCCGGCTGACAGCGTCGCCCCCACGACGAACTCAGCTGCCATCACCGCTTACTGGGACGCCGCCGCCGACGTGTTCGACGAAGAACGGGATCATGGCCTGCGCCATGAGACGACCCGAACGGCGTGGGCCCAGCGCCTGACGTCCTGGATGCCTGACGCAGCCGCGGACGTCCTCGATGTGGGGTGCGGCACGGGGTCGCTCTCCCGCCTGCTGGCCGAGCGCGGTCACCGGGTCACCGGGGTGGACTGTGCTCCGAAAATGGCCGACCAGGCCCGGGACAAGTTCACGGCAGCCGGCCTTCCCGGCCGATTCATGGCGGGCGACGCCGCCGATCCGCCCACCGAGGCGGACCGGCTCGATGTCGTCCTGTCACGCCATCTGCTGTGGACTCCGCCCGACCCCGAGTCCGCACTGCGCGCCTGGATCGCCCGGCTCCGTCCGGGCGGCAGGCTCATCCTGGTCGAGGGCCGGTGGAGGGAGGCAGGTCAGACCGGCAAGCCCTACGTGGCCGGTGCCGAGACGCTGCCCTAGGCACCGGCGCCGAGGACCCGTCCGCCGCTGTACGGCCCCTGGTGGCCGACCTGCGCGTCGAAGGCCTCAGTCACCAGAGCGACTTGTGGGGGCACCCGGTCAGCGACGAACGGTACGGGCTGATCGCCAGGATCTGATCACAGGAGAATCGCAAGCCGTCGAGTGCTGATCCGGTGCTCGACGGCATCTCCTCACCGGTGTGCGTGCAGCCCGTCGGGCAGGTGGTGGTGCCGGTGCCGCCAGCCGCCCTGCACGCGAGCCGCATCCACCAGATGGGGATGGCCGTCGTGGAGGTCGTTGTGCTCGTGCTCGACCGGGCCCGGTGCCTGCGACGGCCACAGCCGTGCCGCGAGCAGGGCGGACACCAAGGCGATCGAACCGAGCGCGGCCACCGCCGATCGCATCCCCGTGACCGCGCCGAGCCAGCCGGCCAGCGGATACGTCAGCAGCCAGCAGCCGTGCGAGAGGGAGAACTGCGCCGCGAACGCCGCCGTCCTCTCCTCGGGAGGAGCAGCGCGGCGGATCAGACGGCCGGCCGGGGTGAGAACCATCGAGCACCCGGCGCCGAAGGCGGCCCAGGCGAGCAGCAACGCGGTCCAGCGCCGGCCTCCGCTGCCGGCCGCCGTGATCACACCGAGCCCGGCGAACACGACGGTGAGCAGCTGGACTCCGCGCAGCATCACCGAACGGTCGGACACCCGCTCCAGCAGCCGGGGAAGCAACAGGGCCACCACCATCGAGCCGCCGCCGAACGCCCCGAGCGCCAACGACAGGTCCGCCGCACCGCGCCCGAACTGGTCGCGGACGTAGACCACGCTGTTGACCGTGACCATCGCGCTCGCCGCCGCCACCGCCAGGTTCAGCACGAGCAGGGCACGCAGCTCCGGCCTCGCGAAGAAGAGGCGGGTCCCGGCAGTGGCCTTGGCGTACGCGCCGCCCGTGCGTGACACAGCCGCGGCGACCGGCTTCGGCAGGACCGCCGAGACCACCAGGGCCGCCGAGGCGAGGAAGCCGGCCACCGTGCCCAGGAACAGCCAGTTGTAGGTCACCAGCGACAGCAGCACTGCGGCGAGAGCCGGGCTGAACAGGCTCTCCAGGTCGTAGGCGAGTCGGGACAGCGACAGGGCCCGGGTGTAGTCGCGTTCGGCCGGCAGCACGTCGGGGATGACCGCCTGGAAGGTCGGCGTGAAGGCGGCCGACGCCGACTGGAGCAGGAAGATCAGGACGTAGACCTGCCACACCTGGTCCACGAACGGCAGCATCAGCGCCACCGCGGCCCGGACCAGGTCCGCGCCGACCATCAGGGCCCGGCGCGGCAGCCGGTCGGCGATCGCACCGATCACCGGTGCGATCGCCACGTACGCCACCATCTTGATCGCGAGCGCGGTGCCGAGCACCGAACCGGCGTCGGCGCCCGCGATGTCGTACGCCAGCAGACCGAGCGCGACGGTGGCCAGGCCGGTGCCGACGAGGGCGATGACCTGGGCGATGAACAGGTGCCGGTACGTGCGGTTGCGCAGGACGCAGAGCATGCGGCGGTCCCTCGGCGGGTTGGGAGACGAGCACGGCCGGCTTCACAGTACCCATAAGTGCGCACCTGCGCACATGTTGGCTTCAAGCCGAGATCCCTGGCGCCCACATCTGCCCGCTGTGGCCTCTACGCTGTCTGCATGCCTGCTCGCGAGTCCCTGCCAACTGCACCTGGTGCGCATCTGCGTCCCCCGGACAGCGCGCGCCTGGCGGAGGCGACCGAGGTGTTCGCGATGCTGTCCGACGTGACCCGGCTGCACCTGCTGTGGCTGATCGCCCAAGGAGAGTCGGACGTCGGCTCACTGGCCGAGCGGTGCGAGGCGTCCCGGACGGCGGTGAGCCAGCACCTGGCGAAGCTGCGGCTGGCGGGCCTCGTGGAGACCCGCCGCGACGGGCGGCACATCTACTACAGCCTGCGCGACGGGCATCTGCGGCGGCTGGTGATGGAAGCGCTGAGCCACGCCGACCACCGGGTGAGCGGCCAGGCCCCGCACGACTGACAGTCGGCCGGCACAAGGCCTACGACGTCGAGGGGCTCGGCCCGGTGTACGGCTTGGACGGGTAGCCGGTGTCGAAGTGCATGTAGTCGGGCACGTCGATGTTCTGCCACACCCAGCCTTCATTAACGAAAGTGCGCCAGACCAGGCCGCCTTTGAGGATCTTGCCTTTGCCCTCGGTGCGTGCGCTGTGCTCCGCGCTCGGCTGCCAGCACTTGCAGCGCAGGTCCTGCCAGGGGTTTTCCAGCGGGTTGATGTCGATGGCGCGGCCGTTGGCGTGCGGGGATTCCTTGGTGGGGGCGTTGATCTGGTTGGCGCGGCGGCAGTTGAAGGCGGCGGTGTTGTCGGCAGCCAGGCTCGCGGTGTTGTCTCCGCCGTACTCCTCCAACGGCTTCATCTGCCGAATGGGGAACTTCGCATCGAAGAGTTCGGTGAAGACGCGCACGACGCTGTCGGCGGTGTCCGCGTTGACGACGAGCACCCCCCGGTGGACCTTGCCGTCGAAGCCGTGGTGGTTGATCTCGACGCGGCGCAGCTGATCGGGCGAGGTCACCGGGCAGCCCTTGCGCACCATCCCGGCGTCCTTGATCTTCTGCCACTGCCCGGCGGGGACCGTGCGGACCGCCGCGTCGGCGGAAGGCGCGGGGGGCGGCGCCGGGGCGGCGGTCCCAGGCCGGGGCTCGGCGGTGCCGGTCTCGGCGGCGGCGGTGCAGGCCGTGGCCAGGAACGCGGCCGCCAGCACGAGCAACGGCCAGGGACGGGAGGTGCGGATCACTGCGCTGTTCCTCTTGGGGCTTCGTGGGAGAGGTCGTACTCGTACGCGAGAAGGGTCCGGCCTTCAGGAGTGCGGGTCTCACCCGCGAACCGCCAGCCGAAGCGCTCGTAGTAGCCGCCGGCGCCGTCGGTCCCGGCCGCGGTGACCAGACTCATCCGGGCGCACCCGGCCGAGACAGCGTCTTCAATGAAGCGGCCGATCAGTGCCGACCCCAGGCCGTACGAGCGGACCCGGCCGAGGACAACGACATGAGCCAGGACGGCGGTGACCCCGGCGCGAGGTGGGACATCGGCGGTCGGCTGTATCGGCTCGTTGCGGCCGGGCATGAGCTTGCGCACGTAGCGGCCGAGGCGGGTCCGGACGAAGTGCAGGGCCAGGCCGGGACGGACGGAAAGGGAGGCGCAGGCCCGCAGGGCGAGCCCCCGGCCGTGGACGCGGACCACGTGCTGCCGGTGGGCCACGGGATCGGTGACGCCGACCAGGAAGCCGACGGGCCGGCCGTCGGCTTCGGCGATGTAGGCCCGCGCGTGGGGGCTCGTCAGGTACGTGCGGTTGTAAGCCGTCAGGTAGCGCAGCCCGAGCCGGGCGAAGAAGCCGTCGGGGAAGTGGGCGCGGTGCTCGGCGACCACGAACGGCAGGTCCTCCGGCCCCATCGGACGCAGTGCGCAGCCGAAGGGGGTGCCTCGGCTGGGGGTGCGCGATGGAGGGACGCGGCCGACGGGACCGGAGGGGTCGAGGGCGGGCAGGGCAGGGCTCAGTGGCGCGGATGCGCCTCGATCGACGTCCACGAAAGCAAACTACTACGGCACGTAGAAGTTCTACAGAGGGTAGAAGTCCGATCGTGAGTAAAATTTCTACGCGGCGTAGAAAGTAGGGCGTCGGCGCCCGGCGGCTCCCTGTACCGTCGGAGCGGCGCCGCAGAGACCGGCGGCGTGGGACGAGAGACGGAGACGGGCGTGATGAGGCCGTTCGGCGAACTCGAAGCCGAGATCATGCGGGTGATGTGGGCAGGCCGCGAGCCGCTCAACATTCATGAGATCGTCGACGCCCTCCACCGCGACGGGCGCCAGTCGGCCTACACCACGGTCATGACCGTGACCGAGCGCCTGCGCACCAAGGGCTGGCTGGAGCGGGTCAAGCAGGGCCGCTCCTTCCGCTACAGCCCCCTGCGCAACGCCGACGACTACTCGGCCGAACTCATGGAGCAGGCACTGGAATCGTCCACCGACCGGGAGAGCGCCCTGCTCCGCTTCGCCGGGCGCCTCGACGCGTCGGAGGCCGCGGCCCTGCGCCAGGCGCTGGCGGACATGCCGGCGGACCCGGACACCGGCGGCTGAGGCGGCAGGCCATGCTCGTCATCGCCGGACTGCTGGTGTACGCGGTCCTGATCGGTGGGCCGCTGGCCGCGCGACTGGCCAGGGCCGACTGGGTCAGCCGTCACCCTCAGGCGGCCCTGCGGCTGTGGCATGCCTGCGCCCTGGGGATGCTGACGTCGGTGACCGGAGCTCTCGTTCTGGCCGCCCACGACCTGTGGGAACACGGCATGGTGTGGCTCTTCCACGCGGACAAGCCGTTGATTCACGCCGCCTACGGAGGCACCTGGCAGGCGCGAGGAATGGCGGACGCGGCGCTGCTGGTCCTGCTCCTGGGCGCGGGCGGACTGTCGGCCATCGCGGTGCGCAGATTCGTGCGGGTCAGCCGCGAGCGGGACCGCTACCGGCTGACCGCCGACGCGCAGGGCTCTCACGACCGCGACGGCGACCCTTCGCTCCGCGTGCTGGCGCACTCGGCTCCGACCGTCTTCTGCATCCCCGGAGCGCAGGGCCGCTCCCGCATCGTCGTCACGACGGCAGCCCGTGACCTGCTCTCACCTGCCGAATACGCCGCCACCCTCGAGCACGAACGGGCCCACCTGCGGCTGCGTCACCACCGGTCCATGCTCGTCGCGGACATCCTGACCGCGGCCCTCACCTGGACGGGCCTGCTGCGGCCGTACGCGGATCAGGTGCGCCGCCTCGCGGAGATGGCAGCCGACGACCAGGCGGCACGGCGGCACGGTCGGCGCACCGTGGCCTCGGCGCTGCTGGGGATGTGCGAGGCGGCGCCGTCCGGGGTGGTCGGTGGATCGGCGGCGGCGATGACGGGGCCGGACCCTGCCGAGCGCATCCGCCGTCTGATCGCGCCATCGGCGGTGTCACCGAGCCCACTCGCCGGTGCTCTCGTCTCGGCCGCTGCCGTCGCTTCGTTCCTGTTGCCGGCGGCGCTCGCCCTGGCACCGGCGGTACTGCTGTTCGGCACGGCACACATAGGTGGGTGAGCCGACCGGCACCGGCAACGGGACGGCCCGGCCTCCCTGCTGAGGGTCGGCCGGGCCGTCAGATCAAGAACTACTCGGACGCGGCGGCCCGACGGCGTACGAGATACACAGCGCCGCCGGCCACGACGACCACCGCGAGAGCGATGCCTGCCCAGGCACCGGCCGACAGCCCGCTGTCGTCGTCCTTCTTCTCGGCCCGTGCGGACGAGGAGGCCGGGGACTCGGCCGCCTCGGGGGTGGGCGCCGGTGAGGGCGCCGTCTCGGTCCTACTCGGCGACGGGCTGATCGGCTTCGCGCCGGGTGCGGCCGCCTTCAGCTTCAGGAACGGCGCCGGGTTGTCGCTGTTCTCGTCCAACTCGATCCAGCGGTCGATGCGACCGTCCTCGTAGGTCTGGAGCGTCTTGAACGGCAGCTCCTTCGCGTCCGGCAGTTGCTTGACGACGATGGAGTACTCGGCGTTGACGCCCTTCTTCACCGCCGGTCCTTCGATGGTGTAGCCGTCGTCGGCGGAGGTGAACTTCCAGCCCTTGGGGCCTTCCCCGTAGGTCACGTCGGCGGGCGCGATGCCCTCCGGCAGCACCACGCGCAGTTTGGTGATGCCGGCGGTGTCGGACTCCGACTCGGCCTCGAAGGAGATCTCGACGTTCTCGGCGAGGGCCTGGGCCTTGTCGGACTCCACTTCGACGTGGGCGGAGGCCGGGCCGGCGGTGACAAGGAGCGCGGTCGCGGTCGCCGCGGTGACAAGGGTCAGACGGCGGAGCGCACTGTGCTTGATCTTGGTGTGGGACATGGGTGTCTCCAGGCAGGGTGGTGGCGCGGGACGGCGCGAGGGCTGTCCCGGCAAGATCAGATGGCGCGAGTGAGCCCCGCCCGGGGAGGGCCCCGCCGTACCACCACGTCTGCGAGCACCGTCCCCTTCAGGGGCGGGCGTTCCAACCAGGGGTGGACGAGCACCGGCGGCGTGGTGTGCGCCGGTGCTGTTCGCTCCGTGAACAGCCTCCCCGCCGTGGCGATACGTGCGCACGCCCCCTCGACGGCACTCGTCACACCGCGTGTCAGAGACCAGAAGGCGGTGTCCGCCCGGTGCAGGAGCACGGCGACCAGTACGGCCGCTATTGCGTGCACCGCGGTCATCGCCAGCGAATCGTGCACTTGGTCGTGCCAGGCTGTGTGGGTGTCCACGGCGTGATGCGTGTGCCCGGACATGGCCATGGACGACGTAGCGTCCGGATGCTCCGCCATGAGCCACAGGTGCAGGGCTGTCTGTGCCGCGCCGCAGGCCGTCACGACAGCGACGAGCGGGCGGGGACGTCGCGCACCCGCAAGGCCGGCCCCGAAGAGCACCGCGGCCCCCAGCACCGACTGCCGCCACGGCACCGGCCCTTCTGCAACCAAGTGGTGCGCGCTCACCCCGAGCACCGTCCCGACGAGCGCGAACACCGCCGCTCGCAGAACGGGCAGCGGCGCGGGGCGCGTCGTCGTACGGAGCTTGGTCATGGCCCGCCCATCATCCGGCATCCTCCGGTCGGAGCGGGTGCTGGATCCCTTAAGAGGCGGCTCGTCCGGAAAGCTCTTGATCGCCTGATGCCGGCAGCAGGGCCGTACCGCGGCTTCTCACCGGCACCTGACCGCCGCGGCGGCCACCCTCCCGGCCCTACTCGCCAGCCGCCTCGCCCCTGCTGTGACCGTCTTGAGTGGTCGTCGGGCGAACTGGCGGGAACAAGAACAGCGCTGCGCCTTGGCCGCCTCACCGCCTCTCGGCGCCTCAGTACAGGTAGACGTCGACAGCCAGGGCCACCAGGCCGACGAGCAGAGCGTAGGCGACCGTGTGGCGGGCGGATTCGTGGCGGAGCGGGCCAAAGCCGAGGGCGAGGGCGGCAGTGGCGAGGGCGAAGACGCCGGAGCCGGTGTCCTGCCGGCTGACGGGGAAGACGGCCAGGGGCGCGTCGGTGAAGAACCGCTCTCCGTGGGCGGCGCGCAGGACAGCGTTCCGGTATCCACCTGCCGCTCATCGACCCGGAACGAAGCGAGGAGCTGGACCCCGACCGGCCACCTGGCGCCAGCGGCATAGATCGATCCGACCCCGGCTCTGGCAGCAGCGCGAGGAGCAGGCCCCACTCGTGAGTTAGCTCACGTGTCGGGGCCTCCCGTGTGATCGGACCAGGCTGTGTCATGCTTCACAGCGATCATGGAAACGAGAAACGGGCCCCTGCGGTGACTTCCGTCACCTGCAGAGACCCGTTTCGTCGGTTTCTCACTGTGCGCGAGGGGGGAGTTGAACCCCCACGCCCTTGCGGGCACTGGAACCTGAATCCAGCGCGTCTGCCTATTCCGCCACCCGCGCATTGGGTGTGTCCTGGGCGTTGGCCCCTTGGGGGCTGGCGCCTTCCGACACCCAGAACATTAGCACGCTGGACGGGGTGGGTTCACATCCCTTCTTCCGCAGGCAGGAGCCCCGCCGAACCTTCGGTGTCCTGCCCACGTATCAACGCGTACTGCTTCACGTATCAACCTCGTACCGGTACCGCCTCTCTGCCCAGGAGGCGGTCCGGGTCCACAGTCGGGTGCGGGACACTGGTCCACAGCCGCCTCTACGATCCTTGCGAGGAGTACACGAAGCGGTTCCGCGCAGCAGTGACACCGGAGGAGTTCGAAGGAGAGCCCCACAGGGAACTTCGTCATGCGTCGACACCCGTCGACCGGCCTGACAGGGGGAACCAGCCGATCGAGCGGCGCGTGGATACGATCAGTAAGCAGTACCAAGCACAGGCAAGCGGCCCGCAGGGCAGTACACAGGACGGCAGCGACGGAGGAGGTGCCCCATGGGAGTCCTGAAGAAGTTCGAGCAGCGTCTCGAAGGTCTGGTCAACGGCACCTTCGCCAAGGTGTTCAAGTCCGAGGTCCAGCCCGTGGAGATCGCGGGAGCACTCCAGCGTGAGTGCGACAACAACGCCACCATCTGGAACCGTGACCGCACGGTCGTGCCCAACGACTTCATCGTCGAGCTGAGCACACCGGACTTCGAGCGGCTCAGCCCCTACTCCGGCCAGCTCGGCGACGAGCTCGCCGGCATGGTGCGCGACTACGCCAAGCAGCAGCGCTACACCTTCATGGGCCCGATCAAGGTGCACCTGGAGAAGGCGGAGGACCTCGACACCGGCCTGTACCGGGTGCGCAGCCGTACGCTCGCCTCCTCCAGCAGCCAGCAGGGCGGCCCGGGAGGCGGCGGCGCCGCACCCGCCGCCCCGCAGGGCGGACGCCCCGGCGGCTACGGCTACCCGCCGTCCGCCGCGCCCGCCGGCGCCCCGCCCATGCCGTCCGCGCCGCCGCCCGGCGGCCGTCCCGGCGGTTACGGCTACCCGCAGCCCGCGGGCGGCCAGCGGCCCGCGGCCGCCCCGACAGCCTCCGGCGGACGTACCCGCCACTGGATCGAGATCAATGGCACCCGCCATCAGATCTCCCGCGCGACGCTGGTGCTGGGCCGCAGCACCGACGCCGACGTGCGGATCGACGACCCCGGCGTCTCCCGCCGGCACTGCGAGATCCGGACCGGAACGCCCTCGACGATCCAGGATCTCGGATCCACCAACGGCATCGTGGTGGACGGGCAGCACACCACCCGCGCTACGCTCCGCGACGGCTCGCGGATCGTCGTGGGCAGCACCACCATCATTTACCGGCAAGCCGAAGGGTGAAGCGGGGGCAATGTCAGAGCTGACCCTCACGGTCATGCGGCTGGGTTTCCTGGCCGTACTGTGGCTGTTCGTGATCGTGGCCGTGCAGGTCATCCGAAGCGACCTGTTCGGTACGCGTGTCACGCAGCGCGGATCGCGCCGCGAGGCCGGCCGGCAGCAGCAGGCCGCCCGCCAGGCGCCGCCGCAACAGCGCCAGCAGTCCGCCGGCGGCAGACGCGGCCGTAACGCCCCCACCAAGCTGGTCGTGACCGAAGGCACACTCACCGGCACCACGGTCGCGCTCCAGGGCCAGACCATCACCCTGGGCCGGGCTCACGACTCGACGATCGTGCTGGACGACGACTACGCCTCCAGCCGCCATGCCAGGATCTACCCGGACCGTGACGGTCAGTGGATCGTCGAGGACCTCGGCTCCACCAACGGCACGTACCTGGACCGGAACCGGCTGACGACTCCCACACCGATTGCGCTGGGCGCGCCGATCCGCATCGGCAAGACCGTCATCGAGCTGCGGAAGTAGTACGAAAATGAGCGAGCGGAGCGAGCACGCAGTGGCGGGCACCACCCCGGGCCCCGGCGCGCTCCCGACCGGAGGGTGGGCAGTGTGGCTCGACACGACCGGCTGTACCCGGAGCCGACAGGCGAGGTGCGCATGAGTCTGTCCCTGCGCTTCGCCGCCGGATCGCACAAGGGCATGATCCGGGAGGGCAACGAGGACTCCGGTTACGCCGGCCCGCGCCTGCTCGCCATCGCCGACGGCATGGGAGGCGCCGCGGCCGGTGAGGTCGCCTCCTCCGAGGCCATCTCCACCATCGTCGCGCTCGACGACGACGTCCCCGGCTCCGACGTCCTCACCTCCCTCGGCACCGCTGTCCAGCGCGCCAACGACCAGCTGCGCTCCATGGTCGAGGAGGACCCGCAGCTGGAGGGCATGGGCACCACCCTGACCGCACTGCTGTGGACCGGCCAGCGCCTCGGCCTGGTCCACGTCGGCGACTCCCGCGCCTACCTCCTGCGGGACGGCGTGCTGACGCAGATCACCCAGGACCACACCTGGGTGCAGCGCCTGGTCGACGAGGGCCGCATCACCGAGGAAGAGGCCACGACCCACCCGCAGCGCTCGCTGCTGATGCGGGCGCTCGGCTCGGGCGACCACGTCGAACCGGACCTGTCCATCCGCGAGGTCCGCGCCGGCGACCGCTACCTGATCTGCTCCGACGGCCTGTCCGGCGTGGTGTCCCACCAGACCCTCGAGGACACCCTCGCCAGCTACCAGGGCCCCCAGGAGACCGTCCAGAACCTGATCGAGCTGGCGCTGCGCGGCGGCGGCCCGGACAACATCACCGTCATCGTCGCCGACGTCCTCGACCTGGACACCGGCGACACCCTCGCGGGCCAGCTGTCCGACACCCCGGTCGTGGTCGGCGCCGTCGCCGAGAACCAGCACCAGCTGCACGACAACGGCATCATGCAGACCCCCGCCGGCCGCGCCTCCGGCCTCGGCCGCCAGGGCCACGGCCACGGCGGCGGAGGCGGCGAGTTCGGCCCGCCCGGCTCCGGCGACACCACCGGCTTCGTCCCGGCGGCCGGCTTCGACTACGGCGACGACGACTTCGTGAAGCCGAAGAAGCGCGGCAGGTGGCTGAAGAGATCGTTCTACGGCGCCCTGGCACTGGCCGTCGTCGGCGGCGGTCTGTACGGCGGCTGGCGCTGGACGCAGACGCAGTACTACGTCGGCGCCGAGGACGAGCACGTCGCGCTGTACCGGGGCATCAGCCAGGACCTGGCCTGGGTCTCCCTCTCGAAGGTCGAGAAGGACCACCCCGAGATCGAACTCAAGTACCTGCCGCCCTACCAGCAGAAGCTGGTCGAGGCGACCATCGCCGAGGGCGGGCTGAAGAACGCCCAGGCGAAGATCGAGGAGCTGTCCTTGCAGGCCTCCGCGTGCAAGAAGCAGGCGCAGCGACGCGAGGCCGAGAGCCGGAACAACTCCAAGACCGGCCAAGGCGAGGCCGGGGGCACCACGGGAACCACTCCCGCCTCCTTCACGTCCAAGGCCACACCGACACCGAACCCGTCGAACCCGTCGGGCTCACCGTCGACGCCTGAGAAGTCCACGCCCCCGACCACGACCGCACCCACTCCCAGCCCCGGCCCCAGCCTCTCGGAGGAAGAGCAGAAGGTCGTCTCGCTGTGCGGTAAGCAGTAGGCAAGCCGTGAGAGGCCCCGTCACACGATGAGCAGTACTACGAACTCGCCGACGCACCACACGTCCACGATCGGCGCGATCGGTGCGCCGAGCCGCCGCAACACCGAGCTGGCGCTGCTGGTGTTCGCCGTTGTCATTCCGGTGTTCGCCTATGCCAACGTCGGCTTGGCCATCAACGACTCGGTGCCTCCGGGCCTGCTGAGCTACGGGCTCGGCCTCGGCCTGCTCGCGGGCGTCGGCCATCTCGTCGTACGGAAGTTCGCGCCGTACGCGGATCCGCTGATGCTGCCGCTGGCCACCCTGCTCAACGGCATCGGTCTCGTCGTCATCTGGCGCCTGGACCAGTCGAAGCGGCTACAGGCGTCCAACACGTTCGTCGAGGCGGCCCCCCGCCAGCTGATGTACTCCGCGCTCGGTGTCGCCCTCTTCGTAGCGGTGATCATCTTCCTCAAGGACCACCGCGTCCTGCAGCGCTACACCTACATCTCCATGGCCGGCGCCCTGTTGCTGCTGGTCCTTCCGCTGGTCCCGGGCCTCGGCAAGAACGTCTTCGGTGCGCGCATCTGGATCCAGATCCCGGGTCTCGGAACCATCCAGCCCGGTGAGTTCGCCAAGATCGTCCTCGCGGTGTTCTTCGCGGGCTACCTCATGGTGAAGCGTGACGCACTGGCCCTGGCCAGTCGCCGCTTCATGGGCCTGTACCTGCCGCGTGGCCGCGACCTCGGACCGATCATCGTCGTCTGGGCGATCTCCATCCTCATCCTCGTCTTCGAGACCGACCTCGGTACCTCGCTGCTGTTCTTCGGCATGTTCGTGATCATGCTGTACGTGGCCACCGAGCGGACCAGCTGGATCGTGTTCGGTCTGCTGATGTCCGCGGCCGGTGCCGTCACCGTCGCCTCCTTCGAACCGCACGTGCAGCAGCGCGTCCAGGCCTGGCTCGACCCGATGAACGAGTTCAAGCTCAGCCGTGAGGGCGTCCTGGGCCACACCGAGCAGTCCATGCAGGCCCTGTGGGCCTTCGGCTCCGGCGGCACCCTCGGCACCGGCCTCGGCCAGGGCAACTCCGACCTCATCGGCTTCGCCGCCAACTCCGACTTCATCCTCGCCACCTTCGGCGAGGAGCTGGGCCTCGCCGGCATCATGGCGATCCTGCTGCTCTACGCATTGATCGTGGAGCGCGGCGTGCGCACCGCCCTCGCCGCCCGCGACCCGTTCGGCAAGCTGCTCGCCGTCGGCCTGTCCGGCGCCTTCGCGCTCCAGGTGTTCGTCGTGGCCGGCGGTGTGATGAGCCTCATCCCGCTGACCGGTATGACGATGCCGTTCCTCGCGTACGGAGGTTCCTCCGTGATCGCCAACTGGGCACTGATCGGCATCCTCCTCAGGATCAGCGACACCGCCCGCCGGCCGGCACCCGCTCCCGCCGGCAATCCCGATGCCGAGATGACCCAGGTGGTCCGCCCGTCATGAACAAGCCCCTGCGCCGGATCGCGATCTTCTGCGGTCTGCTGGTCCTCACGCTCCTCATCCGCGACAACTGGATCCAGTACGTCCAGGCGGACGAACTCCGCACCGACAAGAACAACCGCCGCGTCATCATCGAGCGGTACGCCTCGCCGCGGGGCGACATCATCGTCGACGGCAAGCCGATCACCGGCTCCAAGGAGACGTCGGGCAGCGACTTCAAGTGGAAGCGCACCTACAAGGACGGCGCGATGTGGGCGCCGGTCACCGGCTACGCCTCGCAGGCCTTCGGTGCCACGCAGCTGGAGAACCTCGAGGACGGCATCCTCACCGGCAACGACGACCGGCTCTTCTTCCGCAACACCCTCGACATGCTCACGGGGAAGAAGCAGGAGGGCGGCAACGTCGTCACGACCCTGAACGGCGCCGCCCAGAAGGCCGCGTACGACGGTCTGAAGAAGCAGGGCGCCAAGGGCGCCGTCGCCGCCATCGAGCCGTCCACCGGCAAGATCCTCGCCCTGGCCTCCTACCCGTCGTACGACCCGTCGTCCTTCGCCGGGAACTCCACGACGACGGACACCAAGGCCTGGCAGAAGCTGCTGAAGAAGAACAACCCCGACGACCCGACGCTCAACCGGGCGCTGCGCGAGACGTACCCGCCTGGCTCCACCTTCAAGGTGGTCACCGCGGCCGCGGCCCTGGAGGACGGGCTGTACACGGACGCGGACCAGAACACCAGGACGCCGCTGCCGTGGACCATGCCGGGCACCACGACCCAGCTGAAGAACGAGGGGAACATCCCCTGCAAGAACGCGACCCTGCGGACGGCGCTCCAGTACTCCTGCAACACCGTGTTCGGCAAGATCGGCTCCGACCTCGGCAACGAGAAGATGCTGGCCATGGCCAAGAAGTTCGGCTTCACCGAGGAGCAGTTCACCCCGGTCCGCGCCAACGCCTCGGTCTTCGGTGAGGACATGAACCCGTCGGAGACCGCGCTGTCGTCGATCGGCCAGTTCAACACCGCCGCGACGCCGCTGCAGATGGCCATGGTGTCCTCCGCCATCGCCAACGACGGCAAGCTGATGAAGCCGTACATGGTCGACGAACTCCAGGCCCGCAGCGTCGACACCATCGAGAAGACCGAGCCGGAAGAGCTCAGCCAGCCGCTGTCCTCGGACAACGCCCAGATCCTGCAGTCGATGATGGAGACGGTCGTCGAGAAGGGCACCGGCACCAACGCCAAGATCCAGGGCGTCACCGTGGGCGGCAAGACCGGTACCGCCCAGCACGGTGAGAACAACAGCGAGAACCCCTACGCGTGGTTCATCTCCTACGCAAAGGGCGAGGACGGCAGCTCCCCGGTGGCGGTGGCGGTCGTGATCGAGGACGACAAGGCCGTCCGTGACGACATCTCCGGCGGTGGCCTCGCGGCACCGATCGCGAGGAACGTGATGGAGGCGGTCATCAACAGCAAGAAGTGACCCCGCTCACGTCTGTTTCACATCGGTGCACGTTGCGATACCGGTCCTGTATCGGCTGACGGGCTTGGCCAGGTCACACAAAGCGAGCCGGGTACGGTAGGCCCGGACGGCAGCCTCCGGCCGCAGCAGTTTGCGGTCGGGACCGACGGAGAGGGCTGGTAGGTAGCTATGGAAGAGCCGCGTCGCCTCGGCGGCCGGTACGAACTGGGCCAGGTGCTCGGGCGTGGTGGCATGGCGGAGGTCTACCTCGCGCATGACACCCGCCTCGGCCGCACCGTGGCGGTGAAGACGCTGCGCGCGGACCTCGCGCGCGACCCTTCCTTCCAGGCCCGGTTCCGCCGGGAGGCCCAGTCGGCCGCCTCGCTCAACCATCCCGCGATCGTCGCGGTCTACGACACGGGCGAGGACTACATCGACAACGTGTCGATCCCGTACATCGTCATGGAGTACGTGGACGGCTCGACGCTCCGTGAGCTGCTTCACTCCGGCCGCAAGCTGCTGCCGGAGCGCGCCATGGAGATGACCATCGGCATCCTCCAGGGCCTGGAGTACGCCCACAGAAACGGCATCGTCCACCGCGACATCAAGCCCGCGAACGTCATGCTGACGCGCAACGGCCAGGTCAAGGTCATGGACTTCGGCATCGCCCGCGCCATGGGCGACTCCGGCATGACGATGACGCAGACCGCGGCGGTCATCGGCACGGCCCAGTACCTCTCGCCGGAGCAGGCGAAGGGCGAGCAGGTCGACGCCCGGTCCGACCTGTACTCCACCGGCTGTCTGCTGTACGAACTGCTGACCGTCCGCCCGCCCTTCGTGGGCGACTCCCCGGTGGCCGTGGCCTACCAGCACGTCCGGGAGGAGCCGCAGTCACCGAGTGTCTTCGACCCCGAGATCACGCCCGAGATGGACGCGATCGTGCTGAAGGCGCTCGTCAAGGACCCGGACTACCGCTACCAGTCGGCCGACGAGATGCGCGCCGACATCGAGGCCTGCCTCGACGGCCAGCCGGTCGCGGCGACGGCCGCGTTGGGCTCGGTGGGCTACGGCGGCTACCCCGACGACCAGGCGACGACGGCCCTGCGCGCGGACTCCGGCGCGGGCGCCACCTCGATGCTGCCCCCCATGAACCCGGACGACGGCGGCTACGGCTACGACGACCGCCCGGACCGGCGCCGTGGGCAGCAGCGCAAGGGCAACACCTCGACGATCCTGCTGGTGGTGGCGGGCGTCCTGGTGCTGGTGGGCGCGATCCTGATCGGGCGGTGGGCGTTCAGCGGAGACGGGGTCGCGAGCGACAGTGTTCCCGCTCCGAACCTCGTCGGCGAAACCCTGGACACCGCCAAACAACGGGCGAAGAACAGCGATCTCAAGCTGAGCACCACCAACAAGCCCTGCGAGAGCCAGAGCAAGGGCAAGGTCTGCTCGCAGGACCCGAAGGCCGGGACGAGCGTCAAGAAGAACGACACCATCAACCTCGTGGTGTCGACGGGCGCGCCGAAGGTGGCGGTGCCGAGCGTGATCGGTCTGAGCCTCGAGGACGCCAAGGCGAAGCTCGAGGGCGACGACTACCAGTTCGAGATCGCGACGGAGACGCGGGAGGTCTCGGAGGAACCGGGCACCGTCCTGGATCAGGACCCGACCTCCGGCAAGGAGGTGGAGAAGGGTTCCAAGATCACCCTCACCATCGCCAAGGCCGAGGCGAAGTCCACCGTCCCGGACGTGCTCGGCCAGAGCTGTGACCAGGCCAAGGCGCAGATGACGGCCAACGACCTGGTGGGCAACTGCACCGAGGTCGACACCCAGGACGACAACCAGGTCGGCAAGGTCATCCAGACCACGCCGCAGGCCGGCGCCTCGGTCGACAAGAACTCGTCGGTCAACATCCAGATCGGCAAGAAGCAGAAGCAGAAGACGCGTGTGCCTCAGGTCGTCGGCCAGACGGTCGGCCAGGCCAAGCAGACCCTCGCGCAGGCCGGCTTCACGAACATCCAGTTCGCGAACGGCAGCGACCAGAGCGACAACGCCTTCGTCGCCGGCCAGGACCCCCAGCCCAACCAGGAGGTCGACGACCCGGCGGGCACGACGGTCACCCTGCAGACCATCGGCGCCGGAGGCAACAACAACAACGGCGGCAACGGCAACGGCGGCCTCTTCGGCGGCATCACCGGCCGCAACGAGGACTGACACCTCGCTTTGGGCAGGCGGAGCTTGAGTCACCGAAAGGAGCCCAGGCTCTGCTGTTGAGGGTGTCGTGGCCTCTGCGGACATTAGCGCGCGAACGTCTTGACCATCGTGCGCAGCAGATGAGAACTCACCTTGAGGTTGTCTGCGGCAAGGGACGCATGCCGAGTACGGTCATCGTGCTGATCTCTTTCGGTCTCCAATAGTTCGAGGATCAGCCGATGGCCGTTCTCGTATCCGCGCCCTCACTCCGACACCGGGGAATGGGTTCGGATCAGGTAGGGTTCTGAGCCATTTTGGGTCGCATCCGGTGGGTCACCGAGTCGCTATCGCCAGGCTCCGCGGACCATGCCGCCTATGAACCCGTTGGAAAACCACATACGGCGTGCACGACGCTTTTGCCAGCTTGCCGACTACGTGACTCTCACCCTCAAGACTCCGCAATCTAGAAGCACCCCTCCCCCAGAGAGAGGGAACCCTCCCGCTTACAAGGGCCCTTGAGCTATAGCTCACAGGACTGGCTGAATATCGTCCACCAGTTCGATAAACTGCTTGCGATCTCTGAGTACCTCCGCAACGATCATCTCCGTGATCACCGGGAGGTCCCGTCTGTAGGTAGATCGGGACACCGGCAACCGATGGGGAGAACGACATGAGAACTCGCACGCGCTTAGCCACAGCCTGCGCAGCAGCGGTTGTGTCCTCGATCACTTTGAGCGGTCAGGCATCGGCCACGCCCCGGTCCGCCGACACTGGAGCTGAATCCGCCGCTTCCGTGCTCGCACCCCAAGGTGCGGGCGGCACCGCCAGTTGCACCACGTCCGGGGCGCGAGGCAGCATGGGGGCGACTAAGCCTTCCGGAGACCACTGGCCCTTCATGGAGTTCAAAATCGCGCTCTCGGTCACGGACACGGCAGCCGACGGACACCACGTACGAGTCCGCCTTCTCCACAAGCCTGTCGGGAGTCAACAAGTTTTCACGTGGCCGTGGCGCTCTAACACCGCGGGCAGTGGGGAAACTCTGTCGGTCAGCACCACCGCACAGAGCGAGGCAGGCATTGAGCACACTGGGGTCGAGGTGGCGCGCTTCGAAGGTGACAGGAAGCTCAACTCCTGCACCGATTGGAACTAACGGACAAAGCACGTTAGTTCGCCGGGTTGGTAGTCGTGGCGGTTGGGTGTGCAGCGCTATCCGATCCGACCGCTGAAGGTGCGGTGGCCGAACCTGTCCATACGCTCGGGCTGACCGACCAGAAGGGCAGAAGCTGCAACACATGCGACCGGGCTGCACCAGCTCGGTGTGGCGTTGCGCTGCCGGCGCGCGGATGCCGGCTTCGGCCGGCGGCAACCTGCCACCACCGATCGCCCAGCTGGCGCAGCAAAAACGAGGAATTCGTCCGCGATGTCATCCACCGGTCCAACCGGGGGTCAGCCTCGTTTGCGTGGAGCTTCGGTGGGCGGGAGAGCGTCCTCGCCCGCTCGATCGTGATGAAGAGGGCTTCGTCGTCACGACCGAGCCCCGCCCCACCAAGCTCGGCGAGCCTTTCGCCCACTGGTCGCTGCGTACAGTCGGCGATCCCTGAACCTAAGTACTGGATCATTTTTAGTGCAGGAGTCAGGGAGGGCACCACAATGCGATCATGAACGGCCGTACTTGAGGTGCTTCTCTAGGACCTCGGACTCACATTCAGTACGGGAGACGAAGCACCTTCCAACACACCAAGATGTGGACGGAATCCCCCGACCCGGACCACGAAGTTAAACGCCACCAGACCAAGGAAGTCCTCACTGCTTTGCTAACCGAGTGGTCAGTTCTTCGAGTTCGAACCACTCGAAATTCAGCCCACCCAAGACTTAGGGGTGGGACAGAACTCAGTGACTTCCAGCAACTCACTGGAATCCAGCAACGCACACGATCACTTGTGCTCTCTCTCCCCCCGGGGTCGCGCCGTTCCCACCTTCGCTGTGCTGCACCGCACAAAGGGCGGTACCGAGCATGATCGGTCTGAGCCTCAAGGACGCCATAGCGAAGCTCGGGGCGACGACTACCAGTTCGAGCGGGCCAAGCAGACCCTCGCGCAGGCCGGCTTCACGAACATCCAGTTCGCGAACGGCAGCGACCAGAGCGACAACGCCTTCGTCGCCGGCCAGGACCCCCAGCCCAACCAGGAGGTCGACGACCCGGCGGGCACGACGGTCACCCTGCAGACCATCGGCGCCGGAGGCAACAACAACAACGGCGGCAACGGCAACGGCGGCCTCTTCGGCGGCATCACCGGCCGCAACGAGGACTGACCCCGCCTCCGCGTGCAGCAAGGCGCCCCGGCACTCTCCGTGCCGGGGCGTCTTGCTGTCCGTCTGCGTGGCCGAAAAGGAGTGACGGGCACCACGCCAAAAGGCCCACAGGCATGGCCTGTTACTGGTCTATGATCACGTCTTGTTCGCGTCTTGAACGCGACATGACCACATGGGGGTAATCATCAAGAAGCGAATCGTGGCCGCCCTGGGGGCTGCCTGCGCCCTGACCTTCCTCGCGTCGGGAACGGCGAACGCCGGGACCAACAGCGGCTTCGTCTACACGACGGACTGGGACCCGGGCGGCAAGGGTGCTTTCGGTCATGACGGGGACTGCCTGACCGTCTACGACGACCAGAGTGACGGGTACGCCGTCGAGATCCACCTCTTCAGGATGAGCGACTACAAGACGATCGCCGAACTGAGGACGACGCAGCCCGCCCTGTCGCACGAGTACAAGTGCTTCGGGAGCCAGGTGCCCGAGAACATCAAGGTCGGCGTGCGCGTCTCGCTGATCAAGAGCGGCGACAAGTTCAGCGGCTTCAAGTACAACCTGACCACCTGATCCGCGACGCGGTGACGACTGGTTGAAGAAGGGCCGGACCGCAGGACCTGCGGTCCGGCCCTTCTTGCGTGTCCCGCTAGGCCGCGCGGCGTGCGAACGCGCGGGCCCTGCCGCGCCGCTCGGGGTCGAACGCCTCCGTCGCCCCCGCCCCCTGGTCTTCGGGGCCTTCCTCCCAGCCGAGGATCTTCCGGGCAACGCCCTTCAGCCGCGGGTGCCCCGGCTTGACGCCGATCTCGAAGTGGGACTCCTTCGCCGGTGTGAAGTCCCCGCCCCAGCGGACGACGCCGTCCAGTTCGGCGAGGATGTCCCGGACCACGACGAGTTCGTTCGGGTACAGGCCGCCGCCCTTCACGCCGACCGGGTACGACCGCGGCCGGATGGCGATCGCCGTGCCGGAGAGGTGGTTCGACTCGTACTCCTCCGAGATCCGGCGCTCGCCCACCGCGACGGCCTGCCCCGCGGGCAGCAGCGAGCCCAAGGCCGCCGCCCCGCCACACCGACGGTCGCACCGGCGAAGCGACGCCTCGTCAGGTCACCCATCTTCATCTGTCTCTCCTCGTCCTCAGAGCCGTCACCACTGCGGCAGCGAGACACACCACGCCGATCGCTCCCAGCAGCGCGAAGAACACAATGGCGGGGTTGACCCAGGCGGGAACCAGGTCGAAGTCCTCGTTGCACTTGCTGTGCAGCGGGAACCAACGGTTGAACTCCTCCGCGTGCGCTTCCCGGAAAGCGTCGTCGTAGCGGACACCGTGCCCGTGGACACAGGTCTCCTCGACGTCCAGGCCACCGGAGAAGATCCCGATCAGATAGGACACCGCGAAACCGACGACGCCGGTGGACACACTGGCCACCCCCAGGGACAGCCAGGTCCCGGGCCGCTCCCACCGGCCGGCCCGCACGGCCCGGACACCGCTACGGCCTCCGGCGACCATGCCGACGCACAGCACCCCCACCACCGACGCCACGACGACGCCACCGGCACCGAGGAGGAACAGCAGCGCGACGCCCATCACCGCCAGTCCGGCCAGGTAGGCGATGCGTTCCGGCCAGAGGGACTTGTTCCCGCCGGTCATGACTCAGTCCTTGGCGGAACGCGCGGCGCGGCTGCGCGCCGCTTTGAGGAAGGCCTCGTGGTTGGCCCGGTAGGGCGCCGCCTTGCTCTTCTCCATGCCCGTGCGGGCGAGGAGCGCGTCCACGAATCCCTGCTCGAACCTCTGGAGCTTGTCGAATCCACCCGGCGCATTCTGGTAGACCGCCGGCAACACGGCGCCCAGACTGATGAGCTGCTTACGGCCCGGCCCCAGGACGGTGTGTCGATGAGGTCCTCGAAGCCGAACGACGACGACACACCGGGTGTGGCGAGCCTTGGCACGGACGGGTGCGCGGGCGGGGCGGTGACGGCCCCGCCCGCGGATCGCAGATCGCGGATCGCGGAACACCGAAGACGGATCAGCAGCGCGGCCCGTAGCTGCGCTTGCCGCTGATGAGCCAGGTGGTGTCCGCCTCGTTCCGCATCTTGTACGCGGCGGTGAAGCACCCCGTGTCCTCGATCCTGATCGGACCGGCGTACGTCGCGTACTTGCCGTCGTCGGTGCCGCATCCGGGGCCGCTCACCTTGCCCGGGCAGACGTTGAAGTACATCCTGTTCGCGCCGCCCGGCGTCTCGTTGTAGAAGACGACGCACAGGTAGCCGGTGCCGCCCGCGTAGGCGACCATGCTGCCGTCGTCGTCGCCGCCGTCGCCCGGGAGGCGTCCGTCGACGTAGGCGATGGTCTGGTACGGGCCACCGCACGGGTTGTCCGCGGCCTGAGCCGGGGCGCTGCCCAGGCCGAGGAGGGCGGCGGCGCTGATGGCGGAGATACCGGCAGCCAGTGACTTCTTGAACATGCGCAGGCCTTTCTTGGCGTGCCCCTGACACGCCACAACACAGGAGGGCGTTCCGGGAACCCCGGATCAAGCCCTCTTGCCGAAAAGTGGGATTACGGAAGAACCTGCCGATGAAGTCAGGAAAAATCCGGCAGGAATGAGGCGCGCTACGACGCCGCGCCCGAGGGCGTCGAGGAAGGAACCGGCCTCACTGGCCGGGACGACGCCCGGGGAGAAAGGATGACCGCTTCCATCGGACCAGCCGATGATCTTGGCGATGACAGCACAGCGACATCCACAGAAAACCCATCCCCCCAGGTGGTCAACCGTGCGATTACCCTACCAAGGAAGAGCGAAATCCCCCCGAGATTAACCCTCTTCGTCGACACCGACCACCGCCACAGCCCTCCTCGGACACCCATACGCCCCCTGATCGTGTCTTCACATTTCATGACTCGTTCATCGGGTGGGGTGGGGAATCGAGACTCTGCCCGCCGGACGAGCCGAAGGGCAGAACATCATCAACGAAATGGCGCTGCTGGAATCGCAGACCCTGCGCCGCGGCGTGCTCGACCGCACGGACGTACTCGACAGGGTCAAGACACTGGCTCTGCTGCCGGACGGGATGCATGTGACGACGGCGATGGTGGCGGCGTACTTCGAGGTCGGCCTCGAAGCCATCAAGTCACTCGTCAAGGACCACCGAACCGAGCTGGAGGCCAACGGCTACCGTCTGCTGACCGGCGAAGAACTGAGGTCCTTCAAGAACCTCAGTGGGATCCAGTCCCGCACCCGATCCCTCGCCCTCTTCTCCCGACGCGCCGTCCTCAACGTCGCCATGCTGCTCCGAGACAGCGAAGTTGCACGTCAAGTGCGTGTCTACCTCCTGGACATGGAGTACCTGGCCCGCACACAGCCTGTGGAAAACCCCGCCCCGGCCGACACCACAGCCCTCGACGAACGCATCGACCAACGCATCACCCACATCCTCAGCAAGACCGTCGTCCCCATGTTCAACGCGCTGATCGAAACCTCAGGCGAACACCGCCGAGAAATCGTCGCCCTCCGGGCAGGCGTCCAGCGCATCGAGAAACGGCTCCGCCGGCACCACGCCCGCCTGCAGCGACTGGAGTGGAGCGCCGGGCTCACCGTCCTGGACTGACAACCGGACTGCACAAAAGGCCCGAAGCCGCAAAAGAAGGTTGCGGCTTCGGGCCTTTCGTCATGATAGCGACTGACCTCCCACAAGGAAGGGCAGTCAGAGCAGCTCCTTCGGCGGTGTCCGCTCGCTGTCGACCTTCTGCACCCGCTCCAGCTCACCCCACACCACGTACCGGTACGTGCTCGTGTACACCGGCGTGCAGGTCGTCAGGGTGATGAAGTGCCCCGGCTTCTTCTTGCCGGACTCCTCCGGGACCGCCGAGAGGACCTTGACGTTGTACTTCGAGGTCTCGGGAAGGATGTCGTAGACCTTGTAGACGTACCACTTGTCCTTCGTCTCGAAGACGATCGGGTCGCCCTTCTGCATCTTGTCGATGTTGTGGAACTTGGCACCATGACCATCGCGGTGAGCGGCGAGGGCGAAGTTGCCGGTCTTGCCCGACATGGGGAGGGCCGACTTGACGGGGTCGGTGTAGTAACCGGCCACACCATCGTTGAGGATCTTGCTCGACGTGCCCTTCTCGACGAGCACCTCACCGTTCTTCATGGCCGGCACGTGCAGGAAACCGATGCCGCTCTTGGTGTCCAGTGCCCCGGGCCCGCCCCGGCCGTGCGCCCAGCCGTCACGGACCTTGTCGGCCTGCTTCCCGGCCGCCCGGTCCGCGACCACGTTCGTCCACCACAGCGAGTAGACGACGAACAGGCCCAGCACCAGGCCCGCGGTGATGAGGAGTTCCCCGAAGACACTGACCGCCATCGCGATCGGACCGGGACGGCGCCGTGCCGCCGACGTCCGCGACGCAGCCGCGCCGGTGTGCTCTTCGTGCTCCGTGTCGGTGGTCGCTGCCACTGGTCATCTGCCCTTAACTGACGAGCGCATCCGGCTTGCCCTTGCTGCGCGGCCGTTCCTCGACCATCTTGCCCCAGACGATCATCCGGTACTTGCTGGTGAACTCCGGCGTGCACGTGGTCAGCGTGATGTACCGGCCGGGCTCGGTGAATCCCGAGCCCGTGGGGACGGGGTTCAGGACGCTCGTATTGCTCGGCGAGGTCACCGGCAGGATGGACGACATCTTGTAGACGTAGTACTCGTCCTGCGTCTCCACGACGATGGGATCGCCCGGAGAGAGCTTGTTGATGTACCGGAACGGCTCACCGTGCGTGTTGCGATGACCCGCGAGCCCGAAGTTCCCTGACTTGTCACCGGGCATCGCGGTCTTCAGCGCACCCTCGGCGTAGTGACCGACCATGCCCCGGTCCAGCACTCCCTTGTTGCTGGTCCCCTCGGCGATCGGCACCACCACGTCCAGCTTCGGGATGTGCAGGATCGCGAAACCCTGCCCCGGCTCGAAGGCCCCAGGATTGCGCTTGCCGCTCGCCCAGTCGTTCTGCAGGCTGCTCGCCTCGCTCCCCGCCTGCGCGTGCGCCCGGACGTTCGTCCACCACAGTTGGTAAGTGACGAACAGCAGCATCAGCACCCCGGTGGTGATGAACACCTCACCGATCGCCCGGCTGGCCACCACCGCCGGACTCGGCTTGCGCGCCCGCGCCTGCCGCCTCGCCTCCACCCGCGACTGCGGCGCCCGCCGCTTCTCCCGAGCCTCCTCCTGAGCCTGGCCGGTCTCCGGAGCGCCCCCATGACGCCCGTGACGGCGCTTGGCGGCCTTTCTGCGGGCCGCCCGGCCGCCCGGGGAGGACCCGTCGCGGCGCGCGGCGGAAGGGGCCGGAGAACCCGACACCGCGTCACCGCCCGCGGGCGGCGGATCCGGTATCCGCAGCGCCACCGTCTCCTCGTCGACAGGCGGCAGATACGACTCGCCCGGAAGTGACCCGTCCGGAAGCGGCTCGTACGACGCGGAGTACGACTCCGGCTGAGGCGCATACGGCTCGGACTGGGGCGCATACGGCTCGGGCTGAGACCCGTACGGCTCAGGCTGGGGCGCGTACGACTCAGGCTGCGGCCGCGCTTCCGGCTGCGGAGAAGCCCCGTACTCCCCACCCGCCGGCCAGTCCTCGAACGCACCCGGCACCCCGTACGACTGCTGCCCGTACGAGGTGTCGGACTCGCGCTCGGGGCGCAGCGCCGTCACGCCGTGGCCCTGCCCACCACCGGGGCGAGCCCGGCCGACCTCTCCACCGCACCCTGGTCGCCGCACTCCACCAGCCAGTTGGCCAGCATCCGGTGCCCGTGCTCGGTCAGCACCGACTCGGGGTGGAACTGCACACCCTCGACGCGGAGTTCACGGTGCCGCAGGCCCATGACGATGCCGTCCCGCGTCCGGGCCGTGACCTCCAGCTCGGCCGGCACCGTGGCCGGCTCGGCGGCCAGCGAGTGATAGCGCGTCGCCGTGAAGGGCGACGGCAGCCCGGCGAAGACACCCCCACCGCTGTGCTCGACCAGCGAGGTCTTGCCGTGCAGCAGCTCAGGCGCCCGGTCCACCACACCGCCGTACGCCACCTGCATCGACTGCATGCCGAGGCAGACGCCGAAGACAGGGACGCCGGTGCCGGCGCAGTGCCGGACCATGTCGACGCAGACGCCCGCCTCCTCCGGAGTGCCCGGCCCCGGTGAGAGCAGGACACCGTCGAAGCCGTCCTGGGCATGCGCCGTCGACACCTCGTCGTTACGCAGGACCTCGCACTCGGCCCCCAGCTGGTACAGGTACTGGACCAGGTTGAAGACGAAGCTGTCGTAGTTGTCGACGACGAGAATGCGCGCGCTCACTGGTTGTCCACCGTCACATCGTTGAAAGGCAGCAGCGGTTCCGCCCACGGGAACACGTACTGGAAGAGGACGTAGACCACGGCCACGACCAGGGCGAGTGAGATCAACGCCCTCACCCACGTGTTCCCCGGCAGATGCCGCCAGATCCAGCCGTACATGCCGTCCCTTCCGTCGTACCACGGCACCAGACCCACGCCGTACATCCACCAGACTAACGGCGCAACGCCTCGGGTTTCCCGGCCTCCACAGGCTGTGTGGAGTCCAGGTGCGCCCAGACGATCAGCCGATGACTGTGCCCCCATTCCGGTTCGCACGTGGTCAGCGTCAGGTAGCGGCCCGAACCCGTGTACCCGGATGTACGTGGGACAGGGTCGATCACCTCGACATCCGTCGGAACTGTTTTGTACGGGCCTTTGTCGATCCGATACGTGAACCAGGTCGTGCCGTCCGTCAGCACCACGGCGTCCCCCCGCCGGAGCTGGGGAAAGTCCTTGAAGGGATCACCGTAGGTGCGGCGGTGCCCGGCGACCGCGAAGTTCCCCTTCTGACCCAGCTGCGCGGTCTCCGCGTAGTGCCCGAGCCCCTTCTTCAGGGTGCCGGTGCCGGTGCCTTCCAGAACCGGCTTGTTCCACGTGAAACCAAGACGCGGGATGTACATGATCGCGAAAGGCCTGCCCTTGGCGTACGGAGCCGGTTTCGCGGGGCTCGCAGGACTCGCAGGGTTCGCAGAGCGCGCGGGCGAGGAACCGGTCGTCGTGGGACGCGTGCCCGACTTCGACCACTGCTCCTGGAGCTGATCGATCTGGTCGTCCATGACGTCCTCGGCCCGCACACCCGTCCAGAACAGCACGTAGACGACGAACAGCACGATCAGGCTGCCCACGGTGACGCACAGTTCGCTGACGGTCCTGACGATCACGCGCACCGGCAGCTCCCCCGGCTTGGCTACTGCTCCACGGGCTTCGCGTAGTGCAGATCCACTGTGCCCGAGTAGCCGGGCAGAGTCACCGGGCCGTTCTCCTCGACTTTCCAGCCGAGCCCGTAGACATTGACGTAGACCATGTAGTTCTGGATCGCCGGGGAGGCCGCCAGCGCCTTCTGGAGCTTGTCCGGGTCCCCGACCGCCGTGATCTTGTACGGCGGGGAGTAGACACGGCCCTGGAGGATCAGGGTGTTGCCCACACAACGCACCGCGCTGGTGGAGATCAGCCGCTGGTCCATGACCTTGATGCCCTTGGCGCCGCCCTGCCACAGCGCGTTCACCACGGCCTGGAGATCCTGCTGGTGGATGACCAGGTAGTCGGGCTGCGGCTCCGGGTAACCGGGGAGCTTGGCCGTGGCGTCCGGCGGAGCGTCGTTGAGCGTGACCGTGAGCCCCTTGCCGCTGAGCCGCTGCGTGCCCGCCCGCTTCTCCAGGGCGGCGAGCTTCTCGTCCTCCGCCTTCGTACTGCCGTCGTCGCGCTCGGCGAGCGCCTCTATCTCCTTGCGCAGGGTGCCGTTGGCCTCGTCCAGCTCACCGTTCCCCCGGCTGCGCTCGTGGATGAGGTCGGACAGCTTCAGCAGCGAGGTGTCCGTCCGGATGTTGGTGCCCTTGGCGGTGTCGAAGCTGGTGAAGAAAATGAGCCCCGCGAGAGCGAAGACGGCCGCCGTGAGGACCCGCACGGGCCGGAAACGACGCGCGCGCTCAGGGCTGGAACCCGTCCCGGGGGAGTCGGCAGAATTGCTCAACGTACCCTTATCTCCTTCGGCGCCGCGGAAGCACTACGCTAACGGACGCCCGGGGGAGCACTCGGAGTCCCCTAGCCACCCCGAGCCCGACCCAGTTCCCTGCGCGGCCACGCAGCGCATCGACAGGAGAGACCCTCGTGCCGAAGTCACGTATCCGCAAGAAGGCCGACTACACGCCGCCGCCCGCGAAGCAGGCGACCGCCATCAAGCTGAACAGCCGTGCCTGGGTCGCCCCCGTCATGCTGGCCATGTTCCTCGTGGGCCTGGCCTGGATCGTCGTCTTCTACGTCACCGACGGCTCGCTGCCCATCGATTCGCTGGGCAACTGGAACATCGTGGTGGGCTTCGGCTTCATCGCCGCCGGATTCGGTGTCTCGACCCAGTGGAAGTAGCGGTCTCCGCAAGGTGAACCCAGCTCTGCCCAGGGCTGTTCGCTGAGTTATCCACAGCAGTTATCCACAGGTGGAAAAGAAAGACGATCTGTGGATAACTCGTTGGACGTTGACGCCGGTATGACGGAAGTACCGGTAGTCGAAAACCTGTTCGCCCCCTGTCTGGCCTGCGGAAACGCGAGTCAGTTACAGGGGGCACATGTGTTCCCGCACCGTGTGCACAAGATCCGACACCCGCTGTGGACAACGCCTGCGCTCAGCTGAGCTGGGCTGTCCTCAACAGGGTCAGCAGGACGACCACGCCCAGCACCAGCGCACAGGTGCCGTACTGGATCAGGGCGCGTCGCTCGCGCGGGGCGTGGACCATGGCGTATCCGAGGACGACTCCGGCGACGAGGCCGCCGATGTGGGCCTGCCAGGAGATGTTGAAGCCCGGGCTGAAGGTGAAGATCAGGTTGATCGCCAGCAGCGCGATGATCGGCCGCATGTCGTAGTTGAGCCGGCGCATCAGCACGGCCGTGGCGCCGAACAGGCCGAAGATCGCGCCGGAGGCACCCAGTGTGGCCGTGTCCGGCGAGGCCAGCAGATAGGCCAGGGCGCTGCCCGCGAGTCCTGAGACGAGGTAGAGCGCGAGGTAGCGGACGCGGCCGAGTGCCGCTTCGAGCGGGCCGCCGAGCCACCACAGGCTGAGCATGTTGAACGCGATGTGCCAGATCTCCTGGTGGGTGAACATCGAGGTCACCAGGCGGTACCACTCGCCTCCCGCCACGCCCTGGGTGGGCGTGTAGGGTGCCGGCGGCCAGGCGCCGAGCAGGACGAGGTCGGTCAGCAGCGACTCGTGGACCTGGACGGCGATGAACACCGCCAGGTTGATGCCGATGAGGATCTTGGTGAGCAGGCGGGGGTCGGATGCGATGCTGCCGCCCGCGATGGTCCGGGGCCTGGCGGCCGTGGGTGCGTGACCTGTGCCGGAGCCGGTGCGGACGCATTCGGGGCAGTGGAAGCCGACGGAGGCGTTGACCATGCACTCGGGGCAGATCGGGCGCTCACAGCGGGTGCAGCGGATGCCGGTCTCGCGGTCCGGGTGGCGGTAGCACATGGGGACGCTGTGGGCGTCCTGCGAGCTGCCCGCAGCCTGGTCGTCCATGAGATCCCCTGGGTCGTTGGTGAAGAAGAGCCGGCCCCGCCCTTCCTTACGGATGAGCGGGGCGATTGGTTCCCTATGGGAGCCTTCGCGCTCAGCGGGTCTCGATGACGACCGACTCGATGACCACGTCGTTGAGCGGGCGGTCGGTGCGCGGGTTCGTCTGGATCGTGGCGATGGTGTCCACGACCTTCTGGCTGCCCGCGTCGGTGACCTCACCGAAGATGGTGTGCTTGCGGTTCAGCCAGGCCGTCGGGGAGACGGTGATGAAGAACTGCGAGCCGTTGGTGCCCGGGCCGGCGTTGGCCATCGCCAGCAGGTAGGGCTTGTCGAAGCGGAGGTCCGGGTGGAACTCGTCCTCGAACTGGTAGCCGGGTCCGCCGGTGCCGTTGCCCAGCGGGTCACCGCCCTGGATCATGAAGCCACTGATCACCCGGTGGAAGACCGTGCCGTCGTAGAGCTTGTCCGTGGACTTCTGGCCCGTCTCCGGGTGGGTCCACTCCCGCTCGCCCTGGGCGAGCTCGACGAAGTTCTTGACCGTCTTGGGGGCGTGGTTCGGCAGCAGCCGGACCTCGATGTCGCCGTGGTTGGTCTTCAGGGTGGCGTAGAGCTGCTCAGCCACGATCTGCCTTCCGTTGTCTTTCCGTGACTCCCTGATCCTCGCATGGACGGGGCTCGGCGTCGCCCGACCTCGGTTCACCGGGAGGGGAAACCGGGGCGGAGGGTTGCGGAAATCCGGTCGAGTCGTCCCGGGGCGGGGGCGCGCGGCAGCGATCCGTGGCATTGTCGACGACAAGCTCACGTTGCCCCCTATTCATCCGTACTTGTACTCGATCAACGCCATCGGCACCCGTATGCCCGTCTCGCATGGCGCGATGCGTCCGGACAGGCATGATCCGTAAAAGGGTGGAAAGTCGAAATACCGTACGCCACCGAGGAGGAGGAACCCGTGACCCGCATCGACAGCGTGCGCGCCGCGACCGGTTCGGCGAAGGACAGCGTGCTGCACGCCGCGGAAGTGGTGGCGCCCTACGCCGACACGGCCAAGGACAGGGCCGCGCACTACGCACACGAGGCGCGCGTACGGCTGGCGCCCAAGGTGACGCAGGCCGCCGGACAGGCACGTGTCCAGTACGGCGCCCATGTGCAGCCGTATCTGGATCAGGCCCGCTCACATGTGCCGCCGAAGGTCGACCAGGCTGCCCATGACGCCGCCGTCCGCACGCGTAAGGCCGCCCGGCAGGCGGCGGAGTACTCCAGGCCGAGGCTCGAGCAGGCGGTGGCCGCGGCCGGACCCGTCACGACCGAGGCCGCGGCACGGAGCGTGGCCGCGCTGGCCGCGCTGCGCGGTCAGGTCTCGTCGAAGGAGATCAAGAAGCTGGTCCGCAAGCAGGAACGGCGGGCGAAGGCCGGCCGGGCCGTGAAGTCCCTGGTGATCGTGGGCGCCGTGGCCGGCGGTGCCTTCGCCGCCTGGAAGTGGTGGGACAAGCAGGCCAATCCGGACTGGCTGGTGGAGCCGCCCGCGGCGACGGAGGTCCCTGAGTCGGGCCGTCTGTCCTCTGTGGACGGCAGTGGTCAGTCGGCTCTGGACCCCGAGGTCGAGGCGAAGCAGGCCGAGGAAGAGGCCGCCCAGCGCGACGACCGTTCCTGACGGTCCGCCGCCCTGACAGCACGGCGGGGCGGGAGACTTGAGGTTCGCCCTTGAGTCCCCCGCCCCGCCGTGCTGTTTCACGTGAAACACCCGTCGCGACCGGTACCCAGGTCACGGAAAATGCCCTCCGAACCGCGTTTCCGCAGTTCGGAGGGCATTCGGTTGTGGAGCCTAGGGGAGTCGAACCCCTGACATCTGCCATGCAAAGACAGCGCTCTACCAACTGAGCTAAGGCCCCGGAAGAGGAACGCCAACCGGAGAAACCACGTCTCGGTGGGCGTCGGAGACCAGAGTACCGGGTCACCCCCGTGATTCCGCAAAAGGATTGGGGGTCCCCGTGACCGACCACTCTCCGTAAGATGCTCGGCGTGGTTCGCTACCGCGAACCGCCGTACTTGGGGAAGCGATGGGGAGACGCAATGGACGCCGCACAGCAGGAAGCCACCGCAAGAGCGCGGGAACTGCAGCGGAACTGGTACGGGGAGCCGTTGGGGGCGCTCTTCCGTAGGCTGATCGACGATCTTGGGCTCAACCAGGCTCGTCTCGCGGGGGTTCTGGGACTGTCCGCGCCGATGCTGTCGCAGCTGATGAGCGGTCAGCGGGCGAAGATCGGCAACCCCGCTGTGGTGCAGCGGGTGCAGCTGCTGCAGGACCTGGCGGGGCAGGTGGCGGACGGCAGCGTGAGCGCGGCCGAGGCCACGGAACGCATGGAGGAGATCAAGAAGTCGCAGGGGGGTTCAGTGCTCAGCAACACCACGCAGACGACGAGCAGTTCGGGGGCGCCCACCGTCAAGCGCGTCGTCCGGGAGATCCAGTCGCTGCTGCGCTCGGTCGCGGCGGCGGGCGACATCATCGAGGCGGCGGACACGCTCGCCCCGACCCACCCGGAGCTGGCCGAGTTCCTCCGGGTGTACGGCGCCGGCCGCACGTCGGACGCGGTTTCGCACTACCAGTCCCACCAGAGCTGATCCCGCAGCCCGGCGGCCGAAGGGGGTTCGGCAGCGGGCTCGGGTGACGTGACGGGGGCACGGGGGGTGCGGGGGAATGGACCGCTGTTACGGGGGACAGCGCGAGGCCTGGACGGCACAGGCGGACACGTGGGGGCGTGTTCCGCACGGGGGACCCGGCCGGCACGGGGGCTTCGTATCGCTCATCGGGGGAGCCGTACCGCTCATCGGGGGAGTCGTACCGCCCGTCGGGGAGTCGTTTGGCTCGCCGAGGGGGAAGCAAGGGGGGAGACCACAGGGGGAGGAGCGACGTACAGCCATGGGTGAGGTGTTCGCCGGCCGGTACGAACTGGTCGACCCGATCGGACGCGGAGGGGTCGGCGCCGTATGGCGCGCCTGGGACCATCGCCGCCGTCGCTACGTGGCCGCCAAGGTCCTGCTGCAGAGTGACGCGCACTCGCTGCTGCGCTTCGTCCGCGAACAGGCCCTGCGGATCGATCACCCGCATGTGCTCGCCCCCACCAGCTGGGCCGCCGACGACGACAAGGTCCTGTTCACGATGGACCTGGTCGCGGGCGGTTCCCTGGTCCATCTCGTCGGGGACTACGGTCCCCTCCCGCCGGCCTTCGTCTGCACCCTGCTCGACCAGCTGCTGTCGGGGCTGGCCGCGGTGCACGCGGAGGACGTCGTTCACCGTGACGTCAAACCCGCCAACGTGCTGCTGGAGCCGACCGGCACGGGCCGGCCTCGGCTGCGGCTGTCCGACTTCGGCATCGCGATGCGGCTGGGCGAGCCCCGGCTGACGGAGACGAACCTCGTGGTGGGGACGCCGGGCTATCTCGCGCCCGAGCAGATGATGGGCGCCGAGCCGGACTTCCCCGCCGATCTGTTCGCCGCTGGGCTGGTCGCGCTGTATCTGCTGGAGGGCGCCAAGCCGGACAGCAAGGCGCTCATCCAGTACTTCGCCGAGCACGGGACGCCCGGCGCGCCCAAAGGCATTCCGGAGCCGCTGTGGCAGGTGGTGGCGACGCTGCTCCAGCCGGACCCGCGGGCGCGGTTCCGTACGGCCACGGGGGCGCGCAAGGCGCTCGCCGCCGCCGCGGAGCTTCTCCCGGAGCCCGGCCCGGACGACGAACTGATCGAGATCTTCGACCAACTCGGCCCGCTTCCCCAGGGGTTCGCCCCGGAGGGCCCCTTGGAGAGAGCGCGGGGGCTCGGCCCGAGGGGGGAGCCGGCCGGTGCGGGGACGGGCCGGGAGAGACCCGGCCAGAGGCTCGACCCCAGGGCCGATCAGAGGGACGGCGATAGGGCCGGCGAGGAGCGGCCCCGCCAGGACGCCCAGTCGCCCTCAGGAGCCCCCTCGCCCCGATCCTCCGGCGGCATCGACAGCACGGGGCACACCCCGGCCACCCCGGCCACTCCCTCCCAGCCGCCCTCCATGTCGGATACCGGCAGCTTCCACCTGCCCCCTCCCCAGGCCACCGTCACTCCGTCCACCTCGCCCGGTGGGCCGCCCCCTGCGCACCCGCAGTCCCCCTCTCAGCCGCTCCCCCAGGCCCACCCGGGCCACGCTGGGCCCATGAGTCACGCCGGGCCTCTGAGTCACGCGAGGTCCACAAGTCACGGCGGTCCCATAAGTCACTCGAACTACCCGAGCCAGCCGCTGCCGCTCGCGGCACAGCAGCCCACCGGCGGCACTTCCACCGCCTCCTACACCGCCCAGTCCCCGCAGACCCCAGCGCCCGGGCAGGCGACGTCCCGGCACCGAGCGCCACGTCGTCGTCGCCCCGGCCCTCCGGCCCAGGTGGCGATCCCGCTCCTGCTTCTCGCCCTGGTCTGCTACGCCGTCGGCTTCTGGGCCCTGAGCCGTATCTGAGCCGCACAGCCGGCCCGGCCCGCACGTCCAGCTATGCGGCGGCGCCCCTCCGTCTGGCCAGCACGGTCCACACCCCGAGCCCCACCAGCAGTGCGCTCCCGGTGCCGATCCCGCCCACGGCGAGGGCGCGCATCGTGGTGTCATCACCTCCGGGCACACCTTCGGCCGCCGCCTCCCGGTCCTGGTCCGAGACCTCGAAGACGCCGTTCGGCACGGACTCCCCCGCGTACCCGGGCCCATCCTGTGCCGCCCCGCTCACCCGCACGCGCAGGGTCATCGCGAAGGGCCCGTCCCCGAAGTCGTCGGCGACGCTCTCCGCGAGGTGCGCGACGAGGTAGTAGGAGCCGGCGAAGCGCAGCGCACCGATCTGTTCGGTGGGGGCGTTGCGGTTGGCGTGGTCGACCGGCGGCAGGGGAGGCAGGCTGCCGGACTTCTGGGCGCCGTCGTAGCCGACGCCCACGTCGGCGACATGGCCGCGTGCGGGGTTGTAGAGGTCCAGGTCCAGCGCGCCCGAGGCGTAGCCGGTGCCGCCGGAGTCCGAGCTGCCCAGCTCGGCGGTGACGTGGAGCTGCTGGCCCCAGTCGACGGGGACTTCGTAGAAAAGTGTCTGGCCGGGCCGGATGTCGTCCCGCCAGACGCCCTGGTCGAGGGGTGTCGCCCGGGTGAACCCGGCGCCGCCGCGACGCCGCTCGGCTTCCCCCTGGAGGGGTTGGGGCGAGGCGGAGTTCCACGCCTCGGGCGCGCTGGTGGCCCCGGCCTTCGCCGTGCGTGGTTCCGTCATGGCGAGGAGTTCCAGATCCCAGGCGCCGGGCGAGGAGCCCGCGCCGTCGGGGTCTGCGCGTTCGACGGTGACGTAGTAGGTGCCGGCCTCCTGGCAGAGCGGCCGGGCGGGCGAGATGTCGCGTCGGCCCCACGCCGCGATGGGGTGCGGACTGCGGGCGGCCCCGAAGCTCTCGGTGTCGACGAAGCAGGAGGTGCCGTCGTCGTCCTGGAGGGAGACCTTGAGCCCGTCGATGACGGAGACGGTGGTGCCGGGGGAGGGTACGGCGGTGACGGAGACGTAGGCGTTCGAGGCGTCGTCGAGCTCGACGCGGTAGCTGACTTTGCCGCTGCTCGGGAGGGAGCTCCTGTAGGGCGTGCCGGGCGTCAGGCTCTCGGCATCGGCGGTGCTCTTCGCCCCGTCGATGTTCTGCGCGCCGTCGGCGAAGGCGTACGGGCTCGGTGACACCGTCGTGCCGGAGTCCCGTGGGACAGCCAGGGCGGCCGGGCCCGGCGCCACGGCGCCCGCTGTCCCCAGTACCACCGCCACGGCGCCCATGCGCAGAGCCACCGGCGGCCGGCCATGCCACGCCCTCGCACTCCGCCCCCGCGCCGTACGACACCGTCCCCTCACACTCCACCCCTCACCGTCGCCGGGCCACGAACCGTGAAACCGTGGCCCATCCTGCCCCGCCGGCCGGGTCCACGCGTGTCCCTCGACACACAAAACCCCGACCGCGAGGCGGCCGGGGTGTGCTCGTTAGGGGTTGTCGTGACTCACGAACCCGTGGGCACGGAGTCAGTCGCCTCCGTCCACAGATCCTGCTCGGCGCGATCCGCCTGGATCTGGCGGTACACGAGGAGCCCGCCGATGGCGGCCAGTGCGACCAGGAGAAGCTTCTTCACCGCGCGACCTCGTCTTTCCTTGACGTAGGGGACCTCTGGCGCCCGACTATACACACCGACCGATACCGATCGGTGACCTGCGTCGGCCCTCAACTCCCCTCCGGACAACCGGGGTAGAAGCGGAGGTCACCGCTCCGATCGGAGGGTGATCACACGCCGACGGACGGTTACTTTGACCGCCCTTCTCCCCTCTCCTCACATTTTCGCCCCTCTTGCGACCATTCGGGTGGTGTTCATCTGAACATCGCGGCGCCACGGGCGTCGGTCCACCACTTCTCGCCCCACATACACATCATGAGGAAAGTACGCAAATCGCCCGACCCGAAAGTGAGGGGTTATGGCCCGGAACAAGGTCATGACGCTGTGGACCACCATCGTCACCGCCTTCGTCGCGCTGTTCACGGCGCTCGGATTCATCACGACGGCCGCCGCGGCGGCCGTACCCCAGACCGAGCAGAAGCGCAACAGCGAGCGCATCCCGCAGCAGCGGACGACATCGGCGTCTCCCAGGAGCCAAGCCAAGGCCCTGCCTCCCACGATGAAACAGCGCATCCGCGCCGAGGCCCACGGCAAGACCCCCCGCTGCCGCCACCGCCCCCTCACGGACCCGCCGTCCTCCCGTACCCCCGACTGCACCGACGACGACTCCGAAGCGGACCCTACGGCCGGCCACCTCGCTCCCCTGCAACGCTGAACCTCGGCACATCCGCACGGCGATCCCGCGTACGGGCCCGGCAGCTCACCAGAGCCGCCGGGCTTCCTCATGTCCCGACGTGCCCCCCGAGACACAGGAGACAACACAGAAAACCCCCAACCGCTACCGGTTGGGGGTGATCATGCTGTGGGGCTAACAGGATTTGAACCTGTGGCCTCATCCTTATCAGGGATGCGCTCTAACCAACTGAGCTATAGCCCCGCCGCGCTCTGCGGTGTGTGTCCCGCGCGCTGACTCCTGAAGATTAGCGCACGACATGGGCAGTCCCAAAATCGGTTGTCGGGACAACGACAGGACGACGTCACAGCAAGGTCGAAGTGACGTCACTCGTCCTCGGCGAGCGTCAGCTCCACACCGCCGACGAAGCCCGCGGAGAGGTTGTAGATGAACGCGCCGAGCGTCGCGAGGGCCGTCGCCAGGACGACGTCGATGACCGCGATGATCGACGTGAACATCAGGACGTTGGGCAGCGACAGGAAAGCCTGCAGGTCGAAGCCGTTTGACTCGTTCGAGCCGGTCGCCTCGGAGATCGTGCCGCCGACCGTCGAGAAGACGCCCATCGCGTCCATGACCATCCACAGCACCGCTGCCGCGACGATCGTGCAGATGCCGAGCGCGATGGAGAGCAGGAAGCTGACCTTCATCACCGACCACGGGTCGGCCTTGGAGACCCGCAGGCGGGCCTTGCGGACGCGGGGCGTGGTGCGCGCGCCCGTGCGGGGACGCCGTACGGCGGCGGCGCCGGCACCGGGCGCCTGCTGCGCGGGGTAGGCCTGCGGCGGGTGGTACGGCCCGGCCGGCTGCTGGGCCTGCCGTTCGCCCGGCAGGGGGGAGGCCGCCTGCCCTGCGGTGCCCTGCTCCTGCGCGGCCGCCTTGCGCTGCGGCTGTGGCTGCGGCTGCGCGCCGGGTGCGGCCGGGCCCGCCTCGGCGGTCTGCCCGCCTCGGGTGTCCGTCACAGTTCCCCCCTGGGATCCATGCGAGTCAGCTGAGGGCGAGTCCTTGGTCGGGGACTTGACCGCCTTCAGGTTGGTCGTGTGCGGGTCCGCAGCACGCGCGGCGGAGCCACGGCCGCCGCCGTCCTCGTCCGTACCCTTGGAGGTACCGGTCGGTCCGGCGCCCGTGGCTCCGCTCACGCTGACTCACTCCTCGTGCTACTCGGCCGAGGGCGCCTCACCCTCGTCCGTGCCGGTGGTCGCGACACCCTCGGCGGTCTCGTCGACGACGATGTCGCCGTCGACCTCCTCCGCCTCGCGTCCCGCCTCGGCGTTGCGAGCGATGCCCACGACGGCATCGCGCTTGCCCAGATTGATCAGTTGGACGCCCATGGTGTCACGGCCGGTTTCCCTGATCTCGTTGACTCGCGTACGAATCACGCCGCCCGACAGCGTGATGGCGAGGATCTCGTCGGTCTCCTCGACCACCAGCGCGCCCACGAGAGAACCGCGGTCCTCGACGATCTTGGCGGCCTTGATACCGAGGCCGCCGCGACCCTGGACGCGGTACTCGTCGACGTTGGTCCGCTTCGCGTACCCGCCGTCTGTGGCAGTGAACACGAACGTACCGGGTCGAACAACATTCATCGAGAGCAGCTCGTCGCCTTCGCGGAAGCTCATGCCCTTGACGCCCGAGGTGGCACGGCCCATGGGACGCAGGGTCTCGTCCGAGGCGGTGAACCTGATCGACTGCGCCTTCTTGCTGATCAGAAGCAGATCGTCGTCCGACGAAACCAGTTCGGCGCCGATCAGTTCATCGTCCGAACCGTCCTCCATCGAGCGGAGGTTGATCGCGATCACACCGCCGGAACGGGGCGAATCGTAATCCTTCAGAGGCGTCTTCTTCACCAGTCCGGCCTTGGTGGCCAGGACCAGGTACGGAACCGCCTCGTAGTCGCGGATCGCCAGGATCTCCGCGATCGCCTCGTCGGGCTGGAAGGCGAGCAGGTTCGCGACGTGCTGACCACGCGCGTCCCGGCC
Organism: Streptomyces venetus; assembly: GCF_039540295.1. NCBI lineage: Bacteria > Bacillati > Actinomycetota > Actinomycetes > Kitasatosporales > Streptomycetaceae > Streptomyces > Streptomyces venetus. The sequence goes on from NZ_BAABET010000003.1 coordinate 548,147, forward strand.
GGCGTCCGGCAGCTCGTAGCCCTTGACGCGGTAGACGCGGCCCTTGTTGGTGAAGAACAGCAGCCAGTGGTGCGTCGTGGACACGAAGAAGTGGTCGACGATGTCGTCTTCCTTGAGCTTCGTGCCGCGCACGCCCTTGCCGCCGCGCTTCTGGGCCCGGTAGTCGTCGGTCTTGGTGCGCTTGATGTAGCCGCCCCGGGTGACCGTGACGACGATGTCCTCCTCGGCGATCAGGTCCTCGATGGACATGTCGCCCTCGTACGGGATCAGCTTCGTCTGGCGGTCGTCGCCGTACTTCTCGACGATCGCGGCCAGTTCCTCGCTGACGATCCCCCGCTGGCGGACCGGGCTGGCCAGGATCTCGTTGTACTCGTTGATCTTCGCCTGGAGTTCGTCGTGCTCCTGGACGATCTTCTGGCGCTCCAGGGCGGCCAGACGGCGCAGCTGCATCTCGAGGATGGCGTTGGCCTGGATCTCGTCGATCTCCAGGAGGTCCATCAGGCCGTGGCGCGCGATCTCGACGGTGTCGCTGCGCCGGATCAGCGCGATGACCTCGTCGATGGCGTCCAGGGCCTTCAGCAGACCGCGCAGGATGTGCGCCCGCTCCTCGGCCTTGCGCAGCCGGAAGCGCGTACGGCGGACGATGACCTCGATCTGATGCGTCACCCAGTGGCGGATGAACGCGTCGAGGGAGAGCGTGCGCGGCACGCCGTCCACCAGCGCCAGCATGTTGGCGCCGAAGTTCGTCTGCAGGTCGGTGTGCTTGTACAGGTTGTTCAGGACGACCTTGGCGACCGCGTCCCGCTTCAGCACGATGACCAGGCGCTGGCCCGTGCGCGACGAGGTCTCGTCACGGACGTCCGCGATGCCGCCGATCTTGCCGTCCTTCACCAGGTCGGCGATCTTCTGGGCGAGATTGTCCGGGTTGACCTGGTACGGCAGTTCCGTGACCACCAGGCACTGGCGGTTCTGGATCTCCTCGACCTCGATGACCGCGCGCATGGTGATGGAGCCGCGGCCGGTGCGGTACGCCTCCTCGATGCCCTTACGGCCCACGACGAGCGCACCGGTCGGGAAGTCGGGGCCCTTGATGCGCTCGATCAGCGCGTCCAGGAGCTCCTCGTGCGAGGCCTCCGGGTTCTCCAGGTACCACTGGGCACCGGAGGCGACCTCGCGCAGGTTGTGCGGCGGAATGTTGGTCGCCATGCCGACCGCGATACCGGCCGAGCCGTTGATCAGCAGGTTCGGGAAGCGGGCCGGCAGGACGGTCGGCTCCTGGGAGCGGCCGTCGTAGTTGTCCGTGAAGTCGACGGTCTCCTCGTCGATGTCACGGACCATCTCCATCGACAGCGGCGCCATCTTGCACTCGGTGTAGCGCATGGCCGCGGCCGGGTCGTTGCCCGGAGAGCCGAAGTTGCCGTTGGAGTCGACGAGCGGCATGCGCATCGACCAGGACTGGGCGAGGCGCACGAGCGCGTCGTAGATCGAGGAGTCGCCGTGCGGGTGGTAGTTGCCCATGACGTCGCCGACGACGCGGGCGCACTTGTAGAAGCCGCGCTCCGGGCGGTAGCCGCCGTCGTACATGGCGTACAGCACGCGGCGGTGGACGGGCTTGAGGCCGTCCCGCACGTCGGGCAGGGCACGCGAGACGATGACGGACATCGCGTAGTCGAGGTACGAGCGCTGCATCTCCGTCTCGAGCCCCACGGGCTCGACGCGCATGGCCAAGGCGTCGCCCTCGGGCGTCGTGACGGGAGTGTTCTCGTCGGTCATTGCTGGTGAAGGTCCTTCCTGGTGCGGTCAGCTGAGACCGACTCAGATGTCGAGGAAGCGGACGTCCTTGGCGTTGCGCTGGATGAACGCGCGGCGGGCCTCGACGTCCTCGCCCATGAGGACCGAGAACAGGTCGTCGGCCTGGGCGGCGTCGTCGAGGGTGACCTGGCCGAGGACGCGGTGCTCCTGGTCCATGGTCGTGATGCGCAGCTCCTCGGCGTTCATCTCGCCGAGACCCTTGAAGCGCTGCACCGAGTCGTCCTTGATGCGCTTGCCGGCGTTGCGGCCCATCTCGATCAGGGCGTCGCGCTCGCGGTCGGAGTACGCGTACTCGAAGTCGTCCTTGCCCCACTTGATCTTGTAGAGCGGCGGACGGGAGAGGTACACGTGCCCGGCCTCGACCAGCGGCCGCATGAAGCGGAACAGGAAGGTCAGCAGCAGGGTGTTGATGTGCTGGCCGTCGACGTCGGCGTCCGCCATCAGGATGATCTTGTGATAGCGGAGCCTCTCGATGTCGAAGTCCTCGTGGACCCCGGTGCCGAAGGCGGAGATCAGCGCCTGGATCTCCTGGTTCTGCAGGATCTTGTCGATCCGCGCCTTCTCCACGTTGAGGATCTTGCCGCGGATCGGAAGGATCGCCTGGTACTGCGGGTTGCGGCCGGACTTGGCCGAGCCGCCGGCGGAGTCACCCTCGACGATGAAGATCTCGCACTTGGTGGGGTCGTTCGACTGGCAGTCGCTCAGCTTGCCCGGGAGGGAAGCCGTCTCCAGCAGGCCCTTGCGGCGCGTCAGATCGCGCGCCTTGCGGGCCGCCACGCGCGCGGTGGCCGCCTGGATGCCCTTGCGGATGATGTCCACGGCCTCGTTGGGGTTGCGGTCCAGCCAGTCCGCGAGGTGCTCGTAGACGACCTTCTGGACGAAGGTCTTGGCCTCGGTGTTGCCGAGCTTGGTCTTGGTCTGGCCCTCGAACTGGGGCTCGCTCAGCTTGACCGAGATGATCGCGGTCAGACCCTCGCGGATGTCGTCACCCGTGAGGTTGTCGTCCTTCTCGCGCAGCAGCCTCTTGTCGCGCGCGTACTTGTTGATCAGCGACGTGAGCGCGGCCCGGAAGCCCTCTTCGTGCGTACCGCCCTCGTGGGTGTGGATGATGTTCGCGAAGGAGTACACGCCCTCGGTGTAGCCGCCGTTCCACTGCATGGCGATCTCGAGGGACAGGTGCTTGTCCTTGTCCTCGGCCTCCAGGTCGATGACGGTGGGGTGCACCGCCTCGCCCTTGCGGGAGTTGAGGTACTTCACGAAGTCGACGATGCCGCCCTCGTAGTGGTACGTGACGGCCTTGACCTCGGCCTTCTCGTCCGCCCCGGCCTCGTCGGCACCGGTCACGGCCTTCGCCGACTCGCGCTCGTCCGTGAGTTTGATCGTCAAACCCTTGTTGAGGAACGCCATCTCCTGGAAGCGCCGCGAGAGCGTCTCGAAGGAGTAGTCGGTGGTCTCGAAGATGTCGCCGTCGGCCCAGAAGGTGACCGAGGTGCCGGTCTCCTCGGTGGCCTCGTGCTTGGCCAGCGGGGCCGTCGGGACGCCCATCTTGTATTCCTGCGTCCAGCGGTGGCCGTCGGTCTTGACCTCGACGGAGACCTTGCTGGACAGGGCGTTCACGACCGAGACGCCGACGCCGTGCAGACCACCGGAGACCGCGTAGCCGCCGCCGCCGAACTTGCCGCCCGCGTGCAGCACGGTCAGCACGACCTCGACGGCCGGCTTGCCCTCGGACGGGACGATGCCCACCGGGATGCCACGGCCGTTGTCGACGACCCGGACGCCGCCGTCGGCGAGGATCGTCACGTCGATGGTGTCCGCGTGGCCGGCCAGCGCCTCGTCGACCGAGTTGTCGACGACCTCGTACACGAGGTGGTGCAGCCCTCGCTCACCGGTCGAGCCGATGTACATGCCGGGTCGCTTGCGGACCGCGTCCAGACCCTCGAGGACGGTGATGGCACTGGCGTCGTACGAAGCAGTGGCTGAGGCCTCGGCGACTCCGGCCAGGGCCTCGACGGACGGATTGTTCTCGTTGGGGTTGCCGGAATCGGCCACGAAGCGCCCTTTCTGGCACAGCACGAGCCAGGCTCGTCGGCGGGTTGCCGGAGCGGCTGCGGCATGTTGCGTTGGTAAGCCTTGATCAGCGTTGCTCAGCTTTTCCCGGACGGTCCCCAGCGAGTGGGGCGGGATTGCTTCCAGTCTACCGGTAGCACCGACACTGATGGGGGTTTGCCGGTACCTGAGTCCGCATGTGCCGCCCTCAACCGGTCTTCCCCGACTCCCGATATGCGGATGGGGGCTCCAAGAGGCTCACGGAGCCACTCAGCGCTTCCGGCCGTCAACCCTTGGCTACTTCGGAGTCAGGTCGCGATTCGCAACCGTGTGCGGTGGCATGACGGGAGCCTCCAGCCAGTCGCCGCGGGCCGGAAAGACGTGACGTAAGTCACCTGTAGGAGTCGCCGGGACCACTGCTTCCCGGGGCCCGCAACGGCCCCCAGCGGCGGGCCGGTCCACCGGGCCCCAGGACCTTGATCTGCCGCACGGTGCCATGCCCCAGGTCCTCGTTGAGGCGCGCGACCAGGCTGGGAGCCAGACGGCGCACCTCGGTCGCCCAGACCGGAGACTCGCACTGCACGATCAGGACCCGCTCGTCCTCGTCGTACCTCTGCGGAGTGCAGTGATCGGCCAGCTTCTCACCGACGATCTGCGGCCAGCGGCCCATCACACCGCCCACCGCCGCCGGCGCCTCCCAGCCCCGCTCGGTGATCAGCCGGTTGATCGCGGAGCCGAGCGCCATGGGATCGCGGCCGTCGGCACGCGCGCCGGAGCGCAGCCCGCCACGGCGTGCCTGCTTCTTCTGCTGCGCCGCGTCCCCACGCGCGCGTGCGGCCTCCTTGGCGGCGCGGAGCGCCACCCGCGCGAGGTCGACGCCGGAGGGCTCGGGGGTGTTCTTCGGTTCCTCTGCGCTCATACGCGCTCCACCGCCCCCTCGGACACCGCGTAACGCGCCCCCGACAGCACATGCGGCACGTCGTCGTCGACGGCGGCCGTCACCAGGACCTGCTCACCGGGCGCCACCAGCTCGGCGAGACGCTCACGGCGACGGGTGTCCAGCTCGGCGAAGACGTCGTCGAGCACCAGCACCGGCTCATTGCCCTCGGCGCGCAGCAGGTCGTACGAGGCCAGGCGCAGCGCCAGGGCGTAGGACCAGGACTCGCCGTGCGAGGCATAACCCTTCGCGGGCAACTGGCCGAGCTTGAGCTGGAGGTCGTCCCGGTGCGGGCCGACCAGCGTGACACCCCGCTCGATCTCCTGCTTGCGCGCCTCGGCGAGCGCGGCCGTCAGCTGCTCGTAGAGGTCCTCGCGCGTGTGCGCCTCACCCGGCGCGGACGGCTTGTACTCCAGGGCGATCGGACCGCCCCCGGGCGCCAGTTGCTCATAGGCCTTGTCGGCCAGCGGCTGGATCGTGGCGATCAGATCAAGCCGCTGGGCGAGCAGTTCGGCACCCGCGCGCGCGAGGTGCTGGTCCCACACGTCGAGGGTGGACATGTCCATGGAACGCCCGCCGTGCCGACGGGCCAACGCGGCCGACTTCAACAGGGTGTTGCGCTGCTTGAGGACCCGGTCGTAGTCGGAACGGACCCCGGCCATGCGCGGCGAGCGGGCGGTGATCAGCTCGTCGAGGAAACGCCGCCGCTCACCGGGATCCCCCTTCACCAGGGCGAGATCCTCCGGAGCGAACAGCACGGTCCGTACGATCCCCAGCACGTCACGCGGTCTGACCTGCGAGGACCTGTTGATACGGGCCCGGTTGGCACGCCCCGGGTTCAGCTCCAGCTCGACCAGCTGCTGCCGGTCGCCCTGCCGGACCTGCGCCCGGACGATCGCGCGCTCGGCGCCCATGCGGACCAGGGGGGCGTCGGAGGAGACCCGGTGACTGCCGAGGGTGGCGAGATAGCCGACGGCCTCGACCAGGTTGGTCTTCCCCTGCCCGTTCGGCCCGACGAAGGCCGTCACCCCCGGATCGAGCGGGACCTCGACCCGGGGGTACGAGCGGAAGTCGGCCAGCGACAGATGCGTGACGTGCATGGTCGTTTCGCCGACCTCCCAAACCCTCGGATGCTGCTTACTTCGTCTCGACCGCGTGGCCGCCGAACTGGTTCCGCAGCGCCGCGATCATCTTCATCTGGGGCGAGTCCTCCTGCCGGGAGGCGAACCGCGCGAACAGCGACGCGGTGATCGCCGGCAGCGGCACCGAGTTGTCGATCGCGGCTTCCACAGTCCAGCGTCCCTCGCCGGAGTCCTGTGCGAAACCCCGGAGCTTGTCCAGGTGCTCGTCCTCGTCGAGCGCGTTGACCGCGAGGTCCAGCAGCCAGGAGCGGATGACCGTGCCCTCCTGCCAGGAGCGGAAGACCTCCCGGACGTCGGTCACCGAGTCGACCTTCTCCAGGAGCTCCCAGCCCTCGGCGTAAGCCTGCATCATCGCGTACTCGATGCCGTTGTGGACCATCTTCGCGAAGTGGCCCGCGCCGACCTTGCCGGCGTGCACCGCGCCGAAGTCGCCCTCCGGCTTGAGGGCGTCGAAGACCGGCTGCACCTTGGCGACGTTCTCGCTGTCGCCGCCGTACATCAGCGCGTAGCCGTTCTCCAGGCCCCAGACGCCGCCGGAGACACCGCAGTCGACAAAACCGATGCCCTTGGCCGCCAGCTCCGCGGCGTGCTTCTCGTCGTCCGTCCAGCGGGAGTTGCCGCCGTCCACGACGACGTCACCCGGCTCCAGCAGCTCGGCGAGCTCGTCGACGGTGGACTGCGTGGCCTCGCCTGCCGGGACCATCACCCAGACCACGCGCGGGCCGCTGAGCTTGCCCACAAGCTCTTCCAGGCTGTGGACATCGGCGAGGTCCGGGTTGCGGTCGTATCCCAGGACGGTGTGGCCGGCGCGGCGTATCCGCTCGCGCATGTTGCCGCCCATCTTGCCGAGGCCGACGAGACCGAGCTCCATCAGTTGTGTTCCTTAGGTGTACAGGTGTCCGACGTGGCGTTCCGGCACTCTCGTGCCGCGTCCGAGCCTAAACCCGGACGCTCGCGCACATCTGTGGGCATACGCGCTCAGTCGTAGGCCCTCACCTGCAGGGTTTCCCTCAGCCTGTGGACAACCGCCGACGGCTTTCGAGGGCTCAGCCGCTGAGACGCACCGGCATGATCAGGTACTTGTAGGCATCGTCCGCCTCGGCGTCCAGCGCCGGCTTGCCGCTGAGCAGCGCCGGCTTCGTGGACGTCGTGAAGGACAGCTGGGCCACCGGGGAGTCGATGGCGCTCAGGCCGTCCAGCAGGAACGTCGGGTTGAAGGCGATCGAGATGTCGTCGCCGTCGAGCTGCGCGTCAACCCTTTCCACAGCCTGTGCGTCGTCGCTGGAGCCGGCCTCCAGGATGAGCACGCCCTGCTCGAAGCTGAGCCGCACCGGGGTGTTGCGCTCGGCGACCAGGGCCACGCGCTTGACGGCCTCCACGAAGGGGGCGGTCTCGATGACGGCGACGCTGTTGAACTCCGTCGGGAACAGCGTGCGGTACTTCGGGAGGTCGCCCTCCAGCAAGCGGGTCGTCGTACGGCGGCCGGCGCCCTCGAAGCCGATCAGGCCCTCGCCCGAGCCGGAGCCGGACAGCGCCAGGGTCACCTGGTCGCCGCTCGTCAGGGCCTTGGCGGTGTCCAGGAGCGTCTTGGCGGGCACCAGGGCGACCGCGGAGGCCTCCGGGTTCTCCGGCTTCCACAGGAACTCGCGGACCGCGAAGCGGTAGCGGTCGGTGGACGCCAGCGTGACGGTGTCGCCCTCGATCTCGATGCGCACGCCCGTGAGGACCGGCAGCGTGTCGTCACGGCCGGCCGCGATGGCCACCTGGGCGGCCGCGGAGGCGAAGACCTCACCGGGGACCGTGCCCGTGGCGTTCGGCATCTGCGGCAGGGCCGGGTACTCCTCCACAGGCAGTGTGTGGAGTGTGAACCGGGAGGAGCCGCAGACCACGGTCGCCCGCACACCGTCTGTGGAGATCTCCACCGGACGGTTGGGGAGGGCGCGGCAGATGTCGGCGAGCAGCCGGCCGGAGACCAGGACCGTGCCCTCCTCGTCGACCTCGGCCTCCACGGACACCCGTGCGGAGACCTCGTAGTCGAAGCCGGACAAGCTCAGCTGGCCGTCCTCGGCCTTCAGCAGCAGGCCGGCGAGGACAGGCGCCGGCGGACGGGCCGGGAGGCTGCGTGCCGCCCAGGCCACTGCCTCCGCGAGTACGTCGCGTTCCACCCGGATCTTCACTGTTGCCGCCTCCTGCTGTTGCCGGCGCTTCTCGCTCTGCCTGGCCCTCGTCGTCTGTCTCGGTGTCGACGGCCCCTGTGACGGGGAGGACACCGGGGACCAGTCTGACGCACCGCACTGACAGTAGGTGCCTCTCGGGGTCAAGTCGTGACGAGGGGCGGTCGGGCACCGGAGAGCGAGTTGTGCACAGGACCCGCTTCGAAACGAATTCCCAGCTCTCTCTAGTTGGGAGTAGTAGTAGGGCCTGTGGATACCGTGGATAACCACGTTTGCCCAGCTCAGAGCGGAAATTTTGTCCACGGGGCCTGTGGGTGGCGGCGGTGGACAACCTGGGGTCTCTGTGGAGAACAGAAAGTTCTGCACACCCCGTGCACAGGGGGAGGCGAGTTCTCCCCAGCGCTGTCCCCAGCTTTACCCACGTTTCCCACAAGCCAACCCGGCACCTTTGTGTGACGCCTTTCACTCGACCCGGTGAGGAGGCGCGTCGCGTTGCCGAACAGTGGACAGTCATGTGGAGAAGCTGGGGATCGCTGGGGACAACCGACCTCAGCCTGTGGGTTGCCGGTGGACAACTCGATGCACAGCCTGTGGATCAACTCTTCGTCCACAGTCTGTGGAGAGTCTTCGTCCACGAATCCACACCCCGGTGACCTGGTCTGATGGTCCTTCAACAACGCTGCCTGTGGACACAGTCTGGACAACTTCCCGGTCCCCAGGATGTGGACGGGAAAAAGTCACCGAATCTGTGGAGAGTGGCCGTAACCCCGCAGGTAATCGAACAGCTGGCATCCGCGACATGACGAAGGGCGCTCCCGGAGGAGGTCTCCGGGAGCGCCCTCAGCGGCCTGCTGCGGTGGCCGTCAGCCGTTCTTGATGCGGTTGGTCAGCTCGGTGACCTGGTTGTAGATGGAGCGGCGCTCGGCCATCAGATTGCGGATCTTGCGGTCCGCGTGCATGACCGTCGTGTGGTCGCGGCCGCCGAACAGCGCGCCGATCTTCGGCAGCGACAGGTCCGTGAGCTCACGGCACAGGTACATGGCGATCTGCCGGGCCGTGACGAGCTGGCGGCCGCGCGAGCTGCCGCACAGGTCCTCCACCGTGAGGCCGAAGTAGTCGGCGGTCGCGCTCATGATGGCCGTCGAGGTGATCTCCGGCGTCGCGTCGTCGCCACCGGGGATCAGGTCCTTCAGGACGATCTCCGTCAGGCCCAGGTCCACCGGCTGCCGGTTGAGGGAGGCGAACGCCGTGACCCGGATCAGCGCGCCCTCCAGCTCGCGGATGTTGCGCGAGATCCGGGACGCGATGAACTCCAGCACCTCCGGCGGGGCGTTCAGCTGCTCCTGCACCGCCTTCTTGCGGAGGATCGCGATGCGGGTCTCCAGCTCCGGCGGCTGGACGTCGGTGATCAGACCCCACTCGAAACGGTTCCGCAGCCGGTCCTCCAGCGTGACCAGCTGCTTGGGCGGCCGGTCGCTGGAGAGCACGATCTGCTTGTTGGCGTTGTGGAGCGTGTTGAAGGTGTGGAAGAACTCCTCCTGCGTCGACTCCTTGTCCGCCAGGAACTGGATGTCGTCGACGAGCAGGATGTCCATCTCGCGGTACCGCTTGCGGAAGCTGTCGCCCTTGCCGTCGCGGATGGAGTTGATGAACTCGTTGGTGAACTCCTCCGAGCTCACGTACCGCACGCGGGTGCCCGGGTAGAGGCTGCGCGCGTAATGCCCGATCGCGTGCAGCAGGTGTGTCTTGCCGAGCCCGGACTCCCCGTAGATGAACAAGGGGTTGTACGCCTTCGCCGGTGCCTCGGCGACGGCGACCGCGGCCGCGTGCGCGAAGCGGTTGGAGGCGCCGATGACGAAGGTGTCGAAGAGGTACTTCGGGTTCAGCCGCGCGGTGGGCTCACCCGGGCCGGTCGCCGGCGCGGGCTGCGCGGCCAGCGGGCCGGGCGCACCGGTCGTGGGCAGGTTCGGTCCGACGGGGCCGCCGCGATGCACGTGCCCCGAGCCGGGCGGCGGCTCGGGCAGTTCCCGGCGGACGGGGTCGCGCTGGTCGTACTCGGCGCGAGGCGTCTCGTAGTCGGAGCGCGGGGGCTCGTAGGAGGGGCGCTCCATGGACTGGGGGCGGTAGTCCTGGGCGGACGAGCCGTAGGCGTCCTGCGATCCGCGGGGCCCGTACGAGTCCTGGGAGCCGTGCGATCCGTGGGAGCCGTGCGATCCCTGCGATCCCTGCGATCCGTGGGATCCGTGGGATCCGTGGGATCCGTGGGATCCGTGGGATCCGTGGGATCCGTAGGAGTCCTGGGGGGAGCCGTACGAGTCCGGGGTGCCGTAAGAGTCCTGCGAACCGTAGGTGTCCTGGTTCGGTGACGCGTACGGGTCACGTTCGGGGAAGCCGAGGCGCTGCTGCTGCCACCCGTAATCGTCCTGCGTGGGCCGCGGCCAGGAGCCGGGCTCGGGGCGCTGGTACTCGGACGGGTAGGCGGGACGGGCGGTGGGCAGTTGATCTCCGCGCGTAGGCGGGTGCTGGTCGCCGGCCGTTCCCGGCAGTGGGTCGGCGCGGTGGCGGCCGTACCCCTCGTATCCGTCGCGGTCCTGGCGCTCGTATCCCTCGCGTTCCTGGCGTGCGGCCGGGAGCTCGGGCTCCTCGTAGCGCGGCTGGGGCCGGGCCGGGGGCGCAGGGGTGGCCGGGGGCTCGCCCGCGGAGTCGTCGACGGTGATCGCGATCCGGATCGGGCGGCCGCACTCACGGCTCAGCGTCTCGCTGACGATCGGCGCGAGGCGTCCCTCGAGTACGCCCTTGGCGAATTCGTTCGGTACGGCGAGCAGGGCGGTGTCCGCGACCAGGGCCAGCGGCTGGCAGCGCCGGATCCAGTGCTCGTCCTTCGTCTCGACACCCTGGCCGCGACCTTCTCCGAGGAGTTGCTCCAGTACGCGTGGCCACACTGCGGCAAGATCGGCAGGTACGTCAGCCACAGGGCACGCTCTCTCACAGGTCCCACGAACGTGTGGTTCTGGGACGGGTCGGGATGTCATCCGGGTGGCGGGAGCAAACCCGCTGGGGCAGGGACAAGGGAACGAATCGGAGTTCCGTCACGGTAGTCAGGGCGGCCGGTACGGTTCAAGTTGTTGTCCCCAGCCTGTGGACAAGTGTCTCCCGGCGACTCCTGGTTTGACCGGATGGCGTAGCCGCGCGTACCGTAACCAGGTCGAGTTGTCGATGGCTGCTGCCGCCTGCCTCCGATGGGCACAGATCATTTGGGTGATCGGTCAGCGGTGCACTCGGGCGTAACTGCGAGCTACTCGTGGGCGCACGGTGACAGCCAGGACGGCACCCCGCAACTACCGATTTCTTCTGGAGCCCCCGAGTGAGCAAGCGCACCTTCCAGCCGAACAACCGTCGTCGCGCGAAGACCCACGGCTTCCGGCTGCGTATGCGCACCCGTGCCGGCCGCGCGATTCTCGCGTCCCGCCGTAGCAAGGGTCGCGCCCGTCTGTCCGCCTGATCTCGATCAGGTCATGACGTCGTGCTGCCCACCGAGAACCGGCTGAGGCGGCGCGAGGACTTCGCGACCGCGGTACGGCGAGGGCGTCGGGCAGGACGCCCGCACCTCGTCGTCCACTTTCGAAGCGGTGCCACGGACCCGCATGCGCCTGGGGAGAGCGCTCCCCCGACGCGTGCGGGTTTCGTCGTGAGCAAGGCGGTGGGTGGCGCGGTCGTACGCAACAAAGTGAAGCGCCGGCTTCGCCACCTGATGCGCGAGCGAGTCGCCCAGCTGCCCCCCGGTAGCCTGGTAGTCGTACGAGCGCTGCCCGGATCGGGCGACGTCGACCACGCACAGCTGGCCCGAGACCTGGATGCCGCTCTCCAGCGGTTGCTGGGAGGGGGCGCGCGATGAAGTACCCGCTGCTGGCTCTGATCAAGCTCTACCAGTGGACGATCAGTCCGCTGCTGGGGCCGGTCTGCAAGTACTACCCGTCGTGTTCCCACTACGGCTACACGGCCATCGACCGGCACGGTGCCATCAAGGGAACGGCACTCACGGCCTGGCGCATCCTGCGGTGCAATCCGTGGTCGCTGGGCGGTGTGGACCATGTCCCGCCGCGTAAGCGCCCGCGGTGGCACGAAATGCTGCGTAACGCGTGGCGTGCACGCAAGGGCGGGACCTCCGCCGGCGAACCGGCCACCGAGGGACAGACTTCTCCCACAAGTCAGTCCAGTCCTTCGAGCCCGGCCGCAGAGACACCGTCCCATGCCCAAGGAGCATGATTAGTGGACACGATTGCCAGCCTCTTCAGCTTTATCACCACACCCGTCTCCTGGGTCATCGTCCAGTTCCACTCGGTGTACGGCGCCATCTTCGGCCCCGACACCGGCTGGGCCTGGGGCCTGTCGATCGTGTCCCTGGTGATCCTCATCCGTATCTGCCTCATCCCGCTCTTCGTGAAGCAGATCAAGTCGACTCGGGCCATGCAGACGTTGCAGCCCGAGATGAAGAAGATCCAAGAGCGCTACAAGAACGACAAGCAGCGTCAGTCCGAAGAGATGATGAAGCTGTACAAGGAGACGGGCACCAACCCGCTCTCCTCGTGCCTTCCCATCCTGGCGCAGTCGCCGTTCTTCTTCGCCCTGTATCACGTGCTCAACGGCATCGCGACGGGCGACACCATCGGCGTGATCAACCAGAGCCTGCTGCAGAGCGCGCAGAAGGCGCACATCGTCGGGGCTCCGCTGGCCGCGAAGTTCACGGACAGTGCCTCGAAGGTGGAGGCGCTCGGCGCCTCGCTCACCGACGTCCGTGTGGTCACCGCCATCATGATCGTCCTGATGTCGGCCTCGCAGTTCTTCACCCAGCGCCAGCTGATGACGAAGAACGTCGACACCACGGTGAAGACGCCGTTCATGCAGCAGCAGAAGATGCTGATGTACGTCTTCCCGGTCATGTTCGCCGTCTTCGGCATCAACTTCCCCGTCGGTGTCCTCGTCTACTGGCTGACCACCAACGTGTGGACCATGGGCCAGCAGATGTACGTGATCCACAACAACCCGACCCCGGGTTCCAAGGCCCAGGCCGCGTACCTGGACCGCCTGACCAAGCACATCACGCAGCACGACAAGGTCGGCCGGCGCCGGGACCGGGTCATCGTCAAGGCCATCGTGGCCAAGGGACGCGACCGCAACGAGTTCGAGCGCAAGTTCATCAACGGCCTCAGCAAGGCAGGCCTCGTGGCCCAGGCCGACGGCACCGTGATCAAGGGCGACACGGCGGCCGTCGCGCAGACTGAGGACGGTACGCCGACCACCGCTGCCCCGAAGCGTCAGCAGCCCAAGCGGCAGAGCAAGTCCCAGCGCCAGCACGGTGGCGCCGCCGGCGCCAAGGCGGCCGGTGAGCACGAGCCGAAGACGTCGCTGACCAAGTCCGACGAGCCCCAGGACGCCAAGCCCGCCGCCGCTGCCCAGAAGGGCGGAGCGAAGCCCGCCGGCGGTACCCGCAGCAAGGCCCAGTCCGGACAGCGCAAGGGCCCGCAGCGGCCCAAGTCCCCGTCCAAGAAGTAAGAAGGAGTCCATCCCGTGACGGAAGGCACCACCTCCGCCGCTGCCGAGGGTGCAGACACCCTGACTCGCCTGGAACAGGAAGGCGAGATCGCGGCGGACTACCTGGAGGGTCTGCTCGACATCGCCGACCTCGACGGCGACATCGACATGGACGTCGAGGCCGACCGCGCCTCCGTCTCGATCATCAGCGACACGGGCGGCCGCGACCTGCAGAAGCTGGTCGGCCGTGACGGCGAGGTGCTGGAGGCGCTCCAGGAGCTCACCCGCCTGGCCGTGCACCGGGAGACCGGCGACCGCAGCCGTCTGATGCTCGACATCGCGGGGTACCGGGCACAGAAGCGCTCCGAGCTGTCCGAGCTGGGTTCCAAGGCGGCGGCCGAGGCCAAGAGCAGCGGTGAGGCAGTGAAGCTGAAGCCCATGACGCCGTTCGAGCGCAAGGTCGTGCACGACGCGGTCAAGGCCGCCGGTCTGCGCAGCGAGTCCGAGGGCGAGGAGCCGCAGCGCTTCGTCGTCGTGCTGCCCGCCTGATCGGCCCCCACATTTCCGGCCCCGTCTGTTGCGCAGGCGGGGCCGAACTTTGTCAGCCTTGATAGTTCTGGTGGTTCTGGTGTCGGCGCCGGGTGCGCTGACGCGGTACGGAAGGACGGTCCCCCGTGACGGAGGCAGCGGAGCTTCCCCCCGCGCCCGAGCAGGCGCGCGAGGTGTTCGGTGATCGCTTCGCGGATGCGGTGCGGTACGCCGAGCTGCTCGCTGAGGCGGGCGTACAGCGCGGCCTCATCGGCCCGCGTGAAGTACCCCGCCTGTGGGAGCGGCATCTGATGAACTGCGCGGTGCTCTCGGAGGTCGTGCCCGAGGGCGTGACGGTGTGCGATGTGGGCTCCGGTGCCGGTCTTCCCGGCATTCCGCTGGCGCTGGTCCGGGAGGACCTGAAGATCACGCTGCTGGAGCCGTTGCTGCGGCGTACCAACTTCCTCACCGAGGTCGTGGAGCTGCTCGGTCTCGATCATGTGACCGTGGTGCGCGGCCGGGCCGAGGAGGTCATGGGGAAGATCCAGCCCGTCCACGTGGTGACGGCTCGAGCTGTCGCACCCCTCGACCGTCTCGCCACATGGGGCATCCCACTGCTGCGGCCCTACGGGGAGATGCTCGCGCTCAAGGGCGACACCGCCGAGGAAGAGCTGAAGAGCGCGTCGGCGGCCCTGAGTAAGCTGGGTGCGGTCGAGACGTCCATCCTGCATGTGGGGGAGGGCGTGGTGGACCCGATGTCCACGGTCGTACGGGTCGAGGTCGGGGAGAGCCCCGGCGGTGTGCGCTTCGCCGCGAAGCGCGCCAAGGCGGCTCGCACGGGGCGTGCACGCCGACGCCGCTGATCCGTCCTGCGGACGAGACGTACTCCACACAAGCTGCCAAACCTACGCATGCCGGAGTGTCGCGCCGATCCGGCCGCGGCTGCTGTGCATCGTGTTTCACGTGAAACGTCGCTCACTTCTGCACGGCATCATCAGTCGTGGCCGCGCTGCGGCCGAACCCCGCGACCGTAAGCCTCTTGGGTCACTCGATGAGGGATCTGAGTTGTCCACAGAGGTGGATTTCTCCACAGAACGCCCGGCCTCACTGGTTCATGACCCCGAAGACATGGGAGGCTCTGTTCATTGCGAGCCTGAAGTCGAGGAGAGTGAATCCTTGCGGTC
The DNA here is from genome assembly GCF_039540295.1 of Streptomyces venetus. Lineage (NCBI taxonomy): Bacteria > Bacillati > Actinomycetota > Actinomycetes > Kitasatosporales > Streptomycetaceae > Streptomyces > Streptomyces venetus. The sequence goes on from NZ_BAABET010000003.1 coordinate 563,505, forward strand.
CGACGCCAACATCGCGGGACCGATGACCGATCCGGTCCCCGGTCCCCGTACCGAGTCGATGGGGGCGGATGTTTCACGTGAAACACCGCCTCCGATGGACGACACTCCTATCGGTCGTGCTGCCCAACTGGCGGTGGAGGCTCTGGGCCGCGCCGGCGAGGGCCTGCCGCGGCCCGAGCAGACCCGGATCATGGTGGTCGCCAACCAGAAGGGCGGTGTGGGCAAGACGACGACGACCGTCAACCTTGCCGCGTCGCTGGCCGTGCACGGCGCCCGGGTTCTGGTGGTCGACCTCGATCCACAGGGCAATGCGTCCACCGCGCTGGGCATCGACCATCACGCGGAAGTTCCGTCCATCTACGACGTGTTGGTGGAGAGTAAGCCGCTCTCCGAGGTCGTCCAGCCGGTTCCCGATGTCGAAGGCCTCTTCTGCGCTCCGGCCACGATCGATCTCGCCGGTGCGGAGATCGAGCTGGTGTCCCTGGTGGCCCGGGAGAGCCGGCTGCAGCGCGCCATCCAGGCGTACGAGCAGCCGCTGGACTACATCCTCATCGACTGTCCGCCCTCTCTCGGCCTCCTGACGGTCAATGCGTTGGTGGCGGGCCAGGAGGTCCTCATCCCGATCCAGTGCGAGTACTACGCACTGGAGGGCCTGGGCCAGCTGTTGCGCAACGTCGACCTGGTACGGGGGCACCTCAACCCCGCCCTGCATGTGTCGACCATCCTGCTCACCATGTACGACGGCCGGACGCGCCTCGCGTCCCAGGTCGCGGACGAGGTGCGCACCCACTTCGGCGACGAGGTCCTACGGACGAGCATCCCCCGTTCCGTCCGTATCTCCGAGGCGCCGAGTTATGGGCAGACGGTACTGACCTACGATCCTGGATCGAGTGGTGCCCTCTCCTATCTTGAGGCGGCACGAGAGATTGCGCTGAAGGGCGTTGGCGTCAGCTATGACGCGACGCACGCTCACATCGGCGCACAGCAGAACGACCCGAGCATGGTGGAGGGCATCCAGTGAGCGAGCGACGGAGGGGGCTGGGCCGTGGTCTCGGCGCACTGATCCCTGCTGCGCCGACGGAGAAGTCGGTGGCTCAGGCTGCGGCGGGAGCCGCTTCGACATCACCCACGGCAGTCCCCGCGCTGCCGAACGACCGTGGGGTGGCGGCGGCGAAGGTGGCAACTCTGCCGCCTGTTTCACGTGAAACAGAAGAGCCGGCACAGCCCGCTGCTCCTGCCGCGCCGGCCGCGCCTGCGGCGCCGATCGGTGCGCACTTCGCCGAGATCCCCCTCGACGCCATCACACCGAACCCGCGGCAGCCGCGTGAGGTCTTCGACGAGGACGCGCTGTCCGAGCTCATCACCTCCATCAAGGAAGTGGGGCTCCTCCAGCCGGTTGTCGTACGGCAGGTGGGACCGGCCCGCTATGAGCTCATCATGGGCGAGCGCCGCTGGCGGGCCTGCCGTGAGGCGGGGCTGGAGGCGATCCCGGCCATCGTGCGGGCCACGGACGACGAGAAGCTCCTCCTGGACGCCCTGCTGGAGAACCTGCACCGCGCCCAGCTGAACCCGCTGGAAGAGGCAGCCGCCTACGACCAGTTGCTGAGGGACTTCAACTGCACGCACGATCAGCTGGCGGACCGCATCGGCCGATCCCGCCCGCAGGTCTCCAACACCCTGCGCCTGCTGAAGCTTTCGCCGGCTGTGCAGCGTCGGGTCGCCGCCGGGGTGCTCTCCGCCGGCCACGCGAGGGCACTGCTGTCCGTCGAGGACTCGGAGGAGCAGGACAGGCTGGCGCACCGCATCGTGGCCGAGGGGCTTTCGGTGCGGGCCGTCGAGGAGATCGTGACGCTGATGGGGTCACGGCCTCAGAAGGCCCAGCGGCCCAAGGGCCCCCGTGCCGGTGCCCGGGTCTCGCCTGCCCTGTCCGAACTCGCCACGCGGCTTTCGGATCGTTTCGAGACGCGAGTGAAGGTCGACCTGGGACAGAAGAAGGGCAAGATCACCGTCGAGTTCGCCTCCATGGAGGACCTCGAGCGGATCCTCGGCTCACTCGCTCCTGGCGAAGGGCCCGTCCTGCAGACGAGTCTCCTGGAGGGAGACGCCGAGGACGACGAGTCCTGAGACTCCGACAGGAGCCTCCCCTGTGCCTCCGGCAGAGCGGGCCGTGTCCGGTGTGTGCCGGAACGTGGCCCGCTCTTTCCTTTCTGGTGGTATCGATGGAATCACATCGTGGATACGATGCGTTCGAGTACGGCGTGACCCACCCGGTAGCTCCTCTGAGAGGGAGGCAGGGGCCATGCGAACGATGAGCCGGACCGGACTGGTGAGCGCCGGTCTGGGACTGGGAGCGGTCGGTGGGTTCATCGGCAGCCTCCTCAAGGAACGGAGCGCTCTGACAGCCGCCCGCGACGCGGCGGGAGAAGGAAGCGAGGAACAGCCTTCATGGGGCGCCGGCTCGTACCGCTCACGTTGGACAACCTTCAGGACCTTCCCAAGCGCTGTCGCACGTGTGTCTTCTGGGAGCTCGATCCGGTCAGCGGTGAGGCCGCGGTAAAGGCGGGCACCCCCGCCCTGGAGAAGGAAGCCTGGATCTCAGCCGTCCTGCTGGACTGGGGATCCTGCGGTCGGGTCGTCTACGTCGATGACGTGCCGGTGGGCTTCGTGCTCTACGCCCCTCCCGCCTACGTACCCCGGTCCATGGCGTTCCCCACGAGCCCGGTATCGCCCGACGCGGTTCAACTGATGACCTCGTTCATCGTTCCCGGCTACCAGGGGCAGGGGCTCGGACGGGTGATGGTCCAGGCGGTCGCCAAGGATCTGCTGCGGCGGGGCTTCAAGGCCATCGAGGCGTTCGGGGACGCGCGCTGGAAGGAACCGGCCTGTGTGCTGCCCGCCGACCACCTTCTGGCGGTGGGCTTCAAGACGGTCCGACAGCACCCCACCTATCCCAGGCTCAGGCTGGAATTGAGGTCGACGCTCTCCTGGAAGGAAGACGTCGAGATGGCGCTGGACCGGCTGCTGGGAGCTGTGCAGAAGGAACCGGCGCTGCGACCGCTGTAGAGGCAGGCAGACAAGCGAATGGGCCAGCCCTTCCGGGCTGGCCCATTCGTGTTTCACGTGAAACATCCACCGTCGGTGCGGTGGCTTCGCCGTGTCACTCCGCGATGAAGTCCTCGAGGTCGCGAACGATCGCGGCCTTCGGCTTCGCGCCGACGATGGTCTTGGCGACCTCGCCACCCTGGTAGACGTTCAGCGTCGGGATGGACATGACGCCGTACTTGGCGGCCGTACCCGGGTTCTCGTCGATGTTCAGCTTGACGACCTCGATCTTGTCGCCGTACTCGGCGGCGATCGCTTCGAGGGACGGCGCGATCTGGCGGCACGGACCGCACCAGGCGGCCCAGAAGTCCACCAGGACGGGCTTGTCGCTCTTGAGGACGTCCTGCTCGAAGGAGTCGTCGGTCACATTCTTCAGGGTGCCGGCCACGGCGGGCTCCTTAACTGGTTGGTGCGTGGGGCGGGTAGGGAGGAGGTCAGACAGCGGTCTTCTCGGGCTCCGGCTGCTCCTCGTCCGAGAGGGCGGCGAGGAAGCGCTCGGCGTCGAGAGCGGCGGAGCAACCGGTCCCGGCCGCGGTGATCGCCTGACGGTAGGTGTGGTCGACCACATCACCGGCACCGAAGACACCGGTCAGGTTCGTACGCGTCGACGGCGCGTCCACCTTCAGGTAGCCCTCTTCGTCCAGGTCGAGCTGGCCCTTGAAGAGCTCGGTGCGCGGGTCGTGCCCGATGGCGATGAAGAGACCGGTCACCGGCAGGTCCGAGAGCTCGCCGGTCTTGAGGTTGCGCAGCTTCAGACCCGAGAGCTTCGGGTCGCCCTGGATCTCGGCGACCTCGCTGTCCCATACGAACGAGATCTTCGGGTCGGCGAAGGCGCGCTCCTGCATGGCCTTGGAGGCCCGCAGGGTGTCGCGGCGGTGGACGATCGTCACGGACTTGGCGAACCGCGAGAGGAAGGTGGCCTCCTCCATGGCGGTGTCGCCTCCACCGATCACTGCGATGTCCTGGTCCTTGAAGAAGAACCCGTCACAGGTGGCGCACCAGGACACCCCACGACCGGAGAGGGCGTCCTCGTTCGGCAGGCCGAGCTTGCGGTGCTGCGAGCCCGTGGCCACGATGACGGCCTTGGCCCGGTGGACGGTACCGGCCGTGTCCGTGACGGTCTTGATCTCACCGGACAGGTCGACGGCCACGATGTCGTCCGGGACGAGCTCGGCACCGAAGCGCTCCGACTGGGCGCGCATGTTGTCCATGAGCTCCGGGCCCATGATGCCGTCCTGGAAGCCCGGGAAGTTCTCCACATCGGTGGTGTTCATGAGCGCACCACCGGCGGTGACGGCGCCCTCGAACACCAGTGGCTTCAGCGACGCGCGCGCGGTGTAGAGCGCCGCCGTGTAGCCGGCGGGCCCGGAGCCGATGATGATCACGTTACGGACGTCGCTCACGGCTTGATTCCTCGTCTCTGGACTGCGTCGTTCGACCGGTGGGAGCTTCTCTCGGAACTCTCACCCCACCCAACGGATCCTAAGGGGCTCGCATTCCCACTGTGTCCGGGCACACGGAGATGTGGACACCGTGCGGGTAACCACGCGGAGGGGTGAGAAGCCCTCCCTCAGGAGGACGGGTAGGAGCGCTGCAGAAGGATCTTTCCGGTGGCGGCCGACGCCGAGTGATCCACACAGGTCGCGTCGACGATGTAGGCGGTGACCCGGGTGGCGTCGGAGGCGTCGGGAAGCAGTACGAGCATCGCCTTCTTCCCCTCGTACCTGCCGTTCTCGACGGCGAGGGCGGCGTCCTTGCGGCCGATACCGTCGCGGACACAGCCCGGCACAGTGGGCTCGCTGAAGACCCTGGGGTGGTTGGTCCCGGCGGTCTCCGCGCCGAGCGGGGTGCGGGAGCTGCGTCCCTCGCTCTTGTTCTCGGCCAGGAGGTCGGTGACCTGCTTCTGCAGCTTTCCTTCGGAGAAGGTGTCCCCGGCGGTGGTCTGCCGCTCGCCCGCCGTGTCACGCGACGGTTTGCCGTCGTCGAGTGACGACAGCAGAACGGAGCCCAGCCCCAGGGCGGCGACGGTGAAGACGGTCCCCAGGACGGCGATCCTTCGGCGCCCGCTCCGGGTGCGCCCCTTGCGGCCGGGGCCGGTGGTGGAGGAGCGGGGACGTCCGGTGGGCCGGTCGACGGTCACCGATGTTTCACGTGAAACACGCAGATCGCTGTCGTCCTCGGAGGGGGAGGAAGCACTCACCGGCGCCGGGCTCTCTTCGGGCTCGGGTTCCCTGGCGTTCAGCAGGGCTTCGGCGGCGAGAGCGGCATCGATGCGGCTTGCGACATCGGCCGGCATACGCGGCGGGCCGGGCAGTGCACCGAGCAGTCCGCGGATCTCCTCCAACGAGGCATGGACGTCCGCGCAGAGTTCGCACCCGTCCAGGTGCCGGCGTACGTCGCTGCTTCGGGACGGCGGGAGCAGGCCCTCGGTGAGGTCGGAGATCTCCGCGACGTCCGGGTGCCCGGCCATGTCTGTCGTCGACGTCACGCTCGTCCACCTCCGCCCTTCACTGCAGCTGAGTCGCTCGGTCCTGTGTCCGGTGGTCCCGCCTGGCGCGGTCCCGCTGCGGGTGGGACGGCTGGCTCCTGCGTCCGGTTCCGTTCTCCGCCCGGCTTCTTGCCGTCAGCGTTGCCGTCCGGCCGCAGATGGGTGAGCAGCGGCAGGAGTCTGGCTCTGCCACGCGCACAGCGGCTCTTGACCGTGCCGGTCGGTACGTCGAGGATGCGGGCGGCCTCCGCGACCGGGTAGCCCTGCATGTCCACCAGGACGAGCGCCGCACGCTGGTCGGCCGGCAGGGTTCCCAGGGCCTTGATGAGCTGCCGGTGGAGATCGTTGCGCTCGGCGGGCGCGGAAGCCGACTCGTGCGGCTCCAGCAGCTGCTCCAGGCGCTCGGTGTCGTCGACGGGCGAGGTCTTGCGGGAGGCCGCCTTGCGGGCGCGGTCCAGACAGGCGTTCACCGTGATCCTGTGCAGCCATGTCGTGACGGCCGACTGGCCCCGGAAGGTGTGTGCGGCCCGGTAGGCGGAGACAAGGGCGTCCTGCACCGCGTCAGCGGCCTCCTCGCGGTCTCCCAGCGTCCGCAGGGCGACGGCCCAGAGACGGTCGCGGTGCCGCCGCACGAGCTCACTGAAGGCGTCGGGGTCGCCTTCCACATGGCGGGCGAGCAGGTCCTGATCGCTCACTCCGTCATACCCGGTGCCGTCTGCCATCGGCCTCCTTCCTCGAGGCAGATGCCGTCAGCTGGTCACCTTGATGTCCGCCACCCTGCCGCGCCACTTTCCGTCGTCCGCCTGGACCGGAAGGTCGGTCAGCCACACGAGGAGGTACCGAGTCTTGAGGGACTTGTCCGGCTTGAGTGCGACGGTCGTCCCCGAGCCGTCGGCGACCTTCGAGTACGCGTCGAAGGACGTGGGCTCCGAGCCCGCGTCGGAACCGGCGCTGCGCAGTTCGACCGAGGTGTCCCCCACGAACTTGACGGTCACCTTTCCGACCTGCTGGACCTTGCCGAGGTCGAGGATCACGCCGACGCCCGACTTGAGCCGGCCGAAGTCGGAGCTCTCGTAGTAGCTCGTCTGCCAGTACGAACTGGGATCGTTGTCGTCGACCTTGTCGATGTCTTCCGGATTCTCGGATCCGTCCGAGCCGAACGGGTCGAAGTCGCGGACTCCCTCGATGGCGACGGGCTTGCCGCCCACGGGCTTCTTCGGGCTCTTGTCGTTCCCGTCGTTCGTCTGGGTCCGGCCCGGGTCCTCGGTCTTGCCGCCTTGGTCCATGAGGGCGTCGGCCAGCTGCCAGCTGCCGAGGCCCAGTGCGGCGATCAGGAGCGCGGAGACGGCCCACTTCAGTGCCTTGCCCGTGCGGCTCTGCAGCGGGGGCGGCGGCGTCGGGACCGGCTGGGTGGCGCCGGGGTGCGGGGTCTGGCGGCCGTAGGTGCCCTGCTGGTACGTCGTGCGCTGGTACTCGGGCGGGGCGGTGAACGCCGGCTCCGGCGGGCGGATGCGGGGCATCTCACCGATCGCCTTCACCAGCTCTTCCGGCGTGGTGCACGGCGACTCGTGCCGGGACGCGGTGGCGCCGTCGTTGGCGAGCGCGCGCATGGACAGCTCGGACAGACCGCGGTGCACACCGGCACGCACCTGGTCGGGCGCGATCAGCCCGATGTCCTTCGGCAGGCCCGAGAGGCCGTAGGCGTCGCTCTCGTACGGCCAGCGCTGGGTGAGCGCCGCGTACAGCAGGGCGCCGATGGCCTCGGTGTCGGTGCGCTGCGGGGTCTCGGACGAGATGCCCCGCAGGGCGGCGTTCACGGCGAGGCCGCGGATGCGCCACTGGCCGGTGGAGGCACGCAGGACGGCGTTGGGGTTCAGCCGAAGGTGTGCGAGGCCCTCGCGGTGCGCGGCCGCCATGGCGGAGGAGACCTGGGTGACCATCTGGTAGGCGTCGTACGGCTCCAGTGGCCCGGAGGCGAGAAGTGTGCTCAGTTCGGTCGCGTCGGGAAGCCACTCGTGGACGACGTAGACGAGGTCGTTCTCCTCCACCGCGTCCAGCACCTGCACGAAGCGCGGGTCGCCCAGGAGGGCCGAGGAGCGGGCGGCAGCCAGGACGGAGCGGGCCCGTGAGTGGTCCGCGGGCAGAATGTGCACGCCGACGGCGCGGCGGAGTTTCTCGTCCACGGCACGCCAGCTGCTGAAGCCGTCCAGACGGGTGACGCACTCCTCGAGGCGGTAGCGTCTGGCGAGCTTGTGACCACTGTGCAGTTCAGGCGGCGAGGTTTTTCCGGAACCGTCGGCCCGGGTGCTCTCCTGTACCTCGTCGCTGTCCGTGTCCCGCTCCCGGTTCTTGGCCACCCCGTCGGCCGTGGACTGGTCCGCTTGTGCGGTCAGCGACGTCTCGTCGCTGTTGTCTGCCACGTCGACGGCAGCCGTGCTCCGTTCCGCCACCGTCGTTCCTGCCTCCCCATCCATTGCGCGCCGTCCGACGCCGAAACCAATTGTGCCCACAGTCCGCCGCTATGCACGACACGCGGTGGCTGACGATGGTTGTGCGCCTACCCCTCGTCTCAGCGTCCCAGGCGTCCGCGGACCATGCCGACCAGCGAGTTGAGTTCCTCGATGCGCATGCGGCGGGCGGCGACGAAGAAGACCCCGAGGAGAACGGCGCCACCGGCCAGCACCGCGGCGAGCGAGCCCGCGACACCCTGGCCGAGCGTGTGGCCGATGCCGTAGCAGGCCGCTCCGCTGAGCAGGGCGGCCGGGACCGAGGCGATGCACAGCCGGGCGTAAGTCCGCAGCACCCGGGCGCCGTCGAGGTCCCCGCCCAGCCGCTTGCGCAGGCGGCGCCAGGCGACACCGACGCCGATCGCGTAGGCCAGCCCGTAGGAGGCGGCCATGCCGACCACGGCCCAGCGCGGCGGGACGACGAAGTAACAGACCGCCGAGGCGCCCGCGTTGACCGCGGCCACGATGACCGTGTTGTAGAAGGGGGTCCGGGTGTCCTCGTAGGCGTAGAAGGCGCGCAGGACCACGTACTGCACGGAGTACGGGATCAGACCGAGGCCGAACGCCATCAGCATGTAGCCCATGTTGGTTGCTTGGCTGGTGCCCGAGGAGCCGAACATCAGCGTGCACATCGGGATGCCGATCGAGAGGAAACCGAACGCGATCGGCACGATGGCGACCGCCGTGGTGCGCAGGCCCTGGGAGATGTCGTCACGGACGGCGCCGCCGTCGCCCTCGGCGGCCGAGCGCGACAGGCGCGGCAGCAGGGCGGCCATGAGGGAGACCGTGATGATGGCCTGCGGCAGGCCCCAGATCAGCTGTGCGTTGGCGTAGGCGGAGAATCCGGTGCCGTCGACGGGCGAGGCCTTGCCCGCCGCGGTGGACAGCCAGACGACGATCATGGCGCCGGCCTGGTTGGCGAGGACGAACAGGACGGTCCACTTGGCGAGCGTGATGGCCTTGCCGAGGCCCTGGCCCTTCCAGTCGAAGCGCAGCCGCAGCCGGAAGCCGGTCTCGCGCAGGTAGGGGATCATCGCCAGCGACTGGACCACCAGGCCCAGCAGCACACCGATGCCGAGGAGACGCTGGCCCTCCGCCGGGATGGTGGTGACCTTCATCCTGGAGTCGGCGGCGGTGCCGTAGACGTAGATGAACATGCCCAGCGTCACGATGATGACGATGTTGTTCAGGACCGGGGTCCACATCATCGCGCCGAACTTGCCGCGGGCGTTGAGGATCTGGCCCATCACCACGTGGACGCCCATGAAGAAGATCGAGGGCAGGAAGTACTGGACGAAGGTGATGGCGACCTGGTTCGCCGCGGGGTCGTCGGCGATCGAGGGGGACATCATGCGGATCAGCAGCGGGGCGCCGAGGATTCCCAGCGCGGTGAGCCCGCCGAGCGCCACCATGACGAGGGTCAGCAGTCGGTTGGCGTAGGCCTCGCCGCCGTCCTCGTCGTCCTTCATGGCCCGCACCAGCTGCGGCACGAAGACGGAGTTGAGACCGCCGCCGACCGTGAGGATGTAGATCATGGTCGGCAGCTGGTAGGCGACCTGGAAGGTGTCGCCCAGGAAGCCGACGCCGATGGCCGACACGATCAGTGCGGAGCGGACGAAGCCGGTGAGGCGGGAGACCAGCGTGCCCGCCGCCATCACGGCGCTGGACTTCAGCAGGCCGGCCGCGCGGCCGCCCTTCTTCGGTGCGGGCGCGGCGGGCTCAGGGGCATGGGTGTCGTCCACCGCAGGCGTCTCCGCGGTCCCGCCGGGTGCCGCGTACGGGCCCTGCGCGTACGCGCCCTGTGCCGCGTACTGGCCCTGCGCCATCGGGCCGGAGGCCGGGGACGGGCCGGGGACCGAGGGCGACTCGTACGAGGGGTGACCGCTGTTCTGCTGCTGGTCCCGGAAGAGATGCGCGAACGCGTCGGGTTCCTGCTGCGGCTCGCCCGCCTGGGAGACGAGGTCGTCCACACCCACGAACTGTGTGGTCCGGGCGGCATCACCGTAGGGCAGGTGCCGTGTGGGGCCCTCGGGCTCCGGAGCGGGTGTCTGGGCCCACACCTGCGGGTCGGGCGCGTAGGGCGACTGCGGCGGCTGTGCGTACAGCTGCTGCTGGGGCTGATAGGTGCCCGGCGGGGGCGGCGGGTGCGCGGCACGGTCGTAGAGGGCCTCGGCGACCGGGTCCTGGGCGGCAAGGTCCTGTGCCCGGTAGGGATCCTGGTCGTAGGCGTCCTGGAGGTACATGTCCGCGGGCGGCGGCACCTGGCCGTGCTCGGGCGGCGAGCCCTCGGGCGCGCCCGACTCGGGGTAGCCCGAGCTGCCCACGGCACGGCCGTGGTCACCGTCGTACGGCGCGTTCATGGTTACCCCACCTCATCGTCCCCGGCCCACCGGCCACGACATCTCAACGGTCCACTCTCTCACCCGGGCCGGACGGGTCTGCGTTTTCCGCCGCGGTGTCCGGGGCCGGGTCACTCCGCTGCTCGGGGGCCTCTGCCCCTGGGCCGGCCTGTGACTCCTCCTCGAGACGCTCGCCGGGGGCTTCCGGGTTCTGCGCGGCGCCGACCTGGCCTTCGGCGTTGTCGTCCTCCCCGGCGGCGTCGTCCTCGGCGGTCTCGCGGGCGGCGGCGCGCTTGCGCTGTGTGTACATCCGGAAGCCGGCGAGGACCAGGAGCAGGACGCCGCCGCCGATGACCAGCATCACGGTGGCCGTGACCTCGGTGACCTTCACGTCGAAGGTCACGGGGCCGCCGTACTTCTGGCCGTCCTCGGTGTAGAGCTGGGCGACCACTTCAGCCCGGCCGTTGGCGTTGGCGGACGTGGTGAACTTCACCGACTGGCTGTGGCCGCCGTTGACGGTGACGGGCTGCTCGTCGTAGGCGGCGCCACCGATCTTGAGCCGGGTCGGGTTCTTCGACGTGAGCCGCAGTTTCAGGTGCTCGACGCCCTGGACCAGGTTGTTCTGGACGGTCACGGGGATCGTGGCGCTGCGGCCGGAGAGTTTGGTCTCCGACTTCTGGATCAGCTTGACCCCGTCGATGAGCCCGTCGAGGTACGACTCGATGCCGACGCGGTACCCCACCCCCGCGATGCCCTGGCCGCGCCACGAGACGGACATCTCGCGGTTCATGGCCCGCCCGAAGGGGGTCACCACCCGGGACTGGCGGGTGAGCACCACCTTGAACTTGTCGAGCTTGTTCTGCGTCCTGGCGATCTGCTCGAAGGCGGCTCGCGGCAGTTCCTGCTTGCGCAGCGAGGACGGGTAGGCGGAGGCCGAGGGCACCTTCGTGTTGGCCGACGGGTCCGGCTTGGCCTTCGCGGCTGCCGCCAGGTCCTGCGACTCGGACCAGTTCCCGAGCCGGAGGGCCTTGAGCGCATCGGCCATGGCCTGTGCCTGGTGCACGGTGGGCATGCGCTGCGGCGCGACGACCACGCTGCGCTGTTTGCCGGTCTGCAGGCCCAGGGCCAGGCTCTGGGCCAGGAAGCGCTGCTCGGCGAGCGTGGACGCGGAGGCCTTCGTCAGGTCGCCCTGGAACGCCGTGGACATCCTGGAGTCCGCGACGACCGCCGTGGTGCCGCCGCCGATGGGCCGGGCCGCGGAGGGCGTGTACGACAGGTCGTCCTGGAGGCTGTCGCTGCGGGCGATCACCTTGTCGGCGCCCGCGGAGGTCGCGACCTTCATGATCGACGGGTCGACGGCTCCGTTCACCGGCCACGCGAAGTCCGTCGACGGCTTCACGTGGAGGATCGTCGGGATCGTGTTGTCGATGACGTCGGTGGCTTCCTTGAGGTGGCTCAGTGTGCCGGTGACGTTGGTCCCGTTGTGGGCGACGGAGGCGAGGTCGGGGTCGCCGTACGGCAGGGCGACGACCTCCTTGCCTGTGACCGCCTGCTGGAGCTCGGCCAGCCAGCGGTTGGCGACCGCCTGATGGGTGCCGGCGGTGCTGGTGCCGTCAGCGCCGCGGACCTGGTAGCTCTTCGTCATCGCGTCGACGGACGCCAGCAGGTCCGGGTCGATCACCCAGGTGACGTCGAGCTCCTTGGCCAGCGACACCATCTGGTCGAGGCGGCCGCCCGGGGAGATCTCCTTGGCGAGCTCGTCGTCACGGAAGACCGGCGTCTGCTGTTCGTTCGACCCCGTCTCGGCCGCCATGTGCGCCGAGGAGACGAGCGGCCACAGGAACGTGGTCTTCGTCTTGGTACCGGCCTCCTCCGGCTGCCACGGCAGGAACGTGCGCTGGACGCCGAGGACCCGGTCGTAGGGCTGTGCGGTGGTTCCTCCGGAGAGCGCGACGGCCAGCTGGTAGACACCGTCCGCACCGAGGTCCAGCTCGTCGGCCGGCACAGAGATGTTGAACGGCTCCGCGACGCCGGGGGTGAGCTTGGGGAACTTCTCGGTGTACTTTCCGCCGACCGCCTCGCCGAGGGGGCCCTGGACGTCGTCGCTCTTCTTGGCGAGGGTGTCGATGCCCGAGCGGGTGTCGAGCGCCGGCCCCACCCGCAGATCGACATGGGCGTCGTTGACGGCTTGCTTGCCGTTGTTGGTGACCGTGCCCGCCACGGTCACCGTGTCACCCTCTGTGGGGGCGCTGGGACTGAGCGAGTCGACCGCGACGGACACCGAGCCCGCGCCGGAGGCAGCCTGCGGGGCCTCCTGTCCGGCCGCGTCCGCCGGGGCGGCGGCGGGCAGCTGGAGGAGTCCGGCCAGCAGGGGCGCACCGGCGAGCAGTGCCCCGGTGCGCCGTAGCCACCGGCGGGCAGGTGAGGCACTGGTCCCCTGGAAGTCTGCCGCCTCGGCCACGCGCTCGTCCGTCCCTAGTCGTCGTCAGTGGTCGTCGGAATGTGCGTCCACGCATGGTAACGATGCCCGCTGAGGGGAAGTGCCGCGGTCCGTTCCACAAGATCACGGCCCGGTAATCTGCTGTCTGGTATGTCGCCCTATGGGCTCGGGCGGTTCCTTGCATCGCAAGAGCAGCTCTTGTGCGCGTATCGGCGGACGTGTCCGCATGCGTGAATAGGGGGAGCTCCGGGCCGCCCGGGCCACGTACCCTCTTCTGTTGTGCCGAACGCCAACGAAGAGATGTCCAGCGTCCTGAGCCAGGTGCAGCACCGCGCGGTGAACGAACTGCTGCGGGTCGCGCCTGTCGCCGACGACCTCGCCCGCCGCTTCCAGGAGGCCGGGTTCTCACTCGCCCTGGTCGGCGGCTCGGTCCGGGACGCGCTGCTGGGCCGGCTCGGCAACGACCTGGACTTCACGACCGATGCCCGGCCCCAGGACGTACTGAAGATCGTGCGCCCGTGGGCGGACGCCGTCTGGGAGGTCGGGATCGCCTTCGGCACGGTCGGTGCCCACAAGGGCGGCTACCAGATCGAGGTGACCACGTACCGGTCCGAGGCGTACGACCGGACCTCCCGCAAGCCCGAGGTGTCGTACGGCGACTCCATCGAGGAGGACCTCGTCCGCCGGGACTTCACGGTGAACGCGATGGCCGTGGCACTGCCGGAGAAGGAGTTCATCGACCCGCACGGCGGGCTCGAGGACCTCGCGTCGCGCGTGCTGCGCACTCCTGGCACTCCGGAGGAGTCCTTCTCGGACGACCCGCTGCGGATGATGCGGGCCGCGCGCTTCGCGGCTCAGCTCGACTTCGAGGTCGCCCCCGAGGTCGTCGCGGCGATGGAGGGGATGGCGGGACGCATCGAGATCGTCTCGGCCGAGCGGGTGCGGGACGAGCTGAACAAGCTGATCCTGTCTCCGCACCCGCGCAAGGGGCTGACGCTGCTGGTGGAGACCGGCCTCGCCGATCGGGTCCTGCCCGAGCTGCCGGCCCTGCGTCTGGAGCGTGACGAGCACCACCGGCACAAGGACGTCTACGACCACACGCTGATCGTCCTGGAGCAGGCGATGGCGTTGGAGGACGACGGCCCCGACCTGACGCTGCGGCTGGCCGCCCTGCTGCACGACATCGGCAAGCCGCGCACCCGCCGCTTCGAGAAGGACGGCAGGGTCTCGTTCCACCACCACGAGGTGGTGGGAGCCAAGATGACCAAGAAGCGTATGACGGCGCTCAAGTACTCCAACGAGCTGGTGAGGGACGTCTCACGTCTGGTCGAGCTCCACCTGCGCTTCCACGGCTATGGCACAGGCGAGTGGACGGACTCCGCGGTGCGCCGTTACGTCCGTGACGCCGGCCCGCTCCTCGACCGCCTCCACAAGCTGACCCGCTCGGACTGCACCACGCGCAACAAGCGCAAGGCCGCGGCCCTCTCGCGTGCGTACGACGGGCTTGAGGAGCGGATCGCGAGTCTTCAGGAGCAGGAGGAGCTGGACTCGATCCGCCCGGACCTCGACGGCAACCAGATCATGGAGATCCTCGGTGTCGGCCCCGGTCCGGTCATCGGGCGCGCCTACAAGCACATGCTGGAGCTGAGGCTGGAGAACGGGCCGATGGAGCCTGACGCCGCGGTGACCGCGCTCAAGGAGTGGTGGGCCGAGCAGGAAGGCTGAGGCTGTCGAACGGGGTCATGTTTCACGTGAAACATGACCCGGCGGGAGACAGATCGAAAAGACGACGGAGGGGCGGTGTTTCACGTGAAACACCGCCCCTCCGCGTGCCTGTCCTACTGCTTGTAGTCCTTCAGGCAGAGCAGGAAGTCCTTGCCGTCACCGCTCTCGGTGTACGTGTACTGGAAGTCCTTGGCCTCGGACTCGCACTTGCTCGACGCCAGCGTCTCCGTGAGGTAGGCGCCCTCGATCTTCGCCAGCACCTTGTACTGGGCCTTCGCGTTACTGCACTCGACGACCTCGAGGTCAGGGTTGCTGTCGTTGGTGCTGCCGCGGTGCATGCAGTCGCCGACGGACGCCGTGTTGGCGTCGTCCCGGCTGGCTATGTAGCCGCCGATGGCCATACCCGCCACGGCGATGACGACCACGATGTTCTTGATGGTCTTGAAACTGAGCTTGCGACCGGACGGCTGCGGCGGAACCGGAGCGTACGGAGCCGCGCCCTGGGGCGGGAAGCCGGGCTGGCCGGGCTGCTGGGGGTAGCCCCCCTGCGGCGGGTACGGAGCCTGAGGCTGACCCGTGGGCTGGGCCTGCGCGAACGGATTGCCCTGGGGCGGCGGAGTGGTCACTTGGGGGTCCCCCTAGAACATGGATGAGTGACGCGAACATGTCGCGAGATAAGACCCACGTAAGTTATCGGTCACCACTGACAAGCCAGTAGTCAGGAGTGGCTCTGTGTCATTGATGTGACACTTACTGACGGCCAAACCGGAACATAGCCACAGCTACCGTTGCGTAGATAACGGCGATCGTGATCACCAGCGGTACCGATCGACCGTCCGGCGGCAGCATCAGGGCGGCCACGGCTGCGGCTCCGACGAAGGTGGCGTTGAAGAGGACGTCGTAGACGGAGAAGATCCGGCCACGGAAGCCGTCCTCGACGGAGGACTGGACGATGGTGTCCGTGGCGATCTTCGCGCCCTGGGTGGTCAACCCCAGGACGAAGGCCGCGGCCAGCAGAGGGACGGTGGCGAACGGGAGCCCGAGAGCCGGCTCCAGCAGCGCGGCGGCCCCTGCGCACACGACGATCCAGCGGCCCGGCCCGAGCTTGCCCGCGGACCAGGGCGTCACCACGGCCGCCGCGAAGAAGCCGGCGCCCGAGACACCCAACGCCAGCCCCAGCAGGGCGAGTCCGTCGTCAGTCGTCGAGGTGAGCGCGTACCGGCAGAGCATCAGCAGCATCACCAGCAGCGCGCCGTAGCAGAACCGCATCAGGGCCATCGCCGTGAGCGCCCAGGCGGCCTCCCGGCGCTGTGGCGCGGCGAGATGACGTACGCCTGCCAGCAGGTCGCGAGCGGTGCCCGTGAGAGCGGCCCCGATCCGCTCACGCACCAAGTTCTGGTCGGGGCCCAGGAGTTCCCGGGCCATGCTCAGTGTCGCCAGGGCCGCGCACAGGTACAGCCAGGCTGCTACGAGCACCACCGCGGCGTCGGAGTCCGCCACCACCAGGCGGACGACGAAGGCGAGACCGCCGCCCGCGGTCGCCGCCAGTGTCCCGGCGGTCGGTGACAGGGAGTTGGCGATGACGAGGCGCTCGGTGTCGACCACGCGCGGTAGGGCCGCGGACAGGCCCGCGAGCACGAAGCGGTTGACGGCGGTGACGCACAGGGCGGAGACGTAGAAGAGCCAGTCCGGAGCCGGACTGAGGATCAGCAGGGCTGTCGCCGAAGCCAGCAGCGCGCGCAGCAGGCTGCCGTAGAGCAGGACCTGACGGCGCCGCCAGCGGTCCAGCAGGACACCGGCGAAGGGGCCGACGAGGGAGTACGGGAGCAGGAGCACCGCCATCGCGGAGGCGACCGCGGCCGCGGAGGTCTGCTTCTCCGGTGAGAAGACGACGTACGCGGCGAGTGCGACCTGGTAGACACCGTCGGCGCCCTGGGAGATCAGCCGCACGGCGAGCAGGCGCCGGAATCCCTGGAAACGCAACAGGACGCGCAGGTCACGGACGACGGCCATGGGGCACAGCCTCACATACGGGGAGGGTCCCCGGGTCATGCGACCCGGGGACCCTCACAGCCCTGGCAGGAGCGACTCGTTGGGGCGCGTCAGCGCTCGACCTCGCCCTTGATGAACTTCTCGACGTTCTCGCGGGCCTCGTCGTCGAAGTACTGCACGGGCGGGGACTTCATGAAGTAGCTCGACGCGGAGAGGATCGGACCGCCGATGCCGCGGTCCTTGGCGATCTTCGCGGCGCGCAGGGCGTCGATGATGACGCCGGCGGAGTTCGGGGAGTCCCAGACCTCCAGCTTGTACTCCAGGTTCAGCGGGACGTCACCGAAGGCACGGCCCTCGAGCCGGACGTAGGCCCACTTGCGGTCGTCCAGCCAGGCCACGTAGTCGGACGGGCCGATGTGGACATTGCCCTCGCCCAGCTCGCGGTCGCGGATCTGGGAGGTGACGGCCTGCGTCTTGGAGATCTTCTTCGACTCGAGGCGGTCGCGCTCGAGCATGTTCTTGAAGTCCATGTTGCCGCCGACGTTGAGCTGCATCGTGCGGTCCAGGACGACGCCCCGGTCCTCGAACAGCTTCGCCATGACGCGGTGCGTGATGGTGGCGCCGACCTGCGACTTGATGTCGTCGCCGACGATCGGGACGCCCGCCTCGGTGAACTTGTCCGCCCACTCCTTGGTACCGGCGATGAAGACCGGAAGGGCGTTGACGAAGGCGACCTTGGCGTCGATGGCGCACTGGGCGTAGAACTTCGCCGCGTCCTCGGAGCCCACGGGCAGGTAGCAGACCAGGACGTCGATCTGCTTGTCCTTGAGGACCTGGACGACGTCGACCGGCTCCTCGGCGGACTCCTCGATGGTCTCGCGGTAGTACCGGCCGAGGCCGTCCAGGGTGTGGCCGCGCTGGACCGTCACGCCGGTGCTGGGCACGTCGCAGATCTTGATGGTGTTGTTCTCGGAGGCGCCGATGGCGTCCGCGAGGTCGAGGCCGACCTTCTTGGCGTCCACGTCGAACGCGGCGACGAACTCGACGTCGCGGACGTGGTAGTCGCCGAACTGGACGTGCATCAGGCCCGGCACCTTGGACGCCGGGTCGGCGTCCTTGTAGTACTCGACTCCCTGAACCAGCGATGCGGCGCAGTTGCCCACACCGACGATGGCTACGCGAACCGAACCCATTCCGGTTGCTCCCTGTGTGTACGAGTGAGGCCCTTGCGGGGGTCTCACGTGGCGGTGTCGTCGGGCGTATCCGGACGGGGGTCGCCCCCCGGCCGGGGCAGGCCGCCCGACGCTCCAGATGTGGTGTCACGCGAAGCGGGCTCCCCCGTGGCGGAACCCTTCAGGTCCCGCCCCGCCCGCTCGCTCTCGATGAGCTCGTTCAGCCAGCGCACCTCGCGCTCCACGGACTCCATCCCGTGGCGCTGGAGCTCAAGCGTGTAGTCGTCGAGTCGCTCGCGGGTCCGGGCCAGGGAGATGCGCATCTTCTCCAGGCGCTCCTCCAGCCGGCTGCGGCGGCCCTCCAGAACGCGCATGCGGACGTCGCGTGAGGTTTGCCCGAAGAATGCGAAACGGGCTGCGAAGGTCTCGTCCTCATACGCGTCGGGCCCGGTCTGCGAGAGCAGCTGCTCGAAGTGCTCCTTGCCCTCCGCCGTCAGCCGGTAGACGATCTTGGCGCGGCGGCCGGTGAGGGGCGCGGTCTCGGCGTCGTGCGCCGGTTCCTCGATCAGCCAGCCGTTGGCGACCAGCGTCTTGAGACAGGGGTAGAGCGTCCCGTAGCTGAACGCACGGAACACACCCAGTGACGTGTTGAGCCGTTTACGCAGCTCATAGCCGTGCATCGGAGATTCGCGGAGCAGGCCGAGTACGGCGAACTCGAGGATCCCGGAACGCCGGCTCATCGTCGCCTCCTCTCTGCCGCGGTATCCATGTCCCGGACCGATGTCTCGGACTGATGTGTCGAGCGGATGTATCGACTCGATACATCTCGACGATAGAACGGCCTCCCGGACGCGACAAGAGGGGGTGTGGTGAACGGGATCACATCACCGATTCATCGGACACGAGTTGCCTGATTTGAGGTGAACTTCGGGCCTCGGGAGGTTTTGGCGGTGCGTAGTCTGTGCGCCATGACCATCGCCGGGAACCGAGTGACGCCTGAGAGCGTCGTCGTCTTCGGTGTAGTACGGGTGCACGCGGGACCGATGAATGCGGAGCCGACCGCATCCGTACTTCGGGGGGACCGGAAACCAGCCGCCGTTTCCAGGCGCGCAAGGGTGCGCCTGCCCGAGGAGTAGTCGTTCGATGAGCGAGCACCGTCGCAAACCGCCGCAGCCGCAGGAAGGCGGACGTGCCGCGGCCCGACGCGGCCAGTCCGGTTCGTCCTCCGGCCGCCGCGCGGCACCGCGAGGCGCCACCGGGTCTCCGTCCGACTCCTATGGGTCGGACTCCTACGGCTCGGGGGGTGAGGAGCGTGCGTACGGCGGCCGTGCCGAGGCCCGGCGTGCGGCGCAGAGAAATCCGGGCGGCCGCCGCAGAGCGGCCGAACCGGGCCGTGGCGGCCGACGCGCCGCTCCCGGCGGGCCCACCGGGCCCGGGCGGGGCAGAGGACATACGGTCGACCCCGACAAGAAGCGGTTGATCGACTATCCGCGGGCCGGCAAGTACGGCTGGCGCCGCTGGATGCCGTCCTGGAAGCTCGTCTCCGGCCTGTGCGTCGGCTTCATCGGGAGCCTGGTGGTCGTGGCGGGTGTCGGGTACGCCATGGTGGGCGTACCCAACGAGGAGAACGCGGCGGCCCTGTCGCAGAACAACGTCTACTACTGGGCCGACGGCAGCCAGATGGTGGCGGCGGGCAGCGGCCAGAACCGGCAGAACGTCACGATCGACCGGATCCCCAAGGCCATGCAGTGGGCCGTGATCTCGGCCGAGAACAAGAGCTTCTACCAGGACTCCGGCGTCGACCCCATGGGTATCGCCCGGGCTCTGGCGAACATGGCCCGGGGCGGTGACACGCAGGGCGGTTCGACCATCACCCAGCAGTTCGTCAAGAACACTTACCTGAGCCAGGAACAGACGGTCACCCGTAAGTTCAAGGAGATGTTCATCTCCATCAAGGTGGGCACGAAGCTCTCCAAGCCGGAGATCCTCCAGGGCTACCTGAACACCTCGTACTACGGCCGTGGCGCCTATGGCATCCAGGCAGCCGCCCAGGCCTACTACGGCAAGGAAGCGAAGGACCTCAAGCCGGGCGAGTGCGCTTTCCTCGCCGCGCTGCTCAAGGGCCCTACTTACTACGACCCCGCGGGCAACGACGGCATCGACCCGACGGCGACCGCCGAGGCCAACCGCAAGCGTTCTCAGGCCCGTTGGGGCTGGATCCTCGAGCAGATGCACAACGACAAGAGGATCACGGACAAGCAGTACCAGGACGCCATCAAGAAGTACCCCATGCCCCAGGAACGCAAGGCGTCCAAGGGCATGAGCGGCCAGATCGGCTACCTGGCGGACACGGCCAAGAAGTACGTCCTGAACCACTCCGACATCACGGAGAAGCAGTTCGACCAGGGCGGCTACCAGATCAAGACGACCTTCCAGAAGGACAAGGTCGAAGCGCTGTCCAAGGCCGTCAGGAAGGTCGAGAAGGAGAAGCTCGACCCGGAGAAGCGTGAGCTGGACAAGCACGTCCAGTTCGGCGCTGCGTCGGTGAAGCCGAAGGACGGCGCGATCGTCGCGCTCTACGGCGGCGCCGGCTACGACAACGGCCACTTCAACAACAACGCGGACACGGCGGGTGTGCCCGTCGGTTCGACCTGGAAGCCGTTCGTCCTCGCCGCCGCCATGGAGCACGGCACCTACCGGAGTGACGGCCCCCTCTCGCCGCTCAGCAAGTACAACGGCAACGACCATCTCAAGGTCAGGAACAACGACGGCTCCTACGTCCTGAAGAAGGACAACACGCCGTTCTTCCAGGAGAACGAGAGCGACCGCCCCTGGGGCTACATCTCCTTGCGCAAGGCGATGGAGCAGTCCGTCAACACCCCGTTCGTGCAGCTCGGCATGGACGTGGGGATGAGGAACGTGCGGGACGTGGCCGAGAAGGCGGGCATCCTGGACGCCAGCTTCGCCACGCTCAACCCGTCGTTCGCGCTCGGTACGTCCACTCCCAGCGCGATCCGCATGGCCGACGCCTACGCGACGTTCGCCGCCGCCGGTAAGCAGGCCTCCCCGTACTCGGTGACGAGTGTCAAGTACAACGGGCAGGAGGTTCCCGGCTTCGAGAAGCCGAGGATCACGCAGGCGATGCCCGAGAACGTGGCGAACAACGTCACGAACGTTCTGGAGAATGTCATCGAGAACGGCACGGGTAAGAACGCCCTGGCCCTGGGACGTACGGCGGCCGGCAAGACCGGTACGACGGACGAGAACAAGTCGGCCTGGTTCGTCGGCTACACCCAGCAGCTGTCGACCTCGGTCGCGATGTTCCGTGAGGACCCCAAGAGCGCCAAGCTGCTCTCCATGAACGGCACGGCGGGTGAGGAGTCCATCCACGGCGGTGACACTCCTACCCAGGTGTGGACCGAGTACATGAAGGCCGCGCTGAAGGGCGAGACCGACCTCGGCTTCCCGCAGGCCGAGAAGATCGGCACGATCCAGGACGAGGTGGGCGCGCCGACGCCGAAGCCGACGCCGAGCCCGACGCCCAGCGAGACCGTGACCGAAACGCCGAGCGCGACCCCCAGCGAGAGCTCCTCCCCGTCGCCGTCGCCGAGCGACACCTGCGGGTTCTTCGGCTGCGAGAGCGACGGTGGTACGGAGAACGGTGGCGTGAACAACGGCGGCACGGACGGTGGGGTCACCTCGACGCCCACACCGACCGAAACCAACGTGGACGGCGGTAACAGCAGAGGCAATGGCAACGGAGGCCTCTTCGGAGGCCCCGGCGGATAGCCGACCGATCGCCCGGCTTGGGTGTTTCACGTGAAACGCGAGGATGTTTCACGTGAAACATGGGCCGCCGCACCACCTGGTGCGGCGGCCCTCGGTGTTTTGACAGACGCGTACGGCAGGATGTGCGGCATGGCCAGTGCAGAATCGACGCAGACGAGCGTCCACGAGCCGGACCCGGTGCGGCCGACCCAGGAGGACGGCGTCGCCGCGGCCGGCAGCGAGCTGATCGGTGGCCCGCTCGGGCGGCGTGCCCTGCTCGGGGCGTCCTGGTGGACTCCCGTGCGGGTGATCGCGCTGGTGGCGATCGGCATGTTCGCCCTCGGACTGGTCCAGAAGGCGCCCTGCTACAACGGCGCCTGGTTCTTCGGTGCCAGCTCGCAGTACACGCATGCGTGCTACTCGGACATCCCGCACCTCTACCAGGGGCGGGGTTTCGCCGACGGGCTCGTGCCGTACTTCGACAAGCTCCCCGGTGACATGCAGTACCTGGAGTATCCGGTGCTGACCGGTGTCTTCATGGAGGTCGCCTCCTGGCTCACGCCCGGCAGCGGCACCATCCAGGACCAGGAGCAGTGGTACTGGATGGTCAATGCCGGGATGCTCATGGCGTGTGCGGCGGTCATCGCCGTCTGCGTGACCCGTACCCATGCCCGGCGTCCCTGGGACGGGCTGCTGGTCGCCCTCGCGCCCGCCTTCGCGCTGACCGCGACCATCAACTGGGACCTGCTGGCTGTCGCTCTGACGGCCGTGGCGATGCTGATGTGGTCGCGTGGCCGCTCCCTGGCGTTCGGCGTTCTGCTGGGACTCGCCACGGCTGCCAAGCTCTATCCGTTCCTGATCCTCGGGCCGCTGCTCGTGCTGTGCTGGCGGGCGGGCAAGTGGCGTGAGTTCGGGACGGCTCTGGGAGGCGCCATCGTCGCCTGGATCGTGGTGAACGGGCCGGTCATGCTGTTCGCGTTCGAGGGCTGGTCGAAGTTCTACACGTTCAGCCAGGAGCGGGGCGTGGACTTCGGTTCCTTCTGGCTGATCCTGGCCCAGAACTCGGACCACCCGCTCAGCACCGACACCGTCAACACACTCGCCACACTGCTGATGCTGGTGTGCTGCGCGGTGGTCGCGGTGCTCGCGCTGACCGCCCCGCGGCGTCCGCGGTTCGCCCAGCTCGCCTTCTTGATCGTCGCGGCGTTCATCCTCACGAACAAGGTCTACTCACCGCAGTACGTCCTGTGGCTGGTGCCCCTGGCCGCCCTCGCCCGGCCGAAGTGGCGGGACTTCCTGATCTGGCAGGCCTGCGAGGTGGCGTACTTCCTGGGCATCTGGCTGTACCTCGCGTACACGACCAGTGGAGACGCCCACAAGGGACTGCCCACGGACGGTTACCACTGGGCCATCGGCCTGCATCTGCTGGGCACGCTCTATCTCTGCGTCATGATCGTGCGCGACATCTTCCTGCCGGAGCGGGATCCGGTTCGCAGGTCCGGGGACGACGATCCCTCGGGCGGAGTGCTCGACGGCGCCGAGGACGTCTTCGTTCTCGGCCCCGCGGCCCGTCGGCGGCGCGAGGCGGCCCAGTTCGACGGACCGCCCGTCGAGTGGGGCAAGCAGGGTGCGACAGGCGCTTCGCTCTGAGCGAACGACGCCGAGAGGTCGTCCAAGGGACGCGAAAGGCCGTACACGGAGAACCGTGTACGGCCTTTTCGCTGTGCCGCGCCTAGGCGCTGTGGCGGGTGCTCAGCGGTCCACGATGCGATCGAACTGCGTGGTGGTGTGCCGCAGATGGGCCACCAGCTCCTCGCCGACCTTCGGCTCCGGCGCGTCCGAGGGCACGAACAGGATCGACACCTGCATGTGCGGCGGCTCGGCGAACCAGCGCTGCTTGCCGCCCCAGACGAACGGGGAGAGGTTCCGGTTGACCGTCGCGAGGCCGGCCCGGGCGACGCCCTTGGCACGCGGCATGACGCCGTGCAGCGCCTTGGGGGCCTCCAGACCCACCCCGTGCGACGTACCGCCCGCCACGACCACCAGGAAGCCGTCGGAGGCCGCCTTCTGCTGCCGGTAGCCGAAGCGCTCCCCCTTGGCGACGCGCGAGACGTCAAGGACCGCGCCGCGGTACTCGGTGGCGTCGTGGTCCCCCAGCCACAGCCGGGTGCCGATGCGGGCACGGAACCGGGTCTGCGGGAACTGCTGCTGGAGCCGGGCGAGTTCATCGGCCTTGAGGTGGCTGACGAACATGGTGTGCAGCGGCAGCCGGGCCGCACGCAGCCGGTCCATCCAGCCGATGACCTCCTCGACCGCGTCCGAGCCGTCGGTGCGGTCCAGCGGCAGGTGGATGGCGAAGCCCTCCAGGCGGACGTTCTCGATGGCGGCGTGCAGCTGGGGCAGGTCCTGCTCGCTGATGCCGTGCCGCTTCATCGAGGACATCACCTCGATCACCACACGCGCACCGACGAGGCCGTACACGCCGTCTATCGACGAGACCGAACGGATGACCCGGTCCGGCAGCGGCACCGGTTCCTCGCCGCGCCGGTACGGCGTCAGCACCAGCAGGTCACCGCCGAACCAGTCCTTGATCCGGGCGGCCTCGTACGTGGTGCCGACGGCGAGGACGTCCGAGCCCAGCCGCGTGGCCTCCTCCGCCAGCCGCTCGTGCCCGAAGCCGTAGCCGTTGCCCTTGCAGACCGGCACGAGACCGGGGAACTGCTCCTGCACGTGCTTGTGGTGCGCCCGCCAGCGCGCGGTGTCGACGTAGAGCGTGAGCGCCATGGCCGGACCTGGAACCTTTCTCGTGGTTGCGGTGTGTCAGCGGTTGCGGTGTGTCAGGGGTTGCCGTGTCAGAGGTATAGAAGCACTGAACGTGACGTCAGCGGCGCGACATGTAGATGTCGAGCGCCTTGTGCAGCAGCTTGTTCAGCGGGAAGTCCCACTCGCCGAGGTACTCGGCGGCCTGGCCGCCCGTGCCCACCTTGAACTGGATCAGGCCGAAGAGGTGGTCGGTCTCGTCCAGCGAGTCGGAGATACCGCGCAGGTCGTAGGCGGTGGCGCCGAGCGCGTAGGCGTCGCGCAGCATCCGCCACTGCATCGCGTTCGAGGGCCGCACCTCACGGCCGATGTTGTCGGAGGCGCCGTAGGAGTACCAGACGTGCCCGCCGACGATCAGCATCGTCGCCGCCGACAGGTTCACGCCGTTGTGACGGGCGAAGTACAGCCGCATGCGGTTGGGGTCCTCGGTGTTGAGGGCCGTCCACATGCGCTGGAAGTACGACAGCGGACGCGGCCGGAAGTGGTCGCGCACGGCCGTGATCTCGTACAGCCGCTGCCATTCCTCGAGGTCCTGGTAGCCGCCCTGGACGACCTCGACACCGGCCTTCTCGGCCTTCTTGATGTTGCGGCGCCACAGCTGGTTGAAGTTCTTGTGGACCTCTTCCAGGGAGCGGTTGGCCAGCGGCACCTGGAAGACATAGCGGGGCTGGACGTCGCCGAAGCCGGCCCCGCCGTCCTCGCCCTGCTGCCACCCCATGCGGCGCAGCTTGTCGGCGACCTCGAAAGCACGCGGCTCGATGTGATCGGCCTCGATGTCGCGCAGGCGCTTGACGTCCGGGTTCTGGATGCCCTGCTTGATGGAGGAGGCCTCCCAGCGCCGGATGATCACCGGCGGGCCCATCTTCACGGAGAAGGCACCCTGCTGCTTCAGGTGCGCCAGCATCGGCTCGATCCATTCCTGCAGATTCGGCGCGAACCAGTTGATGACCGGGCCCTCGGGCAGGTAGGCGAGGTAGCGCTTGATCTTGGGCAGCTGCCGGTAGAGGACCAGGCCGGCGCCGACCATCTCGCCGGTCCTGTCGTCGAACCAGCCGAGGTTCTCGGAACGCCATTCCGCCTTGACATCAGCCCAGGCCGGGACCTGCATGTGGCTCGCGGACGGCAGGCTCTGGATGTAGGCCAGATGCTGCTCGCGGCTGATGGTCCTCAGGGTCAGGCTCATTTCGGGGCGCTCCTCGGGCTGGTGTGTCCCCATGGGGTCAGGGGCTCCGGCTCTCGCGCGAAGCCTACTGCGCCTCGGGAGCGCGCCGGTTGGGCGTACGCCACCTTCGCCCCGGCCCGTGGGCGGCCGGGGCGTCACACGATGTTCAGGAGGAGGTGTCCCTGGCGTCAGTCGATGAGACCGCCGAACAGGCCGCCGTGCGCCATGCCCAGGAAGAACCCGACGCCCGCCGCGCCGAGGCCGAGGATCAGCCCGAAGCGCTCACGGGTCGTCTCCGAGATCCACTGGCCGTATGCCCCGATGAGAATGCCCACCAGGCCGGTCCAGGAGCTGAGCAGGTGCAGGTCGTCGTCGACGAGTGCCGAGATGAACGACGTGACGCCCAGCACCAGAGTCACCGCGAGCAGGGTGTCCTGGAGGGGGTGGGGCTTTCCGTCCGTGGCGAAGAGGCCGCCGGCGGTGTTGGGTCGCAATGCCTGTGCCATAGGGCACCTCCTGCGAAAGTCGGCGCACTGTAGCGCCATACACACCCGATGTGTACAGATTGGCTGCCCTGGCGGCCGGATTTCAACCGCAAGCCGCTGTGCGGGTACTCTGTACCGTCGCACCGGTGTCTCCCCATGTCACGGCAGAGGCGTTCTCGACGGAACCCCGACTGTCAGTGGTGGCCGATACCGTTGCCTACGCATCACAACCCTCCTGCCACGGAACGACCGTGGCCGCTGAGTCCAAAGGAGGTGGGTTCCACATGCGTCACTACGAGGTGATGGTCATCCTCGACCCCGATGTCGAGGAGCGCGCTGTCTCTCCGCTGATCGAGAACTTCCTTTCCGTCGTCCGTGATGGCGGCGGCAAGGTCGAGAAGGTCGACACCTGGGGCCGTCGTCGTCTCGCGTACGAGATCAAGAAGAAGCCCGAGGGCATCTACTCGGTCATCGACCTGCAGGCCGAGCCTGCGGTCGTCAAGGAGCTCGACCGCCAGATGAACCTGAACGAGTCGGTCCTCCGGACCAAGGTCCTCCGTCCCGAGACCCACTGAGCTCTCCCGCTCAGCTGATCCCGGGATTCGAGTAGCAGCAACAAGCAGCCAGCAGCAAACCCGCCGAGAGGTTCCCCCATGGCAGGCGAGACCGTCATCACGGTCGTCGGCAATCTTGTCGACGACCCCGAGCTGCGCTTCACCCCTTCCGGTGCGGCGGTCGCGAAGTTCCGTGTCGCGTCCACTCCCCGCACCTTCGACCGCCAGACGAACGAATGGAAGGACGGCGAGAGCCTCTTCCTGACCTGCTCGGTCTGGCGTCAGGCGGCGGAGAACGTCGCCGAGTCGCTCCAGCGAGGCATGCGCGTCATCGTGCAGGGCCGGCTGAAGCAGCGGTCCTACGAGGACCGTGAGGGTGTCAAGCGCACGGTCTACGAGCTGGACGTCGAGGAAGTCGGCGCCAGCCTGCGCAACGCCACGGCCAAGGTCACCAAGACCACGGGCCGCGGTGGCCAGGGCGGTTACGGCGGCGGTGGCGGCCAGGGCGGTGGCCAGGGTGGCGGCGGCTGGGGCGGCGGCCCCGGTGGCGGCCAGCAGGGCGGCGCTCCCGCCGACGACCCGTGGGCGACCGGCGCTCCCGCCGGTGGCCAGCAGGGCGGTGGCGGCGGCTGGGGTGGAAACTCCGGCGGCGGCAGTGGCGGCGGCTACTCGGACGAGCCCCCCTTCTAAGGGCGGGTTCGCACCCACACTTCTTGATCACACAGGAGAAACACCATGGCGAAGCCGCCTGTGCGCAAGCCTAAGAAGAAGGTCTGCGCTTTCTGCAAGGACAAGGTCACGTACGTGGACTACAAGGACACGAACATGCTGCGGAAGTTCATTTCCGACCGCGGCAAGATCCGTGCCCGCCGCGTGACCGGCAACTGCACGCAGCACCAGCGTGACGTCGCCACGGCCGTCAAGAACAGCCGTGAGATGGCGCTGCTGCCCTACACGTCCACCGCGCGCTAAGGAAAGGGTGACCGACTCATGAAGATCATCCTTACCCACGAGGTCTCCGGCCTCGGCGCCGCGGGCGATGTCGTCGACGTCAAGGACGGCTACGCTCGCAACTACCTCATCCCGCGGAAGTTCGCGATCCGCTGGACCAAGGGTGGCGAGAAGGACGTCGAGCAGATCCGTCGTGCTCGCAAGATCCACGAGATCCAGACCATCGAGCAGGCCAACCAGGTGAAGGCCCAGCTCGAGGGCGTCAAGGTCCGCCTGGCCGTCCGCGCCGGCGACGCCGGTCGCCTCTTCGGTTCCGTCACCCCGGCCGACATCGCTTCGGCGATCAAGGCTGCCGGTGGCCCCGAGGTCGACAAGCGCCGCATCGAGGTCGGTACGCCGATCAAGTCGCTCGGCGCCCACCAGACGTCCGTGCGTCTGCACCCCGAGGTTGACGCCAAGGTCAGCATCGAGGTCGTCGCGGCCTGAGTGCCGCGCTCGCTCAAGCAGTGAGTGATGGGGCCGCATCCTTCGGGATGCGGCCCCACCGTCGTTTGTGTTTCACGTGAAACACGGTGTTTCACGTGAAACGCTCTGGCCGAGCCAGGCGGTCAGCGGGTCGCGCCCGTCACGATCCAGCGGCCCGAGCGGGTCCTGGTCCACAAGGTCAGCATCCGCACCGTCATCATCAGCGTCATGGTGGCCCAAAGGGCGGTGAGCCCACCGCCCAGCACCGGCACCAGCAGGGCGACCGGGGTGAAGACCGCCAGGGTGAGCAGCATCGCCCACGCCAGATAGGGGCCGTCACCGGCGCCCATCAGTACTCCGTCCAGGACGAAGACAATGCCGGAGATCGGCTGCGAGAGGGCGACGATCACAAGGGCGGGCAGCGCCGCGTCCTTGACCGCGGAATCGCTGGTGAACAGCGGGAGGAACGCAGGTCGGGTGAGGACCACCAGGACGCCGAGGACGACGCCGACGGCGACACCCCACTCCACCATGCGACGACACGCGTCCCGAGCGCCCTGAGTGTCACCGGCTCCGAGGTAGCGCCCGATGATGGCCTGTCCCGCGATGGCGATGGCGTCGAGAGCGAAGGCGAGCAAGCTCCACAGCGACAAGATGATCTGGTGAGCGGCGATGTCGGCATCCCCGAGACGGGCGGCGACCGCTGTGGCGATCAACAGGACCGCTCGTAGGGAGAGGGTGCGTACCAGCAGGGGCACACCGGCCTGCGCGGAGGCCCTGATCCCGGCGGCGTCCGGACGCAGGGAGGCACCGTGCTTGCGCGCTCCGCGCAGCACCACCACGAGGTAGACCGCGGCCATGCCGCACTGCGCGATGACGGTGCCCCAGGCCGAGCCGGCGATGCCGAGGCCGGCGCCGTAGACGAGCCCTGCGTTGAGGGCGCCGTTGGCGACGAAGCCGGCGACGGCGACGTAGAGCGGAGTCTTCGTGTCCTGGAGACCGCGCAGCAGGCCGGTCGCCGCCAGGACGACGAGCATGGCCGGTATGCCGAGTACGGAGATGCGCAGATACGTGGTCGCGTAGGGGGCCGCCGCCTCCGAAGCGCCGAACAGATTCACGAGGGCGGGCGCCGTCGGCAGGGCGACGGCGACGACGGCGGCGCCGAGGAGCAGCGCCAGCCAGATACCGTCCATGCCCTGGCGGATGGCGGCCTGGAGATCGCCGGCGCCGACACGACGAGCCACCGCCGCCGTCGTGGCGTAGGCGAGGAAGACGAAGACGCTGACGGCAGTCATCAGCAGGGCCGAGGCGACGCCGAGACCGGCGAGCTGGGCCGTGCCCAGATGGCCGACGATGGCGGTGTCGGCCATGAGGAAGAGAGGTTCGGCGACGAGGGCGCCGAAGGCCGGCACGGCCAACGAGACGATCTCTCGGTCGTGCTGTCTCCGGCCAACTGGGCGGCGCGCGGGGGCCTGTGTCATGTGCACCAATCTAATCGTCCACAGGTAAGAGATGCAAAGCCTTTGCGTCCCTTACTTCGCATCCTGGAGTGCGTACTGCTGTGCACCATTCGAAGCGATCTTGGGCCGGGTGGGGAAGTTTTTCTTCTGCACAGCCGGTGGACGGCAAAGTCGCAGGTCAGTGCGGTTTCCTTGCGTGGGCTGGGTGCTTGTTCACAGGGCTGTCCACCGGCTCGTGCACAGGTTTCGAGGAGTTCTCCACAGCATTGGGGCCGTCGTCCACATGGCCTGTGGATAACCAGATTGGCTGACGGTGCCGACGGGCCTAACGTGGTCCGGCGCCCGCTCCGTCCGCCGGCTTTCAAAGCGTCACAAAACCGGCGCCCATCCACCGGAGTTGGGCCTCTCATTTGTCAGTGCCGTGCCGTAGAAAAGAGGGGCACGGCGAGGTCTGCTGCGGCGGACGGGAGGAGGTGGCTCGGTGAGCATTTCCGAGCCCTTGGACGACCCGTGGGCCGACAGCGGACCCAGTGATCGTCTGCCCGCCTCCCGTCGGCATGGCGACAGGGCCCGGGGCCGTGACGAGCAGCATGAGCGCGGCAGGGACGACGGGACGTGGGACGGTGGGGGCAGCCCGGCGTTCGAGCGGGTACCGCCGCAGGACATCGATGCCGAGCAGTCCGTCCTCGGTGGCATGCTTCTGTCCAAGGACGCCATCGCCGACGTCGTGGAGATCCTCAAGGGCCACGACTTCTACAAGCCGGCCCACGAGACGATCTACCAGGCCGTCCTCGACGTCTACGCCAAGGGTGAGCCGGCCGACCCCATCACGATCGCCGCCGAACTCACCAAGCGCGGCGAGATCAACAAGGTCGGCGGAGCCTCGTATCTGCACACCCTCGTCCAGACGGTTCCCACGGCCGCCAACGCCGCCTACTACGCGGAGATCGTCCACGAGCGCGCCGTCCTGCGCCGCCTGGTCGAGGCCGGTACGCGCATCACCCAGATGGGATACGCGGCCGACGACGACGTCGACGAGATCGTCAACCGCGCCCAGGCTGAGGTCTACGCGGTCACCGAGCAGCGCACCAGTGAGGACTACCTGCCGCTCGGCGACATCATGGAGGGCGCGCTCGACGAGATCGAGGCGATCGGCTCGCGCAGCGGTGAGATGACCGGCGTGCCCACGGGGTTCACGGACTTCGACTCGCTCACCAACGGCCTGCACCCGGGCCAGATGATCGTCATCGCCGCGCGTCCGGCCATGGGTAAGTCCACACTCGCGCTCGACTTCGCGCGGGCCTGTTCGATCAAGAACAACCTGCCGAGCGTGATCTTCTCGCTCGAGATGGGGCGCAACGAGATCGCGATGCGTCTGCTGTCCGCCGAGGCCCGTGTCGCCCTGCACCACATGCGGTCCGGCACGATGACGGACGAGGACTGGACGCGTCTGGCCCGGCGGATGCCGGACGTCTCGGCGGCCCCGCTCTACATCGACGACTCCCCGAACCTGTCGATGATGGAGATCCGCGCCAAGTGCCGCCGCCTCAAGCAGCGCAACGACCTCAGACTGGTGGTCATCGACTACCTCCAGCTGATGCAGTCCGGTGGGTCCAAACGAGCCGAGAGCCGTCAGCAGGAGGTCTCGGACATGTCCCGTAACCTCAAGCTGCTGGCCAAGGAGCTGGAGATCCCGGTCATCGCGCTCTCTCAGCTGAACCGTGGCCCCGAACAGCGCACGGACAAGAAGCCGATGGTCTCCGACCTGCGTGAGTCGGGTTCCATCGAGCAGGACGCCGACATGGTCATCCTGCTGCACCGCGAGGACGCCTACGAGAAGGAGTCGCCGCGGGCCGGCGAGGCCGACCTGATCGTGGCCAAGCACCGAAACGGCCCGACGGCGACGATCACGGTCGCCTTCCAGGGCCACTACTCCCGATTCGTGGACATGGCGCAGACCTGATCCGTCGGCGGTGCGACGCCCGCTCCGAATGTGCTCGACGCGGAGCTGTCTGGCCGGGTGGACTGGGGCCCATGACGACACCTCAGGAAGAGCTGCTCCCCGGTACGCGTCGGGCGCTGCTGCACCGGATCGCCGTCGCGCAGGCCGAAGGGCGGGCGCCGTCGCTCGTCGCGGCGGTCGTACGGGGCGGGAAAACGGTGTGGACGGGCGCGCGGACCTCCGTGGAGGGGCATGCGCCGGACGAGAACGTGCAGTACAGGATCGGCTCGATCACCAAGACCTTCACGGCTGTTCTGGTCCTGCGACTGCGCGACGAGGGTGCGCTGGATCTCGGTGATCCCCTGGAGAAGCATCTGCCGGGCACGGGCGTGGGGGAGGCGACGGTGGCCGAACTGCTCGCGCACACAGGAGGGCTGGCGGCCGAGACGCCGGGGCCGTGGTGGGAGCGGACCCCCGGGTCTCTGCGGCCCGAACTCGACGACGTGCTGGGCGATCGGCCCCTGCTGAACCCGCCCGGCCGCCGGTTCCACTATTCGAACCCGGGTTACGCGTTGCTCGGCGCGCTCATCGAGAAGCTGCGTGGTGCCTCCTGGGAGGAGGTCCTTCGGCGCGAAGTGCTCGAACCGCTGGGGCTGCGCCGCACGAGCGTGCGGCCGCAGATGCCGCATGCCGGAGGCTGGGCGGTACACCCGTGGGCCGATGTGATGCTCCCCGAGCCCATCGAGGATCTGGGGCGGATGGCTCCGGCCGGCCAACTGTGGTCGACTGCAGGGGACTTGACGACGTTCGCGGCCTTTCTGGTCAACGGCGACGAGCGGGTGCTGAGCACCGAGTCACTGCGGGAGATGAGGACGCCGGCCGCGCCCCATGAAGCGGGGGACGTGGCGAGTGGCTACGCCTACTGCCTGGGCATGGAGATCCGGCGGCGGAACGGTCGGTCCCTCGTCGGCCACACCGGTTCCCTGCCCGGCTTCCTCGCGTGCCTCATGATCAGCGTCGAGGACGACGTGGCGGCGGTCGCCCTGGCCAACAGCACCTCCGGGCCACTGCTGTTCCCGGTGGCCGCCGATCTGGTCCGCATCGTCGCCGAGGCGGAACCGCGTATCCCCGCCCCGTGGAAGCCCGTGAAGGATGTCGACCCGTCGCTGTTGGAGTTGACGGGGCAGTGGTACTGGGGGACACATGTCTTCGCCCTGCGGCTGATCGCCGACGGGCTCCTCTCGCTGGGTCCGCTGTCCGGCAGCGGTCGGCGCTCGCGCTTCCGCCCGAACGGTGACGGCACGTGGACAGGGGTGGAGGGCTACTACGCCGACGAGCTCCTGAAGGCCGTACGGCGGCCGGACGGATCCGTGAGCCACCTGGACCTCGGCTCGTTCGTGTTCACGCGCCAGCCGTACGACGAGGGTGCTCCTGTGCCGGGTGGGGTCGACCCGGAGGGATGGCGCGGTGTCGGTTAGTCGGTGACGTGCGAGGGGGGCCTGTTTCACGTGAAACAGGCCCCCCTCGCACGTCGGTCACAGCGGGAGCTTGAATCCCACGTGGGAGGCCGTGAAACCGAGCCGTTCGTAGAAGCGGTGGGCGTCGGTGCGTGATGCGTCGGAGGTCAGCTGGACCAACTGACAGCCCAGACCCTGGGACTCGTCGATCGCCCACTCGACGAGCTGTGTGCCGAGGCCACTGCCGCGCTCATCGGCATGGATGCGTACGGCTTCGATGATCGACCTGGTGGCACCGCGGCGGGACAGTCCGGGGATGATCGTGAGCTGGAGCGTGCCGACGGCGCGGCCGTCCCGGACCGCAACGACCAGGCGCTGGTTCGGGTCGGCGCTGAGCCGTTCCAGGGCGGCCAGGTAGGGGCTCAGGTCGTCCGGTGACTCGCGCTGTGCGCCCAGGGGGTCGTCCGCGAGCATGGCGACGATCGCCGGGACGTCGTCGGCGAGTGCGGGTCGTATCTCAAGATCTCCCATGGCCGCACCTTACGCAGATGCCGCCGTGGTGTACGCGCCCCGAGCCGATCAGCCCTACGCCGGGACCGGCGCCTTCAGCGTCTCCACCACCCGGACCAGCGGTGCCATCTCAGGGTTCTTCGCCGCCTCGTCGAGGGCCTCGCGCAGGGCGGCGTCATTGGTCGGCCGCGCCTCTTGAAGCAACTTGAGGCCTGCCTCGGTGACGTTCGTGTAGATGCCCCTGCGGTCGGTGGGGCACAGGTAGCGCTCCAGGAGCCCGCGGTCCTCGAGCCGGGTGACGAGACGCGTGGTGGCGCTCTGGCTGAGGACGACAGCGTCGGCGACCTGCTTCATCTGCAGATGGCCTCCGTCTCCTTCGTGCTGGCGGCTGAGCACGTCCAGCAGCGAGTACTCGCGCACGCTCAGGTCGTGCCGGCCCTGCAGAGCGCGCTCGATGTGGGCCTCGATCTTCCCGTGCAACAGGGAGAGGGCGCACCAGCCCTGGGCGAGAGCGGTGAGTGCGGGGTCCGTCGCTGTCATTGGCGTTTCCTCCGTCCCGGAGCGGCTGACATCCAGGATAGAGCAGGACCGCAATAGACGGCGGTTGCATATAGCCCGCGTGTGCAACTATTGTGGGCGCACGCAAAGCGCTCCTGCAATCGTTTGGGAAGGTGTATCCCTCCATGCCTCTCGCGCTTCTGGCCCTCGCGATCGGGGCCTTCGGAATCGGAACGACCGAGTTCGTGATCATGGGCTTGCTGCCCGAGGTCGCGAACGACTACGGGGTCTCCATCCCGACCGCCGGATACCTGGTGACCGGCTATGCGCTCGGTGTCATGTTCGGCGCCCCGCTGATGACCGTTCTGGGCACCAAGGTCTCCCGCAAGCGGATGCTGATGCTGCTGATGGGCCTGTTCATCGTCGGCAACCTGCTCTCGGCCCTCGCCCCCGCTTTCGCCGTGATGCTGATCGGCCGGGTCGTGGCCTCACTGGCCCACGGCGCCTTCTTCGGCATCGGCTCGGTCGTCGCGGCCGATCTCGTCGCCCCGGACAAGAAGGCCGGAGCGATCGCGATGATGTTCACCGGCCTGACCGTCGCGAACGTCGTCGGTGTCCCGCTGGGCACCCTCGTCGGGCAGTCCGTCGGCTGGCGTGTGACCTTCGGCATCGTCGCGGCCCTCGGCGTGATCGGCCTGATCGGCATCGCCCGGCTCGTCCCGGACATGCCCAAGCCGGAGGGCGTGCGCCTGCGGCACGAGCTGGCCGCCTTCAAGAACGTGCAGGTGCTGCTCGCGATGGCGATGACGGTCCTCGGCTTCGGCGGCGTCTTCGCGGCCATCACCTACATCGCGCCGATGATGACCCACGTCGCCGGCTTCGCCGACGGCTCCGTCACCTGGCTGCTGGTCCTCTTCGGCCTCGGCATGGTCGGCGGCAACCTCGTCGGCGGCAAGTTCGCCGACCGCGCCCTGATGCCCATGCTGTACGTCTCCCTGGGCGCTCTGGCCGTCGTCCTGGCGCTGTTCACCCTCACCGCGCACAACAAGGTGCTGTCGGCCGTCACGATCGCGCTGATCGGTGCCCTGGGCTTCGCCACGGTCCCGCCGCTGCAGAAGCGGGTCCTCGACCAGGCGCACGGCGCCCCGACGCTGGCCTCCGCCGTGAACATCGGCGCCTTCAACCTCGGCAACGCACTGTCCGCCTGGCTCGGCGGCCTCGTGATCGCGGCGGACTTCGGCTACACCGCCCCCAACTGGGTCGGTGCCGCCCTCGCCGGGGGAGCCCTGGTGCTGGCCTTCCTGTCGGCCGGCCTGGAGCGCCGCGCCGGTGGCGCCGGCACCGTCGTCACGGGATCCGCGCCCTCCGAGCAGCGGACCACCGTCCACCACTGAGCAATCGAGCCGCCCGGGGCTCACCGCCCTCCACGGCCCGGTTCAGATCACCCGGCAAGTCCTTCAGGAGAGTTCAGATGAACACCACCGCAGTCGCCCCGCTGACCACCCAGGACGCCGAGGTCCTCGTCAGTGCGGCCCGCCGTGCCGCCGAGGCCGCAGGTGTCACCGTCAGCGTCACCGTTCTGGACGCGGGTGGCCATCTGCTGGCCTTCCGTCGTGACGACCGTGCCGTGCTGATCTCCGGCGAGACCAGCACCCGCAAGGCCTATACCGCTCTCCAGCTGAACGCCCCCACCGCCGATCTCGTGGACGCCGTACAGCCCGGAGGCCCGTTCCACACCCTGCCGACCGCGCTCGACCGGCCGCTGCTGTTCATCGCGGGCGGGGTGCCGGTGCACCGCGACGGCCGCCTGATCGGCTCGATCGGTGTGGGCGGGGGTGCGCCGGAGCAGGACCACACCTTCGCCACGGCCGCAGTGGAGGCACTGGGCTGAGCGGCCTCTTCCACGAGACGACGCCGGCTCCCCGATTCCGGGGAGCCGGCGTCTTCATGTCTGGGCGGCCTTCAGCCCGCGGCGACCGTGACCGGGGCGAACCGGCGGCTCCAGTCGCCGGGCAGTTCGGTGATCCCGTACGCCATCACCGAGTTGAAGGCGACGGACGCCAGACCGCGCTCCTTCACCCACGTGAGCAGCTCGGTGTGCCGCACGTCGATGTCGGTGCGCAGCGGGCGGTCGGTGTGGTCGGCCAGGGAGGCGATGAGCGCCTGGGCCACCGAGGTGTCACGCGCGATGAGCGGGCCGACGACCTGGGTGTCCATGTTCGGCCAGGCGGCGGCATACCCGATGATCCGGCCGTCCTCCTCGGCCACGCGCAACTGGTCGGCGAAGGCGGGCAGTCGGGTGACGATGTGCGTGCGGTCGGTCCCGAACGCCTGCTCGTCGAGGCGGAGGATCGCGGCGAGGTCCTCCGCGGTCGCGGCGCGGGTGGCCACCGTCGGCCGCGGCCCACCAGGAGTGAAGGGCCCACACACCATCTCCGCCCGTCCGGTGACCTTGAAGCCGAGCTCCTCGTAGAGGGGGCGGCCGTACGGCGTCGCGTGCAGGGTGACGGGTGTGGGGCCCATGGCGGCGACGACGTGGCGCATCAGCCGGCGTCCCACGCCCTGTCGAGCGTGCCGTTCGGCGACCAGGACCATGCCGATGGCCGCGAGCGCGGGGTGTTCCCGGGGTCCGTACTCGGTGACCACACAGGCGGTCACGAGTCCGCCGTCGGGGTCATCGATGCCGTAGCCCCTCCCGGCCGTGAGGAGAAAGCCCCACTTGTGCTCCTCCCGTGGCCACCCCCGGTCCTCGGACAAGTCGGCGCAGGCGGCGAGATCGCGGAGCGTCAGACGGCGGACGGGCAAAGAGGCAAGGGAAGGAGTCGGCACGCAGCTCAGGCTGTCCGACTAGGGCCCTTGACGTCCACCTCTTTCCCGGGACGCACACGAGCTTTTGGCCAGTCGTGGCCGAGCGCACAGCGAGGGACAGACGCCGGACGTTTCACGTGAAACACGGGCGCGCTGCCCGGTGAATGACAGTGCTGACGTTTCGCGCCGTGCCCTCATTCGTGAGGGGGGAAGGGGGGACTTGTGTGCACAGCGGTGGCCGGTAGGGTCGACTCCGGTTCGCTTTCGGGGCGGGTGACCCGTTCCGCATCGGCCGTGTGCAGGGCAATGCAGCCTAACCGGACGGAGAGATCGAAGACCTACGTTTCCGGATATGCGACCGAGCCGTCCTGGCGGGTGGGAAGCTCAGGCGAGAGTACTGCGGCCAATGTCACACTCTCGCCTTACTTGTCCGTACAGAGCCGAAACAAGGGTTGAATGTGGCCGCATTGGCCGCGACACGGATGGGAACGCAGTCCATCCACGGGGGAAAGCAGGCACCTTCCGACCCGGGAAGTGCGCAGACCGACCGAAAGATGCTCGAGGCGAGGCACACCATGGACGCTCCGACCACCACGTCGGCCGACAACGGCACTTCTGGCGGCGGAGGCGGCTGGTTCACCCCCCGCAACAAGCCGACGTCGACCCCGGGCAGTGAGCCCGGCCCGAACGAAGGGCACCGACCGGACGCGACGGGACCGGAGGGCCGGCCTACGACCGGCCCGGAAGCGCGAACAGAGGGCACGCCGGTGCCGCCCCCCTCAGCGGCCGGCAGCGCGAGCACCGGCTTGGCGGAACAGGAGCGCGAGTCCCCGCACGGGATATCCACGCTCACCTCCGTGGCTCCTCCCGCTGAGCCCCGTGTTCCCGATCAGCGGGAGGCACCGACGCCGTCACCCTCGACGCCGTCCGTCTCCGCACCGCCGGCCGCGGAAGCGTCCCCGGACGCCCTCCTGATCCGCCGGACCATGAGCGAGGTCACCCCCGTGGCCGACAAGGTCACGTCGTACTTCTACGCCCTGCTCTTCGTCCGCCACCCCGACCTGAGGCCGCTGTTCCCGCCCGCCATGGACACCCAGCGGGACCGGCTGCTCAGGGCGCTGCTCACGGCGGCCGAGCACATCGACAACACCGACGTCCTCGTCGACTACCTGCGGAACCTCGGCAGGGGCCACCGGAAGTACGGAACACGGCCCGAGCACTACCCGGCCGTCGGCGAGTGCCTCATCGCCGCGCTGAGCAAGTACGCCGCCGGGGTCTGGAACGAGGAGATGGAGGCGGCCTGGGTGCGGACGTACACCACGATCTCCCAGGTCATGATCGACGCGGCGGCCGCGGACGAGCTGAGGGCCCCGCCCTGGTGGTACGCCGAGATCGTCACGCACGAGCTGAGAACCCCGGACGTCGCCGTCGTCACCGTCCGCCCCGACCAGCCGTACCCCTTCCTCGCGGGCCAGTACACGAGCCTGGAGACCCCGTGGTGGCCCCGGATCTGGCGGCACTACTCCTTCGCCTCGGCTCCCCGCTCCGACGGCCTGCTGTCGTTCCATGTGAAGGCCGTCCCGGCGGGCTGGGTCTCCAACGCCCTGGTCCACCGTGCCCGCCCCGGTGACATCATCCGGCTCGGTCCGCCCGCCGGTTCCATGACCGTGGACCACACCACGGACAGCGGGCTGCTCTGCCTGGGCGGCGGAACCGGCATCGCGCCCATCAAGGCGATGGTCGAGGACCTCGCCGAGCACGGGGAGCGCCGTCCGGTCGAGGTCTTCTACGGTGCCCGCACCGACCACGATCTGTACGACATCGACACCATGCTCCGCCTCCAGCAGTCCCACCCGTGGCTCTCGGTCCGCGCGATCATCGACCAGCTGGCGCACCAGCAGCTCCCGGACGCGGTACGGGCCTACGGTCCGTGGAACGAGTACGACGCCTACCTCTCGGGCCCGCCCGGCATGATCCGCAGCGGTGTGCATGCCCTGCGGGACATCGGCATCCCGTCGGAGCGCATACGGCACGACTCCGTGGAGGAGCTCGTCGCGGTGGAGCTGTAACCAGGAAACCTGTATCAGCCCAGGTCGGGAGCGTGCATGGCGCGTACGCCCTCGATGTTGCCGTCCAGGTAGTGCCGCAGCGACAGCGGGACGAGGTGGACGGAGGCGATGCCGACCCGGGTGAACGGCACCCGCACGATCTCGTACTCGCCGACGGGCTCGTCCACCTCGGGGCCATGACGGAGGGACGGGTCCATGGACTCCAGGCGGCAGACGAAGAAGTGCTGCACCTTCACGCCGGTCGCACCGCCGTCGTCCCCGATGTGCTCGACGGTGTCCACGAAGCAGGGCACCACATCGGTGATCTTCGCGCCGAGCTCCTCGTACACCTCGCGGTGCAGGGCGTCGACGACGGTCGGGTCGTCGGGTTCGACCCCGCCGCCGGGAGTGAGCCAGTAGGGATCCACGCCCGGCTTGGTGCGCTTGATCAGGATCAGGTCGTCACCGTCCAGCAGAACGGCGCGGGCGGTGCGCTTGACCACAGGTCGGACGGTCATGGAGGAAATGTGGCCCGGCTGGTTCCACGTGAAACATCGCGAAATGTGACCGGACGAGCCCCCAGGGTGAGACACTGTCCGCACCGCCGAGCTGGTGCCGTCCAGCACCGTGTCCGGGCGCCTCAGCACCAGTCGGCCGACGCCCGCTGCAACCACTCGTGGGCCCGTGCGATGTGGGGCATCGCGAGTGTCCCGGTCCGGACCACCAGGAAGTACGTGCGCAACGGCGGCACCGCCGGCTCGTGCAGGGCGACGATCTCCCCCAGCTCCAATGCGCCGGTGCACAGATAGCGCGGCAGCACCGCCAGGCCCGCGCCCGCGACCGCACACGCCAGCACGGCACGCAGGTCGGGGACGATGACTGTGCCCGGGGCGGCCGGGTGAGAGTCGAAGACGGAGGCCCAGTAGCGGGAGACGAACGGCAGCGACTCGTGCACCTCCACCACGGGCACCTGTTCCAGGGCCGGTTCCGGCTTGGGATCCGGCTGCCCGGCGCCGGTCATCTCGGCCCAGTGCGGGGCGGCGACCAGGACGTGCTCCTCGTCGCAGAGCGCAGTCGCCGTGAGCAGCGCACCGCGCGGCCGGGCCGTGCTGATGGCCAGATCGTGATGCCCCGCGGAAAGCCCTTCCAGTGTTTCCTCGGCGTTCCCGAAGGAGGCACGCAGGGCGAAGCCCGGACCGTCCTCACCGATCAGTGCGGTGAGCGCGGGCAGGGCTCGTTCAGCGGTGAACTCCGGGGGACCGGCGAGGTGCAGCGTCCGTAAGGAGGAGTCGTCGTCGAGGCCGGTCTCGGTTATCTCGACCAGCGCGTCGAGATGCGGTGCGGCCTTGTGGGCGAGTTCGTCGCCGATGCTCGTCGGGGTCACGCCGCGGGCCTGCCGGAGGAACAGGGGGCGGCCCAGCTGCTGCTCCAGCGTCCTGATCTGCGAGGTGACGGCCGGCTGCGAAAGGCCCAGCAGGGCGGCGGCGCGGGTGAAGGAACCGGCCCGGTGCACGGTCACGAAGGTCCGCAGCAAGGCCAGATCCACCGCGCACTCCCCTCTCCGGTCATGCTCCCGGCCCCCCGACCGCGTTAACTATAAATAAGTCGATAGGTCTCTGTCGCTACTGTGATTGGACACTGACAGAGAGTCAACTAGCCTTGGTCGCGCGGTTCTGGCGCGCGGAACCGGAGGGCGGTCCGAGCCATGAGGGGGGAGGCTCGGACCGTCCGCAGAAGGATGGTCAGGCAGCCGACGCGTCCAGCGCGCGCAGCACGTCCGCCACGAGATCCACCGGGTCCTCGGCGCCGACCGAGAGGCGGATGAAGCCCTCCGGCACCGCGTCTCCACCCCAGCGTCCGCGCCGTTCGGCCGTGGACCGCACTCCGCCGAAGCTCGTCGCGTCGTCCACGAGCCGCAGCGCGTCGAGGAAACGGTCGGCACGCGCGCGCGTGGGCAGCGTGAACGACACCACACAACCGAAGCGTCGCATCTGCTGCGCGGCGATCTTGTGCGAGGGGTCGTCGGGGAGTCCGGGGTAGCGCAGCCCGGTCACCTCGGGCCGCTCGCGCAGAGCCTCGGCGACCGCGAGGGCGGTCGCGCACTGCCGGTCGACGCGCATCTGAAGGGTCGCGATCGAACGGTGTGCGAGCCAGGCTTCCATGGGTCCGGGGATCGCACCGACGATCTTGCGCCAGCGGCGTACGGCGGCCATGGCCTCGCTGTCGCGGCCGACGACATAGCCCAGCAGGACATCGCCGTGACCGGTGAGCTGCTTGGTGCCACTGGCCACCGCGAAGTCGGCGCCGAGCTCCAGGGGGCGCTGGCCCAGCGGTGTCGCGAGGGTGTTGTCGACGGCCACCAGGGCACCGCGCGCGTGGGCCGCCTCGGCGAGCCGCCTGATGTCGCACACGTCGAGCCCGGGGTTCGACGGGGACTCGATCCACAGCAGCTTTGCGCCGTCGAGGACGTCGAGCTGGGCGTCGCCGCCGGTCGGCGCGGTGCGTACCTCGATGCCGTACGCCTCCAGCTGGGCGCGCACCAGAGGCAGCGCCTGGTAGCCGTCGTCGGGCAGGACGCACACGTCGCCGGTGCGCAGCTGGGAGAAGAGCACCGCCGAGATGGCGGCCATGCCCGAGGCGAACACGAGCGTCTCGGCACCGGCCCGGCCGGGTGCCTCCAGCTCGCCTATGGCGCGCTCCAGGAGCGTCCAGGTGGGGTTCTCGTCCCGGCCGTAGGTGTAGGGGCCGGTGGGGTCGCCGGGCAGGTGGAAGTGGGCGGCGAACACCGGTCCGGGCAGGGTGGGCTCGTACTTGACCGGCTCGGGCAGCCCGGCCCGCACCGCTCGTGTGCCGTCACCGGTTTCCGCCGCGTGGGCGACACGTGTCACCCGGCCCGCTTCGCCCGTTCCCGGGGCGGCCTCGCCCGGCGTCCGGTTCCCGTCGCCCGTCGCGGATTCGCTCATGCCACCTTTCCCTCCACATCCTCACGCACTGCGGCGAGCAGACCGGCGCTCGCCCCCTCCACCATCTCAAGGCACTCCTCGAAGCCGTCCGAGCCCCCGTAGTAGGGATCCGGTACGTCGAGGTCGTCGCCGGCGGCGGGGTCGTACGAACGAAGGAGCCGCACCTTCCGCGCGTCCTGTTCCGTCGGCGCGATACGGCGCAGGGCCCTGAGGTGACCGGCGTCGAGGGCGACGACCAGGTCCAGACGGGAGAACCACGACGGCTGGAACTGCCGGGCCGTGTGGCCGACGGCATAGCCGTTCTCCTCCAGGACGGCCACCGTGCGTGGATCGGCGCCGTCCCCCTCGTGCCAGCCGCCCGTGCCGGCGCTGTCGACCTCGACCAGACCGTCGAGCCCGGCCTCCGCCACGCGGGCGCGGAAGACGACCTCGGCCATCGGAGAGCGGCAGATGTTGCCCGTGCAGACGAAACAGACGCGGTACGTCATGGGTGCTCAGTCCCCGTCGGGCAGGACGACGTGCAGCGCCCAGGAGACGACCGAGATGATCAGAGCACCCAGGACGGCCGTCCAGAAGCCCTCCACGTGGAAGCTCAGGTCGAGCTGGTCCGCCAGCCACGAGGTGAGCAGCAGCATCAGTGCGTTGACGACCAGGGTGAAGAGGCCCAGCGTCAATATCAGCAGCGGCAGGCTGAGGAGCTTGACGAACGGCTTGACCAGGAAGTTCACCAGGCCGAAGAGCAGCGCCACGATGATCAGAGTGGCGAACTCCTTGCCCTTGCTGTCACCGGTCAGGGTGATCTTGTCGAGCAGCCATACGGCGACCGCCAGGGCGCCCGCATTGGCAATCGTCTTGACTACGAAATTCTTCATGTGTCTGATCGTTGCAGACCTGATCGGGCACGGGCACTAGAGGCAGGGGCGGACTAGGCGATGAAGGCATTCCGGCTGGACGAACTGGAGGCGGAGCGCGCCGCCAACGAGGGCGCCTACCTGCAGTTTCTGCGGGAGCAGAACATGTCGGTCGGGCTGTACGCCCTCGATGCGGGCGAGCAGGATCCACAGAAGCCGCACAATCAGGACGAGGTCTACTTCGTTGTGAGCGGCCGTGCCGCGATCACCGTGGGCCTGGAGACGACGCAGGTGGCGCGGGGCAGCGTGGTCTACGTTCCGGCGGGCGTGGCCCACAAGTTCCACCACATCACCGAGGACCTCAGGGTGCTGGTGGTCTTCTCTCCGCCCGAGAGCTGACGACGCGTCTCGGGGTTCCCTAGGGGATCGGTCAGGGGAGGACAAGGGATGCGAGGCCCCCGTTCGACCCCGTCCCGGACCTAGCATCGAGTGCAGGACATCAGAACTGACAGGACCCGGCACTCGGACGGGCGGAGAGGTAAGGACGAGGGCGATGCGAGAGATCTTCGCGGGACTGCCGTGGTGGGTGAAGTGGGTCGCGGTGCCGGTCATCGCCCTGGTCGTGTTCGGCGGGCTGATAGCCAGTGTGGTCGGCTTCGTCATCGGTCTGCTCTTCAAGGTGCTGGTCTTCGTGGCGCTGGTCGGTGGACTGATCTACGTCGTACGGAAGTTCACTTCGAGCTCCTCGTCGCGCAGCGACTGGTGAGACCGGTGGGAAACCGGTGGGGGTAGCGGGAAACGCCTGGAATCACCGGTTCCCTCGGCCGGGGGAAGTTTCGCGTCCGGGCCGTCCGTGCGCGGTGGCAGACGAATAGAGTCCGGAACTCGACGCGGGGACATCCCCGCGAGCGGCTACCCCCACCCGTGTTCATCGGCACGGGCTGCCATCTCGCGCTTCGGGAGTGACCCTTGGCCCCGGCTGACACCGCATCCGTCCACCTGCACACCGTTCCCGCGCAACCCCGCTCGGCGGCACGCCCCGAACAACCGTCTCCCGCCGCGCCATCACCCCCGGCGACCCTTATCGGATCCGTCCAGCGCGCGATGCGCCTGCTGGAGACCGTCGCAGGCCACGAGTACGGCGCCCCCGCCAAACAACTGGCCCGTGAGACCGGACTCGCGCTGCCCACGACGTACCACCTGCTGCGCACCCTCGTGCACGAGGGCTATCTGCGCCGTGACAAGGGCCTGTTCTTCCTCGGTGAGGCGGCCGAGCGGCTGAGCAGCAGTGGGGCGCGGCAGAAACGTCGCAGCACGATCGTCGACACGCTCGCGCACTGGCGGGACGCCCTCGGCCTCCCCGTGTACTACGCGGTGTACCGCGAGGGCGAGATCGAGCTGGTGTGTGTTTCCGACAGTCCGGCCAGCCCGGCGGTCGAGGAGTGGGCCGACTTCCGGGAGACGGGGCACGCCCATGCCGTCGGGCAGTGCCTGCTGTCCCAGTTGGACGAAGCCGCCCGCGGGGACCACCTCGACCGCTATCCGGTGCAGCCGCTCACGCCGTACACGGTGCGCGACGACCACAGCCTGCTCCGCCGGCTCGAACGGGTGCGGCGAATGGAACCGGTGACCGAGCGTCAGGAGTACGCGCTGGGCACGGTCTGCGCGGCGGTTCCGCTCACCTTCGGCACCACGGCCGCGACGATGGCCATCTCCCTGCCCGCCCACCAGGCGGACCGGCTGATGGGCGCGGCCCGGCAGTTGCAGGACGAGATCGGGCGGCGACTCGGATCGCTGGCGCTCTCTATCAGTATGTGAAAACTCACTCCTTGTGATCTGCTGTGTACGTTCAGCAAGATTCCACCAAGTGTCAGAGGTTCGTTCCCGGCCAGTCCACGGCGAATGACGGGGTTATCGATGCGCGAGTCCGTACAGGCAGAGGTCATGATGAGCTTTCTCGTCTCCGATGAGCTCTCCTTCCGCATTCCGGTGGAGCTGCGCTATGAGACGAGTGATCCCTATGCCGTCCGGCTGACGTTCCACCTGCCGGGTGATGCCCCTGTGACGTGGGCTTTCGGCCGGGAGCTGCTGATCGACGGCGTCGGCCGGCCGTGCGGCGAGGGCGATGTGCGGGTCACGCCCGTCGACCCGGACTCGCTGGGTGAGGTGCTGATCCGGCTTCAGGTGGGCAGCGACCAGGCCGTGTTCCGGTCGTCGACGGCACCGCTCATCGCTTTTCTGGACCGCACCGACAAGCTGGTACCGCTGGGCCAGGAGGGTTCGCTCGCCGACTTCGACGCCCATCTCGACGAGGCCTTGGACCGCATCCTCGCGGAACAGGGCGCCGGGTGAGACAGCCTTGGGGCGGCGCGGTGGAGTAACGCTTCACCGGATGCCGCCGAGCCGCGCAGGAACGCTTCTCCCTACGACGGGCAGATGGCTCTCGGCGCCGGAAGCTCCGGAGGGCTCAGAAACCTCTCG
Organism: Streptomyces venetus; assembly: GCF_039540295.1. Taxonomy (NCBI): domain Bacteria; kingdom Bacillati; phylum Actinomycetota; class Actinomycetes; order Kitasatosporales; family Streptomycetaceae; genus Streptomyces; species Streptomyces venetus. The sequence continues at coordinate 608,493 of NZ_BAABET010000003.1, forward strand.
GTCGCCTTCGGCCCCTCGCTCGCCTTCGGCCCGAAGGCGTCAGCGCTTACGCCGCCGCCCCCTCCCCCCGCGCGCCGGGGCCGTGACGGACTCCGCCGCGGGCGACGCGGCGGGCTCAGCTCCCGGGCGGTCGGCCGAGACCACGAGCGCCGCGAGCGCCGTGGTGACCGGCACCGAGGCGACCAGACCGATCGAACCGATCAGCGTGCGCACGATCTCCTCCGCGACGATCTCGCTGTTGGCGACCGTCCCCACACTGCTCTGCGCGATGGAGAAGAGCAGCAGCAGCGGCAGCGCGGCACCCGCGTAGGCGAGCACGAGCGTGTTGACGACCGAGGCGATGTGGTCGCGGCCGATCCGGATGCCCGCTCGGTACAGCCCGCGCCAGCCCATCGAGGGGTTGGCGTCGTGCAGCTCCCAGACCGCGGACGTCTGGGTGACCGTCACGTCGTCGAGCACACCCAGCGAACCGATGATGACGCCGGCGAGCAGCAGACCGCTCATGTCGATCGTCGGGTAGAGGCCGTGGATCAGGCCGGTGTTGTCGTCGGTGTTGCCGGTGAGCGCGGCCCAGTCGATGAACACCGAGCCGAGAACGCCGATCAGCAGCAGCGAGACGAGGGTGCCGAGCACCGCCACGGATGTCCGGGCGGACAGGCCATGGCACAGGTACAGCGCGATGAGCATGATGGCGCTCGCACCCACCACCGCCACGACCAGCGGGTTCGAACCCTGCAGGATCGCGGGCAGGATGAAGAGGTTCAGCACCAGGAAGCTTATGGCCAGCGCGACGAGGGCCATGACACCCCGCAGCCGACCGACGACCACGACGGCGAGTGCGAAGATGCCCGCCAGCAGCGCCATGGGCACCCCTCGGTTGACGTCGGTCACCGAGTACTGGAGGTCCTTCGGCGCGGAGGGCTCGTAGGCGACCACGACCTTCTGGCCCTCGTGCAACTGCCGGGACTGGTCGGGCTGGATGATCTCGGTGAAGGTGCGGCCCTTGTCCTTGCCGCTGTCGACCCGGATCGTGGCCCGCTTGCAGGTGCCCTTCTCCTGCTGCACCGCGGAGGAACCCTCGGCGGTGGAGGTGTCGCCGGTCGGCGGGACTCCCGTGGCGCCGGCCGCCTTGCAGCTGATCTCCACGACCTTGGTGACCGAGGCGTCCTGGGTCTGCCGGTCGAAGCCGACGCCGGTACGCTCGTCGTGCGGGGGAGCGCCACCCGGCCACAGCACGGCGAGACCGATCAGCACCGCCGCGCCGAACGGGATCAGTACCGCCGCGATGATCTTGCGTAGATGCATGGAGACGGGCGTGGCCGGGCCGTGGTTGTGCGAGTGCCCGTGTCCGCCACCGGGCGCGGAGCCGGACCCATGACCGTGCCCGTCGCCTCCGCCCCGGCCGTGACCGTCACCTCCGCCGGGCTCGTTGCTCCCCGGTCCGTCGTTCCCACCGTGACCGTGACCGTGACCGTGACCCGGGGCGTGGCCGTGACCCTGGGCGTGGCCGTGCCCCGGCCCGTGTCCTCCGCCGGGACCGTCACCCGCGCCGTAGCCCTCGCCGCCGCCGGCACCTTGCCAGGCGCCGGCCCCGGCCGGGAAATCGCGGTCGCCTCCACGGCCGTTGCCGAAGCCGGCGCCGGATCCGCGGGGCGGCTCGGGCGGTGGGTACGGGGGACGCTGCGTCGTGGTCACCGACCGATCATCGCAAGAACCAGGGGGGCCCTCTGTTCACCGCGCCAGAATTGCCGCTAGCGTGGAGGCACCTTTTGTACACGCGGGAGCTCGGAGCACCGGGCTGAGAGGGCGCTGACCTCCGTCCCAGCGATGTTTCACATGAAACATCACCGAAGTCGAGTGATGTTGCACACGAAACGTCGGCAGACGGAAGCCGCTGCGTCGACCGCCGAACCTGTTACCGGGTAATGCCGGCGTAGGGAGTAGGTCTCATGACCAACGAGGACGCACGCACGCCTGCCTCCGTTCAGGACGCACAGTCCGAGGAGGCCGGGAAGTCCATCGGCTGGCACAAGGCGTACGTCGAGGGCACCCGCCCCGACCTGCGGGTGCCGGTCCGTCAGGTGCATCTCACCAACGGCCAGTCGGTCACGCTGTACGACACGTCGGGCCCGTACACCGATCCACTCGTCGACACCGACGTCCGCAGGGGCCTGTCGCCGCTGCGCGAGAACTGGATCATCGCCCGCGGCGACACCGAGGAGTACGCGGGCCGCCCCGTCCGTCCCGAGGACGACGGCATCAAGCACACTGCGCCGCGCGGCGGCCTCCGCAACCTCGACGCGGTCTTCCCCGGTCGGCCACGCCTGCCGCGCCGCAGCAGGGACGGCAAGGCGGTCACGCAGCTCGCGTACGCCCGCCGGGGCGAGATCACGCCCGAGATGGAGTATGTGGCCATCCGGGAGAACGTTTCGCCCGAAGTGGTCCGCGACGAGATCGCCGCGGGCCGGGCCGTGCTGCCGGCCAACGTCAACCACCCGGAGATCGAGCCGATGATCATCGGCAAGCGGTTCCTGGTGAAGGTCAACGCCAACATCGGCAATTCGGCGGTGACGTCCTCCATCGAGGAGGAGGTCGAGAAGATGACCTGGGCGACCCGCTGGGGCGCCGACACGGTCATGGACCTGTCCACCGGCCGCAACATCCACACCACGCGTGAGTGGGTGCTGCGCAACTCCCCCGTCCCCATCGGCACCGTGCCGCTCTACCAGGCCCTGGAGAAGGTCGACGGCCGCGCCGAAGAGCTGACCTGGGACATCTACAAGGACACGGTCATCGAGCAGGCCGAGCAGGGCGTGGACTACATGACGGTCCACGCGGGTGTGCGTCTGGCATACGTGCCGCTGACGGCGAACCGCAAGACCGGCATCGTCTCGCGCGGCGGCTCGATCATGGCCGCCTGGTGCCTCGCGCACCACAAGGAGTCGTTCCTGTACGAGAACTTCGAGGAGCTCTGCGAGATCCTCGCCGCGTACGACGTCACCTACTCGCTCGGTGACGGCCTGCGGCCCGGCTCGATCGCGGACGCCAACGACGAGGCGCAGTTCGCGGAGTTGAGGACGCTCGGGGAACTCAACACGATCGCCAAGCGTTTCAACGTACAGACCATGATCGAGGGCCCGGGCCACGTCCCGATGCACAAGATCAAGGAGAACATCGACCTTCAGCAGGAGATCTGCGATGAAGCTCCGTTCTATACGCTCGGCCCGCTGACCACCGACGTCGCACCGGCGTACGACCACATCACCTCCGGCATCGGCGCCGCGATGATCGCCTGGTGGGGCACGGCGATGCTGTGTTACGTCACGCCCAAGGAGCACCTGGGCCTGCCGAACCGTGACGACGTCAAGACCGGCGTCATCACCTACAAGATCGCCGCTCACGCGGCCGACCTCGCCAAGGGACACCCGGGCGCCCAGGAATGGGACGACGCGCTGTCCGACGCCCGCTTCGAGTTCCGGTGGGAGGACCAGTTCAACCTCGCCCTCGACCCGGACACGGCACGGGAGTTCCACGACGAGACCCTGCCCGCGGAGCCCGCCAAGACGGCTCACTTCTGCTCGATGTGCGGGCCCAAGTTCTGCAGCATGAAGATCTCGCAGGACATCCGCCGTGAACACGGCGGCAGCCGGAGCGAGATCGAGGAGGGCATGGCCCAGAAGTCGAAGGAGTTCGCGGCGAGCGGGAACCGCGTGTACCTGCCGATCGCGGACTGACGCCGGCGCACACACCGGGGCCGGGGGCCGGTGGCCCCCGGCTACTCCGGCTGGTGCTCCGGTCCTCCGAAGTCCGGGCTGCTGTAGTCCGGGCTGCTGAAGCTGGGCCGCGAGCCGCGCCGGCCCTCCTCCGGGCTGGTGAAACCCGGGCGGTCGTATCCGAGGTGCGGCATACGGCTGACCGGTGTGGACGAGGACGGGTGGTGCAGGGCGGCCGCCCCGTCCGGGTCGATGAGGGCTTCCCGGAAGAAGGGCAGGACGCCCCGCTCCAGCAGTGCCTCCCGCCAGGCCTCCCTGGCCCTGTCCACCTCCCCCTGCAGCTCGACGTACGGACCGCTCTCGGCCGTCGGCTTGTTGCGCAGGGCGGTGAGCAGCAGACCCACGGCGGCGACGAGGATCGCGATCGCGGTCACGGCACCGAACACCCAGCCCGTGGTGAGCATGGTCCGGGCGAACGCCTGCTCGGGGTTGAGTATCCGCAGGATGTAGCCGACGAGCAGGAAGATCGCGGCGGCGGTGCCGGCCAGGACGGGCGCGAGTACGGCGACGACGGCGACGGCGCCCGCGCCGGCGGTCTCGGCGGCCACCTCTCCCATGGTCGCGGCGAATCCCGCGGCGCCCGTGTCCGGCTGGGAGGAGCCGGGCTCGCGCACGGCCGGTTGGCCGGTCCGCACCGGCTGGCGCAGTTCGTCGCGGACCTTGACGTAGTGCTGGTACTCGGTCGACGCGGCCGCCGTGATGATCGCGGTGGCGTTCAGCGCCATGGTGCGCAGTTGTTCGGAGTTGAGCCGCTGTCCGGCGGCGGCGAGTTCCGGACGCTGTGGTGCGGAGCGCAGCGCCTCATCGAGGATCCGCTCGTATTCCTGGCGGTCCTCGCTCAGCAGGTGCTGCGGAACGCTGTTCATGTGCATCCCCCGATGCTCCGTAGGGCTTGGGGCTCGGCATGCTGACGAGCCGTCGGGCAGAAACGGAGGGGAGCCTGCTACGGATAAGCCGATGGTAGAGCCGTGGAGGTGGGCGGTGACAGGGGGTTTACCGAAATTGGCCCCTCACAGGTCCGGTCCTGTGACGGGGAACGCCTGCCCGGTGAACGTTCACGTAGCCAGCGGGAGTTGCTGGACCAGCAGCTTTCCGGCCATGGTCACGCCGCCGTCCATGGCGATGGCGAGTCCGTCGGCGTAGACGTGCGGCCCCTCGATGACCGGGTCGCTGCTGTCCTCGTCGTCCTCGGAGCCGACCTCGCCCAGCAGATAGGGGATCGGGCTGTGCCCGTGAACGATGCGGGTGCCCCCGTACGTATCGAGCAGGGAGCGGACGGCGTCCGCGCCGCCTTCGTCGCGGAAGGAGAACCGCTTGGTGAACTTGCGGAACAGGTCCCAGACCTCGTCCGCGTCGTTACGGGTGATCGTCTCGCGGACGGTGTCGTTGACCTCTTCGATGGAGCGGCCGTAGTCGAGGTAGGCGGTGGTGTCGGAGTGCACGAGCAGGTGGCCGTCGACCTCCTCGACGGCGTCGAGGCGGGACATCCACTGCAGGTGGTGGTCCTGGAGGCGGTCCATGTCGGTCTTCTGGCCGCCGTTGAGCAGCCAGGCCGCCTGGAAGGTCGCGGTGCCCGCGCCGGAGTTGACCGGGGTGTCGCCGAACCGCTTGGCGCCGATCAGCAGCAGCTCGTGGTTGCCCATGAGGGCCTTGCAGTAGCCGCCGGCCGCGGCGGCCTCGGCGGACAGCCGCATCACCAGGTCGATGACGCCGATGCCGTCCGGGCCGCGGTCGGTGAAGTCGCCGAGGAACCACAGCCGGGCGGTGCCCGCGCACCAGTTGCCGGCGGCGTCGAGCAGGCCCTTCTCCTGGAGGGCGGCCACCAGCTCGTCGAGGTAGCCGTGCACGTCGCCCACGACGTACAGCGGTCCCTGGCCGGTGTTCGGCTGCGGGGCGGCGGTGGTCTCGGGGTCTACGGTCACCTGGACAGTGTCACCCCGGTTGATGACGGGGAGGTCACGCTCGGTCGGCGTGTACCCCTCCGGGTAGGTCTCCGCGGGCGGCGGCGCGACGTCGCCGGGGTGGGCGCTCTGGACGTACGGACCGGTCTCGTGGACGTACGCGGGCACCCGGAAGTCGCGCAACGTCGCCGTCCGCTCCGCCTCGGGTCCCTGACCGGCCCCCTGAGTCATCGACCCCTCCACCATCAGCCGCATCTGCACCGCATCGGACTGCCTGGTCGTAGCGGCCCGTGGGTGTCGTGGGCCCATCATAGGAATGCGGATCGCGCCATGTGATGACCCAGGGGTGGTGAATCAGAGCAAGAGTCCAGTTCACCGCGGCTTTCGCCCCGATTGGACCGGGCTTTGACCACCGTGTGACCGTCCTCGCTCTCCTTCTCTTCGCGAGAACGATCCCTTCTCTGCGGGGGACCGGCCCCGTTTCTCCCCAGGGGACGCCTGTCCCCCGGCCCCGGGAGGGGGCCTACGTCTGCTCGGGTGACCGCGGCGGGCTGACCGTCGTGCGCGGCGAGCGTCGCTGGGACGAGGTGCGCACGATCAGCTCCGTCGGTATCACCTGCTCGACCGGGTGGTCCGACTCCACTCCCTCGATGGCGTCGATCAGGAGCTGCACCACCGCCGTGCCGATGCGGCGGGGCTTAAGGGAGAGCGTGGTGATGGGCGGCTCGGTGTTGGCGTACACGGTGGACTCGCTGCAACAGACCAGCAGCAGGTCGTCCGGTACGCGCAGGCCGTAGCGGCGGGCGGCGGCGAGCAGGTCGGTGCCGTTCGGGTCGAACAGCCCGTAGACGGCGTCGGGCCGGTCGGGGCGGGCGAGGAGCCGGTCGGCGGCGACGGCGCCTGCGCACGGATCGTGTGCCGGGTAGGCCTCGTACACCGGGTCCTGGCCGACGCGCTCGCACCAGCGCAGGTACGCGGTGGTCGACAGGTGGGTGTAGGTGTCCGTGGTCGTGCCGGTGAGCAGGCCGATGCGGCGGGCGCCGGCGGCGGCCAGGTGGTCGAGGATGCCGAGGACGGCGGCCTCGTGGTCGTTGTCGACCCAGGCCGTGACCGGCAGCGAGCCGGCCGGGCGGCCGTCGGAGACGACGGGCAGCCCTTGGCGGACGAGTTCGCTGACGACCGGGTCCTGGTCGGAGGGGTCGATGACGACCGTGCCGTCCAGGGCGACGTTCGACCACACGTCGTGGCGCGAGGTCGCGGGGAGGATGACCAGGGCGTAGCCGCGGGCCAGCGCGGCGGAGGTGGCGGCTCGCGCCATCTCGGCGAAGTACGCGAACTCGGTGAAGGTGAAAGGTTCATCCCCGTACGTGGTCACGGTCAGGCCGATGAGTCCCGACTTGCCGGTACGGAGGGTCCGGGCGGCGGCCGAGGGGCGGTAGCCCAGCCGGTCGGCGACCTCGCGGACATGGCGCCGGGTGGCGTCCGGGAGCCGGCCCTTGCCGTTGAGGGCGTCGGAGACGGTCGTGATGGAGACTCCGGCGGCGGCGGCCACGTCTCTGATACCCGCCCGACCCGGCCTGCTGCCTCGGCGTGAGGTTTCCGCGCGGCTCACCTGGTGCTTCCCTGCTGCTGTCATGGCGAGCCGATAGTAGGGCTCATGCGGTGGGGTAGTGCGGACGCATATGCACGCGTTGACAGGCACGTTTCTGCATGATCATTTAACCCCAATTGCTTTGGAAACCAAGGGGGTTGAGCGCTCCCATGGCAGTACGTGACGTGTCGGCGCGTGCGGGCCTGCCAAGGGGTCGATGTTGCGAAGAGGTCTCAACTCACCTGCACGGGGGATGCGCGCCACGGCGTACACCACCGGCGCGTAGATATATGTGAGGCGCGCCCCCGTATTCGTACGCCTTCGTGCAGCGATGCCCCTGATGCCCAGGGGATACGGGAGGCCGGTGCTCGCGGGTCCGCTGCGGCTATACGCAGCGGCGCCGAATCCTCATAAGGTGAGGAGTATTGGATGTCGGCGGCGGTCATGGGCCGCCGGTCTTCGCGAGGAGGACTGCGGTGAGCGAGACGAGCCCGAAGCTGCGTGCCGAGCTGGAGGGTATCCCCACCTACAAGCCGGGCAAGCCCGCAGCGGCCGGCGGGCCGGTGGCCTACAAGCTGTCCTCCAACGAGAACCCCTATCCGCCGCTACCGGGTGTGATGGAGACCGTGACGGCGACGGCCTGCAACTTCAACCGCTACCCGGACATGGCCTGTACGGCGCTGATGGACGAGCTGTCCGAGCGGTTCGGGGTGCCCCTCGCCCACCTGGCCACCGGCACCGGTTCGGTCGGGGTCGCCCAGCAGCTGATCCAGGCCACCTCCGGTCCCGGCGACGAGGTGATCTACGCCTGGCGGTCCTTCGAGGCGTACCCGATCATCACGCAGATCAGTGGCGCGACGTCGGTGCAGGTGCCGCTGACGTCCGGTGATGTGCACGACCTCGACGCGATGGCCGACGCGATCACCGACCGGACCCGGCTGATCTTCGTCTGCAACCCCAACAACCCGACCGGCACGGTGGTGCGGCGGGCGGAGCTGGAGCGCTTCCTCGACCGGGTGCCCGGAGACGTGCTGGTGGTGCTCGACGAGGCCTACCGCGAGTTCATCCGCGACCTCGAGGTGCCGGACGGTGTGGAGCTCTACCGCGACCGTCCCAACGTCTGCGTCCTGCGGACCTTCTCCAAGGCGTACGGCCTCGCCGGTCTGCGCGTGGGGTTCGCCATCGCCCATGAGCCGGTGGCCGCGGCGCTGCGCAAGACGGCGGTGCCGTTCGGTGTGAGCCAGCTCGCGCAGGAGGCGGCGATCGCCTCGCTGCGTGCCGAGGACGAACTGTTCGGGCGGGTCGGATCACTGGTGTGCGAGCGCACGCGCGTGGTCGACGGGCTGCGCGCTCAGGGCTGGACGGTGCCCGAGACCCAGGCCAACTTCGTGTGGCTGAGGCTGGGGGAGAGTACGGTCGCGTTCGCGCAGGCGTGCGAGCAGGCGGGCGTGGTGATCCGGCCGTTCCCGGGCGAGGGTGTGCGGGTGACGGTCGGGGAGACCGAGGCGAACGACATCTTCCTGAAGGTGGCGGAAGGGTTCCGCAAGGAGCTGTAGAGCTTCGCGAGGGCTCTGCACGCCAGGTCGGGCGCCGGACGAGTTCGGCGCCGCGCGGGCACGTGCACTCAACGATGTGTTGAAGTTCGGGCCGAGGGGTTGACTGGGACGGGGGACCCCCTTACGCGCTCGAAAGTGCGTGCTGCATAATGGCTTGTGAATGTGAACGCTTTCACAAGCGGTTGTAAGGAGCGGCGACGTGGACCTGGCTTTGGCGCCGGAGACGCTGGCGCGATGGCAGTTCGGCATCACCACCGTCTATCACTTTCTGTTCGTCCCCCTGACGATCTCGCTGGCCGCGATCACGGCCGGACTGCAGACCGCCTGGGTGCGGACGGAGAAGGAGAAGTACCTCCGGGCGACGAAGTTCTGGGGCAAGCTCTTCCTGATCAACATCGCGATGGGTGTGGTCACCGGCATCGTGCAGGAGTTCCAGTTCGGCATGAACTGGTCGGACTACTCGCGCTTCGTCGGTGACGTCTTCGGGGCGCCGCTCGCGTTCGAAGCTCTGATCGCCTTCTTCTTCGAGTCCACCTTCATCGGCCTGTGGATCTTCGGCTGGGACAAGCTGCCCAAGAAGATCCACCTGGCCTGCATATGGATGGTCTCGATCGGCACGATCCTGTCGGCGTACTTCATCCTCGCGGCCAACTCCTGGATGCAGCACCCGGTCGGCTACCGGATCAACGGGGCCAAGGGGCGGGCCGAGCTCACCGACTTCTGGCTGGTACTCACCCAGAACACCGCCCTGGCCCAGGCCTTCCACACGCTCTCCGCGGCCTTCCTGACCGGCGGCGCCTTCATGGTCGGCATCGCCGCCTTCCACCTGGTCCGCAAGAAGCACGTGCCGGTGATGAAGACCTCACTGCGGCTCGGCCTGGTCACCGTCGTCATCGGCGGCATGCTCACCGCGATCAGCGGCGACGTGCTCGGCAAGATCATGTACGAGCAGCAGCCCATGAAGATGGCCGCGGCCGAGGCGCTGTGGGACGGCGAGAAGCCGGCGCCCTTCTCGGTCTTCGCCGTCGGTGACGTCGACAAGGGACACAACAAGGTCGCCATCGAGATCCCCGGCCTGCTGTCCTTCCTCGCCAAGGACGACTTCACCTCGTACGTGCCCGGCATCAACGACGTCAACAAGGCCGAGCAGGAGAAGTACGGGCCCGGCGACTACCGGCCCAACATCCCCGTCGCCTACTGGGGCTTCCGGTGGATGATCGGCTTCGGTATGACGTCCTTCGCCCTCGGCATGGCCGGGCTCTGGCTGACCCGCAAGAAGTTCATGCTGCCGCAGCATCTGCGGGTGGGCGACGACGAGGTGCCGCATCTCGTGCTGCTGCCGAAGAAGGCGCTCGGTCCGACCCTCACCAAGTGGTACTGGCGCATGGCGATCCTGACGCTGGGCTTCCCGCTGATCGCCAACTCCTGGGGCTGGATCTTCACCGAGATGGGCCGCCAGCCGTGGGTCGTCTACGGGCTGTTCCAGACGCGTGACGCGGTCTCCCCCGGTGTCTCCCAGGCCGAGGTCCTCACGTCGATGATCGTCTTCACCACGCTGTACGCGATCCTCGCCGTCGTCGAGGTCAAGTTGCTGGTCAAGTACGTCAAGGCGGGCCCGCCCGAGCTCACCGAGGCCGACCTCAACCCGCCCACGAAGATCGGCGGCGACTCCCGTGACGCCGACAAGCCGATGGCCTTCTCCTACTAGGCCGAGGGAGCTGCACAGTCATGGAACTGCACGACGTCTGGTTCGTCCTGATCGCCGTCCTGTGGACCGGCTACTTCTTCCTGGAGGGCTTCGACTTCGGGGTCGGTGTGCTCACGAAGCTACTCGCCCGCAACCGGCCCGAGAAGCGGGTACTGATCAACACCATCGGCCCCGTCTGGGACGGCAACGAGGTGTGGCTGCTGTCGGCGGGCGGTGCCACCTTCGCCGCCTTCCCCGAGTGGTACGCGACGCTCTTCTCCGGCTTCTACCTGCCCCTGCTGCTCATCCTGGTCTGCCTGATCGTCCGGGGTGTGGCCTTCGAGTACCGCGCCAAGCGGCCCGAGGAGAGCTGGCAGCGCAACTGGGAGACGGCGATCTTCTGGACCTCGCTGATCCCCGCGTTCCTGTGGGGTGTGGCCTTCGGCAACATCGTGCGAGGCGTGAAGATCGACAGGGACTTCAACTACGCCGGTGGCGTCCTGGACCTGCTCAACCCGTACGCGCTGCTGGGCGGTCTGGTCACCCTGGCGCTGTTCACCTTCCACGGGACGGTGTTCGTCGGGCTCAAGACCGTGGGGGACATCCGGGAGCGGGCGCGGAAGCTGGCACTGCGCGTCGGAGCGCTGACCGCTGTGCTGGCCCTCGCCTTCCTGCTGTGGACCCAGGCCGATCGGGGCGACGGGGCGTCGCTCGTCGCGGTGGTCGTGGCCGTGGCGTCGCTCGTCGTCGCGCTCGTCGCGGCCCGGGCGGGGCGTGAGGGCTGGGCGTTCGCCCTGTCGGGGCTCACCATCGTGGCCACGGTGGCGATGCTCTTCCTGACGCTGTTCCCGAACGTCATGCCGTCGACGCTGAACCCGGACTGGAGCCTGACGGTCACCAACGCCTCGTCCAGCCCGTACACGCTGAAGATCATGACGTGGTGCGCGGCGATCGCCACTCCGGTCGTGATGCTCTACCAGGGCTGGACGTACTGGGTGTTCCGTAAGCGCATCGGTACGCAGCACATCGCCGAGCCCGTGCACTGAGGTGTGTTTCACGTGAAACCGATCGATCCGCGTCTGCTCCGGTACGCCCGTGCCACCCGGCTCTTCCTGGTGGCGGTCGTCGCCCTGGGCGCCGTCGGGGCGGGACTGGTCATCGCACAGGCGATGCTCATCGCCGACGTGGTGGTCGGCGCGTTCCAGCACCGCATGTCGGTGGCCGACCTCGGCACTCCCCTGCTGTGGTTGGCCGCCGTCGCGGCCGGGCGGGCGCTGGTCGGCTGGCTCACCGAGCTCGCCGCGCACCGGGCGAGCGCGGCGGTGAAGTCCGAACTGCGGGGCCGGCTGCTGGAGCGTTCCGTGCGGCTGGGGCCCGGGTGGCTGAGCGGTCAGCGGACGGGTTCGCTGGTCGCCCTCGCCACCCGGGGTGTCGACGCCCTCGACGACTACTTCTCGCGGTATCTGCCGCAGCTGGGTCTCGCGGTGGTCGTGCCGGTCGCGGTGCTGGCTCGGATCGTCACCGAGGACTGGGTCTCCGCGGCCATCATCATCGGCACCCTGCCGCTCATCCCGGTCTTCATGGTGCTGATCGGCTGGGCCACCCAGTCTCGGATGGACCGGCAGTGGCGGCTGCTCTCCCGGCTCTCCGGTCACTTCCTGGACGTCGTCGCGGGGCTGCCGACGCTCAAGGTCTTCGGCCGTGCCAAGGCGCAGGCCGAGTCGATCCGGCGGATCACCGGCGAGTACCGGCGGGCGACAATGCGGACGCTGCGGATCGCGTTCATCTCGTCGTTCGCGCTGGAGCTGCTCGCGACGATCTCGGTGGCGCTGGTCGCCGTGACGATCGGCATGCGGCTGGTGCACGGTGAGATGGATCTGTACATCGGCCTGGTCATCCTGATCCTGGCGCCGGAGGCGTATCTGCCGTTGCGGCAGGTCGGGGCGCAGTACCACGCGGCGGCGGAGGGGCTCGCCGCCGCCGAGGAGATCTTCGGCGTCCTGGAGACGCCCCTGCCGGTGTCCGGCTCCCGGGCCGTGCCGGCGGCTGGGGTGGCCTTCGAGGGCGTGACCGTCCGGTACCCGGGGCGGTCCGCGGACGCCGTGTCGGACGTGTCCTTCGCCGTGGCTCCCGGGGAGACGGTCGCGCTGGTCGGGCCGAGCGGTGCTGGCAAGTCGACGCTGCTGCACCTCCTGCTCGGGTTCGTGCCCCCCGCCGAGGGACGGGTGCGGGTCGGGGGAGTCGACCTCGCCGACGCCGACCTGGAGCAGTGGCGTTCCCGGGTCGCGTGGGTGCCGCAGCGGCCCCACCTGTACGCCGGGACGATCGCCGAGAACGTACGACTGGCGCGGCCCGACGCCGCCGACGACACCGTACGCCGGGCGCTGCGCGACGCCGGGGCGCTGGAGTTCGTCGACGCTCTGCCCGAGGGCCTGGACACCGTGCTCGGCGAGGACGGGGCCGGACTGTCCGCCGGACAGCGGCAGCGGCTCGCGCTGGCCCGGGCCTTCCTCGCGGACCGGCCGGTGCTGCTGCTCGACGAGCCGACGGCCGCGCTGGACGGGGCCACCGAGGCGGAGGTCGTGGCGGCGGTGCGGCGGCTGGCGGCCGGTCGGACCGTGCTCCTGGTGGTGCACCGGCCGGCGCTGCTGGGGGTGGCGGACCGGGTGGTGCGGCTGACGGAGCCCGAGCCCACGGCCGCGCCTGTGGCGCGCCCTGCCGTCCAAGGGACGGAGGCCGGGACCGCTTCTGCCGAGGCCGAGCAGCCCGCTCCGGCCGGCTCGCTCCAGCAGCCTGCCTCAGGGGGCGTTCTCGCCCGGGTTCGCGCCATGTCCGGCCCCCGGCGGGGGCGCCTGGGACTCGCGCTGCTGCTCGGCAGTCTCGCGCTCGGGAGTGCCGTCGGGCTCATGGCCACGTCCGGGTGGCTGATCTCGCGGGCCTCGCAGCAGCCGCCCGTGCTGTATCTGATGGTGGCCGTGACGGCCACGCGGGCCTTCGGGATCGGACGGGCCGTGTTCCGGTACGCCGAGCGGCTCGTCTCGCACGACGCCGTGCTGCGGATGCTGGCGGACACCAGGGTCGCCGTGTTCCGCAGGCTGGAGCGGCTGGCGCCCGCCGGTCTGCGCCGGGCCCGCCGGGGCGACCTGCTCTCCCGGCTGGTCGCGGACGTGGACGCGTTGCAGGACTACTGGCTGCGGTGGCTGCTGCCGGCCGGGGCGGCGGTCGTCGTGTCGGCCGCGTCGGTCGGCTTCACGGCGTGGCTGCTGCCGGAGGCCGGTGCCGTGCTCGCGGCCGGACTGCTGGCGGCGGGTTTGGGCGTGCCCCTGGTCACCGGTGCGATCGCCCGCCGGGCCGAACACAGGCTGGCACCCGCCCGAGGTGTGCTCGCGACGCGGGTGGCCGATCTGCTCACCGGCACCGCGGAACTGACCGTCGCCGGTGCCCTGCCCGCGCGGACCGCCCAGGCCCGCGAGGCCGACGGAGCGCTCACCCGGATCGCCTCGCGGGCGGCCACCGCCACGGCGCTCGGCGACGGGCTCACTGCGCTGATCTCCGGCCTGACGGTCACCGCCGCCGCCCTGGTCGGCGCGCAGGCGGTCGCCGCCGGGCGGCTGGACGGCGTGGCCATGGCCGTGGTCGTCCTCACCCCGCTGGCCGCCTTCGAGGCCGTGCTCGGGCTGCCGCTCGCCGTGCGGTACCGGCAGCGAGTACGCCGGAGCGCCGAGCGGGTGTACGAGGTGCTGGACGCCCCGGAGCCGGTGCGGGAGCCGGAGCGGCCCCGGCAGGCGCCCGTGTCGCCGTTCCCGGTGGCGCTCAAGGGACTGGCCGCCCGGTACGCCGGGCAGGACCGGGACGCACTCGCCGGACTGGACCTGACCCTCGAGGAGGGTCGCCGGGTCGCCGTGGTCGGGCCCTCCGGCTCCGGCAAGACGACCCTGGCGCAGGTGCTGCTGCGCTTCCTCGACACGGACGCGGGCTCGTACACGCTGGCCGGTGTGGACGCGTACGCGCTGGACGGTGACGACGTACGCAGGCTCGTCGGGCTGTGCGCGCAGGACGCGCACCTCTTCGACAGCTCGCTACGCGAGAACCTGCTGCTCGCGAGGAAGGACGCCACCGAGGACGCGCTGCGTGCCGCGCTGGGCCGGGCCCGGCTGCTGGACTGGGCAGACAGTCTGCCCGACGGGCTCGACACGCTCGTCGGTGAGCACGGGGCCCGGCTGTCCGGAGGGCAGCGGCAGCGGCTCGCGCTGGCCCGCGCGCTGCTCGCCGACTTTCCCGTCCTGGTGCTCGACGAGCCCGCCGAGCACCTCGACCTGCCGACCGCCGACGCGCTCACCGCCGACCTGCTGGCCGCCACCGAGGGCCGTACGACGCTGCTCATCACGCACCGGCTGGCGGGTCTGGACGCGGTCGACGAGGTGATCGTGCTGGACCAGGGACGTGTGGCGCAGCGCGGGGCGTACGCGGAGCTCGTGGCGGCGGACGGGCCGCTTCGGGAGATGGCGGCGCGGGAGGCGGCGTCGGAGGAACTGGCGGGAGCGCGGTAGCGGTCCGAAATCCCGGCGTCGGTCCGGTGGCGGTGCGGGAGCACCTCGCGCCGAAGCCCCCGCCGGGGCGGCTCGCGCGCACTGATCCATTCGGGGCACCCCGGTCCCCCAGCCGTACGACGTGAACAGGACCGGGTCGCCGGGGCCGGGCGACGATCACTGACATGCGCTCATACCGCCGTCATCGGCTGCTCGTTCCGGTTCTGCTGTGCGCCCTGGCCGTCCTGGCGGCCCGGCCCACCGCGGCGGAGAGGCGGCCCGGGAGCGGCGGTGCGGGGGGCTCGGGGCTCAGCGCCGAGGTGGCGCGGCTGTACGAGGAGGCCGCGGTCGCGACGCGGCAGTACGAGAAGGGGCGCAAGGAGGCCGAGGGGCAACGGGCCCGGGCCCAGCGGGCGGAGAAGCTGCTGGACCGCCAGCGGCGGCACATCGCCGGCCTGCACGAGGACCTCGGCCGGATCGCCCGCGCCCAGTACCGCGGCAGCGGTGGGCTGCCGGTGGCCGCGCAGATGATCCTCGCCGACAGCCCCGAGGACCTGATGCGCGGTCAGCACGCCTTTTCCCAGGCGGACCTCGCCGTGAACAACGCGATCGCCAAGAGCCGTCGCGCCGAGACCCGGCTCGCCGCGGACGAGGCCAGGGCCGCGGCCCAGTGGCAGGCGCTGGACCGGCGGAACAGCCAACTCGCCCGTCTGAAGGCGGGCATCGAGCGAAAACTCGAGACGGCACGCACACGGCTCCAGAGGCAGGCGGACGCCTCGGTCGCAGCCGGGGCATGCCGAGGTGCGGTCCGGCTCGACCAGCCGGAGACGAGGTTCACCACCGCGTGGGTCACGCCGGTGGAGACGTACGAGCTGTCCGCGTCGTACGGCAGCGGCGGGTCGCGCTGGGCGAGCCGGCACACGGGGCAGGACTTCGCGGTGCCGATCGGCACACCGGTGCGGGCCGTGGGCACGGGCCGGGTCGAGAGGGTGTCCTGCGGCGGGGCCTTCGGCATCGAGATCGTGCTCAAGCACCCGGGCGGCTACTACACGCAGTACGCCCATCTCGCGTCCGTCGCGGTCGACCAGGGCGAGTACGTCACCCCCGGCCGGTGGATCGGCCAGTCGGGCACCACCGCCAACTCCACCGGCCCGCACCTGCACTTCGAGACCCGGATCACCCCGGAGATGGGCTCCGCGGTGAACCCGGTGTCGTGGCTGGAGGAACGAGGGGTGACCCTCTGAGGCAGCCGTGCGACGGCTTGCGAAGGCTAGGGAAGCTCCTCCAGCAGCCGCTCGATCACGATCGCCACGCCGTCCTCGTTGTTCGCGACCGTCTGCCCCGAGGCCGCGGCGATCACGTCCGGGTGGGCGTTGCCCATCGCGTACGACCGGCCCGCCCAGGTCAGCATCTCCACGTCGTTGGGCATGTCACCGAAGGCGACGACCTGCTCGTGCGAGATGCCGCGCTCGGCACAGCACAGGGCGAGCGTGCTGGCCTTGGACACCCCGGGACCGCTGATCTCCAGCAGTGCGCTGGGGCTGGAGCGGGTCACGCCGGCACGGTCGCCGATGGCGAGCCGGGCCAGGGTCAGGAAGGCGTCGGGATCCAGGTCGGGGTGGTAGGCGAGGATCTTCAGCACCGGCTCGCCGGCCGCCCGGTGGTCCGCCGACAGCAGCTCCTCGGCCGGAGCGAGGCTGTCGGGGATCTCCATGTGCAGCTTCGGATAGGCCGGCTCCTGGTAGAAGCCGTACGTCTGCTCCACCGCGTACACCGTGCCCGGCGCCGCCTCGCGCAGCAGCCGTACGGCGTCCAGGGCGTTTTTCCGTGCCAGCTCGCGCACCTTGACGAACCGGTGGGCGCCGGGGCCGCCGTGCAGGTCGACCACGGCCGCGCCGTTGCCGCAGATCGCCAGGCCGTGCCCGTGGACGTGGTCGCTGACGACGTCCATCCAGCGGGCCGGGCGGCCGGTGACGAAGAAGACCTCGATGCCCGCCTCCTCGGCGGCGGCCAGCGCGGCGACCGTACGGGGGGACACCGACTTGTCGTCGCGCAGCAGGGTGCCGTCGAGGTCGGTGGCGATCAGCCGCGGCGGGAGGGTCTCGGCCGCGGTCTCGGGCTCTCGGGTCGCTGAGGTCACCGGGCCATTGTCCCGCATATGCCTGCACGGCCGTGCGGGAGTCCGCCCAGGTGAGTGGATACCGCCCTCACCTGGGCTCTCCCGGGGAAGCCGCCCGCAGGTCCTCAGCGCAGTTGCGCCGGGGCCTCCATGGCGATCTGCTCGAAGACCTTGTCGTCCGCCGCGAAGTTCGAGTCGGGAATGGGCCAGTGGACCACGAGCTCCGTGAAGCCGAGCTCGGCGTGCCGCCCGGCGAAGTCGACGAAGGCGTCCAGGGACTGGAGCGGGGCGCTGCGGTCCGGGGTGAAACCGGTGAGCAGGACCTTGTCGAGGCCGGTCATGTCCCGGCCGATCTCGGCGCAGATGTCGGCGAGCCTCTCCGCTTGCCCGCGAATGGCCTGAAGCGACTGCTCAGGGGTGCCGTTCTCGAACAGCTTGGGGTCGCCGGTGGTCACCCACGCCTGACCGTGCCGGGCGGCCAGCCGCAGCCCGCGCGGCCCGGTCGCGGCCACCGCGAACGGCAGCCTGGGGCGCTGCACACAGCCGGGGATGTTCCGTGCCTCGTGGGCCGAGTAGAAGTCGCCCTCGTACGACACGGAGTCCTCGCTGAGCAGCCGGTCGAGCAGCGGGACGAACTCCGCGAAGCGGTCGGCCCGCTCGCGCGGCGTCCACGGATCCTGGCCGAGCGCGGTGGCGTCGAATCCGGTGCCGCCCGCGCCTATACCCAGCGTGACCCGTCCACCGGAGATGTCGTCGAGGGAGATCAGTTCCTTGGCGAGCGTCACCGGGTGCCGGAAGTTCGGCGAGGTCACCAGTGTGCCCAGCCTCAGCCGGTCCGTGGTGGCCGCGGCGGCGGCGAGCGTCGGCACGGCGCCGAACCACGGGCCGTCCCGGAAGGTACGCCAGGACAGGTGGTCATAGGTGTACGCGGTGTGGAAGCCGAGCTGCTCGGCACGGGTCCAGGCCGCACGGCCGCCTTCGTGCCAACGGCGGTAGGGGAGGATCACGGTGCTCAGACGCAGACTCATGGCATCGAGCGTAAGGGAGCCCCCGGGGGTCACCCGTGTTTCACGTGAAACACTCACTGTGAGTCGCGGATCGTGCGCAGCAGGTCAGCGCGGCTCGGGAAGGCGCAGATACGGCGGCGGCACGGCCTGGGTCAGCCATACGCCGTTAGCGCTCACATGGAAGACATGGCCGTCGCGATGCATGGCGGTCGCGTCCACCGCCAGCACGATCGGCCGGCCGCGGCGGGCACCGACCCGGGTCGCCGTCTCGCGGTCGGGCGAGAGGTGCACGGCATGCCGGTCCATCGGCCTGAGCCCCTCGGCCCGGATCGCGTCCAGGTGACGGGCGACGGTGCCGTGGTACAGGTACGCGGGCGGGGTGGCCGGCGGCAGGCCCAGGTCGACCTCGACACTGTGGCCCTGACTGGCGCGGATCCGGGTGCCCTCGACGGCGAATCGCCGCTTGTCGTTGGTGGCGACGACATGGTCCAGCTCCTCGCGGGTGAACCGGAAACCGTGCATGGCGGCCGCGGCGATCAGGGTGCCGATCTCGACCCAGCCGCCTTCGTCGAGGGCCAGTCCGATCCGTTCCGGCTGGTGACGCAGATGTTTCGACAGGTACTTCGACACCTTGACGGTGCGTCTCTCGTCCATGCCCCCAGGGTGCGGGAGAGACGTGAATCACGCGATCGAGTTTCAGTGCGGAGGTTTGATCCACAACCAAGTGGTGTTATCCACAGGGGAATTGGCGATTCTGTGGACAACTGGCCTTCACTTCAGGGGCCTTGGGCCGTCAGACCGGAGGCTTCATCCGCGCGATGCCCCGCAGCAGCCCCGGTGCGAACCGCGCCAGCACCCGCGCACTCCGCGCCTCCGGCGTCACCGGCACCACCGCATCGTTGCGTGCCACCGCCCGCAGAATCGCCGCGGCGACCTTCTCCGGAGGGTAGTTCCGCAGCCCGTACAGACGAGCGGCGCGCTGCCGGCGGCGCTTCTCCTCACCGGCGTCGACCCCGGCGAAGTGCGCCGTGGACGCGATGGCGGTGTTGACGATGCCGGGGCACACCGCCGTCACACCGATGCCCTGACCGGCGAGCTCCGCGCGCAGGCACTCGCTGAGCATCAGCACGGCCGCCTTGGAGGTGCTGTAGGCGGGCAGAGCCCGGGACGGCTGGTACGCCGCCGCCGACGCCACGTTGACGATGTGGCCGCCCTGCCCGCGCTCGGCCATCCGCCGGCCGAAGAGCCGGCAGCCGTGGATCACGCCCCACAGGTTGACGTCGAGGACCTTCTGCCAGTCCTCGGGCGTGGTGTCGAAGAAGGAACCGGACAGTCCGATCCCGGCGTTGTTCACGAGGACGTCCACCACGCCGTACTCGCTGCCGACCTTCTCGGCGAGCTTCTCCATGGCCTGCTCGTCGGAGACGTCGGCAGGCTCCGCCCAGGCCGCCGGGGCGCCCGCCCGGAGGGCGGACTCGGCGGTGCGCACCGCCGCCTCGGCGTTCCGGTCGACGGCCACCACGCGCGCTCCGGCCTGGGCGAACGCGAGCGCCGTCGCCCGTCCGATGCCGCTCCCGGCCCCGGTGACCAGCACGAGCCGCCCGCCGAACCGCTCGGCGTGCCTGCCGCTCGCCGCGACCGGAGCCCGCCCCTCCTCGACCGACGTCACGAACTCGGTGATCCAGTTCCCCAGCTGGTCAGGGCGGGTGCGCGGAATCCAGTGCCCCGCCGGAAGCGTCCGCCGGCTCAGGTGCGGGACCCACCGCTCCAGTCCCTCGTCGAGCCGCTCCGAAAGGAAACGGTCCTCCAGAGGCGTGATGATCTGCACCGGCACGTGGGCGTACGCGTCCGGACGTGGCCTGCGCAGCCGGGGCCGGACGTTGTCCCGGTACAGCCAGGCCCCGTGCGCCGCGTCCGAGGGCAGCGAAGGGGTCGGGTAGCCGTCGCCCGGCACCTTCTCCAGGCGCTCCAGCATCCTCGGCCAGCGCCTGCCGAGCGGACCGCGCCAGGCGAGCTCGGGCAGCACGGGCGTGTGCAGCAGGTACACGTACCAGGACCGCGCGCCCTGCCCGAGGAGCTGGCCGACCCGGCGCGGGGTGGGACGTCGCACGCGGCTGTTGATCCAGTGGCCGAAGTGGTCGAGGGACGGCCCGGACATCGAGGTGAAGGAGGCGATACGGCCCTCGGTGCGCTTGACGGTGGTGAACTCCCAGGCCTGCACCGAGCCCCAGTCGTGACCGACCAGGTGCACCGGCCGGTCCGGGCTGACCGCGTCCACAACGGCCAGGAAGTCGTCCGTCAGCTTCTCCAGCGTGAACCCGCCCCGCAGCGGGCGCGGTGCCGTGGACCGGCCGTGACCGCGGACGTCGTACGCCACCACGTGGAAGTGACCGGCGAGCCGCGCGGCCACCTCGGACCACACCTCCTTGCTGTCGGGGTAGCCGTGCACCAGCACGACCGTCGGCCGCTGGGGGTCCCCCAACTCGGCCACGCACACATCGACTTCACCGGTCCGCACCCGGCGCTCCCGCGCCCCCCTGAGCAACGTCATCCGGCGAATCTGGCAGTTGTTAGAGAAGTCGTCAATAGGGAGGCTCTCGGGGGTTACCACGGCCGTGGTAACCCCCGAGAACCAGCTCCCCTAAGGGCCCGTAATACTCCAGGCTGATGTGAAGACAGCTCTGCGGAGTGACGACCGCCACGTTCACGGCCCCTACCGTCGAAGGGTGACTGTGATCGCGACCGAAAGCCTGAGCAAGCGGTTCCCCCGGGTGACCGCGCTTGACCGGCTCTCCGTGGACGTCGGGCCCGGTGTGACCGGACTCGTCGGAGCCAACGGGGCCGGCAAGTCCACACTGATCAAGATCCTGCTGGGTCTGTCCCCCGCCACCGAGGGCCGCGCCGAAGTGCTCGGACTCGATGTCGCCACCAAGGGCGCCGACATCCGCGAGCGGGTCGGCTACATGCCCGAGCACGACTGCCTGCCGCCGGACGTCTCGGCCACCGAGTTCGTCGTCCACATGGCGCGTATGTCCGGCCTCCCGCCCACCGCCGCGCGCGAACGCACCGCCGACACCCTGCGCCACGTCGGCCTGTACGAGGAGCGCTACCGCCCCATCGGCGGCTATTCGACCGGCATGAAGCAGCGCGTGAAACTCGCGCAGGCCCTCGTGCACGACCCGCAGCTGGTCTTCCTGGACGAGCCGACCAACGGCCTCGACCCGGTCGGCCGCGACGAGATGCTCGGCCTGATCCGCCGGATCCACACCGACTTCGGCATCTCGGTCCTGGTCACCTCGCACCTGCTGGGCGAACTGGAGCGCACCTGCGACCACGTCGTCGTCATCGACGGCGGCAAGCTCCTGCGCTCCAGCTCCACCACCGACTTCACCCAGACCACCACGACCCTCGCGATCGAGGTCACCGACACCGACGAACACCCGGACGGCACCCGCGCGGTGCGTGACGCGCTGCACGCGCGCGGGGTGAGCGTCGAGGACGGCAGCGGTCTGCCGGGCGCCGGCCACATCCTGCTGCTCACCGCCCAGGGCGAGGAGACCTACGACCTGGTCCGGGACGTGATCGCCGATCTCGGACTCGGCCTGGTGCGCATGGAGCAGCGTCGGCACCACATCTCCGAGGTCTTCACCAGCAGCGACGAGCGCGAACAGCGGAAGGAGGCGGTCGGCCATGGCGGTTGAGCACTCCACGGGGACACCCGCCCCGGCACCGGGTGACCAGACCCGCATCCACAACATCGGCTACCGCAACTACGACGGCCCGCGCCTCGGCCGCGCCTACGCCCGCCGCTCCCTGTACTCGCAGTCCCTGCGCGGCTCCTACGGCCTCGGCCGCTCGGTCAAGTCCAAGGTGCTGCCGATGCTGCTGTTCGTGGTGATGTGCGTGCCCGCGGCCATCATCGTCGCCGTCGCGGTCGCCACCAAGGCCAACGCCCTGCCGCTGGACTACACGCGCAACGCGATCGTCATGCAGGCGGTCATCAGCCTGTACGTCGCCTCGCAGGCACCCCAGTCCGTCTCGCGCGACCTGCGCTTCAAGACCGTGCCGCTGTACTTCTCGCGGCCCATCGAGACCGCTGACTACGTCCGCGCCAAGTTCGCGGCGCTGGCCTCGGCGCTGTTCATCCTGACCGCGGCGCCCCTGCTCGTGCTCTACGTGGGCGCACTGCTGGCCAAGCTCGACTTCGCCGACCAGACCAAGGGATTCGCGCAGGGACTGGTTTCCGTGGCACTGCTCTCACTGCTGTTCGCCGGCATCGGCCTGGTCATCGCGTCCTTCACCCCGCGCCGCGGCTTCGGCATCGCGGCCGTGATCGCCGTGCTGACCATCACCTACGGCGCCGTCTCCACCCTCCAGGCCATCGCCGACGCGCAGGGCAGCAGCGACGCCGTGCCGTGGATCGGGCTGTTCTCGCCGATCACGATCGTCGACGGGGTGCAGTCCGCGTTCCTCGGCGCGACCTCCGCCTTCCCCGGCGGTGTGGGCCCCAGCAGCTCCGAGGGCGTCGTCTACGTGCTGGTCGCCGTGGGCCTGATCGCCGCGAGCTACGGCCTCCTGATGCGCCGCTACAAGAAGGTGGGACTGTGACCACGCTCTCCATCGACCACGTCTCCCGCTGGTTCGGCAACGTGGTCGCCGTCAACGACATCACCATGACCGTCGGCCCCGGCGTCACGGGCCTGCTCGGCCCCAACGGCGCCGGAAAGTCCACCCTCATCAACATGATGGGCGGCTTCCTCGCCCCCTCCACCGGCACGGTCACGCTCGACGGACAACCGGTGTGGCGCAACGAGCAGATCTACCGGCACATCGGGGTCGTCCCCGAGCGCGAGGCGATGTACGACTTCCTCACCGGGAAGGAGTTCGTCCTCGCCAACGCCGAGCTGCACGGCCTCGGCGCCAAGGCGGCCCAGAAGGCGCTCGCCACGGTCGAGATGGAGTACGCGCAGGACCGCAAGATCCAGACGTACTCCAAGGGCATGCGCCAGCGCGTGAAGATGGCCTCCGCCCTGGTCCACGACCCGTCCCTGCTCCTGCTGGACGAACCCTTCAACGGCATGGACCCGCGCCAGCGCATGCAGCTGATGGACCTGCTGCGCCGCATGGGCGACGAGGGCCGCACGGTGCTGTTCTCGTCGCACATCCTCGAAGAGGTCGAGCAACTCGCCTGGCACATCGAGGTCGTCGTCGCCGGCCGGCACGCGGCGAGCGGTGACTTCCGCAAGATCCGCCGTCTGATGACCGACCGCCCGCACCGCTACCTGGTGCGCTCCAGTGACGACCGCGCCCTCGCGGCCGCCCTGATCGCCGACCCGTCGACGTCCGGCATCGAGGTCGACCTCGCCGAGGGCGCACTGCGCATCCAGGCCGTCGACTTCGGCCGCTTCACCGCGCTGCTGCCCAAGGTCGCCAGGGACCACGGCATCCGGCTGCTCACGGTCTCGCCGTCCGACGAGTCCCTCGAGTCCGTCTTCTCGTACCTGGTCGCGGCGTAGGAGGCCCTGATGTACGACCCCACAGTCGCCCGGCTCACGTACCGGGCCCTGCTCGGCCGACGCCGGGCCCTCATCCTCGGTGCCCTGCCGCTGCTGCTGATCGTGATCTCCATAGCGGTGCGCGGACTGGCAGGAGCGGACGACCAGACGGCGTCGGACCTGCTGGGCGGCCTCGCCCTCGCGACGATGGTGCCCCTCATCGGCGTCATCGCCGGGACCGGCGCGATCGGGCCGGAGATCGACGACGGCTCGGTGGTGTATCTGCTCTCCAAGCCGATCAAACGGCCGACGATCATCTTCACCAAGCTGATCGTCGCGATCGCCGTGACGATGGTGTTCTCGGCGGTGCCGACGCTCGTCGCCGGCTTCATCCTGAACGGCAACGGCCAGCAGATCGCCGTCGCCTACACGGTCGCCGCCCTGGTCGCGTCCATCGCGTACGCGGCGCTGTTCCTGCTGCTCGGCACGGTCTCCCGGCACGCGGTGGTGTTCGGGTTGGTCTACGCGCTGGTCTGGGAGGCCCTGTTCGGCTCCCTGGTGCCGGGCGCCCGCACGCTGAGCGTCCAGCAGTGGTCGCTGGCCGTGGCCCAGAAGGTGTCCGGCGGTGACCTGGTGAGCTCCGACGTGGGCCTGACCACGGCGACGGTGCTGCTGGTGGCCGTGACGGTGCTGGCCACCTGGTACGCCGGGCAGAAGCTGCGCTCGCTGACGCTGGCCGGTGAGGAGTGACGGACGGCGGACAGTGACGTGCCCGGGCCTTGACGGGGGCTTCACCTCCGTCAGGGCACACTGGGCAAACCGGATGGAGGGGCACCACACGGGAGTTGGACGGCGGCCGGGAGGAGACGGGGATGGCGAGCGAGAAGGCTCAGTACGAGGACGGCGGTCAGGACGACGCCTGGGACGACCTCGTTCTGGACGAGGACTTCATACGCTCCGCCGGGACCTCCGAGCCGTCCGCCCGTGCCCGGATGCTCGCCGAGCGCTGGCGCCGCGAGGAGCCGGAGCCCCAGCCCTGGCGCTCCGACGAACCGCCCGCGGGCTGGTTCTTCAGCAAGTCCCGCCGACGCAGGTGGCGCAGGCGCTGAGGCCGGGCGATTTAATCGGTGGCGTCCAATTCGCCCGACGGGCAGAGTGGTTGTGTTCACCCCGCCGGACGAGGAAGCCCGGCGCCGAGTTCTGGGAGAGGAGCGGGACGATGTCCATGCACGGCAGTACGTCCAGCTCCCTTCAGGGCAGCCCGCGGCGGGCTCCGGAGTAGTCGCTACCGGCTCCGTAGAGCTCGCCCCACACGGGGAGCTGCCCGGGGCGGCCGCTTCGAGCACGCGACATCGCACTCGCGTGGGCCGCCCACCCGGAGGATTGGCCGAGTGGTAAGGCACCGGTTTGCCCTGCGTCTGATCAGAAGCAGCCGTGGTCGGGCTGTAACAGCCCGCGCACGTTCGATCCGTGCATCCTCCGCCGCACGCAAGACCCGAATGCGCAAGACCTGAGTGCGCAAGACTCAAGCGCAAGACCGAATGCGCCAGCCCCGAGCACGCAAGACCCGAGAGCTCAGCCCAGCAACCGCTCCAGGACCACCGCGATCCCGTCCTCGTCGTTCGAGGACGTGACCTCGTCAGCCACCGCCTTCAACTCCTCGTGGGCGCCCGCCATGGCGACACCGTAGGAGGACCAGGCGAACATCGGCAGGTCGTTGGGCATGTCGCCGAAGGCGATCGTGTCCGCCGCCTTCACCTTGAGCCGACGGGCCGCCAGGGAGAGGCCCGTCGCCTTGGACAGGCCCAGGGGGAGGAGTTCGACTATGCCCTCGCCCGCCATGACGACGGTGACGAAACCACCGGCGGTCCGGGTCGCCACCTCGCACAGCTCGTCGTCCGACAGCGTCGGGTGCTGGATGTAGAGCTTGTTCAGGGGCGCGGTCCACAGGTCCGACGCGTCCGTGAACGGGGTCGCGGGGAGCGCCCCCTGGACCGCGTAGCCGGGGCCCACCAGGACCTCGCCGTCCAGGCCGTCGCGGCTCGCCGCCAGGTACAGCGGGCCGACCTCCGCCTCGATCTTCGCCAGCGCCACCCCGGCCAGCTGCCGGTCCAGCGTCACCGACGTCAGCAGGCGGTGGGCACCGGCGTCGTACACCTGCGCGCCCTGGCCGCAGACGGCCAGCCCCTGGTAGCCGAGCTCGTCGAGGATGGGCCGGGTCCAGGGGACCGCGCGGCCGGTGACGACGATGTGCGCGGCGCCCGCCGCGGTGGCCGCGGCGAGTGCGTCACGAGTGCGGGACGACACCGAATCGTCGGAACGCAGCAGCGTCCCGTCGAGGTCGGTCGCGATCAGCTTGTACGGGAAGCCGCCCGAGGGGGCCGTGTCGCTCACTTGGCCACCGGCTCCAGGACCTCCCGGCCGCCCAGGTACGGACGCAGCACCTCGGGCACGCGCACCGAGCCGTCGGCCTGCTGGTGGTTCTCCAGGATCGCCACGATCGTGCGCGGTACGGCGCACAGCGTGCCGTTGAGCGTGGCCAGCGGGCGGACCTGCTTGCCGTCACGGACCCGGATCGACAGCCGGCGGGACTGGAACTCGGTGCAGTCCGAGGTCGAGGTCAGCTCGCGGTACTTGCCCTGGGTCGGGATCCAGGCCTCGCAGTCGAACTTGCGGGCGGCCGAGGAGCCGAGGTCGGCGGAGGCGACGTCGATGACCCGGAACGGCAGCTCCAGCGAGGTCAGCCACTGCTTCTCCCACTCCAGCAGCCGCTGGTGCTCGGCCTGCGAGTCCTCCGGAGTGACGTAGGAGAACATCTCGACCTTGTCGAACTGGTGCACGCGGAAGATGCCCCGGGTGTCCTTGCCGTGCGAACCGGCCTCGCGGCGGAAGCAGGGCGAGAAGCCCGCGTAGCGCAGGGGGAGGCGGTCCGCGTCGAGGATCTCGTCCATGTGGTACGCCGCGAGCGCGACCTCGGAGGTGCCGACCAGGTACAGGTCGTCGTCGGCGAGGTGGTAGACGTCCTGGGCGGCCTGGCCGAGGAAGCCCGTACCCGCCATGGACTGGGGGCGGACCAGGGCCGGGGTCAGCATCGGCGTGAAGCCGGCCGCGGTGGCCTGGGCCATCGCCGCGTTGACCAGGGCGAACTCCAGCAGGGCGCCCACGCCCGTCAGGAAGTAGAAGCGCGAGCCGGAGACCTTGGCGCCGCGCTCGACGTCGATCGCACCGAGGATCTGACCGAGCTCCAGGTGGTCCTTGGGCTCGAAGCCCTCGGCCCCGAAGTCGCGGATCGTGCCGTGGGTCTCCAGCGTGACGAAGTCCTCCTCGCCGCCCACGGGCACGTCCGGGTGGACGAGGTTGCCGAGCCGCTGGAGCAGCTCCTGGGTCTCGGTGGCGGCCGCGTCGCGTTCCGCGTCGGCGGCCTTGACGTCGGCGGCGAGCTGGCTCGCCCTCTTCAGCAGGTCGGCCTTCTCGTCCCCGGACGCCTTGGGGATCAGCTTGCCGAGCGCCTTCTGCTCGGCGCGCAGCTCGTCGAAGCGCACGCCGGACGACCTGCGCCGCTCGTCGGCAGAGAGGAGGGAGTCGACGAGCGCGACGTCCTCTCCACGGGCGCGCTGCGACGCGCGCACACGGTCGGGGTCCTCACGGAGCAGGCGAAGGTCAATCACGCGGTCAAGGCTACCGGTGTGGGGTGACCGCTCACGACTCACTATTCGGGTCGCGCATTACGTACCGTTATGGGCGAATTGCACTCAGTGTCAATAAAAGATGGCACTCTCCCCGGTACGAGGCATCCGCAGGGCGCCGCATTGACTCGACTTCCTTGCGGGGAACGGGACTTGGGGTTCGGTTGTCCACAGGAATCCACACCCGGCGAAGAGTTATCCACAGGCTGTGTGGAAGATCTGTGGACTTCGGAATTGATCACTCCGGAAGGCCGGGCCACCCCTCGGAATTCCCAGTACAAACCTGCCCTATCCTCACTTTCGAGTGGCATTGGGTCCCCCTGAAGAGTTACACAAGGGAAAACGGTGGACGAAGGCCGATCCGCGTGCCGGTGGACCCTCAAGGCCCCGTAGGGCGATTTGTCGACTGAATCATGCTGTGATGTCGACTTGTCCCCAGGTCGAGAAGCTGACCTGTGGATAACTTCTGTGGATAACGAAAATCAGCAGGTACGACCGCCTAGAAGCGCCCGTCCTGGCACCGCGCCACCCAGTCCGAGGCCGCCACGAACGCCTCGTCCGACGTCCCCAGGCGGGGCGGCTGGACCTCCTCCGGCTGCATGTCCGCACGCGGATACGACCCGAGGTAGCGCACCTGGAGGCAGATCCGCTTGAGGCCCATCAGGGCCTCGGCCACCCGGCGGTCGGAGATGTGGCCCTCGGCGTCGATGCAGAAGCAGTAGTTGCCGATGCCCGCACCGGTGGGCCGGGACTGGAGCAGCATGAGGTTGATGCCGCGCGTGGCGAACTCGCCCAGCAGGTCGCGCAGGGCGCCGGGGTGGTCGTCGCGCTGCCACAGCACGACGGAGGTCTTGTCCGCGCCGGTCGGCGCCGCGGGCCGGGCGGGCCGGCCGACCAGCACGAACCGCGTCTGGGCGTTCTCCGCGTCGTGGATCCCCGTCTCCAGGGCCTCGAGGCCGTAGCGGGCGGCGGCGAACTCTCCCGCGAAGGCGGCGTCGTACTGGCCCTCCTGGACCAGCCGGGCGGCGTCCGCGTTCGAGGCGGCCGACTCCCAGTGCGCGTCGGGGAGGTTCTTCTGCAGCCAGTTGCGCACCTGCGGCTGGGCGGCCGGGTGGGCGGAGACCGTCTTGATGTCGGACAGCTCGGTGCCCGGGCGGACCAGCAGCGCGAAGGTGATCGACAGCAGCACCTCGCGGTAGATCATCAGCGGCGCGCCGGCGACCAGCTCGTCGAGAGTGGTGGTGATGCCGCCCTCGACGGAGTTCTCGATCGGCACGAACGCGGCCTCGGCCTCGCCGGCTCGTACCGCGTCGAGCGCGGACTGGACGGACACGTACGGAATGAGTTCCCGGGTGGCGGCCTCAGGAAGAGTACGCAGGGCGACTTCGGTGAAAGTGCCCTCGGGGCCGAGATACGCATAGCTCGCTGGCATGACCTCACCCTAATGGGCTCGCGGAAACGACATCGCCCACAAGCCCACAGGGATGAACTTTTCACCCCTCCAGCAACTTCTGTCCCACATATTCGCCTTCCGCGGCCCCGCCCGGCACCGCGAACAGCCCGCTCGACTCGTGCCGGATGAACTTCGACAGGGCGTCACCGCGGTCGAGTTTGCGTTGCACCGGCACGAAGCCGCGGAGCGGATCGGCCTGCCAGCAGATGAAGAGCAGGCCCGCGTCGGGCACACCGTCCGCGTCGATGCCGTCGTGGAAGGAGAACGGGCGGCGGAGCATCGCCGCGCCACCGTTCTGGTCGGGCCGGGTGATGCGGGCGTGGGCGTTGATCGGGACGACCAGGTTGCCCTGGGAGTCGGTCTTCTCCAGGTCCATCGCGGTCGTCTCGGTGCCCCCGGACAGCGCCGCACCGTCCGACTTGCGGCGTCCGATCACGTTCTCCTGCGCCTTGACGGAGAGCTTCTCCCAGTCGTCGAGGAGCATGCGGATACGGCGTACGACGGCGTAGGAGCCGTTCGCCATCCAGGCCGGTTCGCCGTGCGCGGGGACGAAGACGCGCTGGTCGAAGTCTGATTCGGCCGGCTTGGGGTTGCGGGTGCCGTCGATCTGGCCCATCAGGTTGCGGGCCGTTATGGGGTGGGCGGTGGCGCCCGGCGAGCGGTTGAAGCCGTTCATCTGCCAGCGGACCCGGGCCGCCGAGCCCGCGTCCTTCTGGACGGCGCGCAGGGCGTGGAAGGCGACGAGGGCGTCGTTGGCGCCGATCTGCACCCACAGGTCACCGTTGCTGCGGTTCTTGTCGAGGTGATCGGAGGAGAACTCGGGCAGCGGGTCCAGGGAGGCCGGGCGCTGCTTCTCCAGACCCGTCCTGGCGAAGAAGCTGTGCCCGAAGCCGAAGGTGACGGTCAGCGAGGAGGGTCCGGCGTCCCGGGCCACACCCGTGTCGTCGTGCGCGCTCGGCTCGCCGGCCATGAGCCGCCGAGCCGTCTCCGACCAGCGGCGCAGCAGGGCGGCGGCTTCCTTGCGGCCGGCGCCCGCCGCGAGGTCGAAGGCGACGAGGTGGCCGTGCGCCTGGAGGCCGTCGGTGATGCCGGGCTGATGTTTCCCGTGAAACATCGCCCGGTCGGCGCCGAGTGAGGCGAGCGGAGCGGAGGCCCCGGAGGGTGCGGCGGCGTATCCGACGGCCGCGCCCGCCGTGCCGAGCACGAGCCCGGTGGCACCGGCGGTGCCGAGCAGCCTCCGCCGGGAGATGCCCTGCGCGGCGGAGGCCTCCGCGGTCTCCCCCGGGGTCGTGCCGGGGGCGGTGCGGGCCTTCGGGATGGACTGGTCAGCCATGGTGGTTCAGCCGATCTGCGCGTTCTTGGTGACGGTCACCTCGTCGATGTCGGAGGTCCGCACGGTCACGGCGATCTTCCAGTCGCCGGCCATGGGGATCTGCACTCCGTTCGCCGACCAGTGTCCGGTAGCGATGTGGTCGGGGGCGACGGGCAGGGGCCCGATGTCCTTGGCTTCCAGGGTGAAGTCGACCTTCACCTCGGGGATGTCGAAGGCCCGGCCGTTGGGCCGCTCCACGTAGACGTGCATCTCGTTGTCGCCCACGCGTGCGGGGTCGAGGTCGATCGTGACGACGCCCTTGCCGTCCTCGCCGCCGGTGTCGAAGGGCATGTCCAGGGTCAGCGCCCCGGACGCGCCGGTGTCGGCCTGGGCGGCTGCGGCGGCCGAGGTGGCCGCCTTGGCCTCCTGTTCCGTACGTCCCGGCTCGGTCTGCGTCAGCACGGTGGTGACGGCGAGCAGGACGACGGCGATGCCGGCCTCGGCCAGCACGGAGCGGCGCAGGCCGAAACGGTCCGGGTCGGCGTCCCGCAGCCGCTTCTGCCGGGCGGCGTCGCGAGCGGCCCGCTGCCGGGCGAGTTGGGCGGCGCGCTCGGCGTCGGCGGGGTCGGCTGCACGCTGCTCGTCGGAGTCGAGGTCCGGGGCGGTGCCGAGTTCGTCGTCGGGGCCGGAGCCGTGGCGGGCGTCGTCGTCGGCGTCCGCGTCGATCTCGGCAGCGGCAGCGGCGGTGTCGGCATCCGTGTCCTCTGCGGCGTCCGCCTCGGTGTGGCCGACGGCCGGTGCACCTGCCCCCGCGCCCACCCGCTCCTTCTCCCGTTCGGCCGGCACCGCCACCGTCTGCGCCAGCCGCCCCGTCCACCGGCGTGAGATCCACGCGACACCGACCAGTACGACGACGAGGGCGATCTTGGCGAGGAGCAGTTGCCCGTACCGCGTGTCCGTGAAGGCCGACCAGGAGCCGAGCTGGCGCCAGGACTGGTACGTGCCGGTCGCGACGAGGGCGAGGACGCTGCCGAAGGCGACGGCGGAGAAGCGGCGTACGGCCGTGGAGTCGACCGGCACGTCCGCGGGGGCCCGGTACAGGGCGACGAGGAGCGCTCCCAGCCCGCCGAGCCAGGCGGCGACGGCCAGCAGATGGATGATGTCGACCGGCATGGCGATGCTCGCCTGGAGGCCGACCGAGGCGTGCTCGGACATGGCCCAGCTCGCGGCGATTCCGGCCGCGACGACGACGCCGCCGATCGCGAGCCCGAAGGTCAGGTCCCGCTTCTCCTGGTCGTCCTCCCTTGGGTCAGGCTGCCGGCGCGAAGCGCCGTCGGTCAGGGGGGTGG
The DNA here is from genome assembly GCF_039540295.1 of Streptomyces venetus. NCBI lineage: Bacteria > Bacillati > Actinomycetota > Actinomycetes > Kitasatosporales > Streptomycetaceae > Streptomyces > Streptomyces venetus. Next base: position 639,951 of record NZ_BAABET010000003.1, read on the forward strand.
TGGGAGACGGGCGGGCATACGCCCCGAACAGCACGGCGATGAAGAGCGCCGCCGCGGCGAGCAGCAGCAGCCGGGAGACCAGGGCGGCGCCGGTCTTGGTCTGGAGCACCTGTCCGAGCAGGGACAGGTCGAAGACGTCGGCGACCTTGCCGGAGCCGGTGAAGGAGCCGCGCAGGAGCAGCAGGGCGAGGGTGGCCGCGGTGAGCGCGAGCCATCCGGAGACGACGAACCGCTGCACGGGCCGTACCCCGGAGCCGCGCTGCCAGCAGGCGAGCACGAAGGCGGCGCCGCCGGCCATCACGATGAACCCGGCATAGGACACGTACCGCCCGATTCCGTACAGCCAGCCGACGATGCCGTCGTCGGTCGTCTGCCCGGATACCGCCGCGGAGGTCTTGGAGGGGGCGCCGATGGAGAAGGTGTAGGCGCCGGTGACGGGATGGCTGTCCGCCGACACGACCTGGTAGGCCACGGTGTACGTGCCGTCGGGCAGATCCGGCTGGAGCCGCACGGCGTACGTCGTGCCGCTGACGTTGGACGGCTCTCCCGAGTCGACGCGCTTGCCCTCGGGGTCGAGCACGCGCAGTGAGTCGTCGGACAGCGCGACCTGCTCGGAGAAGGTGAGCGAGATCCGGGCGGGGGCCTCCTGGACCACCGCCCCCTGCGCGGGGTCGCTGCCGGTCACCGCGGCGTGCGCGGAGGCCGGTCCGGCTCCGGCGAGGAGTGCGCAGGCCGCGGCCAGGAGCAGCAGCACCACGGTCCGGACGCGGGGGGCGATGGTCTGCGTCACAGGGGTCCCTCCCTCAGTGTCCGGTCTTCGGGGTGTAGGTCGCCGACTTCACCGGTATCTCCACCTCGACGGGGCCGGAGTGGGCGAAGCGCAGCTCGACGGAGACGGTCTGGCCTTCCTTCGGCTCGCGCTTCAGCTGCTCGAACATCAGGTGGTTCCCGCCGCTCTCGAGGACCAGTGCACCGTGTGCGGGGACCTTCAGGCTCTTGACCTCCCGCATGGCTCCGCCGGTTGTCTCGTGCACGGTGACCTGCCCGGCGACGTCGCTGGTGACCGAGGTCAGCTCGTCGGCGGCACCGCCCTTGTTGGTGACGGTGAAGAAGCCGGCCGCCATCTCGTCGGAGACCGGCTGCGGCATGTAGGCGGAGCCGACGGAGAGTTCCGCCTTGCCGCCGGAACCGGAGCTCCCGGAGTCCGGGTCCGAGCCGCCGCAGCCCGCCAGTGCCAGCGCTCCGGTGAGGACGAGGGCCGCCGGGCCGAGCCGCCGCGTCACGGCTTCTGTCCCTTGACGAGCTTGGGCAGGTCCTTGGTGTAGTCGTCGACGGTGGCGTCCTCGCCGTAGAGCACATAACCGCCGTCGGTCTTCGGCGAGAACGCGATGACCTGTGTGCCGTGCTCGGAGATGAGCTTGCCGTTCTTGTCCTTCTTCGGCGGGTCGAAGGCGATGCCGAGGGTGCGGGCTCCGGCCTGGATGGTCGAGAAGTCGCCGGTGAGACCGACGAACTGAGGGTCGATGCCCTTGAGCCACTTGCCGAGTTCGGCCGGGGTGTCACGGTCCGGGTCGGTGGTGACGAACACGACGCGCAGGTCGTCCTGTTCGGCCTTGGGCAGCTGCTTCTTGGCCACGGCGATGTTGCTCATGGTCGACGGGCAGACGTCGGGGCAGTGGGTGTAGCCGAAGTAGATCAGCGTGGGCTTGCCCTGAGTCTCCTTGCGGAGGTCGTACTTCTCGCCCCGCGAGTCGGTGAGGACCAGGTCCGGCTTCTCGAAGGGCTGGTCGAGGACGGTGGCGGCCTTGTCGCTGCCGGGCTCCTCCGACACCACGGCGACGGGCTTGTCGTTGTCGCCGCCACTGCCGCAGGCGGTCAGGGTGAGGGAGGCGGCGGCGAGCAGTGCGGCCGCGGCGAAGGTCTTGGTGCGCATAGAAAAATGTCCCAGTCGTCGGTGACCCGGCGCGCACCGGGGTGCCCCCTGTGCGGGGGCGGGGGCCCGGTGCGCGCCGTGCAACGGAAGCAGCCTCAGGCGTTGGTGCGCCGACGCCCGGCGAGTACGCCGTAGGCGACGCCGGCCGCGCCGACCACGATGCCGACGACGCCCAGGACACGGGCGGTGGTGTCGGTGCCGTCGGCGGAGCCGGAGTCGGCGGCGGTCTCGGCGGAGGCCTTCTCGGCCGACTCGGCGTCAGAGGCATCGTCGCCGGAGGAGCCGTGGTGCCCGTCCTCGGAGGCGGCGGACAGCTCCAGCACCGGCGCCGGGTTGTCGGGCTCCTCCTGGCCCTTCTGCGGCACCTCGATCCAGCGGACGACCTCCTTGTTGGAGTACGTCTGGAGGGCCTTGAAGACCAGCTGGTCGGTGTCCTCGGGCAGGGTGCCGACGGAGACCGGGAACTTCTGGAAGAAGCCCGCCTCGATGCCGTCGCCGTCGGCGGTCCAGGTGACCTTGGTGACGGCCTCGGAGATCTTCTCGCCGTGCATCTCCAGCGGCTTGTCCAGCTTGGACTTGGTGACCTCGATCTTCCAGCCCGGGACCGGCTCCGGCATGACGGAGGCCAGCGGGTGGTCGGTGGGGAAGTTGACTTCGAGCTTGGTCGTCGAGGCGTCGTCGCGCTCGTTGGGGACCTTGAAGTCGACGACCGCGTAACCGCCCTTGGCGGCCTCGCCCTCGGGCTGCACGCTGACGTGCGCGAAGGCGGGGGCGGACAGGGCGAGCACGGTGATGCCGGCGGCGGCACCGGCCGCGGCGATACGGGAAGCCTTCATGGAAGGGGCACTCCGCTGTGAGTCGTTTTTTCGATGGACGAGAGAGAAGAGGGATCCGCGCACGCGCGCGTGCCGCACGACGGCGGTCCCTCCTCCGAGTCGTCCGAAGAGGTACGCGGAGAGACGGAGTGGTGTTCGCGTCGTGTCAGGCGGCGAGAGCGAGTGCGGAAGCGGTGGCCGCGGCGGCCGGCGGGCCGCGCCGGATCACCGTGTGCTGGAGTGCGGTCGTGCGCGGCATCTCGGGCGCGGGGTGCACGGCGTGCGCGGGGCGCGCAGATGTGTCGGGCGCGCCGGGGAGACCGGCGCGCAGGGCACGGACCAGTGCGAGCGCGGCCCGCAGGGAGCGCACGAGCGCCCCTTCGGTGACGCCCTGCGCCGACAGTTCGGTGAGCCGCAGCAGAGCCAGATCGCCGTGGCGCAGCAGCCAGCCGGCGGCGATCGCCGCGAGGACGTGGCCGAGCAGCATCGGCAGGGACGGCCAGAGCGCGGCCGACGCCCCGGCGTCCGCCATGTGCGTGTGCGCTCCCGCGTCCGGCTGGACCCGGGCGTCGGTGAGGATCTTGTGGGCCTGTGCCGGACTGATCGCCGCCGCCGTGGTGCCGCACACGAGCCGCGCGGCCTGCTGGACCAGCGCGGTGTCGCTCGTGCCCGTCGACGTCGAGGACGCGGCGGCGGCCGTGCCGTGCTGGCCGAGTCCGAACAGCGTGTGCAGCACGGTCTGACCGGCGGCGAGCGCCGCGGTGATCACCGGCAGCGAGCGCACGCGCCCGGCGAGCGGTGCCGCGACCGCGACCACGCCGAGGAACCCGGCGCCCAGCGTCCACAGCGGGATGCTGTCGCAGGAGGCGAGCGCGTGACCTGCCCCGGCCAGCACGACACAGACCGCGGCGAACACCGCGGCCCGGAAGATCCGGAGTGTGTGTCCGGGGCGCGTCGTGGGCGCGTGGGGGGCAGTCATGGCGGGCTCATCATCGCACTGGCCCCGTAGGCCCCGTACGGCAGGTCCGCAAGATGCCGAACGACCGGAACGTCACCGTCTGGCCCGGACCGCCCCCCCATACACCGGCACCACCCTCCCCCAATACACCGATCAGGACCAGTGCGCATCCGCCGTATGGGCGGCGTCACGTCAACTTCACGCTTACATGCGGGGGCTCGGGGCAATACGTAACGGTATGTCGAGCCGCGGCCAGGAGGCTGGAGCATGAGCATCTGGTGGTCACTCCATCTGCGGCGTGAGGCTGCCAGCGTGCCACTCGCCAGGCGCCTGCTGATCGGCACCATGGAGACCGCGGGCGTCGATCCCGACATCTCCTACGACCTCTCCGTCGCCCTCAGCGAGGCCTGCGCGAACGCCGTGGAGCACGGTGGGGACAGGGCACGCGGCGGTCCGGGTTCGGAGGCCTACCGCGTCACCGCCTACCTCGACGGCGAGAAGTGCCGCATCGAGGTGGCCGACGCGGGTCCGGGGTTCCCCGGGGCGTCCGCTGGCCGCTCCCGCCCGCAGATCCGTCCCGCGCACGCCGACGCGGAGCACGGCCGGGGACTGTGCCTGATCCAGGAGCTCGCCGACCACGTCCACATCAACAACAAGCCGGGCCGGGGCGGTGCCGTGGTGAGCTTCGACAAGGTCCTCAAGTGGCGCGAGGGTGCCGCACCGCTGATGGCGGTCTAGCGCCTCAGCGTCGACGCTGTTCGATCCGGGGGCGGTGTTTCACGTGAAACACCGCCCCTTCGACGTGCTCCCGGTTACAGCGCGCCCCAGTCCAGCGTCGTACGCGCCAGCCCTGCCACCTCCGTGAGCAGCGCCAGCCGGGCCGCGCGGACCGCCGGGTCGGGGTCCATCACCAGCACCTCGTCGAAGAAGACGCCGATCGCCTCGACCAGCGGGCCGGAGACCTCGATCAGCGCGGCGAGGTCGTCCTCCCGGCCCTGCAGCGCCTGACGTACGGTCTCCGCACTCTCGGCGAGACGCAGCTCGGCGGGCGCGGTCAGCAGGGACGGGTCCGCCGCCTCGACGCCGCCCTCGGGGAGGATGCGCACCACCCGCTGGAAGGCGGCGGCAAGGGCCTCGAAAGCCTCCGTGCCGATGTGCCGCTCCAGCGTGGCCAGCGTGCGGTCCCCGTGGGCGGGCCGGTCGGCCCACCCCAGAACGGCCTGCACCAGCCGGTGCTCGTGCCCGGCGTCCGTGAGCTGCTGCTCGTAGCGCCGGGTGACCAGCTCGGCGGCCGCGGCCACCCGCTCGGCGGGTACCTCGACGCCCTGTGCGGCGTACCGTACGGCCGCCGCGCGCAAGCCGTCGCTCACCCGGAGACCGGCCACGGCGGGCGCGGTCCGCAGCACGTTGAGCAGCCCGATCGCCGCCCGGCGCACCCCGTACGGATCGGAGCTGCCGGTCGGCTCGGCGCCGATCAGGAACATGCCGGTCACCAGGTCGAACCGGTCGGCGAGCGACATCACGGCCCCGGCGTCCCCGGTCGGCAGCGCGCCACCGGCGGAGCGGGGCAGCTCCATCTCGGCGAGAGCCTGGGCGACCTCCGGCGACTCACCCGCCCGGCGGGCGTACTCCTCGGCCATCACCCCGGCGAGGCCGGAGAACTCGATGACCATCTGGGAGGCCAGATCGAACTTCGCCAGCGCACCGGCCCGCCGGACGACGTCCATCGTCTCCTCGGCGAGTCCGGCGCGCCTGGTCAGGTCGAGGGCGAGGACGGCGATGCGCTCGGCGCGGTCGGCGACCGTACCGAGCCGGTCCTCGAAGGTCAGCTTGTCCAGTCGCCGGCGGAACTCGGCCGGCGGCACCTTGAGGTCGGCCCGCCAGAAGAACGCGGCGTCCTCGTAACGGGCCCGCAGCACCGCCTCGTTGCCCGCCCGCACCACGTCGTCGTCGCACAGGGCGTTGGCGAAGGTGACGAAGTACGGCATGAGGCGCTCGCCGTCCATCACGGGCAGATAGCGCTGGTGCTTGCGCATGACGGTGGTCAGGACGCTCGCGGGCAGCTCCAGGTAGCGCTCGTCGAACGACCCCCGCACGGCGTAGGGGAACTCCAGGATGTCGGTGATCTCGTCGATCAGACCGGCCTGGTCCTCCACGTCGATCCGCCCGCCCACCTCGGCCGCCGCCTCCAGGGCGCCGCGCACCACCGCGCCGCGCCGGGCGTCCCGGTCGAGCAGGATGCCGTGCATGTGCAGGAAGTGCGGGTAGCCCTCGGCGGCGGTCACCCGGACCTCCGGGTAGGGGGCCTGGCGGTGCACGCGCGTCGTGTCGCCCGCGGTCAGCGAGGAGACCACCACCGGAAGCGGAGTCCGGCCGAGCAGCGCGAGCAGCCAGCGCACGGGACGTGAGAACGACAGGCCCGGGTCGCTCCACCGCATGTTGCGGCCGGCCCGCAACCCGGACACGACCTCGGCCAGCAGATCGCTGAGCACCTCGACGGCCGGACGCCCCTCCTCGTGCCGGGTGACCGAGACGTACGCGACACCCTTCACGTCGACGACCCGCACATCCGCCGGATCGGCGCCCTGACTGCGGGCGAAGCCCAGCAGCGCGGCGGTGGGGGCGCCGTCCTTGTAGGCCGCGGCGACCTTGGGCCCACGCACGGTCCGCACGGTGTCCCGCTCACGCGGCTGCACGTTCTCGACCGTGATCACGATCCGGCGCGGCGTGGCCATCACGGTGATCGCGCCGTGCCCCAGCCGGGTGTCGGCCAGTTTGGCCGTGACCGACTCGCGCACCGCCTCGGTGGTGGCGGGAACGTCGGCGTACGGCAGTTCCTCCACTCCGATCTCGAACAACAGGGTCTCGACGCCGGGCACCTTGGGCAGCGCGGGGCGCTGTGCCGGGGCCGGGGCGGCCGCCACCCCCAGGGGATGCTCCAGCGCGGCCCGCCGTCGCTCCCACAACGTGGCCGTCTCGTGCGTCAGACCGCGCATCAGCGAGAACGCCTTGGCCCGCTCGGTGGTGCTGATGGCGCCGCGCGCGTCGAGCACGTTGAAGGTGTGGCTGCACTTGAGGACGTACATGTACGCGGGAACCGGCAGTTCCAGGTCGAGCAGGCGCCGGGCCTCGGCCGCGTACGACTCGAAGAGCCGGTGGTTGGTGTCGAGATCGGCGTCGTCGAGGTAGTAGCGGCTCATCTCGTACTCGTTCTGCCCGAACACCTCGCCGTAGGTGATGCCCGGCGCGTAGACGATGTCCTTGAAGTGGGACACGCCCTGAAGGTTCATCAGGATGCGTTCGAGGCCGTACGTGATCTCCACCGACACCGGGTCCAGCGCGACGCCGCCGACCTGCTGGAAGTAGGTGAACTGGGTGATCTCCATGCCGTCCAGCCAGACCTCCCAGCCCAGCCCCCAGGCGCCGAGCGCGGGGGAGGCCCAGTTGTCCTCGACGAACCGCACGTCGTGCGCGTTCAGATCGACACCGAGCGCCCGCAGGCTGCCCAGGTACAGCTCCTGCGGATTGCCCGGATCGGGCTTGAGGATGACCTGGAACTGGGTGTGGGTCTGGAGCCGGTTGGGGTTCTCGCCGTAGCGCGAGTCGTCCGGCCGGACGCTGGGCTCGACGTAGGCCACGCTCCACGGCTCGGGGCCGAGCACCCGCAGTGCCGTGGCCGGGTTGGCCGTACCGGCTCCGACCTCCGTGTTCAACGGCTGCGTGATCATGCAGCCGTTGTCGCTCCAGTACTTCTGCAGGGTGAGGATGGCGTCCTGCATGGTCAGCGCCGTCTTGACGTTCTTCATGGTGATCGTCGCCTGTTCCCGGAGTCGGCTCGGCAAGGTGCGCCATGATCTCATACGTCAACTAGCGCTGACCTGCGGTTTTTTGGCCCCTGGCCGGATGCTTGCGGTGAGTTCACAGCAGTCTCTCAGCCCAGCCCCACGCCCCTGACGGGCGACGTCCCTAGATTCCCCGCTCATGACGGGAAACCACAGGGACACGGCGACCGACACCGGCGGCCAGAAGGAGGACGGTACCTACGAGGGCGGCAAGGTCAACTTCACCGGCCAGCTCTTCTTCGACGACACGATCGCCGAGTCGGTCTTCGCCCTGGAGCCGGTGCACAAGAAGGATCCGGCCAAGGGGTACAAGGGCTCCCTGACTTTGGGTAGAGACCCGGACGCGGAGAACACGGGCGCGGGCGGTGGGGGAGGCGGCGTTGCACAACCGTGAGGACGAGGCACTGGCACAGGCCGCCGTCGACGCGCTGGTCGGCCAGCTGGCCCTGGCACCCAAGCCGGGCCTGCCCGATCCGCGCGACCTGACCGCCCGGGCCACTCGCCGGGACCACAGCGCCCTGCGCTGGTCGGCCAGGGCACTGCTCCCCGGCCTCACGGCGATGGCCGCCGCGGCCCGCCGCACGGGCGAGCCCAGTGCCCGGCTCCGGGCGGAACTGGGCGCGATCGGACGCTCGACGGAACACACGGTGGGCCTCGCGGGCGGTGGCCACCGAGGCGCCCTGTGGACATTGGGCCTGCTCGTGGCAGCAGCGGCACTCCGCCCGGACGCCGAGCCGGCGGACACCACAGCCCTGGCCAAGCAACTGGCCGCCCACCCGGACCGCCGCGCCCCCCGCCGCCCCTCACGCGGCTCCACGGTGTCGGCCCGCTACGGCGCGGCCGGTGCCCGGGGCGAGGCCAGAGCGGGCTTCCCGCATGTCCGCCGCGCCCTGACCGCCCTCACGACCGCCCGCAAGCAGGGCGCCTGTGAACCCCAGGCCCGCCTGGACGCCCTGCTCACGGTGATGTCCACACTCCAGGACACGGAACTGCTGTACACGGCGGGGCCCCTGGGCCTGCGTCATGTGCAGGCGGAGGCCCGCGGCGTCCTGGAGGCGGGCGGAACGGCAACGGAGCCGGGTGCCGTGGCTCTGCGAGCCCTGGACACCGACCTCAGCAGCCGAGCCTGGATCCCCCGGGGCAGCGCCCCGTTGCTCGCGGGCGCACTGTTCCTCGACGCCCTTGGATCTTCAGGGGCGCGGCGAACTGCGCGACCAGCCCCCACGCACCCGCGGACGACGATCAACCCCTGACAGAGGCCATCCACTGCTCGACCTCGTCCGACCGCCGCGGCAACGCGGCACTCAGATTCCGGTTGCCGCTCTCGGTCACGAGGATGTCGTCCTCGATCCGCACCCCGATCCCCCGGTACTCCTCCGGCACGGTCAGATCGTCGGCCTGGAAGTACAACCCGGGCTCGACGGTCAGACACATCCCCGGCTCCAGCACACCGTCGACGTACGTCTCGGTCCGCGCGGCTGCGCAGTCGTGCACGTCCATGCCGAGCATGTGCCCGGTGCCGTGCAGCGTCCACCGCCGCTGGAGCCCCAGCTCCAGCACGCGCTGCACCGGCCCCTCGACGAGCCCCCACTCGACGAGCTTCTCGGCGAGCACCCGCTGTGCGGCGTCGTGGAAGTCCCGGTACTTCGCCCCGGGCTTCACCGCCGCGATGCCGGCCTCCTGGGCCTCGTACACCGCGTCGTAGATCTTCCGCTGGATCTCGCTGAACCGGCCGTTGATCGGCAGTGTCCGCGTCACGTCGGCCGTGTAGTACGTGTGCGTCTCCACACCCGCGTCGAGCAGCAGCAGATCGCCGGAGCGCACGGGCCCGTCGTTGCGCACCCAGTGCAGCGTGCAGGCGTGCGGCCCGGCCGCGGCGATCGTGCCGTAGCCGACGTCGTTGCCCTCCACGCGCGCGCGGAGGAAGAACGTGCCCTCGATGTACCGCTCGGAGGTCGCCCGGGCCTTGTCGAGGACCTTCACCACGTCCTCGAAGCCGCGCACGGTCGAGTCGACCGCCTTCTGCAGCTCGCCGACCTCGAAGTCGTCCTTGACCAGTCGCGCCTCGGAGAGGAAGACCCGCAGCTCCTCGTCCCGCTCGGCGGTGACCTTGTCGGTCAGCGCGGCCTCGATACCGGCGTCGTACCCGCGCACGACGCGCACCGGGCCGGTGGCCTCGCGCAGGGCCCCGGCCAGCTCACGCACGTCGGAGGCGGGGATGCCGTACAGCCGCTCCGCCTCGGTGAGGGAGTGGCGGCGGCCGACCCACAGCTCGCCCTGGCCGTCCAGCCAGAACTCGCCGTTCTCACGGTCGGAACGGGGCAGGAGGTAGATCGTCGCCTCGTGGCCCTCGTCCTTGGGCTCCAGGACCAGGACGCCGTCTGCGCTCTCGTCGGGCCGGCCGCCGGTGAGGTAGGCGTACTCGACGGAGGCCCGGAAGGCGTACTCGGTGTCGTTGGAGCGGGTCTTCAGGTTGCCCGCGGGGATCACCAGCCGCTCGCCCGGGAAGCGCGCGGACAGCGCGGCCCGGCGGGCGGCGGTCTCGGCGGCCTGGGGGACGGGCTCGAGGTCACGCAGCTCGGTGTCGGCCCAGCCGCTCTTCATGTTCTCGGCAAGCTCGTCGGACACGCCGGGGTACAGTCCGTTCTTCCGCTGCTTGATGGGCTCTTCGCTCTCGTCCGGGCCCGCTGCGTCAGCAGCAGCATCAGGCACTGCCGGGTTGAGCTCCTCCGCCACGGTCATCCTCCTCGATACGGCGCTGGACCGCCTCCACTGTACGGCGACGCGGAAACGGTCCCAGGGCGATGACGAGGAGCGTTACTCGAAACGCACCGCCAGCAGGACGACGTCCTCCGTACCCTCCGCCGCGTCCGGTCCGTCCGGCAGCACGCTGCGCAGAACGTGGTCGGCGACCGCGCCGGGGTCGCGCCGCAGCGTCCTGGGGACCCCGGCGGCCGCCGCGTGCAGCCGGGCGAAGGCGCGGTCGGTGGTCTCGCCGGTGCGGTGCAGCAGCCCGTCGGTGTACAGCAGAACCGTCTCTCCACGGTCGGCGAGGATCTCCACGCTCGGCGCCTCCCAGCAGGCGAGCATGCCCAGCGGGGCCGAGACCGACGTCTCCACGAACTCGGTGCGGCGCTCCCCGACCAGCAGCGGCGGGCTGTGCCCGGCACCGGCCAGCGTGATCTTGCGGGCGGCCGGTTCGCAGTAGCCGAACAGGGCGGTGGCCGAGCGGGCCGGCTCGGTCAGCCGCAGCAGCAGCTCCAGGTCCGACAGGACGGCGACCGGGTCCTCCCCCTCCATCACGGCGTACGCGCGCAGCGATGCCCGCAGCCGTCCCATCGCCGCGACCGCGCTGGGTCCCGACCCGGTGACCGAGCCGACGGCGAGGCCGAGGGCGGCGTCGGGCAGCGGCAGCGCGTCGTACCAGTCACCGCCGCCGCGCGGGCCGGTGCGGTGCCGGGCGGCGAGCTGGACACCGGCCACGCGCGGCAGCCGCGCGGGCAGCAGCTCGTCCGACATGGTCGCCATGGCCGCGCGGGTGCGCTCCAGTTCGAGGAGCCGCGCGAGGTGCTCGGCGGCGTACCGAGCGTACAGGCCGATGAGGTGGCGCCGGCGTTCGCCGGGCTCGGCGGGTTCGTCGTAGAGCCAGACGGCGGCACCGAGGCGGCCGGCGGTCTCGGTGGCCAGGGGGAGGGCGTAGCTGGCGGCGTAACCGAGGTGCGCCGCGACCTGGCGGTGGCGGGGGTCGAGCCCCTCCGCGGCGAACAGGTCGGGCTCGGCGATGCCGTCCTCGCCGCCGGGCAGTCCGTCGAGGATCCGGCCGTAGGACAGGGCGCTGCGGGGCACGGTCTCGATGTGGCCGAGATCGGCGCGCGCCAGGCCCAGGCCGATGGTGGTGTCCGGGCCGAAGCCGTCACCGGGTTCGAGGACGACGAGGCCGCGCCGCGCGCCCACGAGAGCGGCCCCGGCCCGCAGCAGTTCCTGGAGCGCCTCGTCGAGCCCGGTCGTGCGGGCCAGGCGCTCGGTGAGCTCGTGCAGGGTGGTGAGGTCGGAGACCCAGCCGGCGAGTCGGTCCTGGAGTACGGCGCCGGGTGGGCCGGGGGGAGGTGGCGGGGCGGTCGGGGAGGAAGTAGCCGCGATGGGCGCGACAGTGTGTGCGGGCGAAGGAACCGTTGAATCGATTCCAGCCACTTTCGGAGGGTGCGGGGCGTTCATGGCATCCGGCTTTCCGACCGGTGCGTACTGCTCAAAAGCATCGCAAACCCCCATGTCATTCTGCGCCGCTAGCAGTGTCTCCACATGTACACGCACTCGTGAGGGGATGTCCAGCATTGTCCTGCTGGGATTCCTGGTGTCCGAGAGGGCTGAGGGGGAAATGTTCCTTCCTCTTGCGTAAAAGCAAAGTTGGCTTAAAACTGCCGCAGTGGACGGCTTATTGCGGTCGACTGGGCTTGCTCGACGGAGCGTCACGACGGTCGTGATGGGTACGTACTCGGTGAAGGCCAGGGGTGGTCGGGAACCACCCGGAACCTGGTGACGGACCCGGGCGTCCTATCCACCGACGACCGTGCCCCATCCTCCCGTGGCGGAGGCGGAGAGAAATACGCGCGACGGCAAACGCCATACTTCGCCACCCCTACGCCACGCCCGTGCTTTTGACCGACGCAGTATGGGCGCGACGGCCGCGGAGGCAGCCAAAGCTCGACCCATAGGGGTTCCCCGTGCTTCCAGCAGGGGTGTGATGCGCCCATAGGTACGCACAGTGAAGTGATCGACACATGGTGTGATGTGGACCACGGTGTTGCCGGCGTGCAACGGAAAGGAACGAGCGCTCATGCGCGAGATCCTCGGAAGGCGACGCAGGCTCCTGTCCCAGCGCAACGACGGGACGCCTGAGCTGATCGGCGCGGCCCTGACCTACGCGACCCAATGGCAGTGGCCCGTACTCCCGGGAGTGGCGGCGGACCCGCAGGGGACGGGCGGCTGCGCCTGCCCCGACCCGGAGTGCACCGTGCCCGGTGCGCACCCCTTCGACCCCGGCCTCCTCGCGGCCACCACCGACGAGCGCATGCTGCGCTGGTGGTGGGGCAACCGGCCCGCGGCGCCGATCATCCTGGCCACCGGCGGCAAGGCCCCCTGCGCGGTCTCGCTGCCCGCGCTGCCGGCCGCCCGCGCCCTCGAAGCGCTCGACCGCACGGGCATGCGGCTCGGCCCGGTCGTGGCCTCCCCCACCCGCTGGGCGATCCTCGTGAAGCCGTACTCCATGGAGCAGCTCGGCGAGCTGCTGTACGCCAAGGACTTCGTGCCCGGCTCCCTCCGCTTCCACGGGGACGGCGGCTACCTGGCCCTGCCCCCGTCCGAGGCGGGCCAGGGCGAGATCCGCTGGGAGCGGGCGCCGCTGCCCGGCTCCGCCTCGCCGTGGGTGCCCGATGTCGAGGCCGTGGTGGACGCCGTGGTCGAGGCCCTCACTCGTACGGGTGTGAGCGCGCCCGAGTTCTAGCGACGTAGGGCGCGCCGAGCCCGGCTTTCGCCCCGGCGCGTTATGTTCCGGGGCCATGCCGCGTCATGCCCGGGGCCGTTCCCGGGACCCCCGAAAGGTCCGTCTGCTCGCCCTCGCGGGCACCGTGGCGGTGTGCGCGATCGCACTGCCGCTGGCGGTGGCGTCCGGGTCCGTGGACTCAGGGAGCCGGGTGCACTCCGAGAGACCGGCCGGCGAGGTCGGGGCAGGCGGCGGCCCCGTGTCCGGTTCCGTACGGGAGGGCGTACGTCCCTCCCGGCCCTCCCCGTCGCCCGCCGACGGCAAGGCGCCGTCCGCCGTCACCGGCCTCCCCACGCTCGGCCAGGGCCTGGCGACCGCGGTGCGCTGCGGTCCCGAACTCTCCTCCCCCGACGGCATCGAGGCGCAGACCTGTGTCGTGACGCAGGGCGCGGACACCTGGGCGCGGACCTACTACCGCAATGCGACCGGCCGTGCGCTGGACGCCGTACTGAGCCTCATGGGTCCCGGAGCCCGGACCGTGCGGATGACGTGCGCCGTGGGGCCGGAGGACGAGCCGCGGACGTGCGAGACACCACGGGAGCCAGCGCGGGGCGACCTGGCGGCCCACACGGCGGTCGCGGAGTTCGCCCGGCGGGCGGGGGAAGGGCCGCTGTTGCTGCGCTCGGGAAGCAACTCCCCTGTGGAAGCGGGTAGTTGAGAAGCGCCTGTGTTCCGTGAACGGATGCGCGCATGAAAAGACCCGGTTGCTGGCGACGGGGGATGCACCAGCAACCGGGCTATAGGAACGGTAACAAGAGATCGGCTGTTCGCAAATTCGATCTCGCCTTTCCAGTCACCGACTGGCTTGTCCCGGCCGGGAGTTGTTGTGAGGGGAGTCACCCCGTCCCGGGGGTGCGGGCCCGGCCGGCCGGCGGCCGGACCCTGTGCCCCGTGGTCAGTTGAGCGTGACCTGCCGGTTGGTGAGGCCGCCCCGCGCGCGGCGTTCGTCCGCCGTGAGCGGCGCGTCCGTCGCCAGGGCCGCGGCGAGGCGCTCGGCGAACTCCGCCGCAGGCTTCTCCACGTCCTCGGCCGTGACCCCGCTCGGCAGGTCCCAGACCGGCACGGTGAGGCCGTGAGCGCGGAAGGAGCCCACCAGCCGGGTGCCGTCGCCGAGGCTGGAGCGGCCCGCGGCGTGCAGTCGCGCGAGGGCGTCCAGAAGCTGCTCCTCCGCGTGCGGCATGACCCACCGCAGATGGTTCTTCTCCGGCGTCTCGCACCAGTAGGCGGCGTCCACGCCCTGGAGCTTGACGGTCGGGATGGCCGCGGCGTTGGCCCGCTCCAGGGAGGCGGTCACGTCCGGCGTGGCGTTCTCCGGGTCCGGGACCCAGAACTCGAAGCCGCTGTGCACTTCTGGCTCGAAGGCGCCCTCCGGGTCGAGCAGATCCTGGAGCCGCGGACCGTCGGCCGGGGCGCGACGGCCCTGGACGGGCGTGCCGGGTTCCGCTTCCAGGGCGCGCTGGAGGGTGTCGGCGAGGTCGCGGCTGATGTCGCCCGAGGAGGTGTCGTTCTGCAGGCCGAGCAGGACCGAGCCGTCGTCGCGGCGCAGGGCGGGCCAGGCCATCGGCAGCACCGTGGCCAGCGTGACCGCCGGGACGCCTTCGGGGAGGCCGCCCTTGAGGGTCAGCCCGACCGTGGCCGCCGGGACCAGTTCACGCAGCGCCACCCAGTCGCACTCGCCCGGCAGGCCCTCGAAGGGGCGGTGCACGAGCTCGGTCGCGGCGTGCGCGGCGGCCCGGCCGTGACAGGCCTTGTAGCGGCGTCCGCTGCCGCAGGGGCAGGGCTCGCGAGCGCCGACAACCGGGATCTCTCCGTCCGTGATCTGCGGGCGCTTGGCCTTCGTCTGGGGTCGCTTCTTGGCCATCGATGGGTCTCCCGGTTACGGCTCGTCTCGTACGGTCGCGAGCCTAGCCGTTCCGACCTCGGGCGACGGGAACCTGTGGACAACACTCGGTTCTTCGCGGCGTACGGCGCTCAGTCCATGTCGTCGAAGGCGTCCGCGAAGTCCAGCCCGGGTATCCGGGAGACCGCAGGGGCGGTGATCCGTGCCGCGAAGTCGTCGCGGCGGTGACCGGCGTCCGGATCGTGCACGTCGTCGTGGACGACGACCCACACCGTGACCTCGCCGCGGATGTCGTCCCGGACACCCCAGTCGTCGGCCAGCGCGGTGATGATGTTCAGCCCGCGCCCGCCGTGCGCCGTGACCGACGGGGTCGCCGGGGCGGGGCGGGTCGGGCCGCCGCCGTCCGTGACCTCGACCACGAGCCGGCCGGACGGGTCCACACGCCAGGCGGCGCGGACGTCCCCGTCGCCGGAGAGGGCGTCACCCAGGGGTCTGCCGTGTTTGCACGCGTTGCTCAAGAGTTCGGAAAGAATCAGAACGGCGTCGTCGATGACCGATTCCGCGACACCACCGCTGCGCAACTGCGTCCGCATACGGTGTCTCGCTTCGCCCACGCCCTCAGGGCCATGGGGTACGGCCATGCTCGACGACGTGGGCACCTCCTGTGCCACCACCAACGCCACCCCCGAGACCTCCTTCGCCCCACGCCACGGTGTGGATGCCCCATTGGCCTGTACCGGAAACCGGCCAATCCACGTCCGGTGACGCACTCACCACGACCGAATACGGACCGAACGCGCCGGAGCACTCCCTGTGAGCGTGTGGCTGGATTTCATCGATGTGGCCGGGACGCGAGGATCCCGGTAGGGGCGGCGTGAGGTCAAGGGGTGTGCGTGGGTCTGATGGGACTTATGTGGTGGGCGCCTGGGGTCGGGGCCCTCAGCGGCCGAGCTGGTCCAGCACCGCGCGCGGGCGGTTGGTGATGATGGCGTCGACGCCCAGGCCGACGCAGAGGTCCACGTCCTCGGGCTCGTTCACGGTCCACACGTGCACCTGGTGGCCGGCCCGCTTCAGGCGCTCGATGTGGGCGGGATGGTTGCGCACGATCCGGATGGAGGGACCCGCGATCCCCACACCCGGGGGCAGCCGGCCGTCGCGCAGCCGGGGCGAGACGAACTGGGTCAGATAGACCGTGGGCAGTGTCGGCGAGGCGGCACGCACGCGGTGCAGCGAGCGGGCCGAGAAGCTCATGACCCGCACCCGGGACTCTTCGGCGGAGGCCGGGGCGTCCAGGCCGAACCGCTTCAGCAGCGCCAGCAGCCGGTCCTCGACCTGCCCCGCCCAGCGCGTGGGGTGCTTGGTCTCGACGGCCAGCTCCACCCGGCGGCCGGCGTCGGAGACGAGTTCGAGCAGCCGCTCCAGGGTGAGGACGGAGGTGGCCTCACGGTCCTCCGGGCGGTGCTCCCAGTCGGGTTCCTCGTCGCGTCCCCTCCAGGCCTCACGCGTCTTCCAGGAGCCGAAGTCCAGGGCGGCGAGGTCGGCGAGCTCCAGCGCGGAGACCGCGCCGCGACCGTTGGACGTACGGTTGATCCGGCGGTCGTGCACGCACACCAGGTGGCCGTCGGCGGTGAGGCGCACATCGCACTCGAGGGCGTCCGCGCCGTCCTCGATCGCCTTGGTGTACGCGGCCAGGGTGTGCTCCGGGGCGTCCTCGGAGGCCCCTCGGTGGGCGACGACTTGAATGACATGCTGCCGTGCGTGGGTCACCGCGTCATGGTGCCACCGAGCGCGGGTACGCGTCCGGTCGGACGGACTCGACGGATGCACAGGTCCGGACGGAGGCATTGGGATTGCATCCTTTTAGCCGGTAATGACCTATATAAAGAATGGCCCCGGACCCACAGCCACCGCTTATGGTGCTCTGACGGCCGGTGGGAAAAGCTGACGGCATACAAAAAGCTGACGGCATACAGAGGGACAAGCACAGCTGAATCGCGCCGGAACCGTCGACCAGCGTGAAAAGCGTGACCGAGTGCGACCCAAGAAACAGCCGTGGATCGAGGAGAGAAGCTGTGAGCACCGAGAACGAGGGCACCGCGGTACCCCCCGCCCCGTCCGCACCCCCCGTGCCGGTGGACGCTCCCGCTGCTCAGGCGCCCCAGGGGGAGTCCGCGCACGGGCAGGGTGCGCCCGGTGACGCCGCGCAGCAGGGCGTCTCCTCCTCCGCTCCCGACCCTTCCTGGCCCCCGCCCCCGCCGCCGGCCGGCCCGTCGTACGGCGGCGGTGACGGTTCCGGTGCGGGCCCGGGCGCCTGGGGCTCCTCGTACCAGCAGCCGGCTCCGAAGCGCAGGCGCGGGGGGCTGGCCGCGGCCGTCCTGATCGCCGCGCTGGTCGCGGGCGGCGTGGGCGGCGGCCTCGGCTACACGCTGGCGAAGGACAACGACGAGAGCACCGGTTCGACCACGGTCTCCGCCTCCACCAGCGGCGGCGACGTCAAGCGCGACGCGGGCACGGTCGCGGGCGTGGCCGCCAAGGCCCTGCCGAGCACGGTCACGATCGAGGCCGAGAGCACGAGCGGCGAGGGCGGCACGGGCACGGGCTTCGTCTTCGACAAGCAGGGCCACATCGTCACCAACAACCATGTGGTGGCGGACGCGGTGGACGGCGGCAAGCTCACCGCGACCTTCCCGAACGGCAAGAAGTACGACGCCGAGGTCGTCGGCCACGCGCAGGGCTACGACGTGGCGGTCGTCAAACTCAAGAACGCCCCCGGCGACCTGAAGCCCCTCACCCTCGGCAACTCGGACAAGGTGGCCGTCGGCGACTCGACCATCGCCATCGGCGCCCCCTTCGGCCTGTCCGACACGGTGACGACGGGCATCATCAGCGCCAAGAACCGCCCGGTGGCCTCCAGCGACGGCAGCGGCAGCCAGGCCTCGTACATGAGCGCCCTGCAGACCGACGCCTCGATCAACCCGGGCAACTCCGGCGGCCCGCTGCTGGACGCGCAGGGCAATGTCATCGGCATCAACTCCGCGATCCAGTCCACCGGCAACGGCGGCTTCGGCACCGGCCAGTCCGGCTCGATCGGCCTGGGCTTCGCCATCCCGATCAACCAGGCCAAGTACGTCGCCCAGGAGCTGATCGAGACCGGCAAGCCGGTGTACGCGAAGATCGGCGCCTCGGTCTCCCTCGACGACAGCTCGAAGGGCGCCCAGATCACCGAACAGGGCGCGGGCGGCGCGGCACCGGTCGAGCCCGGCGGCCCGGCCGCCAAGGCGGGCCTCAAGCCCGGCGACGTCATCACCAAGCTGGACGACCGGGTGATCGACTCCGGGCCCACCCTGATCGGCGAGATCTGGACCCACAAGCCCGGCGACAAGGTCACGATCACCTACGAGCGCGGCGGCAAGCAGCACACCGTCGACGTCACCCTGGGCTCCCGCGTCGGCGACAGCTGACCCCCACCCGCCCGCACCGACCCGTTACCCTTGTCCCCGCGCCGCCGATCACGGCAGGCGCGGGGAGGCGTGCCCGAGCGGCCGAAGGGAACGGTCTTGAAAACCGTCGTGGCAGCGATGTCACCGTGGGTTCAAATCCCACCGCCTCCGCAGGTCAGAGACGTGCTGGTCAGAAGGGGTGTCCCTCGATGAGGGGCGCTCCTTCTGCATGACACCTGTCTCACCTTGCCCCGGCCCTGTCGTGTTGTGGATCGCTGCGTGTGGACCATGGGCCGGCGGGAGTCAGCTGGGCCTGCTCGACGGTCGGGCGGTCGTCCCGCCGATCCTACGAATGACCAGCTCAGCTCACCGCCGGGAAGGCAGGACAAGCTGAGCCTGAGCGCCCGTTCCTGAACGCGGCCGGAGTGCCGCCGGGAACTGCCCAGAAGGCGCACAGGTCAAAGGCGGATGACGACAAAGGCGATGTCGTCAGGTGCGCCCCCAGCGACGTCGAGGCGGTCCAGGAGTGCGTCGGCCAGGAGGTCGGGGGAGAGGGTCGGGTCTTGGGCCAGGGCTGTGCTCAGGCGTTGCAGGCCGGTGTCGATGTCCTCGTCGCGCCGTTCGATGAGACCGTCGGTGTACATCACGAGGGTGTCTCCCGGGGTGTAGGCGAGGCCGGCCTGGGGGCGGGGAACGTGGTGCTCGCGTGCGCCCAGTGGCGGATCCGTGGCCTTGTCCAGCAGTTCGCATGTCCCGTCGGTGTGGAGCAGGATCGGCGGGGGGTGCCCGGCGTTGCTGTAGATGATCAGCTTGCTACGGGTGTCGATGAGGACTTTGACCGCGGTTGCGGCCATCGCGCCGTCCACGGAGCGGGCGTACAGGCCGAGGACCTCCAGGGCCTGGGCGGGGCTGGGGATGGCGCGGATGACGGCGCTCAGGGCGCTGCGAAGCATGCCCATGACGGCTGCGGCGGGCAGCCCGTGGCCGACGACGTCTCCGACCGCCACGGCGTAGCGGTCGGGTGGCAGGTCGACGACGTCGTACCAGTCGCCGCACACATTCAGTGACGCAGTCGCCGGCAGGTAGCGCACGGCGATGTTGTCGTGCCGGTCCAGGTCGGGGACGGAGAGCATGGCTTCCTGCAGGGTGACGGCGACCTGCCGTTCGCGGGCATGGGCCTGACGCAATTCCAGGTTCAGTCGGTCCAGCTCGCCGGCCCGCGCGTACAGCTCGGTTGCCATGTCCTTCGACCGGTCGGTCAACTCCTCGCCGAGCTGACGTTCCTGGGGGGAGCGGACGAAGGCCGTGACGTCCTCTACGTGCTCGATGATCCACTTCACTTTGCCGTCCGGCCCGGAGAGCGGGGTGTGGATCACGGACCACCATCGCTCCTCGAACCCGCCCGGCTGGTCGGGGCGGGGAATGTCGTACCGCAGCACCACGGTCTCCGGCTTCCCGGTGTCCAGAAGCCGGTGCAGGGACGCTTTCAGGTTCCGTTCTGCGTCGTGGCGGATGCCGGGATTTTCCGGCAGGACCTCGAAGAAGTACTTGCCGATCAACTCGTCCTTGGTCCGGCCGGCGGTCCTCAGACATGCAGGGTTGACGTAGCGGATCACCAGGTCCGCGTCCAGTACCAGGTACGGGCTCGGTGTCGCGTCGAAGAACGCCGTGAAGTCGATGTCCGCTGTCATCACGCGCTCCCCCTTGCTTGCGAGCGCGACTGCCTGCCCTGTCAATCTACGAGCGATCCAGTGTCCGTGCTCGCCCGCTTTCATTCGAGTGCACTGCAAGCAACGCACGGTGATCGCGCGGTGCGGCATCCCGGGCGACCGCACCCGCGCACCGGATCACACTTGGCCATCTCCGTCCTCGCCAGGCGATAGGGGGCCGGGCGGGGTGACGATGGAGGGGAACCGATCCGTCCGCTCTGTTCTCGGAAGGGTGAGCTGGCATGACACCTCCCTCCGATTCCCCATCAGGCACCGGCACTGCACCCCAGCACGGCACCGAGCCACCGGACGCCTCCCGCGGCGGAAGCCTGGCGGCCTTGGCGAACATGAGCTGGCAGATCCTTCTCACCACGGGCCTGGCTGCCATCGCCCTCGGCGTCGTGGTCCTTGCCTGGCCGGAGGAGACGCTGCGGGTCGTCGGCGTGCTCTTCGGTATCTATCTGCTGGTCATCGGTGTCTTCCAGCTGGTCGCCGCCTTCGGCACGCATGTGCCCGGGCATCTTCGGGCACTGCATTTCCTCACGGGCGCGCTATCCGTCCTGCTCGGGCTGATCTGCTTCCGCGGCACCCTGCAGTCGATCCTGCTGCTCGCCCTGTGGATCGGCTTCAGCTGGCTGCTGCGCGGGACCATGGTCACAGCCACGGCCGTCTCCGCCCCGGACACGCCGGTGCGCGGCTGGATGCTCTTCACCGGGATCATCGGCATGCTGGCGGGCATCGTGCTGATCGTCTCGCCCTTCACCTCGATCGGCGCGCTCACCCTGGCGGCGGGCATCATGGCCATCGTCCTCGGCGTGATCGAGGTGTTCCACGCCATCAGGATGCGCATCGAAGTCGGCCGTCTCGCTCCCGGGACCAGTGCCGAGCGGCGGCCTGCGTTCCGCTCCCAGCCGCACCCTCAGCACTGAGCGCGGCACAGACTCCGGCCGCCTCGCTGCCGCAGACGTCCGCCGTACCGGACGTCTGCGGCAGACAGCATCTGCCCATCTGCCCGCGGCGCACGAACGCGCCGCCAACCGGCGCTGCTCAGTACCGCCGCCACGCCGTCAGGAGGCAGCGATGCCCTACGTCAACCGGTCGGCCGCCGCAGGCCGGCCTGTAGGTCCAGAATGGGTGCGGTGATGGCCGGCGCTCGGACACGTGCCCAGGTGGTGATCGTGACGAACCCACGCTCGGGCGGCGGCAAGACCGCTCGTCACAGCCTGGTGCGGCGGGCCGAGGACATGGGAGCCCAGGTCTGGATGACCAGCGCGGAGCGGGACGCGGCGTCGCTCGCCCGGAACGCCGTCGAGGAGGGGGCGCAGGTGTTGGGGGTGGCGGGCGGTGACGGCACCGTATCGGCCGTCGCCGCGGTGGCCGCCGACGAGGGGCGGCCGCTGGTCGTGGTCCCGGCGGGCACCCGGAACCACTTCGCCCGGGACCTCGGCCTCGACCTCCGCGATCCGGGGCGGGCGCTGGACGCCCTGGTCGACGGTGAGCCCGCACAGGTGGACCTGGGGGTGCTCGGCTCACGTGTCTTCGTCAACAACGTCTCTTTCGGCATGTACGCCGACGCTCTGCTGGAGCCCGGCTACCGGGAGGACAAGCCGCGCGCGTTCGCCACGGTGGCGCCCGACTATCTCAAGGGCAAGCAGTGGGTCGAGGCCCGCGTCGACACTCCCATGGGGACCGTCGAGTTCCCGCAGGTGGTGCTGGTCTCCAACAACCCCTACCACCTGGCCACACCGCGCTGGCTGGGACGTCGCTTCTCACTCACCACGGGAGAGCTGGGCGCTATCGTCCTCAAGCGCCCGGCACAGGCGCCCCCGGACCTCCTGCGGCACCTGCACGGCGAACTGCGACAGCACAAGCGTGGTGCGAGCCTGCCAGATGACGGGTTGGTCGTCTGGTCGGCTCCTGGCATCACGCTGCACGGTGACGTGCGGCACCTGGATGCGGGGGTCGACGGCGAAGCGGTGCGGCTTCCGCTTCCCGTCGTGTGCGGAATCCGGCCAGGCGCCCTGCGTGTGCTGCTGCCGAAGGGCCGGCCGAGGATCCCGCCGGAGCACTCAGTGCGCCATTGAACGCGGATTCCCCACTACGGCCATGCCCGCGGTCATGGCGCTTCCGCAGGAGTAGCACCCCCTCTCCGGATATGTTCGAGCCTGGGCCCCAGCGCAGCGGAGCTGTTCAGAGGGCGGCCCGGCGTAGGTGGCGCCGTCGACGCGGAGCGCACCTGCTCCAAGGGCTACGCCGACGACAAGGGCAGCAAACGCCACGGCGGCGAGGACGGGCACGGCAAGGACGAGTACGGCAAGGGCTACTTCGGCTGTGAGTCGCTCGGCGGGCTGCTCGGCCTCTGAGGCGTCGGGCGTCGGCCGCCCGCGCCGCGCTGAGTGACGACACCGCCGTTCAGGCGGGTCGGAAGGGGTTCCGCTCAGCGGAGTGGCACCCCTTCCGGATGCGGGTGTCCCGCGCCTACTGCTTGTGGTGGTGAGGCGTGCACACCGACTGGCTGTCGGTGACGTAGCAGCAACAGTGCCTCGGCTCGATCCCGCCTTCGTCCTCGATCCACTGGGAGCCGTCCCAGACGCGATCGGGAGAGGTGAAGACGATGTCCATCCTTCCGTCGGGAGCGATGCCCTGCTCGCGCCCCATTCCGCGTTGCTCCAGGTACTTGACCGGGTTGGCGAGCAGTGTCGTCAGGTCCTCCGGCGGAACGTCGTAGTGGTAGAGCGGCGCGTCACCCTCCATCCCGGGCACGCCTGGGCCTGCCAGCTTCACCACGTTCGATTCCGGATAGTTGTTGGCCATCCACTTCCTCCCGACGTTGAGTGTTGTGGGGTGCAGGGCTGGAGCCGCCCCTCGTCGGCACTTTATATTCCTAATATCCTTATTTGAGGCATTGGTTAGAGGTGTCGTCACTCTGGCATCGGCGGTACGGCCGGGCGGCGCTGTGGGTTTCCGCAGGGCTATGATCGTTCGGTGACTTTGGCATCTGTGCAGGTCACGGGGGTGACGAGCGTCAAGCGCATCATCGTCGTCACCGCTGTGCACGGCCCGTCGGCCCGGTTTCTGCCGGAGGCCTACTCGTCCCTGCGGGAGCAGTCGCTGCCCGAGGGCTGGGAGTGGCACTGGGTGATCCAGGAGGACGGGGAGAGCGAGGACGTACGGCCGTACGTGCCGGACGACGGGCGGGTGACGTTCCGGCAGGGCAGGGCCGGTGGGCCCGGGGTGGCCCGGACCATCGCGCTGGCGCATGCCGAGGGTGCGTACGTGAAGGTCCTGGACGCCGATGACCAGTTGGCGCCGGGCGCTCTCGCGCGGGATCTGGCGGCGCTGGAAGGCGACCGTGGCCTCGGGTGGGCGACGTCGCGCGCGCTGGACCTCCTGCCCGACGGGTCGACGGCCGGTTTCCCGGGGGACCCCGACCATGGGCCGATCGAGCGCGGCGCCGTGCTCGACCACTGGAAGGCGAACGGTTTCCTCGCCCCCGTCCACCCGGCGTCCCTGTTCGTGCGGCGGGAGTTGCTCCTCGCCCTCGGCGGGTGGATGGCGCTGCCCGCGTCGGAGGACACGGGGCTGCTGCTCGCGCTGAACGCCGTCAGCCGCGGGTGGTTCTCGGGGGAGGTGGGCCTGCTGTACCGGAAGTGGGAGGGGCAGGTGACCGGCCAGGCGGCCCACGTGGACCAGGTCGAGCGGGACGCGCGGATGGCTGTGGTGGAGGCGAGGGCCAGGGCCTTGGCGCGGCTGCGGTGGGGCTCTCCGACCGCCCTATGAGAGCAGCTCCGTCTGGGGCGATGCCCTGGTGACCGGGTCGTGGCGGACGTACCACTCGGTGCCGAGCAGCCGCTCCCGCTCGGAAACGGTGAGTGCGGCGATCAGCCCGGGCACGGCTCCGCGCCGGACCTCCGTCCGGTGGGCCAGGATCGCCGCGACCTTCCGCTCCAGCCAGGGCGTGACATCGACCGTGGCGGTGACGTTCTCGTCCGGGACCGTGTGCATGGCCTTGCCCGTGGGGGCCAGTTGCCCGCTCCAGGTACGGACGGCGGAGTGCGGGTGCGTGGCCAGATACAGGGCGCTCGGCTGCCAGGGCTCGCCGGTGTCCGGGTAGCGGCGTTCGAGTCCGGCCGCGTGGACCGCGAGCAGGGTCACGCGGTGGGTGTGCACATGGTCCTCGTGGCCCGTGAGACCTCCGTAGGCGTCGTGCGTGACGACGATCTCCGGGCGGACGTCCCGGATGTGCCCGACCAGTTCGCGTACCGCCTCGTCCAGCGGGACGTCCAGGAAGCGCGGTCCGCCGGGGGACGAACTCGGGACGCGGGAGTCGGCGTAGCCGAGGAGGCGTGGCTTGCCGGCGCCGAGGATGTGGAGTGCGTCGGCCAGTTCCGCGGCGCGCGGGGTGTCCCGGGCCCAGGTCGCCGTGACGACGGCCGTACGCGCGCCCGCGGCGGCGTGCCGGGCGAGTACGCCGCCGGCCGACAGGGACTCGTCGTCGGGGTGGGCGAAGACCGCGAGCAGGCTAGGCGTGGACATGGACCCACCCTAGGAGCGGGGCTCGGTGAGTTCAGGCGTCGAAACCGGTCCGTTTCAGCGGGTGCCGGCCGTGGCGAGCCAGTGGGCGAGGTGGCGGACGGTGGACTCGTCAAGCCGTTGCACGAGTGTCTGGACGGTCGTCTCGTCCTCGGGGGTGAGCTCGTAGAGGCCCGCCTTGGTCAGTCCGGCCATCAGGACCTGGTGGCGACGGCCCGTCATGCGCTCGGTCAGGCCGGCCGGTTCGCCCGTGGGGGCGGCGTCCGTGCTCGGCCGAGGTGCCGTGGCCGGCCGCTGCGGGGTGTCGTGGAGGTGCCACTCGCCGTCTTTCGGGCCCCACAGGGCGAAGGTCACGTCCTCCCCACGCGCGCGCAGAGTGTGGGCCATCTCGCCGAGCGCGTACAGCACGGGCGAGCGGTGGGGCGACTCCGCGGCCGTCCGCCAGGAGCCGTCGGCCGGGCGGTGGACCATCGCCACCCAGCGTGGGGTGCCCTGCGGTCGCGGGCTCTCGGGACGTTTCTCCACTGCGCTCACCCCTGTACGTCTGTACGTCGTCCGTACGTCGTCTGTACGTCGCTCCGGAAGCGGTAAGGCGGGCCGGGCCGGGACACGGCGGAGCGACCATAGCTGACGGCTCGTCAGTTATCCAGGGTTGGAAAACGCCGTCCAGGGGAGGATCACCACGTCGTCCGGCACCGGTCCCTCCCCTCGTGGGGACCGGTACCGAACGGTGGAGCTACCGTCGTCCGCCTCCGATGGAGGCCGACCGGATGGATGCGCTGCTGGGTCGGGATCCTGCCAGTTACGGCACCCGACGAGGAGTTTCCGGTTCCGGTCGTACGCCATCGCCGCAGGTCAGGCGTATAGAGTGAGTTTTCCGGTCCGGACGTCCAGGCGGGGGAAGTTAGGGAGTGGAGACCTTGGGCTCCGACTCGGGGGCACGCACCGCCTTCGCGGAACGCCTCGCGCTGCTGTACAAGGAAGCCGGTAATCCTCCACTCAAACGGGTGTCCGAATCGGTCGTCCGGCTACAGCGGATCGACGAACGCGGGCGTCCCGTGCGGGTGTCCGCCCAGCGCATCAGCGACTGGCGGCGGGCCCGGAACGTGCCCGCTCAGTTCACCGCCCTCGCGGCGGTGCTGCACGTGCTGATACCCGAAGCGCGCCGCGCGCGGCCCATTCCGGTGTCCTCGGGGCTGTACGACCTCGCGCAGTGGCAGCGGCTGTGGGAGAGCGCGGTGGCCGACCCGGTCGGGGAGCGTGGCGCGGCCTCCCCCGCGGAGGAGGGGCCCTCGGGTGACGCCCCGTCCGCGCCCGGCGGGGTGTGCCCGTACCGGGGGTTGGCCTCCTACCGCCGGGAGGACGCCAACTGGTTCTTCGGCCGGGAGCGGAGCACGGACGCGCTCGTGGCCCAGCTCCGGGCCGTGGCGGACACGGGTGGTCTGGTCATGCTCGTAGGCGCGTCGGGGGCGGGGAAGTCCTCGCTGCTGAACGCCGGACTGGTGCCCGCGCTGCGGGACGGCGCCCTGGGCGGAGACGACGGTGCCGCGAAGGGCCCGGCGAGGAAGGTCGTGCAGCTCGTACCGGGCAGTGATCCGCTGGCGGAGCTGGCCCGGTGCATACCCGAACTCGGGCCTGTCGTCTCGGCCATGGCCGGAAGGGGAGGGGGAAAAGCGGGCGGCTCGGCCACGGAGGGACCGCGGGGGGAGCGCCCGGACGGCTCCCCCGCGGCGGAACCGGGGCCCCGAGGGGCCGGCGAGCGGCCTGCCGACGCCCCGGATCCGGACGGGCTCGACTCCGCCCCAACTGCTGCGGACCCACCGGGTGATCCCGCTGCGGGGTCTGGTGCTGTTTCCGGTCCGGGGGGTGGTGCCGCCTCCGGCCCAGGGTCTGGTGCCGCCTCCGGCCGGGGTTTCGGTGCTGCTTCCGGTCCGAGGCCCGGTGCCGCCTCCGGCCGGGGTTTCGGTGAAGCCTCCACCCCGGGACCGGGTCGCGCCTCCACTCCGGGGCCAGACGCTGCCCCCGCCGGGGGACTCGGTGGTGCCTCCGCCGAGGAGCCCGGCGGGGCCCCCGTCCAGGACTCGGGCGCTGCACCTGCCCGGTACTTGGACGCTGCACCCGCCCGTGACTCGGACGCCGCACCCGCCCGTGACTCGGACGCCGCACCCGCCCGGGACTCGGACGCCGCACCCGCCCCCGAATCCGGTGCTGCTTCCACCTCCGAGTCCGGCTCCGCCCCCACCCGGGCCTTCGGCTCCGCCACCCCGGCACCCGGCTCCGCCACCCCGGCAGGCTCCGCCACCCCGGCACCCGGCTCTGCCCACGCCCTCACCCTCGCCCTCACCCCAGAAGCGGCCCGCCGCGCTGTCTCCGTCTGGGCGGGGAGGGAGGTGGGCTCCGGTGGGCGGCCGGTGCTCATCGTCGATCAGTTCGAGGAGATGTTCACCCTCTGCCCGGACGAGGCGGAGCGGCGTGCCTTCGTCGAGGTGCTGCACGCCGTGTGCTCACCGGCCGGGCCCGATGACCCGGCTCCGGCGGTCGTGGTGCTCGGCATCCGGGCCGACTTCTACGAGCAGTGCCTGAGGTACCCCGAACTGGCCGACGCGCTTCAGCACCGGCACATGGTGCTCGGGCCGCTGACCACCGCGGAGCTGCGCGAGGCCGTCACCGGCCCGGCCAAGGCCGTCGGCCTGGAGCTGGAGCCCGGCCTGGCGGAGCTGATCGTCCGGGAGGTCAGTGCCGACGGCCCGCGCGGAGCGCACAACGCGGGGGTGCTGCCGCTGCTCTCGCACGCCCTGCTCGCCACCTGGCAGCGCAGGAAGGCCGGCCGGCTGACGCTCGCCGGCTACCGCGCGGCCGGCGGCATCCAGGGCGCCGTCGCGGCGACCGCCGAGCGGGCCTGGTCCGGCCTCGACCCGGCGGCGCGCACGGCGGCCCGGCTGCTCCTGCTCCGGCTGGTCCGGCTGGGCGAGGACACCCAGGCCACCCGCAGGCGCGGCACCCGCCGCCAGCTGGCGGCGGAGGCCACCGACCCGGGGAAGACCGAGGAGTCCCTGGAGGCGCTGGTCCGCGCCCGTCTGGTGACGCTGGACGCGGAGACCGTGGAGATCACCCACGAGGCGCTGCTGCACGCCTGGCCGCGCCTGCGCGACTGGATCGACGAGGACAGGCAGGGCAACCTCCTGCGCCAGCGCCTGGAGGAGGACGGCAGGGCCTGGGAGGAGTCGGACCGCGACACGTCCCTGCTCTACCGGGGCTCCCGGCTGGAACAGGCCCACGGGTGGGCGAAGTCGGCCGGGGACACGTTCCTGACCCGCAGCGCGGTGGAGTTCCTGGCCGCGTCGGTCAGGCTGCGCCGGCGCATCATCTGGATCAGCCGGGGCGCGGTCGCGGCGCTGGTCGCCCTGGCGATCCTGGCCGTCGGGTCGGCCGTGGTCGCCTGGAAGCAGCGCGACGAGGCCGTCTTTCAACAGGTGCTCGCCCAGGCCGATCGCCTCCGGTCCACGGACCCGTCGCTGTCCGCGCAGCTCGACCTCGTGGCGCACCGGCTCCGGTCGGACGACGAGGGCGCGAACAGCCGCCTGATCTCCATCGTGAACGCCCCGCTGGCCACACCGCTGGTCGGGCACACGGGCGCCGTCTACCTCACGACGTTCAGCCCGGACGGCCGGACCCTGGCCACCGCCAGCTACGACCGGACCGTACGCCTGTGGAACGTGGCCGATCCGCGGCGCCCGAAGCCCCTGGGCAAGCCGCTCACCGGTCACACCAGCTGGGTGAGCAGCGCGGTCTTCAGCCCGGACGGCCGTACGCTCGCCAGCGCGGGCGACGACGGCACGATCCGGCTGTGGGACGTGACCGACCCCGGCCATCCGCGGCGGCTCGCCCGGTCGCTGACCGGCCATGACGGCACGATCTACCTGATCGCCTTCAGCCCGGACGGACGCACGCTGGCCTCCGTCGGCGACGACCACACCGTGCGGCTGTGGGACGTGGCCGACCCGTCCCGCCCCCGCGCGCTCGGCGAGCCCCTGACCGGGCACACCACCGCCGTGCGCTCCGTGGCGTTCAGCCCGGACGGCCGGACCCTGGCGGCCGGTGGCGACGACGGCACGATCCGACTGTGGGACGTGACCGACCCCCGGCACCCCGTACGGGCCGGTGCGCCGCTGACCGGCCACAGCGCCACGGTGCACTCGGTGGCCTTCAGCCCGGACGGCCGTACGCTCGCCAGCGGCAGCGCCGACAACACCATCCGGCTCTGGAAGACGGCCGACCCACGTCACCCGGCACCGGTCGGGGCACCCCTCACCGGCCACACCGGCGCGGTGTGGTCCGTGGCCTTCAGCCCCGACGGGAGCAGGCTCGCCGCCGCCAGCGCGGACAGCACCGCGAGCCTGTGGAAGGTCGGCGACCCGGAGCACGCGTCGCAGGTCGGCGGCCCCCTGGCCGGAAGCAGCGGCGAGATGTACGCGCTGGGCTTCAGCCCCGACGGACGCACCCTCGCCACCGGCGCGGGCGACAACACGGTCCGCCTGTGGTCGCTGCCGACGTCGGACATGACCGGCCGGATAGGAGTCTTCCGGCCGGACGGGCGGGTCCTCGCGACGGCGGGGCGTGACGAACGGATCCGGCTGTGGGACGTGCGTACGCCCAGGCGGCCCGTGCCGATGGGCGAACCGTTCCGGCCGGGGAAGGGAGACGTGCGTTCCCTGGCGTTCTCCGCGGACGGCCGCACCCTCGTGGTGGTGACCGGCGGCCGGGCCGTGCAGCTGTGGAACCTCGACGATCCGGAGCACCCCGTGCGGTACGGGACGCCCGTCGCCCTGCGCTTCCGGTTCGCCGACGCGGTGGCCTACAGCCCGGACGGGAAGGTCCTGGCGACCACCTACGACGACCGCACCATCCAGCTGTGGAACGTGGCCGACCCGTCCCGCCCCCGCCGGCTCGGCGGCCCCCTCAGCGGTCACAAGGGATACGTCAACTCTCTCGTCTTCAGCCCGGACGGCCGCACGCTGGCCAGCGGCAGCGCGGACGGCACCGTCCGCCTGTGGAACGTGGCCGACCCCGGCCGTGCCGACCTGCTCGGCGCACCTCTGAAGGGCCACCTCGGCGCGGTCAACACCCTCGCCTACAGCCCCGACGGCCACACGCTGGCCAGCGGCGGCGACGACAACTCGGTCCGCCTCTGGGACATCACGGACCCCGCGAAGGCCTCCGGCACCGCGAGCCTCAAGGGCCACACGGAAGCGGTGGTGTCACTGACGTTCAACCGGGACGGCCGCACCCTGGCCAGCGGCGGCAACGACGGCACCGTCCGGCTCTGGAACGTCTCCGATCCCGCCAGGGCCACCGCGATCGGCCAGTCGATGAGCCCCGACGCCAAGAGCGGTGGCTTCCTGGCGTTCAGCCCGAACAGCCGCCTGCTCGGGGTGTCGAGCGGCACCGACACGATCCGGCTCTGGGACCTGGACGTCGACCGGGCGGTGGCGCGCATCTGCTCGATGACCCGGGGCGTTCTGACGCAGGACACCTGGAACGAGTACCTGTCCCGGCTCTCGTACGACCCGCCGTGCGACGCCTGACGGAACCGGCTCGCCCAACAGGGCGTTCTGGCAGGCCAGTTGAGTGATACGAGTCACAACATCGCCGATACTGACGGAGTGTCGAGGTTCCCCGCGCAAGCGCTTGTTACCCTTGGCCATAGCCCGACCGCTGGTGCATCCCCCGTCGCCAGCGGTCGGGTTTTTCTCATCGCAGATCGAGGCGCATCAGGATCCGGGGATGGCCGGCCAGGACCGAGGTGGTCGACGCCGCGAAGGTGAAGCCGGCGCGTTCGAAGTTCTTCCGGAGACCGGCGTAGGCCATCGTCAGGTCGACCTTGGCGTCGCCGTTGTCCAGCGGGTAGGCCTCGACGGCCGGTGCGCCGTGGGCGCGGGCGAACTCGACCGCTCCCGCGATCAACGCGTGCGAGATGCCCTGCTTCCGGTGACCGGGGCGTACCCGGACGCACCACAGGGACCAGACGGGCAGGTCGTCGACGTGCGGGATCTTGCGGTTGCGGGCGTACGAGGTGTCCGAGCGCGGCGCGACGGCGGCCCAGCCGACCGGTTCGTCACCGTCGTAGGCGAGCACGCCCGGGGCGGGGTCCGCACGGCACAGCTCGGCGACGTACTCGCCGCGGGCCGGTCCGCGCAGCTCGTTGTTGAGCCGGGAGGGAATCCGGTGGCTCAGACACCAGCAGACATGCGCCCCGGGCGACTTCGGCCCGAGCACGGCGCGGACGTCCGCGAAGTCCGCGGCCGGACGCACGTCGACGGTCATGCCACCACGATGGCACGCCGCCCGCTGCCCCGCCGCACGGAGGCGCCGCAGGGCCCGGGGCGCGCGGGGGTGTCGTATGGCCCGGGGCGCGCGTGGTGCCGTATGGCCCGAACCGCCTCTACGAGCGGCTCGGTTTCCGGGCTCGCCCGTCGAGGGTCTACCGCTGCACGCCGGACTGAGGGACCGACGCGGCCCGCAACAGCCGTAGTTGGCCGATCTCGCTGGCGTTCTTCATCAGCTCGGCGTTCACCCAGGCCGCCATGTGCGCGACCGTGTACTGGGGGTCGTCCGGCCACGGGAACGGTGCCGTGGCGTCCAGGCCGGTGTCGGTGAGGCCGTCCAGGACCGCCAGCCACTCGGTGCGCAGGCCCCGCAGCCACTGGACGGTCGGCTCGCCCTCGCCGGGCCACAGGACGTCCGTGCGGTCGCGGGGCGGACGCCCCTGAGCGTGGTCCAGGGCGACGCTCCACCACCAGCCGATGTGCCAGCTCACCCAGGCGAGGGTGGGCACGGGCACCGGGTCGGGTTCGGTCTCGGCCCAGTCCGGCACCCAGGTGCCGTCGGGCCCTTCGCGCATCGTCCAGCAGTGCGGGGCGGGCTCCCAGAGGAAGTCCGCCGGCTCCACCCGCTCCAGGTGGTACTCGAACAGGGACCAGGTCAACTCGAACTGCCAGCGCAGCAGTTCCGTGCGCGAAACGCTCATCGCCCGACCCTACGCAAGCACCCGCGCGTCCCGGGCCAGTCCCGTCCAGTCGAGGTCCCGCAGCCCGGGCTCCGCGTCGCAGCCGGACGGCAGGCGGGGTGTGGGCTGGAACCAGAGGACCGCGAGCCGCGAGCGGTACAGCACCGGGTCGTGGACCGGGTCGAGGGCCGTGGAGTGGAACAGTCCGAGGCAGGCCACGGCGGGCAGGACCTCGACGGGGCCGAGGCCGCCCGCGTACTGGTCGGGGTACTCGCGCGGCGGTGGCACGAGGTGGACGGGTGTGCCGGGACGGTCCCGCTCGGCGGCGCGCAGCAGACCACGGATCCGCAGGTCGTTGACCGGTTTGCAGGGATAGCCCGCCGGCAGGTCGCCGTACGTGGACGAGAACCGCAGGTCGGCGAGGTCCACCGAGCGGCCGGAGGCCAGGACGAGGCGGGCGAGCGCCAGGGCCGGCGCCTTGAGGCGGTGTGGCATCGGGGTCTTTCGGTGTTCGCGGGCGGTTTCCCGGCCCTGCTCGTCGGAGGTTCCCGTCCTGGCCGGTTGTTCCTTCAGGGGCCGGGCCGCCCCGCGGCGGTCACGGCCGGTGGCCCGTCATCCGTGCCGCCGACGCGATCGTCGCCCGGGCCTCGCGTGCGGACAGGCCGGTGTCGATCGCGGCGTCGACCAGGGCGTCCACCAGGGTGGGGCCGATGCCGTCCTCGTAGGCCCGGCAGGCCGCCCAGAACAGCCGGGTGTTGCGCTGGCCCTCGTGCGCGGCGAGGACGAACTGGATCAGGCCCTGGCCGTGTCCGCCCGTCGATGGGGGCACGGAGTGGTGGGCGCGGGGCGGCGGGACCAGCAGGCGCAGGAGGGAGCGGGGGCAGGGGGCGGGGGCCAGGTGGGCGGTTCCCGGGGCCGCGGCGTACACGCCCCGGCCGGTGCGGGAGCCGGGCCCGACGAGGTAGCCGCCGGCGCCCCGGATGTCGATGCCGGGGGCGAGCCGGCCCGCCGAGTTGGGGACGACCACCTCGGGCGGGCCGCTCAGCCAGAGGTGCCGTCCGCCGGACGGGGTCACGACGACCACGGTCGGCGGGATGGTGAACAGGTGCCGCAGGGCCAGCTCGCGCAGGGCGGCCGAGGCGTCCGTGCCGGTCTTCACGTCCAGGTCGACGCCGATCAGATGGTGCGGGGGCAGTCCGCAGGCGATGCCGTACCCGGTCGCCCAGGGTGCGGCGGCGAACAGTTCGCGGATGCGGTCGGGGTCGCTGGAGGCGTCGTGGACCCCGTGGCCGAGGCGGCCGCACTCGCCGTGGCAGGGGGCGGGGACGGGGTCGTCGCGGTGCGGGGAGCGCAGTGCCGGGAGCTTGGTGCGGGACAGGGGGATGACGGCCAGTCCGCGTTCGGCGGCTGACAGGGCGTGTGCGAGGGCCAGCGTCGTGGCCTGCCGGTCGGTGGTGGCCATGACTCCATTTTCGTACGTACGTTCGAAAAAAGAAAGAGGGAACGGGTGTGACGCGCCGGGCGGGAGGGTTTCAGGGGAAAAGTGCTGGAACGCTTCGTCCCTTGCGGCACTTGGATGTGAACCACCCCTTGTGTCCCGGTCGGGTACGGAAGTGTCGTGAAGGGGTTTATCGACTTGTCATCACGCTTGCGTGCGAATAGCGGCTTCCGTGTGGTTCGCCGGGGGTCCGGTGGGCAACTCTGGACTCGCGACGTCGAGCGACGGACCAGGGCGGCCGGCCAACTTCCCTGGTGACAGCAGTACTTGATCGTGATCCGTAGTCCTGGAGGGACAACACATGGCAAGCATCCGTACCGCCCGCGTCCTCGCGGCCGTCTCCGCCCTTCCGCTCGCAGCCGCCCTCTTCACCGGTGTCGCGGCGGCGGACAACGGCGCCATCGCGGACAACGGATCGATCGCGTCCGTGACGGAGGCCGAGTCGGGTGTCCTCGGCAGCGGCGTCGGCGGCGACAACTTCGGCACGGTGGCCACCACCAACCAGCAGGCGGTCGGCGAGGGTGCCTCGAACCAGAGCAACACCGCCCAGGTCAACGGCTCGGAGTTCGCGGTCGTCTACCAGGACAACGACGACACCGCCGTCAACTTCACCCCGCTGTGGTGGTGAGCTGAGCGGGCCGGTGCACCGGCATCGGCCCGCCTTCCGTGGGGGTGTGCTTCGTGGGGTGACAAGCGTCTGGGCGGCGGTACTCCGGTACCGCCGCACAGGCGTTTTCGCGTCTGAGGGACTCGATGTCTTGACGGGGGCACAGATCTGACGGACAGTCAGAAACCGTGAGTGGTGAGCCGGAGGTCCACGAGGAGTTCGAGGCGCGGCTGAAGACCTACGAGGGCCGGCCCGCCGCCGCCACCGGGGTCGGCCGGGACCCCGTCAACGAGCCGATGATCAGGCACTGGTGCGAGGCCATGGGCGACACCAACCCGGCGTACACCGGACCGGACGCCATCGCTCCGCCCACGATGCTCCAGGCGTGGACCATGGCAGGCCTCACCGGCCGCCCGGAACGCGCCGCGGCCTACGACGAACTGCTGCGCCTGCTCGACGAGTCGGGCCACCACGCGGTCGTCGCCACCGACTGCGAGCAGGAGTACCTCCGCCCCCTGCGCCCCGGGGACGCGATCACCTTCGACTCGGTCATCGAGTCGGTGTCGCGGCGCAAGACCACGAAGCTGGGCGCGGGCTACTTCGTCACCACCCGCACCGACGTCCGGGCGGGCGGCGAACTCGCCGGCACCCACCGCTTCCGCATCCTCAAGTACGCCCCCGCACGCCGGCCGGGCCGGCCGGGGGAACGCCGCCCCCGGCCGGTCATCAACCGCGACAACGCCGGCTTCTGGGAGGGCGTGACCCGCCACGAGCTGCTGATCCAGCGCTGCACCGACTGCCACACCCTGCGTTTCCCCTGGCTGCCGGGCTGCAACAGCTGCGGCTCCGCGCAGTGGGACACCGTGGCGGCGAGCGGCGAGGGCACGGTCTGCTCGTACGTCGTCATGCACCACCCGCCCTTCCCCGCCTTCGATCCGCCCTACGCCGTCGGGCTGATCGAGCTCGCGGAGGGCGTGCGGATCGTCAGCAACGTGGTCGGGGTGCCGTACGACAAGGTCAGGATCGGCATGCCCGTGCGGCTGGAGTTCCGGCGGTACGACGAGGAGCTGGTGCTGCCGGTGTTCGAGGGGGTGCCGGAATGAACGCCGGTGACCGCCTCCCACCCCTGGAGATCCCCGTCACCCGCACGCTGATCGTCGCCGGGGCGATCGCCTCCCGTGACTACCAGGACGTCCACCACGACCCGGAGCTCGCCCGGCAGAAGGGCTCCCCCGACATCTTCATGAACATCCTGACCACCAACGGCCTGGTCGGCCGGTACATCACCGACCACTTCGGTCCGCGGGCGGTGCTGCGCCGGGTGGCCATCCGGCTCGGCGCCCCCAACCACCCCGGCGACACGCTGGTGCTGACCGGCACGGTCGAGGAGGTCGACGGCGACACGGCGACGGTCCGGGTCGTCGGCGCGAACGGCATCGGCAAGCATGTCACCGGGACGGTGACGGTCACCGTGCCCTCAGGAGGCCCGGTATGAGTCTGCGCCGGCGCGACACCCTCGGCGGCCGGGCGGCCATCGCCGGCATCGGGGCCACCGAGTTCTCCAAGGACTCGGGCCGCAGCGAACTGCGCCTGGCCGTCGAGGCGGTGCGCGCGGCCCTGGACGACGCCGGACTCGCCCCCGCCGACGTGGACGGCATGGTCACGTTCACCATGGACACCAGCCCCGAGATCACCGTGGCCCAGGCGGCCGGCATCGGCGAGCTCTCCTTCTTCTCCCGGATCCACTACGGCGGTGGCGCGGCCTGCGCCACCGTCCAGCAGGCGGCCCTGGCGATCGCCGCGGGCGTCGCGGACGTCGTCGTCTGCTACCGGGCCTTCAACGAGCGCTCGGGCCGCCGCTTCGGCTCCGGGGTGCGGCACCGGGAGCCGTCGGCGGAGGGCGCGGCACTCGGCTGGCCGCTGCCGTTCGGCCTGCTCACCCCGGCCTCGTGGGTGGCGATGGCGGCCCAGCGGTACCTCCACACCTACGGGCTGACGCCGGAGGCGTTCGGGCACGTGGCCGTCGTCGACCGCGGGTACGCGGCGACCAACCCGGCGGCGTACTTCCACGGCAGGCCCATCACCCTGGCCGACCACGCCGCGTCCCGCTGGATCGTGGAGCCGCTGCGGCTGCTGGACTGCTGCCAGGAGACGGACGGCGGCCAGGCGCTCGTCGTCACCTCCGCCGAGCGGGCCCGCGACCTGCCCCACCCGCCCGCCGTGATCGCGGCGGCCGCCCAGGGCGCGGGCCGCGCGCAGGAGCAGATGACCAGCTTCTACCGGGACGACCTGACCGGCCTGCCCGAGAGCGCGGTCGTGGCCCGGCAGCTGTGGCGCACCTCGGGGCTCGCGCCCGCCGACATCGACGTGGGGATCCTCTACGACCACTTCACCCCGTTCGTGCTGATGCAGCTGGAGGAGTTCGGCTTCTGCGGCCCCGGCGAGGCGGCGGACTTCGTGGCCGAGGGGCGCCTGCCGCTCAACACGCACGGCGGGCAGCTGGGGGAGGCGTACCTGCACGGGATGAACGGGGTGGCGGAGGCCGTCCGGCAGATCAGGGGCACGGCGGTGAACCGGATACCGGGGGCGCGGCGGGTCCTGGTGACGGCGGGGACGGGCGTGCCGACGTCGGGTCTCGTACTGACGGCCGACCCGCAGGGGTGAACCCGCAGTACCCCGGGCCCGCCGCTCCACCTTCAGGAGGTGCGGTAACCCCTACCCCTACAACCTGAGGGGGACCCCGCTTCGGGACCTGCGGCCGATCCGCAGGTGGCGGCGCCGCTCATAGCGTTGAGCCATGACCACACTCGTCTGCACCAGCGCGTCGAAGGCCGCTGCACCAGCGGCGCAGACCCTTCCCTACCCGTCGTTCTCGTCGTACGTCAAGGCCCGCCAGCCGGTGCTGCTGCGTACCGCCCGCTCGCTCACCGGCAACCAGAGCGACGCCGAGGACCTGTTGCAGACCGCGCTCACCAAGACCTACGTCGCCTGGGAGCGCATCGAGGACCACCGCGCCCTCGACGGCTATGTGCGCCGGGCGCTGCTGAACACGCGGACCTCGCAGTGGCGCAAGCGCAAGGTCGACGAGTTCGCCTGCGACGAGCTGCCCGAGCCGGAGCCGCTGGCCGGCGCCGACGACCCGGCCGAGCAGCAGGCGCTGCGCGACGCGATGTGGCGGGCGATCATGCGGCTGCCCGCCCGGCAGCGGGCGATGGTGGTCCTCAGGTACTACGAGGACCTCAGTGAGGTCCAGACGGCCGAGGTGCTCGGCGTCTCGGTGGGCACCGTGAAGTCGGCCGTCTCCCGCGCGCTGGGCAAGCTCCGCGAGGACTCTGAGCTGGGACTTGTCCGCAAGTGAGCGAATGTGTCGGTGTCCGGTGAGCGGTCGCGTCGTGCGACGTGGACTGATCGATCGCCCGGTCCTAGTGACATACCGCGCGGTATGTGCGCAGAATCAGCGCAACCCTTACCACCGCGTAGGCAATGTCGCCCCGGGAGGACGCCGTGCTGAGCACCATGCAGGACGTACCGCTGCTGATCTCTAGGATCCTGACCCACGGGTCCACGATCCACGGGACCTCGCAGGTGACCACCTGGACCGGTGAGGACGAACCGCACCGCCGCTCCTTCGCCGAGATCGGCGCCCGCGCGGCCCAGCTGGCGCACGCCCTGCGCGAGGAGTTCGGGGTCACCGACGACGACCGGGTCGCCACCCTGATGTGGAACAACGCGGAGCACACGGAGGCCTACTTCGCGATCCCGTCCATGGGCGCGGTGCTGCACACCCTGAACCTCCGCCTCCCACCCGAGCAGCTGGTCTGGATCGTCGACCACGCGGCCGACCGGGTGATCATCGTCAACGGTTCGCTGCTCCCCCTGCTCGCCCCGCTGCTCCCGCAGCTGAAGACGGTCGAGCACGTGGTCGTGAGCGGCCCCGGGGACCGCTCCCTGCTCGCGGACGCCACCGTCCCGGTGCACGAGTACGAGGACCTGATCGCGGGGAAGCCGACGTCGTACGACTGGCCGCAGCTGGACGAACGCCGGGCCGCCGCCATGTGCTACACCTCCGGCACCACCGGCGACCCCAAGGGCGTGGTCTACAGCCACCGCTCCATCTACCTGCACTCCATGCAGGTCAACATGGCCCAGTCGATGGGCCTGACCGACCAGGACACCTCGCTGGTCGTCGTCCCCCAGTTCCACGTGAACGCCTGGGGTCTGCCGCACGCCACCTTCATGACCGGCGTCAACCTGCTGATGCCGGACCGGTTCCTCCAGCCGGCGCCCCTCGCCGCGATGATCGAGGGCGAGAGGCCGACCCACGCGGCGGCCGTCCCCACCATCTGGCAGGGCCTGCTCGCGGAGCTGACCGCACACCTGCGGGACGTCTCGTCCCTCACCCAGGTGACCATCGGCGGCTCGGCCTGTCCGCCCTCCCTCATGGAGGCCTTCGACAAGCTCGGCATGCGGGTCTGTCACGCCTGGGGCATGACGGAGACCTCCCCGCTCGGCACGGTCGCCCGCCCGCCGGCCCATGTGGTCGGCACCGAGGAGGAGTTCGCCTACCGCCTCACCCAGGGCCGCTTCCCGGCCGGCGTCGAGGCCCGCCTGACCGGACCCGGCGGGGAGCGCCTCCCCTGGGACGGCGAGTCGGCCGGCGAGCTGGAGGTGCGCGGCACGTGGATCGCCGGGGCCTACTACAACGGCCCGGACGGCGAGCCCCTGCGCCCCGCCGACAAGTTCAGCGAGGACGGCTGGCTCAAGACCGGTGACGTGGGGACCATCTCCCCCGACGGCTACCTCACCCTCACCGACCGGGCCAAGGACGTCATCAAGTCCGGCGGCGAGTGGATCTCGTCGGTGGAGCTGGAGAACGCGCTCATGTCCCACCCCGACATCGCCGAGGCGGCCGTCGTCGCCGTCCCCGACGAGAAGTGGGGCGAGCGCCCCCTGGCCACGGTCGTCCTCAAGGAGGGCGCCGGCGCCACCTTCGAGTCCCTGCGCGCCTTCCTCGCCGACGAGGGCAAGATCGCCAAGTGGCAGCTCCCGGAGCGCTGGACGATCATCGAGGCGGTCCCGAAGACGAGCGTCGGCAAGTTCGACAAGAAGGTGCTGCGCAGGCAGTACGCGGAAGGGGAGCTGGACGTGACGTCCCTGGGCTGACCCGGCGGGGCCCGGCGATCGGACGACTCACCTGCCTCGACACGTCGTGTCTGGTTGGATTGGGGGACCGGGCGCCGGGCCGGGGACGGGGGGACAGTCATGCAGTCGGGGGCGGCTCTTGCCGTGGTGACGGCGGCCGAAGGCGTGCTGTCCGAGTTCCAGCAGAACCTCGTCGTCGCCGTCGTGGGCGTGATCCTCGGCATCCTGGGAACCGTCGGCATCGAGCGGATGAAGCTCCGCCGCGAACCGACCAAGCGGCTCTCCTGGGACGCCGAGGTCCACAACGCCATGGTGTCCACGGACGACACGCTTCGCCGCCTGCTCCGGCTGAGCTACAACGACTACCCCATCGAGGGCCTGAGTTCGGTCGAGTTCCGGGTCGAGAACAGCGGCAACCGGGTCGTCAAGAACGAGCGACTCCGCTTCTCCTTCCCGCGCGGCGCACAGGTCATCGAAGCGGTGCCGACCTCGCAGCCCGAACGCGAGATGGGGGTGGCCAGACGCCCGGATCTCGAGCAGGACGCGAGCGAGGCCGTTTTCGTCATCGGCCATCTCGAGCGGGGCCGGTCGGTGACGCTGCGGCTCTCCGTCGCCGCCCGGGACATCACCGGCTGGGAGGTCGTGGATCACAACGAGGAGGGGGACGTCGACTTCCATGAACGCACGGCCGCCCGCAGGAAGGAGGACCGGGAACACGTCCCCACCTTCTTCGCGCTGGCGTTCCTGACGTTCACCGTCCCGCCCCTGGCCGCCCTGCTCGGCTATGTCGGGCAGCTGGCCGCCGTGGTGCTCGGCGTCGCCCTCCTGATCAGCGTCGCCCCGCACCTCGCCCCCGTGGGCCGCACCCTGCGGGACTTCCTCACCAGGCCGGAGCCGCCCCAGGCCGGCATCCACATCGGGTCGGTCGACTCGTCCACGTTCGCGATCGGCGACCGCAGCTCGGCTTCCTCCGAAGTGCCGCGCCACGTGCCTCACCAGCCGTCCTGACGCCCGAGCGGCCCCGCCCGGTTGGCCTCGGCCGTCACCGGCGTACGGCCGTCATCCCCCACCCCAGCACCAGCCACACCCCGGCCACCCCGCACACCCCGCCCCAGCCGAAGTGGCTGTAGGCGAACCCGGCGAGGGCCGAGGCGGTCGCGCCGCCCGCGAAGCCCGCCACCACGTAGGCGGTGTTGGCGGTGGCCGGGGCGGACGTGGCCGTCAGAGCCAGGGTCTGGTTGGCGACGTGGGACGCGACGAGTGCCGCGTGGATCGCGACCGCGGCGGCGAACAGCGCGCCCAGCACGTGCCCGCCCAGCCAGAACAGCGGCACGGACACGGCGGCGAGCAGATACGCGGACCGCACGACCCGCGCCGCGCCGAACCGGTCCACGAGCCCGCCGGCCAGCGGCGCCACCGCGCTCGCCGTCAGCCCGAAGAGCCCGAACAGCCCGGCGGTCGCGGTGGAAAGGCCGTACTCCGGACCGGTCAGCAGCAGTGCGAGCGAGGTCCACAGCGCGCTCCAGGCGCCGAACATCCCGGCCTGCCGCACGCACGCCCGCCACAGGTCGGGCGAGTGCCGCAGCACCGAGGGCAGTGCGACGAGGCCGGCGAAGAGCGGGCCTTCCCGCCGCCGCCGCGACGGCAGGACGAGGGCGGTCGCGAGGCCGAGCACGAGGGTGAGCACGGCCGCGCCCCCGAACACCCACCGCCAGCCGAAGGCCTGACCGGCCAGACCGCCCAGCACCCGGGCCGCGACGATGCCGGTGAACAGGCCCGCGATGACGGCCGCGACATGCCGGGCCCGCCGCTCGGCGGGGGCGCGTTCGGCGACCAGCGGGACGAGCAGCTGCGGGATCACGGTCGCAGCCGAGGCGACGAACATGGCGACCGCGAGGACGGCGGCACCGGGGGCGGCCGCACTGGCGGCCAGCCCGAGAGCGGTGACCAGCGTCAGCCCGGCGACCAGGCGGCGCCGGTTCGCGCTGTCGCCGAGCGGGGCGAAGAAGAGCAGGCCGACGGCGTAGCCGAGCTGGGCCACCGAGGCGATCCAGGCGAGGGCCGAGGGGGCCGAGCCGAAGTCGCGGGCCATGAGCGAGAGCAGCGGTGCGGCGAGGTAGATGTTGGCAGCCGTGACCGCGCTGCATACCGCGAGCAGGGTGAGGAAGAGGCCCGGGGCGGGTGTACGGGTCTGCCGCACGGGGGGCGTGGCCCGGACGGTGGTGGTGGTCGCTGACGGCATGGGAAGGGACTCCTTGGAGTCGACTCTAACAACTAACTGGTTGGTTGGCTGATGGGGGAACAGTCTGAGTCGCCCTGCCATTCCCTGTCAACCAAACAGTTGGTTACCCGGCGCGCTACCCTCTCCCCCATGGCACCAAGGGACCCCGAGGCCACCAAGGCACGGATTTTCGAGGCGGCGGTCGCCGAGTTCGCCCGGCACGGGATCGCCGGCGCCCGCATCGACCGCATCGCCGCCGAGGCGAAGGCCAACAAGCAGCTGATCTACGCCTACTTCGGCAACAAGGCGGAGCTGTTCGCGATCGTCCTCGAGAAGAAGATGCTCCACCTCGCCGAGGCCGTCCCCATCGACCCGGACGACATCGAGGCCTGGATCGACCGCCTGATGGACTACCACGCCGCCCATCCGGAGCTGCTGCGCCTGCTCTTCTGGGAGGGCCTGGAGTACGGCAGCGCCGAACTGCCCCACGAGTCCGACCGCCAGGAGCACTACGCCCGCAAGGTCGCCGCCCTCCAGGACGGCCAGGACCGGGGCGTCGTCACCGACGCCATCCCGGCGGCGGACCTGCTGTTCCTGCTGACCGCCCTGGCCAACTGGACCACCGTCGTCCCGCAGATGCGGCGCATCCTGGTCGGCACCGGCGAGCCCGAACGGGACCGCCTGCGCGCCTCGGTCAAGGAGGCGGCGCGCAGGCTGACGGCACGCTAGGGCCGGCCGGTCGCGTCAGTTGGTTCCGATCCGGCTGAGCAGTTCGACGATCCGGGTCTGCACCTCGGCGCTGGTGGACCGCTCCGCGAGGAAGAGCACCGTCTCCCCGGACGCCAGCCGCGGCAGGTCGGCCTGGTCGACGGCGGCGGTGTAGACGACGAGCGGGGTGCGGTTCAGCTGCCCGTTCGCCCGCAGCCAGTCCACGATCCCGGCCTGCCGCCGGTGCACCTGCGTCAGGTCCATCACGACCAGGTTCGGCCGGAAGTCGCTCGCCAGCGTCACCGCGTCGGTGTCGCTCGCGGCCCGCGCGACCTGCATCCCGCGCCGCTCCAGCGTCGCCGTCAGCGCCAGCGCGATCTCCGCGTGCTCCTCGATCAGCAGCACCCGCGGCGGGTGCTGCTCGGTGTCGCGCGGCGCCAGCGCCTTCAGCAGGACGGCGGGGTCGGCACCGTAGGCCGCGTCCCGCGAGGCCTGCCCGAGCCCGGCCGTGACCAGCACGGGAACCTCGGCGGCGACGGCGGCCTGCCGCAGCGACTGCAACGCCGTACGCGTGATCGGCCCGGTCAGCGGGTCCACGAACAGCGCGGCGGGGAAGGCCGCGATCTGCGCGTCGACCTCCTCGCGCGAGTTCACGATCACCGGCCGGTAGCCGCGGTCGCTCAGCGCCTGCTGCGTGCTGACGTCCGGCGCCGGCCACACCAGCAGCCGCCGCGGGTTGTCCAGCGGCTCCGGCGGCAACTCGTCGTCCATCGGCTGCGGTCGCGGCGGATCGGCCACCTCGACGGCACCGCCGGGCCCGTCGAGCGGCTCGGGCCCCTCGGCCGCGTTCACGTCCGGCGCGCCTATGGCGTACGACCGCCCGCTGCCCTCGGTCATCTGCGCCAGCCGCGACTGGCCGGCCAGGGACGGCTGCGCGGGGACCGGCGCGGGAACGGGCCCGGGCGTGGGAGCGGGCGCGGGGGCCGGGGCACCCTGCGGGGGTGTCGGCTCGGCCGCCGGGTGCTGCCGTGCGGTCTGCTCCGGGCGGGCGGCCTGCTGCGGGCCGGGTGCCTGCTGCGGACGGGGCGCCTGGCCCTGGCGGGAGGGCTGTTCGGGCGGCGAGGGCTGTTCGCTCCGCGCGGCCGGGTCGGGCGGCGTGCCGAGCTTGCGGCGCCGGCCGGAGCCGCCCGGCTGGTGCGGGGGAGGCGTCGCCGGGCCCT
The DNA here is from genome assembly GCF_039540295.1 of Streptomyces venetus. Taxonomy (NCBI): domain Bacteria; kingdom Bacillati; phylum Actinomycetota; class Actinomycetes; order Kitasatosporales; family Streptomycetaceae; genus Streptomyces; species Streptomyces venetus. The sequence continues at coordinate 682,962 of NZ_BAABET010000003.1, forward strand.
GGGGTCCGGCGGAGGGGTGCGCGCCGGGCAGGCCCGACGGCTGCTGGACCTGGGCCGCCTGCCGGTTGAACGGCACGCCCTGGCCCAGCGTCCGCACGCTGATCGCCCGCCCCTGCGTCGAGTTCGGATCGACGGGCGCGGCGGCCTCCGCGGGCAACGGCTGAGCCGCCCGCTGGGCCGGCGCCGTGCCCTCCGGCGGCAGCGCGGTGCCCGGAGCCGGGGTGTTCGTCTGCGGGGCGGCCTGCGCCGGTGTGCCGCTCGCGGGAGCGGGGTGGTGCCCGGTGCCGTGGGGAGGCACCGACTGCGCCGCACCGTTGGGCGGCATGGCGACACCGGCCCCCGAGCTGTCGTCGGCAGCGGGCCAGGGCTGGGGCCGGGGGATGGGGGTGCCCTGGGCCGGGGTCATGTGCGCCGGGGTGCCGGGAGCCGGTGTTCCCTGGGCCGGGGTGCCCTGCCCGGGGGCTGCCTCGGCGGGCAGCGGCAGGCCGGCGGAAGGCTGCTGCGGCTGGGGCTGCGCGGCCTGGGGCTGCGGTTGCTGGGCCGGGGACGCGGGCGCGGGGTGCACGGCCTGAGCGGGTACGAAGGCCTGCACGCTGTCCCCGAGACCACCCGGGGCGGGCACGGACACACCCTGCGGGGGCACGGCCGTGCCCTGCGGCGGGACAGCGGTGCCCTGCGGGGGTACGGCGGCACCCTGGGGCGGGACAGCGACCCCTTGCGGGGGTACGACGGCGGCGGCCTGCGGCTGAGGGACGTTCCCCTGCGGGGCGTTCTGCTGGGGAGGAACGGCGTTGCCCTGCGCCGGAACGGCCACGCCCTGCGGCGGCACGGCAGTGCCGGGCGGGACGGGCGCGCCCTGCCCCGGGACACCGCTCTGGCCCACGGGGACCTGACCAGCGGCCTCGTGCTGCCCGGGCGCCACGGGCCCGGCCCCCGTGGGGACGGCGCCGGAAGGCGCGCCCGGCACGGGAGCCTGTTGTCCGGGCACCTGCGCCGCGGCCTCTTCGGCAGGCTGAGGCGCCGCCACGGCCCGCCGCCGACGCCCGGTAGGAGCGCTCGTGGGGTGCGGCTGCGGTGGAGTGTGATCGGCGGACTGGTTGTGCGGAACGGCGTCGTGCCGCCCCTCCTCGACCACCGGGTCACCGGGGGAAGCCGAACCGGGAACGGCTACGGCCCCCTGCCCCGGTAGGCCCTGCGCGCCAGGCACGCTCTGCGCGCCAGGCACGCTCGGGTCGGCCTGCGGGTTCTGCCCAACGCCGGGCGCCTGAGCGGCCCTGGGTGTCTGATCGGCCTCGGCCGGCGGCAGGGCGAACACCGAACGCGGCCCCGCCGCCTCCTGCGCCGCCGCCCGCTCCTGAGCGGCGGCCAGCGCCCGCCGCCGACGCCCCGTCGGCTGCGGAGCCTCTCCGGCACCGGCACCGGCACCGGCACCGGCCTCGCCGGACGGCGCGGGCAGCGCCGGCGGCAGCGCGTGCTGCGCGGCGGGTTCGGGCCGGGCCAGCCCCGCGGCGCCCACGGGCACGCCCTGCGGCGGCACCGTCCCGCCCAGCCCCGTACCCGAGGCGGCGGTCCCCGCCGCGTGCTCGGCGGCCGTGACGACGGCCCCCTCGGCGACACCCTGGACGGCACCGCCGACGGGCAGGGCCGCAGGCGCTCCGGCGTCCTCGGCCGCACGTCCGCGCCGCCGCCCGGTGCCGCCCGAGACGGCCGTACCCTCACCGGAGGCCTGGGCGGGCAGGGCGGCCGGCTGCCCGGCGGCCCGTCGCCTGCGCCGCCCGGTGGGCACGGCCCCCTCGACACCGGGCTCACCGGCCCCGGAGTCACCGGTACCGGCCCCGTCCGCGGCCTCACCCGCGACGTCACCGTCGAGGAAGGCGTCGGTGGTGGCCCGCCGGGCCCGCCGGCGCCCCCCACCGGAGGTCTGCCCGGAAGCCGGCCCGGAGGCCTGCTCACCGGAGGCGGCGTCAGCACCCTCGACGACCGCCGGAACAGCGGCGTCCGCGGCGACGGCCCCGGCCCCACCGCCGATCGGCACCTCGAGGACATACGCGTTGCCGCTCATCCCCGGCACTTCGTGCGTCTGCAGCACACCGCCGTGCGCCCGGACGATCCCGCGCACGATCGGCTCGTGCACGGTGTCGCCGCCGGCGTACGGACCGCGCACCTCGATGCGTACGACCTCGCCGCGCTGCGCCGCCGCCACCACGACGGTGTTGTCCAGGTAACCGCCCGCCGACACGGGCGTGTTGCCGGTCGCGTCGACCCCCGCCACGTCGGCGACCAGATGCGCGAGGGCGGTGGCGAGCAGCCGGGCGTCGACCTCGGCCTCGATGGGCGGCGCGTGCACGGCGAACTGCACCCGCCCGGGCCCGATGAGCTCGACGGCCCCGTCGACCCCGGCGGCGACGACGGCGTCCAGCATCACCTTCGTACGGGAGACGTTCTCCCCGCCGGTGTCGAGCCGCTGGTACCCGAGGACGTTGTCGATGAGCGTCGTGATGCGGGAGTAGCCGGCGGACAGGTGGTGCAGCACCTGGTTGGCCTCGGGCCACAGCTGCCCGGCGTCGTCCGCGGCCAGCGCGGCCAGCTCGCGGCGCAGCTCCTCCAGCGGCCCGCGCAGCGACCGCCCGAGCAGGGTCAGCAACTGCTCGTGCCGGGCGGCGAGCGCCTCGTAGCGGTCCTTCTCGCGCTCCCCGAGGGCTGCGTACCGGTCCTCGTTCGCGCCGAGTTCCTCGGCGTGCCGCTCGCGCAGCTCCTCCAGTTCGGTGACGTGCTGCTGGCGCAGTGCGGTGAGCTCGGAGGCGTGTTCCTCGGCGACCCGCTCCAGCTCCTCCTCGTGGCGCTTCGCCGCCGCCTCCTTCTCCTCGACGACGGCGTCGTACGGCCGCCGGTCGGTGAAGGTCATCACGGCGCCGACGAGCTGGTCGCCGTCGCGCACGGGAGCGGTCGTCAGATCGACCGGCACCTTGCCGCCGTCCTTGGCGTACAGCACCTGCCCGCGCACCCGGTGCTTGCGCCCGGAGCGCAGGGTGTCGGCGAGCGGCGACTCCTCGTACGGGAAGGGCGATCCGTCGGCACGCGAGTGCAGCACGAGGTCGTGCAGTTCCCGCCCGCCGAGATCGCTGGCCCGGAAACCCAGTATCTGAGCGGCGGCCGGGTTGACGAGCACGATCCGTCCGTCGGTGTCGGTGCCGACGACGCCCTCGGACGCGGCCCGCAGGATCATCTCGGTCTGCCGCTGCGACCGCGCCAGCTCCGCCTCGGTGTCGACGGTCCCGGACAGGTCGCGTACGACGAGCATGAGCAGCTCGTCGCCCGTGTAGCCGTAACCGTCGTAGGCCTGCTGCCCGTTCTCGAGATTCGCACTGGTGACCTCGACGGGGAACTCGGTCCCGTCCGTCCTGCGCGCGATCATCCGGGTCGGCTTGGTCCGGGCATGCGGATCGAGGTGCTCCGGCCGCCGCATGGAGCCCGGGATGAGCTTGGAGTCGAACTGCGGCAGCAGGTCGAGCAGTCCGCGCCCCACCAGAGCGGTGCCCGGAGTCTCGAACGCCTCCAGGGCGATGGTGTTGGCGTTGACGACCGTCCCGTTGGCGTTGACCAGCACCAACGCGTCGGGAAGGGCGTCCAGTATGGCTGCGAGGCGAGCAGCGCCCCGGGATGGCCTGCTGCTCACGAGACGCTTCCTCCCTGTTACCGCACCTTGCCGACCGCTCGGGCCATCTTGCCAACCGGCCCGCGGCGTGTCACGCGAGGGAGTCTAAGGGCTGCGGTTGCGCTCGCGACGCCGGATGCGGACGAGGTCGCACGAGCAAGTGACCTCGAACTGACGACCGAGTAACCGCCAAACGCCCGCCCTCCTGCAAGGACGTCGCGGGACCTTCGCGGGACCTTTACGAGGGCAGGGTTTCTGTACCTTTTCGCCCGAGTGGCCGGATGGTGCCGCCGGTGGCCGGATAGAACTCAGTGACGTACTCAGTGACGATTCCCGGACCCCACGGCCGGCAGCAGGGGCACGAGCCGGTCCCAGCGGGAGATCTGGCAGCCGTCACGACGGTCGTACCGGGCGTCGACGGGGCGCCCGTCCCAGGTCCCGGTGACGTGCGCGGTGGCCGGTCCGCCGTACTGCATGGTGCAGAAGCCGCCTTCTGGCGCGGGCGCGAAGACGTCCGTCCCCCACCGCGTGTCGCGCTCCACGGCGGCGCAGGCGCCCTGCGGATCGGGGTGGTTGCCGCCCTCGGGCCCGCAGTACAGCTCGAACGTCCCGTCGGCCCCGCCGCCGGCGTTCCGCACGGTCACGGTGAGATGGTTCCGCTCCTCGCCCGGACCGAGGCCCACGCGCTGCCCCTGCCTCAGAGTCGCGTCGAGCCGGGCGCCCGACTGGCCCGCACCGGACTGACCCGCACCGGACCGTCCGGCACCGGACTGCCCTGCCTGGGCGTAGGCGACCGGGGACACCGCGGCCAGTGAACCGAGGGCGGCGACGGAGGCGGCGGCTCCGACGACAAGACGCCGCAGACCGGGACGAGGGGCGTTCCGGAGTGCGGTCCGGGGCGCACCCCGGCGAATGGTGATCAGCATGCCCTGACTAACGCGGCGCGGCCCGCTACGTTGCGCGCCGGCACCCGGGCGCCGTACGACTCCCGCGCACGCCCCGCCACCGGCCGGCAAGGCCTTTGCCCTGCGACCTTCCCGCCTAGTACCGTGGGGGTCGATTGGTGACAGCACGCTCGACTGTGTCATCATCGGCAGGCACCGACTCGCGCTCGCGCGGGGTATGTGCACTGGAGGCGTCGCCTAGTCCGGTCTATGGCGCCGCACTGCTAATGCGGTTTGGGCCTTAAAGCCCATCGAGGGTTCAAATCCCTCCGCCTCCGCACCCGATCACGAAGCCCCGGTCATCCGACCGGGGCTTCGCTGTCGTTGGGCCTGTTTCCGCAGGCCACAAGGGGTGCGGGGAACGGATTTCACATGGCGGCGGCAGTCATGTAATGTTCTTCCTGTCGCCGCGAGCGAGCCGGAAGGCCCGGGAGCGGCGATAAAACAGAACAAGCACTCGTAGCTTAACGGATAGAGCATCTGACTACGGATCAGAAGGTTGCAGGTTCGAATCCTGCCGAGTGCACAGCACGTCAGAGGCCCTGTGGAGTGATCCACAGGGCCTCTGGCTTTTGTCTTGACGGCAGTGTTTGACGGCAACCGTTTCTGCGAGTCGATCAGATGGCTACCGGGACACCGGCCGCGCCGTCGTCATCGTCCGGCTCGTTGCCGTCACCCCTCAGCGCGTCCCCGACCCGGTCGAAGGCGGACCGCTGGGAGTCGAGCCGTACGAAGGTGTAGATGTCCATGGTCACGCGGATGGAGCTGTGGCCGAGGACTTCCATGATCATGCGGGCGTCGGCGCCCTGTTCGTGGAGCAGTGAGGCGCACGTGTGGCGCAGGTCGTGGAAGCGGACCTTGCGGACGCCGGCGCGGACGCACAGAGCCTCGAAGGAGCGGTTCAGGTTGCGCGGCTCGATGGGGGTGCCGTTCTTCGTGGTGAAGACAAGGCCCTGGGCCGTCCCCTTCCAGTTCGAGCCAGCGGCTTTCCGGTCGGCGAGCTGCTGGGCGCGCTGAGCGCGGAGCGCGGTCACGCACTCGGACGGCAGGGCCACGCGACGGGCCGAGCGCTGAGTCTTCGGCGCGACGATCAGCAGTTCGCCGCCGACCCGCTGTAGGGCCTGCCGGACGGTGAGGACGCCTTCGTGGAGATCCACGTCCGACCAGCGCAGCCCTAGCAGCTCACCGCGCCGCAGGCCGATGCGGACCGCCAGCTCGTACGCGGCCCACATTCGGTTGTCTCGGGCCGCCGCCAGGAGCTGACGCCCTTCCTTGACCGTGAGCGGTTCTATTTCACGCTTCGTCCCCATGCTCAGCTCCACGTTCCGGGCCACATTGCGGGGCAGCTCGTCCTCGCGTACGGCGTGCTGGAGGGCGGCCCGCAAGATCACCAGCAGGAAGCGCACGGTTCGGTCCGAGGGGAGCTTCGTGCAGCACTTGCCGAGGGCGCAGCAGCGTCGCTTGTGCTCGGGCCGGTTCTTGTCCTTGCCCTGCGCGCAGCACTGGCAGGTGGCCGCCGTCTTGGTCAGGAAGGCCCGGATGTCGCGGGCGGTAAGCCGGGCCAGCTTCTTCCTGCCGAACTCGGGCGTGACGTAGTTGCGGACTAGCGATTCGTAGTTGACGTACGTGGTCCTGCGGACCTTGCCCTGGGCGACGTTCGTGAGCCAGTACGTCAGGTACTCGGCGATGGTCATCTTGCTGGTGGAGACCGGCAAGCCGTTCAGGGAGTCGGCCTTCAGCCTGGTCAGCTTCTCGTGCGCCTCGTCCCAGGTCTTGCCGTAGACGCTCCGCCGCTTGTACGTGCCGTCCGTCGTCAGGACGTAGGCACTGCCCTCCCAGCGACCGTCCTTGCGCTGGTAGATGGTGCCCTCGTTGTTGGCGTTCTTCTTCGGCTTGGCCATCAGGCGGCTTCCTGTTCGATGCGGAGGGAAACGTAGGCGTCCACGGCGGCTTCGCTGATGCGGCGGCAGCGGCCGATCTTGAAGGAGGCGAGTTCGTGGGAGCGGATCAGGTCGTGGACCTTCCAGCGGCTGATGCCGAGACGCTCGGCGACCTGGTCCACGGTGAGTACGGCCGTCGTCATGCGGGCAGCAGTCCTTCCTGCTTGAGGCGTCGGGTGTGGGCTACGTCGTGGCGGACCTGGGCGGCGAGCAGTTCCTCGCCAGGGCGGTAGCCGCTGCTGAGGTAGGTCCATGAGGAGGCGGTGACGAGGGTGGTCTCGTCGGTGGTAGGAAGGCCGGCGCGGGCGCGGGCCGCTGCGGCCTGGGCGAGACGCCAGGCGCGGCGTACGTCGCGGAGGGCGCCGAGGGTGGTGGAGTAGGCGCGGGACTTGCTGGAGAAGTGGCCGCGGAAGCCGAGCATGTGGGCCCACTTCCAGAGCTTGAGGTCGGCGAACTCCGGCAGGCTCCCGAGGTCCCAGGCGGTCCGGATCATCTGGCGGACGTGCCGTTGCACGGGCAGGGCCTTGATGGGTTCGGCCTGTCCGGTGCCTTCGCAGTCGTCGCACAGGTCGCGGAAGCCGTCTGGACCTCGTACATAGCCGCGTCCATGGCAGGGGCGGCACATAAGGGTGCGGTCTACAGTGCCCGCGCCCTCGGCGTTCTTGGTGGCGTACTTGGCGACGTATCCGGCGACCTTGGCGTCGGTGAGTTCGCCGTCGCCCAGGGCGGAGATCTGATCGACCTTGAACCGGTCGCCCCACGTGAGCACGCGCTCGCCGATGGCGTCGGACTCGACGGTGAGCCGGGCCCGCTCGACCGCCAGGCCCACGGCGATCTGGAGGGCGTCCAAGGTGGCCCAGGGTGGGGGTGGGGCGGTGTGGCCGTCGGGTCCGTCGAAGCGGATCACGGCGTGGAAGTGGACCAGGCCGCGCTTCTGGTACTCGGCGACCTTGGCGAAGGAGACGCGGAGAGCGGCGTTCAGTGCCTTCTGTGTCATGCCGAGGTGTTCGGCCAGGGCGCGGCGCAGGTAGGTGGTGAAGCGTGCCCACAGCTGCCCGGCGTGGGCGTTCCACAGCACGGCGGCCGTGTAGTCGTACGTAGCCGGGTCCAGCGGGGTGCCGAGTTCCGGCGCATCTTCGGCGTGGGTCTGGCCGCAGGCACAGGGGCGGGGCTTACCCGCGTCGGTGGTGGGGCGGTTGTGGACGGGACCGAAGGAGGGGGCGGTGAGGGTGACGAAGGCGCGGGGGTGGTCGCGGACGGTTTCGGCGACGTTCTTGCCACCGGATAGTCCGGCCTTGATCAGGTGGTAGGTGTCGGCGGCGTAGACGCGGGAGCAGGCTGGGCAGCGGGAGGCGCGGCGGTTGCCGCAGGTGGTCAGGAGGCGTCCGGAGGGCTCGTCCTCGGAGCGGTAGGAGCGGACTACTTCCTTGGTCGTCGAGTCGGTGGTGACGGTCCAGCCGTGGAGGTTGACGGGGCTGGTGCAGCCGCGCAGGTTGCGAACCTGTTCGGTGACGCGGTCGAAGTTGTGGGTGTTGGCCAGCTCGATCAGGTCCCGCAGGCCGGGGCTGACGACGTGCCGCAGGTCGAGGGGGCGGTGCATGAGGGGGCGGGGATCCTTTCTGGCGTGAGGGTGAGGCCTGCGGGCAGCAGCGATTAGCGCTGGGCGGCTGCCCGCAGGCATGACAGGTCGGGCCCAGGGCGGGCGAGGGTGGGAGGTGCCGGAAAGGCCGGCGGGGGTGCGGCCCTACAGGGCGGCGTGGAGGGCGGTGGCCATGGGCAGACCGATGCCGAGTCGCGTCTTCAGCTGGGCCGGAGTAATCGCTGTTCCGTGTTCGGCGTGGTGGGACGCGGCGATGGAACGCGCTTCGGTCAGCAGCGGCTCAGGCACCTTGAACGCGGGCGGCGCGGGAGCCGGGGTGACGCGCCGAGCTAGCGGGGCCGGGGTCGGGACTGGGTCCGGCGCGACGGGCGGGGCCGGATCGGTGAGCGGTGCGGCAGCGGGGGCATGGGACATGGTCGTTTCGGGCGCCGGTTCGTTCTCTTCTGCTTCGGGGGCCGGGTCGGTGGGGCGGGTGACGGTGTGGAAGGCGCGCAGGAGTTGCGGGCCGACCGCGCCCCAGCCGAGCAGGAGCAGGGGAGCCACGGCGTCCACGGCTGCCCGGCCGTAGTGTCCGGCAGCGATAGGTTCGGCGACGTTGAGGGCCAGCGTCAGCAGCCCGGAGAAGTGCATCAGCCGGGTGGCGGCCGTCATCTGTTCGGCGGGCAGGCCGCGCAAAGAGAGGTAGCGCAGGGCGACCAGGAGGCCGACCACGGAGAGATCCACCATCGGAGCGATGAGCGGTGCGATCGGTGAGGGGACGCCAAGGCGGAGGGCGAGAGACCAGACGTTGCCAAAGGAGAAGACGAACGCCAGCACAGCGATGACGATCATCACGGCGGTGATGGTGCGCTGAGTGATCCTGTCCTCTGTCAAGGAATTCACCTCCCTTCGGTGCTGCGTCACGGGGCGGAGATCAGGGGTCAAGCGGCGTCGACGGCGGGTTTCTCCAGGTCCACGTCCTTATCCCACATGCGCGGGCCCAGGAAGGCTTCCAGGAGCGCGGAGGGGTCGGCGGTCAGGTGAGCGGTGCTGTCGGCGATTCGGGCTGCGTCGGCGTCGGAGACGTACGGGGTGCGGATGCGGGTGAAGCCGGGCTGCGACTGGTGGTTCATGGAGGCGACGCCGACATAGGTCGGATCCTGGAGGTTGATCGGGTTGGCGTCCGGCCACTCCCGGATCTCCTCGCCCAGCGCGGCGACAGCGGCCTCAGCGGTCTTCTGAGCGAAGCTCAGGCCCACGGGGCACACGTCACGGATGAAGGTCGGGATCGCATCACCGGTGGACTTCTGTGTGGCGAGGATGACGAGCATCCCTACCGAACGGCCCTTCTTCACCAAGTCCTCGACAAGCCGGGCGTTCTCCGCAGCGAGGGCGGCTAGTTTCTTGGTCTTCGGGTCGCTGCCCTTGTGGTCGCGGAAGTACGTATGTGCTTCGTCGATGACCAGCACGACCAGCGGCCAATTCTCCGACGGACCCACATCCCACATGGACTTCACGCCGAGCACCTTGCGCGCCCAGGCCGACCGGAGGCGCCGCAGTTCCACCAGGTCCCGGAACAGTTTGTTGGCCTCTTCCAGGTCATCTCCGACGAAGGCGAACATGCGCTGTACCCAGTCGGCATAGTCACCTTCGTGTGCGGCGGCCACCTTGCCGTCCGCGCAGGCGAATTGCACGCAGGGGGAAGGCGCCCAGTCCGAGAGAAGCCGGTTGATCAGGCTCGTCTTGCCGAAGCCGGGAAGGCCGGCCACGGTCACTCCGGGCACCTGCGTGAGGTCTACCGAGACCGGCTGTGCGTACTCGTCCAAGCCCAAGTCCCACCGGGCCGCCTCGTCCGGCACGCCACCCGTGGGTCGGTGCTCAGTGGGGAGCTTCAGCGGATCGAGCCGCACGCCCCGGATGACGACCTGTCCGGGCTTGTCCTGCGTGATCGCGACCCGCGTGCACTTCCAGGCGTCGGCCAGATGCGGGGCCGCCTTCTGGAACTGCGCCAGGCCTACGCCGGGCAGGCAACTCGCCCGTGCAATGACGCCGTATGCGTCGTGAGTGACCTTGAGAGCCGGGATGAGGACGCGAGGCTTGATCGGCTTGCCGTCGGTGTTCGCCAGCGACGCAAGCGCAGTCGGAGTCTTGTCCGTGGCCGCCAGCTTGAGCATCGGCGCGAGCCGCTTCCAGCCCCACCGCACCCGAACGGCTTGCCGGATGGACTGGCGGGTCATGGCGTCGGCGCGCAGGTAGCGGACTATCCACCACACCGCCCAACCGACGAGGAGCACCAGCGCCATGTCGACCACCAGGGAGCCGTAAGGGAAGGCCCCTTCTGTTGGGCCGTTCGGACCGTTCATTTGCTGCGCTCCAGAGGGGTGTAGAGGAAGGCCGCGAGGGCCGATTCGAGGGCCGCCCGGTCGGCCGATGCGTCGAGGCGGGGATAGCCGTAACCGACGAGCACGCCCGCCACCGAGGTCACGAGGGATTTGGTGAACCGGGCATCCGGCCCGGCGTGAGGCAACGGGTAGTTGCGCTCAGCGCCGGACCGGGGAGCCGCGCCGCTCACGCCGCTTCAGCAGCCGGGGCCATCAGGTCCAGCCGGTCCGCGCGGTAGGCGATGCCGTCCGAGAGCGAGCCGTTGAAGATTCGCGCCCACGGGGTGGCGAACAGCTCCACCGGCATGACCGGGACACCGGGCTTGAGACCGTCAGGGAGACCGGTCTCCGGGACGGTGATCTTCAGAGCCTCGGCGCGGCCCTCCTCCATGAAGAAGAGGGTGATCGTGTAGAGCTTCGCGCCGGTCTCACGGTCGGTGGCGAACTGCGTCTTCTCCTGGTCCGCGTACTTCGGCACCGGCAGGGTTCCGACCATGAACGACGAGGTGGGGAGCAGGCCAACACGGATGCGTGCCATGGGAGTTGCTTCCTTTCGGTTGCGCTCCGCCAGGCGGCGGGGCGTGATCACCATTGAACATAGCTGACCTAGCACTGTCAAGTGTGTGGGGTGAGCTAGGTATCAACTGACATAGGCCACCTATGTCAGTGGGGTGTGCTAGGGGTGCTATGGATCGCTACTCTTGGGCCATGAGCCCCGCGCCAGAGAGCAAGCAGGACCGTCGGCCGCCGTATCAGCACGCTGCCGACGAACTTCGGCGCGACATCTTGCAGGGACGGATCAAGCCGGGCGAGCAGATGCCGTCCATTCGCGAGCTACAGGAACGCTTCGGCGTGGCCAACATGACCGCAAGGGGCGCGCTCAACGTTCTGCGCGACGAAGGCTTGATCTACACGATTCACGGGCGAGGCAGCTTCGTAGCTGACCATGACGCCGCCGGCGAGTTCTCGGCGGGCTACACCCCGCCAGCCTGGTACCTCGCCAACAGGGACAAGACGCCCCCTCAGGCTGAACAGACGGAGGGAAGCCCCGACGGTTCCGAAGCCACCGGGGCCACCCTCACTGAGATGCTCACTGCTCTACGTGACGAGCTCCGTTCCCTCAGCGCTGATCATCAGGAACTGCGGCGTGAGGTCGAGGAGCTGAAGTCTCAGCAATCGAAGTCGCAGTCCTGAGCTGAGCCACTTCCTCACGCAGTGCTCTGGTCTCCTTGCTGAGGCGACCGACCATGGCCCGCATCTCTTCGATCAGCGCGGCCACTTGATCCGCGTCTTCGACGTGAATGCTGGTCAACCCCATCTCGTAGTCCGCTATGTGCTCGGCCATGTCTCCCGCTTGCCGCCCGTGCCGTCGATGCGTTTCGCGCTGCCGCGCTTCCTCCCAGCCGCTGAGCGCCTCCACGACGTTGAGCGGCTCCTTCGCTGATCCGCCATCGCCCTGCCCTGCGGAGCTGTTCAGAGTTTCTTTACTGGATCAAGGCGGCCCGCCTACGGCGGGCCGCGCGCGCTGGCGGCCCGTGGCCGCCGCCGCTCCTTGTCTCCGCCACCGCTCCGGCGGCCCCCCGCCGCTCAGCGCGCACAACCGCCAGGGCGGATAACCAGACCAGCGAGCAACGCGTCCACCACCGAGCACCAGGACCAGGCCGGGACGAGCCAGGAGTGACCGCGCCACCAGACCGCCCACAGTTCCGATCCGCACGGCCGGTGGAGTCGCAGGGCACGTCGGCAACGCTCATGCAAGTTCGAGGACCCGGCCGTGACGTTTGGAAGAAGCGTGGCTGAGGCCGGTGAGTGGTTGCTGGAAGCACACGTGGCGGGTGCTCGTTCGTCTCGCCCGCCGTCATGGCTGACTTTCGGTGGCTCAGGTCAAACCCCTTCCTCGTTGGACAACATGAAGCCGAGGGCCCGCACCCGCATCCGAGCACGCCGACTGCCCCGGCTACCATCGGCACCGGGGTCCTGATCAGGGCTTCCGCGACCGGACCACCCGGAATGCTGTCCAGGCTGAGGGGTGGTCCGGTCTTTCGTTGTTGGTCTTCGTTGTGCGAGCGCCGCCGGGCGAACCGGCTCTAGAGGCGGCTCAGGGCCTTACCCACCTCGTAGATGGCCGGTCGGTCCTCGGGAGCATGGCTGAGCATCGCTTCGATCAACTCGCCTACCTCACCAGAGGCCTTGACGGGGCGACGTCTGCCGTTGGCTACGGCCTCTCTCTGGACGGGGCGTGGCGCGTCGTCCGGGTACTCGACAGCCCGCCAGCCGGTGGCCGAGATGAGCAGCGAGGCGCCGAGGGCGTAGATGTCGGCTTCTGGCGTGGGCTCGGCCTGGCCCGTGGCGAGTACGCTGCGCGCGATCTCCGGTGCTTCGTAGTGGACGAGGCAGCCGCGGAACGGGAAGTCGTACCCCTCTGGGACGTGCCCACCGCGGGCCAGAGCCAGGTCGATGAGATGCGTCCGCTCCGGGCCGATGATGAAGTGGGCGGGTTGTACGTCGCCGTGGGCCCAGCCCTTGGCGTGCAGTTCGGCCAGCGCCTCGACACAGCCCAGCGCCACGCTGGCGTGCGGTGCGACGGACGAGCCTTCACTACGGCAGGGCTCCCACAGCTGGTGCAGGTCCGGCCCTTCGTGCCACGGCTGGAAGTTCCACGTCCCGCGCTCCCATTCCCCGTACGCGAAGTCGTCGCATCCGAGGCGATGCAGCACGGCACCCTCGCGTGCGGGCGCGAGGGCGGTCCAGGGCTGGGCGGGCCAGTCGGCCGTAGCCTCGATCGGGTAGCCGACCTTGACGGCGTAGTGGCCTCGATGGCTCTGCACCTCCCAGACCATGGAGCCCCGGCGGTTCAGGACCAGGCGCTGAGACGTGGGCATCAGGGCGTCGAGCACCACGATCGGCAGTTCAGAGGGTGAGCCGGACAACGTCTCTTCTCCTTCCGGGCGAACGCGGCCGACCACGAGTCGAGGCCGGCCGCGCCGCTGGTGTCTTGTGTTACGCCTGGCCGTACGGGCGGCCGCAGTCGGCGTCGCACTGGGCAAGGTTGGTGCCGTCCACGGTCCACAGGTCGTCGAAGACCAAGAAGCCCGCCGTCTTCATGGCGCGTGCCGAAGCGGCGACCTGCTTCGGGTCGCGGGCCCCGCCACCGGGCTTCGGGTTGTGGTGCAGGAAGCGGCCCGCGTACCGCTCGCACAGGCCGGCGTACTCCTTCGTGTGCAGGATGAGCGCGTGCAGACCGAGGTCCACGTCGTCCGACGGGACCATGGGGACGATCGCGGTGGCTGCGGTGACCACGAAGGCGACCGCCTGGTCCGCGATCCGTTCGGCACGCTCGGGTGACTGCCCGTTGTGGACGACCACGAAGTGGGTGAGGCTTTGGAACAGTTCCTCGCCAGCCACCGCGCGGCCGGTCCTCTGGTCGTTCGCCGTTGCCGTCATGCGAGTACTCCTTCTGGATAGTGGAGCGTGGCACTTACGGGTTTGGGAGGCCGCCCCGCTCGGGGCGGGGGGAACCGGGAATGAACCCCCGTGCGGGGCGGCCGGTCTACTGGCCGACAGCGAGAGCCATGCCGATCACCAGGCCGCATGACCCGCTGATCACGATGATGAAGAGGACTCCCGCGTATCGGCCGATGGCGCGCATCACAGGCCTTCCCTGCTGTTGCCGTTCTTGATGGCCAGGCGGGCGCTCAGTTCCTCCCGAGCACTCGGCTGCACCACCTTGTCCGGCATGGCATCCCACTCCCGGCCACCACCGACGGGCCGTATCTGCACTCGGCCGCCGAGCTCACCCATGACGATGCCGATACGCCCCTTGGCGGTGTCCTTCGCAAGTTCACCGATGCCTGGTCTGGTCTGCTGGTTGCTCGCCATGCAAGAGAGCATCGCGATCGGAGGGCCGCCACTAAAAGGTCAGGCTGATTACCCAACTTGGGTAACATCGCCGGAAGTAGAGAACCAGCGACGTTGCGTAGCCCTCGCAGTGTGGGAGCTTGCCGATGCCCGACCCGGACCGGCCGCAGGAACTGCCGGCTAGGCTGCTCACCGATCCCGCGATGATCGATGCGTGTCGGGTCCGGGACTTCGCCAGAGTCTTCCGGTTGGTGAAGGTCAGGGCGGGGATCTACCCGTCGATGATCGCCCGGCGTTGCGACCTGACGCCGAGCCGCGTAGGCGAAGTCATCGCAGGCCGACGGCACTTGTTGCACATGGATGTCATCGAGCGAATCTCAGACGGCTTGCGCATCCCAGGGGACATGCTCGGGCTTGCCCGCCGAGCGTGGGAGACGCCCCAGGCGCTGGTAGTCGACGAGCGCGAGGCGCCCCTGATGCCGGAGCAGGAGCAGCAGGCCCCCGCGTCTCTGCCAGGGCCCGACGTGGACAGCATCTTGGCCCTGGCCACGCGAACCAGCTTGAACAAGGCCACGCTTGAGGCTTTCCGCTCTTCGATCGAGGACTACTGGCGACGAGACGATCAGCACGGCGGTGAGGCACTGCGGCCCGCCATTGTTGGCCAGCTCCGTCATGTTGTCGGGCTCTTGAAGGAGAGCCGACCGCCGTCCATCCAGAATGGTCTGTACGGCATCGCGGCCGAGCTGGCACGCCTTACGGGCTGGACCTACTTCGACGCCCGCCAGTACAACCAGGCCCGCGCCTACTTCACTGAGGCCCTGCAACTGGCGAAGGAGATCGACGACCGGCAGTTCATGGCCAACGTCCTCGCCTGCATGAGCTTGCAGGCGACCTACCAGGACAAGCCCGCGGACTCGTTGGCACTCGTGACCGCAGCTCAGGATCAGGCCCGGTCAGCACTCGGCAGCACGCCGCGCGTCATGTCGATGCTGGCCATACGGGAAGCATTCGCCCACGCCACCCTCGGCAACCGTGATGACACGCACCGGGCGATCGGGGAAGCGCACAGCCAATTCGAGCAAATCGGGGCGAGCGATCCGGACCCCTCATGGGTGACCTACTTCGACGAGCCGAAGCTCATCGTGGACACGGGCATCGCCCACGGCCGTCTGGGCGAAGCGGCAACCGCCGAACCCTTGATCGCAGATGCCCTGCGGCGGGAGCACCACACCAACCAGCGAGGCCGTGCGTTCCACTCGTTCTGGCTGGCCCGTACACAGTTGGACCAGGGCAAGCTTGATCAGGCGTGCCACACCGCCACGCAAGCCCTTGAGCCCGCGTCGGCGGTGGCCTCAGAGCGAGTGTCTGGACACCTCAGGGAGTTCTACGACCAGTTGGCCCCACACAGGCAGGAGCCCGTAGCCCTGGCCTTTGAGGCACGGCTACGGGAACTCCTCCCGCCGGTCAGCGGATCGCTTCATCCATGAGCAGGTAGAGCAGACCCACGAGTGAGCCGCTGCTCACGATCTCGCGGCGGTCTATCATCCCGCGCACCTCTGAGAGGGGGATCCACTCGATGCGGTCAGACTCGTTCTTCTCCGTGGGAGGACCGGCGTACGTGGCGCCGTCGATGCGGAAGACATGGTGCTGCGAGTCGGTGATCCCGTTCGCCGGCTCGGCATAGATCAGAGGCTTGATGGGGCCGGGGCGCCAGCCGGTCTCTTCCAGGACCTCGCGGGCAGCAGCTTCTTCCGGAGTCTCGCCGTCCTCGACCAGGCCCATGGGCAGTTCCCAAGCCCACGAGTCCGTGATGAAGCGGTGCCGCCACATCATCAGGACTTCTTGGCGGTCGTTGACCACAGCAGCAACGGCCAAGTGCCGGAGGCGGACGACGTGGTACTCCCACCTACGTCCGTCCGGCTGTTGGACGTCGACCAGACACAGATTCACCCAAGGGTTGGTGTAGACCTGTCGCTCACCGTGGGTCTTCCACTCCATACCTGCGGCCCCTCTCGATCGGACTCCAGCATCTCAGAGCACGCCACACTCCGAAGATTAACGTCATCATGACGAAAATGTTGTGATGTCGCTGCGCGTTCGACGCGGTCGCGGTGACGACGAGCCAGCCTGTCCAAGGCGGAGGCTAGATCTCGGGTTCGGACTCGTCATTCCCTAGTGAAGCCGAAGTAACGCCATTCCAGGACCCGTTGTCAGTGCCTGCGGCTACTGTGCTACCCCACGGGATCGTTATGTCCGCAGACGACTAGGGGGCGGTCTGTGTCCGGTTTTGCTACGCAGCGGTTTTTCACTTCGCGGCAGCGTCAGTTGATCTACGAGCAAGCTGAGGGTCTCTGTCAGCGCTGCGACATACCGCTGGGCGAGAGCTGGCACGCAGATCACCGCATTCCTTGGGCCGAGGGTGGCCCGACAACCGTCGACAACGGACAGGCCCTGTGCGAGGGCTGCAACCTGCGAAAGGGACAGCAGATGCAGTACACGGACAACTTCGTGCCCCGCCCCTTCCAGCGGGAAGTGAGTACGGTCGTCCTCGAACGGATCAGGGCTGAGAAGGACCGCACCATCGTTCTCGCATCCCCCGGGTCCGGGAAGACCCTCGCGTACCAGTCGCTGGCAACCCGTTTGATCCGCGAAGGGTTGATCGACTACGTCGCCGTCTTCGTGCCACGCGTTGCTCTGGCTCAGCAGTGTGAGATCAGTTGGATGCACAAGAGCCACAGCGGTGCCCTCGGCGGCCTGTGCTTGCTCTTCGACAGCACGAAGAGGCTGGGCATGATCCGGCACAAGATCAGCGACCCGCCGCTGACGCACCCTAACGAGCCTGGAAGCGGCTTCGTGGCCACCTACAGTGCACTGGTCAGCAGCGAGCGGCTGTTTGTGGAGTGGGCGCGAAAGCATGAGGGTCGCTTCCTCTTGATCGCCGATGAAGCCCAGTTCTGTGGAGCTGCCGGAGACAAGGAAGACGGAGGCGGGACCAAGGCCGGCGGCCTTGTCGAGCGCGTTCACTCCTTCGCTCGCCATACCCTCCTGCTGACGGGTACTCCGTACCGGGCCGACAATCAGCCGCTGATCCTCGCCGATTATGAGCCCAATCCGTCGGACCCACGGCGGATGACGCTCGTTCGGGACGCAGAAGCTACGTACGCCGACGGCATCGCCGAGGGCTACCTGCGACGCTTCGAGATGCATCTCACGGAGGCGCGCGTGACGCGCCGTACTCTGGGTGACCCCTCTGCTCCGAATGGGGACAGCATCCTCGAGTACAACCTGTCCGATGACGGCAGTGAGCTTGTCCCAGTGCTGCGAGACGAGAAGACCTGGCAGCCGTTGGTCGACCGCGTCGTCAGAGCAGTGAAGGACAAGCAGAAGTTCAACCGGGCATACCGGGGCCTGATCTCCTGTATGGGTCAGAACGAGGCAAAGAAGGTACAGCGGTATCTGAACGAGCGCTACTCCGACCTCCGAGTGGGTCTCGCCATCTCCTCTGATGCTGGCGCTCCACAGGAACTGGCGAACTTCAAGCACAAGCCGATGGACATCCTCGTCACAGTCCGGATGGCCTTCATCGGCTACGACTGCCCAGAGATCACTGTTGTGGGCATCCTCACCCACTACCGCGACGGTGGGCATCTGATGCAGTTGGTCGGACGTGGCTTGCGAGTATGGGACAAGATGCCGCCGCGCGAACAGTCCTGCGTGATCGTTGCGCCCGACGACCCTAAGATGCAGGGCTTCCTCTCACTGCTGCGGGACGAAAACGAGCAGGGTCTCAAACTCTTGGAGGAGCGAGAGGGCCCTGAGCAGGAGGAGGGCGTCGAGCCGGTACAGGAGAGCCTGTCCTTCGTGGAGGCCGCCGTAGCCACCACCACTAGAGCGGCAGGCAACGAGAGCGACATGGACGCCGACGAACTTCAGCTGGTGGAGTACATCAAGGCTGCTGTCGACTCCGCCGAAACGCCGCTCAAGCTCAAGGATGTAGTTGAGCTTGCAGGCATCATGCTGAAGGCGGCGCCAAGTGTCCCCGAACAGCGGACGGAACCGGACGCACCGCCTACCTACGAACCACCTAAGACTGACAGGGAGCAGATCGCCGAGATCAAGGCCCAGACTGCGGAAGCGATCAAGCAGCATTTGTACCAGCGGGGCGTCACGCCCGAATCGGCCGGTTACCAGGAGGCGATGATGCAGGCAACCAAGCGAGTCAACGATGCCGCCGGCTACAACGCACAGCAGGCCAACACGCTCGAGAAGGCCAACCGAAGGCTGCGAGCCGTGCTGAGCGCCCTCAAATAGGAGCCACCCATGACAGTGCGTGTTGAGTCAAACAGCTATCTGACGGATGAACAGCATCGCGTCTACACCCTGCGGGAGGCTCTTGAAAGGAATGGCGGGACACCTTCCGGCTTCCTGGAACTGCTTGCCGCGGTAGTCGAGGATGAGACCTGGAGGAAGGTCCCATCCGGTGTAAACAGCGAAGAACCCTTCGAAGACTTCGCCGCGTTCATCGAGGCTAAGCCGCCTTTCGGCCTGGGGGCCAAGGTGAAGGACGTGCGGCTCTTGCTGCAGATCAAGCACCCTCACGAAGGCGTCAGTCACATTCGGCTGCAAATGGACCGGATGCGAGCTGAGGTCTCCAAGCTTCTCGGTCCATCTCTCAGCGAGGATCCGGTCACCCAAGATGCTCATGAGTTCGGAGCCTACGCGAAAGCGGGTGGGTGGCTCTTCGCGCTGAAGGTCGCCCGTTGCGTACAGCCAGGATCGAATCAAGGTGAAAAGTCCGTTCCGTCCCCTCGTGGTGGACGTGACGAGACCGCGAAGGTTTCTGCGAGCGAATTCGGTCGAAGGGCAGGCTCATCATCAAACCGAGTGATGCGTTTCTACCGGGCATGGGCTCGGGCGGCTGACGATGGGCTGGTCCCCCAGTTCGAACAGCTGCAACCGGGCGTGGATGTCGAACTTCCGGATGCCGAAACCTGGAACGCCTACTACACGACCCGTTCAAGTGGGGAAAGCGAACGAGGATCTCTGATCACCGCTGCCGCCGAGGCCGAGGGTATTCGACCGACGAAAGCACTCGAAGTCGCGGAGAATCCTACAGCGCTGCGGGCCGCCATTCTGGCGGATTCCAGCACAGCAGAGGCGGCCAGAAGTGCGCTAATGGACCGAATGGAGGACGATATCGCCCTCCAAGCCGCCATGGCAAGGCACATCACAGACACGGACACCCTGAGAAAAGCCGTGGCAGCAGAGACAAAGCGGGCTGACCAGATCGAGTATGTGCGCGCGGCCGTTACTGAGGGAAGCGTAAAGACGCCATCCGGACAGCTCATTGAGATTCCAGAAGGCGTCAAAGCGGAAGCTGAGCAACGGCTGACTCCCTCTGGCGGCGTGGGGCAAAGTAGCCCAGAAGAGGCGGCGGCCGCATATAACGTCCTACATCAGTACGTGATGCAGTCGGTTGATGAAGACCCTCAACTCAAAATTCAAGAGCGTCGAGCTAAGTTGCACGGTCGGGTCAAGAACGCATCCAAGGCGTTTGAGCAGCTGAGCCTCGATGAAGTCAGCGAGCTGTATGACGAAGAATTGGTAGAAAGCTTGGAGAAGCTGCAGGAGTTCGTCACGACGTGCCTGCAAAATCTAAAAGAGGCTGCGCAAGGTCCTACCCTACGCGCCGTTCGCGGCGCTTGAGATGCTTCCCTGCGGGCGGGGCGGCTAGGTATTGAAACCACACCTAGCCGTCCCGTCTTTGCCGCGGACAGTAAGTTGATTCGGTAGTACATGGGCCACGGCCAGCCATCCCGTCCGCCCGAGCCGCTCGTGTGAGATCACCGACGATCACGGCGCGCCGGTCAGGCCGTGAGGCTGACAAGGGAGGCCGCCCAGGTCGAGCAACTCCGCCGCCCCTGCCCGCAGGAAGGCGGGCAACGCGGCGAGTCGAGCGTTCATTTCCGTGTGCGCGTCCGGGCTGCTCATCGGTGAGCTCTCAGAAGTTGTCGAGGCGGATCTCGTAGCAGTCGCTGCACATGTCCATCTCTGGGACGAGGTCGGCGGCCTGGTCGCAGAAGGTGCAGACGCCTTCGTGGGTCGATCCGCAGTCGAAGCAGATCCAGGAGTCCTCTTCCGGGGAGTTGGCCAGCGGCGTGCTGATCACGGAGTAGGTGCCGCAGCTGCCGCAGCCGTTGAGGTCACCACCTCCTTGTGTGACGCTGACGTACCTGCTGGAGCCGATGAACTCCCAGGCCGCTTCTGCACCGGTGCCGTATTGCTTGCCGCACAGGAGACAGGCGAGATCGTGGGCTCCGCCGTCGAGCACGACAGCGAACTGACCGCAGGACCGGCATGCGGCAGTCGAGTGTTCGTAGCGGTCCAGTTGGCTGCGCAGGGCCTGCATGCGCAGCACGATGAAGTCGGTGAGGTGCTTGAAGCCGGCCCGGAGCTGTTCCATTTGTCGCTCAGCCGACCACGCCTCGTCGGGCTGGTCGACGTGAGGGAGGACATCGGTGTTGATAAAGCCCACCAACAGATCCAACACAGGGACGGTCCGTGCCTGTACGGCGACTACAGTGTCCTTCCACCCGAAGTGCATGATGCGGTTGCGCAGGCTGCCGAGTGCCCTGAGGCTAACGTCCTCCGGGTCGATCTTGCTCTCGATCTGTACGGTGTCGCGCAGGCGCTCAATGGCTATCTTCACACCACAACTGCTGAAGTCGCCGGCCTCGTGCTTGCGCTGGTCGAACGCCCCCACCTTTGTCCATACCAGCGCAGGATCGTGCATCTCCAGTCGGGCCTTCAGTAGCGTCTCGACCGCGGCTTGGAGGTGCAGGACCGCGTACTTCACGTCGCGCGGCCCCGGCTGCCCGTTGTCACCGGACAGCGATCCGACGGCACTCACCAAGAAGTCGAGGCCGTTGACGAGGGCCGGGAAGTGGAAGTCCTCCGATTGCTGACCTGCGCCGGTCACTGGCGCACCTCACATGCCTCGTCATTCGTCACCCTGATCGTCTCCGCCTGCGGTAGGTGCCGTGTATCCCAGGGAGAATACCCGGTAAGGCCCACCCTGGGGTATTGGGCGACGAGGCATGCGACAGACGCCATCTATGGCTTGCCCAGGAAGCTGTCACTTGGCCTGGGAGATTCCCGGGATGTCGATCCTCCGCTTCTTGCGAAGAGGAACTGCATTAAGTCAAGCCAATTACCTCCTGGCCCGCATGGATTGCATCATCTGGACTGTCATGTAGATATCCTGGATAATTAGCGGCACTCAATTGCAGATACCAGATGAGCGCCTGTTTTCCGGGTGTGCCAACAGCTTGGGCCATGCGGGTGAGAGTCGACTCGACGTAGCTTTGTACTAGCTCGCGAGCGGCACGCCCTAGCAGCTCCGGGTCGTTCTGAAGGTTCTCAAATTCACCGATGATTGACGCCATTCGAAAGGCATCTGCCGAGAAAACAGTCATGTCTTGGTAGCCGATGGAAGCACCGTGCTCTGCAGCGTGGCAGATGCGGATTTGCGTCCTACAGTTATAGTGCAAGATTGCGAGATGTGCGAACTCTGGGCGAACGTTAACGGTGTCGTATCCATGCCCCACGCTTGCAGCGATTGCGTATTCGGCAGCTGCCAGATGGAGCTGGCTCGACGTTTGAGGGGATCCTTCGATGTCCTTAATGAATTCAGAAATTGCATTACTGGAGTCGTAATGGAATTTCACGAGAGAGTGGACCTCTAGCGCGTGCTCCAGACCGTTCATTCTTAGCCTTCCGTTTCGGGGTGTCACGCCTATCTGGCAGTTACTGTAGAAACAATGCATAGAAGGCCGTACGCCAACCCCCAAAGCGTGAGATAGAAAAAAAGAATCACGAGGGCGTGTGTACGCGGGCCGGGAATATCGATTCCTGACACTGTAATAAGTAGTAGCCCTAGGATGACGCCGACGCCAAGGGAAATTACTGCCACTTTCGCAGTAACTGTAATTTCGCCTTCTGATACGAAAGAGAAAATAAGGCCGAGCACCACTCCCTGGACGGTGATTGCGAGTTGCACTCCCGAGGTGACTGCTTGTCTTAGAGAAGGTTGATCGCGGTCTGGAGGCTGCTGTGGGGCCGCGCCTTGGTCTGGAGGCTGCTGTGGGGCCGCGCCTTGGTCTGGAGGCTGCTGTGGGGCCGCGCCTTGGTCTGGAGGCTGCTGTGGGGCCGCGCCTTGAGTTCGCTCGTCAGCAGAAGCGAGTTTATCCCAGAGGTATCCACTTGCCCAGAAAAGGCAGATGACAAGCGCCAAGACTCCTGTGGCAACAACGAGAGGTGTTTCAGCGCCACTCAAACCCATAAGTGTAGACGCAAGCGCCGCAACGCCGACTGCTGTTCCGCAGAAATGCGAAACCATCCCTTGTGATTCTGCAAGCGCTGGGTCAGTTACCTGCGCCACCTTCTCACCTCCTAGGCTGTGTCGCCGAATCGATCCGAACCGCAGGCACTTGACGTATCAGATCAGCTGTTTTGAGGAGCTTTGACGCGCGTGAACCGCCTATGGTTGACCCTGTTGATACTCCTGAGATCACACGAACGGCCGAAGGCTGAGCGTGGCGCACCGGTAAGCCCCGATTGACCACAGAAACTTTCGAGTCCGCATCGGTGGCTGCGGCTCAGCCACTGTCGCTGATTCTGCGAGGAGGGTAACGAGCCGCCTCGAATCGGAGACAAAGACGTAACTCGAATCCACGCTGGGCCAAATAAACGCGCGAGTAGGTGTGCCCGAGCGGCCGTCAGGCGTCTTAAACGGTTGCAAGAGGCGGTGCCACGGTTGGGAGGGTGACGGCAACCCTGACGGCAACGACGGCACACTGAGGCTGGTGATGACGACCGCCAGGGATCAGCAGGGAGGGAGGCTGAGCCTCAGCCCAAGCGCCTGCCCGATCCTACGGATCAGAAGGTTGCAGGTTCGAATCCTGCCGAGTGCACACAGAGCAGAGGCCCCGGAGAGATCCGGGGCCTCTGGCGTTTCCGGGATCTACAAGTCCTCCTCGTCGGTGGTCGGGCGCGTTCGGCCGGGCTCCGGGAGCTCGTGCAGCTGCGCGCGGACGTGGAGCACGTCGCCGATGAACAGGTCGTACGCCAGCACACCGATCACACCGCCGATGAGCGGCCCGACGATCGGGATCCACCAGTAGCCGCTGAACGCCCCTGACAAGCTGCCTGGGAAGGCCAGACTCTCCCATCCCTCCGCCCAGGTGAACAGGCGCGGACCGAAGTCACGGGCCGGGTTGATGGCATACCCCGCGTTCGCCCCGTAGGACATGCCGATGGCCGCCACGACGAAGCCGATCACGAGCGGGCCGAGGTTCGCCTTCACGGCGGTGTTGCGCAGGTCGATGATCGCCACCACCAGCATGACGAGGAAGAATGTGCCGACGATCTGGTCGATCAGCGGGCCCCAGATGCCGCCGTGGAAGTACGGCGCCGGGAAGGTGGCGAAGATCGAGAACGAGGCGAGGGTTTTCCCGTTCGTCTTCGGTCCCTTCGACGCGTCGTCGAAGGCGTTGATGGCGTCGTGGTACACCCAGTAGACCAGAGCCGCCCCGGCCAGGGCGCCGGCGACCTGGGCGAACCAATAGGGGAGCACCTTGACCCACGGGAATTTACGGCGCACGGCGAAGGCCAGGGTCACCGCGGGGTTGATGTGGGCTCCGCTCACACCGCCGGCCACGTAGATGCCGAGCATCACGGCGAAGGCCCATCCAAAGGTGATCAGCAGCCAGTCTCCGGCGGCGAGGAAGATGACGGTGGGCCCCTCGGTACGCCCCGACCCGGGCAGCGCTGCGACCGCCATGGCCACCACGCCGCAACCGAAGGAAATGAGGACGAAGGTCCCCATGAATTCCGCAATGCATTCGCCCAGCAAGCCTCCGCGGCGCCTGAGCCGTGAGGGCTTCAGAAGGGGCTGGATCTCGACGGCCATGTGATCCTCCCAGACACTCGTGTGGCCGCGTCCGAGCGCGGCTGCCCGTGCCTTGATGCAGCGGGGAAAACGAGACGCCTGGGGTTCCGCTTTCCTGCCGCGCTGTCGAGCGTCATTCCGTGTCGCTACCGTAAGTCCGCTCTGCGGCTACCGCGAGTCGGCACCGGTGTGGCCAGGGCGGGGCCCTGTCGGAGCGGGCGAATCCCCGGCCTGATCATGGAGGACGCTGCTCAGGCGGCGCCCACGCACGTCCCGTGGCCACGGGGGGCGTCACGACCTTCGCTCCCCGAGCGCCGACCCCACGGCTGTGCCGTCGCCCCGGCACCCACCGCGGGGGCGAAGGCCATGGTGTCGGTGCCCGGGGCGGCCGGAAATTCGGGATCGGCCTCGAATGCGGAAGGTATTGTTGAAATGGTCAATGGCCCCGGCATGCATTTGCTTGCTTTGTGTACGTCAGGGGCCTTTTTCTTTCTGGTACGGGACGCGGGGCTCGGGGTTCAGCCGGCTCCGCAGTGTTCCTCCAGGTAGTTCGCTGCCAGGGTGCTCGCCCGGGTGAACCAATCGGTCAGAACCGCGATCTCGGCGGGGGAGTAGTCCGCGAAGAGTTCGGTGAGGCGGGCGTAGTACGGCTCGTAGACCTCTCGGACGCGGGCGACCGCGTCCGGCTGGGCGGCCACCCGGATGCGGCGGCGGTCGGTCGGGTCGGGGCGGCGGGTGATGTAGCCGGCGCGTTCCAGGCGGTTGAGGATGCCGGTGACCGCGCCGGTGGTGACGTGGACACGGGCCGCCAGGTCGCCGGCCGTGGGCAGGTCGTCACCGGCCTCGATGACGTAGGCGAAGCAGGTGAGGTCGGTCACACTCAGGCCCACCTGCTGGGCGATCTCGTGCTGTCCGACCAGGTGAGTGGCGATGAGGTGGTCCATCGCGGACAGCGCCTGCTCCGCGGTGGCGGCCGGACGCGGCTTGCCTTGCATTCCCAGGTTCCTTAGTTCGTGAGATGTTTGGGCTGTAAACGTCTTAGTGAGTGAGGGGTTCGGAGTCCCAGTCTCCCTGAACCCCGTGCAAGGGGGTAGCACATGAGCGCACATCCGTATGACCACGGGCACACGGTCGCCGGCTGGGTCGGATTCGGGATCGCGAGCGTCGGGGCGGGTCTGGTGGGGGCGGGGGTGTGCTTCGTCTCGGGCCCGCTGATCGCCGGTGGGCTCGGGGTCGGTGTGGTCGCTCTGCTCGTCACCTGGGCGCTGCACCTCGCCGGCTGGGGGAAGGGGCCGGGGCCCCGGCCCCGGGACGAGTGGTCGTGGCGGGTGCGGGAGTCGGGCGCGTCGGCCGGGCACGCCGAGTGCCTCGGGTGCCGGCTCGCCGGGCGGGGGCGTACGGCGGCCTCGTCCCGTACGGCGGAGGTGGCCGGGGGTGGCTCCGTGCGCGGTTCCGTGGGCGGTTCCGCGCGCGGAGAGGTGAGCCTCGGCGGGGAGTCCGAGGCCGCCGCCGTGGGGGCCGAGTCCGGGCGCTGACGGCGTTGGCGTCGACCCACCGGGACGCCGTTGTCAGTGGCGCCCTCTACTCTCGGCAGAGATGGCACGCACATGGAAGTGCACGGGGCTGCGGTGGTCGGCGGACGGTCCCGTGCTGGTGTGGGACGGCGGCCGGCGCAGTGCGCTGACCTGGGGGAAACGGGTGGCCTTCGAGGTCGCCGAAGGGGGTGGGCGGACCTGCCTGGGGGCTCGGGGGCATGCGTGTCCGGTCGGGGCGGCCGTGCCGGGGCGCAGTACGGGGGCGCGGTGCGAGGAGTGCGCGCGGCTGGACCGGGCGCACTCGGTGGCGGCCGACACCATCGCGGACGATCCACGGCCGTACCACGTGTATCTGGCGTGGTTCGGGCCCGGCATGACCAAGGTGGGCATCACGGCGGAGGAGCGGGGATCGGCCCGGCTGCTCGAGCAGGGTGCCGTCTGCTTCACCTGGCTCGGCGTCGGGCCGCTCATGGCCGCGCGGCGCACCGAGGAGCTGTTGCGGGCCGCGCTGCGGGTGCCCGACCGGATCCCCTACGCCGAGAAGCGGGCCGTGCGGGCCGCGTTGCCCGAGGCGCCCGCTGACCGTGCCGGAGAGGTGGCCGAGCTGCATGCCCGGGCGGTGAAGCTCGGCGGGTGGCCGGAGTCGCTCGTGCGGGAGCCGCTGCGCGTCGTCGATCATGTCGAGGTGTTCGGGCTCGCCGGGGTGCCCGCCGCCGTCGGGGAGGTGAGCGAGCTCGTCGCCGGTGGGTCCGTCAGCGGGGACCTGGTGGCTGCCGCCGGGCCGGATCTGCACCTGGCGACCGGGGGCGGGGTGGTCGTGCTGGACACGCGGCTGCTGACGGGGTGGGGGCTGGTGCCCGCGGCGGGTGGTGAACTGACCGTGCCGGTGAGGGAGTTCAGGGAGGCCGCGGGCGTGCAGGACGGGCTGTTCTGAGCCGTCCCATGAGGACCTGCGGCGGGTCCCGCGCGTTCCCAGGTGTTCCCTGAGAAGCACCTGTGTGTTTCTCAGGGAATTCACAGGTTGCCGAAAGCGCGCTCTCAGAGGGCCTCGACATCGTGTTCACATGACCACGACCTCGCCCCAGGGGCGCACCGAACTGCTGAGGCCGGACGGGAGCCCCGTCCGAGTGCTGGTGGTGGACGACGAACTGTCGATCACCGAACTGCTGTCCATGGCCCTCCGTTACGAGGGATGGCAGATCCGGAGCGCGGGAGACGGCCAGGGCGCCATCCAGAGCGCGCGCGACTTCCGGCCCGACGCCGTCGTGCTCGACATGATGCTGCCGGACATGGACGGGCTGGCGGTGCTCGGGCGGCTGCGCCGGGAACTGCCGGACGTGCCGGTGCTCTTCCTCACCGCCAAGGACGCCGT
This sequence comes from Streptomyces venetus, assembly GCF_039540295.1. Lineage (NCBI taxonomy): Bacteria > Bacillati > Actinomycetota > Actinomycetes > Kitasatosporales > Streptomycetaceae > Streptomyces > Streptomyces venetus. The sequence continues at coordinate 710,175 of NZ_BAABET010000003.1, forward strand.
CGAGGACCGGATCGCCGGACTCACCGCCGGCGGGGACGACTACGTCACCAAGCCGTTCAGCCTCGAAGAGGTCGTCGCGCGGTTGCGCGGGCTGATACGCCGCTCCGGCGCCGCCGACCGGCGCTCCGAGTCGATGCTGGTCGTCGGTGACCTCACCCTCGACGAGGACAGCCACGAGGTGACCCGGGCCGGGGACAACATCCACCTGACCGCGACCGAGTTCGAGCTGCTGCGGTTCCTGATGCGCAATCCGCGGCGCGTGCTCAGCAAGGCGCAGATCCTCGACCGCGTGTGGTCGTACGACTTCGGCGGCCAGGCCAACGTCGTCGAGCTGTACATCTCCTACCTGCGACGGAAGATCGACGCCGGCCGTGAGCCGATGATCCACACCCGCCGGGGTGCCGGTTATCTGATCAAGCCCGCGGTGTCATGAGCGGACGACGACGGCCGCGTACGCAGCAGAGAGCGGGCAAGCAGGCGCGAGCGGGCAAGCCCCGCACTCTGCGGACGCGGCTCGTCGTCGCGTCCGTGGTGCTGATCGCCGTGGTGTGCGCGGTGATCGGAACCGTGACGACCCTCGCCCTCAGGTCCCATCTGTACGAGCAGTTGAACGACCAGGTCGACGACACCGGCAAGCGTCTGTCCGGGCCCATGAAACCCGGTGGCGAGAAAGACGTCGAGGTGAAGGACAGGATCACGGGCTATCTCAGTGGCCCGGCGCAGCCGGAGACCATCGCCGCCGAGCTCGGCGCCGACGGGACGATCACCCGGGCGGCCTTCGCCAAGCAGGCGTCCAACGTGAACGGCCCCTTCCAGAAGAACATCCCCGTCGACCTCACCGACGAGCAGAAGGCCGCCCTCGCCGAGGTGCCGACCACGGGCATGCACACCGTCGACATCCCCGGACTCGGCGAGTACCGGGTGCAGTACGTCAACGGGAAAGACGGCGGCCGCTACTACGTCGCCCTGCCCACCGAGTCCGTCAACAAGACCATCAACACCCTCATCCTCGTCGAGGTGAGTGTCACCGGCGCCGGACTGGTCGCCGCCGCCATCGCCGGATCCGTCCTCATCGGCGTCGCCACCCGCCCCCTCCGCCGGGTGGCCGCCACCGCCACCCGCGTCTCCGAACTCCCCCTGCACACCGGCGAGGTGAACCTCAGCGAGCGCGTCCCCGACTCCGAGACCGACCCGCACACCGAGGTCGGGCAGGTCGGTGCCGCGCTCAACCGGATGCTCGACCACGTCCACGGCGCGCTGCACGCACGGCAGCAGAGCGAGACGCGGGTCAGGCAGTTCGTCGCCGACGCCAGTCACGAGCTCAGGACCCCGCTGGCCTCCATCCGCGGGTACGCCGAACTGACCAGACGAGGGCGAGAGGACATCGGGCCCGACACCCGGCACGCCCTCCGGCGGATCGAGTCCGAGGCGGGGCGCATGACCCTGCTGGTCGAGGACCTGCTGCTGCTCGCCCGGCTGGACGCCGGACGGCCGCTGCAGTTCGAGCAGACCGACCTCGTACCGCTCGTCGTCGACACCATCAGCGATGCCCGGGCCGCGGGACAGGACCACAACTGGCGCCTCGACCTGCCCGACGAGCCCGCGCTCGTGTCGGCGGACGCGGCCCGGCTCCAGCAGGTCCTCGTCAACCTGCTCGGCAACGCGCGCACCCACACCCCGCCCGGCACGACCGTCACCGCCCGCGTCCAGCGGCGCGGGACGTGGCTCTGCGTGGACGTCGAGGACAACGGGCAGGGCATTCCCGCCGAGTTGCTCCCGCACGTCTTCGAACGCTTCGCGCGCGGCGACTCCGCGCGGTCCCGCGCCACCGGCTCGACCGGTCTCGGCCTCGCCATCGTGCAGGCCGTGGCGTCCGCGCACGGCGGTGCCGTGACCGTCGACAGCGTGCCCGGGCGGACCGTCTTCACGGTGCACCTGCCCGCGTCGCCGCCCCAGCCGCAGCCGGAAATGAGCTGGCAGCAGCACTCACAGGCACGCCACAGCGTCACCACATGGGCACAACAGGGCGCCTGACGAAAGTCGGTTCCATGCGAACCGACTCTTCTCCCGGCACCCTGCCGGCGCGGGAGCACCTCCCGGCCGCACCAGCCGGTACGCCTGTCCTGGACGTAGTGATCCCCGTCTACAACGAGGAGAAGGACCTCCAGCCGTGCGTCCGCAGACTGCACGAGCACCTCGTGAGGACGTTCCCCTACGCGTTCCGCATCACGATCGCGGACAACGCCTCCACGGACGCCACCCCGCAGGTGGCGGCGTGGCTGGCGGCGGAGCTCCCCGAGGTCACCACCTTCCGGCTGGAGCAGAAGGGCCGCGGCCGGGCCCTGCGGGCCGTCTGGTCGGCCTCGGACGCCCCGGTCCTCGCCTACATGGACGTGGACCTGTCCACCGACCTCAACGCCCTGCTCCCGCTGGTGGCGCCGCTGATCTCCGGCCACTCGGACCTGGCGATCGGCTCCCGGCTCGCCCGCAGCTCGCGCGTGGTGCGCGGTCCCAAGCGGGAGTTCATCAGCCGGGCCTACAACCTCATCCTGCGCGGCTCGCTCCAGGCCCGCTTCACCGACGCCCAGTGCGGGTTCAAGGCGATCCGCCGTGACGTGGCGCAGGTGCTGCTGCCGCTGATCGAGGACACCGGCTGGTTCTTCGACACCGAGATGCTGGTGCTCGCCGAGCGCGCCGGGCTCCGTATCCACGAGGTGCCGGTCGACTGGGTCGACGACCCCGACTCGACCGTGCACATCGTCAGGACGGCGACCGACGACCTGAAGGGCGTGTGGCGGGTGGGCAGGGCCCTGGCCACGGGTTCGCTGCCGCTGGACCGGCTCACCCGGCCGTTCGGCGACGACCCGCGCGACCGCGAGATCAAGGACGTCCCGCGGGGCCTGGCCCGGCAGCTGGTCGGCTTCTGCGTGGTCGGCGGCCTGTCCACCCTCTTCTACCTGCTCCTCTACAGCGGCTTCCGGGTCTTCTCCGGCTCCCAGGTCGCCAACGCCCTCGCCCTGCTGGTCGCGGCGATCGCCAACACGGCCGCGAACCGGCGGCTCACCTTCGGGGTGCGCGGGCGCGGCGGCGCGGTGCGGCACCAGGCACAGGGCCTGGTCGTCTTCGGTATCGGGCTCGCCCTGACGAGTGGTTCGCTCGCCGCGCTGGGCGCGGCCACCTCCGAGCCCGCGCACTCCACCGAACTGGCCGTCCTCATCGCCGCCAACCTCGCGGCCACCGTGCTGCGCTTCCTGCTCTTCCGGGCGTGGGTGTTCCCGGACCGGCGCGAGGACGACTCGCCGGCGCTCGCCTCGTACGACACCACCCGGTTCCGCGCCGGTGAAGTCGCGGACGGCTCCTGGCGGGACGCGACCGTGCAGCTGCTGCCGGTGCGCCCGCACGACACCGATTCGAGGGACTTCCGATGACCGTCCACTACGACCAGCAGACCTACGACACCTCCGACAGAGCGTCGAGTCCCGAGGCCTGGACCCGTCGTCCCCCGGCACCCCCGCCCTCCCTCGACGCGGGCGACCCCAAGCGGCCCCTTCCGCTGCGGCTGTGGCGCGGCCGCCCCGAGGACCCCCGCTGGGCCCGCCCGGCCCTCCTCGGCCTGCTGCTCGCCACCCTCGTCCTGTACCTCTACGACCTGAGCGCCTCCGGCTACGCCAACTCCTTCTACTCGGCGGCCGTCCAGGCCGGCAGCCAGTCCTGGAAGGCGTTCTTCTTCGGCTCGCTGGACGCCGCCAACGCCATCACCGTCGACAAGCCCCCGGCCGCGCTGTGGCCGATGGCCCTGTCGGTGCGGCTCTTCGGCCTCAGCTCGTGGGCGATCCTGGCCCCCGAGGTCCTCATGGGCGTCGGCACGGTGGCCGTCGTCTACGCGGCCGTACGCCGCCGGTTCAGCCCCGCGGCCGGTCTGATCGCGGGCGCGGTGCTCGCGCTCACCCCCGTCGCGGCGCTGATGTTCCGCTTCAACAACCCGGACGCGATGCTGGCGCTGCTGATGGCCGTCGCCGGCTACCTCGTCATCCGGGGGCTGGAGGACGGCCGGACGAAGTGGCTGGTGTGGGCCGGGGCCGCGATCGGCTTCGCCTTCCTCGCCAAGACCCTCCAGGCGTTCCTGATCCTGCCGCCGCTGGCCCTCGTGTACGCGGTGTGCGCGCCGGTCCCGGTGAAGAGGCGGATCGGCCAACTCGCCGCCGGACTGGCCGCGATCGTCGTCTCCGGCGGCTGGTGGGTCGCGATCGTCGAACTGTGGCCCGCGTCCTCGCGCCCGTACATCGGCGGCTCGCAGAACAACAGCTTCCTGGAGCTGACCTTCGGCTACAACGGCCTTGGCCGTCTCAACGGGGACGAGACCGGCAGCGTCGGAGGCGGCGGCGGTGGCGGCAACGGCGGCGGTGCCTGGGGCGAGACCGGCTGGGACCGGCTGTTCGGCTCCGGCATCGGCGGCCAGATCTCCTGGCTGATCCCGGCCGCGCTGATCCTGTTCGCCGCCGGCCTGGTGGCCACTCGCAGGGCACGGCGTACGTCCGTGACCCGCGGCGCGTTCCTCGTCTGGGGCGGCGCGCTGATCACGACCATGCTGGTCTTCAGCTACATGCAGGGCATCTTCCACGAGTACTACACGGTCGCCCTCGCCCCCTACGTCGCACCGCTGGTCGGCATGGGCTCGGTGCTGCTCTGGGAGAAGCGCGACAAGGCATGGGCGTCGCTGACCCTGGCGGCGGCGATGACCGCCACCGCGGCCTGGGGTTACGTCCTGCTCAACCGTTCCTCCGACTACCTGCCCTGGCTGAAGTGGCTGGTCCTGGTCGGCGGCCTGACCGCGGCCCTCGGCCTGATCTTCGCCGGCCGGCTGGGACGCCGGCTGGCTCTGGGCGCGGCAGGGCTGGGCCTCGTCGCCGCGCTGGCCGGCCCGGCGGCGTACACCCTCACCACGGTGAACGAGGGCCACAGCGGCTCCATCGTCACCGCGGGTCCGGCGGTCGCCGGCGGTCGCGGCGGACCGGGCGGCGGTGGCGGCCCCGGTGGCGGTGGGCCCGGCGGTGGCGGCTTCCCCGGCGGCGGCCAGAACCAGCAGAACGGCAATGGCAACGGCCAGGGCAACGGCTTCCCCGGTGGGGGCTTCCCGGGCGGCGGCCAGAACCAGCAAGGCCAGCAGAACCAGCAGGGCCAGCAGGGCCAGCAGAACCAGCAGGGCCAGCAGGGCCGGAATCAGCCGAACGGTGACGGTGGCCGTGCGGGCGGTATGGGCGGTATGGGCGGCGGTGGCGGTATGGGCGGTCTGCTCAACGGCGCCAGCGTCAGCTCCGAGGCCAGGAAGCTGCTGGAGACCGACGCCGACCGGTATACCTGGGCCGCGGCGGCCATCGGCGCCCAGAACGCCGCGAGTTACCAGCTGTCGACCGGCGACCCGGTGATGGCCATCGGCGGCTTCAACGGCACGGACCCGTCCCCCACGTTGGCCCAGTTCAAGCAGTACGTGGCCGACGGGAAGATCCACTACTTCATCGCGTCCGGCTCGGGCGGCGGTATGGGCGGCAGCAGCGACGGCACGTCCTCCCGGATCACCTCCTGGGTCGAGGCCAACTTCAAGAAGGTCACGGCCGGTTCGGCCACCTTCTACGACCTCACACAGAAGGCGAGCGGCTGACGGTCGATCGATTGAAGCGGGGAAGGGCGGTGGCCGAGAGCCGCCGCCCTTCGTCATGTCCCGGGAAGCTCGGTTGTACACCGTATGGGAACCGTTCTACGGTGTACAACATGACGACGTCCCCACAGGAAACGGCTCTGTCCGAGACAGCCCCCCGCGGTCATCCCCAGCGCTGGCTGATCCTCGGTGTCATCTGTCTCGCGCAGCTCACCGTGCTGCTCGACAACACGATCCTCAACGTGGCGATCCCCTCGCTCACCCGCGAGATGGACGCGACGACCGCCGACGTCCAGTGGATGATGAACGCCTACTCGCTGGTGCAGTCCGGCCTGCTGCTCACGGCGGGCAACGCCGCCGACCGCTACGGCCGCAAGCTGATGCTGATGTCGGGCCTGGCCGTCTTCGGCGTGGGCTCACTCGCCGCCGGACTCTCCCAGAGCCCGGCCCAGCTGATCGCGGCGCGTGCGGGCATGGGCGTCGGCGGTGCCCTGCTGATGACCACGATCCTCGCCGTCGTCGTGCAGATCTTCGACGACAAGGAGCGCGTGAAGGCCATCGCGCTCTGGTCCACGGTCAGTTCGCTCGGGTTCGCGGCCGGCCCGCTGATCGGCGGTGTGATGCTGAACCACTTCTGGTGGGGCGCGATCTTCCTGATCAACCTGCCGGTCGCCCTGCTCGGCCTGATCGCGGTCGCCGCGCTCGTACCGGAGTCGAAGCACAAGGCCGGTGACCGGCCCGACCTGGTCGGCGCGGTGCTGTCGACCATAGGCATGACGGCCGTGGTGTACGCGATCATCACCGGCCCCGAACACGGCTGGACCTCCGCGCGGGTGCTGGTCTCGGCCCTGGCCGGCGTGGTCGTCCTCGCTGTGTTCGTGACGTGGGAGCTGCGCACCGAGCACCCGATGCTCGACATGCACTTCTTCCGCAACCAGAAGTTCGTGGGCGCGGTCGCGGGCGCGATCCTCGTGGCGTTCGGCATGACGGGTTCGCTGTTCCTGCTCACCCAGCACCTTCAGTTCGTGCTCGGCTACGAGCCGCTGGACGCCGGGCTGCGGACGGCGCCGCTGGCGCTGACCGTCGTCGTGCTCAACTTCACCGGGCTCGGGGCGAAGCTGGTGCTCAAGGTCGGCACGCCCGGGGCCATCGCCCTCGGCATGACCCTGGTGTCGGCCGGGCTGGCGGCGATCGCGCTGCTCGGTGGGCACGGGTACGAGGGGATGCTGCTCGGCCTCGTCGTGATGGGCGCGGGTGTGGCGTTGTCCATGCCGGCCATGGCCAACGCGATCATGGGGGCGATTCCGCCGGAGAAGGCGGGCGTGGGAGCGGGGATCAACGGGACGCTCGCGGAGTTCGGGAACGGGCTGGGCGTCGCCGTCCTGGGGGCCGTGCTCAACTCCCGATTCGCGTCCCTGGTCGCCGTCTCGGCGGCGTCGTTGCCGGCGGCGCTGGCGGGGGCGGACTCGGCCGCGGAGAGGACGCGGATCTCTGATGCGTTCGCCTCTGGGCTGGAGACCAGTCAGTTGGTGGGGGCGGTGGCTGTGTTGGCCGGGGGGTTGGTCGCGGCGGCGTTGCTTCGGCGGGCTGAGCGGGCAGAGTCCGCCTAGGAGCTCGGGCTGCTGGGTGGTGCGGCGTCTGCGGGATCGTTTTGGCTGGTCGCGCGCACGCGGCGGAGCCGCAGGTCGACACGGCCCGCGCCCCCAAGAAGCGCGTCTAGCATGAACGCATTGCAAGGCTGAGGAAGGTGCGCCATGGGGAAAGCGGCTGAGCGTCCGCCGCGGACCAGTGTCTGGCTGGAAGGCAAGGCGCACCGGCGTCGGGGAGGCGGGCAGCCGTCGGGGCTGGACCGGGAGCGGATCACCGAGGTGACCGTCCGGCTGCTGGACGCCGAGGGGCTGGCGAAGTTCTCGATGCGACGGCTGGCCGGTGAGCTGAACGTCACCGCGATGTCCGTCTACTGGTACGTCGACACCAAGGACGACCTTCTCGAGCTCGCCCTGGACGCGGTCATGGGCGAGATGGTCCTGCCCGACCCGGAGGCCGCCGACGCGGACTGGCGCGACCAGGTGCGGTCGCTCGCCCGGGAGTACCGGACCCTGCTGGTGCGCCACCCCTGGGTGTCCGCGCTGGTCGGCACCTTTCTCAACATCGGCCCCAACAACCTGGCGTTCTCGCGGGTCGTGCAGCGCGTCATGCGCAGGACGGGGCTGCCCGCGAAGCGGCTCACGAGTGGGATCTCGGCCGTCTTCCAGTTCGTCTACGGCTACGGCACGCTCGAGGGACATCTCTCCACCCGGGCCGCCGCCGCCGGCATGACCATGGACGAGTACTTCCAGGACGCCGTCAGCACGGTGACCGAGGCCCCGCAGGCCGCCGACGTCATGCGGGAGTCGCGGGCGCTCATGGAGGCACGCGGCGGGGAGACCGTGCAGGAGATGCTGGAGCGGGACTTCGAGTTCGCGGTAGAACTGCTGATCGCCGGGATCGAGGCGATGGTCGCCCGGAAGTGAGCCACGCGCCGGGGTCCGCCCCGGGCTACTCCCCTTCGACCAGCCGCGCCGGGAACCCGCCCGTGGCCACCGGGCCCCACCGCTCCGGCGTGATCCGGATGATCGACTTGCCCTGCTTGGCCATGGCCGCGCGGTACTCGTCCCAGTCGGGGTGCTCCCCGGCGATGTTCCGGTAGTACTCCACGAGCGGTTCGACGGAGTCCGGGGTGTCGACGACCTCGGCCGTGCCGTCGATCTGGACCCAGGGGCCGTTCCAGTCGTCGCTGAGCACGATCAGGCTCACCCGGGGGTCCCGCTTGGCGTTGCGGGTCTTGGCGCGCTCCGGGTAGGTGGAGACCACGATCCGGCCGGAGTCGTCGACGCCGCAGGTCAGGGGGGAGCCCTGGGGGCCGCCGTCGGCGCGTCGGGTCAGCAGGATCGCGTGGTGGCGGGGGCGCACGAAGTCGAGCAACTCGTCGAGGGAGACGCGGGTGTTCGTCGCGATGTTCGGTGCCATGGCGCCAGCCTACGACGCCAGGGCCTCCGCGAGATCGTCGTACACGGGGACGTCGCGGCGCAGCCCGGTCAGTTCCAGGACGCGGCTCACGACACCCTCTGTCCGGGCCACCAGGCGCACCCGGGCCCCGGGGCGCAGCCGGTGGCGTATGTCGTTGACGAGGCGGATGCCCTGGGAGTCCATGAAGGAGGTCTCGGTCAGGTCGAGGACGAGCACCTCCAGCCGGTCACCGCGGGCCCGTACTTCGGACAGTACGAGCGGAAGCAGGTCCGCCGCGTTGCAGAAGTCGATCTCCCCCGGCATGGTGAGGTGGACGCGGCCCGGCAGGTCCTGCGATTCGGTGGGATTCGGGAGGAAGGTCACAGCGCTCACCTGGCAGACGTTCGTCCGGATTCCGGTAAGGCCGCTTCCTGACCCACGGCCATTCCATCACGGCCGGGGGCGTGGACGGAAGCGCCTGACGCGCCCGTCGGCCGGACGTCACTTCGAGGCAACCGAGCAGTTAGAGTGCTGTCCGTCCTGTGCTCGCAGTCGGGAATGTGCTGCGGAGCTCTCCTGCGCACGGTCATGGCCGTGCATGCCGAAGAGGTTCGTGGTGGCTGCGTCCGACTTTCCTGATTTGCCCCGTTTTCCAGTCGGCTTCGAGCTGGGTGAAGCCCTGACGGTGGCGTCTCAGCAGCTCCACGAGGCACCCACGCCGCACGGCACGCTACGCACGGCGGCCCGGCTGGCCGTCCACATCATGCCGGGGGCCGAACACGCCGGCGTCTCCGAGATCGACCGCGGCAACAAGCTCCGCACGCTCGCCTGGACCGACGAGGTCGTGCGTTCCGCCGAGGCCCGGTACGGCGGCCGCGAACAGCACGGGCACTGGGAACAGTTGTGGCAGAGCCCGGTGGCGCGGATAACGGACAGCGAGGCCGACGGCGGCTGGGACGTGCTGTCGGCCCTGGGGCTGCGCTCGGCGCTGTCCCTGCGGCTGCGCGCCGACCGCCGCCGGCTGACCGTGCTCACGGCCTACGCGCGCAAACCGGGCGTCTTCGACGAGGCCGCGACGCGCATCGGCCGGCTGTTCACGGCGCACGTCAGCCTCGCCCTGGACTCCGTGACCGTGCGCGAGCAGCTCACCGAGGCCATGCACACCCGGGACCTGATCGGCCAGGCCACCGGCATCCTCATGGAGCGTCAGGGCATCGACGCGGCCGCCGCCTTCGAGAGCCTGGTGCGGGCCTCCCAGCGGGAGAACGTCAAACTGCGCGACATCGCCCGCCGGATCGTCGACACCCACAACACCACCTGAGGCGGGCCGCTTCACGCCAGGGGCGTGTTCGGGGAGCGACGGGATACCCGTACGGTCATGAGCTCCGAGACGTCCGACACGCTGGACCAGGCGATGGTGCGCAGCAGTGGTCTCGACACCCTGCTGCGCGATCTGACCGACCGGGCGGTGCGGGAGGTGCCCGGGGCCGCCGCGTGCAGCATCACGGTGCGCCGGGCGGGCCGGCTGCTCACCCTGGCCGGCAGCGACGGCCTGCCCAGCGGCCTGGACCAGCGGCAGTACGAGAACGACTCGGGGCCCTGCGTCGAGGCCGCCGAGACCGGTGAGGAGCAGTACGCCCCGGACCTGGTGGAGGACTCCCGCTGGCCCTCGTACACGTCGTACGCGCTGTCCGAGGGCGTCCGGTGCGTGCTGGCCGTGCCGCTGGCCGTCGAGGGCGAGACCGGCGCGGCGATCAACTTCTACGGCGTGCGGGCCGACGCCCTCGGGACCGGCCGGGACGCGGCCCGTGTCTTCGCCGCCCGGGCGAGGGACGCGATCGACGTGGCCCTGCACATCGAGCGGCAGCGGCAGTCGGCGGCGGACGTGCGCACCGCCCTGCTCTCCCGCAGCGTCATCGACCAGGCGATCGGCATCCTCATGGCCCGGGAACGGATCGACGCGGGCCTCGCGCTGGAGCGGCTGCGCCGCGCTTCGCAGAACCGCAACGTCAAGCTCCGTGACCTGTGCGGACAGTTGGTGGCGCGGATCTCCGACCCGGACTCAGACCGCCGGAAGTGACTCGCCCTGCACGGCCTGGATGTCCAGCTCCACCTTGAGGGTCGTGCCGATGGCGGCGATGCCCGCCTGGAGGACCTGGTTGTAGTTCATCGCGAAGTCCTCGCGGTGCAGTTCGGTCGTGGCGCGGAACGCCGCGCGGGTGCCGCCCCACGGGTCCGGGCCGGTGCCGAGGTAGGCCAGGTCCAGATCGACCGGCCGTACGACGCCGTGCATGCCCAGCTCGCCGTGGACCGTCCACCGGTCGGACCCGGTCGCCGTCAGTCCCGTGGACCGGTAAGTGATCTCGGGAAACCGCTCGACATCGAGAAAGTCCGGCGACTTCAGGTGCCCGTCCCGCATGCCGTTGCCCGTGTCCACGGACGCGGCCCTGATCACCGCCTCCACGCGGGACTTGGTGATGTCGTCCGGGGCGATCTCGATCGAGCCGGAGAACTCGGTGAACCGGCCGTGCACGCTGGAGATGCCCAGGTGCTGTGCCACGGCGGCCACGCTGGAGTGCACCGGGTCGACGGTCCAGGGTCCCGGCGGCGGCAGCTCGGTGCCGCCCTGCCGGGCCAGCGTCACCGTGCCGACCTCGGCCCGGCCGCTCGCCGTGACGATCACACTGGACGCCGCGGGCGCGTAGCCGACGGCCGTGACGATGACGGTGTACGCCCCCGGCTCCAGCGGCGTCGCGTCCCGCACGGCGCCCTCCGCGTCGGCCTCGGCACGCAGCGCCTGCGCGCCGGTCATGTCCGCCACCGTGACGACCGCGTGCGACACGGCCCATCCGTCCCGGGTGCGGATCCTCGCGGTCAGTCCCATCTCACAACTCCTCGATAAGAAAACCGGCCCGCGACAGGGGGCGCACCTCCGCTCAGAGCGCGCCCACCTGCCACGGGCCGGGGTCGGACTACTCGCCGGGATGGGCGAGTTCGATGTCGTGCGCGTCGGTGCCGCGGCCCGTCACCGTCAGGGCGGTGGCCACCGGCGGGTAGCCCGTGGCGATGACCGTGTACTCGCCGCCGTCCAGGTCGGTGAAGGCGTACGCCCCGTCCGTCCCGGTCGTGGCCGAGCCGACGACGTTGCCGGCCTGGTCGACCAGCGTCACCCGGGCGTCGGCCAGCGGCCCGTGCGGGGCGCGGACGACGCCCTGGACGCTGGCGCCCGCGTCCAGGTCGATCTCGACCCGGGTGACCCCGGTGCCGCCCACCTCGACGGGCAGGGCGCGCGGCCGGTAGCCGGCGGCGTTCACCGCGACGGTCACGGCACCCGGCACCAGTTCGGCGAAGGAGAACTCGCCCTGCTCACCGGTGGTCCCGGTGGCCAGCAGGTCCCCGCGCACATCGGTCACGATGACCATCGCGTCCTTGACCGGCTGCCCGCTCCCGGCGGCCCGCACCAGGCCGGTGAGCCCGCTGGTGCCGCTGAGCAGGATGTCGTAGGCGACCGGCTCGTCGTTCACCACGACCGTCGACGCCTGCGGCTGGAAGCCGTCCGCCGAGGCGATCAGGACGTACGACCCGGCGCCCGGCGCGTCGAGGGTGTAGGACCCGTCGGCCTGGGCCACGGACCGGCCCAACTGCCGGCCTGCCAGGGAGATCAGGGTGACGGCGGCCTGCGGCACGGGCGCGGACTCGGCGCCGCGCACGAAGCCGCGGACCGGCACACCGCCCCCACCGGACGCGGACCCCTCGGCCCGGGCCACGGTCGCGACGGCGGCGAGCCGCTGCGTCCCCTCGGGCCCGGTCTCGCCCGCGGCCCCGGTCTCCGACACGGCCCAGCTCGGCACGGCCTTCTCACCGGCGGGAGCCTCGGCCGCGACCTCGGCGGGAACCTCTGCGGGGGCGTCCGCGGGGGCGCCCGTCTCCGCCGCCTGGGCCAGCCCACCCTTCGTCTTCAACGGGACCTCCTTGATGAAGAGCGACACGAGCAGGGCGAGCAGCGCCAGCGGAGCCGAGTAGAGGAACACGTCCGCGACACCGTGGCCGTAGGCGCTCTCCACGACGGTGCGGATCGGCGCGGGCATCGCGTCCAGGTCGGGGATGCCGCCCCCGCCCGTGCCGGCGTGGCCCATGGCCGCGCCCTTCGCCCCGAGGCCGGCGAGGCCGTCCTTGACGTAGTCGGTGATCTTGTTGCCCAGGACCGCGCCCAGCGCCGAGACGCCGACGGCACCGCCCAGGGACCGGAAGAAGGTCACCGTGGAGCTGGCGGCACCCAGGTCACCCGGCTCCACCTGGTTCTGCGTGCAGAGCACCAGGTTCTGCATCATCATGCCGATGCCGAGACCCATCAGCGCCATGAAGATCGCTATGTGCCAGTACTCGGTGTCGTAGCGGATCGTGCCGAGCAGCCCGAGTCCGGCCGTCACCAGCACACCGCCGCCGAGCAGCCATCCCTTCCAGCGTCCGGTCCGGGTGATGACCTGGCCGGAGACGGTGGAGGAGACGAACAGGCCCGCGATCATCGGGATCGTCATGACACCGGACATCGTCGGCGACTTGTCCCGCGCCAGCTGGAAGTACTGGCTGAAGAAGACGGTGCCGGAGAACATCGCGACGCCGACGAACAGCGAGGCCACGGAGGCCAGCGTGATGGTGCGGTTGCGGAACAGCCGCAGCGGGATGATCGGCTCGCTGGCCTTCGCCTCGACGAGGACGAACAGCGCCAGCAGCGCGACCGAGCCGCCGACCATCGCGTAGGTCTGCCAGGAGACCCAGTCGTACTTGTCACCGGCGAAGGTGACCCAGATCAGCAGCAGGCAGACGGCCGCGGTGATGAAGAAGGCGCCGGCCCAGTCGACCTTGACCTTCCGCTTCACCACGGGCAGGTGCAGGGTCTTCTGCAGCACGATCAGGGCGATCACGGCGAAGGGCACGCCGACGTAGAAGCACCAGCGCCAGCCGAGCCAGTCGGTGTCGGTGATGACACCGCCGACCAGCGGACCGCCGACCATGGCCGTGGCGAAGACGGCACCGAGGTAGCCGTTGTAACGGCCGCGCTCACGCGGCGAGATCATCGCCGCCATGATGATCTGGGCCAGCGCGGACAGGCCGCCCATGCCGATGCCCTGGACCGCGCGGAAGGTGATGAGCATGCCGGGGTTCTGCGACATGCCGGCCGCCGCCGAGCCCAGTACGAAGACGACCAGCGCGAGCTGGATCAGCAGCTTCTTGGAGAACAGGTCGGCGAGCTTGCCCCACAGCGGCGTGGACGCGGTCATCGTCAGCAGGGACGCGGTGACGACCCAGGTGTAGGCGCTCTGGCCGCCGCCGAGGTCGCCGATGATCCGGGGCAGGGCGTTGGAGACGATCGTCGACGACAGGATCGCGACGAACATGCCGAGCAGGAGGCCGGTGAGGGCCTCCATGATCTGCCGGTGCGTCATCGGAGCGCCGCCGCCGGAGGGGCCGTGGGAGCCTCCTCCGTGCTTGGCATGAGCCCGCACACCGGCTGGTGTGGTCGTTGCCATGGGCTTCCTTTTCTTACGTGCTTGCGGGTGTACGGGTGGTCTGTTCGACAGCGGGTGGTGCCGCCCGGGCCGCGGGCCGGCAGTCGAAGCTCTCCCGCAGCCGTGCCATCAGCTGCGTGAGCCGACGGACGTCTTCGTCGGACCAGTCGCTCAGGCGCTCTTCGAGCACCTCGGTGGTCCGCCGGGACAGCTCGTCGAGCTGCGCGTGGCCCGCGGGGGTGAGGCGCAGGATGCGCGAGCGCTTGTCCGCGGGGTCGGGCGAGCGTTCGATCCAGCCGCGCGCCACGACGTGCGCGACATGGCGGCTGGTGACCGACATGTCCACCGCGAGCAGCTCGGCGAGCTTGCTCATGCGCATGTCGCCATGGCGGCCCAGCAGGGTCAGCACGGCCGCCGACCCGCCGGGGCACTCGGCCGGCATGATGCGGCCGAGTTCCCGCTTCACGGCGCCGAAGGCACTGAACTGGCGGACCAGTTCTTCGTACTGCGCCCTCTCGGCCATGACACCTCCCGCTTTCGTTGCTTAGGGCAACCATAGAAGCTGTTGGTTGCTGAAGGCAAATAAAAGGGGAGGGTGCGGCATAAAAACTTGGCAAAGGCAAGTATTGCGACAGTAAATGTGCTGGTGGCGAGCCTGGCGGTACGGGTCAGGTGGGACCAAACGGAACGCCAACCCCCACTTGGGGAGCCCCGGCGTTTTCGCTAGGGTCTCGGGCCATGGCTAACAACCAGGCCCCGCAGGGCAATCACGACCCCGCCGGCAGCACCCAGATGTTCCGCGCGTTCGTCGACGAGGAGCCGCGGGGGCGGCAGGCCGCGGCGACCGGCAGCAGTGGTCCGCGTGTCGGTCTCATCCTCGGCGTCGTCGTCGCCGTCGCGATTGTCGCGGCGGTGGCTTGGCTGGCGCTGGCGTAACCCGTACGGCGGGTTCTCCGGAACCTGGCGTCGGTGCCGGGTGCTCGGCGTTGGTGACCGGGGAGGGGTGTTGCGCAGCCCGGCGTGGCGGGGTGCCGCTGCGCCCACCCGTGCCGCCCCAGCGGCACGACTGCCCGCAGCTAGGGGCACGACTGCCCGCAGCGGGGGCGGATGCACCCGCAGGCGCCGACGCGCGTGAGGGGCCGTGTCGGGGGGTGTTCGCCCGCAGTGGGCGGCGCGTGTGACGCCAGTTTGTCGGTCACCCACTTGGTCGCGCCGTTCCGAGGACGGACACCCCCCGGCGCGGCCCCGACCCACCCCCCCAACCGGCACGCGCGGCCGGTGGTGCGGCTCAGTCCGAGATGAGACCTTCCCGCAGCTGCGCCAGCGTCCGCGTCAGAAGACGGGAGACGTGCATCTGCGAGATGCCCACCTCCTCGCCGATCTGCGACTGCGTCATGTTCGCGAAGAAGCGCAGCATGATGATCCGCCGCTCCCGAGGCGGCAGCTTGGCCAGCAGCGGCTTCAGCGACTCCCGGTACTCGACACCCTCCAGGGCGGTGTCCTCGTACCCCAGCCGGTCCGCCAGCGACCCCTCGCCACCGTCGTCCTCCGGCGCCGGAGAGTCCAGCGAGGACGCCGTGTACGCGTTCCCCACCGCCAGCCCGTCGACCACGTCCTCCTCGGACACCCCGAGCACGGAGGCGAGTTCGGTCACGGTCGGAGAGCGGTCCAGCTTCTGCGACAGCTCGTCACTCGCCTTGGTCAGCGCGAGCCGCAGTTCCTGAAGCCGGCGCGGCACCCGCACCGACCACGACGTGTCGCGGAAGAACCGCTTGATCTCACCGACCACGGTTGGCATCGCGAACGTCGGGAACTCGACACCCCGTTCGCAGTCGAACCGGTCGATCGCCTTGATCAGCCCGATCGTGCCGACCTGGACGATGTCCTCCATCGGCTCGTTGCGGGACCGGAACCGCGCCGCCGCGTACCGCACCAGCGGCAGATTGAGCTCGATCAGCGTGTCCCGAACGTAGGCACGCTCGGGGCTGTCCTCATCCAGCGCGGCCAGCCGCAGGAACAGGGAGCGGGACAGGGTGCGGGTGTCGATGGCGCCCGCGGCCGGAAGCACCGGGGCGGGCTCGGTCGCGAGCTCGGCCGGAACATCGTCGATGGGGCCGAGTGAGTCGAGAGCATGGGGAGCTGACTCGCTCTCCGCGAGCGTGAGCACCTTCGAGCTGCCCTGTTCTGCGGACATGCCACCCCCTTTGGGTCGCGGGACGGTCGCGGCGACGCCCCTCGTGCGAGGAACGCAGCCTTCACCTGAATACCGGCGCCGAAGCCCCGGCAAACGCGCTTCCCGCAGAATGTCACATGTCGGCAACACGCTGTAGTGACATGTCGACATCTGAGACGCGAATCCGCCCTGCAAACAAGGGGTCTGACGCCGCGTCGGGCCAAAACTGCCGGGAACCACGCTGACCTGCGATTCCCCCGCCCCGGTGACCCTTCGAGCGGGTTTCCGATTACGCGTCGATCCGGTTGGCAGACCGCAACCGCTGGAAGCTACGCGCGAGTAGCCGCGACACATGCATCTGCGAGACACCGAGTTCCGCGCTGATCTGAGACTGCGTGAGATTGCTGTAGTACCGCAGCAGCAGGATCCGCTGCTCCCGTTCGGGCAGCTGCACGAGCAGATGCCGTACGAGATCCCGGTGCTCCACCCCGTCCAGCGCGGGATCCTCGTAGCCGAGCCGGTCCAGCAGCCCCGGCAGCCCGTCGCCCTCCTGCGCGGCCTCCAGCGAGGTCGCGTGGTACGACCGCCCGGCCTCGATGCAGGACAGCACCTCGTCCTCGGTGATCCGCAGCCGCTCGGCGATCTCCGCGGTCGTCGGGGACCGCCCGAACGAGGTGGTCAGGTCCTCGGTCGCGCTGTTGACCTGTACCCACAGCTCGTGGAGCCGGCGCGGCACGTGGACGGTACGGACGTTGTCGCGGAAGTACCGCTTGATCTCTCCGACGACCGTCGGCATCGCGAACGTCGGGAACTGCACGCCCCGGTCGGGGTCGAAGCGGTCGATGGCGTTGATGAGCCCGATCGTGCCGACCTGGACGACGTCCTCCATCGGCTCGTTGCGGGAGCGGAAACGAGCGGCCGCGTAGCGCACCAGCGGCAGATTGGCCTCGATGAGCGCCCCACGCACCCGGTCGTGCTCCGGCGTGCCCGGCTGGAGCTCCTTGAGCTGCCCGAACAGCACCTGCGTAAGGGCACGGGTGTCGGCCCCCCGGCTCCTCCGTGGAGCCGCTTCCGAGGGCTGCTCCTGAGGTGAGGGCTGCTCCTGTGGCGAGGGCGGTGCCTGAGGCGAGGACGGTGCCTGAGGTGCGGTACTGGCCAGCACGGTCAACTCCACCTCGTCATCCGACAACTCACCGTCCACGCTTCTACTAAAAGCGGTCATAGCATCACAAGAGATGTGCACTGTGTGCAAGCACCTCATAACTACGTGTTGAGGGGCAAGCACAGAGCCCCCGTCGGAATGACGGGGGCTCGAAGCGCTTCGGGACTCCGGGCGCCGGAACGCGCCGGAACGCGCCGGAAAGCACCGGTATGCGCCGGAACGCGTCAGAACTCGTAGTCGGCGATCACCCAGGTGGCGAACTCCCGCCACAGCGCGACACCCGCCTGATGGTCGGGGTGCTCCACGTACCGGCGCAGCGCCTCCGCGTCGTCGAAGGCCGAGTTGATGGCGAAGTCGTAGGCGATGGGGCGGTCGCTGACGTTCCAGCCGAGCTCCCAGAAGCGGAGCTCGGGGATCTTGCCGTCGAGCGCACGGAAGGCCTCGACGCCCGCCAGGACCCGCGGGTCGTCGCGCTCGACGCCCTCGTTGAGCTTGAAGAGGACCAGGTGGCGGATCATCACTTTCCTCCGTTGGCGACCCACGTGGCGAAGTCGCCGAGGGCCTGGGCGGCGTCCGATACGCCCTGGAACCCTATCTGGACGTAGTCGGCGGCCTTGGCCGGGTCCGTCACGATCACGTACAGCGCGAAGACCACGAGCACGTAGACGGCGACCTTCTTCGCGTTCACCGCCATCGCGGCCTCCCCTGTCACTGTTGTCTCAAACAGCGCACATGATCGCACGAAGGTCCGAGGACACGAAGGGGCAGATCGCACGAAGGGCCCCGTCCTAGGACGGGGCCCTTCTCAAGCGGTAGCGGAGGGATTTGAACCCTCGGTGACTTGCGCCACACTCGCTTTCGAGGCGAGCTCCTTCGGCCGCTCGGACACGCTACCGAGGGAGACCTTACAGCAAGGTGCCGCGTGCTTTGAAATCGGTATTCAGCGGGCCCGGAAGAACTCCGTGAGCAGCCGTGCGCAGTCCTCGGCGAGGACGCCCTCGATCACTTCGGGCCGGTGGTTGAGCCGCCGGTCGCGCACGAGGTCCCACAGGGAGCCGACCGCACCGGCCTTCTCGTCGCGGGCCCCGTAGACGAGCCGGTCGACGCGGGACTGCTGGATCGCGCCCGCGCACATGGTGCAGGGCTCCAGCGTCACCACGAGGGTGCAGCCGGCGAGTCGCCACGCGCCGAGCTCGGCGGCGGCCCGCCGGAGGGCGAGGAGTTCCGCGTGGGCCGTCGGGTCGCCGCCGGCCTCGCGTTCGTTGTGCCCGGACGTGAGCACCGTGGTGCCGTCCGGGGCGAGTACGACGGCTCCGACGGGGACGTCCCCGCCCTGGACGGCCCTGGCGGCCTCCTCCAGGGCGAGCCGCATCGCGGGCCGCCAGGGGTCCCGCACCGGGTCCGGCGGTCCTGGAGTGGTGCGAGCGGTCAGCGGACGGTCTCCAGGGTCTCCGAGGCGCCGAGGGACTCGGCGATCTCGGTGACGGCGTCCGTGGACATCGAACGCAGCTCCTTCTCGCTCACGCCGAGGTCGTCGAGGACCTGGGCGTCGCCGACCGGGCCGTGCGGCACGAGCTCGGCGGCACCGGCGGCCCCGTCACCGTCGTCGGACTCGTCGTCCCCGTCGGCTTCACCGTCCTCGGTGCCGTCGAGGTCGAGGGCGTCCAGGTCGTCCCCGTCGTCCGGGTCCCGGCCGAGCAGCTCGTCGGTGAGCAGGATCTCGCCGTAGCTGCTGCGGGCAGCCGCGGCGGCGTCCGAGACGTAGATGCGAGGGTCGTCCTCGCCGTCCACGCGGACGACGCCGAACCAGGCGTCCTCCTGCTCGATGAGCACGAGCACCGTGTCCTCGTCGGGGGAGGCTTCACGGGCCAGGTCGGCCAGATCCGACAGGGTCTCCACATCGTCCAGCTCTGTGTCGCTCGCTTCCCACCCGTCTTCGGTGCGCGCGAGCAGTGCGGCGAAGTACACCGTGACTCTCCCACTGGTCATAGGCGTGCCGGTTGGAGGTCCCCCCGGCGGAGGTTGCGGGCGGGGAGTGCTGCTCCGAGCCCCGCCCACTCGGAATCGTGGCAGAAACAAGGCGTTCAGGGGACGTCTTCGGCACCCTGTGTCCGGCAGTTCTGCCCGCACGCTCGTTGCCGCCACCAGCGGATCGTACGCGGCTTTCCCCTGCTCCACGCACGGTCACCCCGACAACGTCCACGCGGTTCGTGATCTTCCCCGGGGGTTTCCTCACTCGTTTCCTACCAGCTTTCCTACCAGCGGAACGTGCGCATGCGCATGGCGTGCCGCAGCCGGGCCACCTTGACGCGGCGCGGCTGGACGCGGTCGCGCAGCTCCCGGGCCTCCGCGAGGTCGCGCAGGAACCGGGCGCGGCGCCTGCGGCGCTCGGCGTCGGTCTCGCCGGTGCCGTCCGGCCCGGCCCGTCCCGGCCGTCCGGTGAGCCCGGTCAGCGAGCTCCGGATGCTCTCGTCGGTCCGGGCGGTCTCCCCGCTCCGGCCCCTGTTGTCGGCCTTGTCGGCCGCCAGGTCCGTCCCGCGCCGTGCGCGCGGCGACGGATCGTCTCGGTAAGCCCGGTCGGGCATCAGTCTCACCACCCCAGTGCGCGTCCTTCTCGTTTTCCCCCGGACGGGCGGTTGACGCAGGCGAACGGGTGGCGGCCGGGCGGGGGGCTCACCGTGCGGCCGGCGTCATCCGGCCCGGTTACTGTTGTGGACATGCGTCTCCACGTCGTCGACCACCCCCTGGTCGCCCACAAGCTCACCACGCTGCGCGACCAGCGCACCGACTCCGCGACCTTCCGTCGTCTCGCCGACGAGCTGGTCACCCTGCTCGCCTACGAGGCCACGCGCGACGTACGCACCGAACAGGTCGACATCCAGACGCCGGTGGCCGTGACCACGGGCGTCAAGCTGTCCCACCCGCGTCCGCTGGTGGTGCCGATCCTGCGGGCCGGCCTCGGCATGCTGGACGGCATGGTCCGGCTGCTGCCGACCGCCGAGGTGGGCTTCCTCGGCATGATCCGCAACGAGGAGACGCTCGAGGCGTCCACGTACGCCACGCGTATGCCGGAGGACCTGTCGGGCCGTCAGGTGTACGTGCTGGACCCGATGCTCGCCACCGGCGGCACGCTGGTCGCGGCGATCCAGGAGCTGATCCGGCGCGGCGCCGACGACGTGACCGCCGTGGTGCTGCTGGCCGCGCCGGAGGGCGTCGAGGTCATGGAGCGCGAGCTGGCCGGCACGCCGGTGACGGTCGTGACCGCCTCGGTCGACGAGCGCCTGAACGAGCACGGCTACATCGTCCCGGGCCTCGGCGACGCGGGTGACCGGATGTACGGGGCGGCCGAGTAAGCCCCCGGGGCCCGATGTCGGGCCCTAGCACCCCTTCTTCGACGTGGGCGCCGGCTCGGGACTGGCCAGCTTGGTCAGGGCCCGGTCGGCGTCCGGCTGTTTGGCCAGCGTCTTGAAGGTGTCCCCGATGACGAGGTCGACGGCGTCGCCCTCGCGGGCCGCCTCGGTGCGGCGCTCGGCGCCGGGGAGCTGGGTGCCGAGGACGGGCAGTGAGGTGTCGAGGGCGGCGGCGGGGCCGAGCAGCATGCCGGCGCCCTTCACCTTCTTGTCGTACTCCTTGGGCGCGTTGCCCACGTCGCCGATCTTGAAGCCGCGCTTCTTCAGCTCGTCGGCGGTCTTCTTCGCCAGACCGCTGCGGGTGGTGGCGTTGAGGACGTTGACGGTGATCGTGCGCGGCTCGGGCAGGGGCTTCGCGCTGGGCGAGGGGCTCGGGCTCGCCTTGGTCGTGGGCGCGCAGTCCGTGCCGTCGGCGGCCGCCGAAGCCTTTCTGCCGCCCCCGGTGAAGACGTCGATGAGCTGCAAGGTGCCCCAGCCGCCCACGCCGAGCACAGCAGCGGAGGAGACGACCAGGACGACGAGCCTGCCGTGCCGCCGGGGCCTGCGCATCCGGGGGTACTTGTTGCCCGTGATGCGGTACTTGCCGCCCATGCCGGGGGGAGTCAGCATGCTCATGAGCGCAGCGTAGTGCGCCCGGGCGACGATGCCTACTAGATGATCATTCGACGTCGCCCAGCAGAACCCGAAAGGGCCAACCCGTCACCGGTGAGGGTCAGTCGAGCTCGAGCACGCGCGCGTGCAGTACCTGGCGCTGCTGCAACGCCGCCCGCACCGCGCGGTGCAGGCCGTCCTCCAGGTACAGGTCGCCCTGCCACTTCACGACGTGCGCGAAGAGGTCGCCGTAGAACGTCGAGTCCTCGGCGAGCAGGGTCTCCAGGTCGAGCTGCTGCTTCGTCGTCACCAGCTGATCGAGGCGGACCGGGCGCGGCGCGACGTCCGCCCACTGCCGGGTGCTGTCCCGGCCGTGGTCGGGGTACGGCCGGCCGTTTCCGATGCGCTTGAAGATCACACGGAAAGCCTACCGGGCGGGACCTTCCGGGCGCAGCCGTGGCGACGGAGTGCGACGCTGAAAAAATACCCGCAAGGCGGTACGAACCGGGAACAGGGGCGTGACATGCCTGACCGCGAGACCACGTCGCAGGCCCCCGCGCCCCAGGTGTCCGCCCGCGCGGCCGCCCTCCCCCGGGAGGCTCTGGGGATCGCCTCGGGCTACGCCTTCTCCGGCCCGGCCCTGCATCTGGGCGCCCTGCTGTGGGGCGGGCGGTGCCTGCCGGACGCGCGGATCCGGGTGCCGCTGGCGATGCTCAACCGCCACGGACTGGTCGCGGGCGCCACGGGCAGCGGCAAGACCACGACGCTCCAGCTGATCGCCGAGCAACTGTCCGCCCAGGGCGTGCCGGTCTTCCTCGCCGACATCAAGGGTGACCTCTCCGGGATCGGCGCGCCGGGCCGCGCCGACGCCCGGGTCGAGGGCCGGGCGCGGGACGTCGACCAGGGCTGGACGGGGACCGGGTTCCCGGCCGAGTACTACGCCCTCGGCGGCATCGGCCGGGGCATCCCGATCCGGGCCACGGTGACCGGGTTCGGCCCGGTGCTGCTGGCCAGGGTGCTGCGGCTGAACCGGACCCAGGAGCAGTCCCTCGCCCTGATCTTCCACTACGCCGACGCCAACGGCCTGGAGCTGGTCGACCTCAAGGACCTCAGGGCGGTGGTGACCTTCCTGACCTCGGACGAGGGCCGGCAGGAGCTGAAGACGGTCGGCGGTCTGTCGGTCGCCACGGCCGGGGTGATCCTGCGGTCCCTCACGGCCTTCGAGGCGCAGGGCGCGTCCGGTTTCTTCGGGGAGCCGGAGTTCGACACGGCCGAGTTGCTGCGGAGGGGTGAGGACGGACGCGGCATCGTCTCGGTCCTGGAGCTGAACGCCGTACAGGACCGGCCGCGGTTGTTCTCGACGTTCCTGATGTGGCTGCTCGCCGACCTCTTCCACGATCTGCCCGAGGTCGGCGACGTCGACAAGCCCCGGCTCGTCTTCTTCCTCGACGAGGCCCACCTGCTCTTCGACGACGCCTCCGAGGTGTTCCTGGAGTCGATCACGCGGACCGTGCGGCTGATTCGCTCGAAAGGGGTCGGCGTCTTCTTCGTGACGCAGACTCCGAAGGACGTGCCCGCCGATGTCCTCGCGCAGCTCGGCAACCGCGTCCAGCACGCGCTGCGCGCCTTCACGCCGGACGACCGGAAGGCCCTGAACGCCACGGTGAGGACCTTCCCGAGGGCGCCCTACGACCTCGGGGAGGTGCTGACGAACCTGGGGACGGGCGAGGCGGTGGTGACGGTGCTCAACGAGAAGGGCGTCCCGACGCCGGTCGCCGTGACCCGGCTGCGGGCGCCCGAGTCCCTGATGGGGCCGGTCGGGCAGGAGGCCCTGGAGCGGGCGGTGGCCGACTCGCCGCTGTGCGGGCGGTACGCGCGGGCCGTGGACCGGGAGTCGGCGTACGAGCGGCCGGCGGGTGGTGGCCGGGGAGCGAAGGGGCCGGACGAGATGCGGGACGCCGCGCGGCGCGAGACGCCCGGGGAGCCCGCGCGGGAGCAGCCGTCCGCGGTCGAGCAGGTGGTCGGCAGCGGGGTCTTCACGTCGCCGGCCCGGCCGGTGGGGACGCAGATCGGGCGGGAGATCACGCGCTCCTTGTTCGGGACCGCGCGGCGTCCGGGGCGGCGGAGGCGCTAGGGGCTGTCGTCGTCCGAGCAGGTCCTGGTCGTCCGGACAGGTCCTGGTCGTCCGGGCAGGTCCTGGGCCCGGCGCCTCCGTCGCCGTGGGTGGGTCAGTCGCGTTCCCGTTTCCTGGCGGGCTGCTGCTCGCGTGTGTCCCGTTCGGGCCGGGGCGGCTTGGGGGCGCTGCGAACGGCCTCGGCACGCAGGAGGGCGCGCAGGACCGCGTACGGGTCTTGAAGCATGGCGTGTCGTTCCTTCTGGTTCCGTGCGGGGGTGATGGACCGGTGGCGGGTCCGGTCAGCAGCGCAGGACCTCGGAACGCGGGGGGCGCGGGGCGTGCGGCGTGTCCGGCGGTACGGGCACGGCGTGCCGGGCGGTGTACGCGGGCCCGGGAGACGGGAGCGGGGCGGGGCGCGGCGGGACGGCGGTGCGCCGGAAGCCCCGGGCCGACGGACGCAGGACGGTGTCGAGGACGTCGCACTCGACGGCCGTGCTCTCCCCGGAGACGGCGGCCACCGTCCCCGTGTGCGCCTCGGCGTGCGCGCCGGGCACGAGCAGGGCGAGCAGCAGGACGAGCACCCGCAGCCACGCGTTCGGGCGTGTGCCGCGGGGGACCGGCTGCTGTCGTGCGGGGCTCACTAGAGGTCGATTCCCGTCGCGCGCGGGCCGTTCATCCCCGGTGCCGCGAGATCCGCCCGGTCGGCGCAGGGCGGCCCCGGACGCTCGGGTCCGGGGCCGGGGAGCCCGATCCGCCGCCTGAGGACGGGCGGCGCCGGGTCGTGGACGACGGCCAGGGGGCGGGCAGTGCCGCGGGACGGCCGGCCGCTGAGGGGCCGGAGGCCGAGCAGGAGCGGATGCGCGCCGCCGCTGACGGCGAGGACGCGGAGCGGGGCCGTGGGAGGGGGCTCGCTCCGGCCCCGGAGGGAGCCGCTCGGTGGCTCGGTCATGGTCCATGCTCGGACCGGGCCGGACGGGCCCGCCACCCGGGGCGGGCCAGGTGGCTGACGCCTGTGTGCCGGGGTGCTGGCGGGGTCCTGCGAGGGTCCTGCCGGGGCCCTGCCAGGGGCCTGTGTGTGCCGGTGCCCTGCTTGCCGGCCGGGGTCCTGTTACCTGCCGCCGGCAGGGGTCCCGCTACCTGCCGCCGCCGGAGTCCCCCTACCTCCCGCCGGCCTTCGCGGCCTTGGCCGCCGCCTTCATCTCCTGCTTGTGCGCCCGTACCTTGGTCAGCGACTCGGGGCCGGTGATGTCGGCGACCGAGCGGAAGGAGCCCGGCTCGCCGTACGAGCCCGCGGCCTCCCGCCATCCGGTTGGCTGCACTCCGAGCTGCTTGCCGAGCAGGGCGAGGAAGATCTGTGCCTTCTGCTTGCCGAAGCCCGGCAGCTCCGACAGCCGCTTCAGCAGCTCCTTGCCGGTGCCGACGTCCTTCCAGACGGCCTCGGCGTCACCGTCGTAGTGCTCGACGAGGTACTGGCACAGCTGCTGGATCCGCTTGGCCATGGAGCCCGGGTAGCGGTGCACCGCGGGCTTCTGGGAGAGCAGCGCGGCGAAGGCCTCGGGTTCGTGCAGGGCGATCTCGTGCGCGTCCAGGTCGTCCGCGCCGAGCCGCTGGGCGATCGTCGCCGGACCCTTGAACGCCCACTCCATCGGGACTTGCTGGTCCAGCAGCATCCCGACCAGCGCGGCGAGCGGACTGCGGCCGAGCAGCGCGTCGGCCTCGGGGTCCTGGGCGAGGTGAAGAGTGACGTCCATGCCCCGATCATCCCCCGGGGCGGGCCCGGCCGCGTCCGGAGCCCGGCCCGGTCACGTGGCCCGCCAGTACCCCAGCGCGTGCACCCGCTGCTTGGGCAGGCCCAGTTCCCTGCGGACGTACGCCGACAGGGTCCGGGTCGTCGCCGTGTCGCAGGCGATCCAGACGTACGGGTCGGAGGTGCCCTGGAGCAGGCCGGGCAGGTCCTCGCGCACCTGGCCGACGAGACGGGCGCCGGAGTCCTGGCGCGGCACCTTGCGCACCTCGTGCCGGTCCGGGTCCGTGCGGAACGGCAGGTCGTCGTCGCCGCCCTCGAACCAGACCGTGGCCGGGGCGGGCCCCAGCGCGTCCAGCAGGGAGTTGATGGCGGGCAGCGAGGCCGGGTCGCCGACGGCGAAGACGTGGGAGGGCGCGGGGCTGGGGTGTTCGAAACCGGTGCCCTGCACGGTCGCCTCGACGGTGTCGCCCGGCTTCGCCGCCCTGGCCCAGTCGCTGGCGCGGCCCTCGTGCAGGGCGAACTCCAGGCTGAAGGTCCCGGCCGCCGGGTCCGGGTCGACCAGGGTGTAAGCCCGCTGGTGAGGCTTGCCCGCGTTGTCGAACCACAGGCGTACCCACATGGTGGGATGGACACCGGTCGCCGCGAGCAGGCCGCCGTCGGTGAAGCGCAGCCTGCGGTAGTCCGGGGTGACGTCCTGCGCGTCGGTCACGGTGAACTCGAAATCCTTCGCGCGCAGCAGTCTGAGGACCGCGCCCTCCCAACCCCGCCCCTGCCCCATCACGTTTCAGTCCTTCGCGTACGATTCCGGCCACAGCTTTGACTTAGGCAAGGCTAACCTAAAAGGAAGTGGGGGCACAGGGTGGCCATCGAGATCTACCGCGACGCCTGGGGCATCCCCCATCTGCGCGCGGGCGGCGCGGCCGAACTCGCCCACGCGCAGGGCCTTGTCACGGCCCGCGACCGGGCCTGGCAGCTGGAGACCGAGCGGCACCGGGCCGAGGGCACCTCGGCGTCCTTCCTCGGCGCGAGCGCCCTGGCCTGGGACGGTTTCGCCCGACGCGCGAGACTCGACGACACGGCCAGACGCTGCTTCACGGACCTGGAGAGACGGGACCCGGAGACGGCGGACTGGGTGCGGGCGTATGTGGCCGGGGTGAACGCGGGGCTGGCGCGGGGCGCCGAGGACGCCCCCGAGTTCCGCCGCACCGGCCTCACCCCCGGCACCTGGCATCCCTGGACCCCCCTCGGCGTCTGGCTCGCCACGCACATCCTCTTCGCCGGGTTCCCGGCCAAGCTCTGGCGGGAGCAGGTCGTGGCCCACCTGGGCGCGGACGCCGTCGGGCTGTTCGCCGCCGACGGGCCGGGCACCTCCGGCAGCAACGGCTGGCTGGTGAGCGGGGAGCGGACCGTCACCGGCGAGGCGGTCATCGCCGGTGACCCGCACCGCTGGATCGAGGACCCGGGCGTCTACCAGCAGATCCACCTGTCCTGCCCGGAGTTCGACGTCGTGGGCCTCGCCGTGCCGGGCGTCCCCGGCATCGCCCACTTCGGCCACACCGGCACGGTCGCCTGGGCCATCACCAACGCCATGGCCGACTACCAGGACCTGTACCGGGAGCGGCTGCGGCGCACCGGGGCCGGAGTGGAGGCCCTCGGCCCGGACGGGGTCTGGCACCGGGCATCCCGGCACACGGAGGTCGTCGAGGTGGCGGGCGAGGAGCCCGTCGAGATCGAGGTGATCGAGACCGAGCGGGGGCCGGTGGTCATCGGGGGGCCCGAGGGGATCGACGGCGATCCGGCGGACCTGCCGGCGTCGGGGAGTGGTGGCCGGGCGGGTCCGAGGCATGCGGGTGGTTCGGGCGAGCCGGCGTATCCGGGTGGCTCGGTGGACGGGGGGTGTGCGGGTGGTTCGGGTGACCCGGTGCGTCCGGGTGGCCTGTCAGACCCGGCGTACCCGCATGGCCCGGCGGACGGGAGATACGCGGGTGGTCCGGCCGACCCGGCGAATCCGCATGGCCTGTCAGACCCGGAGTATCCGGACGGCCCGGCCGACCCCGTCGCCCCGCCCGTGGCGATCAGCCTCCGCTACCCGCCCCGCGTCACCGGCGACCTCGGCTTCGGCGCGCTGCTGCCGCTGCTGCGGGCCCGCCGGGTCGGTGACGTGGACCGGGCGTTCGACCGGTGGGCCGAGCCGGTCAACGTCGTCCAGGCCGCCGACACCGAGGGCGGTGTCCTGCACCGCGTGGCCGGGTGGGTGCCGCTGCGCGCCGAGGCCAACCGCCTGCGCCTGGTGCCCGCCTGGGAGCCCGGCCACGAGTGGCACGGCCGCCAGGAGACGCCCCGGGCCGGACTCACCGACGGCGTCGCCGTCATGGCCAACCAGCGCGGCCCGGCCGAACCTCTCGGCGTCGAGTTCGCCCCGCCGCACCGCGCCGAGCGCATCACCGCGCTGCTCGCCGGCAAGGAGCGCTGGTCCGCCGCCGACATGCCCGCCATCCACACGGACACCCACCTCGCCTCGGCCTCCGCCCTCCTGGACCACCTCCGCTCCCTCGACGGCCTCACCCCGAAGGCCGCCGCCCTGAGGGACCGTCTCCTCGCCTGGGACCGCCGGATGGACGCGGACAGCACCGACGCGGCCCACTACGCGGCGGTGCGCGGCGCGCTCGTACGGCAGTTGGCGGCGCACCAGGCCTTCGCCGCCCTCGCCACCCCACCGCTGTACCCGGAGGTGTTCCAGCCCTGGCTGGCCCTCCTCCCCCGCGTCGGCTTCGCCCTCGAACACCTGTTGCGGGCCGAGGAACTGTACGGCGTCGACCGCCCGTCGGCCGTCCGCGCGGCGATCGAGGAGGTGGCCGCCCATCTCCCCACCGGGGTCTGGGGCGACACCCACCGGCTCGCCCCCTGGCGTTCGCTGGAGCCCGAGACGCCGTACGACGAGCCGGGCCTCTCCGGCGACCACGACTGTGTGCTGTGCACCTCGGGCGTGCCCGGCCTCACCGACCGGGCGGCGCGCGGCCCGGCGGCCCGCTACGTCTGGGACCTGGCCCGCCGCGACGACAGCCGCTGGATCGTCCCCCTCGGCGCCTCGGGCGTCCCCGGCTCGCCCCACCACCGCGACCAGCTCCCCCTGTGGCTGGCCGGAGACCTCGTCCCGGTCGTCACCGACTGGGACCGGCTGAAGAAGGAGACCGATGTCTGACCACCCGTACGCCTCCCGCACGGCCGTCCACGAGCAGGCGACCGACGGCTTCGGCACCGTCCGTGTCCTGCCGCTGGACCCGGAGGCCGACGCCGGGGTGATCCACCGCTGGGTGAGCGAGGACCGTGCCGTCTTCTGGGGCATGAACGACCTGACCGAGCAGCAGGTGGCCGAGATCTACGCCCACATGGCCACGCTCACCACGCACCACGCCTTCCTCCTCGTCCGGGACGACGAACCGGTCGCGCTCCTCCAGACCTACGAACCCGGCGCCGACCGCGTCAGCGAGTGCTACGACGTCCAGCCCGGCGACATCGGCGTCCACCTGCTGCTGGCACCCCCCGGCCCGGGCGGCGCGCGCTCCGGCTGGACCGCCCAGCTGGTGGCGGTCATCGCCGGGTACGTGCTGCTGGGCCTGGACCGCCGGCGGGTCGTGGTCGACCCGGACGTACGCAACGAGAAGGCGGTCACCCGTTTCCTCGCCCTGGGCTTCGCACAAGGGCCGGTGGTCGTCCTGCCGGAGATCGACCTCCCGGACGTGTACCTGCCCGAGAAGAAGGCCCAGCTCGCCTTCCTGGACCGGGAGATACTCTTCCCCGGGTGACGCCCGACGACCTCATCGCGCACTACGGCCTGGAGCCCATCCCCCGCGAGGGCGGCCTGTTCCGCCAGACCTGGGCGGGCCCCGAACGCCCCGACGGCAGACCGGAGGGCACGGCGATCGTCGCCCTCCTGACAGCGGACGACTTCTCCGCCCTGCACCGCCTGCCCACGGACGAGATCTGGCACTTCTACCTGGGGGATCCGCTGGAGCTCCTCCTGCTCGCCCCGGACGGCAGCACCCGGACGGTCGTACTGGGCCCGGACGTCCTCGGCGGCCAGCACGTGCAGTTCACCGTGCCGGCAGGCACCTGGATGGGCGGCAGAGTCCACGGGGGCGGCTCATGGACCCTGTTCGGCTGCACGATGGCACCCGGCTTCACGTTCCAGGGCTACGAACACGGAGACGCGGCAGAGCTGACGGCAAGCTATACAGCGGAGGCAGACAAGATCGCAGAACTGTCCCGGCCTTCTTCTTAGGGGCGCGGGGCCCGTCCGCCGGTGAGCGCTACACCGATCCCATCCGTACATAACCCGGAGCCGTACAGCCCGACCCCGGAGACCCACGTGGACCAACGGCGGAACGAGGAGCCCAATGTCGGACACCCCCGGCGCATACAAGCCCTGGTGCTGCTCGGCACCCTGCTGGTACTGCTCCTCGGCGGAGCAACCCCCGCCTCGGCCCACGCCGCCCTCCGCAGCACCGACCCCGACGACGGATCAGTCGTCCAGCGGGCTCCCCGCAACGTCACCCTGACCTTCACGGAGTCCGTCGGCCTGCTCGACGACTCCTTCCGCGTCTTCGGCCCGGACCAGCGCCGCGTCCACACCGGCGAGGCGCGGCACGCGGACGGCCGCTCCGACACGGCCCGGGTCGGCCTGCCCGGGAAGCTCGCCCGGGGCACGTACACGGTGGCCTGGCGGGTGGTGTCCGCCGACAGCCACCCGGTCTCCGGCGCGTTCACCTTCTCCGTCGGCGAACGGTCCGCGACCAGCGCACAGATCGACACCGGCCCCGCCGAGGACCCGCTCACCGACGGCCTCCACGACGCCGCCCGCTACCTCGCCTACCTCGCCGCCGCGCTGCTCGTCGGCACGGTGGCGTTCGCGCTGCTGTGCCGGCCGGCGGACACGTCCCCGCTGCGCAGGCCACTGGTGGCGGCCTGGTGGACGCTGCTGGGCTCGACGGTCGTCCTGCTCCTGCTGCGCGCCCCGTACGAGACGGGCGAGGGCCCCGCGGCGGCGTTCGACGTCTCGGCCGTCGAACGCACCCTGACCAGCGGCCCGGGCCTCGCCCTGCTCGCCCGGCTGGCCGTCCTGCTCCTGACCGCCGTGTTCCTGCTACGGCTGGCCAAGCGGGAAGAGCCCCGGCAGCCGACCCCGGCCGTGCTCGTGGCCGGTACGACCCTGGCCGTCGCACTCGCGCTGACCTGGGCGGCGGCCGAGCACGCCTCCGCCGGGATCCAGGTGCCGCTGGCGATGACGTCGTCGGTGCTGCACCTGGTGGCGACCGGGGTCTGGCTCGGTGGTCTGGTGGCGCTGCTCCTGACCATCCGCAGGGCGTCCGGCGAGGCCCTGCGGGAGGTCGTGCCCCGCTTCTCCCGGATCGCCTTCGTCTCGGTGACCGTCCTGGCGGTGACCGGCCTCTACCAGTCCTGGCGCGGCCTCGGCTCCCTCGACGCGCTGACGGGCACGTCGTACGGGCGGCTGCTGCTGGCCAAGCTGGCCGCGGTGACCGTGCTGGTGCTGGCGGCCGGCTACTCGCGGCGCTGGACGGCTCGCCTCGCGATACCGGCGGCCGCCGCCCGTACGGCCGCCGCCACCCGGACGGCCGCCGTACGGGAACGGGTACCGCAGCCGGTGGGCGCACCGGCGCCCGGGGAGGACGGGGAGCCGGAGAACACGGGGGAGCCGGAGAACACGAGGGCGTCGGAAAACCAGGGGGAGCCGGGGATGCCGGACGAGCCGGACGAGTCGTCGGCATCTGCGTCGACCTCGGCGTCGACCTCGGCGACGACCTCGGCGTCCGAGGGAGGTGACGCGGACGCCGAGCGTCGCGGACTGCGCCGCTCCGTCCTCGTCGAAGTCGCCGTGGCAGCCGTGGTGTTGCTGATCACCACCCTGCTCACCACCACGCTGCCCGGCCGCGCGCAGGCCGAGGCGGCCCAGCAGGCCCCGGCGGGCGCGCTGCCGCCCACGACCCTCATCTCGGTGCCCTTCGACACGGGGGGAAGCACCGGTACCACGCTGTCCGGCCGCGGCAAGGTGGAGGTCACCCTGGATCCGGCCCGCGTGGGCGAGAACGGTGTCCAGGCCGTGGTCTTCGGCGGCGACACGGGCCTGATCGTGGTCCCCGAGGTCCGCATCACCTTCACCCTCCCGTCCCGGAAGATCGGCCCGATCGACGCCGAACTCACCGACGTGGGCGGCTACTGGAGCACCAACTCCGTCAACCTGCCCCTCGCCGGGAACTGGACGATGAAGACGACCGTGCGGGTGTCGGACGTCGATCAGGTGACGGTGTCGAAGCAGGTGCGGATCGTGCCCTAGGCACCCCGGGACCCTCCAGGCCCTCCAGGCCGCCCGGGTCCGCCCGGTCCGCCGCCGGCGCGTCGCCGTCGAGAAGCCGTGTCATGCGCTCGGCGGCGCGTACGGCCGCGTCACCGCAGCAGTTGTTGAACAGCACGTGCACCCGCTCGGTCCGCTCGGCCAGCCGCCGCACCCGGGGGAGCCACTCGGCGAGTTCGTCCTCGCCGTACTCCCACCGGAACCGGTCCTCCTTGCTCCCGGTTCCCCACGCGCTGCTGCGTCCGTGGAACCGCACGACGGACAGCCGGGGCGAGGTGACGGGCGTGACCGGCGGGACGGAGGAGGGCAGCGTCTGAATCATGTCGACGGCGACCGCGGCCATGCCGTACCGGGCGAGCAGCGAACACGTCGCCCCGGCCCGGCCCGGCTCCCACCACGAGGGATGCCGGAACTCCACGGCGAGGGGCCAACCGTCCGTCCGCTCGGCACACTCCCGCAGGAACGACTCCGCCCGCTCCCCGGGCCGGAACCACGGAGGGAACTGGAACAGCACGCTCCCGAGCCGCCCGGCCCGCCGCAGCGGCTCGATCCCCGCGCGGAACCGGTCCCACACCTCGTCCAGCACCGCCGGGTCCCGGTGGTCGGCCGGCAGCCCCTCCGGCATCGCCGACTCCCTGGTGGGATGCCCGGTGAGCAGCGAGAACGCCTTCACGTCGAACACGAACCCGTCCGGTGTCCGCTCGGCCCACAGCAGGCTGTTCCGCTCGCCCGGCAGCGCGTAGTACGACGCGTCGACCTCGACTACCGGGAACCGCTCGGAGTAGTGCCGTAACCGCCCCTCGGCGTCCCGCCGCCCCACCGGATACCAGCCGCTGCCGACCAGCGCCCGGTCGGTCCACGAGCACGTGCCCACCAGGATCTCGCCCATGGGGGACCGGTTACCCGGGCCGGGCCCCGGCAGGCTCACCTCCCGGCCGACGGTGACACGCGCCGCCCCCCGCCGCCTGGAGTTGACACTTCACTCAATCGGGGTAATCAGGGAGATAGTGCACATTTTCCGGGTCATGGCTGAAACCTCCACGAGAGCGAGATGACCATCATGGAGCAGCCCGTCACCGTCGGCCGGGCCACCCGGTCGGGCGGAGGGGGACCCGAAGCCCTGGAAGCACTCGCCGACCTGGTCGGCGAAGCCCTCACGGCCCGCGTCGCCCTCGACGAACAGGGCAGGGTGACCGGCTGGAACGCGGGCGCCGAGCGCCTGCTCGGGTACTCGGCCGCGGAGATGACCGGCCGCCGTGCCGGGGACCTGCTGGCCGAGCCGATCCCGGTGCGGGGCGGTCTGCCCACCCTCGCCGGGCTGCCCCGGTGGAGCGGCGACATCGCGCTCAGGCACCGTGACGGCCGGAAGCTGACCGTCCGGGTCCTCGCGCACCACAGGCCGCCCGGCACCGACGCCCCCGCTTGGCTCGTCCTCTCTGCCCTGAGCCCCCGACAGCCCCGGCCGGGCCTCGACGAATCCCTCGTGACCTGGAGTTTCGCCCAGTCCCCGTGCTGTGCCCTGGCGATCTACGACACCCGGCTCCGGCTGGTGCGGGCCAACGCGGACATGGAACGGGCCGCGGCGCTCACCGAGGCGGAGATGCTGGGCCTGCGGGTGTCCGAGATCGTCGACGACGAGGCCGGCGAGCGGGCGGAACGCAGCATGGTCCGGGTACTGCGCACCGGCGAACCGCAGTACCAGGAGAACTTCCTGCTCGCCCCCGGGGAGACCCGCGAGCGCGCCTGGTCGGTCTTCACCTCCGCGCTGCGGGACGCCGAGGGCACGATCCAGGGCATCTGCCTCTCCGCGCACGACATGACGGAACAGTTCTGGGCCCGCAAACGGCTCCAGCTGATCGGTGAGGCCGGCCGCCGCATCGGCAGCACGCTCGACGTGACCCGCACGGCCCAGGAGCTCACGGACGTGACCGTCCCGGCCCTGGCCGACTTCGTCAGCGTAGACCTGCTCGCCGCGCTGGACGATCTGCACGAACCGCCCGCGCATGCCCTCCCCGCGGACGGGCCGCTGCTGCTCCGGCGGGTCGCGATGCGATCCGTGACCCCGGGCGCGCCGGAGGCCGCCGTCGCGGCCGGCCAGGTGGCGTCCTACCCGGAGGGCTCGACGCCCTTCGAGAGCCTGCGCGCCGGACGGGCCACCCTGCACGAGACGACCGACCCGGCGTTCACCGCCTGGCTCGCGCGCGACCCGGCCCGCGCCGCCCGGGTCCGGGCGTTCGGCATCCACTCGGTGATGACCGTGCCGCTCGCCGCCCGCGGCACCACCCTGGGCGTCGCCTTCTTCGTCAGGTACGCCACCGCCGACGTCTTCCGCCACGACGACCTGGTCCTCGCGGGTGAACTGGCCGCCCGGGCCGCCGTCAGCATCGACAACGCCCGCCGCTACAGCCGGGAACGCGCCACTGCGGTCACGCTCCAGCGCAGCCTGCTGCCGCAGCGACTGCCCCGGCAGGCGGCGGTGGAGGTCGCGTCGCGCTATCTCCCGGCGGGCGGGCACGCGGGTGTCGGCGGGGACTGGTTCGACGTCATCCCCCTCTCCGGGGCGCGGGTGGCGCTGGTCGTCGGCGACGTCGTCGGCCACGGTCTGCACGCCTCCGCGACCATGGGCCGGCTGCGGACGGCCGTCCGCACCCTCGCCGACATCGACCTGCCCTGCGACGAACTCCTCACCCACCTGGACGACCTGGTCGCCCGCCTGAACCTGGAGGAGGAGGGCGAGGAGCGGACCGGGCCCTCGGAGGCGAGGGCGGCGGGAGTGGCCGGGGAGGCCGGGGTGGCCGGAGAGGCCGGAGAGGCCGGAACAGCCGGGGGGAGCACGGTGGCCACCGGTCACCTGAACCCCACCGGTCACCTGAACCCCACTGGTCACTTGGACCCAACCGGTCACCTGGGCCCCACCGGGCCTGCCGAAACCTCCGGGGACGTGGGCGCGACCTGCCTGTACGCCGTCTACGACCCCGTGACGCGCCGCTGCTGCTTCTCCGGAGCCGGGCATCCCGTGCCGGCCGTCGTGAGCCCCGACGGCAGCGTCGACCTCGTCGGCCTGCCGGCCGCGACCCCGCTCGGCGTGGGCGGCCTGCCGTACGAGGCCACCGAGGTGGACATCCCCGAGGGCAGCCTCCTCGCGCTCTACACCAACGGCCTGGTGGAGACCCGGGACCGGGACCTCGACACCGGGGTGCACCGGCTGCGGGAGGCCCTGTCCCGCCCGGCGCCCTCGCTGGACGCCCTGTGCGACACGGTGCTGGCCGACCTGCTGCCACAGCGCCCGGCCGACGACGTGGCCCTGCTCATCGCCCGCACCCGGGCGCTCGACGCGAGCCAGTTCGCCACCTGGTCGGTGCCGGCCGAACCGTCGGCGGTCGCCCAGACCCGCAAGGACGTGGTGGAGCAGATGGAGAGGTGGGGGCTGTCCGACGCGGTCTTCGTCACCGAACTGGTCGTCAGCGAACTCGTCACCAACGCCATCCGCCACGCCGAGCCGCCGATCCAGCTCCGCCTGATCCACGACACCACCCTGATCTGCGAGGTCTCCGACGGCGGCAACACCGCACCCCACCTGCGGCGCGCACGCACCTACGACGAGGGCGGCCGGGGCCTGCTCCTCGTGGCCCAGCTGACGGACCGCTGGGGCACCCGCCAGAGCGCCACGGGCAAGACCATCTGGGCGGAACAGGCCCTCCCCACGGGCGTGGCCCGCTGACCCGGGGACGACGGCGTGCAGACGTTCCTCCCCTACCCCGGCTTCCGGGAGTCGGCCCTGGTCCTGGACCGCCGCCGGCTCGGCAAACAGCGCGTCGAGGCCCTCCAGGTCCTGCGCGGTCTGGTCGTGCCGGACTACGGGTGGCGCAGGCACCCGGCCGTACGGATGTGGGCCGGGTACGAGGAGGCCCTGGCCCGCTACGGCCTGGAGATCTGCCGCGTCTGGTGCGAACTGGGCCACCAGGACAGCTGCGCGGCCACGCTGGTCGCCGACCTCGCGACGGCCCGACCCCACGCGCCGGTCCGGGACCAGCCGGCACTGGCGGCCGAGGGCGAGCTGCCGCCCTGGCTGGGCGACGACTCCTTCCACCGCAGCCACCGCTCGGCCCTGGTCCGCAAGGACCCGACGACCTACACGCGGCACTTCCCGGAGGTCCCCGACGACCTCCCCTACGTCTGGCCCGCCTCGGACCGGCAGACGTAGCCCGGGTCGGCGGGCACCGGAGCGGGCGGGCGTAGCCGGGATCGGCCGGACCGGAGCGGGCGGTCGTCGCCGGGATCGGCCCGGGAATTTTTCGCAACTTCCTTCCATGTAACCCCCGTTGTCCGACCGGATGATTCCGTGTTCCACTGGATCTTTTCTGGCACATCGGTCACGGTCACCCGCCCCGGGCGGGCAGGCACACCATGGGGGGTCCGTGTGTGAAGAACTGGGGTTCGAGAGACTCCTCGACGAGGACGGCTTCTTCGCCCGTCTGCTCGGCCGGTCACCGTCGGGTGCCGGCCGGGAGCCGCTGTACGGCCCCGACCTGCCCGTCGTGCTGCTCACCGGCGGCCCGGGCATGGGCAAGGGACGGCTGCTGCGGGCCGTGCGGGACCGTTTCGCCGCCAAGGTGCCGTTGATCCACCTGGACTGCGCCTCCCCGGTGTACGCGGACCGTGCCGACCCGGAGCCCGGCGCCCGCTCGGCCACGACCGAGGCCCTGGTGGAGGTGGCGCGGCGGCTGTGCACCTGGCAGGGCACGGGCGGCTCGTTCGCCTTTCCGCGTTTCTTCGCGGGCGTGGCCATGATCGCCACCGGTGTCGCGGAGGGCACGCCCGAGGCGGTCGCGACGGAGGCCGAACGCTACGAGGGCCTCGCCCAGCGGCAGCGCCTGCGCGGCCTGGGCACCGGCGACTTCTGGCGCGGCGTGCTGCGCGGCACCATCCGCAACCTGCTGACCACCCTGTCCGGGCAGGCCTTCGACCCGTACTCGGCGGCCGTGAGCAACGCCCTCCTGGACGCCCTCTTCGAGCGTCTGGCGCCCCGGGGCAGGGCGGAACTGGAACGGATCTACGGCGCGTACCCGGGCGCGGCCGGCCAGCCCCGGATCGGCCTGCGCATCCTCGCCGCCGACTTCCGGGCCGGCGGCGAGGCCCGGGAGGTGGCGGAGAGCTTTCTCTTCCGGGCCCTGCGCGAGGACCTCGAGGCTGCGTACGCGTCGCCCTCCGGCTGGCTGCGCCGGGTCGGCCGCCCCGGTCTGCTGCTGGACCACGCCGAGTCGTCCCTGGGCGAGCAGGTGCTGCGGGCCGTGCTCACCGACCGCCGGGCCGGGCAGCGCGACCGCGTGGTGATCGTCGGCACGGCACGCCGCCGTGACGGCGGCGCCTTCCTGCACGGCGGCCTGCCGTCGCAGGAGGTGACACCACCGGCGGAGTACCGTCCCGCCGACGGCGCCCCGCCCGCCTGGTCCCGCCGTACCGACGCGGGCGCGGACCGGGCCCCGCTGGCCGACGGCGTGCTGCTGCTGCGGATGCCGTTGCTCACGGGCGACCAGCTCCGACGGGAGACCGTGCGAAGACAGCAGCGCGCCGAGCCGGAGGGCGGCACGAACCGCCGCCGTATCGACGCCGCCGTGGCCCGGCTGAGCGGCGGCCGGCCGCACACGGTGATCCGGCTGGCCGCGGCAGCGGCCGCCTTCCGCATGCCGGCGGACGCCAATGACCGGGACATCCTCGACGCCCCGTTACGGCTGCCGGGACTCCCCGGCGACGACGCCCCCGAACACCCGGTCGCGGACGTGCTCCTGCGGGAACTGATCCTGGACCAGTTACCGGTACGGCTCCCGACCGAGCACCACGCCCACTGGCTCGACCTCCTCACCCACCTGTCGGTGGCCCACGACACGGAGTGCGCGGACGTCCTGCTCCGCCATCACCAGTCGGGCCACGTCCACCACCTGACCGCCCATCACGTCTCCCAGCTCCTCACCGACACCGGCTGGCCCACCTGCGAACGCCACTTCATAGGCGACTTCGGCCTCCGCCAGCTGCTGGTGCACCGGCTGTACGGACTACGCCCCGGCGGCGCCGCCTGGTACGCCGACCACCACCTGCTGCGCGACCACTACGCCCGGCGGGCGGCGGGGGAGCAAGGCGTCCAGGGCGACGGAGGCCCGGACCACGGCCTCTCGGACAACGGAGGCCCGGACGAGGGGGCCTTCCGCTCCCTCACCGCACACCGGATGAACCACCACCTGGTCTCGGGCGGCGCCGACGACGTCGTCAGCCACCTCGCCGCGACCCTGCCCGGCCGCCCGCGCGAGTGGTGCGCCGACCTCCTGGAGATCGCCCAGGCCCCTTACCCGGGCGGCGTGGACGCCCGGCGGGACCGCGCCCAGGGCCTGGTCACCGCGGACGGCCCGCCCCTGCGCCGCACCGTCGACCAGCTGCTGCACGCCGTATGGCTGTGCGAGGAACGCACCCGGCCCACCGGCAAGGAGACGGCCCGCACGCTGGCCAAGCTGCTGGACCTCCTCTCGATCATGGA
This sequence comes from Streptomyces venetus, assembly GCF_039540295.1. Lineage (NCBI taxonomy): Bacteria > Bacillati > Actinomycetota > Actinomycetes > Kitasatosporales > Streptomycetaceae > Streptomyces > Streptomyces venetus. The sequence continues at coordinate 748,427 of NZ_BAABET010000003.1, forward strand.
CTTCGAGGGCGCGGGCCGGCTCAGCAGGACGGCGACCGACTGGAGCGGCCTCGCGGAGAACGAACAGCCCCTGTTGCGCTGCACCTGCACCGAACAGCTCCGGCGAAGGAGATAACGGGCATGCCCAGATGGCGGAAGATCCTCTTCTCACTGCTGGCCGCGGTGGCGATCGTCGCGGGCGTGGCGCTCACCACCTCCCTCATCCGCAAGCCGGACACCTGCGCCGACGGTGTGGAGCGGATCGACGGCGAGTGCGTCGGCGTCAACGGCGAGGGCTACGACTTCGGCACCAAGGAGATAGCCGACGTGGCCCGGGCCATCGCGCGCGAGAACGAACGGATCGCGAAGCAGCCGCATGTGACGGTGGCGATGATGCTGCCGCTCCAGTCGGACCGGGAGGCCCTGCGCCGGCAGATGCGCAGCGACCTCCAGGGCGCGTACCTGGGGCAGCGGCAGGCCAACGAGGGCGAGGGCGAACCGCCCAAGATCCGCCTGGTGCTGGCCAACCCCGGGCAGGACTACGGCCGTCAGGAGAAGGTCGTCGACATGCTGCTGCGGATGGCCGCCTCGCCCGAGGACCGGCTGCGCGCGGTCACCGGCTTCAATCTGAGCCTCGCGGCCACGGAGGCGGCGGTCCAACGCCTGACGGAGAACAGGATCCCGGTGCTGGCCGCCCGCATCAGCGGCGACCGGATCGCGAACGAGGACCGGCCGGACGGCATGGCCAAGCTCCGCTTCCCCGGCCTGGCGCGCATCCTCCCCACGAACTACGACGCGGCCCAGGCCCTGGCCAACTTCAACGGCGAACGGGGCCGGCAGAACCTCAGGACGGTCCTGGTCTACGACAAACGCCCCGACGGCTACAACGAGTCACTGGCGAAGGCGTTCAGCAGGATCGAGGAGAAGGGCCCGGCCGGTCCGGCGGCGATGTCGTTCGAGTCCCCGTCGATCGACGAGGCGGGTTCGACCGGCAACCAGTTCACCCAGACGGCCAACAACATCTGCGACTCCGAGGCCGACACGGTCTACTTCGCCGGCCGCACCCTCCACCTGCGCATCTTCGCCCTCAAGCTGGCCCAGGTCGGCTGCAAGGACCGCCACTACACCATCGTCAGCGGCTCCGACGCCGCGTCCCTGCGCCAGGACATGACGGACAAGGACTGGGCCCGGCTCCGCGGCGACGGCGGCAGGCCGAAGGTGACGGTGCAGTACGCCGCCCCCGCCCACCCCGACGCCTGGACGACGGAACTGAGGGCCTGGACGAAGCGCTGGACGGCGGCCCACCACAGGAAACCAGCCGAACGGGACCTCCCCCAGTACCTCACGGAGCCGAAGGCGGCCCTGGACACCCTCAGGAAGCTGATCGAGACGACGACGAACGAGGGCACGAAACTGGGCTCCGTCCCCGCCCTGGACGACTCCCGCACGATGCTGGTCCACGACGGCCTGCTCACCATCGGCAAGGCCCTCCACCAGGCGCAGAAGGGCGACTCCGAAACGGTCCCCAGCCGCGAGGACGTGGGCCGTCAGTGGTCCCTCCTCCAGTCCCGCCACCGTGTCCAGGCCACCAGCGGCCTGATCTGCCTCACCACAGGCGGCAACGCCTACGACAAACCGGCCGCGATCGTCGAACTCGACCCGGGCCGCCAGGGCCCCGGCACCCTCAAGTTCGTGGGTCTGGGCTGGCCGACGGGCAAGCCGCAGCCGAAGAACTGCGTGATCCCGAGCAACTCACTGCCGTGAATGCCGGTGCGACCGTCGGCGCACGGTGACGACACAGGCGAGCATGCCGAGCCCCCAGGCGATCAGGAGGGCGCCCCACAGCGGCATGGTCACCAGCGGAATGAGGAGGCGGATCTCCACATGTGCGCGGTTCTCGAAGATGAAGATCAGAGCGACCGCGGTGATCAGGACGAACGGTAGGGCGCGGCGGACGCCGGGGCGGGAAAGGAACGGCGTACGTGCTCTGTGGTGCGGGGTGGTCTGTGCCATGGGGCGTCTCCCTCATGTTGCCCCCGCACCCAGCGTCCTCTCTCCCCAGGTGACGCGCCACCCGCGCCACCCTCGCCACCCGCGCCATGCGCGAGCAGCCGCTAGGCAGCCTTGGACCGAGCGGCACGCGTGCCGCGGGCGGGCACCTGCGCGCCCTCGGAGACGTCCCCGGAAGCGTTCCCGGACCGGAAGATCTCGTCCTCTCCGAAGTCCGGGGCCTGGAAGGGGTTGGTCGCCGGAGGCGGCGACGCTGCGCTGGAACGGCGGGGTTGCCCTTCCAGGGCGGAGAACAGCGAAGTCGGTTCGATGAGAGGTCTGCCTTTCGTTACAGGTCCCCGATGGGACCCGGCGTGCCGTGACCGGGCACGACGGTTCTACAACTTGGTCATCTTGGCGTACGGGCTCAAGATCCGCATCTGCGCCGAGCCGAAATCGACGAGCGCCGCGATCCCGTCCTCGATACCGATCACCCGGCCGAGGCCGTAGACATCGTGGGTGACCTGGTCGCCCATGGCGAAGTGCTTGGGGGCCGGTGTGACGGGGGCCTTGAAGGGGCTGGTGGGCAGATGACGCTTGGGTGCCGCAGGCTTTGTCATGGCTCAGTATGCGCCTCCAGGCACCCTGCCCGCTGTGGCCGTCGGCACATACCGGGACGGCAGCACCCACTGCACACCCGTGACCTGGGAAGACACGGGATTCGAACTCGTCACGAGTTCCCCCGGATCAGACCGGCAACCGCCGCAGCCAGTGCTCGGTCCCCGCTCACGCTCCACTCACCCTCTCGGTCGCCCGACTGGCGCAACAGGCGTCCCCGGTGGTGTGGGGATCGGCGCTCTTGCCGAGGTTGTCGGCGTCGGCCTTCACCACGTAGACCTCCCAGGGCTCCTTGCCGGGGCCGTGGACCCACACCTTGTCCTGGAGGGCGTAGCAGCAGGAGGTGTCGTTCTCCTCGAAGGTGGCCAGGCCGGCGTCCTTGAGGCGAGAGGCGGCGGCGTTGACCTGGTCGGTGGACTCGACCTCGACGCCGAGATGGTCCAAGCGCGTTTCCTCGCCCGGCTGCCCCTCGATCAGGACGAGCTTGAGCGGGGGCTCTGCGATGGCGAAGTTGGCGTAGCCCTCGCGACGCTTGGCCGGTTCGGTGCCGAACAGCTTCGAGTAGAAGGTGATCGACGCTTCCAGGTCGCTGACACGGAGGGCGAGCTGAGCGCGAGACATGGCACGACTCCCAACAGGTTGCATTGATGTCTGTCGATTCAACGTTGCGCCCTGAATCGAAGAATGTCAACATAGAAAGATGTCGAATCAAGAGTTCGTGGTGCTGGGTCAGGACGATGCGGCCGGCGGCTGCTGCCCAGAGCTGCTGACGACCCCCTTGGACGAGGGCCAGGCGGTAGAGCTGGCCAAGGTGTTCAAGGCACTGGGTGATCCGGTGCGGCTGCGTCTGCTGTCGATGATCGCCTCACGCGCGGGCGGCGAGGTCTGCGTGTGTGACCTGACCCCGGCCTTCGAGCTGTCCCAGCCGACGATCTCGCACCACCTCAAGCTGCTCCGGCAGGCAGGTCTGATCGACTGCGAGCGGCGCGGCACCTGGGTCTACTACTGGCTGGTCCCGGAGATGACCGACCGACTTGCCGCGATCCTGACCCGCCCGGCAGGAGAACCACTGCCCGACCGCACGGCGCCTGCCGGGGCCACCTCGTGAGCACTGCGGCTGCTGAGGGGAACGTGGCGGGACGCTTGTCCTTCGTGGATCGCTACCTGGCTGTCTGGATCCTCGCGGCCATGGCCGTGGGGCTCGGTCTGGGGCGTCTGGTCCCGGGGCTGGGTGACGCGCTGGCCAAGGTGACGGTGACGGGCGTGTCCCTGCCGATCGCCCTGGGCCTGCTCGTGATGATGTACCCGGTGCTGGCCAAGGTCCGCTACGACCGCCTGGACACCGTCACCCGCGACCGCCGCCTGCTGCTGCCGTCCCTGCTGCTGAACTGGGTCGTCGGCCCGGCGCTGATGTTCGTGCTGGCCTGGCTGTTCCTGTCGGACCTGCCCGCTTACCGCACGGGCCTGATCATCGTCGGCCTGGCCCGCTGCATCGCCATGGTCATCATCTGGAACGACCTGGCCTGCGGCCACCGCGAAGCCGCCGCCGTCCTGGTCGCCCTGAACTCCGTCTTCCAGGTGATCGCCTTCTCGGCGCTGGGCTGGTTCTACCTCTCAGTCCTGCCCGGCTGGCTCGGCCTGGAACAGACCGGCCTGGACGTGTCGGTGTGGGAGATCGCCCGCAGCGTGCTCATCTTCCTCGGCATCCCGCTCGCGGCCGGCTACCTCACCCGCCGCATCGGCGAGAAGACCAAGGGCCGCACCTGGTACGAAGCCAAGCTCATTCCGCGCGTCGGCCCCTTCGCCCTCTACGGGCTGCTCTTCACCATCGTCATCCTCTTCGCCCTGCAAGGCGACGCGATCACCTCACAGCCGCTGGACGTCGCCCGCATCGCCCTGCCGCTGCTGGTCTACTTCGCCGTCATGTGGGCCGGGTCCATGGCCCTGGGCCGCGCCGTCGGTCTGGACTACTCACGCGCCACGACGCTGGCCTTCACCGCTGCGGGCAACAACTTCGAGCTGGCCATCGCCGTCGCCATCGCCACCTTCGGAGCCACCTCCGGCCAGGCACTCGCCGGCGTCGTGGGCCCGCTCATCGAAGTGCCCGCACTCATCGGCCTGGTGTACGTCGCCCTGTACGCACGCCGCTACTTCACCGCCCCAGCCGCCGTCCCCGCACCTCAGGAAAACGCAGCCCATGCCTGACACAGCCACCCCGTCCGTCCTCTTCGTCTGCGTCCACAACGCAGGACGCTCACAGATGGCCGCCGCCTTCCTCACCCACCTCGCGGGCGACCGCGTCCAGGTCCGCTCCGCCGGCTCCGCCCCCGCCGACACCGTCAACCCGGCCGTCGTCGAAGCCATGGCGGAGGTGGGGATCGACATCACCGCCGAGGTGCCCAAGGTGCTCACGGTGGAGGCGGTCCAGGCGTCCGACGTCGTCATCACGATGGGCTGCGGGGACACCTGCCCCGTCTTCCCCGGGAAGCGCTACCTCGACTGGGAGCTCCCCGATCCGGCCGGGCAGGGCGTTGAAGCGGTTCGTCCGATCCGCGACGAGATCGAGAAGCGCATCCGCGGCCTGGTCGCCGAGATCACCCCGGCGAGCCGAGCGTGAGTGCCGCGGGCGCAGTTCGCAGCGCTCGAAGTAGAGGATGGACTTGCCGGCGATCCGGCCGACCTTCTTGACCGACTCGGACCACGCAGTCGGCGAGCGAGGGGACCCCTGAGTAGCTGGTGGGCTCAGCGGTCTCGGACGGGGCCGTTCAGCCACGTTCAGGGAAGTCCGGTTGAAGGGGTAGCCACAGCCCTTGGTCTCGTTTGAACGGCCGTGAACGGCGCTGAATGAGACGGAAACTGAGACGGGTCGCCCCTCTCACTCGTGCTGCTCAGCAGCCAGCTAGTGGTTCGTTCCCGGGATGGCGGGACGAGGGAGGCGCTGAGCCCAGGCGCCCGTCTCCTCGGCGCAGATCTCTTCAACGCGGGCGGCAAGAATCCCTGGAGCGGCAGCCGGGTCCCCGTACTCATCCAAGGCTTGCTTGTAGCGGACTACCTCGGTTTCGATCTGCACGTTCGCCCGGCTGAACGAGATCCAGTCTCCTTGCGGGTCGAAGACATGGCGCATCCCTGTCAGGAGCGAGGTAAGGGACCCTAGAAGCGCAACAATCCAGTTGTTAGCCTTGATCGCGACGGCGAAGGGCACCCCCGCAGCTAGAACCAGGATCGTCAGATCCAGGAGCTTGGCCTTCCAGCGGGCATTGTGCATGTTCTGCCGGTACCACGTCCCGCGCGTGACAACGCTCGGCGGAACGTCGGGCCACTCGACCTTGGGCAGGTCCTCCCACCAGGCTCGTGATCCCAACGAGGTCTACCTTCCGCACGCCCCTACGGACCGAGGCGTTCAACCTGCGGCTTGGCGCGACATCACACCAGAGCGAAGCCCACGTGCCTCCGCAACACGCGGTGTGTTCCCTCTCGTGGGGTAACCCCTCTATGACGGTGCGGGTGCTGACCTGTGTGAACGGTCCCGGAGGGGGCTTGCCGGGCCACTTCGCGTTCACCGTGGTTCCGCGCCGTTCCCCGCTCGTTCTGGTGCGCTTGTGGTGCGGCCATGGTGCGCACATCACGCCTGGAGGCACTGGTGGGGGCGGTCCACTTTTGTCAATCACTTGCACGAGTGGCCATGATCGCGTCATCTCGACGGCTGGGGCGACCTGTGTAAGGCCAGCCCGGAAGCGGCGACTCTTCGGACAAACCGCTTTATTAAGCCAATAACTCCGATCACCGCTCAAATCCCTTTCAATGGCGAATCGTTCCGCTAGGGCAGCGTGAAGGCGAAGCAACCCCGACTGAGAGGGTGTCGCCAGCATGGCCGACTGGAAGCACATCAAGGGATCACTGGTCCGGATCGCGGTGGGATCCAGGACCAACGTCTGGGGCGTCAACGCCGCCGGTGCGATCTACCGCTACACCAACAACGACGACAACCCCTGGATCAACATCCCCGGGTCGCTGTCCGACATCGGCGCGGCCGCCGACGGCACCGTCTGGGGATGCAACGCAGCCAACCAGGTCTACCGCTATACCGGCGACCAGGACACCAACAACTGGAAGCAGATCAACGGCTCGCTGAAGCGGATCACAGTGGGGTCCAGGACCAACGTCTGGGGCGTCGACCCTGCGGGTGCGATCTACCGCTACAGCAACAGCGACGCCAACCCCGCCAATCCCTGGATCAACATTCCCGGGTCGCTGTCCGACATCGGCGCTGGCGCCGACGGCACTGTCTGGGGTGTGAACGCGGCCAACCAGATTTACCGCTACACCGGCGACTGGGACGCCAACAACTGGAAGGGCCTCAACGGGACGCTCAAAGCGATCGACGTCGGCTCCCGCACCGCCGTGTGGGGCTGCGACCCCGGCGACGCGATCTACCACTACTCCTACAGCGACACCACTCCGGCCAATCCGTGGCTCAACATCCCCGGGTCGCTGTCCGACATCGGCGTAGGCGCCGACGGCACTGTCTGGGGTGTGAACGCGGCCAACCAGATCTACCGCTACACCGGCGACCTGCCCGGCTGACCCCCCTCCTCGGGCGCCATGCAACGCCGCCAGAGGGCACGGCACCTCGTCACCCTGCGGGGGCCGTAGTGGCCCGCGTGTGACGCGACCTCTGAAACGCCGAAGGGCCAGCCTGGGAAGGAAACCTTCCCGAGCTGGCCCTTCGTTATCGGTCGCCAGAATCCGGCACCGATCGCCGCTGTCCGCACTTGTTGATGTCAGGTGATGATGTCAGGGCCTCGGGACGCCCTTGACAAGCTCAACGGCTTGCTAGAGCGCGACAGCCACGATGTACACCATGCCGACGACAACGACCATGCAGAAAACGGCGGCCGTAATCGCAGTTACAACCATCAGCCCCGTCACGCCCGTGATCGCCTTCCAACCGATCCGGGTCATCCGCTCGGCCCGCTCGACCGCGTTCTCGTAGTCGCTGTCGTCGTACCAGTCTCGATTGGTCATGGCACCCCTGCCCCGAAGCATAGAAGGCGCGGTCGAAGCTCTTTCCTCAGCCCACCACTCACCCCAGCTCCCATCCCGTCTGCCGTCGACCCACACACCGTGGAGCGGCCAGGGGCCGCGTCTGCTCGGCTCTGCCTGGGTCGATGGCAGGCGGGATGGGAGCTCCCCGCGCACGCCACTCTCCGGCCGGCACTCGCAAGGGGCGCCCCCGCAATCTCGGAGCCTGAGCGCCCCCGCCGGAGGCAGGAGCGGCGCCCGGAGCGGAGCCGGGGCTTGAAACCCGTAGAGAAAGTTGTAACTCAGTCCCTATGGGAGTCCGTTCAGTCGTGTTCTCTCAGTGCGGCGACCAGTTGGTGTCCCTCGTTGGCTCCGTGTCGCAGGAGAACTGCTGCCGTGGTGTGGAGTTCGTTCCAGGAGTGGGGACGACCGATGGCGGAGGCGTCCGGGACTGCTGTCACGGCCACCGAGAGGGCTTGGGGCGCTTCACCGGCTGCGGCGAGGGCGTGTGCGAGGCAGGACCGGTACCAGGTTCTGTCGCGCCGGTACTCCTCCGGCAAGGCGTTCAGGCCGGTCGTGAGGTGATCGATGGCTGTCTGCCAGTTCCGTAAGTGCAGTGCGGCCATGCCGCGTTGCAGGGTGAACCAGTCTTCTCCGTAGAAGTACATCCACGGGGGCTCGTCCTCCGGGCGTTCGGCGGCTCGGCCGATCAAGTTCTGCGCTTCGTCCAGGAGGCGTTCGGCGTCGTCGGCGTTGCCGCCCAGGGCGTGGCCGCGGGCGGCCATCTGTGCGGCCATGCCCTGCACGCCGAGGGATGTGCCGGGTGCCGACCAGCGGGCGGCTTCGGCGAGTCGTACGCATCTGGTGCCGCGTCCGCCGGACCAGGCCATGTGGGCCTTCATGCTGAGTGTGGTCGCGGCCATGTTGAGGTCGCCCGCTTCCAGGGCCCATTCGTGGCTCCGGTCGTACCAAGCCAGCGCGGCCGCCGTCTGGCCTTGGTCCTGGGCCATCCAGGCCAGGAACTGGGCGTGTTCGGAGGCGAGGCGGACGACACGGTCGGCGAGCGGGCCACGGGCGGCCGCGTAGAGGTCGACAACGGTGTTGAGTTGTCGGCGCATGACCTCGACGAGAGGGCGGGAGCCGATCACGTCCTCCGCGCGGCGGTGTTCGGCGAGCAGGCGGTCCAGCCAGTCCAGCGTGGGGGCGTCGACGCGATGCGTCGTGCCGACGACACTCGTGACACGGGCCAAGAGGTCCTCGTCGGGGCCGGCACCGGCGACGGCGAGCGCTGGGACCGGTGTCGTCGTCGGTCGCTCTCTTGGAGAGCGCAGGGACGGTGGGATACCCAGCCCGGTTGCGATGCGCTGCCGCACCTCGAGCGAGGTCACTCGGCGCCGGCCTCGTTCGATGTCGGAGACGTCGGGCCGTACCAGGCCGACGAGTTCGCCGAGCTTGGTCTGGCTCAGGTCGGTGAGCTTCCGGAAGGTACGGAGGGCCTGGCCCCAGTCTTTTTCGAGGCGGTTCGCCTGCCCGAGCGGATTGTCCATCGGGCAGTGGCCGACGCTGATCCTTACACGGTGAGCGATCGGCTGGCCCGCTGCCTTGCCGGCGCCCCTGTCTTCCATGATCCCGGCTTCCGCCGCTACTACGTCCTCGTGCCGCCCGGCACCGCACAGACATGGTGAGAGCCGGTCGCCCAGTGCCTGGGCGAGGGCACGTATCTCGGTGTGCCCCGAGGTGACCGCACCGAGTTCGATGAAAGGACACGAGCGTCGCACTGGGCGGTGCCCCTGGTCCGCCCGGGACGGCTGTGCACGGCAGCCGACGTCCTGGCTCTGGCCTCGGCGGGGCGCTCGCTCGAAAGCGAGGCCGAGGCATGACCACGGCAACAGGCCAGGCTGCGCCGCTGGACCTGGAGACGATGCGGGCCTGTGCCGAACGTCTCCTCATGCGGGACGCCGTGGAGCCCTCGCTAGCGGAACTCGGGACGCTCACGCTTCAGCTACGAGGACACATCCTTGTGGCCTTTCCCGAGGTCGAGGCGGCCGTACGGGCCCTGCCCGAGGACGCGGTGCCGCGAACTGTGGCCTCTTCTGCATCGCGGAGGCGCGCCTGCGGCTGAGCGCCGAGCCCGGACCCAGCCACCTTCCCCGGGTCGCGTACGCGCGTCGCCTCGCCCGGTCCGTCCGTGTCCTCTGCGATCACTACGCGCGCAGCGACCCCAGTGCCCGAGCGCGCCCGAGCGAGCCGCGTACCTGCGCATGATGCAGCACTACCCGGCATGCCGAGGGTGCCGGGCCAAGGACGACAAGGGAAGGGCTCTCGGCACATGCGCGGCCGGGGGCCGGCTCTACGAGGAATACCGGCAGGCACGGCGCCGTCCGTCGTAGGACGGCGGGCCGGCCGAGACGGGAAGTGAGACGGACAACGTCGAAGGGCCCCACCGCAAGCGGTGGGGCCCTTCGACATCGTGCCCGGTGAGGCACTGGCGGAGGATACGAGATTCGAACTCGTGAGGGGTTGCCCCCAACACGCTTTCCAACTGTGGTGGTGACCTCAGGGGCATTGAACGGGGCCGTTCACCTTGGTTCATGCGCGGTCGGTCGTGGGAGCGGCTACCGCCTTCGGTCTCATCTGAACGGCCGTGAACGGCGCTGAATGAGACGGAAACTGAGACGGACGGTGGGAATGGGCTCGCCGTACGCCGACCTACTGCCAGGCAGTGTCCTGGACCCTTCCACCTTGTGGGCACCCCGGTCACACTTGGACCATGACAGACCCTGGACCCATCGGCAGTCACGTGCTCGCGACGGGGCACCGCACGCTTGCATGGGCTGTTGACGAGATCGTGCGGCAGTTAAGCCCGAGCCAACTGAGTAAGCTCAAGGTCGGCTCTGGTGAACACCTGGCCGCCATAATCACGACCGCCTTCTTGCATGTGGCCCCGGAAGAGGTCGACTTCTCGGGCGGAACAGATCTCCTGTTCCGGATCCCCCACGGCACTCGGCAGAAGAACTCCATGGAGCCTTACGGGGTAAACGGGGATGGCCGCGCGGCCTTCGAGGTGAAGTCGCTCCCAGGCGGATTCCGCGAGTTCAACGCGAGAGCGAAGCCAGGCGACCAGCACGGTGCCGTCATCACCTCGGTGAACAATGTACTCCAGCAGGCTCGCCCACAGATCGAACATGCCAGAGCGCAACTGCTTCGCAAGACAGAAGAGGGGACGTCTCGGAACATCTTCCTCGTGGTGCATCTGCTGGAGCATCCGACCGTTGAATGCCTACAGGAGTACATCATCGCTCACCACTTGGACCCCCTGGACGACGTTCAAGACCTAGATAGTATTTGGGTGCTTTGGGTGCCAGGACACCTCACATTGTGGTCGGCTCGCAACAATCTATGGACGAATTTGATTTTCGATGCGACCAACCCGGGTGAAAATCTATATGTTGAAATGCTCACCATTCTTCAGGATGTGGAGGCTGAATACCTCGCTCGCGTAGGCAACACCAAGGGTTCGCCTTACGTCTTCGGCCTCACCGTCGGCCCGAACGACTCGCACGACCCAGGGACTGCACGGAGTTGATCCTGCCCCCCGCCGGTCACCTTCCAGCAGCAACCTTCGACGCACCCTGCCCGAACCCTCAGCCAGCGACAGCCCGCCACGACGGCGGGTTTGCCGACAGGCGGCGCACGCGTATGCCTCGCTGCACCCCGCCGGCGTCAGTCGCGCTGGCCATGCTGTCGACCAAAGCAAGGTGCGGCGGCCGGACCGTATGTACGACGCGGACGGTCTCCTTTTGGAAGCCCTCAGCCTGGGAAACTGCGGGCACTTGCGGACGGTTCGGGCGCTGATCTGGGCGAACGTACAGTCCGCGCCCTTTCTGGGCTCGACCGTCTTCACCGTGGTTCCCCGCTGGTCCCCGCTCGATCTGGTGCGGTAGTGGTGCAGAGCTGCGGCGCCCAGGAGGTGATCGTTGACCACGATCCCTTCCCGGGTCCGTCCGGGGTGCCCGACTGCTAGCGTCCGGCACCATGTGGGCTCAAGAGATCGTGGCTGGCCGACCGGCTTGGCGGCACGTCCCTTCCAGTGTGGTCTTCCGGGCCGTTCCCGGTGGGACGTTCCGGATGGGCTTGTCCGACGCGGAACTGGAGGCGGTTCGTGCCATCGAGCGGGCCGACGGCGCCGATGACGACCTCGAAGCATTCTTCGCCGGTGCCGTCCGGGCCCGGCCGGTGCGAGAAGTGCGGGTCGAGCCGTTTCTGATCGCCCGGCATCCGCTCACGGTGGCGCAAGTACGGCATTGGCTGCCCGAGTACGAGGACAGCTTCGCCGAATCGGCTTCGAATACGGCCCGGATTGAGGACGAATTGGACGACCTGCTCGGAGCATTGCCGTTCCGGCTGCCCAGCGAGGCGGAGTGGGAGTATGCGGCCCGGGCGGGCACGACGACCCTGACCTTCGGCGGGGACGGGAGGCCGGACAAGGATCAGGTGCTCGGTGACTTCGCCGACGAGGAGCGCACGGCCGCAGCGGAGAACGCTTTCGGGCTGGCGGCGATGGGATCGGCGAACGAAATCTGCGCCGACGTGTGGGTCCCTCATCTCACGGACGCACCTGCGGACGCACGCCCCCGCACCGGGGACGGACCGCGGGTGGCGCGCGGAGGCGGCGGCGACCTCCATCCGTGGCAGGGCTGCGACGAGTGGCTGCTGTTGCTCTCCGCTACCCGCGACGAGGTCCAGGACTTCACCGCGATCCGCCCGGCAGCACGTGTGCCAACCAGTGCCGCATCCGAGAGTGACTGCCCTCGTTGATGCCAGAAGTACATGTCAAAGGCCCCGGACCATGATCGGTCCGGGGCCTTTCGGCTGGTGCCCTCGGCAGGATTCGGACCTGCGACACCCGCTTTAGGAGAGAGGGTGGGTGATTTGCGGGCTGAGCTGCGGCTTCATCCGCCGAGGAAGCGGCCAGCTACTCCTCCGCAGGGCACCGGTGTTGACCGTTGCTGACCCCTGCTTTTGGCACGGTTGTGGCACACCTCAGCCGACGACAGTCAGCCACGACGGCGGGCGCGCCGACGACCAGGCGCGCGTATGCCTCGCTGCACCACCACAGACCTCCGTGGTCCTCCTCTTTGGTCGCGTAGGGGCATGACGAGTTCGCGCCAAAGCGTCCCGGGGGGTAGTTAGTCGCCGGCTGGTACGGCTTGCAGGAGGTTGGGGACGCCGCACGCGGCGGCGAGGAGGTCGGCGTAGGCGGTGAGGATACGGCGGGTGTCGTTGAGGGCTGTTCGGAGCTCCTCGGCGTGGGACCAGAGTTGTTCGTGGTCGCGGCGGGAGCGGTCGGCGGGGCGCAGGTCTTCCCAGTCCTCCAGGGCGGGGTGCCAGCGGGCGACCATGGGACGGATTCCGAAGTTGAGCATGGCGACGGCGAGGTAGCCGAAGTTGTACTGCCCGTTGCGTTTGGGCTCGGCCACGTCCGGGCCGTGCTGGCGTAGGACATCGCGGGTCGTCGCGAATAGCGAGTACAGGCTGGTCAGGGCCTCCCGTAGGAGGCCCTCGTCGGCTCGCAGGGGCACGACCGAGACTCGGGTTACGAGCTCTACGTAGACTTCCCAGGCTGCACGCCGTTCCGCATCGTTCGGCTCCCAGGTGCCGGAGATCTCCAACACGTGCAGGTTCAGTTTCACGTCCACACTCTTGGGCGCGCGCACCATGACCGTTCCCCTCGGCTTCTGACGGAATGTCCTGTCCTCGTGGTCTCGTTGACTCAAGTTACTAGGGAAGATCAGTCAGCTAGGTTTGGCAGGCTCGAGATGCTGCGGCACCGTGGCCGATCATCGGCTGTCACGCCGAAGAATCTGCGGATCGTCCGGCGAAGTACTGCACCACGGTCGACGACTGATCTGTGCTTTGTGGGGCTTCATCTGGTTGACTCTTCATGTGGCGGAGGCTCGTTTTGGGGTGGTGTGGCGTTCATGATCGATGCCGCTACATCGTCCGGCACAAGGGCGTCGAGGATGGATTGGAAGGCGTCGTCGCCGAGGAGAGCCCTTTGCCGGCCGAGCCAGTAAAGGGTCGTATCGGGCGGACTTCCGATCTTCAGTTGAAGGACCAGTGCCTCGAGCGTGTATGGCACGCCTTCGGCGGGGCGCTGCCGCTCAGTGCGGAGCATGCCCAGCTGAGCGTAGCTGTTGGCGATGCCGGCCCGGTTGCCGAGCTCCTCGCTGATGGTGAGGGAGGCGCGGTAGTGTTCCTCGGCCTGCTGGTAGTCCCCTCGCTCGTGCGCGATGTTGCCGAGCTGACCGTAGCTGTTGGCGATGCCGGGTCGGTTGCCGAGCTCCTCCTTGATGGTGAGGGAGGCGCGGTAGTGTTCCTCGGCCTGCTGGTGGTGCCCCCGCGCCTGCGCGATGATGCCGAGCTGGTGGTAGCTGGTGGCGATGCCGGAGCGGTCGCCGAGCTCCTCGCAGATGGTGAGGGAGGCGCGGTAGTGTTCCTCGGCCTGCTGGTAGTCCCCCCGCAGCTGCGCGATGATGCCGAGCTGACCGTAGCTGTTGGCGATGCCGGAGCGGTGGCCGAGCTCCTCGCTGATGGTGAGGGAGGCGCGGTAGTGTTCCTCGGCCTGCTGGTGGTGCCCCCGCGCCTGCGCGATGATGCCGAGCTGGTGGTAGCTGGTGGCGACGCCGGGCCGGTTGCCGAGCTCCTCGCTGATGGTGAGGGAGGCGCGGCAGTGTTCCTCGGCCTGCTGGTAGTCCCCCCGCCGCTGCGCGATGATGCCGAGCTGACCGTAGCTGTTGGCGATGACGAAGCGGTGGCCGAGCTCCTCGCTGATGGTGAGGGAAGCGCGGCAGTGTTCCTCGGCCTGCTGGTAGTCCCCCCGCAGCTGCGCGATGATGCCGAGCTGGTGGTAGCTGGTGGCGATGCCGGAGCGGTCGCCGAGCTCCTCGCTGATGGTGAGGGAGGCGCGGTAGTGTCCCTCGGCCTGCTGGTAGTCCCCCCGCTCCTGCGCGATGATGCCGAACTGGTGGTAGCTGTCGGCGATGCCGGAGCGGTCGCCGAGCTCCTCGCTGATGGTGAGGGAGGCGCGGTAGTGTTCCTCGGCCTGCTGGTAGTCCCCCCGCTCCTGCGCGATGATGCCGAGCTGGTGAATGTAGGAGGCAGCAGAGCCGGAGCGGTCGGGGACCCAGGTGAGGGATTCCTCTACCAGGTGTTGTTCCCAGTCCCAGGCTCCCCAGGTGTGCAGTTGGGTGCACACCCACGCTGTGACAGCGTTGGCTTGGTCGAGGTCGCTGGCCTGGTGGTGATGATGGCGTGCCTCGATGAGTTGTTTGATGTCGTCGGTGGGAGGCTGGGCCCGGAGGTTAACGCGCCATTGCCAGTAGGCAGCGGCACGTTGGTGAGCGGCTTTGAGGGTGTCGTGGTGGGCGCGCCCGCGGAGGGCGTCGGCGGTCCAGTGGTGCACTGCTAAGCCGCTGGGCGGACTGCCCGGTTCGTCCTGGGGTGCGGGGGCCGGGGAGACCAGCCCGAGATCGAGCAGCCGCTGCAACGCGTTCCCGCCTTGGCCGTTCAGGTCGACAGGCGGCCGCTGAAGCTCCCTCCAGAGGGTTTCGTATTCGGTGATCGCTTCGGGTGTCAGGCCATAGTTGTTGTCAGGTCCTGCTCCAGCCGCGCGGGCCTCGGCGATGCGCGCATTCATCGTTTGGAGGCGCTGGTGGAGGGCGAGGTCGGGTTCGGGGGGTGTGGTCAGCTGTGACAGCTGCCAGGCGGCCCCGGTGGAGTCGACCGGGGTGCGGTAGATGGCCATCCCGTCCAGCAGCCGCCGTGCGCCGGGCACGTCTTCGAGCTGGTCGAGGAGGGTGTCGAGGAGGACGTCGTCGACTGCGAGGGTGATGGTCTCGGCCAGTCCCGTGTCCAGGTCGCCCGCAACCTCTGCCAGCCAGCGCTCGGGATCGGGAATGCCGCGGTCCTCCAGGGCGGCTTCCATGCGGTCGGCGATGTCGGGGAAACGAGCGTGGCCGCCGCGCAACAGGGCGTCGAGGTATTCCAGGGCCCTGGGGTGGCCCCCGACGTCGGTGTACGCACGCTGCCGCTCGGCGGGGGTGAGGGCGTCGAGGCCGGGCAGCCGCCAGATGAGTTTGCGGGTCTCGGCCAGCGACAGCGGCCCCAGGTGATGGGTGGTGAGTCGTTTGTGTGCGCGCTGGGGGAGGCTGAAAGGGTACCGGCTGGTGACCAGCAGCCCGGTACGCGGACTCGCCGCCGCCCACGCTGCCAGGAAAGCCGCCAACGCTGGGTCGGACAGCTCCCAACCATCGCCTGCCCGAACGAGCAGATCTTCGGCATTGTCCACGACCATCAGGACAGGAAGCCGCGGCAGCACGGTCTGGCGGACCAGCTGCCATCGCTCCCGCCACGGTGAACTGGCGTCCGCCAAGACCGCCACAACGCGTCGCAACGGGTCTCTCTCCGCCAGATCCTCGGTCACGCAGTGGGTGTTCAGGCGCTGCCGCAGGGTTTCCAGGAGGTCGTCAACGGTACGGGTCGTGCTGGCCGCAACTGGCACGATCAGCCGGTCCTGGGCGCCGTAGTGGTGCAGGAGCTCGGCAGCCAGCGTGGATTTGCCGACCCCGCCGATGCCATGCACCAGCACCCCCGCCCGTTGGGGATCCCGCAGAGCGGACAGCAGCCGGCGCAACTCGGCGCGTCGGCCGACGAACTCGCCGACCTTGCGCACCACCATGGCCTCATCCAGCGTTATCTCCGGCACGACTGGCACCCGGTCGGCGCCGGTGGCGCGGTCGAACAAGGGCAGCGGGGGGCCCGCCAGGAACAGCGCCGGGGTCGCCCACTCCGGCCACGCGGCGCGCGGATCGTTGTCCGGCAGTTGTCGGCGCCGGGTCTCCAGGGTGCGGCGGGCCTGGGAGAGAGCGGTCAGGGGGTTGGGGTGCTCGGCCCGCGCCAGCGCCTCGTACATCTCTGCAGCCAGTTCGGTGGCGTAGTGGTCCGTGACAGCCTCGCTCATCGCCAGCACCGCTGGCACCCCGCGCTCCAGCAACGCGCGCGCCAGACCGGCCCGGACCCGCCCCACCGCACTCACAGCATCAGCGCCAGGCCCTTCAGCGTCGGAGTCCGAGCCCCCCTCGTCACCTGAGGGCAGCGCTTCCGGTTTCTCCGCATCTTGTGTCACGGGGGTGCGGGCGGTGGAACAGCCAGCCAGCACCACCAACGGAACCCCCCGATCTGTTGGCAGGCCCTCTGCGATGAACCGCTGCGCATCGACCTCGTCGACCTGGCCCTGCTCGCCTTCCAGCAACAGGACACCCGGCTCGGCATGGCACGACAGGTGCAGGACATGGAAGCGCTCCTGCTCCAGAGCCGCGCGGATCTCGGCAAGACTGCCCCAGTTCAGTACCCGCACATACGTGCCCTGCCCGGACCGCGCCGGGTCGACCGCATCCAGGATCCGGCCCAGCTCCCGCTCGTAGTCAAGGAGTTCACCCCCGCTGGATTCCGGGCTGGCCACCACCGCCAAAATCCGCAACGGACCCGGCACCTGCACCGCGACCGGCGCACTCTCTCGCCGCACTGTGCGGTACAGCTCCACCTGCTCCGACAGAACCAGTGGCCGTACTGCACCCGGAACGGTCAGGGTCTCCCACGGCAGATCCACCCACCCCGGGTCATCCACCCTCAACCCGATCCGCAACGAGGCATGACGCGCCTGGGCCAGCTGCTCCTCCTGGGTCAGAGCCGCCGCCACGTCACCGCACACGAACCGTTTACCCAGCTCCCCACCCACGGCAACCAGCGCCCCCGTCAAACCCCCGGAAGCGGCTGCCTCCTCCAGGGAGGGCAATCGTCGCGTGACCAGGCCACTCGTGGCCCGGGTACGGGCCCTCTGCAGCATCCACAGCCGCTGCTCGAGACTACGATCCACCCCACGCGGCACACAGGACACCTCACTGCCCGCGGCGGAGAACGTCACCGCCCCCGTGGCTACACGTAACTCCGCATGCGTGGGCCCGTCCGGCCGGTAGCCAACCGCATCGGGCACCACCAGTGCCCCACCCCGCTCCGGGCGCTGCGCCGACGACAGCCCCCGCACCGCCCGCTCCACCTGCCTCACACGCTCCACGTACTGTTCCGGGGAAGCCACGTAACGGAAGTCGATGTACAGCCGCGATGCGATGAAAGGTGGCAGCTCCACCTCGCCCACCAGGATCGGGATCAGGCGCTGTCCTCGCTTCACTGCGGCGGCCACGGCGGCATCGAACTCCTCACCGCACCACCCGGACTCCACCCAGTGCCGGCTGACGACAGTGACCACGGCCCCAGCTCTCGCCAGCCCGTCCTGCAATCGCGACGCGACCCGCTGGCCCCCGGCTAGTTCCCACTGATCCAGCCACACATCAAGACCCAGTCGATGCAGATTCTCCGCCAGGGTCTTCGCCAGCGGCTCATCCTCATACGCATACGACACGAACGCGTCGAATCGGCCGACCTCAGCCACACTGCACCCCCCGAACCGGGCGCCCCTGCACCAGATGAGCGCCACGGCAACTGGTCTTCACGCCGACCACACGCTAGAGGACTCCAAGGACCCCTACGCCTGGAATGGCCTCATTGCCCTCTACCCATCGGCGGCCCGCGATACGAACCACAACCTCGCAAAACCGCGCGAACCGGACGCGACGGGCTGCTGGGCGGTCCTGCGCAAGGTCGGTGCAGCGGCTTTGGGGTGGCGCTGCTTTGGCGCGAGTGATCATGGCCCCGTAAGCTTCCGGCGAGTCGGGCAGTCTGTGGACCTGCCCGGTAAAGCACGACGTTTGGGGCCATGATCTTCGAGGCTCGCGCCAAAGTGGCTCCGTAAAGCCGTGGAGCCGACCGCCCCAGCCACGACGAACCCCTCTCTCTGGCATCAGGCGGCCGATTGCTCTGAGCGCGGCACGGGCGCCGGCCGGGCTGGAGCGGGGCGGAGACAGGAGCGCAGGCCCGGCCGGGGGCCGGGCCGCGCGCGGTGAGCGGAGCGAGCCGCCTTGAACCAGTAGAGAAAGTTGTAACTCAGTCTGTGGCGTGGGGCTTGAAGTCGTACGCACAGGCTGGGAGATCGGCACCTTGGCGGTGAGCCAACGGCAGGAAGACCACTGGCCGGATCGTCCATGTGATGCGGGTGCTGGCATGGGTCACAGAGACCGTGCAGGGTTCCATGCGTAAGAGGGCTCGTCGGGTACCGATGCGGCCGTCATAGAGCCAGGCCCAAGCCTCGTCAGAGGCGTCCGGGTCGAGTGCCGGTGAAATGGTGCGCAGGGCGACCGCTACCCATCTGTCGGCCTGTGGTGCCGAGTAGGCGTCGAAGGATCCCCGGAGTGCCGGCCACCCTGCATCGTCGTTGACGTCTTGCGTCCAGCACTCGCACCAGAAGCCCCGCTGGGGCTTGTCCATCAGCACGGGTGTCCTCCCGGCTGGGTGTCCGTGAAGAGTTCGGCGGTGACGGTGTAGCCGCTGTGGCTGCCGTGGACGACGACCCGGTGAGCGATGACGCTGACCATGCCCAAGCCGCGGCCGTGTACCGCATCCATGCTCGGCTGTTCGACCTTCGGGGCCGTGCCCGTCCCTCCCTCATCGGTGACCGACAGGGCGACCACCTTGGGGGAGACCGCCAGGGCCAGATGGAAGCTGCCTGCCCCACCGCTCGCCGTGTGGAGGATCGCGTTCGCGCTCAGCTCGCTCACGATCAGTTCGGCGTCGTCGGCCAGGGGACATCCGCGCAGGATGTCTCGCGTCCAGCGGCGGGCCCGGCTCACCTCTTCCGGAAAACCTGGGCAACTGAGCCCCCAGACCCGGGCTGTACTCGTATACTCGTGCATACAAGTTCCTTTATGCAGGTAGGCCGCCATGTGCAGCGGGTTCGGGTAGACGAGTTTCACGCCGTCGTGGGCGCGGATGGCCGGCGGGGACGTCGCGTCGAGCGCGTCCAGAACGCGAATCGCGTACGCCTCGTCGGCAAGCTCGGAGACCTCTTCACGGGTGGCCCAGCGCAGAGCACGGGTCTCGTCCCCGGTGGTAGGCGTGCCGTCGGCTGCCTGGCATCGGAAAACCAGGGAGACGATCAGGCCCGTCATGTTCTTGTAGACGCCGGTCAGGGTCGCGGGAAGCGCGATCTTGATTCCGGTCTCTTCGAGGACTTCGCGTTGCAGGGCTTCGGGGACGGTTTCCTCTCGTTCGAGGACTCCGCCCGGGGGTTCCCAGTGGCCGTTGTCACGGCGCTGGATCAAGAGGGCACGGCCTTGGTCGTCGACGACGACCCCGGCGACGCTCACGGAGTGCGGGCGTTCTGTGCTCACGTACCTCGGCCCTCTCGGATAGCTAGGCTCTCCACCGTAGCAACAACGCTCGCCCACTCGTCTAGATACCTAAAGGAGTACACGCGTGAGCCCTTCTCTTCCTTCGGGCATCCTCGGTGATCTCGACCCCACGAGCGATCGTGCGGTCTTCCGGCAGATCGCCGACCAGCTGCGCGAAGCCATCGACCGTGGGCGATTTCGTGAGGGTGAGAAGCTGCCCTCGGAGGCGGAGCTTGTCGAGCATTACGGGGTTTCCCGTATGACGGTTCGAAACTCCTTCTCCATCCTCCAGGGCGAGGGCCTGGTACACGCCGAGCACGGCAAGGGGGTGTTCGTGCGACCACGGCCGCCTGTGCGGCGGCTCGCATCCTACCGCTTCGCCCGACGCCATCGCGAGCAGGGCAAGTCCGCGTTCATCGTCGAGGCCGACGCGGCCGGCGGGCACCCTCAGGTCGACAGCCTGGAAGTCAAGGAAGAGAAGGCCAGCCCGGACATCTCCACTCGGCTCGGGTCCGTGCGCCGGGTCCTGGCCCGTCGGCGGCGGTACCTGCTCGACGGTCGGCCGGTCGAGTTCGCGACCTCCTACCTCCCGCTCGACATCGCACGTGGTACGCAGATCGCCGAACCCAACCCCGGCCCCGGCGGCATCTACGCCCGCCTCGAAGAACTGGGCCACCGCCTGGACCACTTTGAGGAGGAGATCCGCGCCCGGATGCCCTCGCCCGACGAGGTCAAGACGCTCCGGCTGGCTTCCGGCGTGCCGGTCATTCACCTGATCCGGACTGCTTTCGACGCCGAGGGGCGGCCCGTGGAGGTCTGCGACACGGTCATGGCGGCCGACGCGTACGTGCTGTCGTATCAGCTCCCGGCGACCTGATCGCATGGTCAGAGGTGGTGCGCGGGGACGCTTCTCCGAACTCGTACACCTCCACAGGCATACTCGTATAGACGAGTGGGCAAGTGGTGTGGCAAGGTGGTCATCGTTCCCGGAGATCGGGTTCGAACGCCGCATCTTGTATAGACGAGTAGATGGGAAAGAATCTTGCGCACCATCCGTGTGGAGACCTCGGCCGCAACGATCCTGCTGACCGAGGCGCCCGAGCCCAAGGTCCGTGACCGGCAGACGGGCGAGATCGCCAAGGACGCCATGAGCGGTGAAGCCCTGATGACGATGGGCGTCGTCTACCTGGAGGACGGCGAGTCGTCGCTGATCAAGGTCACTGTCCCTGAGAGCGGAGTGGCGGAAGGGCTGACGCTCGGTGCTCCGGTCTCGCTGCCGGGTCTGGTGGCCCGTCCGTGGGAGAGCGTGTTCAACGGGCAGCAGCGTCACGGCATCGCGTTCCGCGCCGCTGCCGTGACTCCGGCCGCGTTCCCGGCCGCCTCCGGGGCCGCTGCCTGATGTCCGATCTGACGACGTTCCTGGAGGTGGGTGGTCCTGTCGCCGCGCTCGGCGGCGGGGCCGCCTACGCCCGGGCCAAGCATCCCGGGGTGTACTGGTCCACGGTCGGCTTGCCGATATCCACGGCCCGGCTCCTCAGCTCGTACGGCTCGGTCATGGAGGCCTGCGGGCTGACGGTGGCTCCGTCCCGGCTGCGGATGCTGGCGGTCAAGGCCACCACTCGCCGTGAGGTCCGGCCCGTACCGCCGCGTCGGGGCATCATCCGGCCCACCTCGACCGGGCTGCGGCTCCGTCTGCGGCTCGCGCCGGGGCAGGAACCGGCAGACGTCGCCGCCTCGGCGGAACGGCTGCGGCATGCCTGGGGCGTTCACGCCGTGTACGTCTCGACGGTCAAGCCTGGTGTGGTCGAACTGAGGCTGGTCGGCTTCGACGTGCTGCGGCGGGTGCGGATGCCTCGCAAGGCGGACGCCGGGTTCCTTCGGGTGCCTGTGGCGCTGGGGGAAGACGCCATGCCGTTTGTACGCGACTACCGAACCGTCCCTCACCAACTCACCCTCGGCGCGACCCTGTCGGGCAAGTCCATGTACCTCCGGCACCTGATCGCCGGACTCGCCCCTCAGCCGGTTGCCCTGGTCGGCATCGACTGCAAGCGCGGTGTGGAGCTGGCGCCCTTCGCCTCCCGTCTCTCCGCGCTGGCGACCGATCCGGAACAGGCTGCCGAGCTGCTGCCCGTACTCGTGAAGGAAATGGAGGACCGATACGACCTGATCAAGGCCCGGCAAGGCATCGCCCCCGACACCCCGGACGAGGAGATCACCTCAGACATCTGGGGGCTGCCCGAGCACGAACGCCCGATGCCGGTCGTGCTGTTCGTCGACGAGGTGGCCGAACTCTTCCTAGTCGCCACCAGGAAGGACGAGGAACGGCGGGACGAGATGGTCACCCAACTCATCCGGCTCGCCCAACTCGGCCGGGCTGCCGGGATCTACCTGGAGGTCTGCGGACAGCGCTTCGGCGCCGAGCTGGGCAAGGGCGCGACCATGCTGCGAGCCCAGTTGACCGGCCGCGTCTGCCACCGAGTGAACGATGAAGCCTCCGCGAAGATGGCGCTCGGCGACATCGCACCCGAAGCGGTCTCGGCCGCCTGTGCCATCGCTCCGGAACGGCCCGGTCTGGCCGTGGCGGGCGATACCTCCGGTGGCTGGTCCCGCATCCGTACGCCGTACCTGTCCCTCGGCAATGCCGCCGAGACCTGCCGCGAGTCCGCGCACCTGGTCCCCGACATGCCCGCGCTCAAGCCCTTCCGGCCCGACGTGGCCGCCCGTCCGGTCGAAGGTCCGGCGCTGATCGACGAGCCGCGTCCCGCCACGGGCTGACCCTCTTCCACCAACCCCGGTCGGCGTGACCGTCTCGCGCCAAGTCCCTACCCCCGCCAGCCCGAATCCGGAAGGAGTCGCTTCGTGCGTGCCCAACTGGCCCGTGTTGACGCGGTGCTCATCCAGGCCGTCATCGCTGCCGCGCTGTCCTTCGCCCACCTGCACGACGTCGCCTCGGCCGCCGGGCAGGACGGATGGAAAGCGTGGGCCTACCCGATCTCGGTCGACCTGCTGCTTGTCGCTGCCTGGCGTCGGCTGCGCTCGGGGGAGGCGAAAGCGGCTGGGTGGTGCTGGTTCGTCATCGCGCTCGCAGCCTCCCTGGGCGCGAACGTGGCCACCGCCGGCCTGCTCGACCTGGGCCAGGTTCCGGCCTGGCTACGCATCCTCGTCGCGGGCTGGCCTGCGGTTGCCTTCCTCGGAGGCACCCTCCTTGCCCACTCCACGCCCACAGCGACCGTCAACGACGTGGAAGAGCCGAGGGAGTTCAAGGACCAAGAGGACGTCCCCGAACCCGAACCGCCCACGCAACCGGCCATCGAGCCGCCGCCCGAACGGCCTGCCGTCCCTGTCCCTGCCGCCCTCGTCGAGCACGCCCGCAAGGTCGCCGCGGAACACCACACCCGTACCGGCGCCCCGATCGACGCACCGACTCTCCGCGCCCGCCTCGGCGTACCCGCGCCCATGGCGGAAGCCATCGCCGCACACCTCTGATGGGAGACCAGCTCATGGCAGCCAACCGCCGCTTCCGCGACATCAACCGCATCGGCCCTGTCCAGGTCGGCACCTCCTTCGACGGCCGAGGCCATGAGAAGCACACCGCCGCCTGCACGGCCCCTCGCTGCGGCTTCTCCGCCGACTACGACAGTCGCGCCGCCGCCGAACTGGCCGCCCGCACCCACCGCTGCCCCGTCCGCTGAAAGGACCCGCCCTCGTGACCGTCAGCCTGCCGCTCGTCGTCGTCCTCGGCTTCTTCGCCTGGGGAGCGATCAAGTTCCTCGGCGTCCGGACCTGGGTCGTCGTGCTTATCGCGCTCTTCGGCTTCTGGCTCTCGCAGACCTTCCTCGCCCCCGCCATCGAGTCCGGCACGCGCTCCGGCGTGACCGTCATAAACGGCTCACACACCTAGACGAGTAGATAAGGAGTCCCGGCCGTGTTCCTGCCCAAGTACCCCGACAGCCCGACCCCGCCGCCCGCACACACCCACACCCCGACCGACACACCTGTGCCCGTACGGCGCTCGCTCCCGTCGGTCTCCATCGATCAGAAGACCGTCGTCGCCCTGGTCGTTGGCGGGGTCGTCTTCACCGCGCTCCTGGCCGCCGTAGCCGTCACGGCCATCTCCGTTGCCGTGGCCGCCGTCGTCCTGCGCTCCATGCTCCGCGACCACCACCGCGGCTGAAACGCGCTGGCCTCCGGGGCGGCGGCACACGACCAAGCATTACGCCGCCCCGGGGCCGCTCCTCCAGACCGAGCCAGTCAGAAGGGGAATCGTCATCTTCACCCGCACCACTCCGGCCCCACTTCCGGAACTCGTGAACCTGGCCGCGCAGGGCACACTGCCGGGTATCCTCCGCCAGCTCTCCGGACTCGGCGGCTGCACCCACCCGATCCGCCTCGACGGCCACCGCACTGAGTACGACGTCGACACCCGCACCGGCGAGATCGGCAACGTCCTCCACCGCCTCGACTCGTCAAGCCTCCCGGCCGGGCAGCTCCTCGTCCGCTGCAACAACCGCCGCACGACCCGCTGCGCCGCCTGCGCCGAGGTCTACCGCCGCGACACCTTCCACCTGATCGCCTCCGGCCTGCGCGGTGGCAAGGGCATCCCGGAACATGTCGCCGCCCACCCTCGCGTCTTCGCCACCTTCACCGCACCGAGCTTCGGCCCGGTCCACAACCGCCCCTCCAGCGGGCGCCCCTGCCGCTGCGGCACGCACCACGACCAGGACGACGAGGCACTCGGCACCGCGCTCGACCCGGACACCTACGACTACGAAGCCGCCGTCCTCTGGAACGCCCACGCCGGTCCACTCTGGCGGCGCTTCTCCACCTACCTGCGCCGAGAGGTCGCCAAGCGCGCCGGCCTCTCCCAGCGGCGCTTCCGCGAGCACGCCCGCGTGTCCTTCGCCAAGGTCGCCGAGTACCAGAAGCGCGGTGCCGTCCACTTCCACGCCGTCATCCGCATCGACGGCCCCAGCGGCGGCGACACCCCGCCCCCGCCCTGGGCCACGGCCGAGCTGCTCACCGACGCCATCCGCGCTGCGGCAGCCAAGGTTCACGTGGACGGCCCGATCATCGACGGCCGCGCCCACGCCTTCACCTTCGGCCGCCAACTCGACGTACGCACCATCCGCTCGGCCGACTTCGACGGCGGCCAGGAGCTGACCGAGCGGGCCGTAGCGGCGTACATCGCCAAGTACGCCACCAAGGGCGCCGAGACTGCCACGGGAGCTCTCGACCGACCGCTCAAGTTCGCTGCCGAGCTGGCCCAGTTCGACATCAACAACCACGCCCGCCGCATGATCCGCACCGCCTGGTTCCTCGGCGCACGCAAGGACCTCGAACACCTCCGCCTGCGGGCCTGGGCCCACATGCTCGGATTCCGCGGCCACTTCTCCACCAAGTCCCGCCGCTACTCCACCACCCTCGGCGCCCTCCGCGACGCCCGCGCCGAATGGCGCCGCGCCCAAGCCGCCGCAGCCACCGGCCCCGAGCTCGACACGACGTACGTCCTCGCGCACTGGGTCTTCGCCGGTACTGGCCTCTCGGAGACCGAAGCCTGGCTGGCCGCATCCCTCGAACCCGCCCCCGGCACGGAAGGAGAACCGACCCATGGATGAGCCCCGCACCCCTGCCACCGCCCTTGAGCGCCACGATCCTGCCTTGGTCCTGCTGACCGTCGAGGAGGCGGCCCGGCGGCTCCGCATCGGCCGTACGACGTGCTTCCGGCTGGTCCTGGCCGGAGAGATCGAGTCGGTGACGGTCGGGCGGCTTCGCCGTATCCCTGCTGACGCCGTACCCGCCTACGTGGCCAAGCTGCGCCACCGACCCGCCCAAGCGGCCTGAGGGGGAAGTCATGGCAGAGAAGAAGCGCACACGACAGCCCAACGGCGCTTCGTCGATCTACTTCGGCAAGGACGGGAAATGGCACGGACGAGTGACGGTCGGCCTCCGCGATGACGGCAAGCCGGACCGTCGTCACATCGAGCGCAAGACCAAGGCCGCCGTGACCAAGGCCGTCCGCGAGATGGAGCGGGCGCGGGACGAGAAGAAGCTCCGGAAGCCGGGGCAGAGCTGGACCGTCCAGGCCTGGCTTGAGCACTGGGTCGAGAACATCGCCAAGCCGTACGTCTCCGAGAACACGTACGACGGCTACGAGGTCGACGTACGCGTGCACCTGGTCCCCGGCCTCGGTGCTCACAAGCTCGACCGCCTGGAGCCGGAACATCTGGAGCGCTTCTACCAGCGGATGCAGGAAGCCGGGAGTTCCGCCGGCACCGCTCACCACGCTCACCGGACGATCCGGGTCGCCCTCGGTGAGGCCAAGAGGCGCGGGCATGTCGCCACCAACGCCGCTGAGATCGCCAAGGCTCCGAGACTCGAAGAAGAGGACATCGAGCCGTTCACGATCGAAGAGGTTCAGAGCGTCCTGGTCGAGGCCGCCAAACTCCGCAACAGCGCGCGTTGGGTCGTCGCCCTGGCGCTCGGCCTCCGGCAAGGGGAGGCGCTCGGGCTCCACTGGGAAGACGTCGACCTGGACGCGGGATACGTCCGCATCCGCAAGAACCGTCTACGCCCCAAGTACGCCCACGGTTGTGGGGACGATCCCTGCGGTCGGAAGGCTGGCTACTGCCCTCAGAAGCAGCAGACCCGCCGCGAGCACAAGTCCACCAAGTCGCGTGCTGGGCGGCGCACCATCGGTCTGCCCGACCCGCTGATCAAGATTCTCCGCCAGCACCAGGAGACGCAAGAACGGGAACGGATCGCGGCCGGTGCCGACTGGGAGGGTAAGGGCTACGTGTTCGCCTCCCCGACCGGCGGGCCGCTGAGCCCCAACACCGACTTCCACACCTGGAAGCGGCTCCTGCGGGACGCTGGCGTGCGGGACGGCCGTCTCCATGACGCTCGTCACACTGCGGCGACCGTGCTCCTGATCCTCGGCGTCCCGGACGTCGTGATCGACTCGATTATGGGTTGGGAGCCTGGGGGAGCGGCTCGGATGCGCGCCCGCTACATGCACGTGACGGGGACCATGCTCCGCAAGGTCGCGCAGCAGGTCGGCGACGCGCTGTGGGAGCTCCCGGAAACCAACTGAGACGGAAACTGAGACGGACAACGTCGAAGGGCCCCACCGCGAACGGTGGGGCCCTTCGACATCGTGCCCGGTGAGGCACTGGCGGAGGATACGAGATTCGAACTCGTGAGGGGTTGCCCCCAACACGCTTTCCAAGCGTGCGCCCTAGGCCTCTAGGCGAATCCTCCGCCGGAAACATTACATGACCGAGAGGAGTGCTCGCGAACTCGTTCCCCGCCCCTGACATCAGGTAGCCTTGGCGCAGCCCCTCACGCGGCGCTATCTGACTGAACTCCCCCAGGGCCGGAAGGCAGCAAGGGTAGGTTGGCTCTGGCGGGTGCGTGGGGGGCGTCTGCGTTCCAGGGACTCGGCCGGGCCGGGTACCTCGGGCGGGTTCCGTTGTCAGTGGGCGCCTATAACCTCGTAAGCGTGTCGTCTCTCGCTCTGTACCGCCGCTACCGCCCGGAGACCTTCGCCGAGGTCATCGGGCAGGAGCATGTCACCGACCCGTTGCAGCAGGCGCTGCGGAACAACCGGGTCAACCACGCGTACCTGTTCAGCGGGCCCCGTGGCTGTGGCAAGACGACCAGCGCGCGGATCCTGGCCCGGTGCCTGAACTGCGAGCAGGGGCCCACGCCCACGCCGTGCGGTGAGTGCCAGTCGTGTCAGGACCTCGCGCGCAACGGACCCGGTTCCATCGACGTCATCGAGATCGACGCCGCTTCCCACGGTGGCGTGGACGACGCCCGTGACCTGCGCGAGAAGGCCTTCTTCGGGCCCGCCCGCAGCCGGTACAAGATCTACATCATCGACGAGGCCCACATGGTCACGTCGGCCGGCTTCAACGCGTTGCTGAAGGTCGTCGAGGAGCCGCCGGAGCATCTCAAGTTCATCTTCGCGACCACCGAGCCCGAGAAGGTCATCGGGACGATCCGGTCGCGGACCCATCACTACCCGTTCCGGCTCGTCCCGCCCGGGACCCTGCGGGACTACCTCGCCGAGGTGTGCCAGAAGGAGAACAACCCGGTCGAGGACGGCGTGCTCCCGCTCGTCGTGCGGGCCGGCGGCGGATCCGTGCGTGACTCCATGTCCGTCATGGACCAGCTGCTCGCCGGTGCCACGGCGGACGGTGTGACATACGCCATGGCCACCGCCCTCCTCGGGTACACCGACGGCTCCCTCCTCGACTCCGTCGTCGAGGCCTTCGCCACCGGAGACGGAGCCGCCGCCTTCGAGGTCGTCGACCGCGTCATCGAGGGCGGCAACGACCCCCGTAGGTTCGTCGCCGACCTGCTGGAGCGACTGCGCGACCTGGTGATCCTCGCCGCCGTGCCGGACGCCGCCGAGAAGGGGCTCATCGACGCCCCCGCCGACGTCGTAGAGCGCATGCAGGCCCAGGCGGGCACCTTCGGCGCCGCCGAGCTGAGCCGGGCCGCCGACCTCGTCAACGAGGGGCTGACGGAGATGCGCGGCGCCAACTCGCCCCGTCTCCAGCTGGAGCTGATCTGCGCCCGCGTCCTGCTCCCCGCCGCTTACGGCGACGAGCGGTCCGTCATGGCGCGTCTGGATCGCATCGAGCGCGGTGTGAGCTTCTCCGCCCAGGGTCCTGCCGGTATGCCCTCCATGGGGTACGTGCCGGGGCCCGAGGGACATGGTGCGGCAGCCGCCGCCGCTCCGGGGGGCGCGCCCGTTCCGCCGGGTGGCGGCCCGGCCGCGGCCCGGGCGGCCGTCCGTGGCCCCGCCGCGCCAGGGCCGGGTGCGACGCCGTCGGTGCCGGGCACACCTGCGGGACACGCCCCGGGTGTTTCCGGGAGCCCGGGCGGTCCCGGTGCTTCCGCCGACGCCCCGGCCGCCTCCGACCCCGCCACCAGCGCGGCAAACCAGCCCTCCCAGCCTGCCCAGCCCTCCCAGCCGTCTCAGCCGGCGTCCGCTCCCGGCGCCCCGTCGGCCCCGTCCGCCCCGGCCCCGGGCGCCTGGCCCACCGCGGCCTCCGCAGGCAGCGGCCGTCGCCCCGGCGGCTGGCCCACGGCGGCCCCGGGCGCACCCGGCGCGAGCGCCCCGGCGGCGAATGCACCGGCGGCGAACGCCCCGGCCCCGTCCGCCCCGAGCGCCTCCGCACCCAGCACCCCACCGGCCGCCGCCCCGCCCTCACCCCCGGCCGCCCGGGCCCCCACCGGCGGTCTCGACCCCCGCCAGCTGTGGCCGAACATCCTGGAAGCCGTCAAGAACCGCCGTCGTTTCACCTGGATCCTGCTCAGCCAGAACGCGCAGGTGGCCGGCTTCGACGGCACGACCCTCCAGATCGGCTTCGTCAACGCGGGCGCGCGGGACAACTTCCTGAGCAGCGGCAGCGAGGACGTGCTGCGGCAGGCGCTGGGCGAGCAGTTCAACGTGCAGTGGAAGATCGAGGCGGTCGTCGACCCCTCCGGCGGCTCCGCGCCCGCCCCGGCCCAGGGCGCCGGCCCCTCCGGTTTCGGCGGCGGCCAGGGCGGAGGCAACGGCGGCTACGGCGGCGGTGGCGGCTACACCGGCGGCGGCAGCGGGGGCGGTGGCGGCTACAACGCCGGCGGGGGTGGCTACGACACCGGCGGTGGCAGTGGCACCGGCGGCGGTACGGCGACCGCCCAGCGCCCGGCCCCGGCCCAGTCGACGGCCCCGTCCGCCCCCGCCCAGGAGTCGAGCAGACCCGCTCCCGCCCCGACCGCACCACCCGTTGCCCAGCCCGCCGCCCCGAAGCCACGGCACGTGTCCGTCGAGGACGACATCCCCGAGGACGACGACCCCGACCTCGACGAGTCGGCCCTCTCCGGCCAGGAGCTGATCGTCCGGGAACTGGGCGCGACGGTCGTCGAGGAATTCTCGAACGAGTAGCCCGGAGCCAGCGAGCAGCCCAGCTCGGCCACCCTCTCTTGGAGAAACCTCCAAGCCCACACCCCCACCCCCCTCGGAAGCCCGCACAAAGGAAACCCGGCGCCTCCCGTTAGGCTGACCCCGTGAAGGTCCTCGTCATCGGCACCGGCGCCCGCGAACACGCCCTGTGCCACTCCCTGTCCCACGACCCCGACGTCACCGCGCTGTACTGCGCCCCCGGCAACGCCGGCATCGCCGAGGTCGCCGAGCTGCACCCGGTCGACGCCCTGGACGGCACGGCCGTCACCGCGCTGGCCACGAAGCTCGGCGTGGACCTCGTGATCGTCGGCCCGGAGGCGCCGCTGGTCGCCGGTGTCGCCGACGCCGTACGCGAGGCGGGCATCCCGGTCTTCGGGCCGTCCGGCCGGGCCGCGCAGCTCGAGGGCTCCAAGGCCTTCGCCAAGGACGTCATGGCGGCGGCCGAGGTGCCCACGGCACGGTCGTACGTCTGCACCACCCCGGAAGAGGTCGCCACGGCCCTCGACGCCTTCGGCGCCCCGTACGTCGTGAAGGATGACGGACTCGCCGCCGGCAAGGGCGTCGTCGTCACCGACGACCTCGAAGCCGCCAAGGCGCATGCCGCCGCGTGCGAGCGCGTGGTCATCGAGGAGTACCTGGACGGCCCCGAGGTCTCCCTGTTCGCCGTCACCGACGGCGAGACGGTCGTGCCGCTCCAGCCCGCCCAGGACTTCAAGCGCGCGCTGGACGGCGACGCGGGCCCGAACACCGGCGGCATGGGCGCGTACTCCCCGCTGCCCTGGGCCGACCCGAAGCTGGTCGACGAGGTCCTCCAGACCGTTTTGCAGCCGACCGTGGACGAGATGAACCGCCGCGGCACGCCGTTCTCCGGTCTGCTCTACGCGGGACTCGCGATCACCTCGCGCGGGGTCCGTGTGATCGAGTTCAACGCCCGGTTCGGAGACCCGGAGACCCAGGTGGTCCTGGCCCGGCTGAAGACGCCGCTGGCCGGTGTCCTGATGGCCGCCGCCACCGGCAACCTCGCCCACCTCGAGCCCCTGCGCTGGAGCGACGACGCGGCCGTGACGGTCGTCGTCGCCTCGCACAACTACCCGGGTGCTCCCCGCACCGGCGACCCGATCACCGGTCTCGACGAGGTCGCCGCGCAGGACGCCCCGCACGCGTACGTGCTGCACGCCGGGACCAAGCGGTCCGGTGACGCGATCGTCAGCGCGGGCGGCCGCGTCCTGTCCGTCACGGCCACCGGCCAGGACCTCGCCGAGGCCCGTGACCGCGCCTACACCGCCGTCGGCCGCATCCACCTCGACGGCTCCCAGCACCGCACGGACATCGCCGCGAAGGCGGCAGGCGCGTAACAGGGCAGCAGGTGCGTAAGAGGGCGGCAGGCGCGAACAGGGCGGCAGGCGCCCAACAGGAAGGCGCGTAACCGGCCATTCGCGCGGTAGTTCGCCCGTCGCCCGAAGGGGGTAAACGCCCCCGTTCGGTGAACCTCACAGGCCTCGGATCCGTCTCAGGATCCGAGGCCTGAAGTTTTCGGTATTCGTGGGCCTGACCTTCGCTGTCTGTCATTCACCTCTCCCCAAAGCCATTCCATCGAGTGACCGATGTCCTATCCGGCTGACGGGGAGCGAGGCCCCAACTAGGGTGCCGCGCAAGCGTTCCGGCACTTGGCCCATCGGCATTGCGATGTCAGTGACGGGTGCCACAGTGGGGGAGTGAGCAAGGCAAGGGTCAGGTCAACGGGGAGGGGGTGAGGTCGGTCGTGACCGGTATGGGTGTGGAGGCAGGCGCGCAGATCGCGCGGGCACGTGCGCTGATGGTGCTGCGCATCCGCAGCCGCGCGCTGGCCGTCGCCCTGCTGCCCGCCGCCGTGGCGGTGATCCTGCTCGCGGGCGCCGCCACCGACCGTCTCGTCGGCCCCGGCTGGGAGGCCGCCCGCTGGGTCGTGACGCCGCTCGCCGCGCTGGTGCTGCTCGCCGCCGCCGGTGTCGCGCTGGTCATCGCCCGAGCCCGTCCCGCCATGAGTCCGACGGTCGCGATCGCCGAGGAGGCGGCTCCCGACCTGTACCGGATGGTGCGCGACCTCGCCGACCGCCTCGAGGTCCCCGCGCCCTCCGCGATAGCGCTCACCCCGGACTGCGACAGCTGGCTGGAGGACCGCACCCACCGGGCCCACGGACCGCCCCCCGCCGAGCAGCACGACGAGATAGCGGGCGCGGGGAGACACCCGCACCGCCGGCACCCTGTCGCGCCGGTCCTGGTCATCGGCTCCCCGTTCCTGTGGTGGATGCGGGTCGGCGAACTGCGCGCGGTCCTGGCCCCGGTCGTGGCCGGCACGGGCCCTGCGGCCCACCCGGACATAGCCGCCGCCCGGCGCTTCCTCCGGGGGCTGGACGCCGCGGTCGCCGTGGCCTCGGCGCCCCAGCGCGGGCCGGTGTCGCGGGGTGTGCTGGCGGGGGTCGGCTGGGCGGCGCGGCTGCTGCTGCGGGGCTGCCGCGTTCCTGCCGGCGAGATGGAACGGGGGGTCGCGGCCGCGGCCGCGGAGCGTGCACAGGCTGTGGATTACGGACTGCGGATCGTCGCCCAGGAGCAGGTGGGCCTGGCGTACGCGGGCTGGGACCGGCTGCTGACCCGGGTCGCGCTGCCCGCCTGGCGGATGGGCCGCTGGCCCTCCCGGCTGGACGCGGGTGTCGTCGCGGCGTTGACGGAGCTGTCCCGGCGCGACCGCCTGGCCGAGGGGTTCGCGTCCCGGCTCGGGGAGCGTCCCGCCTGCGATCTGCTGGAGGAGCCGGGCACGATCGACGAGGCCGCCTCCCTGCTCGCCGCCCGCCTCTTCCACGGGGGCCCGGCCGGGCCCGGACCCGACTGGTCGCCGGTGGGCTGGAGCGAGTATCCGGACGAGGTGGTGGACCGCAAGTGGCGCATCGACGCGGCCCGCCTCCACCGCGTCCTGGACGCGATGGGCGTCCGCCCGGCCCCGGGGGGCGCGGCGTCGGACACCGGCGGCCCGACCCTGTCCCGCGTCCTCGACCACTTGACGGACCGGACCGACCGTCTGACGGGCCGGATTGATCACCTGGCGGAACAGACCGACCACCTGACGGACCCGTCCGACCACACCAACCACACCCCGACCACCACCCCCTTCCCCGCCAGATCCCCGGAGCCACCCCCCGACGACGAGGAAGACCTCTCCGGCACCACCCCCCACAGCGCCGCCCTGGCCGCCGGACTCAGCGCCGAGCTGGCCCGCGAGGAGGCCGCCGCGACCACCGGCCGGTCCACAGCCTCCGACCCCTCCGCCCCCTCATCGCCCGGCCCCTCATCGCCCGTCGGCTCCCAGACCCACGCGGACCCCGCCCTCTGGGACGACCGGGACCTCCCCCTCTTCCCGCTCCAGCCCCCGCGCACGGCCCGCGAACTGCTCGCCGACCACCTCACCGCGATGGTCTGCTGTGCCGCGATGGACACCGCCGACGCGACGCCGGGCCTGGACTGGCTGGACGGCCCGACCCTCCTCCACAACGGCGAACGCACCGCCGATCTGACACCCAAGGTGCTCACCCTGATCGAGGAGGGCGACCCCACCCCGTTGCGTGCCTGGCTCGCCGAGCTGGGGATACGGCCGGAGAAGCCGGTCCGGCTCGCCTGACCCGCCTCCCCCGGCCGAGCCACCCAGCCCGGAGCTACAGCTTCCGCTTCTGGCCAATTCGAAACGAACAGTAACGAAGTGCGCGCGTTATGTGATGTGCTTGGACCGTTCTCGTGCATGGCAAAGGCGTGCGACATACGACAAACACATAAGCGCGCCACTACCGCTCGGACCGCAAGGCACGCAGGCACCGCACACAGCGCATACAGCGCACCCACCACATGAGTGCGCACACCACACGAGTACGCACCACACCACACGAGTACGCACCACCACGGGGGCGAAGGGGAGGGGAAGCAACCATGGGTTCGGAGCAGACCACCCGCCGCTGGGAGTCGGGAGCGCAGGCGCACGCCGTGACAGATCCCTTCGGACAGGGCCCCGTCCCGTGGCTGCGCGGCAATGTGACGTACTTCGACGACACCGGCCAGGTCGTCCCCTGGTACGTGGACCAGGACCAGCCCCACGCGTCGAAGAAGGGCACCCGCTCCGGC
Organism: Streptomyces venetus; assembly: GCF_039540295.1. NCBI lineage: Bacteria > Bacillati > Actinomycetota > Actinomycetes > Kitasatosporales > Streptomycetaceae > Streptomyces > Streptomyces venetus. Next base: position 782,483 of record NZ_BAABET010000003.1, read on the forward strand.
GGCCCCCGCGCGGCCGACGACATCCACCGTCAGATCAAGGGCTTCACCTCGACCGGCGCGGTCGCCCCCGGCGAGGCCATCGACTTCCACATCACCGTCGACCCGCCCCAGGAGTTCGGCGTCGACATCTACCGCATCGGCCACTACGGCGGTGACGGCGCCGCGAAGATCACCACCAGCCCGCGCCTGTCCGGCATCGTGCAGCCCACGCCGCTCACCGCGGACCGTACGGTCTCCTGCCACCACTGGTGGCTGTCCTGGCGGCTCCAGATCCCCTCGTACTGGAACATCGGCGCGTACGTCGCCGTCCTCACCACCGCCGACGGCTACCGCTCCCACGTCCCCTTCACGGTCCGCCACGACCAGCCCGCGGACCTGCTCCTCGTCCTGCCCGACATCACCTGGCAGGCGTACAACCTCTACCCGGAGGACGGCCGCACCGGCGCCAGCCTCTACCACGCCTGGGACGAGAAGGGGCGGCTGCTGAGCGAGGCCGACGCGGCGACCACGGTCTCCTTCGACCGCCCGTACGCGGGCGCGGGCCTCCCCCTGCACGTCGGCCACGCCTACGACTTCGTCCGCTGGGCCGAGCGCTACGGCTACGACGTCGCCTACGCCACCGCCGGCGACCTGCACGCGGGCCGTGTCGACCCCACCCACTACCGCGGCCTGGTCTTCCCGGGCCACGACGAGTACTGGTCGGCCGCGATGCGCGCCACCGCGGAGCTCGCACGCGACGCCGGCACCTCGCTCGTCTTCCTCTCCGCCAACTCCATGTACTGGCAGGTGGAACTGGGCCCGTCCCCCTCCGGCGTGCCCGACCGGCTGCTGACCTGCCGCAAGCGCAAAGGCCCGGGCAAGCCGGTGTTGTGGCGGGAGATCGACCGGGCGGAGCAGCAGCTGATCGGCATCCAGTACGCCGGACAGGTCCCCCAGCCGCACCCGCTGATCGTGCGCAACGCCGGCCACTGGCTGTGGGAGGCGACCGGTGCGGAGGAGGGGGACGAGATCGAGGGTCTGGTGGCGGGCGAGGCCGACCGCTACTTCCCGCGCACCCCGCTGCCCGAGCACGAGGAGCGCGTGCTGCTCGCCCACTCCCCGTACACCGACAGGGAGGGCGCCACCCGCCACCAGGAGACGTCCCTCTACCGCGCGCCCTCCGGCGCCTGGGTCTTCGCATCCGGGACTTTCGCCTGGACACCCGCCCTGGACCGCCCCGGCCACGTCGACGCCCGCATCCAGCGCGCCACCGCGAACCTGCTGGACCGCATCTGCAAACGCGACTGACCTCGACCGCCCCACTGTCCGTGATCAAGCCCGCATACGGGAGAATCAGCACATTGGACAGAACCACGGGGAGGAACCGTGTCCGGATTCGTAGAAAAGCCCGAGCCGCTCCAGGTTCCGGGTCTGGTGCACCTGCACACCGGCAAGGTGCGCGAGCTGTACCAGAACGAGGCGGGCGACCTCGTGATGGTCGCCAGCGACCGCATGTCCGCGTACGACTGGGTGCTGCCGACCGAGATCCCCGACAAGGGCCGGGTCCTCACTCAGCTCTCCCTGTGGTGGTTCGACCAGCTCGCCGACCTGATCCCGAACCACGTCCTGAGCACCGAGCTGCCCGCGGGAGCCCCGGCCGACTGGGCGGGCCGCACGCTGGTCTGCAAGTCACTCCAGATGGTCCCCGTGGAATGCGTGGCCCGCGGCTACCTCACCGGCTCGGGCCTCGTCGAGTACAACGAGACCCGGACGGTCTGCGGCCTCGCCCTCCCCGAGGGCCTGGTCGACGGCAGCGAACTGCCCGCCCCGATCTTCACCCCGGCCACCAAGGCCGCCGTCGGCGAGCACGACGAGAACGTCTCCTACGAGGAGGTCGCCCGCCAGGTCGGCGCGGACACCGCGGCCCGGCTGCGCCAGGCGACCCTCGCCGTCTACTCGCGGGGCCGGGACATCGCCCGGGAGCGGGGCATCATCCTCGCGGACACCAAGTTCGAGTTCGGCTTCGACGGCGACGATCTGATCCTCGCGGACGAGGTCCTCACGGCGGACTCCTCCCGCTTCTGGCCGGCCGACCAGTGGCAGCCGGGCCGTGCGCAGCCGTCGTACGACAAGCAGTTCGTGCGGGACTGGCTGACCTCGGCGGAGTCCGGCTGGGACCGGAAGAGCGAGCAGCCGCCGCCCCCGCTGCCCCAGCAGGTCGTCGACGCCACCCGCGCCAAGTACGTGGAGGCGTACGAGCGCCTGACCGGCACGACCTGGACGTAGGCAGGAAACGCGGAAGCCCCCCGGCCGGAACCGGGGGGCTTCTCACTGGAGCGAACGACGAGGTTCGAACTCGCGACCTCAACCTTGGCAAGGTTGCGCTCTACCAACTGAGCTACGTTCGCATGCGCCGTGGCGCGAGACCCACTATACCCAACCTCGCTCCCGCGCGAGCCGCACCGCCGCATGCCGGTTCTCCGCCCCGAGCTTCGACACCGCCGACGACAGGTAGTTCCGCACGGTCCCCTGCGACAGCGCGGCCCGCTCCGCGATCTCCGCCACGGGCGCACCGTCGGCGGCCAGTTCCAGCACCTCGGCCTCCCGCACGGTCAGCGGCGAGTCCCCGGCGGCGATCGCGTCGGCGGCCAACTCCGGGTCGACGTACCGGTTACCCGCGTGCACCGTGCGGATGATCTCCGCGAGCCGCTGCGCGCTCACGGTCTTCGGCACGAACCCCCGCACCCCGGCCGCCAGCGCCCGCTTCAGATGCCCGGGCCTCCCGTGGCTGGTGACGATGAGTACCTTGCAGGCGGGCAGTTCGGCGCGCAGGGATGTGGCGACCTTCACACCGTCGGCGCCGGGCATCTGGAGATCCAGTACCGCGACGTCGGGCTTGTGCGCCCGGGCCATCGCCATCGCCTCCGGCCCGGTGGCCGCCTCGGCGACGATCATGAGGTCGTCCTCCAGCGCCAGCAGCGCGGCGAGCGCCCCACGGATGAGGTGCTCGTCGTCGGCGAGCAGCAGCCGTACGGGCTCCACGGCCGTCATGGAGTGACCTCACTCACGGATCGCACGGCGGCGTTGGACGGGACGAGGCCGGAGGGGGCAGGCACGGACGGCAGGGGAATCTCCGCCGTCAGCCGGAAGATCCCCTTTCCCGCAGGCCCCGCCTCCAACGTCCCGTCGATCTCCGCCAGCCGCTCCCGCAGCCCGGCGAGTCCCGAGCCGGAAGATCCGGACACCCCGGCCTCAGCCTCCGGGAGCACCCCGTCGTTCTCCACGGACAACACCACCCGCTCCTCCGACACCCGCAGCCGTATCCCGCACCGTCGCGGATCCCCGTGCCGCAGCACATTCGTGGCCGCCTCCCGGACGACCCACCCCAGGGCGGACTGCACCCCGGCCGGCAGCCCCGCCGGGGGCCGTCCGGTCACCGTGCAGTCGATGCCGGCCGCGGTCAGCACACCCTGCGCCCCGGCGAGTTCCGCCCCGAGGTCGACCTCGCGATAGCCGCGGACGACCTCCCGTACCTCCCGCTGCGACTCGTGCGCGAGCCGCTGCACCTCGACCATCTGCGCCACGGCCTCCGGCCGTCCCCGCTGGGCGAGCTGCACGGCCAGTTCGCTCTTGAGCGCGATCACGGCGAGGTTGCGTCCCATGACGTCGTGCAGATCCCGCCCGAACCTGAGCCGTTCCTCGGCGACGGCGAGCCGGGCCCGGGTCTCGCGGGCCTCGTCGAGTTCGTAGACGGCGTCGAGCAACCACACGGAGAAGACGGCTACGAAGGCGATGAACGTGCCGCCGAGCAGCACGATCAACGCGGTGACGAGCGCGGCGAACGGGGAGGCACCGAATGCGACGGCCACGGCCCAGGCGCCCGCCGCGAAGCCGCCCGCGATCCCGAAAGCGCGCCGCCGGTTGCGGACGCCGAGCGCGATGATGCCCGGACCGAAGATCAGGACGACGCCGAAGACACCACCCGCGGCGGTGTCGACACCCTCACGGTCCGGTCCGTGCTCGGCGATGCCGAGCGCGGCGGCCGATATCGCGGCGGTGACGGCCGCCAGGGTGCACAGCAGTCCCACGGGCTGGGGCCTGCGGCCACGCGTCCAGTCCAGCGCGCGGGACACGGTGGCGAAGCACACCGCGGCGTGCACGCCCACCATCAGCAGGACCCAGCCGCCCAGCCGTGGCCCCAGGGGAGCGAAGGACGTGACCCCGGCGGAGAGGAACTCCATCACTCCGAAGAGGTGGAACGACCACCGCGTGTACGTCTCGACCTTCTCCGGCGTGGTCTTCCGCCGCCACCACCTGCCCGGCCCGCGCATCAGCCCGCCCCTCCCCCTCCGGTCTCAGCGCCGCGGTTCCCAGCGGAACCGCCGCTGTACAGCAAACACGGCGATGGCGATCCAGGCCACCGCGGTGGCGACGGCGCCCAGTGCGTCGGAGGCGGACAGGTCTCCGGTCCAGCCGCCGCGCACCAGGCTGACGACGGGCGTCAGCGGCAGCAGTTCGCAGACGGAGGCCAGCTTGTCCGGCAGCAGCTCCAGCGGGATGAACATGCCGGAGCCCATCATCGAGACGAGCATCAGGGGCATCGGTGTGGCCTGGGCGCTCTCGCCGGTCCGGGTGAAGGCCGCGGTGGCCGCGGCGAGGGCGGCACACAGCACCAGCCCCAACAGCACGCCGGCGACGACCATGTGGGGCGCCGACGGCGCGGACAGGTCCAGCAGCGTGGTGCAGGCCGCCGTCAGCACCAGGCACTGCACGAGCCCGGTGAGGACGGCGGGCAGCGCGGAACCGGCCAGGATCTCGAAGTCCCGCAGCTCACCGGTGCGCAGCCGCTTGAGGACGAGTTCCTCGCGCCGGACGACGTAGCTGCCGACGAGCACCGAGTAGACGGCGAAGAGCAGGGAGAAGCCGATCGAGGCGGGGAGCACCAGGGTGCCGGTGTTCAGCCCGGCTCCGGCGAGGTCCATGTCCTTGGCCGCCGCCCGCACGCTGACCGGCATCACCAGCGGCACGAACACGGCGGCGACCAGCGCGCCCTTGGTCCGTCCGAGGAGGGTCAGTTCGGCGCGCGCCAGAGCCGTCATCCGGCTCAGCGCAGTGGTCGCCGCCGATGCCGGGCGGGCTGTCGTGTGGGTGGCGCTCATGCCGCGTACTCCTTCGCGTTCGTGCCGGTGGTCCGCTCGGCGGAGACCTCCTTGGCGATCCCGAGGAACGCCTCCTCCAGGGAGGCCGACCGCACGTCCAGGCGGCGCAGTTCGACCCGGGCCTGTGCGGCCCACGTCAGCAGTCCGGTGGCCGTCCGCTGCAGTTCGCGGGTGCGCAGCCGGACGATCCGGCCGTCGGTGTCGTGCCCGCCCACGCCCAGCTCGTCGAGCGGCGGGAGGTCGCCGACGAAGTAGCCCTCGGGGAGCTCGAAGGAGATCCGCGACGGCTGTGCGGCGGTCACCTCGGCCGGTGTGCCGGTGGCGGCGATCCGGCCCTCGTGCATGATCGCGAGGCGGTCGGCGAGGTACTCCGCCTCCTCCAGGTAGTGCGTGGTCAGCAGCACCGTCGTACCGCCGTCGCGCAGTGCGCTCACCAACTCCCAGGTGTCCCGGCGGCCTTCGGCGTCCAGGCCGGTGGACGGTTCGTCGAGGAAGAGCACCTCGGGGTCGCCGAGCAGCGCGAGCGCCAGGTCCAGGCGGCGCTTCTGGCCGCCGGACAGCTGCTTCACCCGGACGCGGGCCTTCGACTCCAGGCCGACCAGTGCCAGCACCTCGGCCGGAGGCCGGGCCCCGCTCACACAGCCCGCCCACATGCGCGCGGTCTCCGCGACGGTCAGCTCGGACGGAAAGCCGCCTTCCTGGAGCATCACGCCGGTGCGGGGCCGTACGAGGGCCCGCTCGGTGTACGGGTCGTGCCCGAGGACCCGCACCCGGCCGTCCGCGGGTGCCGCGAGGCCCTCCAGCAGTTCGACGGTCGACGTCTTTCCCGCGCCGTTGGTGCCCAGCAGGGCGAAGATCTCTCCGCGCCGTACGGAGAAGTCGATTCCGCGTACCGCCTCGAACCCGCCCCCGTAGACACGTCGCAGGTCAGTGACCTCAATCACGTGTTCGTGTTCGTTCGTCTCCATGCCTTCAGCGTCCCGGCCCGCCGGGGCCGGTTGCAGTGCGCGCTGTCATCACTCGGCATGACAAATGTCAGACGGACGCCCGAAGACATCCGAGGGACGCTCGGCGGACACGAAAAGACCCCGGTCCATCAGGACCGGGGTCTCATTCCCGAGCGGACGACGAGGTTCGAACTCGCGACCTCAACCTTGGCAAGGTTGCGCTCTACCAACTGAGCTACGTCCGCATTTTTGCCCCCGACCAGCTTTCACTGGCCGGTGCGAGCACCAGCCTACCTGATCCACAAGCGTGGTCGGTACGGCGGTGCAGAGCGGGTGACAGGAATCGCACACTGCGCCTTCCCCCTGGAAGGGGGATGTTCTACTACTGAACTACACCCGCATGTTTCCGTGAGCTGGGCCTTTCGGCTTCGCCCCTCGGCGTGCTCCAGACTCTAACTGATCAGCAGGGGTGCTGCGCAAGTCGGTTGCCGCGAGGGGCGGGTGACCGGCCGTGGGGCCCGGGCTCACCGGGCCGTCACTGCGCGGCGGTGAACGCCTCGTAGACCTTCTTGGGGATGCGCCCGCGCGCGGGGACCTCCATCTTGTTGGCCTGGGCCCAGGCCCGTACGGCCGACGGGTCGGGGGCGACCTCCGTCTGCCGGTACGCCCGGCCCGAGCGGGACCGCTTGCGGCCGGCCTCCACGTAGGGCGCGAGCGCCTTCCGCAGTTCTCCGGCGTTGACTTCGCTCAGGTCGATCTCGTACGACCTGCCGTCCAGTCCGAAGGCGATCGTTTCCGTCGCTTCCGAGCCGTCGATGTCGTCAAAGAGAGTGACCACGACCTTCTGCGCCACGAATATCGGTCCCTTCATGCGGCACTTTGCCAATTAGTTTGTACAGTGCCCGGCAATGCATTGTGAAGCCCGACTAAATCCTTCCGCGTGTCCAAAATCAAGGGGCGAGCGGAGCGACTTCGTTGGAAGCGTGGTGGCGGGAGACGGGTGGGCGCAATAGGTTTCGGGTATCGAGTCGGAATCTTTCCCGGAAATTCTCGTGTGTGCGCCCGTCGATGCCGGATCGTGATGACGGTCACGTAGATTCCTACAAGTCGACGCGCGTAGAAATTTTGTGCGGGTAGTCTGAAGGGACCTGCTCAGCACCACACACCGGGAGTGCCAGTGGCACGCGTCGTAGTCGACGTCATGCTCAAGCCGGAGATCCTCGACCCCCAGGGCCAGGCGGTGCAGCGCGCACTGCCGCGGCTGGGTTTCGACGGGATCTCGGACGTCCGCCAGGGAAAGCGTTTCGAACTGGAAGTTGACGGGCCGGTCGACGAGGCCGCCCTCGCCCGCATTCATGATCTTGCGGAGTCCTTCCTCGCGAACACCGTCATCGAGGACTTCACCGTCCGGGTCGAGGAAGTCGCGGAGGCCGTGAAGTGACCGCTCGTATTGGCGTCGTCACTTTCCCCGGCAGTCTGGACGACCGCGACACGCAGCGCGCGATCCGCGTCGCGGGCGCCGAACCGGTCGCCCTGTGGCACAAGGACAAGGACCTCAAGCAGGTCGACGCCGTGGTGCTGTGCGGTGGTTTCTCCTACGGCGACTATCTGCGCGCCGGCGCCATCGCCCGTTTCTCGCCGGTGATGGAGCCCCTGCTGGAGCAGGCGAAGGCCGGTCTGCCGGTGCTCGGCATCTGCAACGGCTTCCAGATCCTCACCGAGGCCCACCTGCTGCCCGGCACGATGCTGCGCAACGACCACCTGCACTTCATCTGCCGTGACCAGAAGCTGCGGGTGGAGAACGCCGAGACCGCCTGGACCACCGACTACGCGGCCGGCCAGGAGATCCACATCCCGCTGAAGAACAACGACGGGCAGTACGTGGCCGACGCGTACACGCTCGACGAGCTGGAGGCCGAGGGCCGGGTCGCCTTCCGGTACCTGGACTTCAACCCCAACGGTTCGCAGCGGGACATCGCCGGCGTCACCAACGCGGCCGGCAACGTGGTCGGCCTCATGCCGCACCCCGAGCACGCCGTGGAGCCGCTGATCGGCACCGGCCGCACCGACGGTCTCCCGTTCTTCACCTCGATCCTCAAGAAGCTGGTCAACGCATGAGCCGGACGCCTCTGGACACGGTCGAACACGCGGCCGCGACCCCCGACGTCGAGCTGCCCTGGGCCGAACTGGGCCTGAAGAAGGACGAGTACGAGCGCGTGGTCGAGATCCTCGGCCGCCGCCCCACGGGCGCCGAGCTCGCCATGTACTCGGTGATGTGGTCGGAGCACTGCTCGTACAAGAGCAGCAAGGTCCACCTGCGCCAGTTCGGCGAGAAGGCCCCCCAGTCCGACGCGATGCTCGTCGGCATCGGCGAGAACGCCGGTGTCGTGGACGTCGGCCAGGGCTATGCGGTCACCTTCAAGGTCGAGTCGCACAACCACCCGTCGTACGTCGAGCCCTACCAGGGCGCGGCCACCGGTGTCGGCGGCATCGTCCGCGACATCATCGCCATGGGCGCCCGCCCGGTCGCGGTCGTCGACCCACTGCGGTTCGGCGCGGCCGACCACCCCGACACCAAGCGCGTCCTCCCGGGTGTCGTCGCCGGCATCGGCGGCTACGGCAACTGCCTGGGCCTGCCCAACATCGGCGGCGAGGTCGTCTTCGACGCCTGCTACCAGGGCAACCCGCTGGTCAACGCCGGTGCCATCGGTGTCATGCGGCACGAGGACATCCACCTCGCGAAGGCGTCCGGCGCGGGCAACAAGGTCATCCTGTACGGGGCCCGGACCGGCGGCGACGGCATCGGCGGCGCGTCGATCCTCGCCTCGGAGACCTTCGACGACGCCAAGCCGTCGAAGCGCCCGGCCGTGCAGGTCGGCGACCCCTTCCAGGAGAAGCTCCTCATCGAGTGCACCCTGGAGGCCTTCGCCGAGAAGCTCGTCGTCGGCATCCAGGACCTCGGCGCCGCCGGTCTGTCCTGCGCCACCTCCGAGCTCGCCTCCAACGGCTCCGGCGGCATGCGCGTCACCCTGGACGACGTCCCCCTGCGCGACTCCACGCTCTCGCCCGAGGAGATCCTCATGAGCGAGTCGCAGGAGCGCATGTGCGCTGTCGTCGAGCCGGAGAAGGTCGACCGCTTCCTGGAGATCTGCGAGAAGTGGGACGTCATCGCCACCGTCATCGGTGAGGTGACCGACGGCGACCGCCTGGAGATCTACTGGCACGGCGGCAAGATCGTCGACGTCGACCCGCGCACGGTCGCCCACGAGGGCCCGGTCTACGAGCGCCCGTACGCCCGTCCCGACTGGCAGGACACCCTCCAGGCCGACGACGCGAACAAGCTGCCGCGCCCGCAGACGTCCGAGGAGCTGAAGGACCAGGTCCTGAAGCTGGTCGGCTCCCCGAACCAGGCCTCCAAGTCCTGGATCACCTCCCAGTACGACCACTTCGTGCAGGGCAACACGGTCCTCGCCCAGCCCGAGGACTCCGGCATGATCCGGATCGACGAGGAGACCGGCCTCGGCGTGGCCATCGCGACGGACGGCAACGGCCGGTACGCGAAGCTGGACCCGTACCACGGCGCCCAGCTGGCCCTGGCGGAGGCGTACCGCAACGTCGCCACCACCGGCGCCAAGCCGCTCGCCGTGTCCGACTGCCTGAACTTCGGCTCGCCCGAGGACCCCGCGGTGATGTGGCAGTTCGCGGAGGCCGTGCGCGGTCTGGCGGACGCGTGTCAGCAGCTGGGCACCCCGGTGACCGGCGGCAACGTCTCGCTCTACAACCAGACGGGCGAGGCGGCCATCCACCCGACCCCGGTGGTCGCGGTCCTCGGCGTCATCGACGACGTGGCCCGCCGCACCCCGGTCGCCTTCCAGGAGGAGGGCCAGCTGCTCTACCTCCTCGGCGACACGCGTGAGGAGTTCGGCGGTTCGGCCTGGTCCCAGGTCGTCCACGACCATCTGGGCGGGATGCCGCCGCAGGTGGACCTGGAGCGTGAGCGGCTGCTCGCCGAGATCCTGATCTCCGCCTCCCGCGACGGCATGATCGACTCCGCGCACGACCTGTCCGACGGCGGTCTGATCCAGGCCGTGGTCGAGTCGGCGCTGCTCGGGGAGAAGGGCGCCCGCCTGATCGTCCCGGACGGTCTGGACGCCTTCACCTTCCTCTTCTCCGAGTCGGCGGGCCGTGCGGTCGTCGCCGTGCCGCGGTCGGAGGAGGTCCGCTTCAACGACATGTGCGGGGCGCGGGGCCTCCCGGCCACCCGTATCGGTGTCGTGGACGGTGACTCCGTGGACGTCCAGGGCGAGTTCGCGCTCTCCCTGGCCGAGCTGCGTGAGAAGCACGAGGCGACGATCCCGGCGCTGCTGGCGTAGCCGCCGAGGCAGTTCGACGACGAGGCCCCGCACGGTGACGTGCGGGGCCTGTCCGTGCAGGTCGCCCTCACGAGGAGACCTTCGAGAAGCCCTCCGGAGCCGCCGTCCTAGGCTGACCCCATGCCACCGGCCAAGAAGCGCACCCGTAGTTACGACCCCGCCAAGATCCGCGCGGCCGTGCTCGCCCAGTTCGGGAACATACGGGCCGCCGTGGCCACCCTGACGCCCGAGCAGCTCGCCCTGCCCACGCGCCTCGGCGACTGGACCGTGCGAGACCTGGCCGCGCACTGCGCCATGGCCCTGGACGCCGTGGACCGGCTGCTCGAGGAGCCGGAACCCGCGGCGCAGGACGCCCGCCTGCTCGACTGGCCGTTCGCCATCGCCGCCGACGCCCCCGCCATCGCCGACACGGCCCGCCGCCTGGCCGAGGAACACCAGGACCTCGACGCCCACCTCACCGGCGCCGAGCACCGCTTCACGGCGAACCTCGACGCGCACCCAGCGGGCCGGCTGCTCCCCACCAGCGCCGGCGCCCTCCCCCTCGCCGACTACGTCGTCACCCGGACCGTCGAACTCGTCGTCCACACCGACGACCTCGACGCCGCCGTCCCCGGCCTGGACATCGGCTACGACCGTCAGGCCCTGGCCGCCTGCACCCGGCTGCTCGCCGACGCGCTGGCCGCGAAGGCGCCCGGCGGCTCCACCGAGGTGCGGGTGCCGCCGTACGCGGTGGTGCAGTGCGTGGCGGGGCCGAGGCACACCCGCGGCACCCCGCCCAGCGTCGTCGAGACGGACCCGCTCACCTGGATCCGGCTGGCGACCGGGCGGCTGACCTGGCAGCAGGCGCTCCAGGACGCCGAGGTCAGCGCGAGCGGCGAGCGCGCGGACCTGTCGGCCTACCTGCCGCTGATGACATAAGGGGAACCGATCCCCCCGGGTGCCCCGTCGAAGCGGCATGGACAGGCAGAAGCAGCGCATCACCCTGACGGCCGCCGCCATGCTCGTCCCGGTCGTGGCGGCCTGCGGCAGTGAGAAGGCGGACGGCGGAAGCACCTCGGTCGGTGCCGGGAAGCCGGTGACCGGCGTGCGGTGGAACGTGGACAGCGTCACCGCCGACGGCAGGACCCAGAAGGCCCCGACCGGCGCCCACGTGACCATCGACAAGGGCCGGGCCGAGGGCAGCTTCGGCTGCAACAACTTCGGCGCCGAGGCCACCGTCGACGGCGACCGCGTAAGGCTCAGCAAGACCCGGGCCACGGAGATGGCCTGCGAGAACAAGCCCATGGAGTTCGAGCAGACCCTCGCGCGCACGCTCTCCGACCAGGAGTTCAGGGCCCGGGTGGCCGGCGACCGCCTCACCCTCACCACCGAGCGCGGCGACACCGTCCGCCTGACCAAGGCCGGGGACACCCCGCTGAGCGGCACCAGGTGGACCGTCACGACCCCGCGCACCGACGGCCGCGCCCACCTCACCTTCGACGCGAAGAAGGGCACCGTCTCCGGCAGCCTCGGCTGCAACAAGGTGAACGCCGAGGCCACCGTGCGCGACGGCGATATCACCCTGGGCCCCGCGGCCACGACCCGAATGATGTGCGAAGACTCACTCATGGCCGACGAGAAGACCCTGCTGCGACTTTTCGACGGGAAGCTGAAGTACGAAGTCGATCACCGCACCCTCACGCTGACCAGCCAAAACGGCACGAGCGTGCGAGCCGTCGCCGAGCAGTGAGCCACGAAAAGTCCGGAATCCCCAATTCGGACCAGTGGTCGACCTCGCCTACACTCGGTGGCGTGCCACGTGGTGACGGACGACTCAACCACGACCTGCTCCCCGGTGAGAAGGGCCCCCAGGACGCTTGTGGCGTCTTCGGTGTCTGGGCTCCGGGCGAAGAGGTCGCCAAGCTCACGTACTTCGGGCTCTACGCCCTCCAGCATCGAGGCCAGGAATCCGCGGGAATCGCGGTCAGCAACGGCTCACAGATCCTCGTCTTCAAGGACATGGGCCTGGTCTCCCAGGTCTTCGACGAGACCTCCCTCGGTTCGCTCCAGGGTCACATCGCGGTCGGTCACGCCCGCTACTCGACCACCGGTGCGTCCGTATGGGAGAACGCCCAGCCGACGTTCCGTGCCACCGGGCACGGCTCCATCGCGCTCGGCCACAACGGCAACCTCGTCAACACCGCCCAGCTCGCCGAGATGGTCGCCGACCTGCCCAAGCAGGAGGGCGGCCGGACGCCGCGCGTGGCGGCCACCAACGACACCGACCTGCTGACCGCCCTCCTCGCGGCCCAGACGGACGAGGACGGCAAGCCGCTGACCATCGAAGAGGCCGCTCACACGGTCCTTCCGCAGGTCAAGGGCGCCTTCTCGCTCGTCTTCATGGACGAGCACACCCTGTACGCGGCCCGCGACCCGCAGGGCATCCGCCCGCTGGTCCTCGGCCGGCTGGAGCGCGGCTGGGTCGTCGCCTCCGAGTCCGCGGCCCTCGACATCTGCGGCGCCAGCTTCGTCCGCGAGATCGAGCCGGGCGAGTTCGTCGCCATCGACGAGAACGGCCTGCGCAGCTCCCGATTCGCGGACGCGAAGCCCAAGGGCTGCGTCTTCGAGTACGTGTACCTGGCCCGCCCGGACACCGACATCGCCGGCCGGAACGTCTACCTCTCCCGCGTGGAGATGGGCCGCCGCCTGGCGAAGGAGGCCCCGGCCGAGGCCGACCTGGTCATAGCGACCCCGGAATCGGGCACCCCGGCCGCCATCGGCTACGCGGAGGCCTCCGGCATCCCCTTCGGCAACGGCCTGGTGAAGAACGCCTACGTCGGCCGCACGTTCATCCAGCCCTCGCAGACCATCCGCCAGCTGGGCATCCGCCTGAAGCTGAACCCGCTGAAGGAAGTCATCAAGGGCAAGCGCCTGGTCGTCGTCGACGACTCGATCGTGCGCGGCAACACCCAGCGGGCCCTGGTCCGCATGCTCCGCGAGGCGGGCGCCGCCGAGGTCCACATCCGGATCTCCTCGCCGCCCGTGAAGTGGCCCTGCTTCTTCGGCATCGACTTCGCCACCCGCGCCGAGCTCATCGCCAACGGCATGACCGTCGACGAGATCGGCACCTCGATGGGCGCCGACTCCCTGGCGTACATCTCCATCGACGGCATGATCGAGGCGACCACCATCGCCAAGCCGAACCTCTGCCGTGCCTGCTTCGACGGCGAGTACCCGATGGACCTCCCGGACCCCGAGCTGCTCGGCAAGCAGCTCCTGGAGACCGAGCTGGCCGCCGGCCCGGCCGCCACGGCCGCAGCCGACGCGATCCGCCGCCCGTAGTCAGCCCGTATCACCTGCCGTACGACACGAAAGCTCTCACAGCCATGTCTGAGAACCCCAGTGCCGAGGGCGGCGCCAGCTACGCAGCCGCGGGCGTCGACATCGAGGCCGGCGACCGCGCCGTCGAGCTGATGAAGGAGTGGGTGAAGAAAGCCCAGCGCCCCGAGGTCCTCGGCGGCCTCGGCGGCTTCGCCGGACTCTTCGACGCCTCCGCCCTGAAGAACTACGAGCGGCCCCTGCTCGCCTCCGCCACGGACGGCGTCGGCACCAAGGTCGACATCGCCCGGCAGATGGGCGTCTACGACTCCATCGGCCACGACCTGGTCGCCATGGTCATGGACGACATCGTGGTGTGCGGCGCCGAGCCGCTGTTCATGACCGACTACATCTGTGTCGGCAAGGTCCACCCCGAGCGGGTCGCCGCCATCGTCAAGGGCATCGCGGAAGGCTGTGTGCTGGCCGGCTGCGCCCTGGTCGGCGGTGAGACGGCCGAGCACCCGGGTCTGCTGGGCGAGGACGACTTCGATGTCGCCGGCGCCGGTACGGGCGTCGTGGAGGCCGACCGGCTGCTCGGCGCGGATCGTATCCGGACGGGTGACGCGGTGATCGCCATGGCGTCCTCCGGTCTTCACTCGAACGGGTACTCCCTCGTCCGGCACGTCCTGCTGAAGCAGGCCGGTCTCGCCCTGGACGCCCACATCGACGAGCTCGGCCGCAGCCTCGGCGAGGAGCTGCTGGAGCCCACCAAGATCTACTCGCTGGACTGCCTGGCCCTGATGCGCACCACCGAGGTGCACGCCTTCAGCCACGTCACCGGCGGCGGGCTCGCGGCCAACCTGGCCCGGGTCATCCCCGACGAGCTGCACGCCATCGTCGACCGCTCCACCTGGACCCCGGGGCCGATCTTCGACCTCGTCGGGCGGACGGGCGACGTCGAGCGCCTGGAGCTGGAGAAGACCCTGAACATGGGCGTCGGCATGATCGCGATCGTGCCGCAGGAGTCCGTGGACGTGGCCCTGGCGACCCTGGCCGACCGCGGCGTGGACGCCTGGGTGGCCGGAGAGATCACGGACCGGGGCGAGCACACCACCGGTGCCGCCCTGATCGGTGACTACGCCAACTGAGGTGACTGAGCCCGCGGGGCCGTAACCCCGCGGGCAGCACAGAACCCGGTCGGTGACCTTCAGCCACCGACCGGGTGAATGCTCAGTGCAGGGTCAAGCGCCGCGACGGTGTTGCGAGGACTGGCCGTCCTCGTCTTCGTCGTCGTCCTCATAGAGGTCGGCGTACCGTGCGTACAGGTCCTCGTCCTGATCATCGTCTTCGAACGGCTCGCCGTTAGGCGGCTGCGGATTCGAAGGCGATGCACCCAGCTCCTCGGCCAGGCGTGAGAGGTCAGTCCCACCGCTGTTGTACTTCAGCTGGCGGGCGACCTTCGTCTGCTTGGCCTTGGCCCGGCCGCGCCCCATGGCTCGACCCCCTCAACGACGGGGCTCGACGGCCCCAGAGTCTTGACACGCGTTCATGGTCCGGCACGGACTCTCCGCAGAGAGACCGGTCCGTAGGGCTTCCACGGTACCTGAGCCCGCGCCCATACGGTACGTCGCCCGCATGACGTGCCCGCGCCCAGGACCTTCGAGGCGCCCCGTCCTCGCTGGTCAACCGCGATTTTAACCACTTATCGGCGGTCGACCCGCCGGTAGAAGTGAGAGTTCTCTCTAACTGCCCACCGACGGGTACCGGCCAAACGTACGAGGGCCCCGCGGATGCGGTCCGTGTCAGCGCGTCCGGCGCGCCCGCGCGGCGTCGTGCATCCGCTGCTCGGCGATCCGGTCGGCCGCGGCGGCCGGCGGAATGCCGTCCTCCTTCGCACGTGCGAATATGGCCAGCGTGGTGTCGAAGATCTTCGCCGCCTTCGCCTTGCACCGCTCGAAGTCGAAGCCGTGCAGCTCGTCGGCGACCTGGATGACCCCGCCCGCGTTCACCACGTAGTCCGGCGCGTAGAGGATCCCGCGGTCGGCGAGGTCCTTCTCGACGCCCGGGTGGGCGAGCTGGTTGTTGGCGGCGCCGCAGACCACCTTGGCGGTGAGCGCCGGCACCGTGTCGTCGTTCAGGGCACCGCCGAGCGCGCACGGGGCGTAGATGTCGAGGCCCTCGGCGCGGATCAGGGTGGCGGTGTCGGCGACGGCCGTGACGCCCGTCGGATGGGCCGCGAGGATCCGGCCCACGGCCTCCTCGCGCACGTCCGTGACGACGACCTCGGCGCCCTCCGCCCGCAGGTGCTCCACCAGGTGGTGGCCGACCTTGCCGACGCCGGCGATGCCGACTCGCTTCCCGCGCAGCGAGGGGTCGCCCCACAGGTGCTGCGCGGAGGCCCGCATGCCCTGGTAGACGCCGTAGGCGGTGAGGACGGAGGAGTCACCGGCGCCGCCGTTCTCGGGGGAGCGCCCGGTGGTCCAGCGGCACTCGCGGGCCACGACGTCCATGTCGGCGACGTACGTGCCGACGTCGCAGGCGGTGACGTACCGGCCGCCGAGCGAGGCGACGAACCGGCCGTAGGCGAGGAGCAGCTCCTCGCTCTTGATCGTGTCCGGGTCGCCGATGATCACGGCCTTGCCGCCGCCGTGGTCGAGACCGGCCATAGCGTTCTTGTACGACATCCCGCGGGCGAGGTTCAGCGCGTCGGCGACGGCCTCCGCCTCGTTCGCGTACGGGTAGAAGCGCGTACCGCCGAGCGCGGGGCCCAGCGCGGTGGAGTGGAGGGCGATGACGGCCTTGAGGCCGCTCGCGCGGTCCTGGCAGAGCACGACTTGCTCATGACCCCCCTGGTCCGAGTGGAACAGGGTGTGCAGTACATCAGCAGGCGCGCCGGTTACGTCGGTCACTGTGGTGACTCCTGAGTAGGTGCGGCGGGTGGAGACAAGCTCCCGTGCGGGTGGCGGGAACTGTTGAGCATGAGATTAGGGCCTGGCCGCCCCGCCGGCCGCACAGTGCTCAGGATCACCTCCGACTGGAGTACACCCGTGCGACGATTTGCATAGATTTCCCGCGCGTTTGTGAGTGGGTTCCGCAGGTTTTCCCGTCGGAGCGCGGGGGAGGGAGCAGGCGTGCCCAAGGTGTCCTCGGTGATCGTCCCCTACGCGACCTACCTGCGCGTGTACGAACCGCTGGCCGCCTTCCCCGAGCCGGAGCGCAGCCAGTGGGACCGTTACGCCCGCCGTCCGGACCGTCCCTCGTACCAGGACGAACTCCGCCGCGCGCTCGCCGACTTGGCGCCCACCCCGCCGGTCCCGGTGCCGGTGCACGAGAGCGAGGACGCGTTCGTGCTCGAGATCGACGGCGTCGTCTGCGTCTGCCCCTGGCGCACCCGGCTGCGCGGCTGGCTGGCCCTGGACGAGCTCTCCGAGGAGCTCCCGCCGCCGGTCATGGACGCGGTGCTGCCGCCCGTCCTGCGGCGTCAGGCCGCCCAGGACTACGAGCGCTGGCTGGCGATCAACCCGGACGCCCGGCCGTGGATCCGCACGGCGACCTGGCAGGTGCCGATCAACTGGTTCGTGCTCGTCTCCGACGAGGAGCGCGAGTACGACAAGGGCGACAGCGCGGGCAGCCCGCCGGTGCTGCGCTACCGCACGCCCATGGTCCAGGCCCGGCGGCGCGTGGCCCGGGGCCTGCGGGCCCTGAAGGAGGCCATGGACGAGGGGCCGCTGATCGACGGCTTGGTGGACGTCGGGCGCTGGCTGGAGGAGTTCCACCCGCGCTCGCTCGTGGAGCTGGACTACGGCGGCCTGGTGCACGCCCTGCCGGCCGGGGCGCTGGAGGAGGACCATTCGGCGGCGGACGTGGCCGAGGGCATCGCCGCGCTGCGCCGGGGTGACGGGACGGCGGCGGGCGCGGCGTACGCCCGGCTCGTGGAGCGGTGGCGTTCCGTACGGGATCTTCGCTCGGCGAACTGACCTCTGACCTTCGGCTCCTACGGAACGCTCCCGGTCGGTCACGAACTGACGTTTGACGTACCGCCCGTTTTGGGGTTTCGTCCTCGCACCGATGTTCCTGAAGTGCGCCCTCCGTTCGCTGAGGCCTCGTCAACATCGGACGTAGGTCCCGATCCGGGCGTACCTCTCAAGTAGGCCAAGCGTGACGGAGTACACGTACGCGGCCCTTGCGCCCCTTGCCCCTCCTCATGCCAAAATAGGACAAGGAGTCCGGGGAGGGCTCCTTCCGTCCCGTTGCGTTGCAGTGTGGGCGGAATCTCAGCATTGCACGCTTTGGGGGGTCTGGTGCCTCCTGATCGCCCTGTGACTGATCGTCACAGCGGCGTGACTGTCCGCTATGGCATGGTCCATCGGCTTCCGTCGCTGATGAACACCTGGGAGGGCAATTCCATCGGTTTGGCCGACGCGGCTGGACAGATGGTGTAGTTGTAGTGCCGAGGACAAGCCGTTCGTCCTATAACCGACTCGACTCGCGTCCGCCATTTCGGGCAACGCGGGTCAAGGTGCAGAATTTAGAGGAAAGAACCGAGAAGGTTCGGTTCTCCCGAGGAGGCCGCTCATGACCGCTCGCACCCCTGATGCCGAGCCGCTGCTGACCCCGGCTGAGGTCGCCACCATGTTCCGCGTCGACCCCAAGACGGTCACGCGGTGGGCGAAGGCCGGCAAGCTCACGTCGATCCGCACGCTCGGCGGGCATCGCCGCTACCGCGAGGCAGAGGTCCGCGCTCTGCTCGCGGGCATTCCGCAGCAGCGCAGCGAAGCCTGAACAACTGAATAACCGGGCAAACCGGCTGGTTCCCCCAACTGGCCGAGGCGTTCGGAACCACAGCTCCAAGCGACGCGGGTCCTGCCCCAACAGGCCCCTCGCCCACGCAAGTCAGAGCTACTCAGACACATAACAGGGTGCGTCGTCGGTCGCGCTGGACTCCGCCGGGTCCAGCGCGATCTTTTTTGTGCGTCGACCGTCCGTCTGCCGACGGGCTGTGAGCGGCCTTGTCGGAGTCTGGGGGAGGGTGTCGGATCCTCTGTGCGCGGCACCGCGGTGAGGGTGCAATTGCACATATTAAATTGACCCGTTGTAGGCGGGGTGTAAGTACCGCACTTTCCAAAACTCATGCCGTGACACCCGTCACATACCAAGCGGCTTGTTAGCGTCGACGGCGGTGCGGTAGAGGGGCTTCCGGTCTCCAGCGACCCACGTGTGGGCGGGTGTTGGGGCCGGCCCCCCGGTCACGCCCGGGCCGGGCTCTCGTCCTCCATGACCTCCTCGGAGGCCTGTGCGGCGCGGGGGGTGGATTCCATCGCCAGGCGCAGCAGGTAGTGGCAGATCGGGCAGTGACGGGTGAGATGCCGGTACGACGACGCGGCCGCCAGGTGGGCGCGGAGCAGGGCTCGCGTCTCGTGCTTGGCCGATGCCGCCATACGCCACCTCCAGGGGGCCACACGGGGAGCGGTCCTGGTTTCTGGGTACCGAGCGAATGAAACCCCGTCAAGACGGCGCGAGGGCCCGGGAGGGGCACACTGAGCGCCGGGCAGGGGTGTGGTGGTGGGGGATGAGGGCTGGGGCCCGGCCGTAGAAGAGCCGCGACGTAGAGAGGCCGGGGCGCAGAAGAGCCGGGACGCAGAAGAGCCCGGATCCGAAGATCCGGGCTCTCTCGCTGCGGTCCTGACGGGATTTGAACCCGCGGCCTCCACCTTGACAGGGTGGCGAGCACTCCAAACTGCTCCACAGGACCAGGTTTCGCGGCGCGATTCGTGCGTTGCGCTGCGAGAAGAGACTGTACAGGAGGGTGGGCGGCTGGTCGAACTCACCCTGCGTGCCCGTGCCGTTACGGCGCCACCGCGTCGATCGCCTTCACGATCCGCTTGTCGGAGACGGGGTACGCCGTGCCCAGCGCGTGGGCGAAGTAGCTCACCCGGAGCTCCTCGATCATCCAGCGGATGTCGAGGACGGCCGACGGGACCGGCCGGCCCTGCGGCATCTGCTCCAGGAGCCAGGCGTACTCGTCCTGCATCTCGTGGATCTTCTGCATCCGCGTCGTGTCCCGCTGGACGTTCGTCGGCATCTGCTGCAGACGGCGGTCGGCCGCGACCAGGTAGCGCATGAGGTCCGGCAGCCGACGCAGCCCCGCCGCCGTCACGAAGCCCGGCTTCACCAGGGCGTCCAGCTGCCCCCGCACGTCCTGGAGGTTCGGCAGCAGCGCGGGGCTGCGTACGGCCTTCAGACGGCGCTCACAGGCCTGCCAGGCGGCCAGCACCTGCTGCACCTGCCCCACCGTACGGACGGTCGTGTCGACGATCTCGGCGCGCACCTTGTCGTACAGCTTGCGGTACGACTCCTCGTCCCACGCCGGCCCGCCGAAGTCCGCGATCAGCTGGTCGGCCGCCGCCATGGCACAGTCGTCGAACAGCGCCTGGATGGAGCCGTGCGGATTCGAGGACAGTGCCAGCTTCTGCGCGTTCGTCAGCTTCTCGGAGGCGAACTTCGCCGGGTTCACCGGGATGTTGCGCAGGATCAGGCGGCGGGTGCCCTTCCACATGGCCTGCGCCTGTTCCGCCTCCGTGTCGAAGAGGCGTACGGATACGGTGTCGCCGTCGTCGACCAGCGCCGGATACGCCTTCACCGGCTGCCCGGCCCGCCGCGTCTCGAAGACACGGGTGAGCGTGCCGATCGTCCAGTCGGTGAGGCCCTTGCGCTCCAGCGACTCGCCGCCCTGGCGTTCCGCGGTGGCCGCGGCCGCCTGGGACAGGGCCTTGCGGGCCTTCGGCCGCAGCCGCAGCTTGAGCGCCTCCAGGTCCTTGTCCTCCGCCAGCTTCCGCCGCCGCTCGTCGACGATCCGGAACGTGACCCGCAGATGGTCGGGGACCTTGGCCCAGTCGAAGTCGTCCGCCTCGAAGGGCACGCCGACCATGCGCCGCAGCTCGCGGTTCATGGTCGTGGTCAGGGGCTCCTGGAGGGGCACCGCCTTGTCCAGGAACGCCTTCGCGTAGTTCGGGGCCGGGACGTAGTTCCGGCGGATCGGCTTCGGCAGGGACCGGATCAGCTCCGTCACCAGCTCCTCCCGCAGGCCCGGGATCTGCCAGTCGAAGCCCTCATCCGTGACCTGGTTGAGGACCTGGAGCGGGATGTGCACGGTCACGCCGTCGGCGTCCGCGCCCGGCTCGAACTGGTACGTCACTCGGAACTTGAGGTTCCCCTGGCGCCAGGTGTCCGGATAGTCGGCCTTGGTGACCTCGCCCGCCTTCTCGTTGATGAGCATCTCGCGCTCGAAGTCGAGGAAGTCGGGCTGCTCGTGCCGCTTGCGCTTCCACCAGGAGTCGAAGTGCGCGCCGGAGACGACGTGTTCGGGGATCCGCTGGTCGTAGAAGTCGAACAGCGTCTCGTCGTCGACCAGGATGTCCCGGCGCCGGGCCCGGTGCTCCAGCTCCTCGACCTCGGTGAGGAGCCTGCGGTTGTCCGAGAAGAACTTGTGGTGCGTGCGCCAGTCCCCTTCGACCAGCGCGTTCCGGATGAACAGCTCGCGGCTGACCTCCGGGTCGATCCGGCCGTAGTTGACCTTCCGCTGCGCCACGATCGGCACGCCGTACAGCGTGACCTTCTCGTACGCCATCACCGCGGCCTGGTCCTTCTCCCAGTGCGGTTCGCTGTAGGTGCGCTTGACGAGGTGCTGGGCGAGGGGCTCGACCCAGTCGGGCTCGATCTTGGCGTTGACGCGGGCCCAGAGGCGGGAGGTCTCGACGAGTTCGGCGGACATCACGAAGCGCGGGGGCTTCTTGAAGAGGGCCGAGCCGGGGAAGACCGCGAACTTGGCGTTCCGCGCGCCCAGGTACTCGTTCTTCGCTGTGTTCTTCCCGCCCTCCCCCCCGGCGTTCTTCACGTCCTTCATGCCGACGTGGGACAGCAGGCCCGCGAGGAGGGAGACGTGGATGCGGTCGGCCGGGGCGTCGTCCTCGTTGAGGTGGATGCCCATCTGCTTCGCGACCGTGCGCAACTGGGAGTAGATGTCCTGCCATTCGCGGATGCGAAGGAAGTTGAGGTACTCCTGCTTGCACATCCGGCGGAAGGAGGACGAACCCCGTTCCTTCTGCTGCTCGCGGAGGTAGCGCCAGAGGTTGAGGAAGGCCAGGAAGTCGCTGGTCTCGTCCTTGAACCGGGCGTGCTGCTGGTCGGCCTGGGTCTGCTTGTCGGCGGGGCGTTCCCGCGGGTCCTGGATGGAGAGCGCGGCGGCTATGACCATGACCTCGCGGACACAGCCGTTCCGGTCCGCCTCCAGGACCATCCGGGCCAGCCGCGGGTCGACGGGCAGCTGGGCGAGCTTGCGGCCGGTGTCCGTCAGCCGCTTGCGCGGGTCCTTCTGCGTGGGGTCGAGGGCGTTCAGCTCCTGAAGCAGCTGGACACCGTCACGGATGTTGCGGTGGTCCGGCGGGTCGATGAAGGGGAACTTCTCGATGTCGCCGAGGCCGGCCGCGGTCATCTGGAGGATGACGGAGGCGAGGTTCGTCCGGAGGATCTCCGCGTCCGTGAACTCCGGGCGGGCGTTGAAGTCGTCCTCGCTGTAGAGGCGGATGCAGATGCCGTCGGACGTACGGCCGCAGCGGCCCTTGCGCTGGTTGGCGCTGGCCTGCGAGACCGGCTCGATGGGCAGCCGCTGGACCTTGGTGCGGTGGCTGTAGCGGGAGATGCGCGCGAAGCCCGGGTCGATGACGTACTTGATGCCGGGCACGGTGAGGGACGTCTCGGCGACGTTCGTGGCCAGCACGATCCTGCGGCCGGTGTGCGGCTGGAAGACGCGGTGCTGTTCGGCGTGGGAGAGCCGGGCGTAGAGCGGCAGGATCTCGGTGAAGCGGTAGTTCTTCTTCGTGAGGGCGTCGGCCGTGTCGCGGATCTCACGCTCGCCGGAGAGGAAGACCAGGATGTCGCCCTTGCCCTCCTTCTGGAGCTCTTCCACGGCGTCGGTGATCGCGGTGATCTGGTCGCGGTCGGCGTCGTCGGAGTCCTCTTCGAGGAGCGGCCGGTAGCGGACCTCCACGGGGTAGGTCCGTCCGCTGACCTCGATGATCGGGGCGTCGCCGAAGTGCCGCGAGAAGCGCTCGGGGTCGATGGTCGCCGAGGTGATGACGACCTTGAGGTCGGGGCGCTTCGGCAGCAGCTGGGCGAGGTAGCCCAGCAGGAAGTCGATGTTGAGGGACCGCTCGTGGGCCTCGTCGATGATGATCGTGTCGTAGGCGCGCAGCTCGCGGTCGGTCTGGATCTCGGCGAGCAGGATGCCGTCCGTCATGAGCTTGACGAAGGTGGCGTCCGGGTCGACCTGGTCGGTGAAACGGACCTTCCAGCCGACGGCCTCGCCCAGCGGCGTGTCCAGTTCCTCCGCCACGCGCTCGGCGACGGTGCGGGCGGCGATCCGCCTCGGCTGCGTGTGCCCGATCATGCCGCGCACGCCCCGCCCCAGCTCCATGCAGATCTTGGGGATCTGGGTGGTCTTGCCGGAGCCGGTCTCACCGGCGACGATCACGACCTGGTGGTCGCGGATGGCGTCGGCGATCGCGTCCTTCTTCTGGCTGACCGGCAGCTGCTCGGGGTACGTGACCGCGGGCACCCGGGCCCGCCGGCCGGCCATCCGCTCCTCGCCCTTGACGACCTCGCCCTCGATCTCGGCGAGCACGGCGTCCCGGGCCTCCGGCTTACGGATCTTGCGCGCACCTTCGAGCCTGCGCCCGAGCCGGTGCGCGTCGCGCAGGGACAGCTCGGTCAGGCGGGAGGCGAGGGCGCCGAGTGCGGGGGCGGATTGCGTAGACATACGCCCCCCAGGATCTCATCCCCGGGAAATCCGTGGCGAACGCTTTTGTCTCGGCGGTGCGCGAGACGGGCGGCGGGGTCATGACGCGGGGCGCGGAGAGCTCGGCCGGGACGGCCGGATGATCACCGCGCCCGGCCGGCTCGACCCGCCTGAGAGGATGGCGCGGACCATCACACGAAAACGGGGGTCGAGCATGCTGGTGCTCATATTGTCGGTCGTCGTTCTGCTCCTCATCGGCGGCTGCGTCTGTGTCTTCTGGGCGGCCCGGGGCGACGCTCCTCGCTGGGCACGTGGTGTGGCCAAGGTGACGCTGCTCGGCAGCGAACTGGCCCGCAGCGCGAACCGTGGTTCCCGCTCACAGCGGAGCGACGGGGACGAGTAGTCGACCGACACGAGAACGGCCCCACCGAATATCTTCGGTGGGGCCGCATGCCCTGACAGGGCGGTTGTGGCTGGGGCCGGGGTCGAACCGGCGACCTTCCGCTTTTCAGGCGGACGCTCGTACCAACTGAGCTACCCAGCCACGAGGTTTCACGTGAAACCTCGGCGGTCCTGACGGGATTTGAACCCGCGGCCTCCACCTTGACAGGGTGGCGAGCACTCCAAACTGCTCCACAGGACCAAGCTTCGTACGACAGTGTCGCACAGGGTGGTGCGTGCCCCCAACGGGATTCGAACCCGTGCTACCGCCTTGAAAGGGCGGCGTCCTAGGCCGCTAGACGATGAGGGCTATCGGCCCGCCTGCGCGCTTCTCAGCGCGTCGGGGACGTGAGAAGCATATGGGATGGCGGGACCTATCGCCAAAACGGTTTACGGGGAGGGTGACGCGGTGCCCGTCGTCGGGGTGCTCGGGGGCGAGGTGCCCAGGGACGGAGCGCTCGGGGACGGGGACGCGCCCGGCTGGTTCTCCTCGGGCAGGTGGCGGCTGACCTCCGCGGTCGTGAGGCCGAGGCCGCCCAGTTCGATCTCGTCCCAGGCCTGGAGGTGCCGGGTGTCCCGGTCGAAGTAGAGGATCGACGCCTCGATGGGGTCCGGGTGCTTGCCCTCGATGGCGCGCAGGCCGCTGCCGCCCGTGGAGCCCTCGATGCGCAGGCGGGTGCCGTACTTCAGGACTTCCGTCTCGTCGTGGTGGAGGTGGCCGGCCAGGACCAGGGGAACCTCGCCGTCGACCTCGCGGGCGGCCGACGGCTCGTGGGCGACGGCGACGTCCACCGGGGTGCCGGCGGCGCTCTGGTCACGCAGGGCCGTGGCCAGGCGGGCGCCCGCGAATTCCTGGGACTGGCGGGCTCCGGGGGTCTTGGAGCGGTCGGGGGTGAACTGCGGGTCGCCGATGCCCGCGAAACGCAGGCCCTTGATCGTCTTCGCCCGGCCGTTGTCCAGGACGTGGACGTTCTTCAGGCCTTCCATGTGGTCCTGCGTGATCATCGAGTCGTGGTTGCCGCGCACCCAGACGTAGGGGGCCCCGAGGTCCTCGATGGGGTCCAGGAAGCCGTTCTCGGCGGCTGTGCCGTGGTCCATCGTGTCGCCGGAGTCGACGATGACGTCCACCTTGTACTGCTCCACGAGCGAGGCGATGATCTTCCAGCTCGCCGGGTTGAGGTGGATGTCGGAGACGTGCAGGACCCGGATGGTGGAGGGGTCGGGCGCGTAGGCGGGCAGGGTCGAGGTGGCGTCGTAGAGCTTGGTCACGTTGGTGACCAGGCGGGCCAACTCCTTCTGGTAGACGTCGAATTCCGTGACGATGTTGCGGGCGTTGCCGACCAGGGAGGGAGCCGAGGTGAGCAGGCCGGAGAACTTGGGCTCCAGGACGGAGTCGGGGCGCCAGGTGGCGTACGCCGTGCCGCCCGAGGCGGCGAGGAGCGTGAGGGCCAGACCTCCGGCGGCCAGGGCGCGGCGGGGGCGGCGGTAGACCGCGAGACCGAGCGCGGTGGCTCCGGCGACGACGGCGACGCCGGAGCGTACGGCCAGGTCGAGGGTGCCGCGGCCGACGTCCTCGGTGACCTCGTCCTGCAGTCCGGAGAGGCGTTCGGGGTGGTCGACGAGCGCCTGGGAGCGCTCCGGGTCGAGCTGGTCGACGTTCACGTCCAGCCGGACGGGGGCGACGTGGCTGTCCAGTTGGAGTGCGCCCAGCGGCGAGATGTTGATCTTGGTGCCGCCGGTGAAGGAGGGGCGCAGGGTCATGGTGGTGTTCATGGGGCCGACCGGGACCCGGACATTGCCCACCACGAGCAGGCCCAGCCAGGCGCCGAGTACGACGACGGCCACGAGCCCGGCCGCGCGGGCCCACGGGTGCGGCTGCGGCACGAGCGCGATCGTGGCCGGAGCCTGTCGGGAGCGGTACCGGCGGGCGAGGGCGCGCGGGGCCTTGCGGATCGGGTTCAGGACACTCAGGACAGCGGCGGGGACGCGGGCCATTGGTCCCGTATGCCCATGTGCCCGGCCGGATATGCGACGCCGGATGGCTCTCGTACGGGCGGGCCGTGGCCGACAATGGGCCTGTGCTGGAGATGACGCGCGAGGAGTTCGAGGAGCTGGTCGCCGAGGCGCTCGACCGGATTCCGCCGGAGCTGACCCGACTGATGGACAACGTGGCGGTGTTCGTCGAGGACGAGCCGCCGGCGGAGGACCCCGAGCTGCTCGGGCTGTACGAGGGGACTCCGCTGACCGACCGGGGTGAGTGGTACGCCGGTGTGCTGCCGGACCGGATCACCATCTACCGGAATCCGACCCTGCGGATGTGCGAGTCGCGGGAGGACGTCGTCGCCGAGACGGAAGTCACCGTGGTGCACGAGATCGCGCACCACTTCGGCATCGACGACGCGCGCCTTCACGCCCTGGGTTACGGCTGACCGTGATGTGAACGCGGGCGGCGTGTCCTCTTGCGGGCGGCGGGAGTTGGAGGTGTTGACTCCATCACCCCTTCCGGAGGTGGCCCCGTGCGCCCCTTGTACGTACCCGTCCGCCTGGCCGCCACCGTCGTGGCCGTCGCCGCTGCCGCCGGCTGCATGAGCGTCGGCGACGACGGTGCGGGCGGGAGGGCCAAGCCGTCGCACTCCGCCGGGCAGCGGGGCGGGGAGGCGTCCGACGGCGGGTCGGGGGTCTCGGGCGGCGGCACCGGGATCGGTGTCGCCTCGGCCGACGGCGAGCGCGGGCGCGGCAAGGGCCGGAAGGGCGGGAAGGGCAAGCACGGCAAGCCGGGGGAGGCGGCGTCCCCCGAGGAGTCGCCGACCGCCGCGGCGAGCGCGTCCGCGCCGGGGCGCGAGCCGGGGAAGCCGGGGAAGCCGGGGAAGCCGGACCAGCCCGTGCCGAAGCCGCCGGCTCCGCCCACTCCCACCCGGACGGCCGATCCGGAACCGACGCCGACGCCGCAGGAGCCGACGGCGTCCCCGGAACCGACGCCGGAGCCGTCGTCGTCGGCGCACGAGCCGCCGGGGCCGCAGCTGGAGCAGCGGGAACCGGCGCCGGAGGCCGGGGCGCCGGCGTAGCGTCCGTCCCGGGCCGCGCGGGTGGTCCGGCACGGCGGGGGCAGCCCGTTGTGGCCGGACGCTGTTGCGGCGGTCACATCAGCGGACCGGTGTTCGTGACGCGGGAACATTTCCGGGCGAGGGTCGGTTGTCAGCACTCGGGACGGGCCTCGGCGCGCTCCCACTGCCGCCCGCACCATTCGGTTTGCCTTGACGGGGCCGGACTGCGTATGGTGGCAGATCGTTTGATCCCATCTTGCCCGGCGCCACCGCAGAGCGCGCCGTGTGGCGCGTACTCTCCCTTGCCGTGGTGGACCGCATTGAGGCGGTCGTATTGCGAATCGCGAATCACGGAGTTGACGGGCGCGTGCCGACGAGACTCCGGAAGGTTTCGCATTCGCATGTCCATCGCCAGTACTGATCACGTCGTCGTGCCCGAGAACGAGGCAGCCGAAGACGCCCCCGAGGTCACTTTCGCCGACCTCGGCCTGCCCGAAGGCGTCGTGCGCAAGCTCGCGCAGAACGGCGTGACCACCCCCTTCCCGATCCAGGCCGCGACCATCCCGGACGCCCTGGCCGGCAAGGACATCCTCGGCCGTGGCCGCACCGGCTCCGGCAAGACCCTCTCCTTCGGTCTGCCGACCCTGGCCACGCTGGCCGGCGGTCGCACCGAGAAGCACAAGCCGCGCGCCGTCATCCTGACCCCGACGCGTGAGCTCGCCATGCAGGTCGCCGACGCGCTCCAGCCCTACGGCGACGTCCTCGGCCTGAAGATGAAGGTCGTCTGCGGCGGTACGTCCATGGGCAACCAGATCTACGCCCTGGAGCGGGGCGTCGACGTCCTGGTCGCCACCCCGGGCCGGCTGCGCGACATCATCAACCGCGGCGCCTGCTCCCTGGAGAACGTGGAGATCGCGGTCCTCGACGAGGCCGACCAGATGTCCGACCTGGGCTTCATGCCCGAGGTCACCGAGCTGCTGGACCAGGTTCCGGCGGGCGGCCAGCGGATGCTGTTCTCCGCGACCATGGAGAACGAGATCAAGACCCTGGTCGACCGGTACCTGAAGGACCCGGTCAGCCACGAGGTCGACGCCGCGCAGGGCGCCGTGACGACCATGTCGCACCACATCCTCATCGTGAAGCCCAAGGACAAGGCGCCGGTCACCGCGGCCATCGCCTCC
Organism: Streptomyces venetus; assembly: GCF_039540295.1. NCBI lineage: Bacteria > Bacillati > Actinomycetota > Actinomycetes > Kitasatosporales > Streptomycetaceae > Streptomyces > Streptomyces venetus. The sequence goes on from NZ_BAABET010000003.1 coordinate 810,697, forward strand.
CGCAAGGGCCGCACGATCATCTTCGTCCGGACCCAGCTGGGCGCCGACCGCGTCGCCGAGCAGCTGCGCGACGCCGGGGCGAAGGCCGACGCGCTGCACGGCGGCATGACCCAGGGCGCGCGGACGCGGACTCTGGCCGACTTCAAGGACGGGTACGTCAACGTGCTCGTCGCGACCGACGTCGCCGCGCGCGGTATCCACGTCGACGGCATCGACCTGGTGCTGAACGTGGACCCGGCCGGTGACCACAAGGACTACCTGCACCGGGCGGGCCGCACCGCGCGGGCCGGCCGCACGGGCACGGTCGTCTCCCTCTCGCTCCCGCACCAGCGGCGGCAGATCTTCCGCCTGATGGAGGACGCGGGCGTCGACGCCACGCGTCACATCATCCAGAGTGCCGGCGCCTTCGACCCGGAGGTCGCCGAGATCACCGGCGCCCGGTCGATGACCGAGGTGCAGGCCGAGTCCGTGGGCAACGCCGCGCAGCAGGCCGAGCGCGAGGTCGCCCAGCTCACCAAGGAGCTGGAGCGGGCCCAGCGGCGTGCGAACGAGCTGCGTGAGGAGTCCGACCGGCTGCTCGCCCGGGTCGCCCGCGAGCGGGGCGAGGAGCCTGCCGCGGTGGTGGCCGGTGAGTCCGCCGAGGCTCCGGCGGGCGTCGAGGTGTCCGTGCCGGAGCAGCCGACCGCGAAGGACGTCGAGCGCGAGGACCGCGCCGAGGCTTCCGCGCCGTACGAGCGGCGGGAGCGTCGCGAGGACCGCGGTGGCTTCCGTCGTGACGACCGTGGTGGCCGTTCCTTCGACCGGGACCGTGACCGTGACCGTGGTGGGCGTTCGTTCGAGCGTCGCGACGACCGTGGTGGCTTCAACCGGGACCGCGACCGGGACCGTGACCGTGGCGGTCGCTCCTTCGACCGTGGGGACCGTGGCGGCTTCCGCCGGGACGACCGGGCCGACCGGGGCGACCGCGGCGACCGTGGCGGCTTCCGTCGTGACGACCGTGGTGGCCGTTCCTTCGACCGGGACCGTGACCGTGACCGTGGTGGGCGTTCGTTCGAGCGTCGCGACGACCGCGGTGGCCTCAACCGCGACCGTGACCGTGGCGGCTTCCGCCGGGACGAGCGCGGCGGGCACCGGGGCAGCGACCGTCCCTTCAACCGCGACCGCCGGGACGACCGTCCGGGCTACCGCTCCGGCGGCCACGACCGTCCCTACGGCCGTCGTGACGACCACCGTGGCGGCGGTTCCTTCGGCCGCCGCGAGGACAAGCCGCGCTGGAAGCGCAACGGCTGACGCTCGGCGTCAGTGACCCGCACCGGGCCTGTTTCCCCCTTCGGCACGGCCGGGTCCCCGATACCTGATCGGAGACTCGGCCACCTCGGGCTATGCTCGTGGGGGCAACATCGCCTGGGGCCCTTAGCTCAATTGGCAGAGCAGTGGACTTTTAATCCATTGGTTGTGGGTTCGAGTCCCACAGGGCCTACCTGAGGCAGCGCCCGAGTCGACTTCGGTCGGCTCGGGCGCTGCTGCGTTCTCCGGTTCTCACATGCCGGCCGCTGCCGGGCTCAGCCCGTCGCCAGCATCCCCGACCGGAGTCGCGCCACGGTCCGGGCGATCAGCCGGGACACGTGCATCTGGGAGATGCCGAGGCGCTTGCCGATCTCCGCCTGGGTGAGTTCCTCCACGAAGCGCAGGTGGAGGATGAGGCGCTGGCGTTCGTCGAGTTCGGCGATCAGGGGGGCCAGCGCGTGGAAGTCCTCGACGAGTTCCAGGGCCGGGTCCTCCTCGCCGATGAACTCGGAGAGCTTCGAGTCGCTGTCCTCGGAGTCGCCGCTGACCGTGGCGTCCAGGGACGAGGACAGGTAGCCGTTCGCCGCGACCTGGGCCTCGACGACCTCCTCCTCGGACAGGTTCATCAGCGCCGCCAGCTCCGCGACCCTCGGCGCGCGGCCGAGGCGGGAGGCCAGTTCCTCGGTGGCCTTGGCGAGTTCCGTACGGGCCTCCTGGAGGCGGCGCGGCACGTGCACGGCCCAGGACGTGTCGCGGAAGAACCGCTTGATCTCGCCGACGATGTACGGCACCGCGAAGCTGGTGAACTGGACCTCGCGGGAGACCTCGAAGCGGTCGATGGCCTTGATGAGGCCGATGACGCCGACCTGGACGACGTCCTCCATCGCCTGGCCGCTGCTGCGGAACCGGCGGGCCGCGAACCGCACCAGCGACATGTTCATCTCGATGAGCGTGTTGCGCGCGTACTGGTGTTCGGGCGTGCCTTCCTCCAGTACGGCGAGCCGGTCCAGGAACTGTCCGGTCAGCTCGCGCGCGTCCTGCGGGGCGAGCTTCTGCGGCTCCGCGATCTGCGGCAGGTCCGCACCGGTGGCGGTGCGGGAATCCGTCGTCGTGCCGATGCGCATGGTCGCCGTCACGGGCCCTCCCTCGTAGTCCGGCCCGCTCCCATCCCCCGACAGGCCACCTCCCGCCCCGCTACCCGCACTTGCCGGGCTCATGCCCTGGGCACCTCGCTCCGAGACGTAGACCACAGTCGACGCAGGTCGAGGCGTTGTCGGGGTATTCGGACCAGGAATGCGGAGGGGAGGTCGAGGGATGCGAGGAGCGGACAGTTGTCGTTTGACAACCATAGTCGCAAAGCAACAAAGTAGCCGTGGCGAAGGGGTACGGGGAAGGATCCGGAATGTACAACCCGGTGCCACGGCGGGCAGTTCAGGCAGTCCGGGTCTCGGATGCGGGGACGTCGTCGGAGTCGTCGTGTATCTGGGCCGCCGCCGCGTCGCAGAACGCCTCCAGCCCCTGGAGCAACGCCACCCGCTTCGCGGCGGGCATCTGGTCGAGCACCGCGCGCAGCGCCTGCTCCCGGCGGATGCGCAGGTCGGCCAGGAAGGCCCGGCCCCGGCTGCTGAGCTGCAGGCGCACCTCGCGCCGGTCCACCGCACTCACCACGCGCTCGACGAACCCGGCCGCCTGCAACCGGTCGCAGAGCCGGCTGGTCGAGGGCGGGGTGGAGGCGAGGGAGTCGGCCAGGGTGCGCAGGTTGATGCCCTCGTGGTGTTCGAGGATGAGCAGCACGCGCAGCTGGGACGCGGAGGCGGGTGCCGTCGAGGCCCGGCCCCACAGGACCTCCAGCAACTCCGCAGCCGTGGAGGTCACACGCGCGACCTCTGCTGGCTCAGGGCGGGGTCGGAGGGAAGTCACAGTCACACTCTCGCAGGCACCGGGGTGGCCGTCAGCGTACTAGGCGTGCGGACGGCGGGGGCCGAAGCCGGCGCGGGGACGGCCGGCGCCCACCGCGCCCGCCGCCGCGCGTGCCCGCCCCGTACCGGATGACCTGCGCTCCGGACCCGTACCCGTGGATTCGTAGACGACCGATCAGAGAGAGGTGTGTTGACCGAAATGACCATGATCATGGACAGATTCATGGCCGCCGAGCGCGCGTTGCGCACGGCGGCCCCCCACCAACTGCTGGACGCGGTCCGTCGTGTACTGACCGATCAGTACGCGGCGGACTCCGTCGAGCTGTTTCTGGCCGACTACGGGCTGACGGTGCTTCAGCCGGTGTCCGTGCTGCCTCACACCCTCCAGCCGGTGTCCGTGCACAACAGCCCGGCGGGACGGGCCTTCGGCGCGCAGGTGCCGTACCTGGACCCCCTTTCCGACAGCCGCGTGCGCGCGCATCTGCCGGTCACCGTGCGCGGCGACCGGCTCGGCGTGCTGACGGTGACCCTGCCCAGCGGCGCGCACCTCGACGGCTGCCTGGGTGAACTGGCCGAGATCGCCGAGGTGCTCGGGCACGAGGTGGTGGTGGCCGAGCGGGACACCGACCTGTACCTCCAGGCGCGCCGCAAGGACCGGCTGACCCTGGCCGCCGAGATGCAGTGGCAGTTGCTGCCCGGCCGCTCCTGCGCCCGCCCCGAGTACGAGCTGGGCGCGCAGCTGGAACCGGCGTACGCGATCTTCGGCGACAACTTCGACTGGTCCGCCACGGCCGACCGGCTCAGTCTCTACGTCACCAACGGCATGGGCGAGGGCATAGAGGCCTCCCTGCTGACGAACCTGGCGATCAACGCCCTGCGCAACGCGCGCCGGGCCGGCCTGCACCTCGCCGACCAGGCGGCCCTGGCCGACCAGGCGGTGTACGCCCACTACCGGGGCCGCTGCTACCTGTCCGTGCTCATGCTCGACTTCGAGCTGGCCACCGGGCGGGTCCGGGCCGTGGACGCCGGTTCCCCGCAGCTGCTGCGGCTGCGCCGGGGCGCGGTGGAGCGGGTGCCCTTCGACGCCCAGCTGCCGCTCGGCATGTTCGAGGAGACCGACTACGTCGTCCAGGAGTTCCGGGCCGAGCCCGGCGACCGGCTGGTCTTCGTCAGCGACGGGGTGTACGACGTGGCCTCGCCGGGCGGAGAGGCGTACGGGGACGCCGCCCTGGCCCGGGCGATCCAGTCGACCCGGCTGCTCCCGGCCGCCGAGGTGCCCCGGGCCATCCTGCGCGAACTGACCGGCCATCGCGGCGGATCCGTCGCGGACGACGACGCCCTGGTGGTGTGTCTGGACTGGCGTGGGAGGCAGGGCACGGGGGAAGGCGCAGGTCATGAGAGTTGACGAGGACTTGTTTGGTGGTGTCGCCCGTCGGCACTAATGTTTGTCATACGGCAAGTAACGGCTGAGGCGCCATGGCGCGACCTCGGTCCGGCCCGTGCAAGGGAGCGATGCAAGTGGCGGTGTCGGAAGAGAACGCGGAGCAGGAGCCGGTCGCACAGCAGGTGAGCGCCTTCCTCGAACGGCGCCGGGAGCAGATCGCCCAACGCTGGGCGGACGCGGCGCTGTTCCGCACGGTCTTCACCGTATCCCGCGACGAGGCGGTCGAGGCGGGCAGGGCGGTGGTGGCGGCGCTGGCCGCGGTGGCGGCCTCCGGGCGGCTGGAGGACATCCGGGCGTCCGGCTTCGAGGCGGTGCGCGACCAGTTGGGGCGCATGGCGGCCTCCCGCGCCCGCACGGGTCTCGACCCGGACGGCGTCGCCAGAGAGGTCGCCGCGCTGCGCGAACCGGCGACCGAGCTGCTGCGCGCCGAGTTCCCGGACCCGTACGCCCCCGAGGCGCAGGAGTGCGTGGTGGGGCTGACCGTGCTCCTCGGCACGCTGCGCCTGGTCGTGATGGAGACCACGGTCAGCGCGGGCGAGGAGGTCATCGCACGGCAGCGCGAGCAGCTGCACGAGGTGGCCACCCCGGTGATCAAGCTCTGGGAGAGCACGGTCGCCGTTCCGCTGATCGGCACGCTGGACAGCGCCCGCAGCCAGGTGGTCATGGAGAGCCTGCTGGACGCGATCGTCGCCGAGCGCGCCCGGTACGCCATCCTCGACATCACCGGCGTGCCCACGGTCGACTCGCTGGTCGCCCAGCACCTGATGAAGACGGTGGCGGCGGCCCGGCTGATGGGCGCCGAGTGCATCGTCTCCGGGATCCGGCCCGCGATCGCGCAGACCATAGTCCACCTGGGCATCGACCTCGGTACGGTGCTCACGCGCGCGAGCCTGGCGGACGCCCTGGCCTACGCGCTCAGCCGGCAGGGCGTCGCCATCGCGCCGGTCCCGGCTGCCGACGCGGGAGCGCGGTGACCGGGGCCGGGGGGAACGGTCCCGCCGGGTACGGGCACCCGGGGGCCGGGGCCGCGGGCGGGCACGCCTTCACGGTCCCCGTCCTCAAGCTGGGCGACATCCTGCTGGTCACCCTCCAGGGGGAGTTGCACGACGGCATGGCCGAGCAGCTCCAGCAGGACATCACGGACCGGATCGCGCACACCCGGGTGACCGGTGTGGTCATCGACATCTCCGGCGTGGAGATCGTCGACTCCTTCCTGGGGCGGGTCCTCGCCGAGATCGCCGCGGGAGCCGAACTGCTGGCCGCCCGTACGGTGCTGGCCGGGATGCGCCCGGCGGTGGCGATCACCCTGGTCGAGCTGGGCCTCACCCTGCCCGGACTGCTGACCGCCCTGGACGTCGAACGCGCGATGGAGCTGCTCACCGCCGGTGAGCGTGAGGGCGAGGGGAGTCCGTGATGCAGGCCTCGCGCCATGCCGCCCCGGCCAGCCTGCCGATCGGCTCGGACGCCGACCTGGCCTGGGTACGGCAGCAGGTCCGGCAGGCCGCCGCCGAGCTCGGCTTCGGGCTGGTGCAGCAGACCAAGCTCGTCACCGCCGCCAGCGAGCTGGCCCGCAACACCCTCGTCCACGGCGGAGGCGGCCATGTGATGATCACCCCGCTGGACACCGGGCAGTCGCACGGGCTGCGGCTGACCTTCGTCGACGCCGGGCCCGGGATCAGGGACCTGGACCAGGCGATGACCGACGGCTACACCAGCGGCGGCGGACTGGGCCTCGGGATGAGCGGGGCGAAGCGCCTGGTCCAGGAGTTCGATGTGGAGAGCCGGCCCGGCGAGGGGACCACCGTCACCGTGACGGCCTGGGCGACCGCCCTGCCGCCGTCCCGACCGGGGGCGTGATGAGCAGGGTCTGGGACGTACCGGTGGACGACTCGACCCGGGTGCGGGACGTCCGGGTGGCGGCCGAGGAGGCCAGTGCGTGCGCCGGGCTCGGCACCCACCGCACGGCGACCGCGGCGCTGGTGGCGACGGAGCTGGCGACCAACCTGATCCGGCACGCGGACGGCGGGCGCATGCTCGTCAATCTCGTCGAGCGCGCGCACAGCGGCGGGCCCCGCCAGTCGGTGCAGCTCGTCTCGCTCGACCACGGCCCCGGCATCCCGGACATCGCGGTGGCGATGCGCGACGGCTACACCACCGCGTCCTCCCTGGGCGCCGGCCTCGGCACGTGCCGGCGCATAGCGAACGACTTCGACCTGCACAGCGCCCCCGGACGGGGCACGGTGGCCGTGGCGCGCATCGACCACGAACCGCCCGCACGCCGGACCGGGACGCCCCCGCAGGGCCCGCGCGCGGGTGGCGTCAACGTCCCGCTGGGCCGGGCCGAGCACTCCGGCGACGCCTGGAGCCACCTGAGCGACGGCGACCGCCTCACCCTCCTGCTCGCCGACGGGCTCGGTCACGGGGCCAAGGCCGCGGAGGCGTCCGACGCCGCGGTGAAGGAGCTGCGCGGGGCGGCGGGCCTGCCCCCGGCCGAGATCCTGCGGCACCTCGGCCGGGCCCTGCGCCCCACCCGGGGCGCGGCCGTCGCGGTGGCCCAAATCGACCTCGCATCAGGGCGGTTGAACTTCGCCGGGATCGGCAACGTCGGTGCCCGCCTGCGCACCGGCGGTACGTGGAAGCCGCTGCTGTCCCAGCCCGGCATCGTGGGCGCCCAGGCCCCGGCGTCGGTGCCCGTGCAGCGGGAGCCGTGGCAGGACGACAGCCTCCTCGTCCTGCACAGCGACGGCCTGCCCAGCCGCTGGACGTCACCCGACGACACCGTGCTCCTCGGCTGCGACCCGGCGCTGATGGCCGCGGTGATCCTCAGGGACGCGGGCAGCGCGGCCCGTCCGGTGAGCGACGACACGTGTGTGGCCGTACTCGGCGGCGGCACTGCGGCGCGCCGCACCGACTCACCGGGCTGAGCAGCAGGAACCGGGCGTTGGCGTCGAGACCGGGTGGGTGCGCAGCCCGGTGTCACGAGGTGTCGCTGCGTCCGCAGAGGGGACCCCGTCGCCGCAGCGGTATGAGTGCCCGCAGTCGGGGCCGTGTTGTCCAAGCCCCGGCCCAGCGCCCTCCCCGGTTCAGCGCGCCCGCCCGGCCCAGCGCCCGCGCCCCGGCCCCGTCAGCCGGTCCCGTTCGTCCCGCCCGGGCGGGGAAAGCCCCCCTCCTGGGCGGCGAGAAACCCCCGCAACCCCGTGCTCAGCGCTGCCCGTTCCGCCGGTGCCATCGCTGCCAGGGCCGTGGCCAGGGCCTCGGCGCGCCGGGCCGCGACATCGCCCAGGACGTGCTGTCCGTGGGTGGTGAGCCACAGTTGCACCTCGCGGCGGGTGTCGGGGTGCGGGGCGCGCTCCAGGAGGCCGGCCGCCGCGAGGCGGTCGCAGAGGCGGCTGGCCGTGGGGAGGCCTATGTCCAGCCGGTCGGCCAGGGTCGTGAGGTTCAGGCCTGGCGCCGCCTCCAACGTGCGCAGTGCGCGCAGCTGGTGCAGGGAAAGACGCAGGGACGCGTCCTGGGCGGCGACCGACCAGAGGGTCGCCAGGCTGTCCACCGCATCGGCGATCTGTGACGCGACGGCCTCCGGGCCGTCGCCCGGTCTCCTCGCCCGGTGGTCACCGGGGCCGCCGAGTTCGGTCACGAAACGGTCACTTTCCATAAGCTCCGGGTACTGCTGAGGTCGCCCTCTTTCAAAGGCTGTACCCGATGAGCCGAGGGGCAAGCAGTTCCGTTCGCCGTCCGGCAGCGGCCGGGAGGTGCTAGCCGGCGCTCAGCTCCGTCAGCGCGGCGAGCGGCAGCGTGTGCTGCGTCTGGAGGACTTTCGCGCGCAGATAGCGGACGTTGTGCGCGGTGGTGAAGACACCCGTGGGGATCCGGTCGCGGACGTCGACGCCCAGGGCGCGCAACTGGTCCGCCTTGTCGGGGTTGTTGGAGAGCAGGTCCAGTTCGCCGATGCCCAGGGCCCGCAGCATCTGGGCCGCCGCCGTGTAGTCGCGGGCGTCCTCGGGCAGCCCCAGGGCCGCGTTCGCCTCGTACGTGTCGAGGCCCTCGTCCTGGAGGGCGTACGCGTCGAGCTTGTTGTAGAGGCCGATGCCCCGGCCCTCCTGGCGGAGGTAGAGGAGCACGCCGCCGCGGTCGGCTATGCGCTCGACGGCCTCGCGCAGCTGCGGCCCGCAGTCGCAACGGGCCGAGCCGAACACGTCCCCGGTCAGGCACTCGGAGTGCAGCCGCACCAGCGGAACCGGGCCGGGCTCGCCCAGGACGACGGCCACGTGCTCCTGGCCGTCGGCCAGACCGTGGAAGGTGACGAGTTCGGCGTCGGCCTCGTAACCGTCCTGGAAGCGCAGCGGGACCCGGACACGGGAGCGCGGGGTGGCGACGACGGTGGGGGTGTCGGGCATGCGGGGCCTCCGGGTTCCGTTCCTGTTCGGCTGCACAGCCGTCTGCCGGACTGCTTCAGATTTGAAGCAGATCCGTGATCGGAACCCTACTCTTGCTTAAAATTTGAAGCAATGACCGTCAGGGTCTTGTGACGTGCCTCACGAACAGGACGTCGACGACCTCCGCCGCCACGGCACGTCGTCCGACGCCGGACGCGCCCCGTCCTCCTGGAGCCCCTGTGCGATCGCCGAGGAGATCTCCTCCAGCTGCCCCACCTGCTCCTCGCTGAGCCGGTCGAACAGGAAACTCCGCACGGTCTCGACATGCCCGGGCGCGGCGCGCTCCAGCACGGCGAACCCCTCGTCGGTCAGGGCCGCGATGCTCCCCCGCTTGTCGTACCGGCAGGCCTCGCGCCGCAGCATGCCGTCCTTCTCCAGCCGCGTCACCGCGTACGTCAGCCGGCTGCGCGTGATCTTCAGCCGCTCGGCGAGGTCGGTCATGCGCAGCCGCCGTTCCGGGGACTCGGACAGGACGGACAGGATGGAGTAGTACAGGTGGGGCATGCCGGCGTCCTGCTGGAGCTGCCGGTCGATCGCGTCCTCCAGGAGCAGCGAGGCGGCGATGTACGCGCGCCAGGCGCGTTGCTCCTCGGGGGTGAGCCAGCGATTCGTCATGCCACCAGTGTAGGTTTGTTTCAAACTTGAACCAAGCCCGCCGTCCGGCCCAGTCAGTCCACTCCACTCCAGTCCGGTCGAGCCCAGCCCCGCCTCCGTGACCCGAGCCGCCGAGGAGCGCGTCGATGCCCCACCCGTACGTCCTGCTGTCCGCCGCCGTCTCCCTCGACGGCTACCTGGACGACACCGGCCCCGAACGCCTGCTCCTGTCCAGCCCGGCCGACTTCGACCGGGTCGACGAGGTCCGGGCCTCCGTCGACGCGATCCTGGTCGGCGCGGGGACCATCCGTGCCGACAACCCGCGGCTGCTGGTCAACTCACCCGTGCGGCGTGCCGCCCGCACGGCCGCCGGCCTGCCGGAATACCCGCTGAAGGTCACCGTCAGCGGCACCGGCGACCTCGACCCGGAGGCGCGGTTCTGGCACACCGGCGGCGAGAAGGTCCTCTACACCACCGACGAGGGCGCCGAACGCGCCCGGGCCCGCGGCCTCGCCGCGGACGTCGTCCCGCTCGGCGCCGGCCTCGACTGGCGGCGCCTCCTCACCCACCTGCACGACGTACGCGGGGTGCGCCGGCTCATGGTCGAGGGCGGCGGTCTGATCCACACCCAACTGCTCACCCAGGGCCTCGCCGACGAACTCCAGCTGGTCCTCGCCCCGCTCTTCGTGGGCGACCCCGACGCCCCCCGCCTCTTCGGGCCCGGCGGCTACCCGCCCGGCCGGCTCCGGCTGCTGGAGACCCGGCGGATCGAGGACGTGGTCCTCATGCGCTACGAGCCGACCGCCCCGGGCACCGGCTCCCTCCCCACCGCCGCCGACCACCGCTGGCTCGCCCTCGCCTGCGAACTGGCCGCGCAGTGTCCGCCGTCGGACACGGCGTTCAGCGTCGGCGCGGTGGTGGTCGCGGCCGACGGTACGGAACTGGCCCGCGGCCACTCCCGCGAGGGCGGCGACGCGGTCGTGCACGCGGAGGAGGCGGCCCTGGCGAAGACCGACCCGGCCGACCCGAGGCTCACCGGCGCGACGGTCTACAGCAGCCTGGAGCCCTGCGCCCGCCGCGCCTCCCGCCCCGCACCCTGCGCCCGGCTGATCCTCGACGCGGGCGTGCGGCGGGTCGTCACGGCCTGGCGCGAGCCGGACACCTTCGTGGCGGGGGCCGACGGCAGCGGCGTCCTGGCGGCCGGGGGAGCGGAGGTCGTCGTCCTGCCTGAGTACGAGGGGCAGGCGAAGGCTCCGAACCGCCACCTGCTGAGCTGAACCGGCGGGTGTGCGCGAGCGGTCCCGCGGATGGCGTACACTGGAGACACAACGACGCGGGGTGGAGCAGCTCGGTAGCTCGCTGGGCTCATAACCCAGAGGTCGCAGGTTCAAATCCTGTCCCCGCTACTGAAGGCCGAGGGCCGGAATCCGAAAGGGTTCCGGCCCTCGGTGCATGTCGGGCCTTCATCGTCACGGGCAGTGAGTGAACCGCCCCGCTCCGCTGCCCAGCTGACGCGTCGTCAAAACCCGTGAATCACTTGCGGAGCGGCCAACTCGTCCGATTTGAGCTGGTCGTGGCAGGTAAGTCCGCGCGAAAAAGGTTAATGATCAAGCGGAATCGCTGGAATACCCACCGCGCGTCTATTAACGTTCGATAACGCAGCGCGGTCGTCCCAGCCGTCACAGAAGGCGGCTCCGTGCGCACGCGCCGAATCCCGAAAGGGAACCGGGGAACCACCACTTGGGGTGAATCGGGCGGATATCGCCGTGGAAGCACGGTTGGTATACGCGCGTAGGAGACCTTCCTGCTCCGAACCCGTCAGCTAACCCGGTAGGCGAGAAGGAAGGAAAGGAGTACGCCCACGTGGCGTCCAACCGGCCTGCCCCCGCGGCCCCGCCCGCGCCCCACCAGCGCGACACCGAGACCTTCGGCTTCGGCGGTCACCGCACCGACGAGGGCCCGTTCCAGGAGTGGAACCCCACCGCGGAGTCCATCCGTCCCGTCCGTGGCCGGCATCGCGTCACCAAGCAGCGCGGCGGAGGACTCGCCCGCAGCTCCACCGTCCTCGGCGTCGGCGTCATAGCCGCCGTGGGCGCGGGCGGCATCGCCAGCGCCCAGACCGGCAAGCCGCCGGTGTCGATCTCCGTGCCGGACCTGCCCTCGGTGGGTTCCCTCATCTCGGACGACGACACCCCCGAAGGTTCCGCCACCCCGCTCAGCGACCTCGCCACGGCGTCCGCCGAGACCGACCAGGGCGGCTCCGGCGCCGGCGAGGCGCTGCGCGCCCGGATCATGGCCCAGGTCGAGCGCCAGCAGGAGCAGATCGAGACCAAGGCCGCACAGGACGCCGCGAAGGCCGCCGAGAAGGCGGCCGCGGAAGCCGCCGCCAAGGCGGAGCAGGAAGCCAAGGCCAAGGCCGCCGAAGCCAAGAAGAAGGCGGAGGAGGAGGCCCGGAAGAAGGCCGAGGCCGAGCGGCTCGCCGCCCTCGCCAAGCAGTTCACGCTGCCGACCTCCTCGTACACCCTCACCTCCACCTTCGGTCAGGCCGGCGCCTACTGGTCCTCCGGCTACCACACGGGTCTGGACTTCGCCGCGCCCACGGGTACCCCGATCAAGGCGGTGCACAGCGGCACCATCACCGAGGCCGGCTGGAACGGCTCCTACGGCTACAAGACGGTCCTGACCCTCGATGACGGCACGGAGATCTGGTACGCGCACCAGTCCTCCATCGGCGTCAGCGTCGGGCAGAAGGTCAGCACGGGCGACGTCATCGGCCGCGTCGGCGCCACCGGCAACGTCACCGGCGCCCACCTGCACCTCGAGGTCCACTCCGGTGGTTCCTCCAGCGGCATCGACCCGATGGCGTGGCTGCGGGGCAAGGGCCTCACTCCCTGAGCCTCACCCCCCGAGCAGCGCACGCCAGTTGAAGCACCGGCGGTCCTGATGACGACCCCCCGACGTCAGGGCTGCCGGTTTTCGGTTGTTCACGATCGCGGGACTGCGTTCACGCGGTTTTCGCATCCGACGCGGAATGAGCCGCTCTCGTACGGTCGTTGACGTGGAGCATGACTTCTCTTCGCAAGCTCGGCTCCTCCGACCTCGAGGTCTTCCCGCTCGCCCTCGGCGGCAACGTCTTCGGCTGGACCGCCGGCGAGGACCGGTCCTTCGCCGTCCTCGACGCGTACACCGCCGCCGGCGGCAATTTCGTCGACACCGCCGACGTCTACTCGGCGTGGGTCGACGGCAACCAGGGCGGCGAGTCCGAGACCATACTCGGCAAGTGGCTCGAGGCGCGCGGCAACCGCTCCGACGTCGTCGTCGCCACCAAGGTCGGCCAGCACCCCGAGTTCCAGGGCCTGTCCGCCGCCAACATCAAGGCCGCCGCCGACGCTTCCCTGCGGCGCCTGCGGACCGACTACATCGACCTCTACTACACCCACTTCGACCGGCCCGACGTGCCGGTCGAGGAGATCATCGGCGCGCTCGACGAACTGGTGAAGGCCGGCAAGGTGCGGCACATCGCGGCCTCCAACATCTCCGCGGAGCGGCTGCGGGCGTCCCTGGAGTTCTCCGACCGTGAGCGCCTCGCCCGGTACGTGGCCCTCCAGCCCCACTACAACCTGGTCTCCCGCGACACCTACGAGGGCGAGCTCCAGGACCTGGCCGAGCAGGCGGGCCTCGCGGCCGTCCCCTACTACGCGCTCGCGTCCGGCTTCCTCACGGGCAAGTACCGGCCCGGTACGACCGTCGAGAGCGCGCGGGCGGGCGGTGCCGCCAAGCACCTGGAGACCGAGCGGGGCCTCCGGGTCCTCGACGCCCTCGACGAGATCGCCGCGGCCCATGACGCCCCCGTCGCCACGGTCGCCCTGGCCTGGCTCGCCGCCCAGCCCACGGTGGCCGCGCCGATCGCCTCGGCGCGGACGGTGGAGCAGCTGCCCGCGCTGCTGGAGGTCGGGCGGCTGACCCTGACGGACGCGGAGGTGGGACGGCTCACGGAGGCTTCCGCCTGAGAACGCCCCGGGCCGGGCTCGGTGCCTTTCCGGCTACGAGCGGTACGGGTTGTACGCGGGGTACGGCGTCGGATGGCTGTACCCGTACGCCCCGTACACCGGCCAGGGCGGTGCCGCCACCGGGACCGGAGGGGCCGTGAGCCGCGCCGCGTGGTCCAGCGCGGGGCGGGCGGCCTCCCGGCGCCGCCACAGCTCGTCGAGCAGTTCCCGTTCCCGGACGACGAAGTCGGCACCACCGGTCCGGCCCTTGCGGCCCCGGTGCCGGAGGAACGCCAGGGACGTCGCGTACCCCTCGTACTGCGCCACCGCCCGTGCCGCCGCCCTGCCCGCGTGGCGGCGGGCGTACTGGCGGGCGATCCGCCGGGCCCGCATCGAGCCGAGCGCGTACGGCTCCGCCGGGGACAGCCACCCGGCCACGGCGTACGCGGGCAGTTCCGTCTGCACGGTCCGCAGCTCCCGCTGCCGTGTCCAGACCACCAGCCAGGTCAGCAGCCCGAAGATGGGCACCATGAACGCCGCGTACACGGCGAAGAACCCGTACTCACCGAACGAGGACGAGCCGTTCCACATCGCGTGCATGCCCATCGCGAGCAGCAGCCCGGAGAGCGGGAAGGCGACCCGGCGGACGGGCCGGCCGTCCGCCGTGAGCGCGGCGATGCCGAAGCCGATGCCGGTCAGCACGGTGAAGAGCGGGTGCGCGAAGGGCGACATGATGACGCGCACGAAGAAGGTCGCCGCCGTGACGGAGGCGATGCCGCTGTGGCCGGTGAGCTGGTCGGTGCCGAAGGCCATGCCCAGGTAGAGGATGTTCTCCGTGAACGCGAAGCCGGTCGCGGTCACACCGGCCAGCACGACCCCGTCGACGATGCCGGTGAAGTCGCGGCGCCGGAAGAGGAAGACCAACAGGACGGCCGCCGCCTTGGCCGTCTCCTCCACCACCGGGGCTATCACGGTCGCGCCGAGGGTGTCGGCGCTGGACGGGTCCGCGGTCGCCGTCGCTATCCATCTCGTCGCGAAGCTGTTGGCGACGATCGCTATCAGCGCCGCCGCGCAGGCGCCCCAGGCGAAGCAGAACAACAGGTTCCGCCACGGGCCCGGTTCGACCCGGTCCAGCCACCGGAACGTGGCGATGAGCAGCGGGACCGGGAGCGTGGCCAGCCCGAGCCCCACCAGGAACCCCTCCGTGCCGGTCTCCTCGCGGACCAGGGCGAGGATCACGAGGCCGGAGATCGCGAGGAGCGTCGTCAGCGCGGCGTAGCGGACCCAGGTGCGCTGCCACCAGTGGGCGTGCCGCAGGGGGCCGCCGGGGTGCGACGGGAGTGGGGGGCTGGTGGCCACGGCTTCGACCCTAACGACGGATGGGCGCTGTCCGCAGGCGGAGGAGGTGCGGATGCGGTCAGGCGCCGACGGGGGGTTGCTCCACGTGCTGTACGCGACGGAAGAGGAGGTCGTTCACGACATGTCCCTTGTCCAGTCCCTGGCCCTCGAAACGGGTCAGGGGTCGGAAGTCGGGACGCGGCGCGAAACCGCCGTCCGCCTGCGTGTTCTCGAAGTCGGGGTGTGCCGTGAGCACCTCGAGCATCTGCTCGGCGTACGGTTCCCAGTCGGTGGCGCAGTGCACGATCCCGCCCGGCCTGATGCGGGTGGCGGCGAGGCTCAGGAACTCGGGCTGGATGAGCCTGCGCTTGTGGTGCCGCTTCTTGGGCCAGGGGTCGGGGAAGTAGACGCGGAGGCCGTCGAGGGAGTCCGGAAGGAGCATCTCGCGGAGCAGGATGATCGCGTCACCGTTGCCGACCCGGATGTTGGACAGGCCGTTTTTGTCGGCGAGATTGAGCAGATTGCCCTGGCCGGGGGTGTGGACGTCGACGGCGAGGATGTTGGTGCCGGGGTCGGCGGCGGCCATCTGGGCGGTGGCCTCGCCCATGCCGAAGCCGATCTCCAGGACGACGGGGTTGTCGTTGCCGAACAGCTCGGCGAGGTCCAGGGTCCGGCCGCCGTCGATGTCGAGGCCCCACTTGGGCCAGAGCCGCTGGAGCGCGTCGGCCTGCCCGGCGGTCACCCGGCTCCGCCGCGGCTGAAAACTCCGGATCCGCCGCTCGAAGTGCGACCCGGCCGGGTCGGCCTTCGGCCCATCGGGAAAGCGCGGCTCTCCCTTGGCCCGGGTATGCCGGACGGACACACCGGGCGCGTGCCGCGGGTACTCGCCGCCGGGGGTGGACTGGGTGCTTGCGGAACAGTTAACGGAGTCAGACACAGTGCCCCTGATTTTACGGGGCCCGCCCAGCTGCGGGCAGTCGTGCCGCCCGAGCTGCGGGCAGTCGTGCCGCTAGGGGCGGCACGGGTGGGCGCAGCGGCACCTCGTCACGCCGAGCTGCGCAACGCCTCGCCCCCAGCACCAACGCCGAGCACCCCACACACTCACAGCACCTGCAACACCCGCCGAGCCACCTCCCTGCCGATCGGCAAAGAAGCCGTAGCCGCAGGAGACGGCGCGTTCAGCACATGCACCGCCCGATCCCCCTCACGTATCAGAAAGTCATCCACCAGCGTCCCGTCCCGCAGCACCGCCTGCGCCCGCACCCCCGCCGCCGTAGGCACCAGATCCCCCTCCGACACCCCGGGCAACAATCTCCGCACCGCCTCCGCGAACGCCCCCTTGGACAGCGACCGCCGCATCTCCCCCGCCCCGTACCGCCAGTGCCGGCGGGCGATCCGCCAGGAGCCGGGCCAGCTCAGCGTGGCCCCCAGCTCCCGCCACCGGACCGTGCCCCACCCGTACCCCTCGCGGGCCAGCGCCGGTACCGCGTTGGGGCCGACGTGCACACCCCCGTCGATGCCGCGTGTGAGATGCACCCCGAGGAACGGGAACGCCGGGTCGGGCACGGGATACACCAGCCCCCGCACGAGCTCCGGCCGGGCCAGTTCGTAGTACTCGCCGCGGAACGGCACGATCCGCACGTCCGGGTCGTCCCCGGTCAGCCGGGCGATCTCGTCGCAGTAGAGGCCCGCGCAGTTCACCAGCACCCGGCCGCGCACGACGTCGCCGGACGCCGTGAGCACGGCGACCCCCCGCTCGGGCCGGCGGTCGATGCGGACGACCCGCGTGCCGTAGCGGATCTCCGCCCCCGAGCCGCGGGCGAGCTGCCGGGCGACCGCGACGAAGTCGCAGATGCCGGTCGTGCCGACGTGTATCGCCGCCAGGCCCCGCACCTCCGGCTCGTACTCCATGATCTGGGAGGCGCGCAGTTCGCGCACCGGGATGCCGTTCTCCCGGCCGCGCTGCACGAGCGCGTGCAGCCGGGGCAGCTCGGAGCGGTCGGTCGCGACGATCAGCTTGCCGGTGACGGCGTGCGGGATGCCGTACTCGGCACAGAACTTGACCATCTCGGCAGCACCCCGCACCGCGTAGCGCGCCTTGAGGGAGCCGGGACGGTAGTAGATGCCGCTGTGGATGACGCCGCTGTTGCGGCCGGTCTGGTGCCGGGCCGGGCCTGGTTCCTTCTCCAGGACGGTGACACGTGTGCCCGGTGCGGCGCGTGTGATCGCATAGGCCGTCGACAGCCCGACGATCCCACCGCCGATCACCAGTACGTCACAGTCGTACACGGCCCGCACCAGCACCACCTCCCGCTACCGATAGTGCACTGCACCACTGACAGCACGTTCAAACGCCGAGCTGAGCGACGCCGCAAGGGGCGCGGGGAACCGCGCGATCAACAACGGCCGACCGCAGCCGCAAGATCACACAACCCGGGCAGACGGCTCACGCGGGCGCCATCAGCAGGGGCCGGGCACGCTCACGCAGCTCCACCACCCGAGGTTCGTCGCCGTACGGCTCCAGCCGGTGGAGAAGATCCTTGACGTACTCCGTCGTCCGGGCGGAGGAGATCCGCCCGGCGACCTCCACCGCCCGCACCCCCTGCTCGCACGCCGCGTCCAAATTCCCCGACTCCAGTTCGGCGACCGCCGAGACGACCAGCCGCAGCCCGTGCGAGCGGACGAACTCCTCCGTCGGTTTCGACAGCGCCTGCTCGGTGAAGCGGCGGACCTGGCGGGGCGCCTTGAGGTCGCGGTAGCACTCGGCCGCGTCGGCGCAGAAGCGGTCGTAGGAGTAGAAGCCGAGCCAGCTCGGGTCGTTGTCGCCGGAGCGGGCCCGCTCCAGCCAGCTCTCGGCCGCCTTCAGGGCACCGCCGGCCGCCTGGGCGTCACCCGCGCGCGCGTGGGCGCGTGCCTCGACGAGGCGGAAGAAGCTCATGGTCCGGGCCGTGGCCAGACCGCGGTTGCGTTCCAGGGCGGCCTGGGCGAGGTCCACCCCCTCGTCGCCGAAGCCGCGGTAGGTGGCCTGGAGGGACATGGAGGCCAGGACGTAGCCCCCGAGGGGGACGTCCGCCGCCGCCCGGGCCAGGCGCAGGGCCTGGATGTAGTAGCGCTGGGCGGCTTCCTGCTGGCCCGTGTCGAAGGCCATCCAGCCCGCGAGCCGGGTGAGTTCCGCGGAGGCGCCGAAGAGGGCCCGGCCCACCTCGTCGGAGTAGGAGCCGAGCAGCAGGGGGGCCGCCTCCACCCTTAAGCACTCCGGGACCATCGACGAACGCCAGTCGCCGCCGCCGTACTTGGAGTCCCAGCGCCGCGCGTCCTCGGCGGCCTCCCGCAGCTTCTGCACATCGCTGTGGCCGACTTTGAGCGGTGCGCCGGAGCCCTCGCCGGGGCCCACGTCACGCGCGACCGAACTGTCGGCCGGGGTTATCAGCCATCGTGAGGCGGGCGTCGCGTACGCGCTTACCGCGAAGGATCCGGCCAGCGACTGCCAGATGCCGCCGGAGCCGGCGCGGCGGCCGGCGAGGTCGAGGCGGTACAGCTCCGTCGCGGACGTCACCGCCTGCCCGACGTCCCGCGGGAAGGCGAGGCCGACTTCGGGCGCGGGGTCCGCGTCCGCCAGGCCGATCTCGTGGAGCGGTACCGGGCGGCCCAGCTTCTGGCCGATGGCGGCGGCGATCAGGTGCGGCGCCGCACCCTGCGGCACCATGCCCTTGGACACCCAGCGCGCCACCGACGTCTTGTCGTAGCGAAGCGTCAGCCCTCGCTGGGCGCCGAGGTCGTTGACCCGCCGCGCGAGGCCTGCGTTGCTGATTCCCGCGAGGGCGAGAACGGCGCCGAGTTTTTCGTTCGGCCCGCGTTGCTCCCTGGACATGAGCCACCCCTCGACACAGACGGCTGCCGCGCTGGCATAACCATGCGGCATTCGTAAACCCAGCGTAGTTCGCCGCATCCCAAGCGTTAAGGGGCATTGTTCCGGTTGGCGGGATTGTGGTCCGTACTGAGGTACGGGTCGGATACGGGCAGTTGCGGCGTGCTCCCACTGTGTGGCCGTGCGCCCGCCCGTGCGCTCTTCTCCGGCCATCACGGGAGCGGTTCCATGGTCCGTGCGTGGGTCGGCCCGCTGTACTGGATCCAGTGGGCTGGGGGACACCGCCGCCTACATCCCCGCGGGCGGCGGAACGGTCCGGGAGGCGTGTCCCGTCTCCCGGACTGCGCGGCCGGGTGAGGGTGTGCGGAGTCTGTACGGAGAGTGTTCGACGCCGTCCGCGTGAAGCCGATTTGGCTGAAAATCGACCCCGTCGGTCGTGCGGCTTCAGGGCTCCGACCATGGTGATTGAGGGCGCACCAGGCGTATTCGAGGCGCGTTCCGGGGGCGCATTCACGTCGCGGTCTTGCCGACTCCCTTACCTTCTCCCCTCACTTCGCCTTCTCTTCGCCCTTCTCTTGGTCCTTCTCTCCGTCGGCGTCGTCCGTATCTTCTTGTCACGCTCGGGTGTTCGGGGTCGTTCGGGACGGCGCGGGTGTCTCCGCCGGGGCGCATTCAGCGGAGCGCAAGCGGCGCGGGCACCCTCTGGAACGCTTCCTTCATGGCAGCATGGTGAACCGGTTCGTACGGTGCACTGGTTGTCCACAGCCTGTGGAGGCGGCGATGCGGTGGTTGGTGGGGTGGAGCAGCACCGCCGCGGGAGCCGTCGCTGCCGGTTCTGCGGGGGCCACGGGACCCGACGGCGAGACCGTGCACCCGGTGGGTTCCCACCTCCTGTGGGGCGACCCCGACCCGCTGTGGGCGGTCGGCGACTGGCGTCCCGACGAGGTGCGGGTCGTGAAGGCCGACGACCGTACCCGTATCGCCGTCCTCGGCATCTGCGGCGCCACCGACGAGCAGTTGCGTGTCGCCCTGTTCGCCGCGCGCGGCGGGGCACTTCGGCATCTGACCGCCTGGCCGGGAAGCTACACCGCGATCGTGCAGGTCGGCCGGAGGGTCACCGTCTGCGGCGATCTCGCGGGCGCGCGGCCGGTGTTCCACACGCCCTGGGCCGGCGGTACGGCGTACGCCACGGCCGCGCTGCCGCTGGCCGACCTCATCGAGGCCAACCTCGACTTCGGGCACCTCGCCGCGCTGCTGGCCGCCCCCGACGTGCCGGCCGCGCTGCACGACTCCACGCCGTACGACGGCGTGAAGCGCGTTCCGCCGGGGCACGCACTCATCCTGCGCGCCGGGGCGCGCGAGATCGCCGGCTACGAGCCCGTGGCCTCGCTGGCCGTGGCCGCACCCGCGGCCGATCCCGACAGCGCGGTCGACGCGGTGCGCGACGCGCTCGTCGAAGCCGTACGGACGCGGCTGGCCGCGCCGCGGCACGTGCCCGGGGCGGACATCGACCCCGGACCGGTGCCCGGCATGGGGCCCGCCGAGCGGCGTGCCGCGCGCGGGATGCCCGTGCCGGGGATCGGAGCGGACCTCTCCGGCGGGCCGGCCTCCGGGACGCTGGCGCTGCTCGCCGCGGGACTGCCCGGGAGGCCGGGCACGGTGCTGGGACACGGCACGGGCGCGGGGGAGCGGCTGCTGGCCGTCACGTTCAACGACCTCGCCGTCGGCGGGCGGGAGGCCGAGCTGGAGCGGGCCGGTGCCCTGGCCGCCAACCCGCGACTGCACCACGTGGTGGTGGCCGGCGGTGAGGAGACCCTGCCGTACGCCGACCTCGACGGCCCGTTGACGGACGAGCCGGGCGCGTCCCTGGTGGCGGCGGCCCGGCACCGGGCGCGGCTGGCGGCCGGCAGCGCGGACCACTTCACCGGCTACGGCGCGCGGCAGGTCCTGGACGCGCATCCGGCCCGGCTGGCCGACCTGCTGATGGACCGCAAGCGGCGTCACCTGGTGCGGCCCGTCGCCGCGCTGGCCAAGGCCGACGGCTCGGTGCTGGTGCCCGCGCGCGTGTACGCGGCGGCTCGGCGGCTGTCCCGTACGCCGTATCGGGCGGGGCTGGAATCCCTGGCCGAGACCCTGCTGGAGCACCGTACGGACGACGGTCTCGACGCGCCCGGCAACGCGGTGGAGGCCTCGCTCGCCGCGCTGACCTGGGGCAGACCCGGGCCGGCGGCGCGCTGGCTGACCGGTGAGGCGCTCGCCGAGGTATCGGTTCGCCTTCAGGCGGCCACGCACCGGTCGGAGTCGGTGGGGCCGGGGCAGCGGCCGGGTGACTTCCGCGCGCGTGCGGCGCTGGCGCGGCAGGCGGCGGACCTGCGGGTGCTGGAGCAGGCGGCGGAGATCCGCTTCCAGCGGCTGCACGCGCCGTTCCTCGACAACCAGGTCGTGCGCGCGGCACGGGCGCTGCCGGAGGCGTTGCGGGTGCGGCCCGGGGCACGGGCCGCGATCCTGCGGACGGTGCTGGAGGGGGCCGGAGTACGGGAGCTGCCGCCCGGGTGGGGCGCCCCGACCCAGGCGACGACGGCGGCCGTGGCCCGCACGGGCCTGAGGGTGGCGGCGGACTCCCTGATCACCCTGTTCGACACGCCGCTGCTCGCGGAGGCCGGTCTGGTGGAGGCCCGGGTGGTCCGCAAGGCCCTGCGCGGCGCGGCAGCCGGCGAACCCCTTCCGCTGGACGGCCTCGCGGACCTGGTCTCCTTGGAACTGTGGCTGCGCCGCCTGCTGGCCCGCCGGGGGACGTGCTGGACGGGGACACCGGCCCGCCAGCGCGCGGTACCGGCGGGGATCGCGCCGCAGAGGGGGGCGTTGGGGGCGGGGGCCGGGCGTGGCGGGCGCGTGTAGCGCGTCCGCGTGGGGGTGCGCGTCTGCGCCTGCTCGCCGGGGGTGGGTCGGGGCCGCGCCGGGGGGTGTCCGTCCTCGGAACGGCGCGATGGGGTGTCACACCGACTGACTGGCGTCGACGCGCCAACCGCTGCGGGCGGACACCCCCCGACACGTCCCCTTCCGTGCGACGGCGGGTGCGGGCGCGTCGTGGCTGCCGCAATCCGTCCTAGCCGCGGGCAGTCGTGCCGCTGGGGCGATGGGGGTCCCCCCTGCTATAGCGAAGCCGAGAGCTTGGGGGAGGGTGGGCGCGGCGGCACCCCGCAGCGCCGGGCTGCGCAACGCCCCGGCCCCAGCGACAACCCCGAGCACCTGACACCGCCGAGTTCCGCAACGCCCCGCGCGAAAACCCCACGGTCCTCGCACCCGCCCCGGCCACAATGACCCAGTGCGGTACAGAATCCTGGGCACCACCGAGGCAGCAGACGAGCACGGCAAACCCATCCCCCTGGGCGGCCCCCGCCTCCGCGCCCTGCTCACCGCCCTGGCCCTACGCCCCTCCCACGTCACCACACCCCAGACCCTGATCGACGAGGTGTGGACGGACACCCGGCCCCAGGACGCCCCCGCCGCCCTCCAGGCCCTCGTCGCCCGACTCCGCCGAGCCCTCGGCAAGAACGCCGTGACCTCCCACACCGGCGGCTACCGCCTCACGGCCACCCACGACGACATCGACCTCTTCGTCTTCGAACGGCTCGTCCGGCACGGCACCGACGCCCTCACCGCCGGCGACCCCACCCTCGCGGACCAGCACCTCGACGCCGCCCTCACCCTCTGGCGCGGCCCGGCCCTCGCCGACCTCCCCGACCGCTCCGCCGCCACCCGCCCGGAGGCGGCCCGCCTGGAGGCGACCCGGGCGCGGGCTGAGGCCCGCCTCCGGCTGGGCCGCGCGCGTGACGTCGTACCGGAACTGCGCGAACTGACCGCCGTGCACCCGTACGACGAACCGCTGCACGCCCTTCTCATCCGCGCCCTGCGCGACACCGGCAGAACAGCCGACGCCCTCGCCGCCTACGAATCCGTCCGCCGCGCCCTCGCGGAGGGCCTCGGCACCGACCCAGGCCCCCAACTCCGCACCCTGCACGCCGACCTGCTCACCTCTTCCGAGACCGACGGCGGACCGCCACCCGCACACCCCGAGCCACCCGCACACCCCGCCCCGCCCGAGCGCACCGGGAACCTCCGCCCCCGTCTGACCTCCTTCGTCGGCCGGGAACCCGAGATCGACGCCATCCGTTCCGACATGCACAGGGCCCGCCTCGTCACCCTCACCGGACCGGGCGGCTCCGGAAAGACCCGTCTCGCCGAGGAAGCCGCCGCCGGGCTCCCGCAGGCGTGGCTGGCCGAGCTCGCCCCGCTCGACCGGCCGGAGGCGGTGCCGGGCGCGGTGGTCAGCGCGCTCGGACTGCGCGAGACCGTGCTGATGACAAGCGAGCTGACGGCCGTGCAGGACGACCCGGTCGCCCTGCTCGTCGAGTACTGCGCGCCGCGCAGCCCCCTCCTGATCCTCGACAACTGCGAGCATGTCATCGGGGCCGCCGCGCATCTCGCCGAGACCCTCCTGACCCGCTGCCCGGGGCTTAGGATCCTCGCGACCAGCCGGGAACCCCTGGGCGTGCCGGGGGAGTCGGTGCGGCCGGTCGAGCCCCTGCGGCCCGACCACGCCCGCCGGCTGTTCGCGGAGCGCGCCGCCGCCGTCCGGCCCGATGCCGACGCCGTGCTCCGGGACGAGCGGGCGGTGGCGGAGATCTGCGGCCGCCTGGACGGGCTGCCGCTCGCCATCGAACTGGCGGCGGCCCGGCTCCGGCTGCTCACACCCCGCCAGATCGCCGACCGGCTCGACGACCGCTTCCGCCTCCTCACCTCCGGGAGCCGTACGGTCCTGCCCCGTCAGCAGACCCTGCGTGCCGTCGTCGACTGGTCGTGGGACCTGCTCGACGAGGCCGAGCGGACGGTGCTGTGCGAGGTGTCCGTGTTCGCGGGCGGCTGGGACCTGGACGCGGCGGAGGCCGTGTGCACCGGGGCCGCGGCCGAGCTGATCGGTGCGCTCGTCGACAAGTCCCTGGTCGTGGCCGCCCCCTGCGCGAGGGACGGCTCCGGCGGCATGCGGTACCGGATGCTGGAGACCATCCACGAGTACGCGGTCGAGCGCGCCGCCGAAGTCCCCGGGCTGCGCGCGCAGGCCGAACTCCGGCATCGTGCCTGGGCGCGGGCGCTCGTCGAGCGGGCCGATCCGCTGCTGCGCTCCGCCGGGCAACTGCCGTGGATCTCCCGGCTGGAGACCGAGCACGACAACATCCGTGCCGCCCTCGACCGGGCCCTCGCGGGCGGGGACGAGCGGGAGGCGGCTGCCCTCGCCGTGGCCATGGGCTGGTTCTGGTGGCTGCGGAACTACCGGCACGAGGGCATGGAGTGGCTCGACCGGATCCTGCGCCTGGGGGTGGGGATCGACGTACTGGGCCGGGTGCCCTCCCCTGAGGAAGAGGACCTGCCTGATCCCGCCGAGCACTTCCTCGCCCTGCCGGACGGGGAGGCGGGGCACCCGCTGGCTGCCCTGCGGATGGATCTGCGCATGCTGCATCTGTTCTTCATGGCCGAGGCCCGGCCCATGGAGGCGTTCGTGGAGGAGCGGCGGTCGTACGTGACCCGCTTGTGGGCGTACTTCGAGGCGGGCGGACCGCAGGCGGCCCGGGTCCCGGGGCTCGTCTGGCCGGTGATCTCCCCCTTCGTGGGCTGGCAGGGTGACATCCGGGGCGTCATGGACTCTGTCGTCGCCAACTGCCGTGCCCACGGCGGGGACTGGGAGACCGCCGTCGCCCTGATGTTCCGCACCCACATGGTCATCGACTCTCCTGGCGACCTGACAGGCGTCGACGACGACCTCGCGGAGCTGCGCCTGCTCAGCAACCGCTCCGGGGACCGCTGGCTACGGGCGCAGGTGTGCAGCGCGGCCGGCGAGACGGCCATGGCGCGCAGCCGCTTCGAGGAGGCCAAGGGGGAGTACGAGGAGGCGCTGCGGCTCGCCTACGAGGTGGGCGCGTACGCCGAGTCGCCGTTCCTCATCGCACGGCTCGGCGAGATCGCCTACCGCGCGGGGGACCGGCCGGCCGCGCTGACGGCGCTGGACGAGGCGAGCGCCGCCGCCGACCGGTACGCCGTGGCGGACTCCAAGGCGTTCGTCCTGCTGTTGCGGGCCCAGATGGCGTGGGAGGAGGGACATATGGCGCGGGCTCGGGCGCTGTGCGAGGAGGCCCGCGCGGAGACCGGGCGTGGCACCCCGCCGCCCCAGTTCATGGTGATGCTGGATCTCATCGACGCCGTGATCACGGCGAGTGAGTCCGGTCCGGAGCCCGCGCTGGTCAAACTGGCCGGGGCCCTGCGTGAGGCGGTGGAGAAGCGCTGCTCCGACACGATCCGGGCCACGGTCGTGGACAGCGCGGCATGGCTGCTGGCCGATTCCGGCGACTTCGCGCGCGCGGCCCGGCTGCTCGGTGCCGGGGACCACTGGCGGGGCGGCCGTCCCCGCCCCATGCCGGAACGCGCCCACGCGGAACGGGCCACGGCCGCCGCCCGCGCCGCCCTGGGCGGTGTCCGGTGCGATGCGGAGCGGGCCCGGGGCGCCCAGCTCACCGCCGACGACGTGCTGTGCGAGTTGGACGAGGCACGCGGCTCGTACGCGGGTGGGCCCGGTGGCCGCTAACCGCAGGTGAACCTCGACTCGGCCCAGTCCGCCAAGGCCACGCCGTCGAGAACACCGTGCGGTTCCACGACGAGCCGTACGGTGCTGCGGCCGGTGAGGTCCACATGCACCGGCCTCGCCGGGTCACCCCCTTCGACCGGGGTGGACCGCCACAGCAGGGTTCCGTCGGCGTAGACGGAGAAGGACACCTCGCCGAGCCTCAGCGTCATGTCGTCCACGCCGAGGAGCGCCTCGTACGAGGAGCAGTCGCGGTTGAGGTCGATGGTGACGGAGGAGCGGCCGTGCACGGTCACGCCGTGCGGGTACCGCCGGTCGCCGACCGACAGGCCGGACCGCTGCCAGACCCAGCTGCTCGAGCCGATCCGCATCTCGGGCTCGCTGCCGTCGCCGCTGATGTCGTACGACAGTTCGCTCCACTGGTAGACGGCCGGGGCGGGCACGGGTGGTGGGGTGGGCGCGGGGGCCGGGGGTGGCGTCGGCCTCGGGGACGCGGACGCGGGCGGCGGGCTGGGAGCCGGTGCCGGGCCGGAGGACGGTGCGGACGAGGAGCTGGGTGTGGGAGCCGGTGTCGGTGCCGGCACGGGGGTCTCGGCGCCCACCGGCACGATCGCCGGCGGCCGCGGACCGGGTTCCCGACCCGAAGGATCCGAAGGACTCGACGGACCCGAAGGAGGAGAAGGAGAGGAGGGAGCGGGAGTGGGATCGCCCGGCAGGAGCGCCGGCGACGACGGGGAAGGGGCCGTCGCCGCCTCGCCGTCGGGCTTGTCGTTCCCCGCCAGTGCCAGCACCACGGCGACCGCGACGCCCACGGCGACCACACCGGCCGCGATACCGGCCTTCAGGGGTGCGCCCACCCCCTCGGACGCCACCCCACCGCCACCGCCACCGCTTCCGGCCCCTCCGGAAGCACCGGCCGCACCGGCACCGGCCGCCGCCGTCCCGCCACTCGCCCCGCCCGAGGCCGCTCCGCCCGCCGCGGCCGCCCCGGCCGCGCCCGCACCTTTGGCGATGAGCCCGGCCGCCTTGGCGTACCCGGCGGCGCCGAACCAGCCGATGACGGCGACCGGCACCACGGCGGGGATGCCCCCGGCGACCTCCTCGATCTGCAGCGCGGCCAGCCGGCACCTGGCGCACTCCTCCAGGTGCTTGCGCAGTCCCCGCTCGGCGCGGGTGCGCAGCCGGCCACGGGCGTACGTGCCGAGCTGGTCGGCGTAGCGCGCGCACGCCTCGTCGCCGGTGAGCGTGGCGCTGACATGGGCCTGGAGGTAGGCCTGCCTGAGGCCCTCGCGGGCCCGGCTGGCGAGGACGCGTGTGCCGTTGGCGTCCAGCCCGAAGAGCGTGGCGACCTCGCTGGGCGACTCGTCCTCGACCTCGGTGTGCCACAGCACGGCCTGCCACCGCTCCGGCAGCGAGCGGAAGGCCCGCATCGCCATGGACCGGTCGGCCTCGTGCATCGCCCGGACGTCCGCGCCGAGTTCCGGCGCGTCGTCGTCGGAGACGTCGGAGCCGGGTGCGGACCGGGCGGCGAACACCGCGAAGTCCTCGACGAGCTGCTCCCGCCGTGCCGACCTCGTCCAGGAGGCCGCGACGCGGCGTAAGGAGGTGAGCAGGTACGCGCGTACGGCCTGCTCGGGGCCGGAGCCGCCGCGCACCGCCTGGAGCATGCGGGCGAAGACCTCCGCGGTCAGGTCGTCCGCGGTGTGGGCGTCACGGCAGCAGGTCCGGGCGTACCGGCGCACGGCGGGCGCGTGACGCCGGTACAGCTCCTCGTACGCCGTGTCGTCGCCCGAGCGCATCCGGTCGATGAGCTGGGCGTCGGAGGGCGGCAGCTCGCGCGGCGGCGGCAGGACACTGTCCTCGTGCCACGCACGCTGCGGCGGCACCGAGCCGTCGGCTGTGGCGTCACCGCTGCCGCTCGACTCGTCCCGCCCGTCAACGCTCATCGCGGAAAGCCCCCGCCAGCCGCCCAACACGTCCAGACCACCGGGTCAGAGTGCCATAACGGCTTCTGGTCGGGACCCCGGAATTCGGATCATCACTCATCCGTGGGGACGTGCCGCACGCCAGTACTAGCTGTCACTCGTTCGGGGAATGATTCCCCGTCGCCCCGGGCCCGGAAGTCCCCCTCCGAGCCCGGAAACCCCGTTCCGAGCGCGGAAGCTCACGCCGGGCGTGACCGCAGCCCCTCCAGCAGGATGTCCAGCAGCCGGGCCGAGGCGGCCGCCTGCTGCGCCGCGTCCGGCAGCGAGGGCGCGGCCGTCGCGATCACCAGCAGGACGTCCGACACCGACACGTCCGGCCGCAGCTCACCCGCCGCACGCGCCCGCTCCACGAGCTGACCCACGACCTCGAGCAGCGCCGACGCCCCTGCGTCGTCGTCCGCGCCGACCACGGGCGCCGGCACCGCGGCGACCGCCACCGGCTCCTCCGGCACCAGCCGCAGCTCCGTGGCGCCCGGCTGCGTCCGCTGCTGCGGCACCCGCGCGCCGCCGGGCCCGTCCTCGCCCACCGAGACCCGCAGCACCTGCGGCGGCAGCAGCCGTCCGGCACCCGAGGCCACCGACGTGCGCAGGAAACGCGACAGCGCCGACCACGGCTCGTCCTCCTGCCCGAGGGCCGCCCGTGCCTGGTCGGTCAGCCGGGAGGTCTCCTCCTCGGCTATCCGCCGCACCAGGACGTCCTTGCTCGGGAACCGCCGGTACACCGTGCCCACACCGACCCGCGCGCGCCGGGCCACGTCCTCCATCGGCGCGCCGTACCCCAGCTCGCCGAAGACCTCGCGCGCCGCCCGCAGGACGTGCTCCAGATTGCGCTGTGCGTCCACGCGCAGTGGCGTCGTCCGCGCTCCGTGCCCGCGTCCGTTGCCCGTCGCCGCGCTCATCGTCACGCCACCCGCCGCGAGAGCAGATGCGGACGACCAATGAGAATCCTGAACATGCATACGCATTCCCCCGGTAATGACGTCTCCCCCCGGAGACTCTCCCCGCCATTCGATGCCGGGACGTGGGAACCGGCCCGGTTCCGCGGCCCGCCGTCGCGGACCCGGTGAGCACATCCCCCTACACCCCGTCGACACACGAACATAGTTGAGAGGGAGTCAATTCAGAAGGGGCACGTTCCGCACGGAGCGCCCACCGATCGGAGTACGGACCGCATACGTCCTGAATGTGCCCCCGCGCACGCCCCACACCACCCCTGCTGACCTGCGGGAATCGAGAGCAGCTTGCGATTCCGGCCAACTCCGCGCGCTCTCCCGCTCCGGTCACACAATTCGTCGAGGCTGTGGACAAACGCAAGCGGCGGGTGCGTCATGGGATGGTGAAGGAACGTGCGCGCATTCTCGTTGTCGGTGGTGGCTACGTCGGGATGTACACGGCCCTGCGCCTCCAGCGCAGACTGAAACGGGAACTGGAGCGGGACGAGGCCGAGATCACGGTCGTCACCCCCGACCCGTACATGACGTACCAGCCGTTCCTCCCCGAGGCCGCCGCCGGCGCCATCTCACCCCGCCACGTCGTCGTACCGCTGCGCCGCGTCCTCGACCGGTGCCGCATCGTCATCGGCGAGGCCACTGCCGTCGACCACGCGAAACGCACCGCCACCGTCGCCACCCTCGCCACCGAGGAGGAGGGCACGGGCGGACAGCTGCTCCCGTACGACGAACTCGTCCTCGCCCCCGGCTCCGTCTCGCGCACCCTGCCGATTCCCGGCCTCGCCGACCACGGCATCGGCTTCAAGACCCTCGAGGAAGCCATCGGCCTGCGCAACCACGTCATCGAACAGATGGACATCGCCTCCTCCACCCGCGACCCCGCGATCCGCGACGCGGCCCTCACCTTCGTTTTCGTCGGCGGCGGCTTCGCGGGCGTCGAGGCACTCGGCGAACTGGAGGACATGGCCCGCTACGCCGCGCGCTACTACCACAACGTCCAGCCCGAGGACATGAAGTGGATCCTCGTCGAGGCCTCGGACCGCATCCTGCCCGAGGTGGGCGAGGAGATGGGCCGCTACACCGTCACCGAACTGCGCCGCCGCAACATCGACGTACGCCTGCGGACCCGTCTGGACTCCTGCGCGGACCGGGTCGCCGTCCTCAGCGACGGAGCCCGCTTCCCCACTCGAACAGTCGTCTGGACGGCCGGCGTGAAACCCCACCCGCTGCTCGCCGCCACCGACCTGCACCGCAACGA
The DNA here is from genome assembly GCF_039540295.1 of Streptomyces venetus. Taxonomy (NCBI): domain Bacteria; kingdom Bacillati; phylum Actinomycetota; class Actinomycetes; order Kitasatosporales; family Streptomycetaceae; genus Streptomyces; species Streptomyces venetus. Next base: position 840,396 of record NZ_BAABET010000003.1, read on the forward strand.
CCGCGGCCGGCTGAAGTGCACGCCGGAACTGACCATCGAGGGCACCACGCACGCGTGGGCGGCGGGAGACGCGGCCGCCGTCCCCGACGTCACCGCGGCGGAGACCGGCCGCGAGTGCGCCCCCAACGCCCAGCACGCCCTCCGCCAGGCCAAGGTCCTCGCCGACAACATCGTGCACACCCTGCGCGGTGAGCCCCTGACGACGTACGAACACGCCTACGTCGGCTCGGTCGCCTCCCTGGGCCTGCACAAGGGCGTCGCCCACGTCTACGGACGCAAGCTCAAGGGCTACCCCGCCTGGTTCATGCACCGCGCCTACCACCTCAGCCGCGTGCCCACCTTCAACCGCAAGGCGCGCGTGCTCGCCGAATGGGCCCTGGCCGGATTGTTCAAACGGGAGATCGTCTCGCTGGGTTCACTCGAACACCCCCGGGCGGAGTTCGAACTCGCGGCCGGTGGAAAGCCTCCCCAGGACCCCTCGCACAACCCGAAGGGGTCGTCCTGACCGGACCCAGGAACTCCATCGGCCGGCCCGGCGTCTGACGGATGTTGGCCCGGTCGGCACACTGCCAGACTGGTCCTCCACCGCGGGTGTGCCACCGCTCGCCCCGGTGCGGGCCCCCGGGGCCCCGGCCGGTTCCGGTGCCGGCCGCCGACGACTACACGAGGCAAGGATTCGTGAACTTCACGCGCTGGAGCGCCCGGCTCCCCGGAACGCAGCGCCGCGCCGCAGCGCGGACCGAGCAGACGGCCTCCCCGGACCGGCAGGGGGAAGGCTCCGTGCCCGCCGCCCGTGCCGAACAAGTGACCGACGAGGCACCGCCGGTACCCGCCGTCGACGAACTGCGGGTGCGCGAGGTCCTCGACCGGGTCCCGTCCCTCGTCGCCCTGGTCCACGGCCCCGACCACCGCATCGCCTACGTCAACGACGCCTACCGGACCGCCTTCGGCGCACGCCCCCTGGGCGAACGCGCCCGCGAGGCCCTCCCCGAACTGGACGCCCTCGGCCTGTTCCCCCTCCTGGACCAGGTCCAGCGCAGCGGCAAGCCGCGCACGGTGAAGTCCCGCAAGGCCCCCGACGGCCGCTCCTACACCTTCACCTGCACCCCGGTCGCCCAGGGCGACGGCAAGGGCGGCAGCAACGGCCGCGGCGTCCTCGTCTTCGCCACCGACGTCACCGACCACGCCGAAGCCGCGGAACGCCTGCGCACCAGCGAACGCCGCCAACGCGAAACCGCGGTGACCCTCCAGAGATCCCTGCTCCCCCAGGAACTCGAAGAGCCCGATGACCTGCGCATCGCCGCCACCTACCACCCCGGCGGCACCGAGGCCGCGGTCGGCGGCGACTGGTACGACGTCATCACCCTGGGCGGCGGCCGCACAGCCCTGGTCATCGGCGACGTCATGGGCCGCGGCGTCCGGGCGGCAGCCGTCATGGGCCAGCTCCGCACAGCGGTCCGCGCCTACGCCCGCCTCGACCTCCCACCCCACGAGGTCCTCCAGCTCCTCGACGGCCTGGCAGCCGAGATCGACGCCAACCAGATCGCCACCTGCGCGTACGCGGTCCACGACCCGAACGAGGGCAAGCTGGTCTACGCCTCGGCCGGCCACCTCCCCATCCTGGTCCGCGACGAGAACGGCACGGTCCTGCGCGCCGAGGAACCCACCGGCCCCCCGCTCGGCACCGGCGGCTGGATGCACACCTCCGGCTCGATCCCCCTCAGCCCCGGCTCCACGGCCGTCCTCTACACGGACGGCCTGGTCGAACGCCGCGACGCCGACCTGGACGAGGGCATCGCCGCCCTGGAACGCGCCCTGTCCGGCGCCACCGGCACCCCCCAGGTCGTCTGCGACCGCCTGGTCCGTTCCGCCGGTGTCACCCCCGACCACGACGACGACGTGGCCGTCCTGGTCCTCCAGCACCCGGCCCGCACCGGCCCCGAGGGCGAGCTCTTCCGCAACGCCGCCCTGGAACTCCTCGGCGGCGTCGAAGCGGCCCCCCGCGCGCGTGCCTTCGCCTCCGGCGTCCTCACCAGCTGGCGCTTCCCCGCCGACCTGCACGACCTGGGAGTCCTCGCCACCAGCGAACTGGTCGCCAACTCCCTCCAGCACGGCACCCCGCCGATGCGGCTGCGCCTGCGCCGCACCGACCGCCGCCTGATCATCGAGGTCACCGACGGCGACGACCACCTCCCCAGACGCCGCCGCGCGGAACCGGGCGACGAATCGGGCCGCGGCATCGCCATCGTCGCCACGATCGCGTCGAACTGGGGATGCCGCCGGACACCCGGCGGCGGCAAGGCGGTCTGGTGCGAGTTCGCCCTGCCGCGCACCCAGCTGCCGTAGGCGCGGGTCCGGATCGGCGACGGAGGATCAGACGTCCGCCGAAACGGGCGCCCCACCCCGCGCCACGACCCGGCTCTTCGCGACCCACGGCTGGTCCTGCACGTCCGTGAGCTGCCGCCCCAACCGCAGCGCAAGGACGGTGATCCCCAGGGAGAACACCAGGAACGCCAGGATGTACGGCGCGTGCAGCGAGGCCCCGAGCGGCCCGCCCACCGCCGGCCCGACGGCCAGCGCGAGCTGCTTGACCAGGGCGAACGCGGAGTTGTACTGCCCGGCCATCCCCTCCGGCGCGAGATCCGCGACCAGCGGCGCGACCGTCGGCGACAGCATCGCCTCACCCAGCCCGAACAGGGCGTACGTCGAGACGAACGCGGCCGTCGCCATCTCCTGGCTCCCGTGCCCGAGCCCCGCGTACCCGGCCACGGCCCACGCCACGGCCCAGATCAGCCCCACGACCGCGATCACCCGCGACCGCCGGCGCCGCTCCACGAACCGCAGCACGGCGAACTGCGCGACGACGATCATCAGCGTGTTCGCAGCCAGCGCGGTCCCCAGCGCCGACGTCGATATCCCGGCGGCCTCGACCCCGTACGCGCTCAGCCCCGACTCGAACTGCCCGTAGCAGGCGAAGAACAGCACGAAGCCCAGCACGCACAGCTGCACCATGGCCCGGTTGCCCAACAGCTGCTTCCAGCTGTTCCGCCCGGCCGACACGGGCGCCTCCCCGATCCGCGGCGCGTGCGGCATCCGCACGGTCGTCATCACCACGACCAGCAACAGGAACATCGCCGCCTCGATCGCGAACAGCAGAGTGAAGGAGGCGGCGCTCGTGGTGTCGACGAGATGACCACCGATGAGGCCACCGACACCGAGCCCGAGGTTCTGCAGGAAGAACTGCATGGCGAACGCCCGCGACCGCGTCTCCGCCGACGAGCAGTCCACGATCATCGTCGCCAGCGCCGGCTGCGTCACCGCCTGCCCGGCCCCCAGCAGGGAGGCCGACACCAGCACGGCCGCCGCGCTGCTCGCGATCCCCAGACTGAGCGCACCCAGAGCGGCGGTGACCAGGGCGGCGAGCAACACCGGCAGCGGGCCGCGCCGGACGATGGCACGCCCGGCGAACGGCAGCACGATCAGCGCGGCCACAGCGAAGACGGCGAGTACGAGACCCGCCGTCATGGCTCCCAGCCCTCGCACCTGCGCCACGTAGACGTACAGGTACGGGACCGTGAAGCCGAGCCCGAACGCGCTGAGTGCGTTACCCACGTGAATCCGGCGCATCGCTGCGCCCATCGCCCTGGTCACGTTCACCTCTCTCACAAGTTAGGAGTGAAGACTTCGAAACTAAAGTTCGAAGCTAAAGAGTACATACCCAAGGACTTCAAGGCAAAGAACAGGCGTGCGATACTGCGCACATGGGCGACACCCCCGGCCCCAGCGAGCCGACCCTCGAAGAGCAGATCGCCGCGTACCAGCGCGAGTTCCAGGACCTCGACCCCCAGGTCGAGCAGATCGTCTCGGCGCTGTCCCGCCTGAACCGCCGTATGAACGTCGCCTACGGCCGCCAGACCTCGGCCCTCGGCATCAGCAACGCCGAGTGGGAGGTCCTCAAGGCCCTCGTCCTCTCCGGAGCCCCCTACCGTCTGGGCCCGAGCGACCTGGCCAAGCGCCTCGGACTGACCCCGGCCGCCATGACGCACAGGATCGATCGCATGGTCGGCGAAGGGTTGGTAACCCGGGAGCGAGACGAGACGAACCGCGTACGAGTCATCGTGGAGCTGACATCCGAGGGGCGTGAGAAGTGGCTGGAGGCAATGCGCCTGGCGACGGTCTTCGAGGAGGACCTGCTCCAGGACCTGGCCCCGAAGGAGCGCGCCGCGCTCGGCGAAGTCCTGACTCGCCTCCTGCGCAGGGTCGAGGACGACCAGCCGGACGCCGGCGGACGCCTCTCAGACCTGGACTGACGGCACAACAAAAGATCTTGACAGGGACCGCTTGACAGCCCCCTGCCCGATCCGTAGAGTTCTTCGGGTTGCCACAGAGCCGTAACGGTTCTTCGGCAGCACTTCCGCCGCACGAGCGGCATCCAACCACCAGCAAGATCACTCCCAGCGGGGTTGTTTTCGGCGTGCCCGAATTCAATTCGAATTGGGACTCGACGACTCGATTTTGGAATCGCCGAGTGAGCGCGCTAAGGTTGGACACGTCGGAACGGCCCAACAGCCGCAAAGACAACCCCCGCTGACTGGGGATCAGGCCCGAAAGGATCTGATAGAGTCGGAACCGCCGGAAAGGGAAACGCGAAAGCGGGAACCTGGAAAGCACCGAGGAAATCGGATCGGAAAGATCTGATAGAGTCGGAAACGCAAGACCGAAGGGAAGCGCCCGGAGGAAAGCCCGAGAGGGTGAGTACAAAGGAAGCGACCGTTCCTTGAGAACTCAACAGCGTGCCAAAAGTCAACGCCAGATATGTTGATACCCCGTCTCCGGCCATCAGGCTGGGACGAGGTTCCTTTG
>NZ_BAABET010000004.1:0-293604 GCF_039540295.1 Streptomyces venetus
GCCCGGCGATGATGCACACCCTGGCCCAGATCGGCTTCCAGCAGTCCTACACCTACTTCACCTGGCGCAACACCAAGCAGGAACTGACCGAGTACCTCACCGAGCTGTCGGGCGAGGCCGCCTCCTATATGCGGCCCAACTTCTTCACCAACACCCCCGACATCCTGCACGACTACCTCCAGACCGGCGGCCGGCCCGCCTTCGAGGTCCGGGCCGTGCTCGCCGCGACCCTCTCCCCGACCTGGGGCATCTACTCCGGCTACGAGCTGTGCGAGAACACCCCGCTCAGGGAGGGCGGCGAGGAGTACCTCGACTCGGAGAAGTACCAGCTCAGGCCCCGTGACTGGGTCACCGCCGAACGCGAGGGCCGCACCCTGACCCCGCTGCTGACCAGGCTCAACACCATCCGGCGGGAACACCCCGCGCTGCACCGGCTCAGGAACCTCCGCTTCCACCACACCGACAACGACGCGCTCATCGCGTACAGCAAGCGCACCGGGTCCGACGTCGTCCTGGTGGTCGCCAATCTCGACCCGCACCACGCCCAGGAGGCCACGGTCTCGTTGGACATGCCGCAACTCGGCCTGGACTGGCACGAGTCGGTTCCGGTGCGCGACGAGCTCACCGGCGAGACCTACCACTGGAGCGGGAACAACTACGTGCGCCTGGAGCCGGGGCGGGCTCCCGCGCACGTCTTCCACGTCCTGTCACCGCCCGCCGCGGGGGCGAACGGAGGGACAGGAGCGTCATGACCGTGAACGAGCCCGTGCTGGACACCTTCGAGGACACTCCTGCCCGGGACCGGGACCCGGACTGGTTCAAGCGCGCCGTCTTCTACGAGGTGCTCGTCCGCTCGTTCCAGGACAGCGACGGCGACGGCGTCGGTGACCTGAAGGGTCTGACCGCCAAACTCGACTACCTCCAGTGGCTCGGCGTCGACTGCCTGTGGCTGCCCCCGTTCTTCAAGTCCCCCCTGCGCGACGGCGGTTACGACGTCGCCGACTACACGGCCGTACTGCCGGAGTTCGGCGACCTCGCCGACTTCGTGGAGTTCGTCGACGCCGCCCACCAGCGTGGCATGCGCGTGATCATCGACTTCGTCATGAACCACACCAGCGACCAGCACCCGTGGTTCCAGGAGTCGAGGAAGGATCCCGACGGGCCCTACGGCGACTACTACGTGTGGGCCGACGACGACAAGGGTTATCCGGACGCGCGGATCATCTTCGTCGACACCGAGACGTCGAACTGGACCCACGACCCGGTGCGGGGCCAGTACTTCTTCCACCGCTTCTTCTCGCACCAGCCGGACCTCAACTACGAGAACCCGCGCGTCCAGGAGGAGATCCTGGCCGCGCTGAAGTTCTGGCTGGACCTGGGCATCGACGGGTTCCGGCTGGACGCCGTGCCGTACCTGTACGCGGCCGAGGACACCAACTGCGAGAACCTGCCCGCCACCCACGCGTTCCTCAAACGGGTCCGCCGCGAGATCGACGCCCAGTACCCGGACACCGTGCTGCTGGCCGAGGCCAATCAGTGGCCGGAGGACGTCGTCGACTACTTCGGCGACTACGCCGCCGGCGGCGACGAGTGCCACATGGCCTTCCACTTCCCGGTCATGCCGCGCATCTTCATGGCCGTCCGCCGGGAATCCCGCTACCCCGTCTCCGAGATCCTGGCCAAGACCCCGGCCATCCCCTCGGGCTGCCAGTGGGGGATGTTCCTGCGCAACCACGACGAGCTCACGCTCGAGATGGTCACCGACGAAGAGCGCGACTACATGTGGGCCGAGTACGCCAAGGACCCCCGCATGCGCGCCAACATCGGCATCCGGCGCCGCCTCGCGCCCCTGCTGGACAACGACCGGCACACCATCGAGCTGTTCACCGCGCTCCTGCTGGCCCTCCCCGGTTCACCGATCCTCTACTACGGCGACGAGATCGGCATGGGCGACAACATCTGGCTCGGCGACCGCGACGCGGTCCGCACGCCGATGCAGTGGACGCCGGACCGCAACGCCGGCTTCTCCACCTGCGATCCGGGCCGCCTCTTCCTGCCGGCGATCATGGACCCGGTCTACGGCCATCAGGTCACCAACGTCGAGGCGTCCATGTCGTCGCCCTCGTCGCTGCTGCACTGGACCCGCCGCATGATCGAGATCCGCAAGCAGAACCCCGCCTTCGGTCTCGGTACCTACACCGAACTTCCCTCCTCCAACCCGGCGGTGCTGGCCTTCCTGCGCGAGTACGAGGACGACCTGGTGCTGTGCGTGAACAACTTCGCCCGCTTCGCCCAGCCCACCGAACTCGATCTGCGCGAGTTCGCCGGGCGGCACCCGGTGGAGCTGTTCGGCGGGGTCCGCTTCCCCGCCATCGGCGAGCTGCCGTACCTGCTGACCCTAGGGGGCCACGGCTTCTACTGGTTCCGGCTCAACCGCGTCGCGTCCCGCATCGGCAGGCGACTGTGAGCACGCGCCGACGAAAGGAGGCGTGACCATGCCGAAGACGGCATCCGTCCGCCCGGGCCTCACGCGCCTGGCCGAGCCCATGGAGTCGCTCGGCGCGCTGCTGCGTGACTGGCTGCCGCGACAGCGCTGGTTCGCGGGCAAGGACCGGCCCGTCACCGAGCTCGGCCTGCTGTCGATGACCGAGCTGTTCCCCGGCCGTCTGCACCTGCTGGTGCACGCCGGTCACACGGGCGTGCCCTCGCCCGGCGGGGCCCTCCCGGCCGGCGACTGCTACCAGCTGCTGCTCGGCGTACGGGAGCACCCGTCACCGCGCCTCGGCCGGGCGCTCATCGGACGGGTGCAGGACGGGCCGCTGGCCGGCCTGACGGTCTACGACGCGCTGCACGACCCCCGCTCGGCCCAGTTGCTCCTGGACCGGCTGCGGCTCCCCGGCACCGTGGGACCCCTGCGCTTCGACTGCGACCCGGACCAGCGGGTGCCCGCCGGACTGGTGCCGCGGCTGCTGGACGCGGAGCAGTCCAACTCCTCGCTGGTGTACGGCGACGAGTACATCCTGAAGGTCTTCCGGCGGATCCAGCCGGGTGTCAATCCGGACCTGGAGGTGCCGGGCGCGCTGGTCCGTCAGGGCTGCCACCGCGTCCCCGCGCCGGTGGCCTGGTTCCAGACGAAGCATCCGTTCAAGGCCACGCTCGGCGTGCTCCAGCCGTATCTGCGGGACGCCTCCGACGGCTGGACGCTCGCGCTGCACGCCCTGGCCGCAGGCGACGACTTCACGGTGCAGGCCCGGGCGCTGGGCGCGGCGACGGCGGACGTGCACCTCGCGCTGGCCTCGGCCTTCCCGGTCGGCGCGCCCGGGGAGAACGGGCGTACGGCGACGGCGATGACCGAGCGGCTGGACGCCGCCGCGCACTGTGTGCCCGCGCTCCAGCCGTTCGTGCCGGGCCTGCGGACCGCGTTCGCCGCCCTCACGACCTGCGATGCCGGTCCGCCCGCCCAGCGCATCCACGGCGACCTGCACCTGGGCCAGGTGCTGCGGGCCGGCCGCGAATGGTTCGTCATCGACTTCGAGGGCGAGCCGTCCCGGCCGCTCTCCGAACGGCGCAGCGCCCACTCCCCCGTGCGGGACATCGCCGGGATGCTGCGCTCGTTCGACTACGCCGCCCGGCAGCGCCGCCCCTGGCGGCCGGAGTGGGCGCGTCGCTGCCGCGAGGCCTACTGCGCGGGCTATGCCGCCCGAGCCGGCTGGGACCCCCGCAAGAAACACGGACTGCTCCGCGCCTACGAGACGGACCGGGCCGTGTACGAGGTGCTGTACGAGGCACGGCACCGCCCCGACTGGCTGCCTGTACCGATGGCGGCGATCGAGCGCCTCGCTGTGAGAGGAGACTGAGCCGTGGCCCTGCGTGACACCTCAATCAAGGAGCCGGCCGGCCCGGTCCCGAGCACGAGCGCGCCCGCCCTGAGTCCGGAGGACCGCGGCCGCCTGCTGGCGGGCGCCCACCACGACCCGCACGCGCTGCTGGGCGCCCACCCGGTGCCCGGCGGGATCGTGTTCCGGGCGCTGCGGCCCTTCGCCCGTTCCGTGAGCGTCGTGATCGGCGGGAAGCGCACAGCCCTCGCCTCGGAGGGCGACGGTCTCTTCTCGGGCGTGCTGCCGCTGGCGGAGATCCCCGAGTACCTGCTGCACGTCGCCTATGAGGACGGCGAGCAGGAGACGCACGACCCGTACCGCTTCCTGCCCGCGCTCGGCGAGCTCGACCTGCACCTGATCCGCGAAGGCCGGCACGAGCAGCTGTGGCAGGCGCTCGGCGCGCAGCCGATGACCCACGAGGGCGTGACCGGCACCCGGTTCACGGTGTGGGCGCCGAACGCTCAGGGCGTGCGGGTCGCCGCGGACTTCACCCACTGGGACGGTACGCAGTTCCCGATGCGGTCCCTGGGCGCCTCCGGGGTGTGGGAGCTGTTCCTGCCGGGCGTCGGCGAGGGCACCGCCTACAAGTTCGAGATCCACTCCCGGTACGGCCACCGCTTCCTCAAGGCGGACCCGATGGCGCGCCGCACGGAGGAACCGCCGAACACGGCGTCGATCGTGACGGCCTCGCACTACGAGTGGGGCGACGCCGAGTGGATGGCGCACCGCGCGGACACGCCGGTGCACGAGGCGCCGTTCTCGGTGTACGAGGTGCATCTGGCGTCCTGGCGCCCGGGGCTGGGCTACCGGCAGCTCGCCGAGGAACTTCCCGCCTACGTCAAGGACCTCGGCTTCACGCACGTCGAACTGATGCCGGTCGCCGAGCACCCCTTCCACGGCTCCTGGGGCTACCAGGTCACGGGGTTCTACGCGCCGACCGCGCGGCTGGGCTCTCCGGACGACTTCCGGTACTTCGTCGACGCCTGCCACCGGGCCGGCATCGGCGTGATCATGGACTGGGTCCCGGCGCACTTCCCGAAGGACGACTGGGCGCTGGCCCGGTTCGACGGGGACCCGCTGTACGAGCCCGGGGACGACCGGCGCGCCGAGCACCCGGACTGGGGCACGTACGAGTTCGACTTCGCCCGCACCGAGGTGCGCAACTTCCTCGTGGCCAACGCGGTGTACTGGTGCGAGGAGTTCCACATCGACGGACTGCGGGTGGACGCGGTCGCCTCGATGCTCTACCTCGACTACTCCCGCGAGGACGGCCAGTGGGAGCCCAACGCCTACGGCGGCCGGGAGGATCTGGCGGCCATGGGGTTCCTCCAGGAGATGAACGCGACCGTGTACCGGCGCGCCCCCGGCGTGATCACGATCGCGGAGGAGTCCACCGCCTGGGGCGGGGTGACCCGGCCCACCGACACCGGCGGGCTCGGTTTCGGGCTGAAGTGGAACATGGGCTGGATGCACGACTCGCTGGAGTACCTCTCCCACGAGCCGGTGCACCGCAAGTACCACCACCATGAGATGACCTTCTCGATGGTGTACGCGTACAGCGAGAACTACGTCCTGCCGATCTCCCACGACGAGGTCGTGCACGGCAAGCAGGCACTGGTGTCGAAGGCGCCGGGCGACTGGTGGCAGCGGCGCGCGAACGTCCGCGCCTATCTGGGCTTCATGTGGAGCCACCCCGGCAAGCAGCTGCTGTTCATGGGGCAGGAGTTCGCGCAGGGGGCCGAGTGGTCGGTGGAGCACGGGCCGGAGTGGTGGCTGCTCGACGACGGCTACCACTCGGCGGGCGACCACCGGGGCGTGCGCGATCTGGTCCGCGATCTCAACGCGGCGTACCGGGCGACCCCGGCGCTGTGGCAGTGCGACACCCGCCCGGAGGGCTTTCGCTGGGTGGCGGTGGACTCGGCCGACGACAACGTCTTCGCGTTCCTCCGGTACGACGCCGAGCGCAACCCCTTGCTCGCGGTGTCGAACTTCTCCCCCGTCGTCCGGCACGACTACGACCTGTGGGTCCCGGACGAGACCGACGCCTGGCAGGAGAGCCTCAACACCGACGCCACGCGCTACGGGGGCAGCGGCGTCACCAACCCGGATCCGGTGAAACGGGAGGACGGCCGTGTCCGCATCACCCTGCCTCCGCTGGCCACGGTCTGGCTGACGCCGTTCGCTCCGTGAAGTCCTGCCGTCGCGCCAGGTGTCCCGCCGCCTGTGAGGGGCACTAAGGGTCGTACCCGCCGGGAGAACCCGGTGGTACGAGGCGGCAGGGGCACAGAAGGGCGGGCATCAGGGTGCGCACCGTCGGAGTGGAGGAAGAACTCCTCCTGGTCGATCCGGAGACAGGGGAACCGCGGGCACTGTCCGCAGCGGTGCTCGCCAGGGCCGCACAGGACGACGCGGAACAGGACGTCTTCGAGAAGGAACTCCACGAGCAGATGCTGGAGTTCGCCACCCATCCGCAGTCGTCCATGGAGAGCCTGCGCGCGGAGATCGTCCGCTGCCGCAAGGAGGCCGCCCGGCACGCCGGGGAGATCGGCTGCACGGTCGCGGCGCTCGCCACCTCCCCGCTGCCGGTGAGCCCCGCCATCGGCGTCAACCGGCGCTACCAGTGGATGGCGGACCAGTACGGCATCGCCACCCGGGAACAGCTCGTCATGGGCTGCCATGTGCACGTCTCGGTCGAGTCCGAGGACGAGGGCGTGGCGGTCGTCGACCGACTGCGGCCCTGGCTCCAGGTCCTGAAGGCGATCAGTGCGAACTCGCCGTTCTGGCAGGGCAAGGACTCGGGTTACAGCAGCTATCGCAGCAGGGTGTGGCTGCGCTGGCCGTCGGCCGGTCCCACGGAGATCTTCGGGTCGGCCGAGCGCTACCACCGGCTGATCGCGGACATGGTGGCCACGGGCGCCATCCTCGACGACGGGATGATCTACTTCGACGCCCGGCTGTCCCAGCGGTACCCGACGGTGGAGATCCGGGTCTCGGACGTCTGCCTGCACTCCGGCACCGCCGTGCTGATCGCCATGCTCGCCCGCGGGCTCGTCGAGACCGCCGCCCGCGAGTGGCGGGAAGGGCGCGAACCGCTCGACCACAGTGTCAGCCTGCTGCGGCTGGCCGACTGGCAGGCCGCCCGGTCCGGCCTGACGGGCGAGCTGCTGCACCCCGTGACCATGCGGCGGATGCCCGCGGAGGCAGTCGTCCGTGCCCTGCTGGACCACGTCGAGGAGGCCCTCGCGGGCACCGGTGACCTCGATCGGGCGCGGGCCGCCTGCGAGGAAGTGCTGCGGGACGGCAACGGCGCCCGGGTGCAGCGCGAGCTGATGGAGCGCACGGGGAGCCTGCGGGACGTCGTCACCGAGTGCGTGCGCCATACGCAGGCGTGAGACGTCTCGGCTGCCGCGCGGTACGGGTTCAGAGGATCAGGACGAGGGCGTAGGCCAGGAAGAACGCCGCGACCAGCACCACGACGACGATGATCACGGCCAGTGGTGCCCTGGACCAGCCCTTGGGCGGGTTGTGCGTCTCCCGGGGCCCCGCCTCGGGCAGGCTGCTCTCCGCGGGCGGGGTCTCGCCCGGCGGTACGCCGCCGCCCGGTTCCAGGCCGGGGGTGCGCTCGGGTTCGGGATCGGGACTGATGTGAGTCATGCCGTCCGGGTCCCCCCTCACGCCGAGATCATCAGATGAACCACTTCCGTATTTCCGGACCCCTGAGGCGCCCTCCTCGACTACATTCGAGCCCCGCCGATGACGGTACCCGTCGGCAATGTCACACCCCGTACACGTCAGGAGCAGTGCATGCGCGACCTCGCCGTCGCTCCACCGGCCGTGACGCCCCTGACCGGCGGGCTCGCCGACAGCGTCTTCGAGACGGCGGACCGCGAGCCCACCCGGCCGCTGCTCGCCCGCCGCGCCGACCCCGCCTCCGCCCGCTGGGAGGAGGTGACGGCGATCGAGCTGCGCGACGAGGTGGTGGACGCGGCCAAGGGGCTGATCGCCTCCGGGATCGCGCCGGGCCATCGCGTGGCGATCATGGCGCGCACCCGGTACGAGTGGACGGTCCTGTGCTACGCGTTGTGGGCCGTGGGGGCCGAGGTCGTCCCGGTCTATCCGACGGCCTCGCGCGACCAGGTCGAGTGGATCCTGCGGGACGCCGGCTGTGTCGCCGTGGTGGTCGAGGACGAGCAGGGCGTCATGACCGTCGGCTCGGTGTGCGCGTCGTTGCCGTTGCTGCGCCACGTCTGGCAGCTGGACGCCGGTGCGCTGGAGGAACTGGCGGTGCGCGGGGAGTCCGTCCCGCAGGCGACGGTGGACTCGATGCGCCGTATCGTGCTGCCGGACTCCACGGCCGTCGTCGCCTACACCTCCGGCACCTCCGGCCACGCCTTGGGCTGCGCCCTCAGCCACCGCAACCTGGCCGCCCCCTGCGACACGCTGCTGGCGGGCTGGGGGCACACCGCCGCACGCCCCGGTGAGCAGGGGTCGGTGCTCGCCTTCCTGCCCTTCTCGCACGTGTACGGGCTGATGATCCAGGGCCTGTGCCTGCGCGGTGGCCTGCTGATGGGGCACCAGGCCGACCTGGACGGGGAAGCTCTGTTCTCGGCGCTGCGCTCCTTCCGGCCCACGTACTTCTACGCGGTCCCGTCGATGTTCGAGAAGATCTACAAGAACTTCCTGCGCACGGCCCAGCAGGGGGGTCACGCCGGTCTGTTCGAGCGGGCCGCCGAGACGGCGCGGGACTTCGCCGCGGCGCTGGAGCGCCAGCGTCTGGGCCGGGGCCGCGGCCCCGGCTTCGATCTGCGGCTCCAGCACGCCCTGTACGAGCGGACGGTGTACCGCAGGCTACGGGCCGCGCTGGGCGGCCGGGTGCGCCGGGCGACGTCCGGCGGCTCCCCGCTCAGCCGGGACCTGTCGCTGTTCTACGAGGGCATCGGCATCTACGTGCACGACGGGTACGGCCTGACGGAGACCGGCGGCGGGGTGACGATGCAGCCGCTGGGCCGGGAGAAGTCGGGGACCGTCGGGCAGCCGCTGCCGGGCACGGAGATCCAGCTGGCCGAGGACGGGGAGATCCTGGTGCGCGGCCCGTCGGTGTTCCAGGGATACCTGGGTGACGACGGCGCCACCCGGGCCGCGCTGCGCGACGGCTGGCTGGCCACCGGGGACCTGGGGCAGCTGGACTCCGAGGGCTATCTGACGATCACCGGCCGCAAGAAGGACATCATCATCACCAGCAGCGGCAAGAGCGTCGCCCCGGCCGCCCTGGAACAGCGGCTGCGGATGCACCCGCTCATCCACCAGGCGGTGGTCGTGGGCGACAACCTGCCCTGTGTCGGCGCCCTGATCACGCTGGATCCGGAGTTCTTGGCGCACTGGCGTGCGGCGCTGGCGCTCCAGGGCGAGATGCGGGAGGCCCGTGAGGAGAACGCGCTGCGGGAGGAGGTCGCGCGGGCCGTGGCGGCGGCCAACAGCGCCGTGTCCCGGTCGGAGTCGATCCGGGTGTTCCGGGTCCTGCCGGAGCCGTTCGACGTGACCAACGGACTGCTGACGCCCTCGATGAAGCTGCGCCGGGACGAGATCGTGCGACACTACGCGACCGAGATCGACGCGATGTACCAGTCACGCAGGCGTCCCGGGCGGGCGACGATCAGCGCGGACGAAGCGTCGAACTGGGATGACTCGGACAATGTGTTCCGCTGAGCTCGGGAGCTGGACGCGTAGCCCTCGCCCCCTCGGGAACACGCAACAGTGGCGACGCAAGAGAAAGGACGACAGCCCTGACGACAGCCCTTGCTGGCGCCGGGCCGGAAAGGCGATATGTCAACCGAGCCGCGTGGGGATGACGCACTGACCTCCGAGGAGATCCCGAGCCGCACGAACAGCTTCGTGGGCGAGCCGCACGACGTGACGGGTGCGCGGCTCGCGGCGGAGGAGTTCCTGCGTGATCTGGCACGCTCCTCGCCCCCCTCCGCCCCCGAGTACTGGGACGACATCCTGTTGGTGGTGACGGAACTGGCCGCCAACGCGGTCCAGTACGCGCCGGGCCCGTTCGCGCTGCGGATGCGCCGGACCTTCGACGGGGTGCATGTGGTCCTGCACGACACCAGCACCAAGGAGCCCGCCCCCCGCCCCTTCGATCCTCGCAGTGGCGGCGGCGGAATCGGCTGGCACCTGATCCACACCCTGTGCGACCAGGTCAGCGTGGTGACCGACGACCGCGGAAAGGACGTGCACGTCTTTCTGCCCTGGTGAACCGCGAATGTCACGGGCGCTGTGCGCCCGTGACCGGTTCGCTCAGGCCGAGGCCGTCTCGCGCGGCGGCAGCCGGTGGTAGTAGTCGCCGACGGCGGTCAGATACTCCCGGTCCCTGGTCTCGCTGTCCGTCTGGAAGCGAGGTGCCGCCTTGGCGTCCGACCGGCTGCAGGCCAGCATGATCTTGCGGGCCTGCGGGTCGACCGCGGTGACGACTCCGGCCGGTACCAGGACACTGCGGCCGAACACCCAGACGCCGGTGTCGACGACCAGGTGCCGCATGCCGTGCGGGGCCGCCTCCCGGTCCACGTGCCCGATCGTGCCGTCGGTCGCGGCGACGGTGAACCCGGTCAGGTCCTGCCCCTCGACGTGACCGCTGTCCGGTGCGTACGACCAGATTCTGTCGATGGCCACGCTGCTCCATCCTCCCTGGGGGTGTGCGGATCCCTCGAACCCGGGCGGACGGCTCCCGCCCGCCCCGCTCCACAGCAGCAATTACCCCTCTGTCGCAAGCGCATTCGGCGCACGGCCCGGCGGTCCCGGGGCCTCGGGCGTCGGGGCTCGGACAGGTTCGCCGCCGGAGGCATGGAGGGCCGCGTCCGGGGTAATCGCGGGGCGCGGTGAAAACGGAGACCGGCATGAAGGGAGGCACATGAGAAACGGCATCAGAACCCGCCCCAGGACCGGCATCGCCCCGCACCGCGGTCATCCGCAGAGGTGACCTGCCCAGGCCGTAGCACTTGTTGGAGGTACCCGTGCCCCTCGCCCAGAACCCGCTGTCCGTGGAAGTCGAACTGCCCCGGGAGGACGTGGCCCTGATCACGGTCGACGGCTACCTGGACGTCGACACCGCGACCGAGTTCCAGGCCCATCTGGCCAACCAACTCCACCACGGCCGACGGCACTTCCTGCTCGACCTGTCGTCCGTCCCGTTCATGGACTCGTCCGGGATGAACATCATCCTGCGGGTGTACCAGGAGACCCGCGGGGACGGCGGAAGCGTGCATGTCATCAGCCCGACCCCGGCGGTGCGACGCGTGCTGGACCTGACCGGCGTCAGTATCACGGTGCCGATATCGGAGAGCCTGGAAGAGGCCCTGGCCCGTGTCGACGCCGGGCCGGCCGTCCCCGAGGAGCCGGGGCAGGAAGGCGTCTGACGAACCGGGTGCCCCCGCGGGCACGGCCCCGGCAGGACCGGCGGCCGAGTGTCCTCGATCCGCCCTGCCCGGACGTCGGTCCACCCCGCGTGCGCCGGTGACGGCGGTGGCCGAACCGCCGTTCTCCGGGACCGGACCACTTGCGCGGGATCAGGTGTCGTGCGAGGTCGGCGCATGGTTAGAGTTGTCGCCCGGCAAGTGTCACATCGCCGTCTCGTTGTCTGAAGCGGGTTCGGCCGACGCAACGCGGATGAGTGGATGAGGAGAGAACCAGGTGCCGGAGCACGAAGCGGACGGACAGCTCGCCACGCCCACGGACGAGGTGAGGGACTTCCTGCACCGCCGACGTGAGCAGATCGCCCAGCGGTGGGCGGACGAGCCCTTGTTCCGCGCCGTGTTCACCGTCTCGCGCGACGAGGCGGTGGAAGCGGGCAAGGTCGTCGTGGACGCGCTGACCCAGGTGGCCGACTCGGGGCACGTGGAGGATCCGGACTCCGCCGGGTTCAGCGGGGTGCGCGAGCAGCTGGGCCGGATGGGCGCCGCCCGCTCGCGCGCCGGGTTGTCGAACACGCAGGTCTCCAGTGAGCTGGCCGCGCTGCGGCCGCCCGTCGAGAACCTGCTGACCGCCGATCTTCAGCAGGCGCCGCCCGAGCACCTGCGGGAGTGTTCGACGGTCCTCACCGTGCTGATGGGCACCCTGCGGCTGGTGGCGATGCAGACGGCGCTGAGCGAGTGGCAGGCGCTCAGCGACCGGCAGCGGATGCAGCTGATGGAGGTGGCCACGCCCGTCATCCGGCTGTGGGACGGCATCGTGGCCGTGCCGCTGATCGGAACACTCGACAGCGCACGCAGCCAGATCGTGATGGAGACGCTGCTGAACGCCGTCGTCGAGCAGCACGCCCGGTTCGCGATCCTCGACATCACCGGCGTTCCCACGGTCGACTCGCTGGTGGCGCAGCATCTGATGAAGACCGTCGCGGCGGCGCGGCTGATGGGCGCCGAGTGCATCGTCTCAGGCATCCGCCCCGCCATCGCGCAGACCATCGTCCATCTCGGCCTGGACCTGGACGTGATCACCCGCGCGAGCCTCGCCGACGCGCTGGGTTACGCGCTGCACCAGCTCGGCGCGGACATCGTGAAGCCGGGTGCGGGTCAGCGGTGAGCGACGCCTACTCCGGTCCCGTCACGGGGCACGTACCGGTGCTCCGGCTCGGCGACGTCCTGCTGGTCACGCTCCAGGGGGATCTGCACGACAGCACGGCACAGCAGCTCCAGCAGGACCTCGCGGAGACCGTCTCCCGCACCGGGGTGCGCGGTGTCCTGATCGACATCTCGGGCGTGGAGATCGTCGACTCCTTCCTCGGCCGGGTGCTGGCCGAGATCGCCGCGCAGGCGAAGCTGCTCGCCGCGCGGACCGTGGTGGCCGGCATGCGCCCCGCGGTCGCCATCACCCTGGTGGAACTGGGCCTGACGCTGCCCGGTCTCGGCACCGCGCTCAGCACCGAGGCGGGCATGGAGCTCCTCTCGCAGCAGGCCCCGTCCCGCCCGGGCGGTCCGCGTCAGGAGAGTCCGTGATGCACACCGCCGCGGGCGTGGAGGCCTGCCTGCCCATCCGGTCCGACATGGACCTGGTGTGGGTGCGACAGCACGTGCGGCAGGCCGCGGCCCGTCTCGGCTTCGGTCTGGTGGATCAGACCAAGCTGGTCACAGCGGCCAGTGAGCTGGCCCGCAACACCCTCGTGCACGGCGGCGGCGGACAGATGACGGTGACGCAGGTGAGCAACGGGGGCTCGCAGGGGCTCCGGCTGGCCTTCACCGACGAGGGGCCGGGCATCGCCGACCTGGAGCTGGCGCTCAGCGACGGCTACACCTCCGGCGGCGGTCTGGGC
Organism: Streptomyces venetus; assembly: GCF_039540295.1. NCBI lineage: Bacteria > Bacillati > Actinomycetota > Actinomycetes > Kitasatosporales > Streptomycetaceae > Streptomyces > Streptomyces venetus. Next base: position 13,183 of record NZ_BAABET010000004.1, read on the forward strand.
ATGGGGCTGAGCGGTGCGCGGCGCCTGGTCCACGACTTCGACATCGACAGCACCCCGGGCTCCGGCACCGCCGTGCGGGTCACCTGCTGGGTGGCCCGGCCGCCCCGGCCGCGCGAGGGGGCCTGATGCCCCGCCTGTGGGACGTCCCGGTGCGCGACTCGACCCGGGTGCGCGAGACGCGGGTCGCCGCGGAGGGCGCGGCGGCCCTGGCCGGACTCGACGAGCGGCGCACCGCGGCCGCCGCGCTGGTCGCGACCGAGCTCGCCACGAACCTGCTCAAGCATGGCGAGGGTGGTCAGGTGCTCATCGACGTCGTGGACCCTCCCGTGCTGCGGCGGGTCGGTGCGGGGGCCCGGATGGTGCAGATCGTCGCGATCGACCACGGCCCGGGCATCGCCGACCTGCCCGCGGCGCTGCGCGACGGCGTCTCCACGACCCGCTCGCTCGGCGCCGGCCTCGGCACGTGTCTGCGGCTCGCCGACGACTTCGACCTGCACAGCACGCCGGGCCGCGGCACGGTCGCGGTGGCCCGCGTGGGCTCCACACAGCGCGGTGACGGCGTGTCCGCCGGGCCGGCCGAGACGGTGTGGTCCGACGGGGTGCCGGGCAGCCGGGACGACAGGTCCGGGCGCGTCGCCCCGGACTCCGTGTGGTCCGGCGGCGGGACCTCCGGCTCCGGACGCCGACCGTCCGGCGTGCCGGACAGCGCTACACAGGGCACCACGCCCACGGACACCGTGGCCTGCGGCGGCCTGACCGGACACCCTGCGGTGGCCGGCAGGCCCCTGCCCGCCGACGCGCCCGCGGACAGCCCCGCGTGGGCGGTCGAGCCCTACCTCCGCGAAGCGCCCGCTCCCGGACCGCCCGGCGCCGAGGCGGTTCCGGCCCGCGGGCTGCCGGGAGACGGTGGGACCCGGTGCGCCGAGCGGCCGGACCCGTCGAGGGAGCCCTCCATGCCGGTCGCCGATGTGCGCGCCGGTGGGGTGAACATTCCCTACGCGGGTGCCGAGTTCTCGGGAGACGCCTGGACGTGGGTGCGTTCCGGGGACCTGGTGACGCTGATGCTGGCGGACGGGCTGGGGCACGGTCCGGAGGCGGCCCGGGCCTCGTCGGCCGCGGTCGCGGCGCTGCACCGCTGGGCCCACCTCGGTCCCGCCGAGGCGCTGCGGCAGCTCCACGACGCCCTCAAGGCCACCCGCGGCGCGGCCGTCGCCCTGGCCCAGCTGGACCTGCGTGCCGGGCGGCTGCGGTTCGCCGGCATCGGGAACGTGGGAGCGCGGCTGCGCACCGACGGCACCTGGCATCCCCTGGTGTCCCGGCCCGGCATCGTCGGCGTGCACCGGCCCGCCACCCTCCGTGCGGAGGAGGCCGACTGGACGGGCGACCCGCTGCTGATCCTGCACACCGACGGCCTGCCCAGCCGCTGGACACCGCCGTCCGACGCGGGCCCGGCGGCGGCCGACCCGGCCGTGACGGCCGCCGTGACGATACGTGACGCGAGCAGTCCCGCCCGGCCGGTGCGGGACGACACCGCCGTGGCCGTGCTGACTCCGACCCCGCCGGAACACCCATGATGCGCACTTGGCAGATCACCACCGTCACCGACGCGGCCCGCGCCCGCATCGCCCTCGCGCGACTGGCCGCCGCGTACGGTGTGCCCACCGTCGAACGGACGCGGCTCGCGGCCGCCCTCAGCGGCCACCTGCGGCAGTGCCTCACCAAGGGCGGCACCTGGCTGCTCACCCTGGACATGGCCGGCTCCCCCGCCGAGGAGGGACTGCTGCACGCCGTGGTGACGCCGTCCCCGGAGGCGTGTGCCGCCGGGGAGCCGCCGTGGGAGGTCACGGTCCCCTGCCCCGAGGCGGCCCGGAGCGCGGAGGACGGCGCCGTCGCGGACGACCCCGCGGCCCTCGCGGAGGCGCTGCTCGGCGCCGACGAGGACACGGCCGTGGTGCTGGACAAGCTCACCGAGCAGGAGGATCTGGTCGCCTTCCACCGTGAGGAGCTGCACCAGACCAACCAGGGCGTCCTGGCGTTGCACGCGGAGCTGGACGCGGCCGGGCTGGCGCAGCGCGAGGCCTTCGCCGCCGAGCGCAGCGCCCGGAACGAGGCGGAGAGCGCCCGGCGCAGACTGACGTTCCTCGCGGACGCGAGTGCCGTGCTGACCTCCTCGCTCAACCACGAGGAGATCGTGCGCCGGCTGCCGGACCTGCTGGTTCCGGAGTACGCGAGCAGTGTGGACATCTGGCTGTTCGACCACGAGGCCGACAAGCGCCGGTCGACGCCGCACCCGGCCGCCGCCGTGGTCGCGGCCCGCACCGGCCGGCCCCAGTACGCCGCCGACCATCCCGGCGGGCTGCCCGGCGTCGACGACCATCCGCCGTCGGCGCTCGATCCCGGGCGTCCGCTGCTGTGCGTGCCGCTGCCGACGCGGCGGGCGCCGCTCGGGGTGCTGACCCTGTCGCCGCCCGGGCCCCGCTGGGACCCGGACGACGCGGTGATGCTGATCGAGCTGACCCGGCGGGCCAGCATCGCGATCGACAACGCCCGGCGTTTTGAACACAACCGCGACATCGCCGAGACGCTGCAACGGGCCTTGCTCACGGATCTCCCGGCCACGCCGGGCCTGAGCCTCGCGGCGCGCTATCTGCCCGCCACCCACGGGCTGAACATCGGCGGTGACTGGTACGACGCGTTCCGCCAGCGGGACGGCGGTCTCATCACGGTCATCGGCGACGTGACCGGGCACGGTCTGCACGCGGCCGTCATGATGAGCCAGCTGCGCACCGCGCTGCGGGCGTACGCCGTGGACGGCGACAGCCCGGGCCGGCTGCTGACCCGGCTGCACCGGTTCCTGCACCATCTCCAGCCGGACCTGTACGCCACCGCCGTCATCGCGCGGTTCCACCCCGACGAACCCACGCTGACGTGGGCGGCCGCGGGCCATCCACCGCCGGTGCTGCGGCTGCCCGACGGAACCGTGCGCACCCTCGACGCCAAACCCGGTGCCATGCTCGGTATCCCGCTCACCCAGGAGATCGGCGACCACACGGAGCGTCTGGCACCCGGCTCGACGCTCGCGCTGTACACGGACGGGCTGGTCGAACGGCGTGCGCAGGGCATAGACCCGGGCATCGAGCGGCTGGCGGAGGCCCTCGGCGGGTTCCGTTCCGCGGAGCTCGACGCGGACCTGGAAGGCTCGGCGGACCGGATCCTGCATCCGCTGCTGAGCGACTCCGAACGCGACGACGACGTGTGTCTGTTGCTGTGTCACCTCCAGGGGGAGGGCGCCCGGCCCTGACGGAAGGGCCGGTCCCGCGGGTCTGTGCACGCCTTCTTCACGCCGGCCTGGTGCTTTTCGGCCACAGGACGGGCATGGTGGTGATCGACGCGTTCGTCTGCCTGCCGCGTCCGACTGGCATGCCGGTCCAGGACACGTTGGGATCAATGGGGTGCGAACCAGCGATCCAGGGGCAGTCGAAAGGCGTTCGAGGCAGACCGCCTGGAGCCGCAGAAAGGGATGAACACCGTGACACGACCCAGGATCCTGGTGGTTGGCGCAGGCTTCGCCGGCGTGGAGTGCGTCCGCCGTCTGGAACGGAAACTCTCCCCCGACGAGGCCGACGTCACGCTGGTGACGCCGTTCGCCTACCAGCTCTACCTGCCGCTGCTCCCCCAGGTCGCATCCGGCGTGCTGACGCCGCAGTCGATCGCCGTCTCGCTGCGCCGCAGCAAGAAGTACCGCACACGCATCATTCCGGGCGGTGCCATCGGCGTCGACCTGAAGTCCAAGGTCTGCGTCATCCGCACCATCACCGACCAGATCGTCGACGAGCCGTACGACTACATCGTGCTCGCCCCCGGCAGCATCACCCGCACCTTCGACATCCCGGGGCTGACGGACCACGCGTTCGGGATGAAGACCCTCGCCGAGGCCGCCTACGTCCGTGACCACGTGATCGCGCAGCTCGATCTGGCCGACGCGAGCCAGGACCCCGACGAGCGGGCCTCGCGGCTGCAGTTCGTGGTCGTCGGCGGCGGCTACGCGGGCACCGAGACCGCGGCGTGCCTACAGCGCCTGACGCATGCCGCCGTGAAGCGCTACCCCCGGCTGGACCCGGGGCTGATCAAGTGGCATCTGATCGACATCGCTCCGAAGCTGATGCCGGAGCTCGGCGAGAAGCTCGGCAGCAGCGCGCAGGAGATCCTGCGGCGGCGGGGCATCGAGATCTCGCTCGGCGTCTCCATCGCCAAGGCGGGCCCGGAGGAGGTCACCTTCACCGACGGGCGGGTGATCCCGACCCGCACGCTCATCTGGACCGCCGGGGTCGTCGCCAGCCCCCTCATCGCGACGCTCGGCGCGGAGACCGTCAAGGGGCGGCTCGCGGTCGCCCCCGAGATGAACCTGCCCGGCGGCGACGGCGTGTTCGCGCTCGGCGACTCGGCCGCCGTGCCCGACCTGGCCAAGGGCGACGGGGCGATGTGCCCGCCCACCGCGCAACACGCCCAGCGGCAGGGCAGGCACGTCGCCGACAACGTCATCGCGTCGCTGCGGGGCGGCCCGCTGAAGCCGTACGTGCACAAGGACCTCGGGCTCGTGGTCGACCTCGGCGGCACGGACGCGGTCTCCAAGCCCCTGGGCATCGAGCTGCGCGGCCTGCCCGCCCAGGCCGTCGCCCGCGGCTACCACTGGTCGGCGCTGCGCACCAATGTGGCCAAGACCCGGGTGATGACGAACTGGCTGCTCAACGCGGTGGCCGGTGACGACTTCGTCCGGACCGGCTTCCAGACCCGCAGGGCGGCCCGGCTGAAGGACTTCGAGTACACGGACGCCTACCTGACGCCGGAGCAGGTGCAGGCGCACATCGAGGGAGCCGGCCGGCAGGGGTAGCGGAAGGGCCGGGCGGGAGCTTCCGCTCACGGCATGACATGCTGAGACGCGGATCTTGGTGTGCGGTGTGAGTCGGGAGAGAGTGCGGCGGCGTGAGGGCAGCGGGACGCTCGGTGCGGACACGACTGCGGGACCGTATCGCGGCGTCCGACCCCGGACTGCTGCGTCTGACGGCCGGGCTGCGGACGGTGGGCGCCATCGCCCTCACCCTGGCCGTGCTCGCCGCGCTGCGGGCGGACGTGCACCTTCTGGTGGCGGGGGCCATGGCGGCGATGGTCGCCACCTTCGCCATCCGGGAGAAGCAGCTCGGCGCTCAGGCCGTGACACTGGCGCTGGGCCTGCCGGTGGCCCTGGCCTCGGTGTGTCTGGGCGCGGTACTCAACGCGCGTCTGTACGCCGGTGACATCTTCTTCGTCGTCCTGATCTTCTGCGCGGTGTACGGCCGCCGGTTCGGCGACCGCGGCACCGCGCTGGGGCTGATCGGCTTCCAGGTCTACTTCCTGTCGCTGTTCGTCGGCGCCACGCTCTCCTCGCTGCCCGCGCTGTGCGGCGTCATCGCACTGGCCTTCTGCTCCAGTGCCCTGCTGCGTTTCGCGGTCGTGCCCGCGACCCCGACGGCCGTCCTGCAGCGGCTGCGGCTGGCCTTCCGGGCCCGGCTGGCCCAGCTGGTGTCCGCGCAGCTCGATCTGCTCGACGCCGGCACGGACGAGATGGACAAGGCCCTCGAGGCCGTGCGGGACGGCACCGCGAGGCTGCACGAGAGCGCGATGATGATCCAGTCGCGGCTGGACGAGGGCACGCCGGACGAGTCGGCGGCGCGGCTCGTGCAGCGCCGGATCGCGGACGCCGAGATCGCCGCCGAGCGGCTCGGTCTGCTGCTGCTGACGGCCCGCACCGCCGAACGGGCCGACACGCTCACCCTGCACCTGCCGGGCGCGCCCGCGCCCTCGCTCGGGCAGTCGGCCGTGCCGGACGAGGCCACCGCCACGCTCCGTCGTGACCTCCAGGCGCTGCGCACGCTCGTGCTGCGGGCGGGCAGCGGGGACTCGGGGACCGCGCTGGCCCATGTGCGCAACCGGCTCCTCGGCTACCGGGACGAGGAGAACCTGCCGCCGGCGTCCGCCGCCGTCCAGGACGTGTTCCGGGGCATCGGAGAGTTGGCCCGGGCGGTGCTGGGGCTGCGGATCGCGCTGGACGGCCCGCAGGACGAGTCGGACGACTCCCCCGCCACGGCCCGTTCCCGCGAGGAACTGGATGCCGAGGACGCCGCGATCGACGCCGGTGGCGAGGAGGCGGAGCCGGCGGAGGAGACGGGACTGCGCAGGCCCACCACGCGTGCGGCCGTGCAGGTGGCCGTCGGCTCGTCGCTGGCCATCGTGGGCGGTGAGCTGCTGTCCACACAGCGCTGGTACTGGGCGGTGCTGACCTGCTGGATCGTTTTCCTCAACACCGCCTCGACGGGCGAGATCCTGGTCAAGGGCTATCGCCGGCTGCTGGGCACGGTGTTCGGTGTGGTGGCCGGGATCCTGCTGGCGGGTCTGGTCGGGCAGCACACGTGGACGGCGTTCGCCCTGGTCCTGGTGCTGATCTTCGCGATGTTCTACGTGGCGCCGCTGTCGTACACGCTGATGTCGTTCTTCGTCACCGCGATGCTGGGGCTGCTGTACACGCTGCTGCACACCTACAGCCTGGACGTGCTGCTGCTGCGGGTGGAGGAGACGGCACTGGGCGCGGCCTGCGGAGTGGCCGCGGCGGCGCTGGTGCTGCCGGTGCGGACCGACCGCCGTACCAACGAGCTGCTCGGCACCGTGCTGGAGCGGCTGGCCGCCGTCACCGAGGCCGCGGTCGGCCAGCTGAGCGGCGGGCCGGCGGACGATCTGCTGGACAAGGCGCGCGACCTGGACCAGGCGCTGGCCGATCTGCGAGCCGCCACGCAGCCTCTGATCCATCCGGTCACACCGCTGCGGGCCCGGCGGCACACGGCCCGGTACGTCGTGGCGCTGCTGGAGACCTGCGCCTACCACGCGCGGACGCTGGCGGCGACCGCCGAGCTGCTGCCCACGCATCCCTCGATCGCGGCGGACCCGCGACTGCGCGGGGCCGCGGCGCGCACCGTGCGCAACATCGAGGCCATCGCGGCCCGGGTCGCGGACGAGCACGCCCCTGCGCTGGTGGTGACGGGGCCGAGCATCGCCTCGCTGCTGGGGTCCGACGCCGGCACTCCGCGCTACGGCCGGATCACCGACCGCGTGCTGCGGCATCTGGAGCGGCTGGACGAGGCCGTGGTCGGTCTCGCCAGGCCGCTCGACGTGCCGGTGGCGGCGCCCCAGAAGTGAGGGGCGCCGCGCGGAGGGCGCCCGGATCGCATCAGAAGTCCGTGGGCAGTCCGCTCACCTCGGCGATGCCGCGCAGCTCTTCCGTCTGCCGGTGGCGTTCCTTGATGTAGTCGGCGATCTCGCTCAGGCGGATCGGGTCGGACGCGGTGCTCGCGTCCGTGACGATCCTGACCGGTCCGGTGTCGTCGACGTCGAGTTCGATCACTTCGTTGTCCAGGCGGCCGGTGACCGCGGTCGCGATGACGAGGGCCACCTCGTCACGGATCTCCTGGGGCAGTTCGTCGTCGCGCCCGGAGTCGAGCGCGAAGTCGAGGCTGGACAGGCGCTCCTCGTCGATCGCCTGGAGGACCGGCTCCACCACACGCATCAGGAGGCGGTAGTCCTCCGTGTCCATCCGGATGCGCAGGAGGTCCAGGTACACGTCCACGGGACGGCCGTCGTCTTGCGGAATCTCGGAATCGCTCATCCGTCTCGTGTTCCCCGCGAGACGCCGCTCAGACCCGCCGCCAGCGGGCCATGGCAAAAGAGAACACTCCGAAGAGCACGAGCCCGGCCGCGACGCAGACCAGCAGCCAGGGGCCCAGCGGGGTGTCGGCGAAGGTGCGCAGGGTGTCGTCGAGCCCCTTGGCCCGGTCGGGCTCGTAGTCGATCGCCGCGCGGACGGCGAAGACACCGGCCACGGCGAACACCAGCCCGCGGGCGGCGCCCCCGGCCACACCGGTGACGTCCACCAGCCGCCGGGTCCGGGGTCCCATCTCCCCGAGGCGGAGCTTGTCGTGGTACTTGCGGAGCACCGCGCGTACCCCGATCCAGCCGCCCGCCGCGACGATCGCGATCCCGGCCGCGCCGACCAGCCACTGGCCGGCGGGCATCTCCAGCACCTTGGCGGTGGCGTCCCGGGACTGCCGGTCGCTGGAGCCGCCACCGCTCTGGTTCCGGCTCGCCGCGAAGGACAGCACGGAGTAGGCGACGAAGACGTAGAAGCCGAAGCGGACCGTCGCCAGCAGCCGCTTGCGGGCGCTGCGGCCGTCCCGGCCGACGGAGCCGAAGAGCGCCTCGGACAGCCGCCACAGGGCCATGCCGGCGAGCCCGATGCCCAGCGCCCACAGCAGTACCGCGCCGAAGGGCTTCTGCGACAGTTCCGCCAGGGCGCCACCGCGGTCGGCCTGCTCCTTGGTGTCGCCGAAGGCGACCTGCAGTGCCAGCGCCCCGACGAGCAGATAGATCACGCCCCGTGCGGCGAGCCCTGCCCGCGCCGCCCCCTCGGTCACCGACCCCCGCGCCACCCGCCGGGCCCGGAACCGTCCGCTCCGTGCCAACACACTCGTGTTCATGTAGACCTCCCGGAGTCCGGATGCCCCGGGTTCTCCCCCGCATACGCGGCATAGCCGCCGGACCTGCGGGTTCCGGTTGTGTGACACCCCATGAAGGGACATCGACTCGAACGGGCATGACACGAAGGAGCCCGGCCGACGGCTGGTGTCCGTCGGCCGGGCCCCTCAGGTGCCGGCTCTTCCCCCCTCGTGTCAGGAGCGAGCGAGGATCACGCCGGCTCCGGAGTCCGCGTGTGCTCTTCGACGGTGGGCGGCGGGGCGGTCTCGCGGGCCGGTGCCGGGCCGGCCGCGAGCCAGTGGTGAGCGAGCTCGAGAGCGCGCTCGACGTCCCGGGTCCCGGTGGACACGCACAGCGTGTACGCCAGGTCGCGGGTCCGTGTGCTCAGGTCGGCCGGTTCGCTCGCCGCCTCGGCGGCCGACAGGGCCTCGTACTCGTCGACGAGGCGGCGCAGCACGGCAGGGTGGGGCCTCAGCATGTTCTGTCGCTCCTGGTGGGTCGGGTGGTCAGGCCGTCTTGGAGGTGCCGTCATCCCCGGCCGGCCGCGCGCTGTCCCAGGACCTCGTCACGCACCCGGGCGCAGCTGCGGCTGATGAGCCGGGAGACGTGCATCTGGGAGATGCCCAGCTGGTCGGCGATGCGGCTCTGCGTCATGTCCTCGAAAAACCGCATGTAGAGGATGGCCCGTTCGCGTTCCGGCAGGCGGCGCAGGCCTTCCTTGGCGGACTCGCGGTCGACCACGACGTCGTAGGACGTGTCCGACGCGCCGAGGGTGTCCGCGAGGCTGTAGCCGTCGTCGTCGGCCGAGAGCTCGGCGTCCAGCGACAGGGTGCTGAAACTGTCCAGGGCCTCGAGCCCGGCGTTGACCTCTTCCTCGGTCAGGCCGGTGTGCGCGGCGAGGGCCGCCACGGAGGGCTCGGGGCTGCCCGGATTCTGGGTGAGTTCACGGCGTGCCACCCGCACCTTGTTGCGCAGTTCCTGCACACGGCGGGGGACCCGCAGGGCCCACATGCGGTCCCGGAAGTGCCGCTTGACCTCGCCGGTGATGGTGGGGACGGCGTAGCTCTCGAAGGCGCCCCGGCTCGGGTCGAAGCGGTCGACGGCCTTGACCAGGCCCAGGGCGGCCACCTGCCGGAGGTCCTCGATCGACTCTCCGCGGTCGCGGAAGCGGCCGGCGATGCGGTGGGCCATGGGCAGCCACAGGGCGACGAGTTCGTCGCGGACGGCTTCCCGCTCGGGTCCTTCCTCCAGCTCCGCCATTCGGGCGAAGAGGGTCGCGGTGTCCGGAGCGTCGTCGTGCCGCCGCCGGGTGGCGGTGGTCACCGTTTCGGGGGTTCCGGGACGGTTCGTGGGCGTATCGATGAGCATGCGGATTCGCTCCTGACCAACAGGGGTTTCAGGGACTTACCGCGAGAACGGCACCGCCCGGATCGCCTGGAGGGCCCCCGGGGCAGTCATACCGCTCCCGCTGGCGCGCCTCCGGTCCGAAGCACGAGACTGCGACTGCCCTGCACCCGGTGGAACAAACTCCGCTTTGCTGTGCAATCTTTCGGGAACCCGCACACGGTCTTCAGGAGAGGGGTACGACCGCGGTGATGCACTTGCCGCCGGCGGGCAGGTCCGACACCCGGACGTCACGCGCGAGCCGGCAGACGATGGGCCAGCCGTGGCCGCCGTGCCGCAGCCGTCCGTGCGGGTCGGTCGGCGGTGCCGTGACGGGCAGTTCGTCACTGCCGTCGCTCACCGATACGCGCAGGCCGGGGCCGTCGATGTCGACCTGGAAGTCGGTGACGCCGCCGCCGTGGAGGATCGCGTTGGTCGTGAGTTCCGAGGCGACCAGCAGCGCGTCGGACAGGGCGTCCATGTCACACGGGGTGTGGGTGGCCCGGCAACGTTCGGCGATCGCGCGCTCCACGGCCCGGCGCGCCTCGGCGGGTTTGCACGGTCGGCCCCGGCTCGCACCGGGCGGCTCGAATACGGATTCGATCATGTGCTCCTCGCACATCCTTCAGCTCCCTGGTCGGTGAGGACGAAGCCGGGTCCGGCCGCCTGCCGTGGCTGCCGCACCGGCACACCCCGGGCTCACGGACCCGCTGACTGCTTCCACCGCCCACGGCGTTCGAGGCGCGCACCGCGCGAGCGCCGCGGGTCTTACTCTTCGGCTCACCTCTCCCCGCACCTGCAAACCTCCGGTTCGTCCGGAAAGCCCCCTCGATGAGTCAGGAAGGCCCCGGACGGCCGCGAGTCGGTGCCATCTTCAGGCGTTGCGGGGGTACGCGGTCCGCATGACCGATGTGGTGGATTCGGACGAACTCCTGCGACGCATCCAGCGCGCGAGGGCCTGTGCGGTGCGCGAGGAGCGGGCGTGGCGGACGAGGAGCGAGGAGCTGGGCGCGACCGACCCGCAGGGGGCCAGGGACGCGACCGTACGGCGGATGTCCTACGAGGCGGTGCTGAGGGTGCTGGACGAGATCCTGACCCCGGGCAAACACGCCGCCGAGGGCTGACCGGGTGAGCCTGGGCCCGGTGACGGGCGCGGGCGGATTGTGCGGGCATGTCCCGGGAACCCGGTGCGCATGACAGTCGACCACACCCGCGCACCGGTTCTGCAAGCTCTGGACGAGTACCGCCGCAAGGGGAGGCTGTCGTTCACACCGCCGGGACACAAGCAGGCCCGCGGCGCCGATCCGGCGGTCCGGGAGATCCTCGGTGACGCCGTGTTCCACGGCGACGTGCTGGCCTCGGGCGGTCTGGACGACCGGCTCACCCGGGGCCGGGTGCTCGAGCGGGCGCAGGAGCTGATGGCCGACGCGGTCCACGCCGAGCACACGTTCTTCAGCACGTGCGGCAGTTCCCTGTCGGTCAAGGCGGCGATGCTGTCGGTCGCGGGGCCACACGAGAAGCTGCTGATCGGGCGTGACGCCCACAAATCGGTGGTGTCGGGGCTGATCATCTCCGGTATCGAGCCGGTATGGGTCGAGCCGCGGTGGGACGCGGAGCGGAATCTGGCCCATCCCCCGTCCGCGGAGGAGTTCGACCAGGCCTTCGACGCCCATCCGGACGCGCGGGGCGCGCTGGTCACGAGTCCCACGCCGTACGGCGGCTGCGCGGATCTGCGGGCGATCGCGGACGTGTGCCACCGGCGTTCGCGGCCGCTGATCGTGGACGAGGCCTGGGGCGCCCATCTGCCGTTCCATCCCGACCTGCCGTCCTGGGCGATGGACGCGGGCGCGGACATCTGCGTGACCAGCATCCACAAGATGGGCAGTGGTCTGGAACAGGGCTCCGTCTTCCACCTCCAGGGCGATCTGGTGCCGCCGGAGGTGCTGGGGATGCGCGCGGACCTGCTGGGCACCACCAGCCCGTCCGTACTGATCTTCGCGGGTCTCGACGGCTGGCGCCGTCAGATGGCGCTGCACGGCAAGGAGCTGATGGGCGGCGCGCTGGACCTCGCCGCCGAGGTCCGGGCGGCCATCGAGGAGATCGACGGGCTGCACGTCAACGACCGGGACGACTTCTGCGGCCCGGGCCTGTCCGACGACCTCGACCCGCTGCCCGGCGTCATCGACCTCGGCGGGCTCGGGATCACCGGCTTCCAGGCGGCGGACTGGCTGCGCGAGCACCGGTACATCGACGCGCATCTGGTGGACCACCGCCGTATCGGCGCGCAGATCACCCACGGCGACGACCGGGAGACGACCGGGCAGTTGCTCGAGGCGCTGCGGGACCTCGCGGCAGTCGCCCAGGACCTGCCGCGGGCGCCTCGCGTGGCGGTGCCGTCACCGGCGGAGCTGCGGATGGAACAGGCGGTACTGCCCCGCGACGCGTTCTTCGGCCCGGCCGAGGCCGTGCCGGCGGACCGGGCGGCCGGGCGGGTCGCGGCGGAGATGATCACTCCGTATCCGCCGGGCATCCCGGCCGTCCTTCCGGGCGAGCGCCTCACCGAGCCGGTGCTGGCCTATCTGGGGACGGGACTGGCCGCGGGCATGCACCTGCCGGACCCCACGGACCCGGAACTGCGGACCCTCCGGGTTCTCACCGAGGACGCGCATTGAAGTGAAACGGGTCACGCGGCCCGGTCTCGGGTACGCTGGGCCCCGGTGAATGGTTTATCGTTCACTCATACGTGGTGACGGAGTCGACCCCCTCGTCCTCCGTGCATCACCTCTGACGGCCCTGGCTGGTCTCCCCCGTCCAGCCAGGGCTTTTTCATGCTCCGAGAAAGTTGTGTCCGCCGAGGTGCCCGGGGCCCCGCCAGCGGCTGAAATGGGCGTAGGGAAAGCACCGGAAGTCGACCGCACGGCGAGGAGCTCCGGATGACCAAAGCGATCAAACTCCTGAACGCCCTGCCTCAGCCCCAGCGGCAGCGTCTGATGACGCTCGCCCGGGAGGTGTCCTTCCCCGAGGACACCAGGATCTTCGAAGCGGGCGGTACGGCCGACCGCTTCTGGGTCATCCGCTCCGGTGCGGTCTCCCTGGACCAGCAGGTGAACTCCTTGCAGCGGGTGACCGTGGCGAGCCTCGGCGCGGGCGACCTGCTCGGCTGGTCCTGGCTGTTCCCCCCGCACACCTGGGACTTCGGCGCGGTGGCGTTCAGCCCGGTGCGCGCCTACGAGTTCGACGCCGGGGCCGTGCTGGCGCTGTGCGAGGAGGATCCCCGGCTCGGGGTGACGCTGGTGCGGTCGGTCGCCGAGGTGCTCGCGCACCGGCTGGAGATGACCCGGGGCAAGCTGATGGAGCAGTACACGCTGCACCGCAGAGGGGCCCTGTGAGACGTCAGACCCGGTAGCGCCGCAGTGCCGGGACCGCCGCGGCCAGCGCCAGCATCACGGCGACGACCAGCAGCCCACCGCCGGCGACGGCGGTCCGGGGGCCGAAGGCGGAGCCCGCGGTGCCGTGCAGCACGTCGGCGAGGCGCGGGCCGCCCGCCACGACGACGGTGAAGACGCCCTGCATGCGCCCGCGCATCTCGTCGGTGGCGGCGGACAGCAGGATCGCCCCGCGGAAGACCATCGAGACCATGTCGGCCACCCCGGCCACGGCCAGGAACGCCACCGCGACCCACAGATTGCCGCTCAGCCCGAAGCCCGCGATGGCCACGCCCCAGACGGTGACCGCCCCGATGACCATCCAGCCGTGCCGCCGGGCCCGGGAGAAGGTGCCGGAGAACAGTCCGCCGAGCACGGCGCCGATGGGGATCGCCGCGAACAGCAGCCCCAGCGCGAGCCCCTCGCCGTAGGGCGCGTAGGTCTGGGCGGCGAGCTGCGGGAACAGCGCCCGGGGCATGCCGAGGACCATGGCGATGATGTCGGCGAGGAACGACAGCAGCAGCACGGTGTGCCCGGAGATGTAGCGGAAGCCGGCGGCGATCTCCCGGACTCCCGCACGCCGCGCCGCCGATGCGGACAGGGGCGGCAGCGACGGCAGCCGGTACACGGCCCACACGGTCACGCACAGGGCCAGGGCGTCGATCAGGTACAGCTCGGGCAGGCCGACCACCGGAATGAGGGCGCCGGCGAGCAGGGGCCCGGCCACCTGGCCGGTCTGCATCACGGTCGAGCCCAGGGCATTGGCCGCGGGCAGCTCGCCCTCGGGGACCAGGCGGGCGATGGAGGCGTTGCGGGCCGGCGCGTTGAGGCCCCAGAAGGCCTGCTGCATCGCGAGCAGCAGCATGAGCGCGGGCACCGACTCCAGGCCTGCGAAGGCCTGGAGCCAGAACAGCAGCGAGGTGACGGCGATGCCGCTGTTGGTGACGAGCAGCAGTTTGCGCCGGTCCATGCTGTCGGCGATCGCCCCGCCCCACAGCGCGAACACGATCAGGGGCACCAGCCCGGCCAGGCTCGCGGCGCCCACCCACGCCGAGGACCCGGTGATGTCGTAGATCTGCTTGGGTACCGCGACGGCGGTGAGCTGGCTGCCGACGGCCGTGACGATGGTCGAGATCCACAGGCGGCGGTAGGCCGGGCGGCGCAGCGGGCGGGTGTCCATGGCCCAGCGCCGCCAGCCGCGTCTGCGGGGCGCCTGCGGCGCCGGGTCCTGCTCTTCGGTCGGGCTCTCGCTGGTGTCCACTCGCCGCTTCCTGGATGGTCGCTACATCTGTCCGGGCCGGGGATCACTATCGCACCGGCTGCCGAGCGGCTCGGAGCCGAGGTCTCAGCTACCGGCGATGAGGACGGCGCCGAGCACGATCATGGTGGCGGCGACCAGGCCGTCCAGGACGCGCCAGGCGGCCGGCTTTGCGAGGAAACGGCCGAGCATCCGGGCGCCGAAGCCGAGGGCCGCGAACCAGCACACGCTGGCCAGCACCGCGCCCAGGCCGAACGTCCAGCGCAGCGGGCCGTGATCGGCGGCGACGGAGCCCAGCAGGAACACGGTGTCGAGATAGACGTGCGGGTTGAGCCATGTCATCGCCAGACAGGTGAGCACGGCCCCGCGGCGCGACCCGGCCGCCTCCCCCTCCGCCCGGAGCGCGTCGCCGTCGGCCCGGAACACCCGGCGGGCGGCCAGGGCGCCGTAGCACAGCAGGAACGCGCCGCCGATCCAGCCGACCGCCGTCAGCGCGCCCGGCCACGCCACCACCACCGCCCCGACCCCGCCGACCCCGAGCGCGATGAGAGCGGCGTCGGACAGGGCGCAGATGCCGACGACGGCGAGGACGGCTTGACGGCGGATCCCCTGGCGCAGGACGAAGGCGTTCTGGGCGCCGATGGCGACGATGAGGGACAGGCCGGTGCCGAAACCCGCGGCCGCGGCGGTGAAGGTGCTGGTCATGGCCTCGACGCTACGGATCGGCGGTCCTCAGGTACAGCTAATGATTCTTACGTATCATTAGCGAGCGTGATGACACGGTGATGACGGATCTCCCTCTGGACCAGGTGCGGACCCTGCTCGCGGTCGTGGACGAGGGGACGTTCGACGCGGCGGCCGCCGCCCTGCATGTGACGCCCTCGGCGATCAGCCAGCGCGTCAAGGCGCTGGAGCAGCGCACGGGACGGGTGCTGCTGCTGAGGACCAAACCGGTGCGGCCGACCGAGTCGGGTGAGGTGCTGGTGCGGCTGGCCCGTCAGGTGGGGCGCCTGGAGCACGACGCCTACGCGGAACTCGGGCTGAGCGGAACCGGGGAGCCGACCCGGGTGTCGGTGGCGGTGAACGCGGACTCGCTGGCCACCTGGTTCCTCCCGGTGCTCACGCGCGTACCGGAGGACCTGCGGCTCTGCTTCGAACTCCGCCGTGAGGACGAGGACCACACGGCGGCACTGCTGCGGGAGGGCGTGGTGATGGCCGCGGTGACCTCGTCGCCCGATCCCGTGCCGGGCTGTTCCGTGCGGTCCCTCGGGCGGATGCGCTACATCCCGGTGGCCGCGCCGGACTTCGCCGCCCGCCACCTCGACGGCCCTCTGGAGCGGGTGCTCCCCGAGGTGCCCGTGGTGGCGTTCGACCGGCGGGACGACTTCCAGGACGGTTTCGTCCGCCGGCTGACCCGCGGGCGGGGCGGGGCGAGCGCGTTGCGGCACTACGTGCCGACCTCGGAGGGTTTCGTGGAGGCCGTCGCCGCCGGACTGGGCTGGGGCCTCGTGCCCGAGGCCCAGGCGGACCCGCTGCTGCGCACCGGCCGGCTCGCCGGGCTCGCCCCGGGGCGGACGGTCGACGTGCCGCTGTACTGGCAGCAGTGGAAGCTCGACTCGCCGGCGCTGGCGCAGGTGGCGGAGACGGTGACGGCGACCGCCGCGCGGGCGCTGCGGGCGTGACGCCCTACTCCCGCGACCTGTCCAGCCGGGCCGCCGCGCTGTCCAGCAGCATGTCCAGGGCCGTCGGATAGGCGCTGGTGACCATGCGGGTGGCGAGCAGCGGTGCCGCCTCGGCGATCCGGGGGTGGGTGGCGGCGGGCAGGCGCGCGTACGTCGAACGCCACATCTCCTCGTCGGCGTGGAGCGAGGCGCTCGGCAGGGCCAGCGAGGCCGCGTCGAGGGCGGCGATGCCCAGGGTGGTGTCGATGAAGGCGTGGTAGACGCGCACCGCCTCCGGCAGCGGGAAGCCCGCCGTGCGCAGGATGTCCAGGACGGCCTCGTCGGCGGCGAGTTCGTTGGCCCGGCCCGAGACCCGGCTCGCGGTGAGCACCGCCGCCTGCGGGTGCGCCACGTACGCGGCGTGGATGCGCAGCCCGACGGCCCGCAGGTCGGCCCGCCACTCCCCCGTCGGTGCCCAGCCGCCGAGGGCCTGGCCGATCAGCGCGTCGCCGATGGCGAGCGTCAGGTCGTCCATGCCGCGGAAGTACCGGTAGAGCGTGCTCGGGTCGGCGTCCAGGGCCAGGCCGAGCCTGCGGGCGGACAGCCCCGCGCTGCCGTGCTCGTGCAGCATGCGCAACGCGGTCTCGACGATCAGCTCCTCGGACAGCACGGTGCCGCTCTTGGTGGGCCTGCGCCGACGGCGTTTCTCCTCGGGCACCACGGGCTTGGGCACGACGGCTCCCTCCTCACGCCCTTATGCCAACGCCATTGACCTTAAGACACGCGGCGGCGTTGTATCTCCCCAAGGGCGCGCCACGTTCTTCGCAAAAAGGGAGTTTCCGTCATGCGTGTACTGCTCGTGGGTGCCGGTGGTGTGGGCGGCGCGATCACCCGGATCGCCGCCCGGCGACCGTTCTTCGAGGCGATGGTGGTGGCCGACTACGACCCGGGCCGGGCCGAGGCCGCGGTCGCCGCGCTGGGCGGCGACGCGCGGTTCACCGCCGAGCGGGTGGACGCGGGCGACGAGGAGGCCGTGGCCCGGCTGCTCGCGCGGCACCGCTGCGACGTCCTCCTCAACGCCACGGACCCGCGTTTCGTGATGCCTCTGTTCCGCGCGGCCCGCGCCGCGGGCGCGGGCTACCTCGACATGGCGATGTCGCTGTCCCGCCCGCACGCCGACCGGCCGTACGCGCAGTGCGGGGTCAAGCTCGGCGACGAACAGTTCGAGCAGGCGGCCGACTGGGAGAAGGAAGGCCTGCTGGCCCTGGTCGGCATGGGGGTGGAGCCAGGCCTGTCGGACGTGTTCGCGCGCTACGCCGCCGACGAACTCTTCGACGAGATCGAGGAGATCGGCGTCCGCGACGGTGCGAACCTGACCGTCGACGGCTACGACTTCGCGCCGTCGTTCAGCATCTGGACCACCATCGAGGAGTGCCTCAACCCTCCGGTCGTCTACGAGAGGGGCCGAGGCTGGTTCACCACCGAACCCTTCAGCGAGCCGGAGGTGTTCGACTTCCCCGAGGGCATCGGCCCGGTCGAGTGTGTGAACGTCGAGCACGAGGAGGTGCTGCTCGTCCCGCGCTGGGTCGACGCGCGCCGGGTCACCTTCAAGTACGGGCTGGGACGGGAGTTCGTCGAGACGCTGAAGACGCTGCACCTGCTGGGCCTGGACCGCACCGAGCCGGTGACCGTGCCGGGGCCGGACGGTCCGGTGGCGGTCTCGCCCCGGGACGTCGTCGCGGCCTGCCTGCCCGACCCCGCGTCCCTGGGCGAGCGGATGCACGGCAAGACGTGTGCGGGCACCTGGGTGCGGGGCCTCAAGGACGGGAAACCGCGCGAGGTGTACCTGTACCACGTGGTCGACAACCAGTGGTCCATGGCGGAGTACGGCTCCCAGGCCGTGGTGTGGCAGACGGCCGTCAACCCCGTCGTCGCGCTCGAACTCCTCGCCACGGGCGCCTGGTCCGGCGCGGGCGTGCTCGGTCCGGAGGCCTTCCCGGCGGTCCCGTTCCTGGACCTGCTGACGGCCTACGGTTCGCCGTGGGGCATCCGCGAGATGTGAACGGCAGTCCGGCGAGACGCTGTTTCACCGAGCATCGACAGGTGACCCGAAAAGGAGTAAGCATCCGAACGGGCACGTTTCTACTGTGATGCAGGTGACTTCGATGGACAACTGGCGAGACCACGCTGCCTGCCGGCACGAGGACCCCGAACTCTTCTTCCCGATCGGCACCACCGGGCCGGCCCTGCTCCAGACGGAGCAGGCCAAGACGGTGTGCCGGAGCTGCCCCGTGCAGGATCGGTGCCTGGAGTGGGCGATGGAGACGGGACAGTCCATCGGCGTGTGGGGCGGGACCAGCGAGGCGGAACGGCGCGCGCTGAAGCGGCGTGCGGCCGCCCGCCGCCGCTCCGGCTGACGTCCGCCGTCACCCGTTGGCCGGTCCAGCTCATCTGCCGGGCGTCGGCGAGCAGCGGTGCGTCGCCGAGTCCGGCGCGAGCGGGATCGGCCGCTCGCGCCGCACGGCGCGCCGCCCGGTCGCAGCGGGGTTAGGCTCGCGGCACACCCGTCCGTCGCGAAGGGGCCGACCATGAGCGTTCGTGTGCGCCGCGTCTACGAACCGCCCGAGCCGGACGACGGCGTACGGGTGCTGGTCGACCGGCTGTGGCCGCGCGGACTGGCGAAGGACGCGGCGCGGGTGGACGAGTGGCCGAAGGCGCTCACCCCGTCGACGGAGCTGCGCCGTTGGTACCACGCGGACGAGGGCTCGTACGAGGAGTTCGCCGAGCGGTACGAGGCGGAACTCGCCGCCGACGACGCCGCCGAACTCCTCGGCCACGTCCGTGACCTGGCCCGCGAGGGCGACGTGACGCTGCTGACCGCGTCGAAGACGCCCGAGCGGAGCCACGCCACGGTGCTGGCCCGCCTCCTGGAGGGGTGAGCCGGGCTCTCCCCTGAGGTCCTCAGGCCGTCTGCTTCGCCGCCGCGCGCCCCGCCGCCCCGCCGGAGAAGAGGCAGCCGCCGAGGAAGGTGCCCTCCAGCGCGTTGTAGCCGTGCACACCGCCGCCGCCGAAACCGGCCACCTCGCCGGCCGCGTACAGCCCCTCCACCGGCTTGCCGTCGGTGCCCAACGCGCGGGAGTCGAGGTCGGTCTGGATGCCGCCGAGGGTCTTGCGGGTGAGGATGTGCAGCTTGACGCCGATGAGGGGGCCGGCCGCCGGATCGAGGATGCGGTGCGGGGTCGCGACCCTGCCGAGGCGGTCGCCCACGTAGCGACGGGCGTTGCGGATGCCCTGCACCTGGGCGTCCTTGGCGTAGGGGTTGGCCAGCTGCAGGTCGCGCGCCTCGATCTGGCGCCTGATCGCGGCCGCGTCGAGGAGCGGCTTGTCGGTGAGCTCGTTCATCTTCGCGACGAGCTGCTCCACACTGTTCGCGGTGACGAAGTCGGCGCCCTTGCGCAGGAACGCGTCGACCGGACCGGGCGCGCCCTTGCCGAGTATGCGTTCCTTGAGGAAACCTGCGCGGTCCTTGGCCGTGATGTCGGGGTTCTGCTCGGAGCCCGAGAGGGCGAACTCCTTCTCGATGATCTTCTGGGTGAGGACGAACCAGGAGTGGTCGTACCCGGCGATGTCCTCGGTGGTACGCAGGTGCTTCAGGGTGCCGAGGGTGTCGTAGCCAGGCAGGTACGGGCCGGGCAGGCGGCGGCCGAGGGCGTCGAACCACATCGAGGACGGTCCGGGCAGGATGCGGATGCCGTGGCCGGGCCAGATCGGGTCCCAGTTCTGCAGGCCTTCGGTGTAGTGCCACATGCGGTCGCGGTTGACCAGCCGGACGCCCGCCTCGGCGCTGATGTCGAGCATCCGCCCATCGACGTAGGCGGGGACGCCGGTGACCATCTCCCGCGGCGGGGTGCCGAGGCGCTCGGGCCAGTAGCGGCGGACGATGTCGTGGTCGGCGCCGATGCCGCCGCTGGTCACGATCACGGCCTGGGCGGTGAGTTCGAACTCGCCGACGGCGTCGCGGTTGGAGGCGACGCCGCGGGGTGAGGTGTCCTCGGCGAGGACCGTGCCGCGCACGCCCGTGGCGGTGCCGCCGTCGACGACCAGTGCGTCGACGCGGTGGCGGTGGTGGAAGGTGAGCAGGCCGTCGCGGGCGGCCTGCCTGGCGTACCGGACGAACGGTTCGACCACGCCGGTGCCGGTGCCCCAGGCGATGTGGAAGCGGGGCACGGTGTTGCCGTGCCCGTGCGCCGTGAGGTCGCCGCGCTCGGCCCAGCCGACGGTGGGCAGGAACGTGATGCCGTGCCGGTCCAGCCAGGACCGCTTCTCCCCCGCGGCGAACTCGACGTAGGCGCGTGCCCAGCGCACGGCCCAGGAGTCCTCGTCGTCGAGGCGGTCGAAGCCGGCGCTGCCCCGCCAGTCGCTCCAGGCCAGGTCGAAGGAGTCCTTGATGCCGAGGCGCCGCTGTTGCGGGGAGTCGACGAGGAACAGCCCGCCGAAGGACCAGAAGGCCTGGCCGCCGAGGTTGGCGGCGTTCTCCTGGTCGACGAGCGCGACCCTCCTGCCCCTGCTGGTGAGTTCGTGTGCCGCGACCAGGCCGGCGAGGCCCGCTCCGACGACGATGACGTCGGCGTCCATGCGACCGTTCCCTTCTTCAGTTCCGCGTGTGGTCGGGGGTGCCGCTGCCATCGGTCAGCAGGGCCGTGAGCAGTTGCTTCAGCCAGGTGCGGGCATGGTCGACGTCCCGGTCCAGCAGCAGTTGCGTGGTGACGCCGTCGTAGGCCGCGACCACGGCGTGGGCGGCGCCGTCCGTGTCGCCGAGCACGGCGGGCAGCGCGGTGTGGCCGCGGGCCCGGGCGAGCCGGTCGGCGACGGCCTGCCGCAGCCGGGCGCGGTGTTCCAGCAGGCTCCGGGCCACCTCCGGGTCGCGGGCGGCGTGCACGAGGAAGTCCGTCTTCACCAGGAGCCAGTCCCGGTCGAGGAGCAGCACCTCGGTGACCCGGTCGACGGCGGCCGGCACGTCGAGATCGGGACCGTCGAGGGCGAGGGCGCCGGAGACCTGTTCGGCGATCACGTCGGCCCGCTCGCGGTAGAGGGCGAAGAACAGCTCGTCGAGGCTGGAGAAGTTGGAGTAGAAGGCGCCCCTGCTGTAGCCGGCGGCCTCGCAGACCTCCTCGATCGAGACGTGCCCGAAGCCCTTGGCGGCGAACACGGAGAACGCCGCGCGGAGGAGATTGGCGCGGGTCCGGACACGGCGCCTGGTCACGCGCCCGGTGGTTGCTTCGACGGCCATGCGCGGCCCCCTTTCGATACAGGACTGTATTCGATACATCGATGTATCGAAAGGCCCGGCCCACACCGCCTTCCCATGGAACATATTTTCGATTCGGAGGTACTCTGGCCGCATGCACCTCCAAGGCTCTCTCTTCGACCAGACCGACGAGCTGCGCCTCGGCCCCCTCGACGGGATCGGCCGTACCCACCTCGGCTCCGGCGCCTGGCTCGATGTGCTGCCCGGGTGGCTCAGCGGCTCCGACGCGCTGTTCGAGCAGCTGGCCTCGGAGGTGCCGTGGCGGGCCGAGCGGCGCAAGATGTACGACAACGTCGTCGACGTGCCCCGGCTGCTCGCGTTCTACGCCGCCGAGGACCCCCTGCCGCACCCGATCCTGGCCGAGGCGCGGAACGCGCTGAGCGCCCACTACGGCGAGGAACTGGGCGAGCCCTTCGCCACGGCCGGACTGTGCTACTACCGCGACGGCCGGGACAGTGTGGCCTGGCACGGCGACCGCATCGGGCGCGGAGCGCGCGAGGACACGATGGTCGCGATCCTGTCCGTGGGAGCGCCCCGGGACCTGCTGCTGCGCCCGGCGGGGGGCGGCCGTGACACCGTGCGCCGCCCGCTCGGTCACGGCGACCTCGTCGTGATGGGCGGCTCCTGCCAGCGCACCTGGGAGCACTCCGTTCCCAAGAGCACGCGCGCCACGGGCCCGCGCATCAGCATCCAGTTCCGCCCGCACGGCGTGCAGTGAGCCGCCCGAACGGCCCCGCCCCGAGAGACCGCCCAGCGGACCCGGCCATTCTGCCTGCCGGGGGTTCTGCTTTCCTTTTCCCGTCGGGCCGGGACCACACGAGGCGGGCGAACATGCGGGCAGACGTACACCACGTCGCGGACGGCACCTATCTGGTGCACGGCTCCCACACGAACTGGGTGATCCTCACCGAGGGGGACGCCGTCACGCTGGTCGACACCGGGTACCCCGGCGACCGGGAGCAGGTCCTCGCCTCGCTCGCGGAGGTGGGAAGCTCCCCGGAGGCCGTCGCGGCCGTACTGATCACGCACGCGCACAACGACCACCTGGGCTCCGCCGAGTACCTGCGTGCCACGTACGGCACGCCCGTGTACCTGCACGAGGCCGAAGTGCCGCACGCGCGCCGGGAGTTCCTGCACCAGGTGTCCGTCGGCACGGTGCTCAGGAACGGCTGGCGCCCCGGGGTGCTGCCGTGGGTCGTGCACGCCCTGCGCTCCGGCGGCACGACGCACAACCCGGTCACGGCCCCCGAGCCGTTTCCGGCGGCCGGCGCCCTGGACCTGCCGGGGCGGCCCGTGCCGGTGCACACGCCCGGCCACACCGACGGGCACTGCGCCTACCACGTGCCGGGCACCGGTGTGCTGATCTCCGGCGACGCCCTGGTCAGCGGGCATCCGACCTCGCGTATCGAGGGGCCGCAGCTGCTGCCGGACATGTTCCACCACGAACGCCCGCGGGCCGTGGCCTCCCTGGACGTCCTGGCGGAGCTGGACGGCGAACTGCTGCTGCCGGGACACGGGCCGGTCCACCGCGGTCCGGTGCGGGACGCCGCGCTCCGGGCCCGGGATCGCGCCCTCTAATCTGATGTGACGATCGGCGGCGAGACAAGGACACCCGGCTCATGGCACTGCAGATCAGCGCGACCAACCCGGAGCATCCCGCGCTCTTGCTGGAGCTGCCGTGGGACGTGCCCCTGGAGGAGTGGCCGGAGGAGTACCTCGTGCCGCTGCCGCGCGGCATCTCCCGGCACGTGGTGCGCTACTCGCGGGCCGGTGACGAGGTGATCGCCGTCAAGGAACTGGCCGAGCGGCCCGCGCTGCGCGAGTACCAGCTGCTGCGGGACCTCGACCGGATCGGCATCCCGGCGGTGGACCCGCTGGCCGTGGTGACGGGCCGCCTCGACGCGAGCGGCGCCCCGCTGGAGAGCGTTCTGGTGACCCGGCACCTGGGCGGTTCCATGCCGTACCGCTCGATGTTCGAGACGACCATGCGGCCGGCCACCATGCACCGGCTGATGGACGCGCTCGCCGTGCTCCTGGTGCGGCTGCACCTGGCCGGGTTCGCGTGGGGCGACTGCTCGCTGTCCAACACCCTCTTCCGGCGTGACGCCGGCGCCTACGCGGCGTACCTGGTGGACGCCGAGACCGGCGATCTGCATCCGCGGCTCAGCGACGGGCAGCGCGAGTACGACCTGGACCTCGCCCGGGTCAACATCAGCGGGGAGCTGCTGGACCTGGAGGCGTCCGGGGCGCTGCACCCCTCGGTGGACCCGATCGAGTTCGGCATGGAGATCTGCGCGCGCTACCGCAGCCTGTGGGACGAGCTGACCCGCACCTCGGTGTATCCGGCCGGCAAGTACCACTACATCGAACACCGCATCCGCCGCCTCAACGACCTCGGCTTCGACGTCGCCGAGATGCAGATCGAGCACGCCTCGAACGGTGACACGGTCAGCTTTGTGCCCAAGGTCGTCGACGCCGGCCACCACCAGCGGCAGCTGCTGCGTCTGACCGGCCTCGACACGGAGGAGAACCAGGCCCGGCGGCTGCTGAACGACCTGGAGAGCTGGATGGCCACCCAGGACGACTACGCCCCGGGTGATCCCCTGGGCGCGCGTCCCGAGGTGCTGGCCCACCGCTGGGTGCGGGAGGTGTTCCGGCCGACCGTGCGGGCCGTGCCGCCGGAGCTGCGCGGCGCCATGGACCCGGCCGAGATCTACCACCAGCTCCTCGAACACCGCTGGTACATGTCCGAGCGGGCCCAGCAGGACATCGGCATCGAGGCGGTCGTCGAGGACTACATCACCAACATCCTCCCCAAGGCCCGCAAGACGCTCCAGCCGACGGCGGACTGAGGAGCGGCCGGCGTCAGGTGTGCGGCACCACGGCCACCGGGCAGTCCGCGTGGTGCAGCACCCCGTGCGCCACCGAGCCGATCCGGGCGCCGACGGCCGTGCGGTGCGCCCGGCGGCCGACGACCATCAGCTGGGCCGTCCCCGCCACCGACAGCAGCACCTGCCCCGCGCTGCCCATCTCCACGTGCTCCTCCACCGGCACGCCGGGGAAGCGTTCCCGCCACGGCCGGACCGCGGCGGCCAGTGCCTTCCTCTCGTACGGCTCCAGTCCCCCGGCCTCGTCGGCGAGCTTCAGCGAGCCCGGGCTGTAAGCGAACACGGGCGGCAGCGTCCAGGCGCGGACGACCCGGACGGTCGCGCCGCGCGCCGCGGCCGTCTCGAAGGCGAACCGCAGTGCGTCGGCGCTGTCCTCCGGGTCGCCCTGCTGCCCCACGACGACCTCGCGGCCGGCGGCCTCGGCCGAGGGCTGGTCACCGGCCCTGACGAGCACCACGGGCCGGCCGGCCCCGGCGATGACCTGCTGGCCGACGGAGCCGAGCAGGAACCCGACGATCGGCCCGTGCCCGCGCGAGCCGAGCACCAGCGACTCGGCGTCGGCGGCGGCCGCGACCAGGGTGTCGACGACGGCGCCCTCCAGGACGTCGGTGATCACGTCGAGCTCGGGGTGCTGCTCGGTGACGGTCCGGACCGCCTCGGCCACCGCGCCGTGCACCCACTCGGCCTGGCTGTCCGCGTCCCCCTCGATCCCCGCTTCGAGCGTCTCCTGCGACTGGAGGCGCCAGGCGTGCACCACCCGCAGCGGCAGATCGCGCCGTACCGCCTCCCGCGCCGCCCAGGCCAGGGCGGCGAGGCTCTCCTGCGATCCGTCGACCCCTGCGGTGATCGGGCGTGTCATTCGGCTGCCTCCCTGAGAAAAGGTCCCTGCGTGCCGCCCAGTCTTCCCTACCGGGGCGACGCGTCCCGCCGGCCGCGTCCCCGCCGGAGCCGATCTCCGTATCGAAGCGCGGCGCGACGATCGAACATACGATGGGCGGAGGGCGGCACGGTGCCCCGGGGACGCCGTGTCGTGAGTCGACCGCCCGGTGTGGGGGACGTATGGCACAGGCCGCCGATACGGCGCGGACCGTCATCATGACCGTGGACGACGACCCGGGTGTCTCCCGGTCCGTGGCCCGGGACCTGAGGCGGCGCTACGGCGCGTCGTACCGGATCGTGCGCGCGGAGTCCGGCGCGTCGGCCCTCGAGGCGCTGCGGGAGCTGAAGCTGCGCGGCGATCTCGTGGCGGTGATCCTGGCCGACTACCGGATGCCGCAGATGAACGGCATCGAGTTCCTCGAACAGGCTCTCGACGTGTACCCGGGCGCGCGGCGAGTGCTGCTGACCGCGTACGCGGACACCAACGCGGCGATCGACGCGATCAACGTGGTGGACCTCGACCATTACCTGCTCAAGCCGTGGGACCCGCCCGAGGAGAAGCTGTACCCGGTCCTCGACGACCTGCTCCAGGCGTGGCGCTCCAGCGACTACCGGCCGGTGCCCAGCACGAAGGTCGTCGGGCACCGCTGGTCCTCACGCTCCTCGGACGTACGGGAGTTCCTGGCCCGCAACCAGGTGCCGTACCGCTGGTACTCCTCCGACGAACCGGAGGGCAAGCGCCTGCTGGCAGCGGCCGGTGAGGACGGGATGCGGCTGCCGGTGGTGGTCACTCCGGACGGGACGCCACTGGTCGAGCCGGAGGCCGTCGACCTCGCGGCCCGGGTCGGTCTGGCCACCACTCCGACGGCCGACTTCTACGACCTGGTCGTGATCGGCGGTGGCCCGGCCGGGCTCGGCGCGGCGGTCTACGGCGCGTCCGAGGGGCTGCGGACCGTGCTGGCGGAACGGTCCGCGACGGGCGGTCAGGCGGGGCAGAGCTCCCGCATCGAGAACTACCTCGGCTTCCCCGACGGGGTGTCGGGCGCGCAGCTCACCGACCGGGCGCGGCGGCAAGCGGCGAAGTTCGGCGCCGAGATCCTCACCGCGCGCGAGGTGACCGCGCTGGAGGTCAACGGCGCCGCCCGGATCGTACGGTTCTCGGACGGCTCGGCGGTCGCCGCGCACAGCGTGATCCTGGCGACCGGCGTGTCCTACCGCCAGCTCGCGGCGCCCGGCTGCGAGGACCTGACCGGCTGCGGGGTGTTCTACGGGTCGGCCCTGACGGAGGCGCCCTCCTGCCAGGGGCAGGACGTGTACATCGTGGGCGGCGCCAACTCCGCCGGGCAGGCGGCGATGTACCTGTCCCGGGGCGCCAAGTCGGTGACGTTGCTGGTGCGTGGCGCGTCGCTGTCGGCGTCGATGTCGCACTACCTGATCCAGCAGATCGAGGAGTCGCCCAACATCCAGGTGCGCTGCCGCACGGTCGTCGAGGAGGCGCACGGCGACGGCCACCTGGAACGCCTGACCCTGCGGGACGTGGACAGCGGCACGACCGAACGGGTCGACACGCAATGGGTGTTCGTGTTCATCGGCGCGGCCCCACTGACCGACTGGCTGGACGGCACGGTGCTGCGGGACGAGCGCGGGTTCATCCTCGCCGGGCCCGACCTGACCGCCGACGGCCGGCCGCCGCGGGGCTGGGAGCTGGACCGGCCGCCGTACCACCTGGAGACCAACGTGCCCGGTGTGTTCGTGGCGGGCGACGCCCGCTCCGAGTCCGCCAAGCGGGTCGCGTCCGCCGTCGGAGAGGGAGCCATGGCCGTGATGCTCGTCCACCGGTATCTGGAGCAGTCGTGAGCGGGCAGTCGCTACCGTGCAGCCCCGAGGAGATCGGGGCGCTGTTCCTGTTCGAGAAGCTCACCCCGGAACAGCTCGGCAGGCTGTGCGCCGCCGGGCGCGTGGAGCGGTTCGAGCCCGGCCCCGTGTACACCGAGGGCGAGCCGGCCACCTGCTTCTACGTGATGCTCGAGGGCACCGTCGTGCTGTACCGCCGGGTCGGCGGGGACGACGTGGAGGTGACCCGGACCTCGCAGCGCGGGGTGTACGCCGGGTCCATGCAGGCGTACCTGGGCGACCGGGTGCGGCAGGTCTACAACAACTCCATGCGCGTCACCGAACCGACGCGGTTCTTCGTGCTGCCCGCCGACACCTTCGCGGAGATCATGCAGGAGTGGTTCCCGATGGCGGTGCATCTGCTGGAGGGGCTCTTCTTCGGTTCCAAGAGCACCCAGCGGGCCATCGGGCAGCGTGAACGGCTGCTGGCGCTGGGCTCGTTGTCCGCCGGGCTCACGCACGAGCTCAACAACCCCGCCGCCGCGGCCGTACGGGCGACCGCGACGCTGCGGGAGCGGGTGGGCAAGATGCGCCACAAGCTGGCGATCATCGCGCAGGGCTCCTACTCCCCCGAGGTCATGTCCAACCTCATCGACATCCAGGAGCGGACCGCCGAACGCGTCGCCAAGGCTCCCACGCTGAGTCCGCTGGAGGCCTCCGACCGGGAGGACACGGTCACCGACTGGCTCGACGACCACGGGATCACGGAGGGCTGGCGGATCGCGCCCACCTTCGTCCAGGCCGGTCTCGACGTGGACTGGCTGGACCAGGTCGCCGCGGCCGTCGACGAGGAGATGCTGACCAGCGCGATCGGATGGCTCAACTACACCGTCGAGACCGAACTGCTGATGGACGAGATCAACGACTCGACCACCCGCATCTCGCATCTCGTCGACGCCGCCAAACAGTACTCCCAGCTCGACCGCGCGCCGTTCCAGAACGCCGACGTGCACGAACTCCTCGACAGCACCCTGCTGATGCTGTCGGGCAAGATCGGCAATCAGATCAGGGTCGTCAAGGAGTACGACCGGACGCTGCCGCGGATCCCGGCGTACCCGGCGGAGCTCAACCAGGTGTGGACGAACCTGATCGACAACGCGGTCGCGGCCATCAACAGCGCGGGCGGCGAAGGGACGTTGACCGTGCGGACCGCTCCGGATCACGACCGGCTGCTGGTGGAGTTCCGGGACACGGGCGTCGGTATTCCGCCGGAGGACCGGGGCCGGATCTTCGATCCGTTCTTCACGACGAAGCCGGTGGGTGAGGGGACCGGGCTCGGGCTCGACATCTCCTGGCGGATCGTGGTGAACAAGCATCACGGGACCATCCAGGTGGAGTCGGAGCCGGGGGACACACGGTTCCAGGTGCTGCTGCCGCTGACCGCGGTCGAGGAGGAGCCTTCATGAGTGACGACAACGGGATCGACCCGAGTGTTCCGCCGAGCGGGAACGGGTGCGCCGAGTGCGAAGCGGCCGGGGGATGGTGGTTCCATCTGCGGCGGTGCGCGCGGTGCGGGCACGTGGGGTGCTGCGACAGTTCGCCCGCGAAGCACGCGACGGGGCACTTCCGGGAGACCGGGCACCCTCTGGTGCAGAGCTTCGAGCCGGGTGAGAGCTGGTACTGGGACTACGGGACGAACGAGTTGTACGAGTCGGGGCCGGAGCTGGCCCCGCCGGTGAGTCATCCCGCGGATCAGCCGACGCCGGGCCCCGCGGGGCGGGTGCCGGTGGACTGGGCGAAGGTGTTGCGGGCCTAGGAGCCCGGAAGGGGGGTTGGTTCTGTTGCCGCAGGCTTCGTCGGTGACGCCCGTGGTCGGGCGGGACGCCGAACTGGAGCGGCTCTCCGGCGTGCTGGAGCGTGCGCGCGGGGGTGAAGCCCGGGCCGTGCTGGTCGCCGGGGACGCCGGCGTGGGCAAGACCCGGGTCCTGAACGAGGTCTCCGCGCGGGCCGAGGCCGACGGGATGACCGTCGTCACCGGGCACTGCGTCGACCTCGGGGACGTCGGGCTGCCCTATCTGCCGTTCACCGAAGTGCTCGGCGTGCTCGCCGCCGATGAGCGGTTCGCCGCCGCTCTCGCCGCTCATCCCGTCGTCGAGCGGCTGCTGGGGGCCGGGACCGATGCCGTGCGGGACGTGGACGGGCGGTTGCGGCTTTTCGAGGGGGTGGCGGGGCTGCTGGCCGCTGCGGCGGAGGTCGCCCCGCTGCTGCTCGTGCTGGAGGATCTGCACTGGGCCGACCAGTCGTCGCGGGACCTGCTGCGGTTCCTGCTCGGCCGGGGTGTCCTCCGGCACCGCCTGGCGGTTCTCGCCTCGTACCGGGCCGACGACCTGCACCGCCGGCATCCCCTGCGGCCGCTGCTGGCGGAGTTGGTACGGCTGCCCGCCGTGGAGCGGCTGGAGCTGCGTCCGCTGGGCGATACCGACGTGGCGCGGCTGGTGCGTGCCCTGGAGCACCGGCCGCTGCCGGACGCCACTGTCCGGCGGATCGTGGAGCGCGCCGAGGGGAACGCCTTCTACGCGGAGGAACTGCTCGCGGCCACCGACACGGAGTCCGGTGGAGTGCCCGGCGGGCTCGCCGATGTGCTGCTGATCCGGTTCGAGCAGCTCTCCGACATCGCGCAGCAGGTGCTGCGGACCGCCTCCGTGGCCGGGCGCCGGGTGGAGCACGAGGTGCTGCGGGAGGCGGTCGGGCTGCCCGAGGAGGAGCTGGAGTCGGCGCTGCGCGAGGCGGTGGGCAGGCAGCTCCTCGTGGCCGGGGACGACGACACGTACTCCTTCCGGCACGCCCTCGCCCGTGAGGCCGTCTACGCCGATCTGCTGCCCGGGGAGCGGGCTCGGCTGCACGGCGCGTTCGCCCGGCTGCTCGCCGGGCACGGCCGGACCGCCGAACGCGCCGCCGAGCGCGCCCACCACTACCGGGAGAGCCACGACCTCGCCGAGGCGCTGGCCGCCTCCCTGGAGGCCGCCGAACACGCGCAGCGCGTCGGTGCGCCCGCCGAGGAGCAACGGCATCTGGAAGCGGCGCTCGATCTGTGGCCGGCGGTGGAACCCGGGGCCCGGCCCTCGGGCGGGGGCGTCGACCGGGTGACCCTGACGCTGCGCGCCTCGGCGGCTGCCGCGCACGCCGGGGAGCTGCACCGCGCGGTCTCCCTCAGCCGGTCCGCGCTGGCCGAACTCGGTCAGGACGCGGGCCCGGAGCTCGCCGCCCGGGTCCGCTACACCCTCGCCGGGAACCTGCTGAACGTGGACAGCCTGACGGCGGCGTTCGCCTACAGCAGCGAGGCCCTGGGGATGATCCCCGAGGATCCTCCGTCGCGTACCTGGGTGTGGGCGGCGGCCACCCATGTCATGGCCGCACGCCACGTCGGGGAGAACGAGACCGCGCTGCGGGTCGCCCGCCGGGCCCTGGGGGTGGCGGAACGGCTGCGGGTGACCGACGCCCAGGCGGACCTGCTGATCTCGCTGGCCGTCAGCGACATCGGCGGGCGGCGCGGCCCGGAGGGCCAGGAGCGGCTGCTCAAGGCCCGGGAACTGGCCCGGAGTTCGGGCAACGCGCCGGTGGAGCTGCGCGCCCTGTTCAACCTGGCCATGGGCTGTTACGAGTCCGGCGCCCTGGCGGAGTGTGTGCCCTGGCTGACCGAGGGCCTGGACCGGGCCCGGCGCGCGGGGCTGCTGTCCTCGTCGTACCCGCTGGAGATGCGGTATCTGCGCCTGGTGGTGCTGCATGTCCTCGGTCGCTGGGACGAGTGCGTGCGCGCGGCGGCGGCCGACGCGGAGGTGCTGCCGGCGGCCGGCGGTCACACGGTCGGGCCCGCGCTGTACGTGGCGCTGGCCCGCGGCGATCTCACGGCCGCCGACCGGGCGCGTTCCCTGCTGGAGGGGCCCTTCGACTGGATGGCCACCCTGGTCGCGGGCATCGTGCTCACCGATGCCGCGGGGCTGCGCCGCGATCCCGAGGACGCGGTGCGGTGGATGCGGTCCACGGTCACGACCCTGACGGACGAGGCGGGCACCCGCCCGGACGTCACGGTCCGGCTCGCGACCCTTGCGTTGTCCGCGGTGGCCGACGCGGCGGCCGGTCTGCGGTCGGCCGGTGACGAGGCCGGGGCCGGCCGCTGGACGGAGGTCGCGACCGAACTGGTGGAACTGGCGCGGGCCACCGCCGCCCACGGCGCCAACGGCACGCCCCAGGGACCCGAGGGGCAGGCATGGCTGGCCCGCGCGGAGGCGGAGTGGATCCGGGCCGTGTCGGGGCCGGACGCGGCGGCATGGTCGCAGGTGGTGACGGCGTTCGGCTACGGCGACGTCTACGAGCGGGCGCGCTGCCGGTTGCGCTACGCCGAGGCGCTGGTGGCGGCCGGGCGTCGCGAGGAAGCCGTGGCGCAGGCCCGGGCCGTCCGGGAGACCGCGGACGATCTCGGCGCCCTGCCTCTGCGGGAGCGGGTCGACGCGCTGGTCCGGCGCGGCCGCCTGGCGGACACCACGTGCACCGGCGACCGTGCCGGTGTGCTCACCGCACGCGAACAGGAGGTGCTGCGGCTGCTCGCGCTCGGCCGCAGCAACCGGAGGATCGGCGAGGAGCTGTTCATCAGCGGCAAGACGGCGAGCGTTCACGTCTCCAACATCCTCGCCAAGCTGGGCGCTTCGAGCCGTGGTGAGGCGGTGGCGGTGGCCTACAGGGAGGGGCTGATCGCTCCGGAGCCGTCGGCGTCCGGCTGAGCTCCCGCAGAGTCTTCTGGTCGCCTATCCCTGACCGTGCGGCCCGGCTTCGCAGTCGAGGCTCTCCAGATCGACGGCGTCGGCCATGGCCCGCATCCCCTTGTCGTTGGGGTGGAGATGGTCGCCGCCGTCGAAGGCCGGACGGATCCGCTCGGCGTCGCGGGGGCTGCGCAGGACGCGGTCGAAGTCGGTGACCGCGTCGAACGTGCCGCCGGTGCGGATGAACGCGTTCACCCGCCGCCGTACGGCCTCCCCCGCCGGGTCCCATTCCCCCCAGCCCTTGTAGGGGGCGATGGTGGCGGCGACGACGCACTTCCCGGCCGCGTGGGCCCGCTCGGTGAGCCTGCGGTATCCGGCGATGATCCGGTCGGCGGTCGCACCGGGCTCGGCCTTGATGTCGTTGACCCCCTGGAAGAGGAAAACCGTGCGCACGCCCGGCAGCGAGAGCACGTCCCGCGAGAGACGGTTCAGGGCGCTCTGCCCCGGTCCGTCGGTCAGGACCCGGTTGCCGGCCATCCCCTCGTTGGCCACCCCTTTGACGGCCGACGTGGAGGACGCGCGCAGCCTGCGGGCGAGATGGTCGGGCCAGCGGCGGTCGAGGTCGGTCGTGGAGTGCCAGCCGTCGGTGATGGAGTCGCCGAGTGCCACCACGGCGCCCGCCGCGGGCCGGGGCCGCACGGTGACGGCGTCGAGGTAGAACCAGGAGCCGGTCCGCTGCGTCCAGTTGGCCGCGCTCTCCTCCGCGGTGTGGTCGCCGTCGGTGGTGTAGGACGTCTGCATCGCCATCCAGTGCCCGGTGAGCGCTCCTCCCGCCCGCGGCACGAACAGGCTGACGACGAGCGCGCTCGCGGCGGGAACGCGGACGGGCAGCGGGTCGCTGTAGACGATGCCGCCGGCGGGGACGGTGACGGAGCGGGCGCCACCGAAGGTGAGCCGCCGGTTGCTGCCGGGCACGAGCGCGGCTCCCCGGCGCTGGAGACCCGCGTGCACGTTCCCGAACGTCACCGGCTGGTCGCCGAAGGCGTTGGACAGCCGCACCCGGAGACCGGAGCCGCCGACGCTGGTGCGGACGACCAGCCGGTAGCCGCGGCCGTCGACCGCCACGCCGACGCGGTCGGCGGAGGAGGCCCAGGTGACCACACCGTCGCCGGACGGCGCCGTGGCGCCGGGAGAGGGGGGCGGCTCCTCTCCCGGGATCTCGCCGGACGCGCAGCCCAGCACGAGGCAGGTGGACAGGGCGGCCAGGGCGGTGCGGCGGCGGGGGCGTGCGGTGCGGGGCAACGAGGGCGCTCCTTCGGCCGGTGGGCGTGGGCGGGAGGGGTCGGGGGGCGGGATCCCGCGAGGTCGCGGAGCCGCCGGGCGCGAACCGGACCCGCCGTGCCCGCCCGGCGTACCACACGGTAGCGGTGCGGCCTCCGACGCCGTGCGGGGTGGCCTCGGCGGGCGGCCGTGCCGTCGGCGCGGGTTCGAGCGGGCGCGATCTTGGCGGAGGGGAACGCTCCGGGCGAGGATGCCCGCATGAAGGGTGACCTTTTTTCAAGCGAGCACACCGTGCAGCCGGCCGTCGCACCGGGCATGACGGTCGAGAACGCCAAGTGCGTCCGGTACACGGTGAACGGCGAGATGCTGGCCCGGCAGGGCGCGATGATCGCCTACCGCGGCAACCTCCAGTTCGAGCGCAAGGGCCAGGGCGTGGGCGGCATGCTCAAGCGCGCGGTCACCGGGGAGGGTCTGCCGCTGATGGCGGTGCGGGGGCAGGGCGAGGCCTGGTTCGCCCACGAGGCGCAGAACTGCTTCGTCGTCGACGTCGAACCCGGCGACGAGTTCACGGTCAACGGCCGCAACGTGCTCTGCTTCGACGCCACGTTGTCCTACCGCATCGCGACCGTGAAGGGCGCCGGCATCACCGGCGGCGGCCTGTTCAACAGCGTCTTCACCGGACAGGGCAGGCTGGGCCTGGTCTGCGAGGGCAATCCGCTCGTCATCCCCGTCTCGCCCCAGTACCCGGTGTACGTGGACACCGACGCGATCGTCGGCTGGACCGCGGGCCTCCAGACCTCCCTGCACCGCTCCCAGTCCATCGGGTCGATGCTGCGCGGCGGCTCCGGCGAGGCCGTGCAACTCATGCTCCAGGGCAAGGGATACGTCGTCGTGCGGCCGAGCGAGGCGGCACCGCAGAAAGCCGGCCAGCACTGAGACCCTGTCAGTGATCTGCGCCTCACAGGCAACCCCGTCCGACCCGTCGTCGTCTTGATCGGCAACAGGTGATGCCCTGGCCCTTGTGGCCGGGGCAGGTTTTCAGCCTGCTATGCACGTCATGTATACGCTCTGTGTATACATGGTGCGTATACCGACATGCTCACCGACGGAAAGGCATCGATGTACGGCAAGGCATTCGCCCCGGAATACCAGGGCGCCCTCACCACCCTGTCCGTCAACTCCTCCCTGACCGACGTCCTGGCAGCCGGCACCGAGCAGTTGAGGGCGGCCGAGCGCGCCGGACGTCCGGGCGAGGTGGCGCGTTCCGGACTCGCGGTGGCCGAGGCACACCGCCGGCTGGGCCGGGTCGAGGACGCGGACCGCGCCTGGAAGGCGAGTTACCGTGCCGCCCGTCAGGCCGAGGATGTCGGGGCGATGGCCTGGGCGCTGTGGAGCGGCGGCACGCTCGCCCGCCAGCGCGGCGCGTTCCCCCTGGCCCGGCGGCTCCTCCAGCTCGCGGCCGACCTGGGCGAACGCGGCGGGGACATCGTCGTACGCGGCTACTCACTGGCCGGCCTGGCCGAGACGGGCCGCATCCAGGGCGACTACGAGGCCGTCGGCCGGCTCCACGAGCAGTTGCTCGCCGAGGCCCGGCGGCGCGGGGAGGCGCGGCACACGGTCTGGGCGCTGGAGGGCATCGCGCAGATGCACCGCAACACCGGGGGTTACGACACCGCGTACGCCCTCTTCGAGGAGGCCGCCGAGATCGCCGCACGCGCCGACGACCGACGCGGCCACGCCTGGGCGCTGCGCGGTCTGGCCGATGTCGTGTCGGTGCGCGACGGGGACACCGAGCGGGCGCTGGAGCTGCTGAGCGAGGCGGAGACGACGTGCCGTGCGATGTGGCTCTCCAGCGCGCTGGCCTACAACCACAAGATGCGCGGCAACGTCCTGTACCGGGCGGGGCGTTACGCCGAGGCGCGCGCCCTGTACGAACAGGCGCTCGAGGAGTTCCGCACCATGAGCGAACCACGCGGTCAGGCCCTGTCGCGGCTGGGTCTCGCCAAGTCCCGGGCCCGGCTGGGCCGCGATCACGCCGAGACGGCGGCCGAACTGGCCGATCTCGCCGGCACGCTGGAGCGGATCGGCCTCCAGCACGCCCGCAAGATGGTGGCTCGCGCGTTCGAGGAGCTCGGCATACCGGATGCCGGGGGCGCGGCGGCGAGGGCGTCGGAGGTGGCCCGGTGACGGTGTCCTCCCTGACGGCGGAGACGGCGCGGCAGGCCACGTCACCGCACGGTGAGCGGCAGGGCCACGAAAGCGACCCCGGCCACCCCGCCGACGCGCACCGGGTCCTCGACCGCTGCCGCGCGCTCGTACGTCCCGCCCTCACCGAAGCCGTGGGGCGACTGCACCCCTGGATCGGCGAGATGGCCGCCTACTCCTTCGGCTGGTGCGAGGTGGGCGGCGCCCCGGTGGCCGCCCCCGGCGGCAAAGGCGTTCGGCAGGCCCTCGCGGTGCTCGGTGCCGAGGCGGCCGGCGCACCCGCGCGAGCGGGCGTGGCCGCGGCCGTGGCGGTGGAGCTGGTGCACACCTTCTCCCTGCTGCACGACGACATCATGGACGGCGACGCGGACCGGCGCCGTCGCCCGGCCGTGTGGAAGGCCTACGGCACGGGCCCTGCGGTCCTCGCCGGAGACGCCCTGTTCGCGCTGGCCGTCGAGACGCTCGCCGCGCAGCCGGGCGGTGCCGGGGCCGTGCGGACGCTCTCCGCGGCGCTGGGCGACCTGGTGCGCGGCCAGGCGGACGACCTGCTGTTCACCGACCGTCCCTGGACGGGGCCGGAACGAGTACGGCCCGAGGAGTACCGGACGCTGGCCGAGCACAAGACCGGTGCCCTGCTGGGCTGCGCGGCCGCGCTGGGCGCCGCGCTCGGCGGGGCCGCCCCCGAGACGGTCGCCGCCCTCGACCGGGTGGGCCGGCACCTCGGGATCGCCTTCCAGATCGTCGACGACGTACTGGGCATCTGGGGAGACCCACGGGTCACCGGCAAGCCGGTCCACGGCGACCTGCGGGAGCGGAAGAAGACGTTCCCGGTCCTGGTCGCGCTGGGCTCCCCCGCGCGCGGCCGGATCGCCGCACTCCTGGAGGCCGGTGACGCGCCCGGTGAGGCTGCGGAGCTGATCGAGCAGGCGGGTGGCCGTTCGGCGGCCATGGCGGAGGCCCGGCGTCATATCGCCCTCATCGACACGGCGCTCGCCGGGGTGCCGCTGGAGGCCGGGGCTGCCGCCGAACTGCGCGCACTGCTCGGCTTCCTGGTCCGACGAGACCTCTGAGCCGACCGCCCCCCGGGGAATCGGCCGCCGAATTCGTCGGAGGGGTTCGAGTTCAGCCGTCGGACAGCTTCGTATTTACCCCCGGTTACCACCAGGCCAGCCCGGGATTTGCGAATCCCCGGGCTTCGGCCGGCGAATTCGCTCACCCTTCGGCGGCCCGAGGCGGCCGAGTTGAGCCGCCGCTGAGCCCGCGAAAGACCGTTTTCTCTCGCACACTTGCTCCCCACTCTTGAATAAAAGACAAGAATGACCGCGGAGTTGCGATCCGTTTGAACGCGGCACGCCTCATCCCCCGTACTTCTGGAAAAGGTGAGAGCCAGGTTTCCAGCGAGGGATGGCCATGGGCAGGGCGCACGTCTCCACACACCAGTTGGTCGCCGGCCGGTACCGGCTGCTCGAGATCATCCAGCGGGAGACCAACCGCATCTGCTGGTACGCCGAGGACCTCGGCACCGGCGACATCTCCCGGCCGTGCGTCGTCATGCAGGTCGGGCTTCCGGACAACGCGTACGAGACCGAGCGGCGGGCCGCCGCCCGCCTGCTGCGCACGTCCGAGAACATGGCGCTGCTGAGCCCCGGCCGGATCGCCGCGGTCGTGGACGCCGTCGAGGAGGCCGGCACCCTGTGGACCGTCAACGAGTGGATCGACGGCACTCCCCTCGGTGAGCTCCTGTCGGAGCAGGGCACGTTCAACTACGTGCGGGCCGCCCGCGTCGGCCTGGAACTGCTCGACATACTGGACGCCGCGCACGCCGAGGGCATCACCCACGGCGAGCTCAGCCCCGGCCAGGTGTTC
Organism: Streptomyces venetus; assembly: GCF_039540295.1. Lineage (NCBI taxonomy): Bacteria > Bacillati > Actinomycetota > Actinomycetes > Kitasatosporales > Streptomycetaceae > Streptomyces > Streptomyces venetus. Next base: position 50,486 of record NZ_BAABET010000004.1, read on the forward strand.
GTGCGCGAGGACCACTCGATCGTCGTCACCGGCTTCGGCCTGGCCGGTGCGACCCTGGCGCCCCGGCTCACGGCGTTCGCGTACGCCTCGCCGGAGCAGGCCCGTGACGAGCGCATCGGGCCGGCGGCCGACCTGTGGGCGCTCGGCGCGATCCTGTACACGATGGTCGAGGGGCGCCCGCCGTTCCGGGACCGCGGGCGTCCGGAGAACACCCTGAAGGGCGTGGACCGGCTGCCGCTGCGCACACCGATGCGCGCCGGGCCGCTGACGCAGGTCGTGCAAGGGCTGCTGCGCAAGGACTCACGGGAGCGGCTGACCCGCACGGTGGTCCGTGAGGCGCTGACCCGTGCCCTCAGCGAGGACCCCGAGGCGGGCCTGGCGTCGGTTCCGGCTCCGCGGCTGCGGGGCGCGTACGCCGCCATCCGGCCGGGGAGCCCGGCGTGGAGCAGACGGACCATGATGGCCGGGACCGCCCTGGCCGTCGTCACGGTCGCGGTCGCCGTGCTCGCCGCGACGCAGGGGCTGCCCGGCGGCGACTCCGGCAGCGACGCGTCCGACTCGCCGGCCCGGCCACCGGCCTCCGCGGCCACGCCGGGCGAGCCCACCGGCGGCGACGGCACCGGTCCGTCCGGCGCGCCGAGTCCGACCAAGAGCCCCTCCTCGCCCACGCCCACCCCGTCGTCCCCCACGCCCACGCCCACAGCGTCCGCCCCGGCCACGGCCCTGCCGCCGGGCTTCCACCGCTACCAAGCGCCGGAGGGCTTCTCCGTCGCGCTGCCCGAGGGCTGGAAGCGGCTGGACACCGACCGCCAGGGCGATCTGCGGTACCGGGTCGTCTTCGGCGCCGACGGCGACGACCGCACGCTGGCCGTCACCTACAGCAAGGGTGTGGGCCCGGACCCCGTGGCCGTGTGGCGGGACGAGGTCGAACCCAACCTGGAGCGGTCCGGCGACTACCGGCGGATCGGCGAGATCCGCGCGACGACGTACCAGGGGCTCGAGGCCGCCGACATGGAGTGGACGGCGGACGTCGGCGACATCCGGACGCACACCTTCGGCAGGGGCTTCCTGCTCGGCGGGGGCCGGAGCTTCTCGCTGCGCTGGAGCGCCCCGGACGCCGACTGGAAGGACGCCGCGAACCAGGAGGCACTGCGGACCGTCCTGAAGACCTTCCGGCCGGGCTCAGACTGAGCCGCGCGGCGCGCGCAGGGAGGTGAGCGGGCCGGGGTGCAGGGGCTGGGTGCGCCAGCGCGCGGTGAGCGTACGCTCCGCGAGGGAGCAGGTCAGCGCCAGGCGGTGCGGGGTCTCCAGGAACGTCACCTCCACGGCCAGCGTGCCGGAATCGGTCCAGCCGCCGCTCACCGCGGTCGGGAGCGGCTCCTCCGCCACAGTCCAGCCGTCCGCCCCGATCCGCAGATCGAGCCGGTCCTCGCCCTCCGTGAGCCTGAGCGTCCAGCCGCCGGCGTCCGGTACGAGCCGGGCCGCCCGGGCCGGACCGTCCCCCTGCAAAGACGCGAACTCGGCGGCCGACCACTCCTCGGCCCGGTCCGGGGGTGCGGGCCTGCCCGGGGCGGGCGGCAGCGCGAGGCCCGCGAGGCGCTCCCGCAGGGACGTGTCGGCGGCCTCCCGGCCGGGCAGGGGCCCGGGGCCGAAGGCGGGCAGCAGGTGCTCCCAGACGAGGTTCAGGAAGTCCTGCATCCGTTCGGTCGCCGCGGTCGTCGCGATGACCACGTCGTGCTCGGGCAGCACCAGGCAGAACTGGCCGTACGCGCCGTCGCCCCGGAAGCCGTGCCGGGACATCCAGAACTGGAAACCGTAGCCCCGGTCCCAGTCCTGCCGGTCCGCGTCACCCATCGCGCCGGAGGTCGGAATGTGCGGGCGCGCGGCCCGGGACACCCACCCCTCGGGCAGCAGCCGCTCGCCCTCCCGGACGCCGTCGCGCAGATACAGCTGACCGAACCGCGCGACGGCGTCGGTGGTGGCGTGCAGCCCGCTGAAGCCGATCTCGCGGCCGGTGCGGTCGCGCCGCCAGGAGACCTCGCCGATGCCCAGCGGATCCAGCAGCCGGGGTCGCAGATACGCGGTGAGCGGCTGCCCGGTCACCCGCTGGACGATCGCGGCCAGCGTGTAGGTGGCGGGCTGGTTGTAGGCGAAGACGGTGCCGGGGTCGCGGTCCGGCGGTTGCAGCAGGAACCCGCGGACCGGCTCCAGGGGGTCCGTCCGGTAGGCCTCGTCGACGGTCTCCTTCTCGTGGCCGCTCGACATGGACGCCACGTGCCGCACGAGCATGGCCCGGCTGCGCGGGTCGGTGATGTCGGCCTCGAACTCGGGGAAGTAGGAGATCACCGGCGCGTCGAAGTCGAGCAGGCCCTCGGCCTCGGCCAGGGCGGCGGCGGTCCCGGTGAAGCTCTTGCTGAGCGAGTACAGCAGGTGGGGGCGGTCGGGGGTGTACGGCGCCCACCAGCCGGAGGCGACCAGGTGTCCGTGCCGCATGATCATCAGGCTGTGCGGCTCGATCTCCGGGGCCGCTTCGAGGGCGTCCAGAAAGGCGTGGACGCCCAAGGCGTCGACCCCCTGGGCGGCGGGGCTGCCGGTGGGCAGGTCAGAGGCGCTCATGGGGGCATCCTGCCCCTCCGAGCGCACCTTGATCGAGCTGTTTTCCGGCCCCTTGTCAGGGGACTCGACGGCCATGGTGCAAATCGGATACACGATGATGACCGAGCAGGCCGGCCCCCGGGAGCTCGTCGACCATGTGGTGCGGGCCGAGGAGGCGGGCTTCGACTTCTCGGTGACCTCGGACCACTACTTCCCGTGGCTGCGTTCGCAGGGTCACTCGCCCTACGCGTGGACGGTGCTCGGCGCGGCCGCCCAGGCCACGTCACGTATCCCGCTGATGACGTACGTGACGTGCCCGACGTTCCGCTACCACCCCGCGGTGGTGGCGCAGAAGGCGGCGACGCTGCAATTGCTGTCCGAGGGCAGGTTCCGGCTGGGGCTCGGCTCCGGCGAGAACCTCAACGAGCACGTGGTGGGCGGCGGCTGGCCGGCCGTCGACGTACGGCACGAGATGTTCGAGGAGGCCGTGGAGATCATCCGCGCCCTCTTCAAGGGTGGCCACGTCAACCACCACGGCACGCACTTCGACGTGGAGTCGGCCCGGCTGTGGGACCTGCCGGAGGAGGCGCCGCCCATCGGTGTCGCCGTCTCCGGGGAGCAGTCGTGCGAGCTCGCCGGCCGGCTCGGCGACCTGGTGATCGCCACGGAGCCCAAGGCAGATCTGCTGGAGGCGTTCGACCGGCACGGCGGTGAGGGCAAGCCCCGGGTCGGCCAGCTGCCGGTGTGCTACGACCCCGACCGGGACGCCGCGATCGAGCGTGCCCACTCCCAGTTCCGCTGGTTCGGCAGCGGCTGGAAGGTCAACTCGGAGCTGCCGCACCCGAATTCCTTCGAGGCGGCGACCCAGTTCGTCAGGCCCGACGACGTCGCCGGTGCCATCCCGTGCGGTGACGACCCGGAGGCGTTCGTGGAGGCCGTCCGCCCGTACGCCGAGGCCGGGTTCACCGAGGTCGCCCTGGTCCAGATCGGCGGCGAGTCGCAGCCGGCGTACCTGGACTGGTCGGAGAAGACCCTGCTGCCCGCGCTGCGCGACGCGTTCGGCTGAAGTCCGCCGCCAGCGCTTCGACGACCTGTTCGACGAGTTGAGCCCTCCGCGCCGGAGGGCTCTTCTTCACGACGGCGCTGATCCGCTGCGCCTCCTCGGTGGTGGGCAGGTACCCGACCAGGAGCAGCGGCAGCAGCAGGCGTCTGACGAGCACCTCGGTCGCGGAGTTGCCCTGCGGTCTGCGCACCACCGAGACGTTGACCCGGATCGCGTGTTCGTTGCCCGGCGGAACAGCCGGCCGGTCCGTCTCGATCGCGGCGTAGCGGAAGCCGTGCGCCAGGTCGCAGGAGGGACAGCCGGCCGGGCCGCGTGCGAGCCGGTCGCCGCAGTCGGGGCACACCAGCCGGTCGAGGGCGGCGTCCACCACCCGCCAGTCGTGCCGGTCGGGTTCGGCCGCGACCATCTCGGCCAGGGCCTTCTCCTGCCCGGCGCCGGAGACGTCCCACCGGCGCAGGAAGGCGGCCCACTCCCCCTCGACGATGCCGTCCACCAGTTCACCGCAGGCGGCACAGGCGGGGGCACCGCCGTACTCGAGTCCACCGCACCGGGCGCAGCGGCGCGGCGCCGCACCGACCTCGGGTCGCACCATGGTGCGCATCCTCGCGCACCCGCGACCGGCGGGGAAACCGGTTTACGGCCCTGGCCTGCGCAGACGGTGAACAGCGGGTCGGCGGATGCCGATAGGCTTCCGTCCGCACCTCGTGCACCCCGACCTGCCCCGTCCCAGGAGAGTCGTCCGTGACCGTAGCCTTCACCCCGCCCGAGACGTCCCCCGCGCCGCCCGCGCCCGTCTGCGACCCGGTCGCGCGGGACGCGCGGGAGTTCGGAGCGTACGCCCGGACCGGAGGGTGGGCCTTCGGGCTGAAGGTGGCGCGCAGCGTCCGGCCCGGAGGGCAGGGCGCGGACGAGACGCCGAAGGTGTCCGCGAAGGAGTTCGCGGAGCTCGCCGGGTGCTCCCCCGACCGGGTCATGCGCTACTACAAGGCGTGGGACCGGGCGGCCGACGACGGGCTGGTCCCGCAGTTCGAGGCCCTGACGCCGGGTCAGGAGGTGGAGCTGCCGGACGCCGACGTGTGGCTGAGCTACTACGTCTCCCGCAACAGCGCCACCTCCGAACGCGGTACCGCCATCACCGAGGCCGCCGAGGCTGAGGGCATCCGGCCCACCAAGGCGCTGGAGGTCGCCGAGAACCCCACCGCCCTGCGGGCCGCGATCCTCGCCGACCCCTCCACCGCCCGGGCGGCCCGCCAGGCCCTGCTGGACCGGGTCCGGGAGGATCCGGACCTCCAGGCCGAGCTGGCCCGTGACGTGGTGCGCACCGACGAGCTGAAGAAGGCGGTCGCCGGCGAGAGCAGGGCGGCCGACCGGATCGGGTACGTGCGGCAGATCGCCGAGTCGGGGCAGATCAAGACGCCCGCCGGGCAGACCGTCGACGCGCCCGTCGAGCTGCGGCAGGAGGCCGAGCGGCACCTGTCGCTCATCGACGAGCTGGACGAGGGCGAGGACTCCGGGGAATGGGCCGCCGAGGCCTACGACACCATGAAGTCCCTCGTCGTCGAGGCCGTGGAGACCGACCCGGGCCTGCGCGTGCAGGAGCGGCGCACGAAGTTCTACAGCAGCCTGCAGAAGGCGACGAAGGTGTTCGAGGAGCTGACCTTCGACGACGCCGGGGACTTCTACGAGGACGACATGGTCCAGCGGCTGGAGGAACTCCAGCAGGCCGTGGCCGTCTGCATCGCGTCCCTGCGCGGAGCCCGCGCGAATCACCCGGAGGGCTGAGCATCTTGTGCGTGTGAGGGGTACTAGAGGGCTCTACGTCGGTTCTTACCGGAGGCCCTCTCGTGAACTCCTTCGTGCACAAGACCCTGGTGGTGCAGCTCCAGGCGGGCGACACGGACCGTTTCTCCGTGCTCGCCCACCTGAGCTACGACACCACGGACCCCTTCGCCGTCACCGTGGTCTTCAGCCACGACGGCCGCGTCCTCGCCCGGTGGCAGCTGGACCGGGAGATGCTCGGTGACGCGCTGCGGCGCCCCGTCGGGATCGGGGACGTGCGGATGCGGCCGGAGTCCCGGGGCATGTGGCAGGAGCTGCGCATGGAGTTCCTCGGGGACGCCCGTCCGGACGGCGGCCGTCACCACGCGGTGGTGTTCGCGTGGGCCCCGGCGTTCGCGGCGTTCCTGCGGGAGACCTACGAGATCGTGCGGCCGGGCCGCGAGGAGGTCCATGTCGACGACTTCCTGGCGGACGTCATCGCCGGGAGCTGATCAGCGGGAGAGCTGAGTAGCGGTACTCATGCGGAGGGCTCGCCCCGGCCGCGACGATGGGCTGCCACGAGAGGAGCCCACCATGGCCGCCGTATCCGACGTGCGTCGTCCAGTCCCACGGCTGTCGCTGCCCGCCGCGCTCGCCTGGGGCGTGCTCGCGGTGCTGGCGCTGTCGGCGTGGGGCCCGCACGACCGTACGACCTGGTTCCTGGAGACCGTCTGGGTCGTCGTGGGACTGCCGCTGCTCGTGCTGGTGTGGCGGCGCTTCCCGCTGACGAACCTGCTGTGCTGCCTGCTGGCCGCCCACGCCGTCGTGCTGATGGTGGGCGGCCACTACACCTACGCCGAGGTGCCCCTCGGCGACTGGGTCCGGGACACCTTCGGCCTGGACCGCAATCCGTACGACCGGTTCGGGCACCTCATGCAGGGCTTCGTCCCCGCCGTACTGGTGCGGGAGCTGCTGGTGCGCACCTCGCCGCTGCGCGGCAGCCGCTGGCTGGCGCCGCTGACCGTCTGCGCGTGCCTGGCCTTCAGTGCCGTCTTCGAGATGCTCGAGTGGGCGGCGGCCGTGGCCGGCGGGCACGCCGCGGACGCCTTCCTGGCCACCCAGGGCGATGTGTGGGACACGCAGTGGGACATGTTCTGCGCGCTGATCGGGGCGATTTCGTCACTGCTTCTGCTGGGCCGCGTGCACGACCGGCAGCTGGTGAAGCTGTCACTCCGACGTGTGGCGGTAGCGGATCCACAGGGGGAGGACGAACCAGCACAGCAGATACCAGCCGACCACACCGGCGACCAGGTAGGGCACGAAGCCGTCGTGCGTCGCCACGCGCAGGATCAGCAGCAGTGACGCGGTCGTCGTGGCGAGCAGCAGCAGGAGGCCGAGCAGCGTCAGCTGGGAGGCCACCCGCACGGCCTGGGGCTTGATGCGCCGCCCGGAGACGAGGCGGTGCAGGGACACCGGCCCGATCAGCGCGCCGGTCGCGCACGCGCCGAGGACGACCGTGACGAGATAGATCGTCTGATCCGTGTCGGTCAGAGTGTCGTACTTCTCGGTGAACACGACGGTGAGCAGGAATCCGAAAAGGATCTGCACGCCCATCTGGGCCACGCGGACCTCCTGGATGAGCTCCTGCCACATCCGGTCCGCTCTCTCCTCCTCCGTCTCGTTGCGCCCCCGGCGCCTGACCGCGCCCTCTGCCGCGTCCGCCACGGTTCCTCCCCGGTGTGAATCCCGATGTGCTTCTGTGCCGCGAGTTCCCCGTAAGCGGCCGTCCTCCCGGCCGGCGCGGCGGTTTGAGGGAACGGCGGGCGGTTACACGGACGGCGACCTGACGCACAGCCCGAGGAGGTCGTGGACGCATGTCCGGTACGCAGCTCACCGTGACGCTCAGCGGCGGGGGCGCCGACGACGCACGCGCGGTCGTCCGGGCGCTGGAAGGAACGTTCGGGGCGCCGGACGAGCTTCCCGCCGACGAGAAGGCGACGGTGCACATGGCGACCTTCGACAGCGACACGGACGCGGGCGCAGGAGGGAGCACCGGGGAGGGCGGCGAGCGCCTGTCGGCGCCGGTGACCGTGACCGTGCAGGGCTCCCCGGAGGCGGTACGACGGGCGAGCGACACGCTCACCCGGGTCTTCACCGCCCGGGACGACGGGGTCGCCTCCGGCGACCAGGAGCAGGAGAGGCAGCTGCTCCTCGTGCCGTGACGGGGACCGTCTCCTCTACCAGCGGGACTCCACCTGGTCCTTGATGCGCCGGTCGTAGAGGTCGCGGATCGCCGCCGTCGTCTCGCCGGGCAGCTTGGGCAGTCGGGCGGCGGACGCGTTGGCCCGAGCCTGCTCGGGCGAACGGGCGCCGGGGATCACGGTGGTCACGCCGGGCTGCTCGATGATCCAGCGCAGGGCCAGCTGGGCCGGGGTGTACCCCTCGGGGGCAAGGGCCGCGAACTCGGCGGCCGCCTCCACACCGGTGGCCCAGTCGACGCCGGAGAAGGTCTCGCCCACGTCGAAGGACTCGCCGTGCCGGTTGTAGGTGCGGTGGTCGTTCTCGGGGAAGACCGTCTCCCGCGTGTACTTGCCGGACAGCAGGCCGGAGGCCAGCGGGACGCGGGCGATGATGCCGACGCCCGCCGCACGCGCGGCCGGGAGCACCTCGCGCAGGGGCTTCATGCGGAACGGGTTGAGGATGATCTGCACACTCGCGACGTTGGGCCGCGCGATCGCGGTCAGTGCCTCCTGGCAGGTCTCGACGCTGACGCCGTACGCGGCGACGCGCTCCTCCTCGACCAGGGTGTCCAGCGCGTCGAACACCTCGTCCATGGAGTAGACGGGCGTCGGCGGGCAGTGCAGCTGCACCAGGTCGACGCGGTCCACGCCGAGGTTGCGCCGGGAGCGGTCGTTCCAGGCGCGGAAGTTGTCGAGCACGTAGTTCCCGGGGATCTGGTCGACCCGGCGGCCCATCTTGGTGGCGACCAGGACGTGCAGGTCCGGCCTGCCGCTGAGGAACGAGGCGATGGTCTGCTCGCTGCGGCCGTCGCCGTACACGTCGGCCGTGTCGAAGAAGGTCACCCCGGACTCGGCCGCGGTCTCCAGCACCCTGAGGGCTCTCTTGTCGTCGACGTCGCCCCAGTCGGCACCCAGCTGCCACGTACCGAGACCGATGACGGAGGCGTGCTGACCCGACCTGTCGAATGTGCGCTCGTCCATGGGCGTCAGTCTGTCATTCGTCACGGCCGCGCGCGGAACATCCGGATCCGGTCGGCAGCTCCCGACCGATTCACTCACACGAGTGAATACGATCGGCAGGAACACGTCACGTGTCAACGGGCCTCTAGCGTGACGTCACGTGACAACTGGTTCAGTGAGCAACTTCCCGTCGGACGACCCGCATTGGACGCGCAGGGGTTTCCTCCTCACTGCCGCCGCCCTGGCCGCCCTGCCGGGGCTGCCTGCGGATCCGGCGGTGGCCGCGGCGGAACTGCCGGACTTCCCGGCGGACGTCGCGCTGTACCGCTCGGCGTACCGCAACTGGGTCGGCGAGATCACGGCCGACGGCCTGTGGGCCTGTGCGCCCGCGGGGCCGGAGCAGGTGGTCGACGTCGTCAACTGGGCGTGGCGGCAAGGGTGGCGGGTGCGCGCCCGCGGCGCCGCGCACGGCTGGTCGCCCCTGACGCTGACGGAGGGGACACCGTCCCGTGCGCCCGTCCTCCTGGTCGACACCGCTCCCCACCTCACCGGTCTCGCCCTGGAGTCGCCCACGTCCGTGCGCGCCGGGACCGGCGTCACCCTGGAGGCCCTGCTGACCTACCTGGAGGAACACGGCCTCGGCGTCACGGCCACGCCGGCCCCCGGCGTCCTGACGCTGGGAGGCGCCCTGGCCGTCGACGCGCACGGCACCGCCGTACCCGCGCGGGGCGAGCGGCGCCCGGCCGGGCACACGTACGGCTCGCTCAGCAATCTGATCCTGTCCCTGACGGCCGTGGTGTGGGACTCCCGGGCCGGCGCGTACGCGCTGCGCACGTTCCACCGCGACGAGGCGGACTGCGCCGCGCTGCTGACCCATCTCGGACGGTCCCTGGTGACCGAGGTGGTGCTGCGGGTGGGCGCGAACACCGACTTGCGGTGTGTGAGCCGCACGGACATCCCGGCCGGGGAACTCTTCGCCGCGCCCGGCTCGGGCGACGGGCGTACCTTCGCGAGCTTCCTGGACGAGGCAGGGCGGGTCGAGGCGATCTGGTTCGCCTTCACCGAGCATCCCTGGCTGAAGGTGTGGAGCGTCTCCCCCACCCGGCCGCTGACGTCGCGGCACGTGCGGCAGCCGTACAACTACCCGTTCTCCGACAACATCCCGGCCCCGGTGGCGGAGCTGGTGGGCCGGATGACGTCGGACGCCGCCTGGTACCTGGCTCCGCTGCTCGGGACGGCGCAGTACGACGCGGCCGCGCTCGGGCTCGTGACGACGGCCTCCGCGGACCTGTGGGGGCCGTCCAAGAACACGCTGCTGTATCTGAAGCCGACCACCCTGCGGGTCCACGCCGACGGCTACGCGGTGCTCACCCCGCGGAACGGGGTGCAGCGGGTCGTCTCCGAGTTCGCCGCGTTCTACCGGGAGCGGCTGACGGCGTACGCGGCCCGGGGCAGCTTCCCGGTCAACGGCTCGGTGGAGATCCGCGTGACCGGTCTCGACGACCCGGCCGACGCCGGGGTGGCCGGGGCCCGCCCGCCCCTGCTGTCCGCGCTCCGCCCGCGCGAGGACCACCCCGAGTGGGACACGGCGGTGTGGCTGGACGTCCTGACGCTGCCGGGCACGCCGGACGCGGAGGCGTTCCTGCGCGAGATCGAGCGGTTCCTGCTGGGCACCTTCGACGGCGGCTTCGCCCTGACCCGGGTGGAGTGGTCCAAGGGCTGGGCGTACACGGGCGACGGGGTGTGGAGCGACGAGGAGGTGCTGAGGACGGTGGTGCCCGCCGCCGTCGGTACGGCGGAGTGGGCCGAGGCGGACGCGGCACTGGGCCGGCTCGACCCGCACCGCGTGTACGGCAACGCCTTCCTGGACCGGCTGTTCGGCCCGGTGCTCAGGGACTGAGGTGGGCCTGCACCGCGGGCGCGTACCGGTCCACCAGGGTGTCGATCGCGGTCGCCCGTACCTCGGTGCCCCGGGCGATGCCGTACATCACGCCCAGGCCGAGCAGGGTCGCGACGGCCAGTTCGGCGCGCAGGCCCGCGTCGGGGCCGGTGAGTCGGGCGGTGAGGCGGTCGGTCACCTGGGTGCGGAAGTTGGCGCGCAGGATGTCGCCCTGCTCGCCGTGCAGGGGCGCGAAGACGATCCGCAGCAGCGGGTCGGCGCCCTGCTCGGACTGGCTGAGCAGCACGTGCCGGACCATGTGCGGGCCGAGTCCGTCGAGCGGAGCGGCCAGCAGGGCGTCGGCGTCGGTCTCGAAGGACATGACCCGCGCGAAGAGCGTGTCCTTGTTGCCGAAGTACTTGAGGATCAGCGGCGCGCTCACACCGGCGCGGTCGGCGACCGCCTTGAGCGTGATGTCGGCGTGCGCGTGCCGGGCCAGCAGATGACGGGCCGCCTTCAGGATGGCCGCTTTGGTCGCCTCGGCGTCCCGGCGGGCGGGTGTGGGCGTGACGTGTGGAGTGCTCACGGCACTCATGCTCCCTCCATCGCCTGGTCGCGCGCGTCCCGGGTGCGGTCCCCGGCCGGCTGCGGTCCGTCGGGGCCGGCGTCCCGGGGGATGCACAGCGCCACCGCGGCGGCGAGGAGGGCGATCGTCCCGGCCATCGCGAAAGCCAGCAGGTAGCCGTGCAGGGTGGGCACGGGCGCGCCGCCGACCAGGCTGGTGTGGTGCACCAGGACGGCGGCCACGGCGGCGCTGGAGCAGGCCTGGCCGATCGTCCGCATCAGGACGTTGACGCCGTTGGCGGAAGCGGTCTGCTCGGCCGGTACGGCCCGCAGGATGAGTGTGGGGAGCGCCGAGTAGGCCAGGGTGGTCCCGGTCGCCACGACCGTGGCACCCGCGACGATCATCCACAGCTCCCGGCTGTCGGCGATGCGGACCGCGTACCCGGCGGCGATCACCACCGCTCCGGCGGCGAGCGTGACGCGCGGCCCGCGCGCGGCGGAGATCCGGGCGGAGAGCGGCGACAGCAGCAGCATGACGATGCCGCCGGGCAGCAGGCACAGGCCGGTGGCGACGATGGACAGACCGAGCCCGTACCCCGTGGCCTCGGGCGCCTGCACCAGTTGGGCGGTGACGAGGGTGTTGGCGTAGAAGGCGAACCCGGCGAGCAGGGCCGCCAGATGGGACAGTCCCACCCTGGGCTGCGCCACCAGCCGCAGGTCCACCAGCGGCTGGGCGGCCCTCAGCTGCTGCCGGCACCACAGCGCGAGCACGACGGCGGCGGCCACGAACAGGCCCACGACGCGCGGGCTGCCCCAGCCCCACTGCCCGCCCTGGGACACTCCGAGCAGCAGACACACGAGCCCGGCGGCCAATCCCAGCGTGCCCGGCACGTCGAAACGGCCCGGCTGCCGCGCCGGCGACTCCCGCACCGCCCACCACACCAGTGTCAGGCCCGTGGCCCCGAGGAGGCTGGTCACCCAGAACATGGTGTGCCAGTTCGCGTACTGCACGACCACCGCGGCCAGCGGCAGGCCGAGCGCGGCGCCGATGCCGACGGTGGAGCTCATCAGGGCCACGGCCGACCCCCGGCGCTCCGGCGGCAGTTCGTCCCGCAGGATGCTGATGGACAGCGGGACGACCGCGGCGGCGGCTCCGGACAGGGCGCGGGCGGCGATCAGCACCGCGATGTCGGAGGAGAGGGCGCACAGGACCGAGCCCGCCGTCATCAGCGTGAGGGCGGACATGAGTACCCGCCGCTTGCCGTACATGTCGCCGGCCCGGCCCAGGACCGGAGTGAGGACGGCTCCGGAGAGCAGGGTGGCCGTGACCATCCAGGAGACGGCGCCGGCCGACGCACCGGTCAGCCGGGGCAGGTCGGGCAGCAGCGGGACGACCACGGTCTGCATGACGGCCATGAGAATGCCACCGAACGCGAGCACCGGGACGGTGAGCCGGGTGCGTATCGCGGCGGTCCGGTCCATTGGTACTCCAGCGGGCTACGCCTGGCGAGGCGGCGGGTGAATTCCTATTCACCTTACTCGGTGAATTCCCATTCACCAACATGGGCGGGATGCGGGCGCACCGGATGAGGGCGGTCGCCTCCAGGGCGCCGCCCTCCACGTGACCACCGGATCGCGCCAGTTTCGCGGCGTGACACGCACCACGAGCACCGGATCTCACGGGGAGAAACAGTCGCCGCAGCCCCCCAGGCGGGCGGAATTTCCCCCTCCGCAACCGACACGGCCACACCTCACAGCAAGATCATCTTCGTTCAACCTTGCACGACATAAGGGGAATTGCCCGGATCGTAGCCAACCGGCTCGCGTGGATTTCTCCCGCTACCGGAGGGGCCGGTAGGCATGCGGGGTCATCAGCCGAACGAACCCAGGAGATCCGTATGCCGGAACTCAGCCGCCGCCGTGCGCTCACCGCCGCGGCCGTGCTCGCCACGGCCGTGGGAACGCTGTCAGGGACGACCCCGGCCCTCGCCGCCGCACACCACGGCTCCCCCGGGACCTTCGACGAGGTCTACAAGGGCCGGCGGATACAGGGCCGGCCGGCCGAAGGAGCGGGCCATCACCACCACGGCGCCGGATACGCGGTGTTCGTCGACGGGGTGGAGCTGCACGTGATGCGCAACGCCGACGGCACCTGGATCAGCGTCGTCAGCCACTACGACCCGGTGGCCACCCCGCGCGCCGCCGCCCGTGCCGCCGTCGACGAGTTGCAGGGCGCGCCACTGCTGCCCTTCCCCGCCAACTGACCCGAACCGAAAGGCATCTGGAGCACCCGCTCATGACCGTCCGCAAGAACCAGTCCGCCCTGACCACCGACGAGAAGCGGCGCTTCGTCGCCGCCCTCATGGAACTGAAGCGCAGCGGCCGCTACGACGCGTTCGTCACGACGCACAACGAGTTCATCGTCTCCGACACCGATGACGGCGAGCGGACGGGCCACCGCTCACCGTCCTTCCTGCCCTGGCACCGAAGATTCCTCCTGGAGTTCGAGCGGGCCCTGCAGTCGGTGGACGCGTCGGTGGCGCTGCCGTACTGGGACTGGACCGTCGACCGGTCGCCGCGCGCCTCCCTGTGGGCGCCCGACTTCCTCGGGGGTACCGGGCGTGAGCGCGACGGCCGTGTGTCGGACGGGCCGTTCGCCGCGACCGCCGGCGGCTGGCCGATCAACGTACGCGTCGACGGCCGTACGTTCCTGCGGCGCTCGCTCGGCTCCGGGGGACGCCCGCTGCCCACGGCGGCCGAGGTCGAGTCGGTGCTGTCGATGCCGACCTACGACATGGCGCCCTGGAACAGCGCCTCGGACGGTTTCCGCAACCACCTCGAAGGGTGGCGGGGCGTCAATCTGCACAACCGCGTCCATGTCTGGGTGGGCGGACACATGGCCACCGGGGCCTCTCCCAACGACCCGGTGTTCTGGCTGCACCACGCGTACATCGACAAGCTGTGGGCCGAGTGGCAGCGGCGGCACCCCGGCGCCGGCTATCTGCCGGTCTCGGGCACGCCGAACGTGGTCGACCTCCACGAGACGATGAGGCCGTGGCACGACACGAGTCCGGCGGATCTGCTGGACCACACGCCGCACTACACGTTCGACGCCTGATTCAGGCGGTCGCGGCCGTGCGGCACTCCGGGTGGCCCCAGCCGCTGTCGTTCTTGGCGATGGGCTCGCCCGCCGCGTAGGGGCGGCCGCACTGGCAGCGGCCCGGGAACTTGGCCTTGATGGTGCGCGAAGAGGTCTTCTTCGCGGTGCGTGCCGTGCCGCCGCGCGACCGGGAGCGCGGGGCCTTGGCCGGGACGTCGGGGGCGGGCGGCGGCTCGGGCGAACCGTGCTCGCTGCCCGCGGGCTCCTGGACGGTGGCGGCCTGGCTGGCGGCGCGGTCGGCGAAGTCGTTGAGCCGGTCGCCGTCGACCTGGTGGGCGGGCACGTAGCGGAACTCGACCGAGCGGCCGTCCAGCAGCTCGTCGATGCGCACGACGAGGTCCTGATTGGCGACCGGCTTGCCGCCGGACGTCTTCCAGCCGTTGCGCTTCCAGCCGGGCAGCCAGGTGGTGACGGCCTTCATCGCGTACTGCGAGTCCATCCGGATCTCGAGCGGCACGGCCGGGTCGGTGGCTGCCAGCAGGCGCTCCAGCGCGGTGAGTTCCGCGACGTTGTTGGTGGCCTTGCCGAGGGGCCCCGCCTCCCAGCGCACCGGGCTCTCGGAAGCGTCGGCGACGACCCAGGCCCAGCCCGCGGGCCCGGGGTTTCCCTTCGAAGCCCCGTCACACGCGGCCACAACACGTTCAGGCATGGGCTCGATCATGCCATGACCGCACGGGTGGCTCGGCCGGGAGGGGGCGCCTACGACACGTCCGTGAGCTTCGGCATGTCGCCCTCGGTCGTCGTGGTGTCGATCACCGAGAAGTTCGCGCCCTGCGGATCGCTGAGGGCGGCGAACCGGCCGAACGGTGTGGTCATCGGGCCGAACCGCAGCACACCACCGAGCTTGGTGGCCTTCGCCGCGGCCTCGTCGCAGTCCTCGACGCCGAAGTAGACGTTGATGTACGGCTGCACCTCGGGCGGGAACTCCTCCGTCATCCTCATCCGGCCCAGCACCGTGCGTTCACCGAGATCGTAGACCCGGAAGTCCATCTCACCGTCCTCCATGTCCCGCTGCCGGTAGGAGAAGACGGCGGGGAAGAACGCGTCGGACTTCTCGGGCTCGCGGGTGAAGACCTCGGCCCAGGTGTAGGCGCCCGGTTCGGCCGTGGACTCGAAGCCCTCGTGCGTGCCCGCCTGCCAGACCCCGAAGACGACACCGCTGGGATCGCGGGCCAGGCACATGGTGCCGAACTCGCCGACCTGCATCGGCTCCATCAGCACCTCGCCGCCGCTGTCACGGATCCGGGCCGCGGTGGCGGCGGTGTCGTCACTGGCGAAGTACAGGCACCACTGCGACTGGCCCTCCTGCCCGGGCATGGGCGGGACGACGGCGGCGACCGCCTTGCCGTTCGCGTAGGCCTGGGTGTAGTTGCCGTATTCCGCGGACGCCTCGGCGAAGGTCCAGCCGAGAACGTCTCCGTAGAAGTTCTTGGCGCCCTCGAGGTCGTTGAACATCGCGTCGGCCCAGCACGGGGTTCCTTCGGGTTGCACGGCCATGACTGCGAGCCTCTCGAAAAGGGTGGATCGGTCCGTTTCCTCACGCTAGTCACCCCTGGACCGGCCCGCGCGCCGAACGGGCGGTTCCGCCGCAGACTGGGCAGGGAGGGCCGCGGACGGTGCGGGGAGCGACGGCATGGCGGACGGGACGATGCGCGCCTGGTCGGTGGTGCGGCCGGGGCCGGTCGAGGAGGGGGCTCTGCGGCTGGTCGAGAAGCCGGTGCCCGTGCCCGCGGACGACGAGCTGCTGGTGCGGGTTCGCACCTGCGGTGTGTGCCGTACCGACCTGCACGTCGCCGAGGGCGATCTGCCGGTACGCCGGGTGGGCGTCACGCCCGGTCACGAGGTCGTCGGTGTCGTGGCCGAGGCGGGTGCGGCGGTGCGCGGCTTCACGCCGGGCGAACGGGTCGGCGTGGCCTGGCTGCGCCGCACGGACGGCAGCTGTGCGTACTGCCGTCGCGGCGCGGAGAACCTCTGCGCGCGGTCCGCGTACACGGGCTGGCACGCCGACGGCGGCTACGCGCAGTACACGACGGTGCCCGCCGCGTTCGCGTACCGGCTGCCGGAGGACGTCTCGGACCTGGCACTGGCACCCCTTCTGTGCGCCGGCATCATCGGCCACCGCGCCCTGCGACGGTCCGCGCTGCCGTCCGGCGGGCGGCTCGGGCTGTACGGCTTCGGGGGCAGCGCCCATCTGTGCGCGCAGGTGGCGATCGCCGAGGGAGCCACGGTGCACGTCATGACGCGCGGCACCGAGGCCCGTCGGCTGGCGCTGGAGCTTGGTGCCGCGTCCGCGCAGGACGCCTACGCGAGGCCCCCTGAGGCGCTGAACAGCGCGATCCTGTTCGCCCCGGTGGGCGACCTGGTCCCGGTCGCCCTGCGCGCCCTGGACCGCGGCGGCACTCTGGCCGTCGCCGGCATCCACCTCACCGACACGCCTCCCCTGCACTACGAGACCGAACTGTTCTACGAGAAACAGCTCCGCAGCGTCACCTCCAACACCCGCGAGGACGGCCGCGAGTTCCTGACCCTCGCGGCGAGGTACGGCGTACACGCGACGACCCACCCGTACCCCCTGTCACGCGCCACGGAGGCACTCGGCGACCTGAAGGCGGGGCGATTCGACGGGGCGGCCGTACTGGTGAACGACTTGGGGTGAAGGCCGGCGGGTTCCTGACCGGGCACGAGAACGGCAGCTTCCCGTATCTGCTGATCGCGGCCGACCGCGTGTGAGCCACCGTGTCCGGCACACGCCTTCCCCCCCGGCGCCCGGCTGTGTTTGCCTGAGTGCCGTTTCGGTGGCCGGGGGGCGGGAGTTGCCGCATGCGGAAGCCGTGGGTCGTGGGCGTGCTGCTGGCCGGGGTGCTGCTGGCCGGATGCGGGGATCCGGTGTCCGCGCCCGGGGAGCCACCGCCGACGGCGCCGCGCGCGTCGGCCACCACCCACCGGCGCGTCCCCGCCTCCCCCGCCCCGGGACCGACGAAGACGCCCAAGGTGCTGTACCTCGGCGACTCGCTGGCGATGGAGGCCCGGCGGGTGCTCGGGCAGGAGGTGCGCCGGGAACTGAAGGCGGAGTACCTGAGCGCCCCGTACTCCGGCACCACGCTGTGCGACTACCTGGAGGGGACCGCGGACCGGTCCCTGGTGCCGGCCGCCGACAAGGCCGCCGCACTGGTCCGCAGGCTGCGGCCCGACTTCGTGGTGCTGCAGTTCTGGGGCAACTCCTGGGGCTACACGCCGTGCATGGACGGCATCACCTACGACAAGTCCCCGGCCCGGTACTTCACCCGGTACGCCGCCGACGCGCGCCGGCTCACCGAGCAGATCGCCGCGGCCGGTGGCGGCACCCGCCCGCACGTCGTCTGGGTGTCACAGGGCCCGGACCCGATCACCCCGGACCGGGTCCGGCGCGTCAACGCGCTCTACCGGGAGCGTGCCGACGCGTCGGGCGGCCTCGTGGCCGACGCCGGGAAGGCGGTGAGCCCGGCCACCGGCCGCTACACCTGGACGCAGTACCTGCCCTGCACCCCTTACGAACGCGCCCATCCCGACTACTGCACCCAGCCGGGCCGCGGCCGGACGGCCCTGCACCGCGACGACGACCACCTGCACTTCTGCCTGGCGCCCACCACGTCCACGCCGAAGCCCTGCCCGGTGCGCTCCCCCGGCATCCTGCGCATCGCCCGGGAGATCACCAAAACCATTCGACAGTCGGCCGGCTGACCGCTCGAATGGACGCCATGGGCACGCTGCTGATGCATGAGGACGAGAGGGACATCGACGTCTCGCTCGTCGGCCGGCTGATCGCGGGACAGTTCCCGCAGTGGGCGGGGCTCCCCCTGCGGCGCCTGGAGTCCTCCGGGACCGAGAACGCCATGTTCCGGCTCGGGGCGGACAAGGTCGTGCGGCTCCCCCGGCATCCCCGCGCCGTCGAGGCCATCGCACACGAACTGCGCTGGCTGCCCCGGCTGGCCCCGGCGCTGCCCGCCGCCGCGCCCGAACCCCTCGGGCGGGGTGAGCCCGCGGAGGGCTTCCCGTGGCCCTGGTCGGTCTACGGCTGGCTGGACGGACACAACCCGGTGCCCGGCACGCTCGAGGAACCCGCCCTGCTCGCCGAGGACCTGGCGGCCTGTGTCTCGGCACTGCGCCGGATCGACGCGGCGGACGGGCCGGTCGGCTGCCGGGGCGTTCCGCTGGCGAGCCGGGACCGGTTCGTGCGGGAGGCCCTCGGGCAGCTGGCGGGCCGGGCCGACACCGCGGCGGTGACGGCCGTGTGGGAGGCGTCCCTGCGCGCCCCGGAGCACACCGGACCGCCGGCCTGGGCGCACGGCGACCTGATGGCCGGGAACCTGCTCGTCCGGGGCGGCCGGCTCACCGGCGTGATCGACTTCGGCACGGTAGGGGTGGGCGATCCCGCCGTCGACCTCATCGCCGCCTGGTGTCTGCTGCCCGCCGCGGCGCGCGGCGTCTTCCGTGCGGCCATGGGCGTGGACGAGGCCGAATGGACCCGGGCACGGGGCTGGGCCCTGTCGATCGCGGTCATCGCGCTGCCGTACTACTGGGACACCAACCCGCCGGTCGCGGCGAACTCCCGGCATGTGATCGGGGAGATCCTGGCCGAGACGGCGTAGGGGCAAAAGACGGCTCCGCCCCCGTGCCGGCACGTCACTCGCCCGCGTACGCCTTCTCCAGGGCGGCGATGTCGAACTTGCTCATCGCCATGAACGCCTGGGTGACGCGTGCTGCCTTCGCCGGGTCCGGGTCGGTGATCATCTCGTCGAGCCGGTCCGGGACGACCTGCCAGGACACGCCGTACCGGTCCTTGAGCCAGCCGCAGGGGCCGGGCTCGCCGCCGTTCTCGGTGAGCCTGGTCCAGTAGTAGTCGATCTCCTCCTGGTTCTCGCAGAAGATCATGAAGGAGACCGCCTCGCTGAACTTGAACTCGGGTCCGCCGTTGAGCCCGAGGAACCGGTGCCCGTTGGCCGTGAACTCGACGGTCATCACACTCCCGGCGGGCTGCGGCGCGCCCTCGGGGTAGCGGGCGATCTTGCCGACGCTGGAGTTCTTGAAGATCGAGACGTAGAAGTGGGCAGCCTCCTCTGCCTGGCCGTCGAACCAGAGACACGTGGTGAAACCGTCGGATGCCATCAGTACCTCCCGGGGTGTGGGTCGCTGTCGTCTGTGTCGACCGGTCCGGGCCCGGAAACTCATCGGCCGTTCCGGCCACGATCACGGGTGGCGTACACCCGCGCGAACCGGCATCCGGACCTGCCAACGTGATGTGCGGGCGTTCTTCCGTCAGTTGCGGGAGAAAGGGCTGAGCCCGCGCTCTGCCGGGAGCGGATCTGCCGAGGGCAGAGAAACCGTACGGGGGCGTCGCCGGAGGCCAAGTGTGGAGACGACAGCACATCCGCGGCATGTCCGCGGTGTTCCTGCTCCGACGAGGAGAACCGATGACTCCACTCACCACCCTCACCCCGCGGGCGGAGGAGGGCGACACCCCTGCGACCCGGTTCGACGACCATCTCGCCGCCCAGTTGCTCGCGCAGCGCATCGTGCTGCTCGGCACCCAGGTCGACGAGGTCTCCGCGAACCGGGTCTGCGCCCAGCTGCTGATCCTGTCCGCGGAGGACCCGCGCACCGACATCAGCCTGTACATCAACAGCCCCGGCGGCTCCGTGCACGCGGGACTCGCCATCTACGACACGATGCAGCTGATCCCCAACGACGTCTCGACGCTCGCCATGGGATTCGCGGCCAGCATGGGTCAGTTCCTGCTCTGCGTCGGCGCGCCCGGCAAGCGCTACGCCCTGCCGAACGCGCGGATCATGATGCACCAGGGGTCGGCGGGCATCGGCGGCACCACCGCCGACATCGAGATCCAGGCGGAGAACCTGGAGCACACCAAGCGGACCATGGAGCGGCTCATCGCCGAGCACACGGGCCACTCCGCGCAGACCATCTCCCGGGACGGCGACCGCGACCGCTGGTTCACGGCCGAGGAGGCCCGGGACTACGGCATCGTCGACCAGGTCGTGGAGTCGCTCGCCGATATCCGCCCGACCGCCCAGAAGCGACGGATGGGGCTCTGACATGGCCAACTACACGATCCCCTACGTCATCGAGCGGACCGCGCACGGCGAGCGTTCCTCCGACGTCTTCAGCCGGCTGCTGTCCGAACGGATCATCTTCCTCGGCACCGAGATCGACGACGGCGTGGCGAACGTCGTGATCGCCCAGCTCCTGCACCTGGAGTCGTCGGCGCCGGAGAGCGAGATCTCGGTCTACATCAACTCCCCGGGCGGCTCGTTCACTTCACTGATGGCGATCTACGACACGATGTCGTACGTGAAGGCGCCGATCTCGACCTGCTGTGTCGGGCAGGCGGCCTCCACGGCGGCCGTTCTGCTGGCCGGCGGGGACCCCGGGCGGCGGTTCGTGCTGGAGCACGCGCGTGTGCTGCTCGGCCAGCCGGCCGCGGGCGGCAGCCGGGGTGCGATCTCCGATCTCGCGCTCCAGGCCAAGGAGATGGTCCGGATCCGCTCCCAGGTCGAGGAGGTGCTGGCCCGGCACACCCACCACGACCTCGCGACCCTGCGCGCGGACATGGACCGGGACAAGGTGTTCACCGCCGAGGAGGCGGTGGCGTACGGGCTGGCCGACGAGGTGCTCAGCCGGCGCCTCGTGACGGTGTGAGGCGCCGGCCGGACCGGTTCAGGCGGCCAGGCACAGCCCGTCGTACGACGACGGCGACGCCCCGCGGCGGCTGCCGCCCGCGTGCCGCGAGGTGACGCGGGTCAGTTCGCCCTGAGCCCTCGACAGCAGGTCGCCGAGGCCCAGTCCGAGGGCGTGGGCGGCGGCCGCGAGGACCTCCGAGGAGGCCTCCTTGCGGCCTCGCTCCACTTCCGACAGGTACGGCATGGAGATCCGGGCCGCGTCGGCGACGTCCCTCAACGTGCGCTCCTGCGCGAGGCGTTCGCGGCGCAGGACGTCACCGACCAGGTCGCGCCAGAGGGGCTCCCTCGCGACCGGGGGTCCGTGGTGTGGCGCAGTGGTGGCGGGCCGGGCGGCCGCGGGGCGTGTGCCGGGCGGACGCAGCGGGATGACGCGGGCTTCCTCGGGCAGGTGGTTGGTCACCGCTCCAGCCTAGAATTCCTGGTCGTGCGGGGAAGGGATCGGCGTTCCGCCCTCAGTGGAATGGGATGAACGGGACGGAACGGACGGGCCCGTCCGGTGCGTGTAACAGATTTTCCGCCGACCGGCGATTCGGCGGGCATGCGGGAGGCGTATCGGGGTACCCGAAACCCGGAGTGACCCAGGCAGATGCCAGCCGTGACTTTCGTGGGAGAGGTAATGGAGACCGCCGTGATCCGGTCGAAGGTACAGGCCGTGGAGAAGAACTCCGAGGCCAGCGCGGGTGACGGAGCACTGCCCGGAGTCGTGGACCCCCGGTCCGTGGCTCCGCGGGACGCCAGGGAACTGTCCCGCCAGTTCTTCCAGCGCCTGACGGAACTCGAAGAGGGCACGCACGAGTACCAGTACGCGCGCAACACCCTGATTGAGATGAACATGTCGCTCGTGCGGTTCGCGGCCGGCCGGTTCCGGGGCCGCGGCGACGACATGGAGGACATCGTCCAGACCGGCATGATCGGCCTGATCAAGGCCATCGACCGGTTCGAGCTGTCGCGCGAGGTCGAGTTCACGTCCTTCGCTCTCCCTTACATCGTCGGCGAGATCAAGCGGTTCTTCCGGGACACCACGTGGGCGGTGCACGTGCCGCGGCGGCTCCAGGAGCTGCGGGTGGAGCTCGCCAAGGCCCGCGAGGAGCTCGCCAGCCGACTGGACCGCGAGCCGACGGTCTCCGAGCTGGCCACGTTGATGAACATCTCCGAGAACCAGGTCGTCGAAGGGCAGATCGCCGCGAACGGGTACAACTCGTCATCGCTGGACGCCGCGCTCACCGGCGACGGGCCCGAGGGCGGCGAGGCTGTCCTGGCCGACTTCATCGGCGTGGAGGAGGACGGGCTGCGGCTCGTCGAGGACTTCCACTCGCTGGCCCCGCTGATGGCGGAGCTCAGCGAGCGCGACCGGCAGATCATCCACATGCGGTTCGTGGAGGAGGCCACCCAGGCGGAGATCGGCGAGCGGCTCGGCTGCTCCCAGATGCACGTCTCCCGCCTGATCAAGCGGATCATCACGCGGCTGCGCCAGGGCATGCTGGGCGAGCTGGGCTGCGCCTGACGCGGCCGGCGTACCAGCCCGGCGAAGACCAGCGGGTGCCGTCCCCCACGCGGGAGTGGGACGGCACCCGCCGTCGTGTTCGCCCAGTTCGCTTCCCGGTTTTTTCATGGCCCGGGTCGCACGGCCCGGGCGCACGCGCGCGGCCTATCCGTCGGTCACGGCTTTGAGCGGCAGCACGGCGCGCACCCGCTTGCCCACCGGCACCCGCTCCACGCTGACCTGCTCCGCGAGCGCGTGAACGATCTCCAGGCCGTGCCGCCCGATGCGCTCGGGGTTGCGCGGGAAGATACGGGGCAGTGCGGAGCTGCTGTCGTAGACCGACACCGTCACCGAGGTGTCCGTACCGACGAGCTCCAGGATGTACGGCCCGTTGCTGTGCCGGTCCGCGTTGGTGACCAGCTCGCTCACCACGAGCTGCACCGCTCCGTCGGCCCGGTCGTCGATGCGCGCGCACCACTCGGTCCTGAGCTGGTCGAGAAAGAGCGCGGCGAAGGACCGCGCTTCGGCGATACAGCCCTGCTCGCCGGTGTAGTGTGCCGCCCGCCTCAGCGGTTCCACGGGCACGTCGAAACCAGTCGGTATCACTGCCCCGTCCAGGTGGTCGATCATTCTTTTCTCTCCGGGAAGCCGGGCTGGCCGGACGCTCTGCACCAGTGCTCGTACCCCGAGCCGGGCTTTGCAGTCCTGACAGGTCTTCGGCCCGTCCCGCCCCCGGGGTATTGTCCCCCGCGCACGGGGCACCCGGAAGGAATCAGGACCGGTCGACGGCGGCCGGTCCGGATCGCCGGAGGTGTGCGGTGGTCTGGTGGATATGGCTGGTCGTGGTGATCGCGGCGCTCGCCGTCGTCGCCGTGGTGACGCTCGCCGTGCAGGCCGGCCGGCGGTCGGGCACGGTCATCGCGGTACGGCGCCGGCCCGGCGGGAAGGGCCCGCGATGAACGAGCTGATGGCGGCACGGAGCCTGACCACCCTGCCGGTGGTCACCCTGGGCGGCGAGGCCGTCGCCCAGATCAAGGACACCGTCTTCGACGCCGCTGCCGGGCGCATCACCGGCTTCACGCTCAGCGGCCGGGGGCTGCTGTCGGGTCCGCTGAAGCAGAGCCTGCCCTGGACGGCGGTGCACTCGCTGGGCCATGAAGCGGTCATGATCGTCGACGCCGGTGTCCTCGCGGACACACCGGTCGTGGTGGCGCGCCGTGAGGCCCAGCAGGGACGGGTGCTGCACGCGAGGGTGCTGACCGACGAGGGCGCCGAGGTCGGCACGGTGCTCGACGTGGTCGTCGAGGGCGGCACGAGCGGCCGGGTCGTGGGCTTCCGGATCGCCGCGGGCAAGGATCTGGTGCGGGGTTCCCGGCGCCGCCGGCACCGGGTGTACGTACCGCGCGGCGAGACGCTCGCCGTGTCCGGCCGGGCGCTGGTCATCCCCGCGGACGCCACCCGCTACGTCGCCGACGACCTGCCGTCCTTCGCGGCCCGGGTCGGCGCCTTCCACGAGGGCCGGGAGGGGACACCGTCATGATGCTCTTCTCGCAGACCCGGGGTCTGCCGGTCCTGACACTGACCGAGGCGGAGGAGATCGGCGTCGTGAGGTCGCTGACGGTCGACGCCCCGTCCGGTGTGGTCACCCATGTCCGGGTCCGGGGCAGGCACACCCGCAAGGACACGGTGCTGGCCTGGGGCGCCCTGCACGCCATCGGGCCGGACGCCGTGCTCGTCCGTTCGGCCGCGGCCCCGGCCGAGGCGCCGCCCCATCATGAGCTGCCGGGTCTCAGGATCCTCGCCGAGACGGGTGACCAGCTCGGCACCGTCCAGGACGTCGTGTTCGAGCCGGAGACGGGCCGCATCGAGGCGGTCCGCACCGTCCAGGGCGATCTGCCGGCCGATCGGCTGCTCGGGCTCGGCGACTACGCCCTGGTGGTCCGTGCCGGCTGAGTCAGGAGGAGGGGGCCTGCTCGGTCGTGCCGCCCCCGGTGCCGCTTCCGGTGTCGTTCCCGGGCGGGGACTGCACGTTCTCCGACGTCGGCGGCTCGTTCGTCGGTGGTTCGGACGTCGTCTCGCCGTCCGAGGCCGGCGGTTCGCCCGTGGGCGGCTTCGGCGAGGCCGGACCGGTCGGTGACGTCGGCGTGGTGCCGGTCACCGACGGGGTCGGCTGGTGCGGCGGCCGGGTCTTGCGGTCCTTCTTGCCCGTGTCCCCCGTGTCGCGCTTGAACCAGTCGCCGTCGGGCTCGCACATGACGAAGACGTCGATCGGATCCGGAGCGGGTGTCACCACGACGACGCCTGACGACTTGTAACCGGGCCACTTGCTGCCGGTGGTCTTCGGCGCGGTCCGCTGGGCGACCGGCGGGGTCAGCGGGTTGCCGCAGGCGCAGCGCACCCGGGGCACGCCGCGGTCGTCGACGAGTACGGCCGTGCCGGCCTGGAGGATCGCCTGATAAGCGGTGGCACGGCCGTCCCGGAAACCGTGGTTGGTGACGCGGGTGTCCATGCGCAGCTGCACGGGGGTGAGCGAGCGGAGGTAGGAGGGAACGTCCGACGGGTCGATGCGCAGGACCGAGGCGAACGCGCGCTGTTTGTCCGGGGCCCCCTTCAGGTACGTGATCTGCTTCTCCACGTCGCAGCTGGAGACGTTGCGGGTGCCGCCGTACAGACCGGGCGATCCGCCGTCCACACCCCGGACGGCGTTCTGCGACGCCGTTCCGGCGGGCGTGGGAGTGGTCGGCGGGGCGGAGCTCTCCTCGGCCGTCGAGTCGGTGAACGGGTCCGGCCCGGTGTCGGCCGCGGGCTGGAGGAAGATCTCACCGTCGGACGTACTGGTGCCGCCGTCGGACGCGCCGCCGGTGCCGCCGTCGGGCCGGGTGAGCACCACGGCCAGGATCACCGCGGCCACGACAGCACCGGCGATCAGCGCGACCCGGGGCACGGACCCCCACCACGGGCGGCGCGGCTCCGGTGACTCACCGCCCCCGGTCGGTGGTTCGGAGGGCGGGCCGCCCCCGGACGGCGGCTGGGACGGGCCCGACAGCGGGCCCGAGGGAGGGCCTGTGGGGCGGCCGGACGACGGTGGTTCGACGCTCACGAGCTCCTCTTCCCACGCGGGTTCTCCGCGGCCTTCGCACACTCCAGGCGTCTGGTCCTGGTCCATGCCGCTTTGTCCACTACGAGTTCATTGTGTGCCCGGATTCCGTCCGGCCCGCAAGCCGACGCGGACGGACCTCCCGACGGGCGTCCGGCACGGGGGCTGCTTAGCGTGGCAGCGTGAGTTCGCGCACCCCCTCCAGGCAGGCACACACCTCGGGCGAGCGGGCGGTCGCCCGCCACGGCTGGGGGCATGCCCTCGTCACGGTGGTCGGCGCGCTGCTCGCCATGGCGGTGGTGGCCTCGCTCGGCCTGTGGGCGGCGGGAGCCGCGGACCTCCCGGACGGCGCCTTCGTGCCGGTCACCGCGGCGACGATGGTCACGGCCGTCGGGGGCACGGTGAGACTCTCCGGGAGCGCCGGCGACCTCGCCGGCACCCAGGCGGGCCTGACCGTGATCCCGCTGTCCGTCACGCTCACCGGCGCGCTGGTGGTCGCCTGGGGATTTCTGCGGCCGTTGCGGCACCGCGCGGTCGCCGGTACGGCGGAGCTCGCCGGCTGGGCCGGCAGGGTCGCGGCCCTGTGGCTGCTCGCGCTGATCGGTCTGACGCTCGCCGCACGGCACACGTTCGACATCTCGCTCGGCGACGACGAGCTGGGCGAACTCGGCGACCTGTTCGGCGCTTCGCCGCGGATCGGCTTCACCACGGACGTTGCGCTGTCCGTGTTCGTCGGCATGGTGTGGCTGGCCGGTGTGCTGGTGCTGGCCCTGCTGGTGTCGCGCGGCGCCCCGTTGCCGGGCGGGCTGCTGCGCTTCCAGACCTCGGTGCGTCCGGCCGCGTACGCGATGGTCGCGCTGCTGCTGGCCTGTGTCGCCATCGGCGTGCTCATCGCCCTGGTCGTCGCGGCGGCCAAGGGACACGCGAGGGAGACGTTCGCGGTGATCCTGCTGGGCCTGCCCAACCTGGTGTGGCTGGCACTGACGATCGGCCTCGGCGCCACGTGGAACGGCCGGGTGGAGGGGCCGTTCGGATTGCCCATGCCGCATGTCCTCGACGAGGTGCTGCGCACCCCGGACATCGCCGAGCTGAACCTGCGGACGCTCGCCCAGTACGACGGCCGGGTGTGGTGGCTGCTGGTCGTCGACGTGGTGCTGCTGGTCGCCGCCGCGTTCGTGATGGCGGCCCGGTCGCCGGCCCATGTCCGGGCCTGGCAGCACGCCGTGCACATGGCGGCCGCCCTCGTGCTCACCGTGTTCATGATCTGCCTGGTCGGGCGTCTCTCCGCGCACTTCGGCCTGTCGGTGCTCGGCATCGGCGACCTGGGCGGCGGCCTCGGGGGCCGGCTGTTCCTCAGGCCCCAGTTGTGGGGTGCGGTGGGTCTGGCCGTCCCCTGGGGGCTGGTGACCGGGTACGCCGGGGCGCTGCTGGCGCGGCACGTCCGGCGACGGGGTGAGGTGCGCGCCGAGAGGGTGGGCTGACGGGAGGCGCACCGGCTGTGCCGGCTGTGCGGTGGCGGCGGGCCTACTCCCGCTCCACGAAGACCGGTTCGGCCCAGCGCGGCGGTGGCTTCGGCCGTCTCTCCGGGGGCTGCCGGGTCACCCGGGTGGCCCCGCGGCCGGGCTCGGGCCCGCTGCCCTTCGTCGCGGCGCGCAGAGCGGCGACGAAGGCGAGGCAGGACGGGTACCGGTCGTCGGGGCTCTTGGCGAGGGCTTTGGCGAAGACCGGGTCGGCCTGCGGGGCGACGTCGGGGCGGGCCTCGGTCAACGGCGGCGGATCGTCGTACTGGTGGGCCCAGAGCAGAGCCATGTCGTCGTCCCGGCGGAACGGCGGGTGGCCGGCGAGCACCTCGTAGACGACGCAGGCGAAGCCGTAGACGTCGCAACGGGCGTCGACCGGGCGGCCCGAGATCTGCTCCGGGGCGACGTAGTCCAGCGTGCCGACGAACTGGCCGACCGTGGTGAACCCGGTCAGCGACAGCGACTTCTTCGTCAGGCCGAAGTCGGTCAGGTAGACGTGCTCAGGGTGGTCGCTGTCGGTGCCACGGGACACCAGGATGTTGCCGGGTTTGACGTCCCGGTGCACCAGCCCGTGCTCGTGGGCCGCGTCGAGCGCGGAGGCGACCTGGGCGGCGACGCGCAGGGCGGTCGCCGCCGGCAACGGACCCTCTCGGTCCAGGAGATGGCGCAGGTCGCTGCCGGCGACGAACCGCATGGCGATGTACAGCACGCCGTCCGTCTCACCGGCCTCGAAGACCGGCACGATGTGCGGGTGGTCGATCGCGGCGGCGGCTCTGGACTCGTGTGTGAAACGCCGCCGGAACGTGTCGTTGCGGGCGAGTTCCGGGGCGAGCAGTTTGAGCGCGACGGTGCGTTCCAGACGCAGGTCACGGGCCCGGTAGACGACCGCCATGCCGCCGCGCCCGATCTCCTGCTCGATCCGGTACCCGGCGATCTGCTGCCCGATCAGCTCGGACGGCCGCCCCGAGAACAGGCTCGTCTCGCGGCTCAACGGGTATCACCCTCGGGCGATACGGCCCGGGTCGGCTCGGGCCCCACGACC
The DNA here is from genome assembly GCF_039540295.1 of Streptomyces venetus. NCBI lineage: Bacteria > Bacillati > Actinomycetota > Actinomycetes > Kitasatosporales > Streptomycetaceae > Streptomyces > Streptomyces venetus. The sequence goes on from NZ_BAABET010000004.1 coordinate 78,581, forward strand.
CGAGTGGGCGGCGCTTCGGCGGAGTCGTCCCCCTCCTCCGCCGCTTCCTGCCCCTCCCCGTCCTCCTCGGACGACACGACCCGCGTGGGTTCCGCCTGCGCGGGACGGACGACTTCCCCGGCCTCCTCCTCCGCAGAGACGGCACGAGCGAGTCCGGGCCCGTCGTCAGCCCCGCCCCGAGCCGGCTCGGACACCACCACCCGCGTGGGCTCGGGCCCTTCAGACGGCACGGCCGACGATGCGGGAGCCTCAGGCGGCACGGCCGGCTCCGGCCCCTCCGGCCCTACCACCCGCGTTGCCTCAGGCGCCCCCGGCGGCACGGCCGGCGTCGATCCGGGAGCCTCGGACGACACGGCCTGCCCCGGTCCCAGTTCCTCAGACGCGACGACGCGCGTCGGCTCCGGCGCCCCTGGCGGCGCAGCCGGCGTAGATCCGGGAGCCTCGGACGACACGGGCGGCTCCGGCCCCTCAGGCCCCACCACGCGCGTCGGCTCCGGCCCTCCCGGCGGCACGGCCCGCGCGGACTCCCCATCCGGCACCACCACTCGCGTCGGCTCCGGCGCCCCCGGTGGCACGGCCGACGGCGATCCTGGGCCCTCGGACGGCACGGCCAACTCCGGCCCCTCCGGCGCCACCACCCCCGTCGGCTCCGAAGGTGCGGTCGGGGTGGGGTGCGGCTCGGGTGGGTGTGGGGTTTCCTCGGCGTGGGGCGGCATTCGGGGTCCGGGGCGCTCCTCGGGGGCCACGGGCGGCTCCTCCGTGGACTCGGGCGGCACCACCCGCGTGGGGGCTCGCGCCGGGGCCTCGGCCGGGCCGGGTGACGCGTCGTCGGCCCGGGGTGTCTCGTCCGTCGCGTACGTGCTCGCGCCGGCGCCCTCGGCGTACACCCAGTGCCCGTGCGCGGCGTCGTAGAGCCACACGGACTCGCCGTCGACGACGACACCGATGCGCAGCCCGCGCGTGCGGGTGTGGAACGACTCCCGGTCGAGGCCGTTCGCGAGATCCTCGACCGCCGAGCGATAGCGCGCCAGCGCCTCCTGCGCGCGCCCCAGCAGCGGACGCGGGTCGGCGGTGCGGGTGAGCGGGCCGTCCGCCGAGGGCGGGTCCTGCGGTACGGCGACCAGGCGGCGACCGTCGACCCAGGCCGACCAGCCGTTGAAGCACAGCACATGCCCCCAGTCGCCCTGCCGTTCGAGCAGCTGCACGGGAAGCAGGGGGTCGAGGTCCACGGTGGGCCGGGCCGGGTCGGGGGCCTCCCAGGCCGGCATCCCGTGCTGCGGGACGACGTGGGTGGGCCGGAAACCGGGAGTCGTCACAGGCGCCCCCTACTTCCGCATCACGGCCGGTTCGTGCCGGCGCAGCAGCCGGGACACGAGGAAGCCGAAGAGCACCGACAGCACGACCAGCATCCCGACGTCGAGCAGCCACGTGCCCGCCGAGTGGTCGAAGAGCGGGTCGTTGGTCAGGTCGTCGGGCACGATCCGGGCCAGGTCGACGGTGCCGGCCATCGCCGCCAGCGCCCAGCGCGCCGGAACCAGCCAGCCGAGTTGCTCAAGACCGGGCACGCCGTCCAGTTTCAGCAGCGCACCGCAGAACACGACCTGGACGATGGCGACGAGCACCAGCAGCGGCATCGTCACCTCTTCCTTGCGCACCAGCGCCGAGATGAGCAACCCGAGCATCATCGCCGTGAACGCCAACAGGGCGACGGCGACGGCGATTTCCACCAGGGGCGGCATCATCACACCTTCGTCTCCGGGCGCGCCGAGGTCGACGCCGAGCAGGGCGACCACGGTGAGCACCAGGGCCTGCAGCACGGTGATGACGCCCAGTACGACGACCTTGGACATCAGGTACGCCGATCTGGACAGGCCCACCGTCCGCTCCCGCTGGTAGATCACGCGTTCCTTGACGAGCTCGCGCACGGCGTTGGCGGCGCCGGTGAGCACCGCGCCGACGCACAGGATGAGCAGCGTGTTCATCGCCGTGTCGGCGGTCAGCCTGCCGCCGGACAGGGCCCGCGCCATCACCCCCATCACGAACGGCAGGGCGATCATGATGATCAGGAACGTGCGGTCGGCGCTGAGCGCGGAGGCGTACCGGCGCACCAGCGTGTTCAGCTGGGCGGTCCTGCTGCGCGGCCGGGGCGGCGCGGTGATGACGACCGGCCCGGACCGCGGCTGCCGGGGCTGGGCGGTGGCGTCGGCGACGTACCGGCCGTGGAAGGGCGAGGCGCGGTACTCCTCGGCCCAGCCCCGGTCCGTGTCCCGGTCGAACGCCTCGAAGGCCTCCGGCCACTGCTCGAAGCCGAAGTACGCCAGGGCGTCCTCGGGCGGCCCGTAGTAGGCGATCTTCCCTCCGGGCGCCAGTACGAGGAGCCGGTCGCACACGTCCAGGCTGAGCACGCTGTGGGTGACGACGATGACCGTCCGCCCGTCGTCGGCGAGGCCGCGCAGCATGTGCATCACGGAGCGGTCCATGCCGGGGTCGAGGCCGGAGGTCGGCTCGTCGAGGAAGAGCAGCGACGGTTTGGTCAGCAGTTCCAGGGCGACGCTGACGCGTTTGCGCTGGCCGCCGGAGAGGCTGTGCACATGCTGATCGGCGCGCTGTTCCAGGCCCAGTTCACGGATCACCTCGTCGACCCGGGCGCGCCGCTCGTCCTTGGCGGTGTCCTGCGGGAAGCGCAGTTCGGCGGCGTAGGAGAGGGCTTTGCGGACGGTCAGCTGGGCGTGCAGGATGTCGTCCTGTGGCACCAGGCCGATGCGCTGGCGCAGCTCGGCGTAGTCGCGGTAGAGGTCGCGGCCGTCGTAGAGGACGGTGCCGCGGTCGGCGGGCCGCTGGCCGGTGAGGGCGTTGAGGAGCGTGGACTTGCCGGCGCCGCTCGGGCCGACGACGGCGAGCAGGCACTTCTCCCCCACCGGGAACGACACGTGGTCGAGCAGGGTCTTGCGGCCGTGGTCGACAGTGACCGCGAGGTCCTGCACGTCGAGCGAGATCTCACCGGTGTCGACGTACTCCTGGAGTTCGTCGCCGACCAGGCAGAACGCCGAGTGGCCGATGCCGACGATGTCGCCGTGGCGGACCGGTGCGCTGGTCACGGGGCTGCCGTTGAGGTACGTGCCGTTGTGGCTGCCGACGTCGGTGATCTCGTACGTGCCGTCGGGCAGGGCGCGCAGTTCGGCGTGCCGGCGGGAGACCACCAGGTCGTCGATGACCAGGTCGTTGTCCGCGGCACGGCCGATACGGACGGTCCGGGCGGGCAGCGGGCGCACGGTGGTGGGCCGCCGGTAGGTGCCGGTCATGGCCGGCATGGAGACGGCGGAGGGGCGTTCCGGGGCCGGCGGGGGGCGGCCCAGCAGGACCATGCGCGGCCCGTCGGCGGGGTTGCCGAAGCGGATGACGCTGCCGGGGCCCACGTTCCGCTCGCGGATGCGCTGCCCCTCGGCATAGGTGCCGTTGGTGCTGTTCTCGTCCTCGATGGTCCAGTGTCCGTCTTCGGGCCGCAGCACCGCGTGGTGCCAGGAGACCCGGTCGTCGTCGATGACGATGTCGCTCAACGGGTCACGTCCCACGTGGTAGTCCTGGCCCGGCATCATCACCGTGGAGCCCGTCTCGGTCTCCAGGACCAGTTCTGGTGCTACCGACGGTTGCGCCATGACCAAGATTCTACCGATCTGCCCGGTATCTGACTCGGCGAGCGGGTCAGGCCACGGGTATGCCCAGGACGGGCGCCGCCCGCTGCATCCGCAGGGCGTCCACGGACTCGGCGAGCAGTTCGTACTCGGTGGTGTCGTCACTGGTGGCGATCCGCACCAGCCGTCCGGCCGCCAACTCCTCGGCGACCCGCTCCTGCTGGGCGGGATCGGCGCACCAGGCGCGCAGCAGCGTGGGCACGTCGGGTACGGTCTCGGCGACCGGCACGAGCGCGCCCGGCGGTAAGTGCTCGGCGTCCGGCCGGGGGTCGAGGCGCTGGGCGATCCAGGAGGCGCGGTCGCGCAGCCACCACAGAGCGAGGGCGAGGGTGGGCGCCCGGTAGGTTCCGAGGGGGACGCCGATGCGGCGGCCGTCGCAGACTCCGTAGGCCGTGACATGGCACAGAAACTCGTCGTGCACGTGACCCTCCCCCGTCGCCCGCCCGTCTGCCGGCCCGGCCAAGTCGTCCCGCGACTCGCGTGCTGTGCGTGAGGGCGCCGTCGCTGGATGTGAAAACGCTCTCGCAGGTCAGTATGTTCACTGCTGAAACACTGTCACCATGCCTTTCCGGCCAGTCTCCTGGCATATTCACACCTCGAGTTGGCCGAAACGCGCCGGGCCGCCCTCGGGGCGCATGACCCCGGAGGTAATCGACGGTCCCGCCGGGCCCGGGCAGGGTGGTGGTCGCCGGGTTCGCCACGAGCGTCGATCCGGCTCCCGACCAGCAGACCCGACCTCCCTGGAGGCTGATCGCCCATGTCCGCAACCGCCCGCCGTCACGAGGACGCCGTCGCCCGCTACTTCGAGGCCTGGAACGCCGAGGACCCGATCGCGCGGGAGAAGGCGGTGGCCGCCGCCTGGACCGAGGACGGCGGCTACACCGACCCCCTGGCAGACGTCAGCGGCCACGAGCAGATCGCCGCGGTGATCACGGCGGCCCACGAGCAGTTCCCCGGGTTCGTGTTCCGGCTCTCCGGCACGGTCGACGGCCACCACGACATCGCGCGCTTCTCGTGGGAGCTGGTGAGCGCGGCCGACGGTTCGGCGCCGGTCGCCGGCTCGGATGTGATCACGCTGGACGGGCAGGGCCGGATCAGGGCCGTGCTCGGATTCCTGGACCGGGTGCCCTCCGGCGCCTGAGACCGACGGAGCGATGAGTTTCCCGGCTCTCGGTGGTCTTTCCCGTGAGAGGCCACCGGGAGCGAAGGACGTACGCCATGACCACGCACGGAAAACTGGACACGGAATTCACCGCGACCCTGCGCAAGAGCCCCGCCGAGGGCGGCTGGACCTACCTGGTCTGGCCCCGGTCCGTCGAGTTCTTCGGCACCCGTGGCCTGGTCAAGGTCCGCGGGACGATCGACGGGCATCCGTTCCGCAGTTCGTTCATGGCGCTGGGCGACGGCACGCACAAGCTGCCGGTGAAGGCCGACGTCCGCAAGGCCATCGGCAAGGGCGAGGGCGACACGGTGACCGTGCGCCTGGAGGAGCGGATCGGCTCCTAGAGCCCCCGGGCCCCGGCCCGGGGCGGGCAGCCGCCCCGGGCCGGGCGTGGCGGGGTTACGGCTTGACGATCGCGTCGATCCTGGCCAGCTCGTCCGCGTCGAAGTCCAGGTTGCGGATGGCGCCGACGCTGTCCTCGAGCTGCCCCGCGCTGCTCGCGCCGACCAGCGCGGAGGTGACCCGGCCACCGCGCAGCACCCAGGCCAGCGCCATCTGGGCCAGGCTCTGTCCACGCGCCTCGGCGATGCCGTTCAGCTCGCGCAGCCGGCCCACCAGGTCCTCGGTGACCGCGTCGGAGTTCAGGAACGGGCTGTCGCTCGCCGCCCGGGAGCCCTCGGGGATGCCGTCGAGGTAGCGGGCGGAGAGCAGGCCCTGCTCCAGCGGGGAGAAGACGATCGAGCCGACCTGGAGCTCGTCGAGCGCGTCCAGCAGGCCCCCCTCCTCGGGACGGCGGTCCAGCATCGAGTAGCGCGGCTGGTGGATGAGGAGCGGGGTGCCCAGCTCGCCCAGGATGCGGGCGGCCTCGCGGGTCTGCTCGGCGGAGTAGTTGGAGACACCGACGTACAGCGCCTTGCCCTGCTGCACCGCCGAGTGCAGGGCCCCCATCGTCTCCTCCAGCGGGGTGTCCGGGTCGGGGCGGTGCGAGTAGAAGATGTCGACGTAGTCGAGGCCCATCCGCTTCAGGCTCTGGTCCAGCGAGGACAGCACGTACTTGCGCGAGCCCCACTCGCCGTACGGGCCGGGCCACATCAGGTAACCGGCCTTGGTGGAGATGACCAGTTCGTCGCGGTAGGCCGCGAAGTCCGACTTCAGGAACTCGCCCAGCGCGGACTCGGCGGCACCGGGCGGCGGGCCGTAGTTGTTGGCGAGGTCGAAGTGGGTGACGCCTAGGTCGAAGGCGCGGCGCAGGATGGCGCGCTGGGTCTCCACGGGCCGGTCCGGGCCGAAGTTGTGCCACAGGCCGAGCGAGAGCGCGGGCAGCTTCAGGCCGCTGCGTCCGGTGCGCCGGTAGGGCATGTCCGCGTAGCGGTCGGGGTGTGCGGTGTACAACGCGACTCCAGAGGGGTTGGCACGGTCGGGGAACAACCGCTGCCCACTCTGGCGTGACCTGCTCCCATGCGTCCAACAGAAGAATCCGATGGAATTCAGCGGCTACGCTTCTCAGTCATGGAACTGCGTCATCTGCAGCACTTCGTCGCGGTCGCCGAGGACCAGCACTTCACCCGGGCGGCGGAACGTCTGCTGGTGTCCCAGTCCGGCCTGTCGGCCTCCATCCGGGCGCTGGAGCGGGAGCTCCAGACGCCGCTGTTCGTACGCACGACCCGCCGGGTGACGCTCACCCCCGCCGGGCGGGCGCTGCTCGTCGAGGCGGAGCGCATCCTGGCCCAGGTGCGGACGGCCCACGAGGCCGTGGCGGCGGTGCAGGGCGTGCTGCGCGGCATGCTCACGCTGGGCAGCGAGCAGTGCATCGCCGGGGTGCATGTGGCGGGGCTGCTCGCCGCCTTCCGGCACCGTCACCCGGACGTGGAGATCTGTCTGCGGCAGGCCGGCTCGGGCGCGCTCGCGGAGGACGTCGAGGCCGGGCGACTCGATCTGGCGTTCGCCGTGCGGACGCAGGCGGACACCGACCAGCTGCGGTCGGTGCCGCTGACCAGCGAGCCGATGACCCTGCTGTGCCACTCCAGTCACCCGCTGGCCGCCGTCGGCGCGGCGGTCACACCGGAGGAGCTGGGCGGCGAGGTGTTCGTCGACTTCCACCCCGACTGGGGTCCGCGCCGCACCACCGACACGGTGTTCGCCGCCGCGGGGGTACGGCGGACCGTGGCCCTGGAGGTGAACGACGTGCACACGCTGCTCGACCTGGTCGACGAGAACCTCGGCGTCGCCGTCGTGCCGCGGCACTTCGCGCACAAGCGCGCCTCCCTGACCGCGCTGCCCGTGAAGGGCACCGGTGAGGCCGTCTACGAGACGGTGGCGCTGCTGCCGCCCCGGCAGGCCACCAGCCCGGCGGCCCGGGCGCTGATGGCGCTGCTGGAGAACACGGGCGGGTAAACCGCGACGCACGGGAGGCGGTGATGCGCGATGGTGGAGCCATGCATGCGAAGGACATCCTCATCGAGGGCTACAACCGCATCCAGGAAGAGGTCCACGCCACCGTCGAGGGGCTCGGGCCCGACGAGCTGAGCACCCGCCCCTCCCCCGACACCAACTCCGTCGCCTGGCTGGTCTGGCACCTCACCCGCGTTCAGGACGATCACATCGCCGACGCCTTCGACCTCGACCAGGTGTGGCTGTCCGAGGACTGGGAGAAGCGCTTCGGGCTGGGCCTGCCCCGCCACGACACGGGCTACGGCCACAGCCCGGCCAAGGTCGCCAAGGTCCGGGTCGACTCCGGCGAGCTGCTGACCGGCTACTACGACGCGGTGCACGCACAGACCCTCGGCGCCCTGCGCGCACTGGCCGCCAAGGACCTGGAGCGCGTCGTCGACGACCGCTGGGACCCGCCGGTCACCCTGGGCGTGCGGCTGGTCAGCGTCCTGTCCGACGATCTGCAGCACATCGGACAGGCCGCCTACCTCCGGGGACTGCTTCAGACGTCCGCCGCGTAGCCGGGCAGCACCACGTCGCGGATGAGCGCGTTCCGCTCGTCGAACGGGAGGAACGCGCTCTTCAGCGCGTTGACGGTGACCGTGCGCAGGTCCTCCAGGGTCCAGCCCGCCTGCTCGACCAGCAGGGACATCTCGCGCGTCATCGTCGTGCCCGACACCAGCCGGTTGTCGGTGTTGAGGGTGACGCGGAAACCGAGGTCCTTCAGCGCGGTGATCGGGTGCTCGGCGATGGAGGTCGCGGCGCCCGTCTGGAGGTTGGAGGTCGGGCACATCTCCAGCGCGATCCGCCGGTCACGGACCCAGCCGGCGAGCCGGCCGAGCTTGCCGGCCGCGAGGTCGGGGATGTCGTCGGTGATGCGCACACCGTGCCCGATGCGCTGGGCGCCGCACACCTGGAGGGCCTGGTGGATGCTGGGCAGACCGTGCGCCTCGCCCGCGTGGATGGTGAACGGCACGTTCTCGCGGCGCAGGTGCTCGAAGGCCGCCAGGTGGTCGGCGGGCGGGAACCCGTCCTCGGCGCCGGCGATGTCGAAGCCGACGACACCGGCGTCCCGGAACGCCACGGCGAGGTCGGCGGCCTCGCGCACCCGGTCGAACATGCGCATTCCGCACAGCAGGGTGCCGACCCGCACCGGCGTGCCCGCGGCGGCCGCCTTGGCCATGCCGGAGGCGAGGCCCTCCTGGACGGTCTCCACGACCTCGGCCAGGGTCAGCCCGCCGTTCAGCATCAGCTCGGGGGCGTAGCGCACCTCGCCGTACACCACGCCGTCCGCGGCGAGGTCGAGGACGTACTCCTCGGCCGTGCGCAGCAGCCCCTCGCGGTGCTGCATGACGGCGAGGGTGTGCTCGAAGGTGGCTATGTAGCGCACCAGGTCGCCGGAGTTGGCGGCCTCGTAGTACCAGGCGGCGAGCTCGCCGGGGTCGGTCGTCGGCAGGGTGTGGCCGACCGCGTCCGCGAGTTCCACCACCGTGGCGGGGCGCAGGCCGCCGTCCAGGTGGTCGTGCAGCACGGCCTTGGGGAGGCGGCGGATCACTTCGGCGTCTACGCGCGTAGCAGTCATGGCGGGTCTTTCCTGGAGCGGGTGGTTCGAATCGGAGGGAGGAGGGGTCAGCCGGCGGGCTGGAGCAGGTCCCAGCGGTTTCCGTACAGGTCCTGGAAGACGGCGACGGTTCCGTAGGGCTCGTGCCGCGGCTCCTCCAGGAAGGTCACGCCCGCGGCGGTCATCCGGGCGTGGTCGCGGGCGAAGTCGTCGGTGTGCAGGAAGAAGCCGACCCGCCCGCCGGTCTGATCCCCGACCCGGGCGGCCTGGTCCTCTCCCTTGGCGCGGGCGAGCAGCAGGCCGGTACCCGCCTCCGGTGCGCCGGGTTCGACGACGACCCAGCGGGATCCGTCGGGCCGGGGCGCATCCTCGGCGAGCCGGAATCCGAGGGCCTCGGTGTAGAAGCGGATCGCCTCGTCGTAGTCGTCGACGACGAGGGTGACCAGGGCGATACGTCTCATCGTGGCCTCTCGGAGGGTGGGGTTGACGCGAGAGGTTATACGTAAAACCCACAGGATGCCAACCACGCCGCATATTTGTAACTACTAGTATGTACACTCACGGTCACCCACACCTTGGAGGCTCCATGCCGTTCGTCCGCATAGACACGCTCCGGGCCGGCCCGGAGCGCCTCGCCGCACTCGGCCGCGCCGTCCACGACGCCTTGACGGAGACGATCGGCATCCCGCCCGACGACCGGTTCCAGGTCCTGGTGGACCACGACGGCAGGGGCAGCACCCTCCGGTACGACGACTACCTCGGCGTGCGGCGTGACGACGGCATCGCCTACGTCTCGATCACACTGCGCTCGGGCCGTACGCCGGAACGGAAGCAGGCGCTGTACCGGCGGATCGCCGAGCTCGCGCACGCGTACGCGGGCACCGAGCCGCGGAACGTGTTCGTCGTCCTGACCGAGAACGAGTCGGCGGACTGGTCGCTGGGCGAGGGGGTGGCGCAGTACCTCGAGAGCCCTGGGGATGTAGGGCCCGAGACCGAGGCGTGGGGCCCGTTCGCCCGCTAGCGTCTCGTGCATGAAGATCACCGAGCCGCCGCGTACGCCCGCACAGCGCAAGGCGGAACTGCTGGACCGCCTGGAGCGGGAGATCGACATCTGGGTCGCCACGGCGGACTCGGACGGGGTGCCGTGTCTGGTCCCGCTGTGGTTCGTGTGGCACGACGAGTCCGCATGGCTGTGCACCCGGCTGACGAATCCCACCGGCCGCAATCTGCGGGACGGCCGACGTGCCCGGCTGGCTTTGGGGGACACCCGGGACGTCGTGCTGATGGACGGGGAGGTGGACACCTTCCCCCTGCGTGAGGTGCCGCAGGGGGCGGTCGAGGCGTTCCGCACGAAGACCGGCTGGGACCCGCGCGAGGACCACGCCTCGTACGCGTTCTTCCGGGTGCGGCCGCACGCGGTGCAGGCGTGGTGCGAGAAGCACGAGCTGCCCCGACGGCACCTCATGCGGGACGGGACCTGGGTGGTCTGAGGGTCCGACCCGCGTGAGCGGTCGGCGACGCGCCCGTGCGTGGTGGCGAGTGGGGCGGCCACCGTGGCGTACACGCACAGCGGAAGGCCGACGCTCCACACGGCGGGCTCGTGGCCGAGACGCCTTCAGTACCGCGACGCGCTCAGCCGCTTCAGTTCCTCGCCGGAGAGGCGGATCGCACCCGCCGCCACGTTCTCCGCGAGGTGGCCGGGGTCACCGGTCCCGGGGATGGCGAGGACGTGCGTGCCCTGATGCAGCGTCCAGGCGATGCGGATCTGCTGGGGACTCGCACCGTGGGCCCGGGCCACGGCAAGCACCTCCTCGTCGTGAGCGGTGGTGGCACCGCGCTCCCCCTGCTCGCCGGCGACCGCGTAGAACGGCACGAAGGCGATGCCCTGTTCGCCGCAGATCCGCAGCAGTTCGTCGGTGACGGGGTCCGGGTGGTCGATGGCGTACCGGTTCTGCACGCTGACCACCGGCGCGACGGCCTGTGCCTCGGCGAGGTGGCGGGGTTCGACGTTGGAGATGCCCAGGTGCCGGATCAGGCCCGCCTCGCGCAGTTCCGCGAGGGCACCGAAGTGCTCGGCGATCGAGTCGTACTTCGCCATCCGGCGCAGGTAGACCACGTCGAGGTGGTCACGGCCGAGCTGCCGCAGGTTCTCCTCGACGTGGCCGCGCAGGTCCTCGGGGCGGGCCGAGGTGCCCCACTCCCCCGAGTACGCCCGGTACGGGCCCACCTTGGTCACGATCACCAGGTCGTCCGGGTACGGCGCCAACGCGCTGTTGATGAGTTCGTTGGCGGAGCGCAGCGACGAGAAGTAGAAGGCGGCCGTGTCGATGTGGTTGACGCCGAGGTCGATCGCCCTGCGCAGGACGGCGATCGACCGGTCGCGGTCGCTCGGTGTGCCGTGGTGGAAGGCGGCGCTGCCCGTCAGCCGCATCGCGCCGAGGCCGATGCGGTGGACGGACAGGTCCCCGAGTGTCCAGGTGCCCGCGGCGTCCGCGGTGATCGTCTGTGAGCTCATCGGCGGAGTCTCACACGGGGCGCGCCGACCGGCGTAGCCGTTTTACGGATACGTGTACGAGTTGAGGGTGGCGACGGCGGAGGCCGGGTTGCCGAGGTCGTAGTGGTCCACGGCGAGGAAGGTGGGCTTCTTCCGGGCGGCCGGCTGGCAGAACCGCCGTGCCCGGTCGGCGAGTTTGGTGTTGTCCGTGGCGGCCGTTCCGGCGATCGGGACGTCACGGAAGTGGTTCATGACGAACAGCGGGCGGAATCCGGGCTCGGTGCGGGTCAGCGGGATGTTGGTGCCGGCGTCGTACCAGCGGCTGTAGCAGGACCAGTCGGAGGAACCGACACCGGAACCCATGGACCAGTAGTTCTCGACGGTCCATTCGCGCTGGTACATGACGCCGAAGCTGTCCCGGGTCAGACCCGCGGACTGGTCGGCCGAGCGGCTGTGGTCGGTGAAGATCAGGAGCCGGTCGTTCGCGGCGATCAGGTCGGCCATGGCCGGCCAGCCGTTCATCCGGACGCCGGTGCGGTCGGGCCGGTACAGCACGTCCGACAGGCCGTCGACGCGGGCGAGTTCGGCGCGCAGGACTCCCGGGTCGACGTAGTCCTCCAGGAAGACGGTGACGACCTGGTCGGGGTGGGCCTCGAGGAAGTCGACCATGCGCTGGAGGTCGACCCACAGGGCGACGGGCCTGCTGACGAGGGTGCAGCTGTTGTGGCAGAGGATCGCGCCGTCCGGGGTCTGGTGGATGTCCAGCATGAATCCGCGGACACCGTCGGAGAGTTGCCGCTCGATGCCGCGGGTCTGGTTGGGGACGAGGTTGACGAAGGGCGGGGCGAAGCCGCCGTCGACGCCGTTGGCGTACGCGTTGTGCGCGGTGAGGAAGGTGACCTGGTCCAGGGTGCGGCGGTCCTCGGGCGGCATGGGGGCGGTGGCGGGGTCGACGGGGGTGAGGTACCAGGTGGCGAGGTCGCCCGCCCCGCCGACACCGAGCCGGGCGGGGTAGTTCGCGCCGGACGGCTTGGGGGCCACCGTGAGGTGACGCGTGGCGCCCGGGACCTTGAGCGTGTACCGGTCGTCCCCGGCCGGGGTGATCTCCCAGGCGGCGTCGGCGCTCGCACAAGTGACGGTCGCGGCCTGATCGCCGCTGCGGCCGAGGCAGTTGCCCGGCGCGTCGGCGTTCTCCAGGAGGTGGGCGGCCCCGTCCGGCTTCAGCCGCCACTGCTGGCGGTCCTCGTTGCCGCGGGGTCTGTGCTGCTCCACGGCTCCGCCGCTGTCGGCCGCGTTGAGCCCGGTCGTGGCGCTCTGGACGTAGTACGTGCCCGGCGCCGGAACAGCGGCGGCGGCGGGCTGAGGTGCCACGACCGCGGCGGCCAGCGCGACGGTCGTGGCGAGCAGGGCGTGGGGGGTGCGCATGGGAGGTGCCCTTCATCCGACGTAGGTCAGGTGCATGACACCCCGCATGACACCACGCCCGCGGCGTCAGCAGTAGAGGTTGCCGCCGGCCGACGTCCCGAGGATCTGCGTGAACCGCTGGTAGTTGCTGACGCGGCTCTGCACCTGTGCCGGGTTCTTGCCGTCGCACTCCAGCGAGCCGTTGATGCTGCGGATGGTCTGGCCGAAACCGGCGCCGTTGACCATGGCGTTGTGCGGGGTCATGGTGCCGGGGCCGGTCTGGGTGTTCCAGTACCACAGGGCCGTCTTCCAGGCCACGGCCGCGTCGTTCTGCACCAGCCAGGGGTTGTTCAGCAGGTCGATGCCGAGCGCGTCGCCTGCGGCCTTGTAGTTGAAGTTCCAGCTGAGCTGGATCGGTCCGCGCCCGTAGTAGGCGGCCTGGCCGGCCGGACAGCCGTAGGGCCGGCTCCAGTCGCAGTAGTGCGGGTAGTTGGCGGTGTTCTGCTCCACCACGTGCACCAGACCGCCGGTCTCATGACCGACGTTGGCGAGGAAGGCCGCGGCCTCCTGCTTCTTCACCGTGTCGCTGCCGGTGTTGGCGAAGCCGGGGTAGGCGCTCAGGGCCGCGGTGAGCCCGCTGTAGGTGTAGAAGGAATTCCGGTTCGGGAACATCTGGTTGAACTGTGCCTCGGTCACGACGAAGCGCGCGTTGGGCGTGCCCGGACCGCTGTCGCAGGCGTACGGCTCCCAGTACCAGGTGCTGATGGTCGGGTCGTAGCCCGGATTGGCGTGCTCGGCGATGTACGCCTTGCCGTCGGTGTAGCGGACGATGTCGCCGGCGTTGTACGACTTTCCCGCCACCCAGCTCGGGTAGCTGGAGCAGGCGGCTGCGGAGGCGCTGGAGGCGGGCAGGAGCACGGGCGCGGCGCCCGCGAGGACGAGGGTGGCCAGGACGGCGGAGACACGGCGTCTCGACACGGGATCAACTCCTTTGCGGAGCACGGCCGCACCCTGACAAGGGCAGGGCGGAGCAGAGCCTTGACCGCGCGCACCGGTGGACCGGTCACGGCGTGGGGGCGGCCGTGGGTGGGGGTGTGGACGCACACTCAACCGCGTTGGTCTGTACCAGTCAAGGGTGTAGACCAGTCATCGGGTGGCGGGTGGCTCAGACGTGAGCCTGTTCCTCCAGCGTCGCCGCCAGCCGGGCCAGCAGGGACCGCAACAGGTCGTCCTCGCCGTCGCCGAGAGTCGGCCGGCCGGCGCGCACCGCACGGTCGACGCGCTGCCAGTACTCCCGGCCGCGCGGGGTGAGATGGGCGAGCACGCGGCGGCGGTCGTACGGGTCGACCCGGCGGTGCACCAGGTTCTGGTCGACGAGCTGGTCGATCAGCTTGGTGAGCGTCGGGGGCGGCAGGAGGGCGGCATCCGCGATCGCCGTCATGTGGTACCCCTCGCCGTCGGACAGCAGGGCCAGCACCCGCCAGGCGTCCAGCGAGCAGCCCTCCGCCTCCAGCAGGGCCTGGAGCCGCCGGGCCGCGAGCCGCTCGGCCCGCGTCAGCAGATGCAGCAAGTCGTCCGGCCGACGCGGGGTTGGGGTGGGCATCCCTGCTCCTAGGCTCAAGAGGGATGTCCATCGTAGGAGACGCACTGGAGTTCGTACGGGCGAGCCGTAATCATGACGCCATGTTCCGGCACGACCTCACCGCGCCCGAGTGGTTCACGGCCGACGACTCCGTGCTCGGCGTGGCGCTCGTCGTTCCCTTGCAGGGGCCGGCCGGCGTCTTCGGGCCCGCCTGCGAGCTGTGCGCGCGGCTGGCCGCCGAGGAGGTCAACCGGGACGGCGGTGTGCTCGGCAGGGAGCTGCGGCTGGTGCCGGTCGACGGCTCGGGCCCGCCGGGTGAGGTCGCCGGGCAGGTCGAGGCGCTGGTGGACCTGGGCGTCGTCCAGGGTGTCACGGGCTGGCACATCTCCTCGGTGCGCCGGGCGGTGGCACCGAGAGTCGCGCACCGCGTTCCGTACGTGTACACCGCGCTGTACGAGGGCGGTGAGCACACCGCGGGCGTGTTCCTGACCAGCGAGACCCCGCGCGACCAGCTGCGGCCCGCGATGGACCTGCTGGCGCGCGAGCGCCGGGTGCGCCGGTGGTTCGTGCTGGGCAACGACTACGTGTGGCCGCGGCGCACGGCTCGGGCGGCCCGCGGATACGCGCGGGCGTCCGGCGGGTGCGTCGCCGACGAGGCGTATCTCCCGCTCGGCACCCACGACTTCGAACGGGTGATGCGGCGCATCGAGCACGCGGAGGCCGACGGGGTGCTGATGCTGCTCGTCGGCAGCGACGCGGTGCGCTTCAACCGGGCCTTCGCGACGCACGGCCTGCACGCGCGCTGTCTGCGGCTGAGCACGCTGATGGACGAGAACATGCTGATGGCGAGCGGCCCGGCGGCCACCGAGGACCTGTACAGCACGGCCGGATTCTTCGCCTCGCTGGCCAACCGGGACACCCTCGACTTCCACAGCCGGTACGCGGCCCGCTTCGGCGTCGAGGCGCCCGCCGTCGGCAGCCTCGGTGAGTCCTGCTACGAGGGCGTGCTGCTGCTGGCCGCACTGTTGAGGAGGGCCGGGACGGTGGACGTGACGGCGATCGGGGCGGCGGCGGGCGCGGTGTCGTACGAGGGGCCGCGCGGGCTGCTGCACCTGCGGGACGCGCATGTGCGCCAGCGGATCTACCTGGCACGCGCCGACGGGCTCGACTTCGACGTGCTCACGGAGCTGGATCCACGTCGGTGACCGTGCCGTCCGGTCCGCCTCGCCGGGTGAGCGCCCTCCCGCGCCCGTCGAGGAAGGCGCGTTCCGCGGGGTTCTCGGCGAGCGCGGCGGCCTGCTCGTAGGCCTGGACGGCCTCGCCGGCCCGGCCCAGACGGCGCAGCAGGTCGGCGCGGACGGCGTGGAAGACGTGGTAACCGTCGAGGTCGAGGGCGTCCACGAGGGCGAGGGCGGGCCCCGGACCGTCGGTCTCGGCCACGGCGACGGCCCGGTTCAGGGCCACGACCGGGCTGGGGGCGATGACCATGAGCTGGTCGTACAGCTGCCGGATCTGAGCCCAGTCGGTGGCTTCCGCGCGGGGCGCGTCACTGTGGACGGCCTGGATGGCGGCCTGGACCTGGTAGGGCCCGGGCCGGTTCCGGCGCAGGCAGCGGCGGACCAGCGCCTGACCTTCGGCGATCAGCTCGCGGTCCCAGCGGGCCCGGTCCTGTTCGGGCAGTGGCACCAGTTCGCCCCGGTCGCTCTCGCGGGCGTCGCGGCGTGACTCGACGAGGAGCATCAGCGCGAGCAGGCCGGTCGCCTCGGGCTCGTCCGGCATGAGTGCGACCAGCAGCCGGCCGAGCCGCAGTGCTTCCGCGCACAGCTCGGGCGAGCCCTCGTACCCCTGGTTGAAGATCAGGTAGACGACGGCCAGGACGCCGCCGAGCCGGTCGGGCAGGTCGGCGTCGCGGGGCACCCGGTACGGGATGCCGGCGTCGCGGATCTTCGCCTTCGCGCGGACCAGCCGCTGCGCCATGGTCGGCTCCGGCACCAGGAACGCGCGGGCGATCTGCGCCGTGGTGAGTCCGCCGAGGAGTCTCAGGGTCAGGGCGACCCGGGTCCGGAGGGCGAGCGCCGGATGGCAGCAGGTGAAGATCAGGCGGAGCCGGTCGTCGCGCACGGGGCCCTCCTCGGGCGGTGCGTCGGGGGCGTGCAGCAGGGCCGCCTCGGCGTGCCGGGCGGCCCGGGACGACTCGCGGCGCAGACGGTCGACGGCCCGGTTGCGGGCGGTGGTGATGATCCACCCGGCCGGGCTCGGCGGGACGCCGGTCTCCGGCCACCGCCGGACCGCCGTGGTGAAGGCGTCCTGCACCGCTTCCTCGGCGAGGTCGATGTCGCCGAGGAAGCGGACGAGGACGGCGACCGCGCGGCCGTACTCCGCGCGGAAGACCGCCTCGACATCCACATCCATCAGTCGGCGTCTCCCATGAAGGGGCGCACCTCGATGGGCAGGGTGGTGGCCAGGGCCGCCTTGCGTCCCCACTCCAGAGCGGCGTCCAGGTCGGGTGCCTTGAGCAGGCAGATACCGCCGAGCATCTCCTTGCCCTCGGCGTACGGGCCGTCGGTGATCAGGACGTCGCCGTCGCCGGGCCGCAGCACGGTGGAGGACTCCGGGCCGTGCAGCCCTCCGGCGAAGACCCACGCGCCCGCCTCGCGCAGTTCGCGGTGGAAGGCGCCGAGATTCTCGCCGATCTCCTCGAGGACCTCGGGGGCGGGCGGGTCGCCGACCGGCTGCATCACGCTGAGCAGGTAGTACTTCATGACGGCCTCCTCGGCCTCTGGTCATCCGGGTGTCCTTGCACCTCCTACACGAACGACACACCCCCAGATCGACAACCCGCGCAGCACGACCGCGAGAATTTCCCTCATGACCACCACGCCTCATCCCCTCGTCACCGCCGCGCGGCGGCTGGCGCACGATCTCCTCGTCCCGAAAGCCGAGCGCGTCGACCAGGAGGGTGTGCCGGCGAGTCACATCGAGGCGGTGAAGCGGTCGGGGCTGCTCGGGGTGGGCGCGCCCCGGGAGTACGGCGGGGCGGACGCGCCCGTCGCCGTGGCGCGGGAGACCGCGGAGATCCTGGCGGGGGCGTGCTGTTCCACATGGTTCGTGCAGACACAGCACCACACACCGGTGAAGCTGCTCGCCACATACGACTCGCCGGTCCGGGAGAAGCTGTTGCGGCCGCTGGCGACCGGCGAGGTACTGGCGGGCATCGCGTACGCCCATGTCCGTGCCTTCCCCCGCGTTCCCGTACGGGCCGTGCCGGAGCGGGGCGGCTGGCGCTTCGAGGGCAGGGTGCCCTGGTACACGGGCTGGGGCCTGAACGACGTGCTGCTGCTGGCGGGGGTGACGGACACGGCGGAGGTGGTGTTCGTCGTCACCGACGCCCGCGAGCAGCCGGGGATGCGCCCGTCGGCGCCGTTGCGGCTCGCGGCCCTCGGCGCCGCCCGTACGGTCTCCCTGGAGCTGGACGGCCTGTGGGTGCCGGAGGGGGACGTCGTGCTGCGCACCCCGCGGGAGGAGTTCGCCCTGGTCGACCTGCCCAGGGCCGCGAACGCCAGTCCGGCCGTGTTCGGAGTGGCCGAGGCGGCGCTGAACCTGCTGGCACGGAGCCCCGACGGCGAGGGGCCGGCCCGGTCGCTGCGGGCCCGGCTCGACGCGGTCCGGCGTGAGGCCTACGCCCTGGCCGACCACCCCGCCCCCCACGAGTCCGTCCCGGAACGTCTGGCGGTGCGGACGAGGGCGTACGAGCTGCTGCGCGCGGCCACGACCGCGGCGATCGTGTCCGGGGGCGGCCGGTCCATGACCCTGGACAGCCGGGCGCAGCGGCTGGCACGCGAGGGGATGTTCCTGCTGGTGCAGGGGCAGACGGCCGAGGCACGCCGGACGCACCTCGGCACGCTGGCGTCCGGCTAGCCGAGCGGGGGCAGCGACGGCCGGCCGGCGCGGGCCGGTACCTTGCCGCAGAACTCCGCCTCGACCACGTCGGTGTAGAGCTCGGGGTCCTGGAGCCAGTCGCCGTTGATGTTGAACGTCAGCTGATGCTCCCCGTCCGGGGTACCGACCATCGCGGACAGGGAGCCGTTCGTACGGCCGCTCTTGCCCACCACCCGCACACCGCAGGACAGCTCGGCGAACTCGACGCCGAGTCCGTACCCGAACCCGCCCCCGGCCGGGACCTCGTCCAGCATCTCCCTCATCTGCGCCCGGGGCAGCAACTCGCCCTTGATCAGGGCCCGCTGGAAGCGGTTGAGGTCGCCGCTGGTGGAGATGACGTCACCCGCCGCGCCCAGCCAGGTCATGTTCTGTTCGGTGGCGTCGTGGATCTCGGCGTCGGGCGTCTCCTGGTGGAGCCGGGAGTAGCCGACGGGGTGCGGCTTCGGCATCTGCGGCGCCGTACCGGGGAAGGACGTGCCGCGCAGCTTCAGCGGCCGGATGATGCGGTGGGTGATCTCGTGCGCGTACGAGTGGCCCGTCGCCTTCTCGATGACCATGCCCGCGATGACGAAGTTGGTGTCCGAGTACGAGGGTGCCGCCCGCTGGTCGGGCAGGGGCGGGTACTTCAGGGCGATCGCCACGAGCTCTTCGGGCGTGTGCGTGTCGTACCGGTGTTCCGGGAAGCCGGGGCCAGCGGCGCCGTGGATGAACCCGGGATCGTCGGTGTAGTTGGCTATGCCGCTGGTGTGGTTGAGGAGCTGACGCAGGGTGATCTCGCCGCCGTCGTAGCCGTTGCCGCGCAGCAGCCCCGGCAGCCACTTCTCTACGGTGTCGTCCAGACTCAGTCCGCCTTCCGCCTCCAGTTGGAGCAGGACGGTCGCGACGAACGTCTTGGTGATGCTGGCACCGCGGAAGTGGTCGGCGGCCGAACGCTTTCGTCCGGTGGCGGTGTCCGCGTGGCCGGCGGCCGCGAACCAACTGCCTCTGCTGTCGCGGACCTTCGCGGCCACGCCGGGGAGTCCGCCCTTGTCGACGATGTCGCGCAGTGCGGCTCTGGTCGCCTCATGGCCGTGCCCCTGCTGTGCCGCCTGCGCCGCCGGGGCGAGTGCCGCTCCGGCGGCGGACAACGCCGCGGCAAGGGCTAACGAGACAGTGCGTGCGGCCCGCTTCTTCATGGATGTGTGCCTCCTGGTCATCGAGGGGCCAGGTCTGCCCCTGATGCCGAGGACGCCCAACGCGGGCCACACGGTTGATCGTCGGGCGCGGCGGTGGCGATCACCCTGCCACGGCCAGCAGCGGGGTGCGGCCGAGTGCCGTGGAGAACTGGTCGACGACCTGGACGAGCGCCTCGGCGGCGGACGGCGCGACGGTCAGGGAGCCGTCGTCGTGCACGGTGAGGTCCTTGTCGAGGGTGAACCAGCCCTGCACCGTGTGGGCCGCACCCATGGAGGTGAGCACGGGCCGCAGGGCGTAGTCGATGGCCAGGACATGGGCGATGCTGCCGCCGGTGGCGAGGGGCAGCACGGTCTTGCCGGTGAGCGCGTACTGCGGGAGCAGATCCAGCAGGGCCTTGAGGACCCCGGAGTAGGACGCCTTGTAGACGGGGGTGCCGATGACGACACCGTCGGCCCGCGCGAACAACTCGGTGGCCTCGACGATGGCGGGGTGCCGGAAGTCCGCGCCGAGCAGGGCGTCGGCGGGGATGGTGCGGACGTCGAGCGGGATCACGTCATGCCCCTGGGCGACGAGCCGTTCGTCGAGGTGGCGCAGCAGTCGGCCGGTGCGGGAGGAGGCGGAGGGACTTCCGGAGACGGACAGGACGGTGGCCATGGGTTCTCTTTTCCGGGAGAGGCGCGACTGCGCATGGCAGCGCCGAATCCGGGGGGCGCGCCGGGCGAAGGGCGTGACGTACACCGGATGCGGGCGTGAGGGGAATGCACCGCCCCTGACGGCCCGCCGGCGAAGCGGAGTTCGGCCGGCGGATACGGCGGTGTGGAGAAGCGGCGAGCCGGAAGACTCAGGCTGCGGCGCGACAGAAGGCGCTGGAGACGCGTGCGAGGTCGACGTGGCGTCGCCGCGTGAGGTCCAGTCGCATGGTCATGCCATCGATCGTGGCAGTGGCGGACGAGGGCCGTCAAGGAATCCGCGGCTCATCTCGTATCCCGGACCAGGCGTTTCGGCGACGGGCGCCCGGAATCGCCTGGTCACCCCGGCAGTTGCGTTCAGTCGTCGTCCGACGGGACCACCACGAGGAAGGCGTCCGACTCCAGGTCCATCACGACGGTGGCGGGCTCGCCCTCCGCGCGGCGGCGTGCCGCGTACTCCTCCGCCGGCCACGATCCGCGCGGCGCTCCCGCCGGAAACCGCTCCAACACCTTCGCGCTCGTGGCCGCTGACACGTCCGCTGCCCTCCTTGTCCCGGGCCGCCCGCCGGGGCGGCCCGATCCGTCACTGTCGTACACATCCGGCTGCCCCCGATCCGCCCGGACATGTACCGCCCGGTAAGACACCACAGCCCTCACAGACCTCTACACATAAAGGAAAAATAAGAGCAGAATGAGCTTTACGCGGCGCTTACCGCATACCCCTCCAGACGCGGTCGCCCTGTAAGACGAAGGAGACGAGTCATGGCCAACGTCTCGCCCACCAGAGGGGACATAACCAGCCACCCTGATGCCTCCGAAATGCGGGCCCGGTACGCCCGCATGCTCGGTGGTCGTGATGTGGCGCTCGTGGACGGACCGGTGTTCCTGCTCGGTCTGTACTGCGCCGCCTCCCCGTGGATAGTCCACTACACGACCAGCCAGCCGCCGCTCGTCACCCACAACCTGATCATGGGGATCGCGATCGGCCTGCTGGCGCTCGGGTTCACACGCGCTCCCGAGCGTATGTACGGCCTGAGCTGGGCCATGTGCGCCCTCGGGGTGTGGATGATCATCTCGCCGTGGATCGTCGGCGACAGCCCGGACGCCGGTGTCGTGTGGAACAACATCGTCATCGGCGCGCTGGCCGTGCTCCTGGGGCTTGTCTGCGCCGGCACGGCGGCGAAAGCCACTCCGAGGCCCTAGCCCTGCACTGAAGGAACGCTGAAGAAACTCTGCCGGAAGGAGCAGAGGGCCGGTCCGCGCCCGGACCGGCCCCTTCCGTGCGCGCACCGGGCCGCGAGCCGACGAGAAGGCAGATCGGTCCGGCCGCGCTCGGCGATCGCCGTCATGACGAGGCGACGGATCGGGCGGGCGCGGACGTGACATCGGGGCCGGGCCGCGGAGATCCGGCCAGGGGCTGTGGGGGCTCCGGGCGCGGGGCGGCTACGGCCTGTACACGTAGGGCGTCGTCGTGGTCAGCGGTACGAAGCCGAGGCGTTCCAGAATGGGGCGGCTCTGACTGGTGGCGTCGACCTGGAGCCAGCGGTAGCCGCGGGCCGCGGCGACGTGGGCGCGATGGGCCACCAGGGAGCGGTAGATCCCGCGCCCGCGCCAGCCCTCGACGGTGCCGCCGCCCCACAGGCCGGCGAACCGCGTGCCCGGCACGAGCTCCATACGGGCCGAGCTCACCGGCTCGTCCCCGGCCATCGCCACCACCGCGACGACGGTGTCCGGATCGGCCGCGAGCCGGGCGAGAAGGTGGTGGCGCAGCAAGGAGCTGTCCTGGCCGAACGCCTTCTCATGGACGTCGGCGACGAGATCGACTCCGGCCGGATCGGTGACCGGCACGACGCGGACGCCCTGCGGCGGTGTGGCGCCGAGGTCCAGGTCCGCGATCTCGCCGACCATCACGGTCTCCTCGGGATCGGGGGTGAACCCGGCCGCACGCAGGCGGGACCCGAGGTCGGCCGGGCGGTCGTGCCCGTAGAGCTTCCACTCGAAGTCCAGGCCGAGCGCGGTGTAGTCGCTTGCCTGCCCGGCGATCGCGGCGTCCGCCGTGGTCTCGTCGAGGGCGGACCACACCACGCCGTTCCAGCCCTGTGCGTCGCTGACGCAGCGCACCACGTCACGGGTCCGTTCGACCCGCGCGTCGGGGCCGTCCGGTCGCGCTCCCTCGCGCAGCTCGCGGTCGAACAGGGCGAGCAGCGCGGCATGATCCATGGATGGCATGGGCACACCCCACCATCGGCCGCGCGGCCCGGCAACGGGTTTTCCCGTGCGGCCGCGGGCCCCGCCCGCCGTAGAGTCCTGTTGATCACGTCGCCACGAGGAAGGGCCCCGGCACCATGGTCGTCAAGGACACGGAACTGCCGTACCTGCGCCGCTGCGTGGAGCTCGCGGCCGAGGCACTGGACGCCGGGGACGAGCCGTTCGGTTCGGTACTGGTGGGCGCCGACGGCACGGTCCTCGGTGAGGACCACAACCGGGTGGCCTCGGGCGATCACACCCGCCATCCCGAGTTCGAACTGGCGCGCTGGTCGGCCGCTCATCTCACGCCCGAGGAGCGGGCGGCGGCCACGGTCTACACCTCCGGCGAGCACTGCCCGATGTGCGCGGCCGCGCACGCCTGGGTCGGCCTGGGACGTATCGTCTATGTCGCCTCGTCCGAACAACTCGCCGCCTGGCTCAGCGAGTTGGGAGTCCCCGCACCGCCGGTTCGGACACTCCCCGTCCACGCCATCGCACCCGGTGTGGTCGTGGACGGGCCGGTGCCCGAACTGACGGAGCAGATCCGGGAGTTGCACACACGGTTCCACACCGGACGCGACTGAGTCGCCGACCGGGACGGCCGGGGCGGCGGGAAGGACACTGTTTCCCTCCCTGCCTCCCCGGCCGTGCGATCAGTCGTCCGCCCCGGAGCGGAAGCGGCGGCGGAGGGCCACTCCGCCGAGCACGAGCGCCGCGCTCGCCGCCACGGCCGGGAGGGTGTGGTCCGCACCCGTGTGGGCCAGGGCCTCGTTGTGCCGCGGGGTGTGCGGGGCCGGCTCGGGGGCCGTCGGCGCCCGGGGCGGGGTGGACGGTTCCGGCGTCGGTTTCTGGTGGCGGGGCCGGTCCGGGCGCACGGGGCGGTCGCCCGGGGTGTTCGAGGACTCGTTGCCCACGGACGCGTTGCCGACGCCGACCACGTTCACCGAGTTGCCGGTGACGTTGACCGGCAGGTCGACGGGCAGTTGCACGCCGTTGCCGGAGGCCACCCCCGGTGAATGCTTCCCACTGCCCTCGGCGACCGCACCGCCGCCGGACCCGCTGCCCGGCCGGTCCTTGTTCGCGCACGTGTTGCCCGCGGCCGGATTGAGCAGCCCCACCACGTTCACGGTGTTTCCGCACACGTTCACCGGGACGTGCACCGGCAGCTGAACCGTGTTGCCGGAGACCACCCCGGGCGAACCGGCCGCCGAGCCGTCCGCCCCGGAGCCGGCGTACGCGGGGACGGTCACGGCCATCGCGCCCGAGGCGGCGGCGACGGCGATCACACCGTTTCGGGTAACCCGTCTCATAGGGTCCCTGCCTTCCAGACATCGTCGCGGGCACTCACCCGCACGGGATAAAACGCGGGCGGTCGATCCTGGTTAGTGGCTAATCGGCCTTTCACTCCATCGAGCGGCCCGGTTGTCGAACTAGCGGTAAAGCCCTTCGTATGTGGGACGCCGCCGCGCGGCGCAGGCCCCCGCCCCGTCCGGCTCACCGGCCCCACCCACCCCGCTCGCCCCGCTCGGCTCGCCCGGATCGCCCGGAGGCGGGGTGTGCGGTGCCCGCATATGGTGAGCGAGGGCGCCGGTACCCGGTCCGCTGTGGGGCGCCCCCTGGAGGCATCGATGCTGGCCAAGCTGTCCGTGCGCCCCTCGGTCCGGCGCTGCGCCGTCGTCGGCGCGGCCGGGCTCGCACTGCTGGGTGCGGGGCTGCCGGCCGCGGACGACCCCCCGCCCGGCCTGTCGCGCTTCTACGACCAGAAGGTCACCTGGTCGGCCTGCGAGGGGCCGGACATGCCGAAGGACCTCCGCTGCGGAAAGGTCACCGTTCCGCTCGACTACGCCGCGCCCGGCAAAGGGACGCTGGATCTCGCCGTGGCCCGCTTCCGGGCCACCGGGAAGTCCCGGGGCTCGGTGCTGCTGAACTTCGGCGGCCCCGGCGGTCAGGGCGTGGGACAACTCGCCATGGCGGGCAAGGAGTTCATGGGCCTGACGAACGGCTACGACGTGGTCGGTTTTGATCCCCGCGGCGTCGGCCGCTCCTCGCCGGTCAGCTGCGGGAACGCCCCCGACGACGCGCTGGACGAGACGGACGCCGCCGTGGCCGATCCGCAGGCCGTACTGCAGAGGCTGCGCGACGCCGCGGCCGAGTGCACCGAGCACTCGGGCCCCGTCCTGCCCCACATCGGCACGGTGAACGCCGCCCGCGACCTGGACGTCATACGCGACGCGCTCGGCGACTCCAAGCTGAACTACCTGGGCTTCTCCTACGGAAGCCGGCTGGGCGCGGTGTACGCGGCCCAGTTCCCCGGCAAGGTCGGCAGGATGGTGCTGGACGGCGTCGACACACTGACCGAGCCGCTGTCCGAGCAGGGCGTGGTGAGCGCGCAGAGTCAGCAGACCGCCCTGGAGAACTTCCTCACCTGGTGCACCGAGGACATCGCCTGCCCCTTCGGGCAGAACCCGCGGGAGGCCAGGGAGGACATCGTCCAGGTGGTCGAGTCGCTCGACGAGGACCCGGTGCCGACGGACTTCGGCGAGGCGTTCTCCGGCCAGGACTTCGTGGGGGCCCTCGCTCAGGGGCTCTACAGCAGAGAACTGTGGCCTTCACTCCAGCGGGCCATCGCGCAGCTGCTGGAGGACGGTGACACACGCGCTCTGGAGGCCTTCGCTTCCGGGGGCGTCACGCTGCCGCCGCTGCGCCCCCACCGCGGGCTGGTCGACCCGGAGGACGTGCCGCTGGACAACCTCCCGGCGGCGCTGATGGCGGTCAACTGCGCGGACGATCCCGACCGCCCCGCCGCCGCGCAGGTCGCCAGGGACCTCGGCAGGCTGCGCACCCGGTACGAACAGGCGTCCCCGGTGTTCGGCCGGTACCGGCTCACCCAGGTGCTGATGTGCTACGGCCGCCCCAAGGGCACCGACTTCATCCGGGACGAGGTCAAGGACCTCGACACCCCGAGGATGCTGCTCGTCGGCACCCGCGGCGATCCGGCCACCCCGTACCGCTGGACGGTGGAGACGGCCGAGCGGCTCGGGTCGTCGGCCGTGGTGCTCGACAACCGGGGTGAGGGGCACACCGGCTACGGCTCCTCCAAGTGCGTGCACCGCAAGGTCGACGCGTTCCTGCTGTACGGCACCCTCCCGCCGAACGGCAGTTCCTGCGGTCCCGACCGCGACCCCGAGCCTTCCTGATCAGGACGTGCGCGCCCTGCGGCACCCGGCGTCGCATTCGGTTCGATTACCCCAAATGCCCTCATGGTGAATTGGCTCTATCGTGCTGTCATGGAGCACGTTCTGAGTCCAGCGACCCTCACCGAGCTGCGGCGCCCGCGCCCCTACCCGGCGGTCTCCGTACTGACGCCGACGCACCGGCGCGAGCCCTACAACGCCCAGGACCAGGTCCGGCTGCGCAATGTCGTGGCCGAGGCGAAACGGCAGCTGGAGGCGGATCCGGCGGTCAGCCGGGACCGACGGACCGAGGTCGCCCGGCGCCTCGACCGGGCCCTGTCCGAGGTCGACCTGACGCACGCCGAGGACGGCCTGGTGATCTTCGCGGCCTCCGGCGAGCACCAGGTGTGGTCGCTCTCCCGGAGCGTGCCCGAACGCGTGGTGCTCTCGGACACGTTTCTCACCCGCAACCTCGTCTCCGCCCAGACGGCCGAGCGGCCGTTCTGGGTGCTGTCGCTCGCCGCCGACCGCGTCACGCTGTGGAACGGCGGCGCGGACCGCGTCACCGAGGCGCGCGTCGGCGGCTTCCCGCTGACCCGGCGGATGGAGAACTTCGACCCGGAACGGCAGCAGCGGGTCGGTGACCTGCCGAGCGCCTTCCGGGAAGAGCGCACCCGCCAGTTCCTGCGCGAGACCGACATCGCGATGAGCGCCGTCCTGCGCGACCACCCGCGACGGCTGTACGTGACCGGGGAGCCGGCCGCGCTGACGCTGC
Organism: Streptomyces venetus; assembly: GCF_039540295.1. NCBI lineage: Bacteria > Bacillati > Actinomycetota > Actinomycetes > Kitasatosporales > Streptomycetaceae > Streptomyces > Streptomyces venetus. Next base: position 104,905 of record NZ_BAABET010000004.1, read on the forward strand.
TGGACGAGGTCGGCGGCACCGCCGGGAGCGCGGTGCACGTCCCGCACGGCGGACTCGCGCACGGTACGCCCGAGGCGGTGTGGCAGGCCATGCGGCCGGTTCTCGAGGCGGAGGCCCGCAGGAGCACGGACACCGTGGCGCGCGCCCTCGAAACCGCCCGCGGGCGGCGGGAGTTCGCCGCCGGCGTCGACGAGCTGTGGCAGAGCGCCCGGGACGGCCGCGTCCGGCTGCTGGCCGTCGAGGAGAACTACCGTGTGTCGGCCCACGACGCCGGGGACCACCTGATCCTCACCGAGAGCGGCGATCTCGGCTCCCGTGAGGACATCGTGGACGAGATCGTCGAGCAGTGCCTGGAGACGGGGGCCGACGTCCGCTTCGTACCGGACGGCATGCTCGGAGAGGCGGACGGCATCGCCGGAGTACTGCGGTACTGAAAGCATCGAACACAAGGCCGTCGAACACCCGGAGCAACCGCGCTCCAGGTTACCGACGGGTCGTCAACTCGCCTGTGTAATCTACGACTTGGACCTTACGGTAGGACACCCCGCACCTACCTCGGAGTAACTCCGCGAGACTGTGGCATATGCCAGAAGCACCACCGTATCGTGTGTTGCCAAAGCCCTTACAGGCCATGGCGGCCTGTGCGACAGTCGTAGCGGTCCCTCCGTCCGCCTTTGGCCGTACCGTCCCGCATCGGAGTGCGTCATGCCGTCCCACCTCTCCGCGGACCGCCCCGCCGCCCAGCCGCCCGGACGCGGCTCGGTCGACGCGCTCATCTCGCAGACGCGGCGGCTCAAGGGTGATGTGGACGCGGTGCGGCGCGACGCCGAGGGGGAGGAGGCGGACCACCCTCGGGGACGCTGGCAACGCGCCCTGTACGACCTGGCCCTGCACCAGCTCAACGATCTCGACGAGCACCTGGCCCAGCTCCGGGACGGGCCGCCCCCCACGGCGTCCGCGGAACCCCCCGCGCCCGCACCCGGCTCGCTGCTCAGCCGGGTGGGCAGCGCCGAGTGGAACCTGCTGACGGACGAGGCCAGTTGGTCGGGGGAGCTCTACGACATCCTCGGCCGTGACCCCGCCGCTCCCCCGCTCACCCTCGACGAGCTGCCCTCGGTGGTCCTCGACGAGGACCGGCCGAGGCTGACGGCGATGGTCACCGACTGCCTCGTCGACGCCCGGCCCATCGACGGAGAGTTCCGCATCGCACGCCGGGACGGTGACGTACGGACCGTGCACATGATGGGCGAACCGGTGCTCGACGCCGACGGCAGCACCGCCTCGATGTGGGCCGTGCTGCGCGACGTCAGCGCACTGCGCCGCAGCCAGCGGGTGGTGAGCGAGACCCGTGACTCGCTCCACGACCAGCGGGAGGCCGCGCGGACCGAGCACCGGCTCGCGGTCGAGCTGCAGGAGGCCGTGCTGCCGCCGTGGCGCGGCTCCCTGCGGCTCCCGCACCGCGGACCCGGGGCCCTGGACGTCGCGACCCACCAACTGCCGGCGTCCACCGCCACCCTGATCGGCGGTGACTGGTACGACGCGCTCGAACTGACCGACGGCGAGACCCTCCTCGGCGTCGGCGACCTCACCGGGAGCGGCGTCGGCGTCACCTCGAACATGACCATGCTGCTCGGCGCCGTACGCGGCATGGCGATGGCGGGTGCGCGACCGGGGCAACTGATGGCCCTGCTGAACCAGTTACTCGACGCCACCGTGCAACCCGCCCTCGGCAGCGCCCTCTGCTGCCGCTACCGGCCCGCCACGCGCACCCTGGTGTGGGCGCAGGCCGGACATCCCGCCCCGCTGCTGTTCCGCGACGGGGCGGGGCGCGCGCTGAGCGCACCGGACGGCGTCCTGCTCGGCGCCACCTCGGGCGCCACCTACGGGCAGGCCGAGGAGACCCTTCAGGTGGGCGACCTCCTGCTCCTGCACACCGACGGGCTGGTACCCGGCCACACCGGCACGGCGGCCGCGGCCCTCCTGCTCGACCTGGCCCCGCGGCTGGCCGGGAACCGCACAGCGGAGGACTGCGTGCGCACGGTCGTCAAGGAGTTCGGCGAGAGCGAGCGCGAGGACAACGCCTGCGTGCTCGTCGCCAAGGTCATGTCATAGGAAACTCAGGCCGGTGCGCCGTTCCCGCCCCTCCCCTTCGTCTTCGGCAGGGCGAGCTTGATCTCCTCCCGCAGCTCCTCGATCCTCGGGTAACCGGAGTACTCGGCCGTGAGCCGGTACATCTGGCGCAGCCGGTCCCAGGTGCGGTGGGAGGAGTTGGATCCCATCGACACCAGGGCCAGTCGCGCGTACCGGTCCGCCTGTTCGGGGTCGTCGGCGATGAAACACGCCGAAGCCATCGACAGGTAGTCGAAGATCTTCGACCGCTGCCGGCCGTCGACTCGCAGGGCCAGCGCCTTGTCCGCGTAGTGCCTTGCATGCGCGGCAGCGCCCGGCTCGAACTCCGCGAGCGTGCGGTAGGCCAGGGCCTGCATGCCGTAGAGGTCCTCCTCCTTGAAGGTCTGCATCCAGTCCGGCGGGGGTACGTCGGCCTTGTCGGAGACGAACAGGTCTTCGGCCTGCCCGAGGGTGCGGCGCATCGCCTGGCCCTTGCCCATGGCGGCTTGTGCCCAGGCCTCGATGGTGTAGAGCATCGCCCGGGTGCGGGGCAGCACCTCGTCGCCCGAACCGGACGTGGCGAGCTTCATCAGGTCCAGGGCGTCGTCGGGCCGGCCCAGGTGCACCATCTGGCGGGCCGCGCGGGAGAGGGCCTCGCCCGCACGGGGCCGGTCCCCGCCCTCTCTGGCCGCGTGGGCGGCGATGACGAAGTACTTCTGGGCCGTGGGCTCCAGACCGACGTCGTGCGACATCCAGCCCGCGAGGACGGCGAGGTTGGCGGCGACGCCCCACAGGCGCCGCTGGAGGTGGGGTGGGTGACGGTAGGCGAGCATGCCGCCCACCTCGTTGAGCTGGCCCACCACGGCCTTGCGCTGGAGCCCGCCGCCGCGGGCCGCGTCCCAGGCGCGGAACACCTCGACCGAGCGCTCCAGTTCCTCGATCTCCTGCGACCCGATGGGGGCGGCCTCGTAACGGTCGAACCCAGCGGGGTCGGCGTGCAGGAAACGGTCCGGGTCGGGGGCGTCGGCAGCCAGGGCAGGGTCGGTGTGCAGCCAGTCGTACATGGCATTGCTGAGTGCGGATCCCGCGGCGAGCGCGGCGCCCGCGCCCACCAAGCCGCGTCGGTTGAGCATGAGGTCCATTCCCGTGAATTCGGTGAGGACCGCAGCCGTCCGCTCGGGCGCCCACGGCACACCGTCGGGAGCATCGTCACTCCCGCCGCCCTGCCGTTTCCCCGCACGCCCGTGCCGGACCAGACCGAGGTCCTCGATGGTCACGACACGGCCGAGACGCTCGGTGAACAGAGCCGCCAGCACCCGCGGCACCGGATCGCGCGGGATCTCTCCCGTGTCGATCCACCGCCGCACCCGGGAGGTGTCGGTCGACAGCTGGGGATGGCCCATGGCCGCCGCCTGCCGGTTGACCAGCCTCGCGAGTTCGCCCTTGGACCAGCCGGCGAGACCGAACAGATCCGCGAGCCGGGTGTTGGGTTGTCCGCTCACATCAAGCCCCCAGGTTCTCGGCTGAGTTGACAGTAGCCCGGCCGGACTTGCCGGGCGACTATTCGCCAGGGTTCGCCAGGGTGCGCCAGATGGTGTGCCACCGGCGATGCGGTGTCAGGTAGGAACGCGCCACCCCGACCCGGTCGCCGCAGGGACATTCCCCAGGGTGCTCCCGGGCGTCCGGGCCGGGTGGTGCGCTGTCGTCGCAGGCACACGAAGGGATCTGTCTCGCCCATGTACGCAGCATCGTCCTCCGTGTCCGCACCGCCCCGGTCGCTCCACCCGCGTCCCACGGACAGCGGCCCCTACCTCGCCCCCGCGCGGCCGGTGGCCCCCGTGCTCGGCGCGGGCAGGGCACGGCGCGGCGCGGTCCTCGGCTCCCAACCGCTCAGCGGGAGACTCGACTTGTCCGGCCCCCAGGGCGCGCAGCTGCGCACGGCGATCGCGTCGGTGCACCGCATCTGCCCGGAGTTCGCCCCGGTGCAGGTCCTGCGCCGCAGCGGACGGGCCGTGCTCCTGGTCGGTACGACCGGTCGCAACTCGGCCGTCGCCAAGTGTTTACTGGACCACTCCCCCGCCTGGTCCGAGCGGATCCGCCACGAAATAGCGGCGTACCGCTCGTTCGTCCGGCACCGCCCTCCGGTGCGTGTGCCGAGACTGATCGCGGCGGACCCGGACAACTGCACACTGGTGATCGAGCGGATGCCCGGACGGGTGGCGGCGCTCCAGCGGCACCCGGCCGAGGCGCCACCCCGGGCGGACATCAGGGCGGCACTCGGCGCGATCTGCCGGCTGAACGCCTGGCGGCCGCCGGCGGGCACCTTCGACGCCCCGCTGGACTACGCGACCCGGATCTCCCGGTACCACGAACTGGGCCTGCTCACCGACCGGGACCTGGGCGACCTGCAGAAGCTGCTGCACGGCATCGCGCAGGCGTCCGGGCGGCAGGGCATGGGCCAGTTCTGCCACGGCGACGCACTGCTGTCGAACATCCTCCTGTCACCGGCCGGTCCAGTGCTGGTGGACTGGGAGCACGCGGGCTGGTATCTGCCGGGGTACGACCTGGCGACACTGTGGTCGGTGCTCGGGGACGCACCGGTGGCCCGTCGCCAGATCAGCCAGATCGCGCAGTCGGCGGGCCCGGCGTCCCGGGATGCCTTCCTGGTGAACCTGATGCTGGTGCTGACCCGTGAGATCCGCACCTACGAGACGGCCGTGCAGCGCTCGATGAACGACGCGACCCCGGCGGCGCCGGGAGCGGCCCAGCCCGGTGCCGCGCCGTCCGGTGAGGAGCAGCGGCTGCTGCTGCGGCGGCTGCACGACGACTGTCAGCTGGCCCGGCGGGCGGTGCGCGCGGCGGTCGGTACTCGCTGACCAGATCGAAGGGGCCGCTGTGCGCCTGGCCCGGCGCACAGCGGCCCCTTCGTGTGTGCGTGTGCCCGCCGGGGCTCAGCCCTGCTGGAACAGCTCCGCGGGAAGTGGTTTGAGGAGGGCGTACAGGTCGTCCGTGATGGGGCGGTCCCAGGCGGCGATGGTCACCAGGACGTTGTCGCTGCGGTCGAACTGCACGCAGGAGATCCGGCCCTCGGAGAGCTTCACGCGGCGCACGATCAGCAGGTTGTCGCCCTGCATGACCGGCACGTCCTCGGTGCTGACGACGGTGACCTCCTCGTCGTTCTCCAGCGCCAGCAGCAGCTGAGCCACCTCGAAGGGGACCTGTCCCTCGGGAACCTCGCGGGCCGGGGAGCCCTCCGGCAGGTTGCCGATGATCATCGCGGGACCGCGGCCGCCGAACAGGTCGTAGCGCAGGAAGACGCCCTGGCAGGTGCCGTCGGGCGCGGGCAGCAGTCCCGCACCGAGGTTGCCGGGCCAGTCGCCCGGGTCCATGGCCAGTACGTCGAAGTCGGGCCCGGCGGGGGTGGCGCTGCGGCGGCGGAGGAACGACATGTCGCCATGGTACGTGCCCCGGCCTGCGAAGTGCCGGGCGGGCGCCGACCCGGTCCACTGTGCCGTCGCCCTGTGCCGTTCGTGGTGGCGGGCCCACCCTGGCCCGGTGGCCGCGGGACTGCTTGCACCACTCCTGGCGCGGGTGCTCCTTGAGGAAGTACCGCACGCGGCGCGGCACGTGGCAGGACCGCAGCCGGTCACGGCGGTCTCGTTCAGCAGCCGCAGAGCCCCGGGCAGGGGCATCAGCCGGGCCGCGTCCGCGGGGCTGGGCTCCCCGGGCCGCACGGCGTGGGCGAAGAGCGCGCGCACGGCGGTACGCAGCTCGCGGACGGCGGTGAGCTGGGCGGCGTCCGCGAGGAAACCCTCGCCGCGGCCGTCGCCGTGGCGCTGTCCTGGGGCGCAGTCGCCGGGTCGGGTCGGGGGCGGCGGCCTGGAGGACCTCGGGCTGGGACCGGCCCCAGTTGGTCGGGCCGCCGGGTCGGTCAGGTCGTCGGCGACGGCGCCGCTGCCGTTGCCGTCGCCGTCGCCGTCGGGCCGGATGGTGAGGGCCGGGCCCAGGTGAGCCGGGTGTCCCTGCTGATCTTTCCCTGCACGGGCCTGATGGCAGGCCTGCCGGTGTCGATCACAGCGGGGTCAGCTCTCGGGCGGCGCCGGCGGGACCACGGCGACGGGGCTCGCCGCGTGCAGCAGGACGGCCTGGGTGACCGAACCCATCATGCGGGCGGGTGCCAGCAGGTGCCGCCGGTGGCGGCCCACGACGACGAGGTCGGCGTCCTGGGAGGCCGCCACGAGCCGGCCGGCGGCGTCGCCGGCCGCCGCCACGGTCTCGGTGGGGACGTCGGGGTGCCGTTCCCGGTACGGGGCGAGGAAGCCCTCGGCGAGGACCCGGGCCTCGTCCTCGATCACGTCCTGGTCGACGACCGGCGGCGGCAGTTCGCCGGGCATCATCCAGGGCTGCGCCGGCCACGGGTAGGCGGCGACCGCCTGGAGCCGGGCGCCGCGCCGGGCGGCCTCGGCGAAGGCGAAGGCGAGTGTGGCCTCGTCGGGGCCGTCCACCTTCAGGCCGACGACCACGCGCGCCCCGGGGCCGTCCGGGGTCTCGTCCCGCACCTCGCCTGCGGATCGCGGCACGACCACCACGGGGCACTCGGCGGCGCGGGCGGCGGCCATGCCGGTGGATCCGAGCAGCAGGCTGGCGAAACCGCCGCGGCCCCGCGAGCCCAGCACCAGCAGCTCGCCGGAAGCGCTCAGTTCGGGCAGGACGGCGCCGGGCGCACCCTCCAGTCCCAGATACTCCGTTTCGGGCGGGTCGGCGCGAGCCTCCAGGTGGGTGCGGACCTGTGCGAGGACCGGGTCGTCCTTCGGGTCCGGGGGGCCGGCGGTGAGCACCTCGGGCTGTGCCCAGTGGGCGTACTGGCGTACGTGCACCACGCGCAGCGGCGCCGAGCGCCTGCGGGCGGCGTCGAGCGCCCACTCCAGGGCGCGCAGGCTGTCGTCCGAACCGTCGACCGCCGCGATGACCGGCAGGGTGCTCATGCGTTCCTCACCTCCGGGATACGGACCGTCCCTCCTGGGGCCGGCGTGGCGCAGTGGCCGGCCCCGGGAGGATCTCTCCGGTCTCGTGTCCGGAAAAGCGGGCAGAACACCCCCGGATCGGCCGTCGGATCACGGGCTTCCGGGCTGACTCGTCTCCGTCTCTAGGTGAGGTCGAACTCCCCTTCGCGCGCCCCCGACACGAACGCGCCCCACTCGGCGGGCGTGAAGATCAGGGACGGGCTCTCCGGGCGGGCACTGTTCCGCATGGCGATAAAGCCCTCCACGAAGGCGATCTGGACATCCCCCAAGCCTCGGCTGCTGGACTGCCACGCCGCGTTGCTGAGGTCCAGTTCCGGCTTGTCCCAGCCCGTGAGCGGGCGCTGCTGGGTGGTGGTCTCGGCCACGTCCGTGCTCCTCCCGATTCGTCGAACGCGGCCAGCCTAGCGATCGTGCCCCATGGCCAACAGGGCACGTGAGGGGGACCTTTCAGGAGTCGGGGGGCTCTGCTCCCACGAGCCACATCGAGAAGAACTGCGATCCGCCGCCGTAGGCGTGGCCGAGAACCCTGCGGGCGCCCTCCACCTGGTGTTCTCCGGCCTGCCCCCGCACCTGGAGGGCCGCCTCCGCGAAGCGGATCATGCCGGAGGCGCCGATGGGGTTGGTGGACAGCACGCCGCCCGACATGTTGACGGGCAGGTCCCCGTCCAGTTCGGTCACGCCGGCCTCGGTGAGTTTCCACCCCTCGCCCTCGGCGGCGAAGCCGAGGTTCTCCAGCCACATCGGCTCGTACCAGGAGAACGGCACGTAGATCTCGGCGCCGTCGATCTCACGGCGGGGGTCGGTGATCCCGGCCTGCCGGTAGACGTCGGCCGCGCAGTCCCGGCCGGCCCGTGGGGAGACGAAGTCCTTGCCGGCGAAGAGGGTCGGTTCGCTGCGCATCGCGCCGCCGTGCATCCAGGCGGGCGGTCGGGGGGCCCGGGCCGCTCCGGCGCGGTCGGTGAGGATCATGGCGCAGGCGCCGTCCGAGGAGGGGCAGGTCTCCGAGTAGCGGATCGGGTCCCACAGCATGGGCGAGGACGTCACCCTCTCCAGGGTGATGTCGTGTTCGTGCAGGTGGGCGTAGGGGTTCTTGAGCGCGTTGCGCCGGTCCTTGTAGGCGACCAGGGCGCCGACCGTCTCCGGGGCGCCGCTGCGCCGCATGTACGCGCGCACGTGCGGGGCGAAGAATCCGCCGGCCCCGGCCAGCAGGGGCTGCTGGAACGGGATGGGCAGGGACAGGCCCCACATGGCGTTCGACTCGGACTGCTTTTCGAAGGCGAGGGTGAGGACGGTGCCGTGGACGCGGGCGGCGACGAGGTTCGCGGCGACGAGCGCGGTGGAGCCGCCGACCGAACCCGCGGTGTGCACGCGGAGCATGGGTTTGCCGACGGCGCCGAGCGCGTCGGCGAGGTAGAGCTCGGGCATCATGACGCCCTCGAAGAAGTCGGGCGCCTTGCCGATCACGACGGCGTCGATGTCGGCCCAGGTCAGCTCGGCGTCGTCCAGGGCCCGGCGGGCCGCCTCCCGGACGAGCCCGGCGATCGACACGTCCCGGCGGGCGGCGACGTGCTTGGTCTGGCCGATGCCGACGACGGCCACGGGCTCCTTGCTCATCGGGGCTCCCCTTCGAGTACGGCGACCAGGTTCTGCTGGAGGCAGGGGCCGGACGTGGCGTGGGCGAGGGCGCGGTCGGACTCACCGCGGTGGATACGGGCGGCGGCCTCTCCGACGCGGACGAGACCGGCGGCCATGATCGGGTTGGCGGCGAGTGCTCCGCCGGAGGGGTTGACGCGTACGCCGTCGTCGAGTCGGAGAGCCTTGCGCAGGACGATCTCCTGGGCGGTGAAGGGCGCGTGCAGCTCGGCGGTGTCGACGGGCCGCTCGAAGGCTCCGGCGCGTTCGGCGGCGAGGCGGGTGGAGGGTGAGTCGGTCAGGTCGCGCACGCCGAGGCCGTGGGCCTCGATGCGGTGGTCGATGCCCCGGATCCAGGCGGGGCGTGCGCACAGGTCACGGGCCCGGTCCCCGGCCGCGAGGATCACGGCGGCGGCGCCGTCGCCGATGGGCGGGCAGTCGCCGGTGCGCAGCGGCCGCACCAGGTGGTCCCCGTGCGGCACGGTACCCGTGAGCTGCGCGTGGGGGTTGGCGGACGCCGCCTCCCGGTTGCGTGCGGCGACGGCCGCGAGGGCGGGCTCGTCGGTGTCGCCGGCGTCGATCAGGGCCTGCGCCTGGAGGGCGGCGAGCGCCACGGAGTCGGGCCACAGGGGTGCCACGTAATAGGGGTCGAGCTGGCGGGTCAGGACGTCGCGGACCGAGCCGGGTGAGGACTTGCCGTACGCGTAGACGAGAGCGGTGTCGGCGTCGCCGGTGAGGAGTTTGGTCCAGGCCTCGTAGAGGGCCCAGGCGCCGTCCATCTCGACGTGCGACTCGGAGATCGGCGGCCAGGCGCCGACGCCGTCGAGGGCAAGGGTGAAGGAGAAGGCGCGGCCGGCGAGGTAGTCGCTGGAGCCGGAGCAGGTGAAGTCGATGTCGGCGGTCTTCAGTCCGGTCCGGTCGAGGACCTCGTGCAGCACCGGCATGAGCATCTCCACCTCGGAGAGCTCCTCGCTGGTGCGCCGGTGCGCGGTCTGGGCGAAGGCGACGACGGCGATCTCGCGGTCCCGCGGTGCGCTCGTCACAGCAGCTCCTTGTAGGTGTCGTAGTCCGCGTCGGGCTCGCCCGTGGGCCGGTAGTGGTCGGGGTAGCGGGCGCCCTCCGTCCACACCGGTTCGACGCGCAGCCCCATGCGGACCTCGTCGTACGGGATGCCGCCGATACGGCCGTGCAGCGCGAGGCCGGCGCCGTCGAGGGCGATGTGGGCGTAGACGTACGGCACGTCGATGTCGAGGTTCTTCGCCTTGATGTTGACGATGCAGAACGTGGTGACCGTGCCGCGCGGCCCCACCTCGACCTGTTCGGATGTGGCCACCCCACAGGTGGGGCACGCACCCCTCGGGGGGACGTACACCTTCCGGCAGGACGGGCAGCGCTCGCCGACGGTCCGCCGGCCGGCGAGGGCGTTGATGTACGCGGTCTGGGCACGGCCGGGTGAGTAGGTGTAGTCGAGGCGGGCGGCGGCCACGATGCCGGTGACGGGGTCCTCGAACTCGCCGGTGTGTCCGCCGGGTTGTGGCGGGCCGCCGTCGTGCGGCTCGAAGCAGGCGATGTCCGTGATGGCTCCGGTGCGTTCCTCCGCCCAGCGGACGCGGACGCGCATGCCGGTGTGCACGGCGTCGGGGCCCGGGGCGTCGAGGGCGTGCAGCAGGGCGGTGTCGGCGCCGTCGAGGCGGACCAGGACCCAGGCGAAGGGGGTGGTGAGGGGCTGGCCCCGGCGGGGGGCGTGGTTCCAGGCCCAGGTGGTGACGGTGCCGGTGGGGGCGACCTCGACGAGGTCGCGTATCTCCTCGGCGGTGACCGGGTCGTACTCGACGGGCGGGACGAGGGTGCGGCCGTCGCCGGTGCGCACGCCGAGGACGACGCGTTCGCGCAGGCCGGTCAGGAAGGCGCTCTGGACGGGGCCGAGGGAGCGGGTGAAGGGGAACTCGACGACCAGGGGGGCTTTGAGGACTTCGGGCATGCCGGAGGGCTCCTTCGGTCAGGCGCGCTTGTAGACGGGCGGTCGTTTCTCCGCGAAGGCGCGGGCGCCCTCCTTGGCGTCGGCGGTGTCGAACACCGGCCATCCCCGGGTGAGTTCGGCCGCGAGGCCGTCGGACTCGGTCATCTCTGCGGTCGCGTAGACGGAGGCCTTGACCGCTTCGACGGCCAGCGGGCCGCAGGAGTTGATCTGTTCGGCGATCTCCAGTGCCTTGCCGAGCGCCGTGCCGTCGGGGACGACGTGGCCGACCAGGCCGACGGCGGCGGCCTCGCGGGCGCTGTAGGGGCGGCCGGTGAGGAGCATCTCCAGGGCGTGGGTGCGCGGGATCTGGCGTTGCAGCCGGACCGTGGAGCCGCCGATGGGGAACAGGCCGCGTTTCACCTCGAACAGGCCGAAGGTGGCTGACTCGCCCGCCACCCGGATGTCGGTGCCCTGGAGCATCTCGGTGCCGCCCGCGACGCAGTATCCCTCGACGGCGGCGATCACCGGCTTGCGGGGCCGGTGGTGGCGCAGCATCGCCTTCCAGTGCAGGTCGGGATCGGCCTTGAGCCGGTCCCGGTACTCCTCGCCCGCCATGCCGTTCCCGGCGAGGGCCTTGAGGTCCATGCCCGAGCAGAACGAGCCGCCCGCGCCGGTGAAGACGATCGAGCGGACCGAGTCGTCCGCGTCGGCCTCGAGCCAGCCGTCGTAGAGGCCGACCAGCATCGGCAGCGAGAGCGCGTTCCTGGCTTCGGGCCTGTTGAGCGTGAGCACCAGTGTGGCGCCTTCGCGCTGCACGGTGAGGTGTTCCGTCCCACCCATGGCCAACTCCCCTCTGGAAGAACGAGAACAGGTTGCAGTAGGGCGGGAGGCACTTCAAGGGTTTTCTGACAGGTAGTCAGATTTTCTCGCGCGGACCCTTCACAGTTGGACCGCCCTTTGCTCTGATGACCGGCGAACCGTCCGATGCCAGGCATGTCCCGGGGTCAGGAGGAGCGGTGGAGTACAACCTTGCCGACCTGTTCGAGTCGGTCGTCGACGTCGTCCCCGACCGTGAGGCACTCGTCCACGTCGACCATCCCGGTACGGGCGCGGAGCGCCGTCTGACCTACGCGGAGCTGGACGCGGCGGCCAACCGGGTCGGCCACCATCTGCTCGACGCCGGGATACGGCCCGGTGAGCACCTCGGTCTGCACCTCTACAACGGCGTGGAGTACCTCCAGACGGTGCTGGGCTGCCTGAAGGCACGGATCGTCCCGGTCAATGTCAACTACCGCTACGTCGAACAGGAGTTGGTGTACCTCTACCGGGACGCGGATCTCGCGGCGCTGGTCTTCGACGCGGAGTTCACGGACCGGGTGGCCGCGGCACTGCCGCGGGCGGAGAAGCTGCGGCGGCTGATCCGGGTGGGGGCTCCGGCGCCGGGTGCGGCCGAGGTGGCGTGCACGGAGTTCGCGGACGCCGAGGCCGCGGGGTCGCCGGCGCGTGACTTCCCGGCGCGCTCGGCCGACGACCAGTTCATCATCTACACCGGCGGTACGACCGGGATGCCCAAGGGCGTCATGTGGCGGCAGGAGGACCTGTTCTTCGCGGGTCTCGGCGGGGGCGCGCCGACCGGGGAGCCGGTGAAGAAGCCGGAAGAGCTGGCCGAGCGGGTCGCGGCGGGTGGATCCGGGATCACCTTCTTCCCCACGGCCCCGCTGATGCACGGCACCTCCACGCTCACGGCGCTCATCGGGTTCAACTTCGGGCAGCGGGTCGTGATCCACCGCAAGTTCGTGCCCGAGGAGGTGCTGCGGACCGTGGAGAAGGAGAAGGTCAGCAGCGTCTCGCTGGTGGGCGACGCGATGCTGCGGCCGCTGATCGACGCGCTGAGCGGATCGCTGCGGCACATCGACCGCTCGTCGCTGTTCAGCGTGTCGTCGTCCGGCGCGATCATGTCGGACACGGTGCGCCGGCAGTTCCGGGAGCTGGTGCCGAACGCCGTGCTGCTGAACAACTTCGGCTCCTCGGAGTCGGGTTTCAACGGTACGGCGACCGAGGACTCGGGCCCGGAGCGGGGCTTCAGGGTCCGTGTCAACGCCCGCACCCAGGTGGTGGACCCCGCCACGTACGAGCCGGTGGCTGCCGGGGAGGTGGGCCGCGTCGCCCAGTGCGGACACGTACCGCTCGGCTACTACAACGACCCGGACAAAACCGCCGAGACGTTCTTCGAGAAGGACGGCGAGCGGTGGGTGCTGCTGGGCGACATGGCCACCGTCGACGAGGAGGGGGTGGTCACCGTCCTCGGGCGTGGTTCGCAGTGCATCAACACCGGCGGCGAGAAGGTGTACCCGGAGGAGGTCGAGCAGGCCCTCAAGTCCCACCCCGATGTCTACGACGCGCTGGTGGCCGGGGTGCCGGACCCTCAGTGGGGCCACCATGTGGCGGCCGTGGTCCAGCTGCGCGCGGGTGCGGCGCGGCCGTCGCTGGAGGACATCCGGACGCACTGCCGCGACCGGCTGGCCGGCTACAAGATCCCGCGCCAGCTGGTGATCACGGAGTCGGTCCAGCGGTCGCCGAGCGGCAAGGCGGACTACCGGTGGGCGCGTGAGGTGGCGACGGCGGCGGACGCGTGATTCTCCGGCCGGTCGATTGAACCTAAGGTGACGTGCGGACGTACTGGTGGTGGCAGGCCCCTTCCACCGGGCTCTGTTCGCCATGCCTGGCAAGACCGCACGGAAGGACCACCGGGTGTCGCTCTTCACTCGCTCCCGTCAGCTGTCGGACACGACCGAGAGCGGGGCGGAACCGGATGACGACACTGCGAAGAAGGGCCGGGCGGAGGACGGGAAACCGGAAGCGGAACCGGACACCGCACCGGACTCGGCCCCCGACGCGCCCCCGGGCCCGACGAGGCCCGGCTGGTTCGGCTGGCGGCACCGCTGGCCCCGTACGGCACGCGGCGTCTCCGTGGGGACGACCGTCCTGGCCGGGGTGCTCGTCGCCTTCGCGCTGCTCGTGCCGAACCGGATCGAGAAGATCGAGTTCGCCTCGTTCGTCCGGATCCCCGCCGAGGGCGTGCTGCTCGCGGGCCTGCTGCTGGCGCTGCCGCCGAGGCCCCGGCGGATCGCGGCGGTCGTCTCGGGCGTGTTCCTCGGGCTGGTCACGGTCCTGAAGTTCGTCGACATGGGCTTCTACCAGGTGCTGGCCCGGCCCTTCGACCTGGTGCTGGACTGGATCCTGCTCGACGACGCCACGGACTTCCTGCGCGAGTCGTTCGGCCGGACCGGCCAGGTGCTGGCCGTGATCGGTGTGCTCGCCCTGCTCGTCGCGGTGCTCGTGCTCACGACGCTCGCCGTGGTGCGGTTGACGAGACTGATGGTCCGGCACCGTCCCGTCGCGGCCCGTACGATCCTGATCCTCGGCACGGCGTGGATCACCTGCATGACCCTGGGCGTGCAGATCGGCACCGTGCCGGTCGCGACCAAGGGCAACGCTGAGTTCCTCGGCAACCGGGTGGACCAGGTCCGGGCGGGCCTGAAGGACGCGCGGGTCTTCGACAAGCAGGCCTCGGTGGACGCGTTCGCGAAGACGCCGCCCGACCAGTTGCTGACCGGACTGCGCGGCAAGGACGTCCTGTTCACCTTCATAGAGAGCTACGGCCGGGTCGCGATCGACGACCCGGCGATGGCGAAGCAGACCGACGCCGTACTCAAGGAGGGCACCGGCAGGCTGAACGCCGCCGGCTTCGCGTCGCGCAGCGGCTGGCTCCAGTCGCCGGTGACCGGCGCGGGCAGCTGGCTCGCCCACTCGACCCTCCTGTCCGGCCTGTGGATCAAGAACCAGCAGCGGTACCGCAGCCTGACCACCAGCGACCGCATGACCCTCACCAAGTACTTCGGGAAGACGGGTGCCTGGCGGACCGTCGGCATCGTCCCGGGCGTGCGCCGCGCCTGGCCGGAGGGCAAGTTCTTCGGCCTGGACCACATCTACGACTCCGAGCACCTCGGCTACAACGGCCCGTACTTCAGCTGGACGCCCGTGCCCGACCAGTTCAGCATGGAGGCCTTCCAGCGCCTGGAGCACGGTAAGAAGGACCGTGATCCGATCATGGCGGAGATCATCCTGGCCTCCAGCCACAACCCCTGGTCGCCCATCGCCCACATGATCGACTGGAAGGACCTCGGCGACGGCTCGGTGTTCCACCGGATCAAGAAGGAGGGCACCGACCCCACGGAGGTCTGGAAGGACCCGGAGAAGGTGCGCGCCGAGTACCGCAAGGCCATCGAGTACTCGATCCGGAGCCTGACCGAGTGGCTCGAGCGCTACGGGGACGAGGACACGGTGCTGGTCTTCCTCGGCGACCACCAGCCGGTGCCGACCGTCCTCGCCGGGGACACCGGCAAGGACGTGCCGATCACCATCGTCGCCAAGGACAAGAAGGTCCTGGACCGGGTCGCCGACTGGGGCTGGACCGACGGCCTCAAGCCGGCCCCCGACGCGCCCCGGTGGGGCATGGACAAGTTCCGCGACCGTTTCATGACGGCGTACGGTCCGCAGGGCTGAGGAACTCCTCCACGGCCTCGAGGAACTCCCCGGGCCTGGCCGCGTGCACGAGATGCCCCGCGTCGAGGGTGATGTGCCGGGCGTCGGGGAGCAGCTCGACCAGGGCGGCTATCTGCTCCTGGGGGATCAGGCTGGTCGGTCCGCCTCCGATCAGCAGTGTGGGCATGGTGATCCGACCCATGTGGTCCCACCACACGGGGTCGGGGGCGTTGCGCTGCCGGTCAGTGGCAAGGATCATTGCCCAGTCGTACGGCAGGTCCCCGTCAGGACGTTGGGCGGGCGGGCGCGGCGGGTCCAGCGGGAAGGGCGCGGGCACGTCCTCCAGGACGAGCCGCCGTACGGCCCCCGGGCTGTGCTGGGCGAGCAGGTAGGCGACGGCTCCGCCCAGCGAATGGCCCACGACGTCGGTGCGGGCGATGCCGAGCGCGTCGAGGAAGGCGAGCACGTCGTCGCGCATCAGCTCGTAGGCGTACGCACCGGGCCAGTCGCTGCGGCCGTGCCCGCGCAGGTCGGGGGCGTACACCCGGCGGGGCCCGGCGGCCAGGACGGGGGCGATCTCCGTCCAGTCGGCCCCGTCGGCCCCGCGGGCGTGCAGCAGCACGACGGGCGGCGCGTCCTGAGGGCCCCAGACGCGGTAGGCCAGGCTGATGCCGTTCGCTCGCACGGTGCACAGTTCGGTGTCCATGCCGGGCACGCTAGCGAGGTGATCCCGGTCGGCCGGACTCGCTCTGCCGAGAGCAGAGTCCGTCTCCGGCCCGAGTCCCTACCCGAGGTCTTTCCTGAGCTCCCGCTTGAGAATCTTCCCGCTGGCGTTGCGCGGGAGTTCGTCCACGAACACCACGCGCTTGGGCGCTTTGAAGGACGTCAGCTTCTCGCGGACGTGGTCGATCAGCTCGGCCTCCGTGACGTCGCCGCGCGGGACGACGACCGCCGTGACCGCTTCGACCCAGCGGTCGTCGGGCAGGCCCACGACCGCCGCCTCGGCAACCCGGGGGTGGGTGTACAGGGCGTCCTCGACCTGCCGGGAGGCGACCAGGACGCCACCGGAGTTGATGACGTCCTTCACCCGGTCGACGATCGTGTAGTAGCCGTGCGGGTCGCGTACCGCGAGGTCGCCGGAGCGGAACCAGCCGTCGCGGAAGGCCGCTGCGGTCTCCTCGGGCTTGTCCCAGTAGCCCTCGCACAGTTGCGGGGAGCGGTAGACGATCTCGCCGGGGGTGCCGTCGGGTACGTCCTCTCCGTTCTCGTCGACCACGCGCGCGTCGACGAACAGCACGGGACGGCCGCAGGAGTCCATGCGTCCCTTGTGTTCGTCCGGGGCGAGGACCGTGGCGAGGGGGCCGATCTCGCTCTGGCCGAAGCAGTTGTAGAGGGCCAGTCCCGGCAGACGTTCCTTCAGCCGTTCCAGTACGGGGACCGGCATGATCGAGGCCCCGTAGTACGCCTTGCGCAGGCCGCTCAGGTCGCGGGTGGCGAAGTCGGGGCGGTTGGCGAGGGCGATCCAGACGGTGGGCGGGGCGAACAGGCTGTCCGCACGGCCCGCTTCGACGAGGTCGAAGAGCCGGTCGCCGTCGGGCGCGTCCAGGATGATGTTCGTCGCGCCGACCGCGAGGTAGGGCAGCAGGAAGACATGCATCTGCGCCGAGTGGTACAGGGGCAGTGAGTGCACGGGGCGGTCGCCCGCGCTGAGGTCGAGCGCGGTGATCGCGCTCAGGTACTCGTGCACCAAGGCCCGGTGCGTCATCATCGCGCCCTTGGGCAGGGCGGTCGTGCCCGAGGTGTACAGCAGTTGCACGAGGTCCTCGGTGCGCGGCTCGGGGCCGTCGTACGCGGGGGCCTCGGCCAGCCGGGCGAGCAGCGAGCCGTCGGTGTCGCGCAGGGGCAACGTCCGTACGCCGTCGGGAAGTCGGCGAGCGAGGTCCGGGTCGGTGAGGACCAGGGAGCTGCCGGACTGGCCGACGATGTAGGCGAGGTCGTCGCCGGTGAGGTTCTGGTTGACGGGTACGTGCACCAGCCCCGCGCGGGCGCAGGCCAGGAAGGCGATGAGGTAGGCGTCGGAGTTGTGGCCGTAGGAGCCGACCCGGTCGCCCGGGGACAGCCCCTGGTCGAGGAGGACGCTCGCCGCGCGGGAGACGGCGGTGTCCAGTTCGTCGTAGGTCCAGCTCCGCTCGCCGTACTCCACAGCGACGCGCGCCGGGGTGCGCCGGGCGCTGCGCCGTAGGACTCCGTCGACCGTGCTGCCGTGTCCGGGCGTCGTCATGACAAGTGATCCTCGGCCGACCGCCGGTGGAGGTCAAGGACCGACCGGCTCAACCCTGCCGCCGCCAGAAGCGTCCGATGCAATGGCACTGACGCACGAACGCAGCACATTCACACTCAAGCCTCTTTTCCCTCAATGAAGTTGGAGGGCACGATGCGCAGCCGCCTGAGACGACTCGTTCTCGGAGCCACGGCCCTGTTCACGGCCGCGTCCGCGTTACCCGCGGCCGCCGCCCCGAGTCAGGCACGAGCGGAGCAGCACCCTTCCCACGACGGCATGTCCGCCGTCATCCGCTACACCGAGTACGGCATTCCGCACATCCTCGCGAAGAACTACGCCGATCTGGGCTTCGGCACGGGCTGGGCGCAGGCCGCCGACGAGGTCTGCACGCTCGCGGACGGGTTCGTGACCCTGCGGGGCGAGCGCTCCCGCTACTTCGGCGCCGGCACGGCAGCCGACGGCGCCCTCTCCGGGGCCAGGACGAACCTCGCCAGCGACCTGTACTTCCGCGGGGTCCGTGAGACGCGAACCGTGGAGAAGGTGCTCGCCGAGCCCGCCCCCGCGGGCCCGAGCCGTGAGGTCCGGGGCATGATGCGGGGCTGGGCGGCCGGTTACAACGCCTGGCTGAAGAAGAACAGGATCACGGATCCCGCCTGTGCGGGCGCTTCCTGGGTCCGGCCGGTCACCGAGGTCGACGTGGCCGCTCGTGGGCTCGCCATCGCCGCGATCTCCGGCGAGGGACGCTTCGTGGACACGATCACGACCGTGCGGCCCCCGACCCCGGCCACATCCACCGGCGCCCGGACCGCCCGCCCCGACGCGAAGGCCGTGGCGAAAGCGGCGGACGAGCTGTGGGGCGATCCCGGCATGGGCTCCAACGCGGTCGCGTTCCGCGGCGACACGACGGCGAACGGAAGCGGCCTGCTGCTGGGCAACCCGCACTACCCCTGGCAGGGCGGGCGCCGGTTCTGGCAGTCGCAGCAGACGATCCCCGGTGAGCTGAACGTCTCCGGCGGCTCCCTGCTCGGCACCCCGGCCGTCTCCATCGGGTTCAACGCACATGTGGCGTGGAGCCACACCGTCTCGACCGGTGTTCCCGCCAGCATCCACCGGCTGACGCTGGATCCGGCCGATCCCACGACGTACCTCGTGGACGGCAGGCCGGAGCGGATGAAGAAGCGGACCGTGACGGTCGCCGTGAAGGACGGCACGCCGGTGACCGGCACCCAGTGGTGGACCCGCTACGGCCCCGTCGTCACCTCGCTCAACTCCCAGGTGCCGCTTCCGTGGACCGCCACGACGGCGTACGCGCTGTACGACCCGAACGCGGCGAACCTCCGCTTCGCGGACACCTCGCTCGGGTTCAGCAAGGCGCGGAGCACGGACGACGTCCTCGCCTCCCTCGCCCGGCACCAGGGCATCCCCTGGGTGAACACCCTCGCCGCCGACCGGGCTGGACACTCCCTCTACACCCAGTCCCAGGTACTCCCCCGCATCACCGACGAACTCGCGGAGCGCTGCTCGACGGAGCTCGGCCGGACGACGTACCCGGCGTCCGGCATCGCGGTCCTCGACGGCTCGCGCGGCGACTGCGCCCTCGGCAGTGACCCGGACGCCGTGGAGCCGGGCATCTTCGGGCCGGCGAGGATGCCGACGCTGAAGGACGCGCCGTACGCGGAGAACTCGAACGGCACCGCGTGGATGACCAACGCCGAGCGGCCGATCACCGGCTACGAGCGGGTCTTCGGCACGGTGGGCACGCAGCTCGGCCTGCGTACGCGCGGCGGGATCGAGGACGTGGCGGCGATGGCCGACCGGGGCGGACTGACGGTGCGCGATCTGCAACGGCAGCAGTTCGCCAACCGGGTGCCCGCGGGCGATCTCGCCGCCGGGGACGTGGCGCGGGCGTGCGCGGCGCTCCCCGGGGGCACCGCGACGGGCAGCGACGGCAAGGCCGTCGACGTCTCGGAGGCCTGCGGGGTCCTGAAGGCCTGGGACCGCACCATGGACACCGGCAGCCGGGGCGCGCTGCTCTTCGACCGGTTCTGGCGGAAGCTGGAACGGGCCGTGCCGGAGGACCGCTTGTGGAAGGTGCCGTTCTCGGCGGCCGACCCGGTGCGCACGCCGAACACGCTGAACACGGACGCCCCCGGCCTCGCCGGAGCCCTCGCCGACGCGGTGGCGGAACTGCGTGGTGCGGGCATCGCGCTCGACGCGCCGCTGGGCGCGCACCAGTTCGTCGTCCGCGGCGGCGAGCGGCTGCCGGTGCCGGGCGGTGCGGGGCAGCTCGGCGTGTGGAACGTCATCCAGCCGACGTGGGACGCGGCCGGCGGCGGCTACACGGAGGTGCCGTTCGGCTCCAGCCATCTCCAGGCGGTGGGCTGGGACGGCGGTCGCTGCCCGGTGGCGCGGACGCTGCTGACCTACTCACAGTCCTCGAACCCGAAGTCCCCGCACTTCGCGGACCAGACCCGGCTGTTCTCCGGTGAGAAGTGGGTGACGTCGCGCTTCTGCGAGAAGGACATCCTGTCCTCGCCGAAGCTGCGGGTCGTCCGGGTGCACGAGCACCGCTGACCGCGCCGGGAGGGGTGCCGTACCGGTGGGGCGACACCCCTTCTCCCTTCACCACGCCGCCGGGGTGGGACCTCACACCGGTCGGGTCCGGCCCTCCCAGTGCGGCTCCCGCAGCCGGCGTTTGTACAGCTTGCCGTTGGGGTCGCGGGGCATCTCGGCGATGAAGTCGACGCTCCTGGGCCGCTTGTACCCGGCGAGCCGGTGTGCGCAGTGGTCGAGGAGGTCGGCCGCGAGGGCGGGCCCGGGCCGGTGCCCGGGAGCCGGTTCGACGACGGCCTTGACCTCCTCGCCCCAGTCGTCGTGCGGGATGCCGAAGACGGCCGCGTCCGCGACGGCGGGGTGGGCGAGCAGGGCGGACTCGATCTCGGCCGGGTAGATGTTGACGCCGCCGGAGATGATCAGGTCGATCTTGCGGTCGCGCAGGAAGAGGTAGCCGTCCTCGTCGAGGTGGCCGAGATCGCCGACGGTGAAGAAGTCGCCGATGCGGTTCTTGCGGGTCTTGGCCTCGTCCTTGTGGTAGGAGAAGCCGCCGGTGTTCATCTTCATGTAGACGGTGCCGAGTTCGCCGGGCGGCAGCCGGTTGCCGTCGTCGTCGAAGATCGCGAGTTCGCTGATGGGCCAGGGCTTCCCGACGGTGCCGGGCTTCTTCAGCCAGTCCTCGGCGGTGGCGAAGGCACCGCCGCCCTCGCTGGCCGCGTAGTACTCCTCCACGCAGGGGCCCCACCAGTCGAGCATGGCCCGTTTCACGTGGTCGGGGCAGGGGGCGGCGCCGTGGATGGCGTGCCGCATGGAGGAGACGTCGTAGCGGTCCTTCACCTCGTCGGGCAGGGCCAGCAGGCGGTGGAACTGGGTGGGGACCATATGGGTGTGGGTGCAGCGGCGGCTGTCGATGAGGCGGAGCATCTCCTGCGGCGTCCACTTGTCCATCAGGACCAGTTCGTGGCCGATGTGCAGGGACGCGCCGGCGAACTGCAGGACGGCCGTGTGGTAGAGCGGCGAGCACACCAGGTGCACGTTGTCGTCGAACGGACGGATGCCGAAGATGCCGAGGAAGCCGCCGAGGTAGGCCTCCTCCGGGGCTTTGCCGGGCAGTGGGCGGCGGATGCCGCGCGGGCGGCCGGTGGTGCCCGAGGTGTAGTTCATGACCCAGCCGAGGGTGCGGTCCCCCGGCGCCGACTCGGGCTGCCCGTCGAGGAGTTCGGCGTACGGCCGGAAGCCCTCGGCCGTGCCGACGGCGTACCGGTGGGTGGCCGGGAGTGCGGCCTCGTCGGCGGCGTCGCGTGCCGCGTCGGCGAAACGCTCGTGGGCGAGGAGGACCTTGGCGCCGGAGTCGGAGACGATCCAGGCGATCTCCGGACCGACCAGGTGGTGGTTGACGGGCACGAGGTAGAACCCGGCCTGGCTGGCGGCGAGATACGCGGTCAGGAATTCGACACCGTTGGGCAGGACCACCGCGAAGGTGTCGCCGCGTTCCAGCCCGGCCGCGCGCAGGCCGTGCACGAGCCGGTTGGCCTCGGCGTGCAGGCGTCCGGCGGTCCACTCCTCGCCGTCGGGGGCGACGAGCACCCTGCGGCGCGGGTCCTGTGTGGCCTGGGCCCAGAAGCCCGCCGGGGGTGTGCTCACCGGTGTGCTCATGACTGGCCGCTCCTTCCGGCGATGCGGTTGACGCGGTCCACGGCCTGTTCGAAGCCGCGGGTGAGGTCGTCGAAGACGGCCTGGACGCTGCGTTCACTGTTCATCCGGCCGACGATCTGCCCGACCGGCGTGCCGAGCAGGGGTTCGACCTCGTACTTCTGGATGCGGGAGACGGCCTCGGCGACCAGCAGGCCCTGCAGCGGCATGGGCAGGGTGCCGGGCCCGGCGGGGTCGTCCCAGGCGTCGGTCCACTCGGTGCGCAGCTGGCGCGCCGGTTTGCCGGTCAGTGCGCGGGAGCGGACGGTGTCGCCGGACCCGGCGGCGAGGAGTTTGCGGGTCAGGGCGGGTGAGTGGAGGTCCGCTTCGGTGGTGGTGAGCCATAGGGAGCCCAGCCACACCCCCTGGGCCCCGAGAGTGAGTGCGGCAGCCACCTGCTGTCCGCTGCCGATACCCCCGGCGGCCAGGACGGGCAGGGGCGCGACGGCGTCGACGACCTCGGGCGTGAGCACCATGGAGGCGATCTCGCCGGTGTGGCCGCCGGCCTCGTAGCCCTGCGCCACGACGATGTCGATCCCGGCGTCCTTGTGCTTGCGGGCGTGCCGGGCGCTGCCCGCGAGGGCCGCGACGAGGACGTCCCGGTCGTGTGCCCGGGCCACGACGTCGGCGGGCGGGGAGCCGAGGGCGTTGGCGAGGAGCCGGATCGGATAGTCGAAGGCGACGTCGAGCTGGGTGCGGGCGACCTGCTCCATCCAGCCGGTGATGCGCCAGCCGGAGGCCTCGCCCTCGGCGAGCCCGGGCACGCCGTGCTTGGCGAGGGTGTCCCGGACGAACTGCCGGTGTCCCTCCGGGATCATCGCCTCGACGTCGGCCTCTGTCAGTGTTCGATTGTTCGGGGCTTCGACCTTCTTCGCCGGCATCACGACGTCCAGGCCGTACGGCCGGCCGTCCACGTGTGCCTCGACCCAGTCCAGGTCCCGTTTGAGCTCGTCGGGGTCGGTGTAGCGGACCGCGCCGAGCACGCCGAAGCCGCCGGCCCTGCTGATGGCCGCGGCGACGGCGGGGAACGGCGTGAAGCCGAAGACGGCGTGCTCGACTCCCAGTTTCTGGCTCAGCTCCGTCTGCATGGGCGCAGGATGCCGGAGTCCTCCGGAGGACGGAAGAGGTTTTCTGATGCTCCGTCAGATTCAGGGCGTCGTCGGGTCCACGCGCGCCGCCTCGTCGGCTTCATGCGCGCCGTCTATTTGCGGAGGCGTGCGGCGGACATACTTCATGGGACATGCGAGGCGGTTGAGGAGAAGGGGCGTGCGGTGACCGACAGACCGGCGAGCGCTGAACTGACCCGACGTCAACTGGGCCGAGCGGGCATGGCCCTGGGCGGTGCGCTCGCTCTCGCGCCGCTGCCCGCCGGCCCCGCGGAGGCCGCCCCGGCGGCGACCGGCCACCGTCCCACCCTGCGGCACGGCTCCGCGGCACGCGCCGGGCTGCTCGACTCTCATCTGCGCCGGCTGGTCAGCGACGCGGAGGCCTTCCTCGGCCCCTCCCCCGCACACCCCTGGTACGCGGGCGCCGTGCTGCTCGCCGGTCGCGGCGGCACCGTCGCCCTGCACCGGCCCATCGGCATGGCGGTGCGCTACCGGGCCTACGACGAGAAGACCGACACCGGCGTCGAGTTCCCCGCGGACGAGCAGATCCCGATGGCCGAGGACACCGTCTTCGACCTGGCGTCGGTGTCGAAGCTGTTCACCTCGATCCTCGCCGTGCAGCAGATCGAGCGGGGCGGACTGGAGCTGGAGGCGAAGGTCGCCTCGTACCTGCCGGACTTCGGGGGCGCGGGCAAGCAGGACATCACGATCCGTCAGCTCCTCACGCACACCTCGGGATTCCGTGCCTGGATCCCGCTGTACAGCGCGCCGACGTACGAGCAGAAGCTCCAGCTGATCTGGGACGAGAAGCCCGTGAGCGCCCCGGGCACGGCGTACCTGTACTCGGACCTGAACCTCATCTCGCTCCAGCTGGTGCTGGAGCGGATCACGGGCCGCGGCCTCGACGCCCTGCTGCGGGACGAGATCACGGCGCCGCTCGGTCTGCGCCGCACCCGCTACAACCCGCCCGCCTCCTGGCGCCCGAAGATCGCGGCCACGGAGGACGCGCGCCCACCGTGGTCCGGTCTCGACCGGGGCCTGGTGTGGGGCGAGGTGCACGACGAGAACGCCTTCGGCCTCGGCGGCGTCGCGGGGCACGCGGGCGTGTTCTCCGACGCCTGGGACCTCGCGGTCCTCGGCCGGACGCTGCTCAACGGCGGTGTCTACGGGCGGGCCCGCATTCTCACTCCCGAGTCGGTGAGGCTGATGTTCACCGACTTCAACACCGCGTTCCCCGGGGACGAGCACGGCCTCGGCTTCGAGCTCTACCAGCACTGGTACATGGGCGCGATGGCCACGCCGCGCACGGCCGGGCACACCGGCTTCACGGGCACCTCGCTGGTGCTCGACCCGACGACCGACTCGTTCCTCGTGGTCCTCGGCAACTCGGTGCACCCGGTGCGCGGCTGGCGTTCCGGATCCGCGCCCCGGGTCGCTGCGGCGAACAGCATGGCGCGGGCCGTGCCGGTCCGGCCGGAGCGGGGAGGCACCGCCTGGTTCTCCGGGATGGCCGTCGCCGGCACGGCCACCCTCGCGCTTCCCGCGCTCGACACGTCCGCCGGCGGGGCACGGCTGCGTTGCGCGCTGTGGTGGGACACCGAGCCGCAGGCCGACAACCTGGTTCTCGAGGCGACGACCGACGGCGGCACGACCTGGCAGCCGGTGCCCTTCACGACGTCCCGCCGGGGCGAGGAACCCCGGCAGCATCCGACGGGCTCCGTCACCGGCTGGTCCGGTCGCGTCTGGCACCGGCTCACCGCCGACCTGCCCGCCGCGCGCGGCCTCGCCCTGCGCTGGCGGTACACGACGGACCGGCTGTACGTCGGTCGCGGCGGCTACGTGGACGGGCTGCGCGTCTGGTCGGCCGACGGTGTCCTGTTCGACGAGGCACGCCCGTCGGACGCGGCGCGCATCCGGGCGACGGGGTGGACGCGGTCGGCCGACTGAGGGTTCACTGCGGTTCCCGCTCCAGTACCGCCATGGCCGCGTTGTGTCCGGGCACCCCGCTGACCCCGCCCCCGCGCACCGCGCCGGCCCCGCACAGCAGCACGTTCGCGTGCCGGGTCTCCACACCCCAGCGGCCGGTGCCGTCCTGGGCGTGGGGCCAGCTCAGCTCCCGGTGGAAGATGTTGCCGCCGGGCAGGCCGAGGTCGCGCTCCAGGTCGAGCGGGGTCCTGGCCTCGATGCAGGGGCGTCCGTCGGCGTCGGTGGCCAGACAGTCGGCGAGGGGTTCGGCCAGGTGGGCGTCGAGCTGGGCGAGGGTCGACTTCAGGAGGTCCTCGCGTACGGCGTCGTTGTCCCGCTCGAACAGGCGGGCCGGGGTGTGCAGACCGAAGAGCGTGAGGGTCTGGTAGCCCTGGTCGGCCAGGTCGGGGCCGAGGATGGTCGGGTCGGTGAGCGAGTGGCAGTAGATCTCCGAGGGCGGCGCGGCGGGCAGGTCACCCGCGGCGGCCTGGGCGTGGGCGGTGGCCAGCTGGCCGTAGCCCTCGGCGATGTGGAAGGTGCCGGCGAACGCCTCGCGCGGGTCGACGGCGTCGTCGCGCAGCCGGGGCAGCCGCTTCAGCAGCATGTTCACCTTCAGTTGGGCTCCCTCGGCGGGAGCCGGGGGTGTGTCGCCGGTCAGTTCCGCCAGGGCCCGCGGGGAGGCGTTCACCAGGACGTGCCGGGCGGCGACGGTGCCCTCGCCGTCGGCCGTGCGGTAGGTGACCTCGGCGGCTCGGCCGTCGGTGGCGATGCGCAGCGCCTCGTGGCCGGTGGCGAGGACCGCGCCCGCCGCGCGGGCCGCGTCGGCCAGGGCGTCGGTGAGGGCGCCCATGCCGCCGACCGGCACGTCCCAGTCTCCGGTGCCGCCGCCGATCACGTGGTAGAGGAAGCAGCGGTTCTGCTTCAGTGAGGGGTCGTGGGCGTCGGCGAAGGTCCCGATGAGCGCGTCGGTGAGGACCACGCCGCGCACCAGGTCGTCGGCGAAGTGCTCCTCGACGGCGACCCCGATCGGCTCCTCGAACAGCTTGCGCCAGGCCTCCTCGTCGTCGAGGCGGCGGCGCAGCTCCTCACGGGTGGGCAGCGGTTCCGTGAGGGTGGGGAAGACCCGCTGGGCGACGCGGCCGGTCATGCCGTAGAAGTCCTGCCAGGCCCGGTACTCGCGGTCGGAGCCGGTGAGCCGGGCGAACGCCTCCCTGGTCCGCCGTTCGCCGCCGCCGACGAGGAGCCCGGTGGGCCGGCCGTCGCGTTCGGTCGGCGTGTAGGAGGAGACGGTGCGGGTGCGGACCCGGAAGTCCAGGCCGAGGTCCCGCACGATCTTCTTGGGGAGAAGGCTGACCAGGTACGAGTAGCGGGACAGCCGGGCGTCGATCCCGGCGAAGGGCCGCGTGGAGACCGCGGCGCCGCCGGTGTGGTCCAGCCGCTCCAGCACCAGCACGGAGCGACCCGCCCGGGCCAGGTAGGCGGCGGCGACCAGGCCGTTGTGGCCGCCGCCGACGATGACGGCGTCGTACGTCCGGTGTGCGCGGGGTCCCAGGGGTGCGGTCATGGTTCTTCGTAACACGGGGTGATCCGGGTCGGCCAGACGGGCTGCCTGCCGGGTGCTCGGTGCCTCGACGGCGTCTCACTGCCCGCCCTGCTGTCGCAGCTCGGCCACCCTGCGGTACAGCGCGGCCGCCTCGGCGGTCCGGCCCAGTTGCTGGAGACAGTGGGCCTCGTCGTTGCGGCTGGCGAGGGCGTCGGGGTGGTCCGCGCCGAGGACGCGTTCGCGGGCGGCGGCCACCTGCCGGTAGTCGGTGAGTGCGTCGGCCCAGCGGCCGAGCCAGCCCAGGCCGACGGCGACCTCGCGGCGGCTCACGAGGGTGTCGGGGTGGTCGGGGCCGAGGACCCGCTCACGGATCGCGCTCACGTCGCGGGACTCGGCGAGGGCCTCCTCCCAGCGGCCGAGCCGCCCCAGGTTGACGCAGCGGCCGTGGCGGGCGCGCAGCGTCTCGGGATGAGCGGGGCCCTGGACGCGGGCGCGGTCCTCGGCCAGGTCGGTACAGACGTCCAGGGCCTCGGCACTGCGGCCGAGGCGGCCCAGGCTGATGCCGATCTCGTGCCGGGTGGCGAGCGTGTCGGGATGGTCGGGGCCGAGGGCGCGGGCGCGGGCCTCGGCGACCTCCTGATACGTCTCCAGGGCCTCGGTCCACCGGCCCAGCTGGCCGAGCGCGTAGGCGACCTCGTAGCGGGTGACGAGGGTGTCCGGGTGGTCGGGGCCGAGCACCCGGGCGCGGGCGGAGGCCACTTCGCGGGCCATGCGGTGGGAGTCCTCCAGGCGGCCCAGGCGGCTGAGGTTGAAGGCGAGGTTGTGCCGGCAGCGCAGGGTGTCGGGGTGGTCGGGGCCCATGGTGCGTTCGCGGGCGGCGAGCACCGACGTGTAGACCCGGTGGGCGTCGAAGGCGCGGCCCAGCCGGCCGAGCGCGTAGGCCATCTCCTGGCGTGCGGCCAGGGTGTCGGGATGGTCGGCGCCGAGCATGCGGATCCTCGCCTCGGCGACGTGCTTGTACTCGCGCAGGGCGTCCGCGGCCCGGCCGGTCCGGCTGAGGGTGAAGGCGGCCTCGTAGCGGCTGGCGAGGGTGTCGGGGTGGTCGGGGCCGAGGAGGTGCTCGCGTTCGGCCGCGACCGCCCGGTGCACCTCCCCCGCCTCCGCCCAGCGGCCGAGCCGGCCGAGGCTCAGGCCCGCGTTGTGCCGGGCGGCCAGGGCGGTCAGGACCTCCGGGGACGGGGCGGGCCGCAGGTCGGGGGCGGGTTCCTCGGCGGGGCCGGTGGCGGGCCGCGCGATCCACTCGCCGGACAGCCCGGCCGCCGGGTCCGGTGGCGTGGTGCGCAGTCCGGTGCCGGCCGCCTTGTGACCGGTGGTCATACCGTGGGTCCAGGACGGCAGCCGTCCCGCGTGCGCCATCGCGTCCGGGGCGTGCCGGGCCGCCGGGACGGCCGGCACGTACGCCGGCGCGACCCGGTGCGCGCTGATGCGGCGGGCCAGCTCGCGGGCGTCGCCGGGGCGTTGTCCGGGTTCCTTGGCGAGCAGGTCCAGGACGACCCGCTCGAGGAACTCGGGCAGTTCGGGCCGGTGTTCGCGCGGCGGGCGGGGCGGGGTGTCGCGGTGGCCCACGAGGATCGCCCAGGCGTCGTCGAGGTCGAACGGCGGTACGCCGGTCGCGATCTCGTACAGCACGCAGCCGAACGAGTACAGGTCGCTGCGCTGGTCGACCTCGGTGCCGCTGATCTGCTCCGGGGACATGTAGTGCGGGGTGCCCATGGCGATGCCGGTGCCGGTTAGCCGGGAGGTGAAGCCGATGTCGTGGCCGAGGCGGGCGATGCCGAAGTCGCAGATCTTCACCGTGCCGTCGCCGATCCGCACGATGTTGGCCGGCTTCAGGTCACGGTGGACGATGCCCTGTTCGTGGCAGTAGGCCAGGGCGGCGGCGACCTGCTCGGCGATCTCGACGACGTCCGCGACCGGCAGCGGGTGCTGCTTGTTGTCCTCCAGGAGCTGACTGAGGTTGCGGCCGTCCAGCAGCTCCATGACGAGGTAGAGGACCCCGTCGGACTCGCCGAAGTCGTGCACGACGGTGATGCCGCGGTGCTGGAGGGCGGCGGCCACCCGGGCCTCGCGGCGGAACCGCTCCCGCAGTACGCGGGTGAAGGCGTGGTCGTGCTGGGGCCCGGGCGGTTTGAGGCACTTGACGGCGACGTGCCGGCCCAGGGACTCGTCCCGTGCCCGGAACACCTCGCCCATGCCGCCGCGCCCGATCAGGTCGAGCAGCCGGTACCGGCCGTGGATGAGTCTGCTGTCCCCCATGTCGCGCGACGCTCCCCCCGGTAGCTGTTCGCCCGCCCCTCCCCATGGCCCACCCAGTATGGCTGCCTATCGTCCGAGTTTGTACGGTGCCGGGCGCGCGTCCGGGCCGAGCCTCGCCATGGCGCGCAGGATGTGTTTCGGCGGGAGTTGCCACCGCAGACGTGCGGGAACGCGGCGCAACAGGAGACCGGTGAGGCGCAGTCGCCGGGTGACGGTGGCGGGTGCGGGGGCAGGTCTGCCGTAGAGCTCGTGGGCGTACGGCGGCAGAGAGGCGTACGCCAGGTGTGCCACGCGCCGCCACAGCACCTCGCGCGCCGGTACGAGAAGAGGGTGCGTCGGCGGGCGGAGCAGGAAGTCGTCCACTTCGCGTGCCTCGGCTCCGGCGGCGAGTTCGGGGCGCACCTTCTCGAAGTACGTGGCGAGTTCGGCCCGGTCGGCGGGGACGGCGGCCGGGTCGAGGCCCACCAGACGTGCGCTCTGCCGGTGTTCGTCGATGTAGCGGTCGGCCTCGGCGTCGGTGAGGCGGAACCCGGACCTGCGCAGGATTTCCAGGTAGGAGTCGATCTCGGCGCAGTGCACCCACAGCAGCAGGCCGGGTTCGTCGACGCCGTAGCGCTCCTCGGTGTCCGGGTCGGTCGCGGTCAGCATGCTGTGGATCTTCCGGACGCGGGCGCCCGCCCGTTCCGCCGCCTCGGTGGTGCCGTACGTCGTCGTGCCGACGAAGCTCGCGGTGCGCATCAGACGGCCCCAGGCGTCCCGCCGGAAGTCGGAGTTCTGCATGACCCCGCGTACCGCGCGTGGGTGCAGGGCCTGGAGGTAGAGCGCCCGGACGCCGGCGATCCACATCATGGGATCTCCGTGCGCCTGCCAGGTCACCGAGCCGGGGCCGAACAGCCCGGGGTCCGCGCCGGTCATGCGACTCACCTCCGCCCGGCGCCCACGATGGCACATGCCGCACAGCCGGTCGACACCATCGGCGCCGGGCACCTGTTCGGCTGGGGGCTCGCGCACGTGCCGGCCAGTACCGCGACCACGCTGTCCCTGCTGGAACCGGCCGTCGCGGCGGTCCTGGCCGTCCTGGTCGTCGGCGAACGTCTGCCGCCCGCCGGCTGGACCGGCATCGCGCTGGTGATCGCCTGCCTCGCCGTCCTCACCACCCCGACAGACGGCATCGACCGTCGAAGCCGACGCGCCTCGGCTCGAAGGGACGCCACCCCCGCACCGGACCGGGCACGCATGGCGGAGCGCTGACCGGCCGAGCGCGTGACGGATGTCCTGGGACGCCGTAGCGGACCCGCCGTGGAACAGTGGAGCAGAGGAGCCTGGGCCCGCGGGCGCCCGCGACGTGCGGGCCGGACGAAGGAGGCCGGGATGCGTCTCCCTGTACTGGCAGGCGTCGACGGGTCCGATCACGCCGCGGCGGCGGCCGAGTGGGCGGCACGGGAGGCCCTGCTGCGTGGCGTTGCGCTGCGGCTGCTCCACGCGGCCCCGCCGCTCCCCGGAGCCGCCGTTCCGGACGCGGCCCTGGACCGGTTGCATCAGGTGGGCGCCGGGTTGCTCCGGCGGACGGCCGCCGGCCTCACCGGCCGCTACCCGGACCTGAAGGTGGAGTGCGCGCAGGCCGACGACGCCCCGGCCGAGGCTCTCCGCACCGCGGCGCGTGAGGCCGGGCTCCTCGTCGTCGGAACCCGCGGGACGGGCGGTTTCGCTGGGCTGGCGGTCGGCTCGGTGGCCCTGCGGACGGCGGCGGCAGCCCCTTGCCCCGCCGTGTTCGTCCCTCCCCGCACCGGTGCCTTCGCGGACGGGGCGCCCGTGGCGCGCGGTGCCGGCCAGGTCGTGCTGGGGTTCGACGCGCACCGGCCGGCCGGTGAGGCGGCCGACTTCGCCTTCTCGGCCGCCGAGGCACGGGCGGCGCGGCTGCGCGTGGTGCAGGCGTGGGCCTTGCCCGCCGAGTCCGTCTCGTCCAGGACGCTCGTGGTGACCGAGGAGGACCGCGCGACCTGGGAGGACCAGGAGGTTCTGGGGCTCACCGACGCCCTGCGTCCGTGGCAGGAGAAGTACCCGCAGGTGACGGCCGGCGCCGATGTCATGCTGCTGCATCCCGCGGAAGCGCTCCTGAACGCCTCCCGGGGCGCGGACCTGCTCGTCGTGGGGCGCCGCACCGAGTCCGGATCGGCCGGAGGCCGACTGGGGCGGGTCGCCCACGCCGTGCTGCACCACACCCGCTGCCCGCTGGCGGTCGTACCGCACGGCGCATGACGATTCAGCCGTAGAACGTGTCGAACTCGTCGTACAGCGACGGATCGACCACCTTGTTCTTCCCGGTGACGTCGGCGAGCGGGACGCGGACGATCCGCGTGTCCCGCAGGGCGACCATGCGGCCGAAGTCCCGCTCCTTGACCGCGTCGATGGCGTGCAGTCCGAAACGGGTGGCCAGCCACCGGTCGAAGGCGCTCGGGGTGCCACCGCGCTGGATGTGACCCAGGACCGTGGTGCGGGCGTCCTTCTCGGTGCGTGCGGAGATCTCCTGGGCCAGCCATTCGCCGATGCCGGACAGCCGCACATGGCCGTACTCGTCCAGCGACCGGTCCTTGAGGATCATCTGCCCCTCCTTGGGGACGGCCCCTTCGGCGACGACGACGATCGGCGCGTAGTTGATCTCGAACCGGCGCTTCACCTGCTCGCAGACCTGGTCCATGTCGAACGGCCGCTCGGGGATGAGGATCACGTTGGCGCCGCCGGCGATGCCCGCGTGCAGGGCGATCCATCCGGAGTGCCGCCCCATCACCTCGACCACCAGGGCGCGCATGTGCGACTCGGCGGTGGTGTGGAGGCGGTCGATGGCCTCCGTCGCGATCCCGACGGCGGTGTCGAAGCCGAAGGTGTAGTCGGTGCCCGAGACGTCGTTGTCGATGGTCTTCGGCACGCCGACCAGGTCGATCCCCTGCCGGCTGAGTTCCGTGGCCGCCCCCAGCGTGTCCTCTCCGCCGATCACGACGAGCGCGTCCACCTCGTAGGAGGCGAGGGTGTCCCGCACCCGCCGCAGCCCGTCCTCGTGCTTGAACGGGTTGGTACGGGAGGAGCCGAGGATGGTCCCGCCGCGGGGCAGGATCCCCCGCACGCTGGAGATGTCCAGGGGGACGACATCGTTCTTGAGCAGACCGAGCCAGCCGTCCCGTACGCCGACGAAGTCGAACGCGTATTCCTGCACCCCCTTGCGGACGACGCTGCGGATCACGGCGTTGAGGCCGGGACAGTCACCGCCGCCGGTCAGTACTCCGACCTTCATGGGTCCACTCCCGTCCGCCGCGCACACCTGGAGCGCCGCCTGCCTCCAGCCTCCCTCGGTTCCGTCCACACCGGCCACTCGGCGTTTGTCAGGGCGACGGACCGGGACCCTCGGCCCCAGCCGTGCCCGACCGGCCCATCGTCTCGCGGCCTTTTGGAGTCGAGGCTGAAGAGAAGAGTGTGAGGAGGTCAGCGATCATGAACGGGAAAGTGCTGGTGGCCTACGGATCCACCAACGGCTCGACGGCCGAGATCGCCGACCACGTCGGTGAGGTCCTGGCCAAGGAGGGACTGGACCTCGACGTACGACCCGCCTCGGACGTGGCCGACCTCGCGTCGTACGACGCGGTCGTCCTCGGTGGCGCGCTCTACGGGGGCCGCTGGCAGCGGGACGCGCGCCGCTTCGCACGGCGGCACCGCAAAGCCCTGGCCGAGCGGCCGGTGTGGCTGTTCAGCAGCGGGCCCCTCGACCCCTCGGCGTCCGAGCGGAACATCCCTCCGGCACCCGGGGTGCGACGGGTGATGTACCACGTCGACCCGCGTGGGCACGTCACCTTCGGAGGACGCCTGGAGGGCGACGTCAAGGGACGCATCGCCCGGATGATCGTCAAATCGGGAAGGGGCGGCGACTTCCGCGACTTCGAGCGGATCGGCACCTGGGCGGCCATGGTGGCCCGGGACCTGCAGGCCACAGAAGGCTGACCCGGCGGAACGGGAGGCGGCATGGCGGACCAAGAGACGGCGAGGGTTCCGCGCAAGGCGTACGAGAAGGAACTACTGTGCCTGCAGACGGAGTTGGTGAAGCTCCAGGAGTGGGTGCGTGCGGAGGGCACCCGGCTGGTCGTCGTCTTCGAGGGACGGGACGCGGCCGGCAAGGGCGGCACCGTCAAACGGGTCACCGAGCACCTCAACCCGCGGGTCGCACGGATCGCCGCGCTGCCGAAGCCGACCGAGCGGGAGCGCACCCAGTGGTACTTCCAGCGGTATGTCGAGCACCTGCCCGCCGCCGGGGAGATCGTGTTGTTCGATCGCTCCTGGTACAACCGGGCCGGCGTCGAGCACGTGATGGGTTTCTGTACCCCGGAGGAGCACCAGCTCTTCCTTCGGCAGTGCCCGATCTTCGAACGGATGCTCGTGGAGGACGGCCTGCTGCTGCGCAAGTACTGGTTCTCGGTGAGCGACACCGAGCAGCAGGAGCGCTTCCGGAAGCGCCTGGAGGACCCGCTGCGCCGCTGGAAGCTGTCACCGATGGACCTGGACTCGATCAGCCGCTGGGAGGCGTACTCGCGGGCCAAGGACGAGATGATGGTGCACACCGACATCGCCGAGGCACCGTGGTACGTCGTCGAGAGCGACGACAAACGCCGCGCCCGGCTGAACATGATCGCCCATCTGCTGGACTCGGTGCCGTACCACGAGGTGCCTCCTCCGGTGCTGGAGCTGCCGGACCGGCCGCCCTCGACCGGTTACCAGCGCCCACCGCGCGACCTGCGGACCTATGTCCCCGACCACGCGGCAGGCCTGTGAGCGTTCCTGCCGGGCGGTGCCGCGCGTCACGCGTGTGCCACCACGGCGACGGGGGGCGACGACGAACTCATAGCGGCTGTCGACCTCAGTCGACGACACAGCCGGGACTCGCAGTGGGGACGGTCATGGGTGCCTCTTTCAGATCTCAAGGGGAGTCGCTGAGGGGCGCCTCGGGCGATCTCCTCCAGAGACTGGCGCAGACCGGCACGCCGGTCCGGTGACAGCTACCGCGTCCCGTCAGCAATGCCGAGCACCCGTCGGGTCTCGGCGGCGATCTGCTGTGTCTCGCCGGTTGCGACCACGAGGACCGGGACACCTCTCACCGCCTGATCGATGCGTCGGAGGCCTTCCCGCATCAGATCCTCCAGTTCGGGGACGAGCAGCCCGCCTCGTACACCGAGAACAGTCAGGGCCGAGCAGATCTCCTCGCGTACCTCGGGTTGGTCTTCGCCGATCTCCCCGGTGAAGACCAGGGCGTCCAGCCGGTCCAGCGAGGCGGCCATCGAGGCGATGCCCTTGCGGCAGCTGAGTGTGAACGTCGCCAGCGCCGACGCGGCCGCGGCATCACCCTCCGCGCGGGCGCGCACCAGATCCCGGGTGTCTCCCGAGGTACCGGAGAGGCCGAGCAGACCGGAATGCCGGTGGAGTGTGTCGTCCAATTCGTCCGTGCTCAGCCCGTGCCGCCGCTGCAACCACAGCAGCGCGCCGGGATCGAGGCTGCCGCTGCGCCGGCTCATCACCAGACCTTCCAGCGGAGTGAGGCCCATGGTGGTGTCCACGCTGCGTCCGTTCCGGACTGCGCAGGCCGAGCAGCCGCCTCCCATGTGCACGAGCACGACCTGGAGGTTGTCGACGGGTCGGCCCAGGGCCTGCGCCGTCCTCCGCAGTGCCCACGCGTAGGAAAGCCCGTGGAAGCCGTACCGCCGCAGCCCGTATTCGGCTCGCCATCGCTCCGGCACGGCGTACGTGCGCGCCTGTGCCGGCAGATCCTTGTGAAAGACAGTGTCGAAGCAGGCGACATGAGGAACGTCGGGCAGGACTTCTCGTGCGGCGTCGACCAAGTGCAGGGCAGGGGTCACGTGCAGCGGCGCGAGATCCGCGACGTCCGCCAGCAGGGCCCGTACGCGTGCGTCGATCAGCGTATGTCCAGTCAGGTGGGGACCGCTGTGGACGATGCGGTGACCGACCGCCGCAGGAGCGGGCACCTCGCTGAGGAAGTTCCGCAGTTCCGCCGCCGCAGCGGGCCCCGGGGGCTCTGAGGCGTCTCGATCCGCCACCCGTTCACCGTCCGCCGCGGACAGAGCGATGTGAAGGCTCGAAGAGCCGGCGTCGAGGACCAGTACGTGGCCTTCACGGCTCTCGCGGGAGCGGTCAGCACTCATCACACCTCCAGTGCATCTGTGCCCTTTGGCCGCGGTGCGCCCGCCACGGAGTGCGACCCTGTGCTCAGGGTCGGCCTCGGCGCGGACCGGGTGGTGCTCCGCCCGGCTCGGCAGGGTCGGTGAGGATTCGAGTCGGCCTGCCTCATAGCCGTTGTCCTGCCGCCGGACAGGCCTCGTTGACATCGCGCCTCGCCGCTTCCCCTCAGGCTGCCACCACGGGGAGGGATCCGCTCGTCCACCCGTTCGGCTGCTTCTCGCCCCAGGAGACGGCCGCTCCCCGTCGCGGAGCCCTCATCCACCCCCGTGCGCGGGTCCTGATCCGTCACCTTCCGCAGCCACGGCCGCCCGCACCCGTTGCTCCTCGCGAGCGGAGCTGACGTCCCGTTCCAGGGGTGTGCGGCTTACCGCTGCCGCGAGGTCCTCCAAGGCCCGCTTCTGCAATTCCGCCCCGCGCCGCAGCACCGGGCTCCGGTCCCCGGCGGCGCCCTCCCACGCGTGGAGCGCCTCCTCCACGCGCCCCCAGTCCGGATTCCTGTGCTCGCGCACGTCGACTGCCGCCCGCGCGGTGTCTGCCTCCAAGGCCTCGGCGAACCGCTCCGCCTCGGGGGCGAAACGATTGCCGACCCGCGGGACGTGGCTCTCCATGAGCATCGTCGCCCGGTCAAGTCCCTTGAGCGCCTCTTGCGCCTCCTCCGCCTCGCGCGATGTCAGACCTCTGGGGCCGACCGGTTCCTGCCTTGCCTGGTCGTAGGCCTCCTGCCAGGCGGCACGTGCCTCCCTGCTCGCCAGCAGGGCCCTGCGCATGTCGGCGCGATGCTCCCGGGTCGGTTCGGCGTAGCTGCGGAGCACTGCGGCCGCGTAGCGGCCGTCGGCGGCGAGCCAGTCCGCCAGCCGACCCGGCAGCCGGGGGGTCTCCCAGGCGGGAAACACCACGTACGCCAGCATGGCCAGGGCCCCGCCGAGCAGGGTGAGCACCACCCGCTCCGGGACCGTCTGCTCCCATGCCTGGCCGCCCATGCCGAGCAGGAAGACGACGTACGCGGCGGTGAAGCACTGGGAGTAGGCGTATCCGGTACGGAGCACTGTGTACGCCAGGGCCGCCGAGACCACCGCCAGCGCGCCGAACACATGGGCGTCCGGGCCCAGGGCCCGCACGATCCCGGTGGCGAGCGCGACCCCCGCCAGGGTCCCGGCGAGACGGCCCACCGCACGCGCGTACGTCCGGTGGAAGTCCGGCCGCATCACCATCACCGAGGCGATGGGCGCCCAGTAGCCGTGTTCCAGGGGCAGCCGGGAAGCGATCAGATAGCCGAGCGTGGCCACCGCCGCCAGGCGGACGGCGTGCCGGAACACGGGCGAGTCCCGGCGCAGTTCACGGCGGACCGCCCGGACGACGACCGGGAGCAGCCGGAACATGGTCGGGCGGACCAGGAACCCGGCGCTCGCGGGGCCGGGCGGCGTGGGCGCCTTGTCGCGTGCCCCGCCGCTCCCCGCGATCTCCAACGCCTCGGCGAGCAGTTCCACGAGCCGTTCGGCGGCCTGCCGGGCGGGCCCCTCCAGCACCTCGCCCTCCTCGTCGACGCGCAGGACGTCCGCGCTCCGGGGCGGCACCTCGGCGGGAGTTCCGCGGCGGATCGAACGGGCGGCCGCGTCGAGGACGTCGGCGGCCGCGCCGAGCAACTCCCGTGCGCGGTCCCGCCCGGGCCCCTCCGCCGGGGCGCCGACGTCCGGGTCGGCGAGCGCGGCGACGACCGGCAGAATGCGCTCGGCGAGGCCCCGGGGGCCGTGGAGGACGGGGGGACGGGTGCGGGCCTGTGACGGCGTCACGGCGGCCGCGTCCCGGGCCGTCATCAGTGGCTCCGGGTCGAAAGGCGCGGTGGGGTCGTACCGCAGCCGGCGGGCGTAGTCCGCCACGGCGGCCAGCGCGTCGGCGAGCGCGTCACGATGCGCCCCCCAGCGGCGGATCGGGAACAGCAGGATCAGCACGGCCTGCGCCACGCCTCCGAGCGCGATGACCCCGGCGTGTTCCAGGGCCCGCCCGACGCTCGTGGGCAGGGTGACGGTCACCAGCATGCTGCCGACCGTCGTCGCTGCGACGATCCCCGCGGTCGATCCGAGGGCCCACGCCATCCCCGCGGCAAAGGCCCATACGGCCAGCAGCGGGAGGAACGTCGCGAGTCGCCCGGCCGCCAGGTAGCCCACGAAGGTGCTGAGCGCCAGACCCGCGCCCGCGCCGAGCGCGATCACCTTGCGCGGACGCCAGGTGCGCTGGAAGGTGGCGGCACCCGCGGAGTAGGCACCGAGGGCGGCCGACGCGGCGTACGCAGGGGAGACCAGCCACAGCGCCGGCCCGATGACGAGCGCCACCCCAGCAGCCGTGCGCAGCGCGAGCAGGGGCTCCAGCCGCGTCTCCTCGATCGTGAGCCCGGATCGCACGACCTCCCCGAAGGTCCGCAGCCACTTCACGGCGTGAGCCCGGTCGGAACGCCCCGCCGGGTCGCGACGGGCCGGTCGAGGTGCGGCCGCCGGGCGAGGAAGGCTCCCGCAGGGCCCAAGAAATCAGCATGGGTGAATACGCGACACATCAGCATGCGGCCTCATCAGTCCCAGGGTTTGCCTCGCACCGCGTGTCCGGCGGGGTCTTCGCCTCCGGGCCGGCCGGCATGCGGGGGGCCGCGGTCCGTCCTACCGGGCCGAACTCCGGTGATCGCCGCCGGTTCAGTCCCTGCCGGAATCAGGGTGACCGCCACCCGTCACCCGGACTGGTCCGGGGAGACAGACGGGCGGCGGCCCCTGGGTTCCTATCGCTTGCTGCCGTTCCCGTGTCCGTCGGGATGCAGGACCACCTTGGTCCAGCCCTCGTCGCGGGCATCGAAGTGCTCATAGGCGGTGGGGGCGTCGTCCAGGCCGAGCTCGTGGGAGACGATGAAGCTCGGCTTCGCCTTCCCAGCGGCGATCAGGTCCCGCAGCGCCCGGTTGTACCTCTTCACCGGCGCCTGGCCGGTCCCCATGCGCTGGCCCTTGAACCACATCTTCCCGAAGTCGATCGGCACCTTGCCCTGTGCCTCCAGCTCGCCCTGGGCCTCTTCGCCGCCGGGATCCTCGGGCAGGAACACGCCCACCACGCCGATGTCACCCGTGAACCTGACCGAGTCGATCAGGCCGTTGAGCGTGAGGCTGGCATCCTCGTCTCCCTGGTGGTCATGGGCCTGGTAGCCGACGCACTCACACCCGTTGTCGGCGCCCAGACCGAGGGTGGCTTCCTTGACGACCTCCGCCGGATCCTGCTCGGCGATGTTGATCGGGATGGCCCCGATCTCCTCCGCCTTGCGCAGCCGGTCGGGCTGGTGGTCAGCCACCCAGACGCGCCCGGCGCCCTTGAGCACGGCGGAGTAGGCCGCCATCAACCCGACGGGACCGGCCCCGAAGACGATCGTCTGGTCGCCC
Organism: Streptomyces venetus; assembly: GCF_039540295.1. Taxonomy (NCBI): domain Bacteria; kingdom Bacillati; phylum Actinomycetota; class Actinomycetes; order Kitasatosporales; family Streptomycetaceae; genus Streptomyces; species Streptomyces venetus. The sequence goes on from NZ_BAABET010000004.1 coordinate 143,275, forward strand.
GGTTTGACGTTGGCCATCTCCGTGGCGTGATAGCCGGTGGGGAAGATGTCGGCGAGCATCACGTAGTCGGTCTGCCGCTCGGCGGCGTCCTCGCCCAGGCGCAGCGCGTTGAAGTCGCCGTAGGGCACGCGCAGCAGTTCCGCCTGGCCGCCCTGGTAGGGGCCCATCTCGGCGAATCCGTAGGCGGCTCCCGCGAGGGCCGGTTCCGGCTGCATGGTCAGGCAGTAGTTGGTCATCCCCCGCTCGCACTGCTTGCAGAAGCCGCAGGCGATGTTGAAGGGCAGAACCACATACTGGCCGACCTGGACCTTGCGCACGGCCGAGCCGACCTCCACGACCTGGCCCATGTTCTCGTGTCCCAGCGTGCGGCCCGACTCGAACGAGGTGCGGCCCTCGTACATGTGCAGGTCCGAACCGCAGATGTTGGTGGTGGTGATCTTGACGATGATGTCGCAGGGGTGCTCGATCTTCGCGTCCGGTACGTCCTTCACCTCGACCGTTCGCGGGCCTTCGTATACCGCTGCTTTCATGATTGCAATCCCTTGATGTCGCGGCATGCCGCACCACGGGGGTGATGGAGACGGCGGGAAGAGCCTCACTCCCGGGAGTTGAACGCGGGGGCTGGTGGGTCGTGGCCCGTGGCTTCGGCATGCCTCTGCGGGTCGTTCACCCGGATCAGGTGCAACGGCGTCGCCGGCGGCTTGCGACGCGGAGCACCGGTGCCCCGGCGGCGTGCCGTCCGGGTCCCCGTCGGCCTCGACGCGAAACGAGTACGCGCGCACCGATCGGCGAGATCTTCCCATCCGGACGACCACCGACCACCGCCCTGTCTCCGACTCGGGCCCCGGCTAGTCATCGTGGTCGTCCTGGAGCCTGTGGCGACGTTCCTGTTCGCGCTTGGAGTAGGCGGCTGCCCGGATCGCCTCGTCGCTCTCCAGGCCTGATCCCAGCGCGCCGCCCACGGTGGCGACCGATGCGACGAACCAGGCCAGCGTCAGGTACTCCTCGGCGTGCAGCGGGGTTCGCGTCATGGAAGCGAACACTTGGTCGTTGAGGATGAACAGCGCCCACACCCAGTTGATGACCATCAAACCGACGTAGCAGACGAGCACCCCGATACCCACGGTCGCGACCGTCGAGGCGTTGTACAGCCGCGCCCTCTGCCTCGCCTCCGGCGAGCTGTCTGCTGATCGATGCCACAGGTCCGCGTCTATGATCAGCCAGCCGATCATGATCGCGATAGACCCGACCGTGGCGATCACGAGGCGTGGCGTGCTCAGGGACGCGGCCAGGTTCCACACGGTGGAGTTCACGGTGGCGACCGCCCCCGTGGCGAGCGCGGCCGCCAGGGCTTTCGACAGGCCCGGCACCAACCGCCACGGCCGGTTGGCGCGGACCATACCGGCGAGCACCCGCAGGTAACCGCGCGGCCCGCTGACGACGTACCGAAGATCGTCGGTCTCCTTCTCATCGGTTCGGCCCGGATGAGAAGGGGCGAGACGATCGACGGAGGGCCCCGGAAGCGGCTGACTTCGCGGAGGTCCTTCAGCCCCAGTGGTTTGCGGACCTGCCATGCCAAGCACGGCTTCTTCGACGGCCCGCCGGGCCCTCGTCTGCAACCGCAGGCCTCCCAGTGAAGGAAGCGACAGCAGCGCCAAGCCGTGTTCGTGATTCAGATTCACAGCGAGCTTGCGCCCGTGGGAGTGCAGCGGAAGGTCGGTGAGGGCCACGACGATGTCCCAGTTCTCCGTCCTCCCACGGTCCATGATCCGGCGCATCAAGGTGGGCGGGTCCTCCGTCCCCGAGGTGAAGGGCTCACTGACCACCTTGACGTCGAAACGTCGCCCCTGGCCCGACTTGTCGGTGAGCCGATCAGGAAGTGTCCGGGCCATGCGCTGAGCGATCTCCGTAGGCGTGTCCGGATCCGCCAGGAGAGCAACGACCGTAACGCCCTGAGACGACACCTGCATGACCGGATCCTCCTCGTCGGCTGTCCCGCCGACCTCGAGTGCCCACAGACGCCGCCGGGGGAACGTCCACGCCACGTGACACGCCGGCCTCCGCCCGCAGGTGCGGTACGGCCGGATCTCCCGGGCATCGCCCTGGCACGCACCGCACGCCGCGCCACCCACCACCCGCTTCGGTATCCGCCCGGGATCCGGAATCCCGCCAAGCCCTGCCACGCGGGAGAATCCAGACCCGGGCAGTCGGACGCATGGGCCTGGCAGGGCAATACAGGGAGGCCGATTGGGCCCGACATGCGCATGCGTTCGCGCACCCCCATCGGCCAGGCTGGCGGGGAAGCCCAGGGGGCCGGGAGCCACCCGGCTCCCGTAGCCGGAGGTGCCGTCATGACCGTGATGTCCATCGCCAGATTCGAGAGGTTCTTTCGCACGGCCGCAGGACTGAACGTCGACAAGAACGATCTCAAGCGCTACAGCGACTTCGTGGACGCCAAGCTCTACGATCTGCTGACCGTCGCCCAGGCCACTGCCAAGGCCAACGGGCGCGACGTCATCCGGACCTGTGACCTGCCGATCACAAAAGGCCTGCAGGAGAGCATTCACCACTTCCGGAAGATCGACCAGGATGTAGAACTCAAGCCGATCCTGGAACAGCTCGCCACCCATCCCGCCCTGGACCGCACGCCCGATGAGGAGACCGAGGCGGCCTATCCGGACATCATCGGCGGACTCAGCCTGGCCCTTGCTCAGAGCTTCAAGATCCTCCACCCCGACCTGAAAAACCCCCAGACCCAGCACTGGGACGAGGTTCGAGCCGTCTTCGACCTCCTGCTATGAGCGGACAGGAACGTGTCCGTCGGCTCCGGGGAGCGGCTGCTGGATGAACTGGTCAGGGCGGCCCAGCTGGCATCACCTACGGCAAGCTACGGCGCTGCCGAACGGTGGCGCTGCTCCTCGCCCTGATCATCACATCCAACTTCACCCAGTTGCACATGCCCACCGGTGTGCTGCGCTGGTGCAGCACACCGAACTCAGCGACGACGCCACGATCTTGATGTTCGAGTGGCAGCCCCCCTGATCCGGGACCGCAAGAGCCACCTCACAGGCTCAGTCCGCGAGGTCGGCCTTGCCGAACAGGACCGCGTAGCTGGAGGGGAGTTGACTGATGATCTGATTCAGTTCTCCACCGGTGACAGCGTCGGCAACGGTGGTCAGGACCGCGCTGGCGTCCCACTGCGCGGTACGCGGCCGGGCATCGGTGCGCTCGGCGACCCGGCGGTAGAACTCTTCGATCCCGAAGCTCTGCGCCTGCTGCGGCGTGGCATGGTCCAGAACCTGCCCCAGCGGGCCGGGCAGCTGGGATGCGAGGTCCTTGACCTCTCCCGGGCTGATCCTTTGGGCCAGCACTTGCAGCACGGCGTTGGTGACGTGCGCGGCTTCGCTCTGGTCCTTGTATTCGCCTCGCTCGCGTACGTGGGCGAGGAATCCGTCGTATTTCATCGCTGCCTCCTTCTGCCGGGCATCCTGCGGCGCCGAAGGGAAGCCGGTGGCGGGCCACATGCCGAGTCTCCACCGCGGTGAGGGGTTGTGATACGGGACGTCGTTCAGGAGTCACCCCGGGAGTCGAGCCTCGCCGGCCCGGCCGCGGTTCCGGCGGACGCCCGGAACCGCGGCGTTCGCGCCTCAGCCGCTGCTTCCGGTGCTTTCACTCGTCTCGCTGATCTCGACGTGCCGGGGCTTTGCGACCTCGGCCTTGGGGACGGTGATGGTGAGCACCCCGTCCGACATCTGCGCGTTGATCTTTTCGGTGTCGACCTCTCCGGGCAGCCGCAGCCGGTACTCGAAGGCCCCTGTGCGGCGGGTGCTCCGGCGCAGGACGCCTTTGCGTTCCTTCTCCTTGATCTCTCCGGTGACCACCACCTCCTGGCCGTTCGCTTCGACGTCGATGTCCTTGCTCTTGACGCCGGGGAGTTCGATCTCGACGTGGAAGGCGTCGTCGGACTCCGTGACATCCGCCGGGGGTGTCCACGCGACTGCGGTCGCCGCGCCTCCCACCGTGGATTCCATCAGCCCGCTCATCTCGCTGAGCAGTTGGTCGAACTCCGTCAGCGGATTGCGTGCCCAGCCAAGCGGCCTGGCCTGCATGGCGGCATCTCGGTGGTGCCGGATGGGCGTGGCCATTCCCATCGCCTCCTTCTCCTCTTCGTGATCTCGTCGCCCGCTGGGTGTCATCCGAGCCAAGCGGACTCCTTCGGACGGGTGTGCGGGGAGCTGTCGGTGCCGCCGGGCGCGGCCGTGTGGCCCAGGTAGCGGTGCACGAAGTGGATGCTCATCGCGCCTTCGCCGACCGCGGAGGCCACGCGTTTCACCGAGCCGCTGCGGACGTCGCCGACGGCGAACACGCCAGGCAGGCTGGTCTCCAACGTCAGGCAGTCACGGCCCTGGCTCTGCCACAGTCCGGGGACGGAACAGGCCTGCGCCTCCGCCCCGGTGAGCACGAAGCCGCGCGCGTCGAGGGCGAGCGCGTCGGACAGCCACGCGGTGTGGGGCTCGGCGCCGGTGAAGACGAACAGGGCCCGCACCGCGAGCTGCCGATGCTCGCCCGTACGGTGGTCGACCACGGTGACCGCCTCCAGCACCTTGTCACCGAGTGCCTCGGTCACCTCGGTGTGCAGCAGCACGCGCACCCGCGGGTGGCGCTCGACCTGATCGATCAGGTAGCGGGACATGTGCGCCTCGAGGCTCGGCCCGCGGACGAGCAGATACACCTGCGGTGCGTACCCGGCCAGGAAGAGTACGGCCTGGCCCGCGGAGTTTCCGCCTCCGACGACGGCCACCGGGTCGGTGCGGCACTGCTGGGCTTCGTAGACGGTCGCCGAGTAGTGGACGCTCGTTCCCTCCAGGGGTTCGATGCCGGGCACGTCGAGGCGGCGGTAGCGGGCGCCGGTGGCCAGGACGACGGTGCGGGCGGTGATCTCGCTGCCGTCGGCGAACCCGACGGCGTAGTGGCCGTCCCGCGGTTCGAGGCGGGCCGCCTCCGCCGGGACGCTGATCCGGGCGCCGAACTTGTCGGCCTGGAGCACGGCGCGGTCGGTGAGTTCGGCGCCGGAGATGCCGGAGGGGAAGCCGAGCAGATTCTCGATGCGGGACGACGTCCCGGCCTGGCCGCCGGTGGCCATCGCCTCGACCAGGGTCGTGCCGAGGCCCTCTGACGCGGCGTTCACCGCGGCGGCGAGACCGGCCGGACCGGAGCCGACGATGAGAAGATCGCCGCGGCCGTTGCCCGACGGCAGGGGCGGCAAGCCGATCAGCCGGGCCAGTTCGGCGTTGCTCGGATTGCGCAGCAGGGTCGTGTCACGCCATATCACCAGCGGCGTCTCCTCCGGGCCGACACCGAAGCGGCGCAGCAGCGCCTCGGCCTCCTCGTCGGTCTCCAGATCGATCCAGCGGTACGGCAGCCGGTTGCGGGCGGCGAACTCACGCAGCCGCCGGGTGTCGGGCGAATAGCGGGAGCCGACGATACGGAAACCGGCGCCCTGCCCGACGAGCAGGGCACGGCGGCCGAGGCAGGCGCGCAGCACCAGATCGCCGAGGACGGAGTCCCGGGTCACCAGGTCACGCAGCTGGTCCATGGACAGGGCCAGGACCTCACCGGGGTCCCTGACCGTAGCGGTGTAGAAGGCCACCTGCCCGTTCAGGAGGCCGAGCTCACCGATGAAGCGGCCGGGACCGTGCACACGCAGCAGACGTTCGTCGGGCGTGCCGTAGCCCTCGACGATGGCGATCGAGCCACTGAGGACGACGTAGAACGTCTCGCACCGCTCCCCCTCCCGGATCAGCACATCGCCGGCGTCGACTGCGCGCCGCCGGCCACGCTGCGCCAGGCGGTCCATCTGGTCCTCCGGCAGGCGGGGATAGGCGCCGTAGATGTCAGCGGTCTCGAAGGGGACGCTCTCCTCCGTCTCGTCCGGCATCTGCGCTGCGCTCGGCCGCGTCTCGTCGCCGGGCATCACACGAACGCCTCGTGGACGAAGCACCACCGCCAGCTCTCACCGGGCTCGAACGACGCCGCGATCGGATGGCCGTCGGCGGCGGCGTGACGGCGCGCGTGCCGGTTCGGCGAGGAATCGCAGCAGCCGACGTGGCCGCAGGTCAGGCAGAGCCTCAGGTGGACCCACGGGGAACCGAGCTGCAGACACTCCTGACACCCTTCAGGGGTCAGTGGCTGGACCGGCCGGACGAGCGCGAGGTGGGGGTCGGTTCGTACGGTCATGGCTGTTCACCCTTTCCCGGCCGGTTCGCGGCCGGCGATCGACTGCTCCACCCACCGCCGCAGGGCAGGGGCGGGTGCGGCACCCGCCTGCCGGGCGATGGTCTGCCCTTTGTCGAGGACCAACAGCGTCGGGACCGCCTGGACCTCGAACCGCTGCGCCAGGCGCGGGTTCTTGTCGATGTCGACCTTGACCAGCTTGATCTTTCCCGCGAGATCGGCGGCGACCTTTTCCAGCGCGGGGCTCACCATGCGGCAGGGGCCGCACCAGGTGGCCCACAGGTCGACGACGACGGGCACGGTGGCCTGCTCGACGACCTCGGTGAAGTCGTCGTCCCCCGCGTCGGCCGTCCACGGCAGCGGCTGCTTGCAGTTGCCGCACGTGGGGCGGCCCTCGGCGGCCACGGGTACCCGGTTGGTGCGCCCGCAGTGCGGGCAGGTGACGTTGGTGGCCTGCACGGTGCTCATGCCGCCCTCGCTCCCTTCTCGTCCTCGGGCTGGTCGTAGGTCACCACCAGCTCGCCGTGCTCGGCGTCGACGCGGACCGTCGCGCCGTCCTGTACGTCGCCGCGCAGCAGGGCGCGCCCGACCAGCGTCTCGACCTCGTGGGAGATGTAACGCCGCAGCGGCCGTGCCCCGTACACCGGGTCGTAGCCCTGGTGGGCGATCAACTCACGGGCCGCACGGGTGAGTTCAACGGTGATGCGGCGCTCGGCGAGGCGGCGGCGCAGTTCGTCGAACTGCAGCTCCACGATCCGCTCTATCTGCTGCTCACCGAGCGGCTTGAACAGCACGATGTCGTCGACGCGGTTGAGGAACTCCGGACGGAAGTGCCCGCGCAGCTCACCCATCACCAGGGCGCGGGCGTCCGGCTTGATCTCGCCCTCGGCGGTGACGCCGTCGAGGAGGTGCTCGGAGCCGATGTTGGACGTCATGATGATCACGGTGTTGCGGAAGTCGACGGTGCGGCCCTGGGCGTCCGTGATGCGGCCGTCGTCGAGGATCTGCAACAGGGTGTTGAAGACATCGGTGTGCGCCTTCTCGATCTCGTCGAACAGCACGACCGAGTACGGCTTGCGGCGTACGGCCTCGGTGAGCTGGCCGCCTTCCTCGTAGCCGACGTATCCGGGCGGTGCGCCCATGAGCCGGCTGACGGTGTGCCGCTCCTGGTACTCGCTCATGTCGAGGCGGACCATGTTCTCCTCGGAGTCGAACAGGGCCGCCGCGAGGGTCTTGGCCAGCTCGGTCTTCCCGACGCCGGTCGGGCCGAGGAAGATGAACGAGCCGATGGGGCGGCGAGGGTCGCGGATGCCGGAACGGGCGCGGATGATGGCGTCGGCGACGAGCTTGACGGCCTCGTCCTGGCCGATGACCCGCTCGCGCAGGATCTCGTCGAGGCGCAGCAGCTTCTCGCGTTCGCCCTCCTGGAGACGGGCGACGGGAACGCCGGTCCAGGCGGCGACGATCTCGGCGATCTCCTCCTCGGTGACGACCTCCCGCAGCAGCCGGTTCTCCCCCTGCTTGGCGGCCAGTTGCTCCTCCTCGGCCTTGAGCCGGCGTTCCAGGTCCCGGAGGCGGCCGTAGCGGAGTTCGGCGGCGCGGTTGAGGTCGTAGGAGCGTTCGGCCTCCTCCGCCTCGTGGCGGACCTGCTCCAGTTCCTGGCGCAGCTCCTGCACGCGGCGGATCGCCTGCCGTTCGGCCTCCCACTGGGCGTGCTTGGCGTCGGCCTCGCCGCGCAGGTCGGCGAGTTCCTTGCGCAGTTCCTCGAGGCGGGTTTTGCTCGCGGGGTCGGTCTCCTTGGAGAGGGCGGCCTCCTCGATCTCCAGGCGGGTGACGCGGCGGGTGATCTCGTCGAGTTCGGCGGGCATCGAGTCGATCTCGGTACGCAGCCGGGCGCAGGCTTCGTCGACGAGGTCGATGGCCTTGTCGGGCAGGAACCGGTCGGTGATGTAGCGGTGGCTGAGGGTGGCCGCGGAGACCAGCGCGGTGTCCTGGATCTTCACACCGTGGAAGATTTCCAGGCGTTCGCGCAGTCCGCGCAGGATGGAGATGGTGTCCTCCACGCTCGGCTCGTCGACCAGGACCTGCTGGAAGCGGCGTTCGAGGGCGGCGTCCTTCTCGATGTGCTTGCGGTACTCGTCGAGGGTGGTGGCGCCGATCATGTGGAGTTCGCCGCGGGCGAGCATCGGCTTGAGCATGTTGCCCGCGTCCATGGCTCCTTCGGCGGCGCCCGCGCCGACGACGGTGTGGAGTTCGTCGACGAAGAGCAGGATGTGCCCCTGGGCGGCCTTCACCTCGGACAGCACGGCCTTGAGGCGTTCCTCGAACTCGCCCCGGTACTTGGCTCCGGCGACCAGAGAGCCCATGTCGAGGGCGAACACGGTCTTGTCGCGCAGTCCTTCGGGCACGTCGCCGCGGACGATGCGCTGGGCGAGGCCCTCGACGATGGCGGTCTTGCCGACGCCGGGGTCGCCGATGAGGACGGGGTTGTTCTTGGTCTTGCGGCTGAGGATCTGGGTGACGCGGCGGATCTCGGCGTCCCGGCCGATGACCGGGTCGAGCTTGCCGTCCCTGGCCTCGGCGACCAGGTCGCGGCCGTACTTCTCCAGAGCCTCATAGGCCACTTCGGGGTTGGCGGAGGTGACCCGCTGGTTGCCGCGGATCTGGGTCAGCGCGCTCAGGAACGAGTCCCGGGTGATGCCGTGCTCCTTGAGCAGGCGTCCGGCGGCGGTCGCCGAGCCCTCCTCGGCCAGGGCGAGCAGGAGGTGCTCCACGGACACGTACTCGTCCTTGAGGCGTTTGGCCTCCCGCTCGGCCGCGTCCAGCAGCCGGGACAGGCGCTGGGTGACGAACACCTGGCCCGGCGCCGCACCCGGGCCGGTCACCTTGGGCCGGCGGGAAAGCTCCTCACGCAAAGCCGCACTGAGCTTCTCGGGCTCCCTGCCCGACTGTTGCAGCAGCCGGGGGATCAGGCCGTCCTCCTGGTCGAGGAGCGCGAGCAGCAGATGCTCACCGTCGACCTCGGTCTGGCCCATGCGGACGGCGGCGGTCTGCGCCTCCTGGAGGGCTTCCTGGGACTTCTGGGTGAGACGGTTCATGTCCATGGCGGTATGTCACTCCTCGTACCGGCGCGGCGCAGTGCGGCTTCGAGCAGGCTGATGCGGTCCAGCAGATCGAGCACCAGACCGATGGATGCGTAGTTGAGACACAGACCGGAGCGCAGCCGCTGAACGCGGGCGAGAACTGCCGGGGCCGCGGAGTCGAACACCAGGCGCCCCGCGACGTCGCGCTCGGCGTCGACAAGGCCCAGGGCGACGAACCGGCGGACGAGGTCGGGATGGACGCCGGCGCGGCGCGCCACGGTGTCCAGGGAAAGCCTGGGCACGGGGACGAGCGCGTACCGCACGGCCGTGGAGTCGGCGCTCGTCCGTACGGGACGCCCGCCCGCGTCGGCCCGGGCGGTCCGACCGTCGGTGGCTGCCCATGAGGGTCGTTCGCTCATCACGTCCTCCTGGGGTCGTACGAAGAGGTGGCGGCGAGCTCCTCGAACAGCTCGCGCTCCCGGTCGCTCAGCTTGGGCGGCACCATGACGCGGAGTTCGGCGTAGAGGTTGCCGTCAGCACCGCGCGGGTTCGGCATGCCCTCGCCGCGCAGCCGCAGCCGCCGGCCACTGGACGAGCCCGCGGGCACCGTGACCTTGGCCGTGGAGCCGCCCGGGGTGGGCACCGGAACCGTTGCGCCCAGCGCGGCCTCCCAGGGGGTGACCGGAAGCTGTACGTACACGTCCCGGCCGTCCAGCCGGAACCGAGGGTGCGGTTGGATGCGCACCCGCAGATACAGATCCCCCGCGGCGGCGTCACCACTGCCCCGTCCGCCCTCGCCCGCCAGCCGGATGCGCTGCCCGTCGGTGACACCGGGCGGTACGTCGACCTCGTACCGGCGCGGCTGCCCGGTGGGGCCGGCGAGTGTGACGGTGCGCCTGCCTCCCCTGTACGCCTCCTCGACGGTGAGCGGCAGCTCGGCCTCCTGGTCGGCCCCCGGTACACCGCCGGGGGCGCCGCCTGCTCCGAAGAGCGAGCCGAACAGGTCCTCGATGTCGATGCCCTCCCCCGCGAAGTCGTCGCCGAAGCCGGTGTACCGGACACGGGGGCCGCCCGCACCGGCGGTCCTGCGAGCGCGGAAGCCGCCGCCGGGTCCCGCGCCGGCACCGACCCGCTCCTCCCAGTCCTCGGGGACCTTCCGGAAGTCCTCGCCGAAGCGGTCGTAGCGGGCCCGGGTCTTGGGGTCCGACAGGGCGCTGTACGCCTCGTTGAGGTCCTTGAAGCGTTCCTCCGCTCCCGGGTCCTTGTTGACGTCGGGGTGATACTTGCGGGCGAGTTTGCGGTATGCCTGCTGGATCTCGTCCTGGCTGGCGGTCCGTGACACGCCCAGCGCGTCGTAGAAGTCCTGCGCCATGACCGGTCACTCCCGCTTCGCGACAGTCACGGCGGCGGGCCTGAGCTGCCGTTCGCCGTCCCCGTATCCCGGCCGCAGCACCTCGACGACCGTGCCCTGTGGGGCATCGGGGGCCTGGACGACGCCGACCACCTCGTGCCGGGCCGGGTCGAAGGGGACGCCGGTCTCCGCGTGCCGCGGGTAGCCGAGCAGTTCGAGGACGTTCACCCCCTGGTCGCGGACCGCCCGGACGCCCTCCACGATCGCGCCGGGGTCGGATCCGGCATGCGTCAGGGCGAGTTCGAGGTTGTCCAGGACGGGCAGGAAGGCGGCGGCCGTGCGGGACCGCTCGGCCGTCCGCTCCCGCTCCAGTTCCCTGGTGTGGCGCTTGCGGAGGTTGTCGAGGTCGGCGAGCGCGCGCCGCCAGCGGTCCTCGAGTTCCTTGAGCTCGGCCGTGTGCTGGTCCTCGGACGGTGCGGGGCCGCCGGCCGCGTCGGGGCCGGGTGCCTCGTCCGTGTCGTACCCCGGCCCGGCCGGCGGGCTCGAGGGCGGAAGATCACCTCGGGGAGGGCGTGCGGCGCCCTCCGGAGCCGGGTCGGCCGGGTCCGGCACGGCCGGGTCGGATTCCCTGGGGTGGATCGGCATGGTGGTTCCTCAGTCCTTGTCGAACTCGGCATCGATGACGTCGTCGTCACCGCCACCGCCACGCGGGCCGCCGCCCGTCGCACCGTCCCCGGTGCTGTCCTGGTCGGGACCGCCCGTGGTGGCGCCGGCCTGATGCGCCGACAGCCCTGCCAGCACCTGCTGGAGTTCGGAGGTCAGGGGCCGCACCCGCTCCACGCCTGCCTCCTCCTTGACCGCCGCCCGGGCATCCGACACCAGCATCTCGGCGCGTGACTTCTCGTGCGCGGGTGCGGCGTCGCCGAGCTCGGCGAGGAGCTTCTCGACCTGGTAGGCGACGGCGTCGAGCTCGTTGCGGGCGTCGACGGCCTCGCGCAGGGCCTTGTCCTCGCCCTGGTTGCGCTCGGCCTCGTGGACCATGCGTTCGACTTCGCCTCGGTCGAGGTTCGAGCTCTCGGTGATGGTGATGCCCTGTTCCTTGCCGGTGTCCTGGTCTCGGGCCTTGACGTTGAGAATGCCGTTGGCGTCGACGTCGAAGGTGACCTCGATCTGCGGTTCGCCGCGCGGCGCCGGGCGGATGTCGGTGAGCTGGAAGCGGCCGAGCACCCGGTTGTCGGCGGCCCGTTCGCGCTCGCCCTGGAGGACGACGATGTCGACGGCGGGCTGGTTGTCCTCGGCGGTGGAGAAGGTCTCGGTGCGGCGCACGGGGATGGTGGTGTTCCGCTCGATGATCTTCGTCATCACGCCGCCGCGTGTCTCGACACCCAGGGACAGGGGCGTGACATCGAGCAGCAGGACGTCCTTGACCTCGCCCTTGAGCACCCCGGCCTGGATCGCGGCACCCAGGGCCACGACCTCGTCGGGGTTGACGCTCATGTTGGGTTCCTTGCCGCCGGTCAGCCGGCGCACGAGGGCCTGGACGGCCGGAATGCGGGTGGAACCACCGACGAGGATGACCTCGTCGATGTCGCTCTCGCCGACCTTGGCGTCGGCCATGGCCTGCTTGACCGGTTCCAGGCACCGCTCCACCAGGTCGCTGGTGATCTGCTCGAACGTGGACCGCATGACCGAGTCGGTGAGGTGCTTGGGGCCCGAGGCATCGGCGGTGATGAACGGCAGGCTGACCTGTGTCTGCGTCACCGAGCTCAGCTCGGTCTTGGCCTTCTCCGCCGCTTCGAAAAGGCGTTGCAGGGCCTGCGGGTCCTTGCGCAGGTCGATGCCGTTCTCCTTCTGGAAATCGTCCGCGAGGTAATCGACCAGACGCCGGTCGAAGTCGTCACCGCCCAGGTGACTGTCGCCCGCCGTGGACCGCACCTCCACCACGCCGTCGCCGACGTCGAGGATGCTCACGTCGAAGGTGCCACCGCCCAGGTCGAAGACGAGGACGGTCTCGTGCTCCTTCTTGTCCATGCCGTACGCGAGGGCGGCCGCGGTCGGCTCGTTGATGATCCGCAGCACCTCGAGCCCCGCGATCCGCCCGGCGTCCTTGGTGGCGGTGCGCTGGGCGTCGTTGAAGTAGGCGGGCACGGTGATGACCGCCTCCGTGACCCGTTCCCCGAGCTGCTTGGACGCGTCGTCGGCGAGCTTGCGCAGCACTTGGGCGCTGATCTCCTCGGGCGCGTAGAGCTTGTCGCGCACCTTGAAGCGGGCGACGCCGCCCGGGCCCTCGACGACGTCGTACGCCACCGCCTTGGCCTCGTCCGAGATCTCGTCGAAGTGCCGGCCGATGAACCGCTTGGCCGAGTAGATGGTGCCCTTGGGGTTGAGGATCGCCTGGCGCCGGGCCAGCTGGCCCACCAGCCGTTCCCCGGTGTCGGTGAAGGCCACCACGGACGGTGTCGTACGGTTGCCCTCGCTGTTGGGCACGACGGAAGCTTCGCCGCCCTCCCACACGGCGATCACCGAGTTCGTGGTGCCCAGGTCGATGCCCACTGCCTTGGCCATGAGGAACTCCTCCCGGTGCGGCGGCATGCGCCGCAGCTGCGGATCCGATCGTTCAGGTATGGGCGGGACGTCCGCCGGCGCCGGCGGTCTGCAGCCCGCCGAGCAGCCGTACGGCCTCATCGGCGACCGCTTCGTCCGCGACGACGTCGTACCGGCTGGGCTGCATCGAGCGGACCGAGGCGAAGTCCCGGCGGCCGCCCTGCAGGGCGTACAGCAGCAGGCCGAACAGCGCGCCCACGATCGCCCCGAAAATCAGCCCGTAGAGGGCGACGAGCAGTCCGGAGACGAGCGGGTCCACCCAGTCGGCCAAGCCGAAGAGCCAGCCGATCAGCGCACCGGGCAGGGCCCCGCTCGCCGCACCGTGCAGAGCGGCCCGGCCGTAGTTCATACGTCCGACGACCTGCTCGACGAGGCGGACGTCCTCGCCGATGATGGCCACCCTCTCCACGGGAAACCCCTGGTCCGAGAGGTGGTCGACGGCGCGTTCGGCTTCCTGGTACGTCTCGTACGTGGCAACAGGCCTGCGAGGCTGCTCGGTCATCGCCCATTCCTTCCTGCCGGTGTGCACGGCGGCGCCCGGCAAGCCCCAGATTCGCGAATCGAGCGGCTCTGCGCCTGCGCCCGGCAGGTCAAAGAACGACGGACCCCGTCCTCCCGCGAGCACGAGGCGAAAACTCCGAAGCCCTCGGGTGAGCCCCTCGCAGAGGGGTACACGAAGTCCGCCCACCTCCACGAGGGCTCCGGAAAGGGAGTGGTCCCATGGTCGGCCGCTGGGCACGGAGCATGCACCGAGGCCGCCCCGGCCAGGAGGGCAGCCCTCCACGGAGCCGTCCCGGGCGCTATCCGACACCCTCGTGGAGAGAGTTCCGCCCGGACCTTCCCAGCGCGCCCGACCCGGCCTCCCACGAACTGCTGGCGGTCTCCCGCGCCCTGTTCGACACCCTGGACGAAGGCGAGATCCTGCGCCTGGCCATGGACCACGTATCGGCCGTCGGCCCGTACAGAGCCGAGGCCGGGTACCTCAGGGTGCACGGCCAGCTGGTCCCCAGTCCGCAGGGCTGGCCGGACCATGCGTCAGCCGTCGACCGGACGGTGCGAGAGCTGACTGGGCGGGACGGCCCCGTGGCCGTTCCCGGCCGGTCACGGGGCCGGGCACTGGCCCTGAACGGTCCCGGTGGACTGCACGGCTACCTCGTGGTGACGTCCAGCTCCCGGCCCACCCCTGCTCAGCACTCCCTGCTCGCCGTGCTGGTACGCCTCACCGCCGCGGCCCTGTCGGTCGCCGTCGCGCACCGCCGCCGGCAGGAAGACGCACTGGAGCTGCACCGGCTGCGACGAGAACGAACAACCCTCCAGCAGCGGCTGATCTCCCTCGTGGTCAAGGCGGGACATCAGCGGGCCGTGCACGCCGTGCTGGCCGAGGTCGCGGCCGCGGGCGGCGGCGAGGAGGCCATCACCGGCGCACTGCACGAGCTCACCGGATTTCCGGTGCTGGTGGAGGACCGCTTCGGCCGACTGCGGTCCTGGACCGGTCCCGGCCGGCCCGACCCCTATCCGGAACCGGACCCCGCACGCCACGAGGAGATGCTCCAAGAGGTCGCCCGACGAGGCGGACCCGTGCGGATCAAGGACCGGCTCATCGCCGTGATACGCCCACGCGGTGAGGTCCTCGGAGTGCTGGCCCTGGTCGATTCCCTGGACGAAGCCGACGAGTACACCGTGTTCGCTCTGGAGCACGCCGCCACGTCACTCGCCCTGGAACTGTCGCATCTGCGCCAGCTGGCGGAGGTGGAACTGCGACTGCACCGCGAACTGGTCGACGACCTTCTGGGGGGCACGGACGAGGCGAGTGCCTACGCCCGGTCGGAGGCGTTCGGACACGACCTGCACCGCATCCAGTACGTGGTCGTCGTCCACTGGAGGAGCCGGGCCTCGGACGACGCCTTCGCGCGGACCGTGCGCCGGGCGGCTTCGGCCGTGGGCATGCCGTCGCTGGTGACTCGGCGTTCCGACCACGTGGTCCTGGTCGCCGAGGGCAGGCCAGACGACCACGCCTTGTACGAGACGCTCGTCCGGGAGACCGGCACACGGGACGGGACGATCGGGGTGAGCGCCCGCTGCGACACCCCGGACGGTATTCCCGGCCGCTACCAGGAAGCACTGCGTGCCCTGGAGGTACGCCGCCGGTCCCGAAGCCGGTACGGCACGACGTTCTTCGACGATCTGGGCCTCTACCGCATCCTGGGACCCGGGAACGACTACCAGGAGTTGGAGGGGTTCGTTCGGGAATGGCTCGGAGAGCTCGTCGACTACGACGGCCTGCACCGTGCGGCCCTCGTGGAGACTCTGTCCCGGTACTTCGACTGCGGCGGCAACTATGCCGAGACCGCCGAATCCCTCGCGATCCACCGCAGCACGCTTCGCTACCGGCTCCAGCGCATCCGCGAGATCAGCGGCCATGACCTCACGAACGTGGAGGACCGCCTCAACCTCCAGGTCGCGACCCGGGTGTGGAAGATCATGCTGGGCGGACCCGGTTGAGGCGCCCACGCACAAGGTTCGTCGGCACGTTGACTTTCGGTACCTCGTCACAACACCCCGTCAGCGTCGCACCCTCGGCATCCCCAGCCCGATCCACGAGATGATCTCCCGCTGGATCTCGTTGTTGCCGCCGCCGAAGGTGAAGATGACCGCCGAACGGTAGCCGCGCTCCAGTTCGCCGCGGAGAACCGCCCCCGCCGAGCCCTCCTTCAAGGCGCCCGGCGCGGCGACGATCTCCATGAGCCAGGCGTAGGCGTCGCGCCGGGCCTCGGAGCCGTACACCTTGACGGCCGAGGCGTCCTGCGGGGTGAGGGTGCCGTCCTGGACGGCACTGACCATCTGCCAGTTGAGCAGCTTGAGCGCGTCCAGCCGGGCGTGGGTGCGGGCCAGGAGGCGGCGCACCCAGGCCAGGTCGGCGACGCGGCGCCCGTCGGCGAGTTTGGTCTCCGTCGCCCAGCGCTGCACGTCGTGCAGGGCGCGGATCGCCATGGTGCCGTGGGCGGCCAGGGTCACACGTTCGTGGTTGAGCTGGTTGGTGATCAGCCGCCAGCCCTCGTTCTCGGCGCCGACGCGCCGGGAGACGGGCACGCGCACGTTCTCGTAGTAGCTGGCCGTGGTGTCGTGCGAGGCGAGGGTGTTGATCAGGGTGCAGGAGTAGCCGGGGTCGGAGGTCGGCACGAGCAGCATGGTGATGCCCCTGTGCGGGGGCGCGTCGGGATCAGTGCGGACCGCCAGCCAGACCCAGTCCGCCGTGTCGCCGTTGGTCGTCCAGATCTTCTGGCCGTTGACGACGTACCCGTCGCCCTCCCGTACCGCGCGGGTGCGCAGGGACGCCAGGTCGGTGCCGGCGCCGGGCTCGCTGTAGCCGATGGCGAAGTCGATCTCGCCGGAGAGGATCCTCGGCAGGAAGTACGCCTTCTGCTCGTCGGTGCCGTACCGCATGATCGTCGGGCCGACGGTGTTCAGCGCCATGAGCGGCAGCGGGACGCCGGCCTGGGCGGCCTCGTCGAAGAAGATGAACTGCTCCATGGCCGTCAGGCCGCGCCCGCCGTACTCCTCGGGCCAGCCCACGCCGAGCCAGCCGTCGGTGCCGAGCCGCCGGATGGTCTCGCGGTAGAACCGCTTCTGGGTGGCCGGGTCGCCGTGCCGGGCGTAGGCGTGGTCCGGGACGAGTTCGGCGAAGTAGGCGCGCAGTTCGGCGCGCAGCCGCTGCTGCTCGGGCGTGTATTCGAGGTGCACGGCGCCTCCAGGCTCCCCAAGGCCGGTCCTGTCGGCGCACACCGTAGAACGTGTTACAGAAATTGGGAATGGCGAGGCGCGAACGGGCCCGGCGTCCGGCCGTCCCCGCGGCGCGTCAGTTCAGTGTGGCGAGGAAGTCCGTGCACGCCCTGGCGCACGCACGGCACATCGCCGCCGAGTCCTCCGCCCCCGGCTGCCGGTCGAAGACGTGGGCGGCTTCCAGGCACACCGTCCGGCACCACTCCACCTGGACGCGGATGCTGGTCTCGTCCACCTGGTTCTGCTCGGACAGCACACGGCAGGTCGCGTCGCAGACCTCCGCGCACATGATGCCCTTACGCCGTACGAGTTCCTGGTTCTCGGTGCCGTCGGGATCCACGAGGCTCGCGCGCAGCGCGCACGCCCGGGCGCACTCTGTACACGCCTGCGCGCATGCGAAGCGGTCCTCCAGGAACCGGAACAGCTCCTGCTGGGATGTCGTCGAAGTCACACCGCGCGGGTAGCCCCGTCGATGCCCGTCAAACCACGGTGAGCGCGGGAGCTCAAGGACACCGTCCGCATGGTCGAGGTGAGCGGGTTCACGGTGAGGACCAGGGGTACCCGCGCGCCATGAACAGCGCATGGATGGAGATGGCCGCGGGCCGTGGCGCCCTCGGTATCGGGCTGGTCGTGGCGGGTGTGGTGGTCGTTGTCCTGCTGCTGGGGGCCTTCGTCCTCGGCATCCGCGGCAAACGCAGGGAGCTGCCCACGCCCCGGCCCGACGAGCAGCCGCGACTGCCCGACGGCGGCCCGGTCCGCGAGACGAGTGAGCGCCGGGAGCCCGAGGAGATGCCGAGAAGCCAGGACCGTCTGACGCCGCACGAACTGAAGAGGCACGGCAGCCGGACGAGCGCGTCCCAGGAGCGTCCCCGCTGGAGCGAGGGCAGCAGCGGCTCGTTCGGCGGTGGCGGCCCGGGCGGCCACTGACCTCGGCTGCTCGCGGCACCCCACTCCGTACCTCGCCTCGTACGCGATCACGCCGTACATGCCGTACACAGGGAAGTGAGAACCATGGCCGATCCCGCCCGCAACACCCTGCCGCTGCCGGACTACGACCATCTGCCGATCGGCGGCCTGGAGAGCCGGGTGCGCTCGCTGTCCGCGGACGAGGTCGAGGAGCTGCTGGCGTACGAGCGGTCCCACGCCGACCGGCTGCCGGTGACCGAGCTGCTGGGGTCCCGGCTGGAGCAGCTGCGTGAGGGCGCGGAACCCTCATCCGGCGATCCGGGCGCCCTGCGTCCCGAGACGGGCGAGGGCCACGGAGGCTCTCCGGTGTCTCCCGCCACGTCGCCGCAGCCGTTCAGCCCGCCGCCGCACGGCACACCTGACCAGCGGGGCAAGCCGAAGGGCGACCGCACGTAGCCGCCACAGCCGAACAACCGAAGAGCCGGAGGGAAGGGCCCGTGCACCGCACGGGCCCTTCTGTGTGCCCGGGCGGTGCACGGGGCCTTATGTGTGGCCGCGGCCCGGCCGCACCCGAACACGGTGAGCTGGATCACAGGACCCGAGTGCAGCGTGGAGCGGGGTCCAGCGTCTTTTTCAGGGGTGTAGGGAGCCCTGAGACGCGGGACGGTGAGGATGGAGCAGGTTCGGGCGGACGGCTTCGACGAGTTCGTGGCCGCCCGTTGGTCGGCGCTGCTCCATGTCGCGCGTCTGCTGACGGGGGGCGACCGGCAGCGTGCCGAGGACCTGGTGCAGGAAGCCCTGGTGAAGCTGTGGTTCGCCTGGCCGAAGGTCGCCGAGCAGGCTCCGGAGGCGTATGTGCGCACGGTCCTCGTGCGGATGGCGGCCCGCTCGGCGCGGCGGCGCTGGTGGGGTGAGCGCCCGGTGGAGCAGCTGCCCGACCGGGCCGATCCGGACGACGTGTCGTCCACCGTGGCGGAACGCCGGCGGCTGGAGGCCGCGTTGGCCCTGCTGTCGCCCAAGCAGCGGGTGGCGGTGGTGCTGCGCTACTACGAGGACCTGCCCGAGGCCCAGGTCGCCCAGGCGCTGGGCTGTCCGGTGGGCACCGCACGGTCCCACGCGTCACGCGGAGTCGCCCGGCTCCGTCAGATCCTGTCCGACGCCGTCAGGCCCGTGGGGTGAAAGGAGAAGCGATGGACGACTTCGAGCGGGACCTGTCGCGGCTGATGCGCGACACCCAGCAACACACTCCCTACGAGCCCGAGCACCGGCAGCGGTTGCACGCTGGCATCCGGACCCGCCGGCGGTCGCGGCTGTTGTGGAAGGCGGGCGGTTCCGCCGTGGCGGTGGCCGGGCTGAGCGTCGGGCTCGCGCTGCTGCCGAGCATGCTCACCCGGGCCCAGCCCGCCGATCACGACCGCCGGCCCCCGCCCGCGACCAGCCCGACGCCCCTGCACGAGGACGAGCCCACGACGAACCCCCCGTCTTCGAGCGGGAGTTCCACCCAGCCGGCGTCGTCCGCACCGGCGACCGCGACCGTCGGCAACACACCCACCGGTGCCACGGGGACGTCACCCGGCCCCACACCGACCAGCACGGTCCCCGAGCCCCCGGCCACGTCGGAGTTCCCCACACAGACCCCCTCCCCCTCCCTCACGACCGCCCTGCCGTCCCGCCTGGAGACGGAGGAGCCCTCCGCGTCGGCCGGCGCCGAGTAGCCGCCCGAGCGGCCCTTCCCGACAGGGGCGTTCCCGCCCCGCACCCCGTCACCGCACCACCCGTCAAGGGCGCCTTCGGCATGCCCGCAGACCGGCGCTCGCGTGCGCCCGCGCCAGAGAGAACGTGAAGCAGCCATGAGAACCGTACGGCGGTCGGCCCTGATCGACGGCCCCGACCGCCCTCTCCCCGAGCCGTCCGCGTTGCCGCGCCGGGCGCCCCTGCCCGCACACCACCCGGAACCGGTGCTCGACGTGGTCGTCCCGGTCCACAACGAGGAGAACGACCTGGAGCCGTGCGTCCGGCGCCTGCACGCGCACCTGGACGAGACCTTCCCGTACCCCTTCCGGATCACCATCGCCGACAACGCCAGCACCGACCGGACGCCGGGCATCGCCGCACTGCTGACCGCGGAGCTGCCCGGAACGGACTGGATCCGGCTGGCCGAGAAGGGGCGGGGCCGTGCGCTGCACACCGCCTGGTCGCGCTCGCGCGCGCCGGTGCTGGCGTATCTGGACGTGGACCTGTCCACCGACCTCGCGGCGCTGCTGCCGCTCGTCGCGCCGCTGATCTCGGGCCACTCGGACATCGCCATCGGCACCCGGCTCGCCCGTGGCTCACGCGTGGTGCGGGGGCCGAAGCGGGAGATCATCTCCCGCTGCTACAACGGGCTTCTGCGCTCCACGCTCGCGGTGGGCTTCTCCGACGCGCAGTGCGGGTTCAAGGCGGTCCGGCGGGACGTCGCCGAGCGGCTGCTGCCGCTGGTGGAGGACCGCGAGTGGTTCTTCGACACCGAGTTACTGGTCATCGCGGAGCGCGCCGGGCTGCGGATCCACGAGGTACCGGTGGACTGGGTGGACGATCCCGACAGCAGGGTGCACATCCTGGAAACGGCCCTGGCCGACCTGCGTGGCATGGCCAGACTCGGCCGGGCCCTGGCCCGCGGCCGGCTGCCACTGAGCGCACTGCGCCGCAGCGGCGGCGACCTCACCGGGGGGCTGCCGACCGGTCTGGCCCGGCAGATCGTGCGCTTCGCCGCCGTCGGTGCCGCCAGCACCCTGTGCTACCTGCTGCTCTACACCGCGCTCCGGCCCTCGGCAGGGGCGCAGGCCGCCAACGCGCTCGCCCTGCTCGCCAGCGCGCTCGCCAACACCGCCGCGAACCGGCGGCTCACCTTCGGGGTGCGGGGCCGCGGCGGCGCACTGCGGCAGCACCTCAAGGGCCTGGCCGCGTTCCTGCTCGGGCTGGTGCTGACCAGTGGTGCGCTGGCCGCCCTGCACCACATCGCCCCCGGGGCCGGACCCCGCGGCGAGCTCGTGACGCTCGTGGCGGCCAACCTGGCCGCGACACTGCTGCGCTTCCTCCTCTTCCGGGCCTGGGTGTTCCCGGACCGTTCCGATCGCCGTACGACAGGATCCTCATGAGTACCGTCGAGCTGCGTCGACCGCCGTCCGGTCTCCGTTCCCCCGAACCCCTCCGCAGCTCCGGGGAGTTCCACCGGCGGCTGCGCGGGGCCGCCGTGCGCTACGGGCCCGTGCTGCTGACGTACGGCGTGCTGAAACTGGCCGGCTTCGCCGTCTTCATGTACCTGCTGGACTCCACCGGCGACTTCCGCAAGAACAACCCCCGCTTCGGCGGCGGCAAGCACGCCTGGGACGTCCTGGCGAGCTGGGACGGCTGGTGGTACCAGCAGGTCGCCGCGCACGGGTACGACCCCGCGCTGAAACCGGTACCGGGCGCGACGGGCCTGATCACCGTCGAAGGCAACTCGGCGGCGTTCTTCCCGCTGTACCCGGCGCTGATGCGGCTGGTCTCGGAGTGCACCGGACTCGGTTTGTTCGGCGCCGGCCTGACGGTCTCGATCCTCGCCTCGTTCGTCGCGGCACTCGGCGTCTACGCCGTGACGAAGCGGCTGGGCGGCCACCGGGCGGGGCTGGTCGCGGCCGGGCTCTGGGCGGTGTGGCCCGGCTCGGGCACCGAGTGGTCGGGCTACTCGGAGTCCCTCTACACGGCACTCGCCGCGTGGTCCTGTCACGCCGTCATGTCCCGCCGCTGGCTCACCGCCGGACTGCTGACCTGCGCGGCCGGGCTCTGCCGGCCCACCGCCGCCGCCCTGGTGGCCGCGCTCGCCGTCGCCGCCGTGCTGTCCCTGCGCCGGCGTGAGGACGGGGTGCGCCGCCCGCTGGCGGCCGTGGCGATCGCGCCGCTCGGCCTGTTCGGCTATCTGGCCTGGGTCAACTACCGCATGGGCGACATCAACGGCTACTCCAAACTCCAGGACGGCGCCTGGGCCCACAAGTTCGACTGGGGTGCCCACACGTTCAAGGTGCTGACGTCCCTTCCGGTGGGCCACTTCGACTATCTCTTCGCGAGGGCCTTCGAGGACGTCATCGGTGTCTGCGTGGTGCTGACGGTGCCGGTGCTGACCGTGCTGCTGATACGCCTGAGACCGCCTGTCGTCCTGGTCGTCTACACGGTCCTGTCGTACCTCATGGTGATGTCCACCCAGCAGATCTTCGGCAACGTCTCGCGTTATCTGCTCCCGCTCTTCCCGCTGTTCGTCCCCCTCGCCCTCGCGCTGCGCCGACTGCGGTGGCCGTCCCTGGCCACGGTCCTCGGCACGGCCGCGCTGGCCTCCGGGTCGTACGCGGGGTACGTGCTGTTCGTCCTCGGAGTGCCGTAGACACCTCAAAAAAACCGGCGCCTGTGCCTGGTGAAGGCCTTCCGAAACACTCCCTTCACGCAGGAAGTATTTAGGGGTAACGACCGCTGCCTACCGTGCCTGCCTTGTCAGCCCCCACATACCCGCAGCAGCAAGGAGGCGTGGCATGAGTACCGAGCCACGACTGGCAGAGGTCACCGAGGCGGAACGGGCGCAGGAGGCGGCGGCACCGGGTGCCGACCAGGCCGTCAAGGAGACGCTGGAGGACTACACCCTGCGCTTCGCGCCGCGTAGTTACCGGCGGTGGACTCCGATGGTGGTGGCGACGACCGCCCTCGGCGGCATCGCCTACATGGCCGACTTCTCCATCGGCGCCGGCATCGGCCTGGCCCACGGCACCGGCAACGCGCTGCTCGCCATCGCCGTCGCCGCCGTCGTGATCTTCGTGACCGGTTTCCCGCTGGCCTACTACGGGGCCCGCTACAACATCGACCTGGACCTCATCACGCGCGGCTCCGGCTTCGGCTACTTCGGCTCGGTCCTCACCAGCGTCATCTTCGCCAGCTTCACCTTCATCTTCTTCGCCCTGGAGGGGTCGATCATGGCCCAGGGCCTGAAGCTGGGCCTCGGACTGCCGCTGTGGCTGGGTTACCTGGTCTCCACCCTGATGGTGATCCCGCTGGTCATCTACGGCATGACGGCGCTGAGCAAGCTCCAGGTGTGGACCACCCCGATCTGGCTGCTGCTGATGGTCGGCCCGCTGGTCTACCTGGTCGCCACCGACCCGGGCACGGTCGACCGTTTCCTCGCCTACGCCGGGACCGACGGGGACGGCGGCGTCAACACGGCCTCCGTGCTGCTGGGCGCCGGCGTGTGCCTGTCGCTGATCGCGCAGATCGGCGAGCAGATCGACTACCTGCGCTTCATGCCGCCCAAGACCGAGGCGAACAAGCGGAGTTGGTGGGCGGCCGTGGTGATGGCCGGCCCGGGCTGGGTGGTACTGGGCGCGCTGAAGCAGGCCATCGGCGTGTTCCTCGCGGTGTACATCATCGCCGAGGTGGGTCCCACGGCCGCGCCCGAGCCGATCCAGCAGTTCAAGCACGCCTTCGACGCGATGATGCCGTCCTGGATCGTCCTCCCGCTGGCCGTGGCCCTGGTCGTCATCAGCCAGATCAAGATCAACGTGACGAACGCGTACTCCGGCTCGCTCGCCTGGACCAACTCCTTCACCCGGGTCACGCGGCGCTACCCGGGCCGGATGGTCTTCGTCCTGGTCAACCTGGGCTTCGCGCTGGCCCTGATGGAGGCCGACATGTTCAGCTTCCTCAACAGCATCCTGGGCTTCTACTCGAACTGCGCGATCGCCTGGGTGGTCACCGTCGCCACCGACATCGGTATCAACAAGTACGTGCTGAAACTGTCCCCGCACGCCCCCGAGTTCCGCCGCGGCATGCTCTACGCGGTGAACCCGGTCGGGGTCGTCGCCTTCGTCGCCGCCTCCGGGCTGTCCATCGCCCTGTACTTCCACGCACTGGGCGACACGCTCCAGCCGTACTCCCCCGTCGCGGCCGCCGTGATCGCGTTCGTGCTCACTCCGCTGATGGCGGTGGTCACCAAGGGCAGGTACTACCTGCGCCGCACCGACGACGGCATCGCCGAGCCGACGCTCGACGAGGACGGCAACCCCAGTGCCGTGACCTACGAGTGCCATGTGTGCCGGCAGCGGTTCGAGCGGCCTGACGTGGCCGCCTGCCCGACGCACGACGCGGTCGTCTGCTCGCTCTGCCTCAGCACCGACAAGGTCGGCGACCACGTCCTGCCCGCGACCGCCTGACTCCTCGGGCGGGAGCGCACCGGGGCGCCGTACGGCACGTTCCAAGTCGGTCTCGGACGCGCTGCGCCGGACCGGACGAGGCGTAACTCCGGCCGCCGGGCGGCATACTGATCTTGCGGTGCGTGATGATCAGGCCGACGGTCGGAGAGGGGATGGCGGGACGTGACCACCGAAGGAACGGGCAGCGGACGGGAGACGCCCGACGAGCCGGACGGCGCTTCCCCGGTCCCGGACGAGGTGTGGCTGAAGTTCCTCACGGACAGCGAGTCCGCCATAAGCGCCTCCGCCCCGAAGGAACCCTCCGCGCGGGAGCGGGCGGCGGGACAGAGGCCCCAGCCGTCACACGCCGTCGGTGACCTGTGGCAGCCGGAGGAGTCGTGGGTCCGGGTGTCCTGGCGGGATCTGGACCGGCGTGCCAG
This sequence comes from Streptomyces venetus, assembly GCF_039540295.1. Taxonomy (NCBI): domain Bacteria; kingdom Bacillati; phylum Actinomycetota; class Actinomycetes; order Kitasatosporales; family Streptomycetaceae; genus Streptomyces; species Streptomyces venetus. The sequence goes on from NZ_BAABET010000004.1 coordinate 167,861, forward strand.
GGCCCGGCGCGTGGGACGGGTCGTCGCCACCGCGGCGGCCGTCGCCCTGGCCCTGGGCGCCTGGTCCCAGCTGTCCACCGGGGCGGGCGCCGGCGACAGGCCGGGCACAGGCACCGTACGGCAGGTGGAAGGGGCGACCGCGAGGACGCCCGCGGCCACTCCCCTCCCGTCCGGAACGCCGTTCCAGCAGCCGTCCAGGTGACCGAGCCACTGGCCGCGCGCCTGACCGGCCGACTGCGCCGGAGGAACACCGCCGCCCCCGAAGAGGCGGCGTCCGTTCCGTCCGGCGCCCACGAGGCTGTCGAGGGCCGGGACACGGACGGCCGAACCTGGTCGTGTGACAGGGACGGTGCGGGCGTTCGCCCGGGGGGCTTTCGCGGGGTGGGTTCGCCTCGGTGGGCGGCGGCAGCCCGCGGGCCCTCAGCACGTCGTCCGGTTCACCCCGTCTTCCAGCCCCGCCGCGTGTCGAGCCGCTCCCACTCCGCGTCCCACTGCGCCATCCGTCGCCGGTCCAGGGACAGCCGGGTCAGCCAGACGGCCCCCAGCACCACACCGCCCGCGAAGACCCCGGCGAGCCCGCCACCCACGGCCGTGTGCAGCCACGCCTCGACTTCGCTCACCGGTGGAGCGGTGATGTCACCGCTCCTGTTCACCCACACGGGGGTCGTGCTCCCGGCGGGAGCCCGGGGCGGCACCCGCGCCTGCTCTCTGTGCGTCGAGCCGTCCGGCGCGGTCCATCGCACCTTGCCCCACACCCGGTAGTCGCTCGCCGCGCGGGCGGGGGACGGGCCGGGCGCGTCCTCGACGACGACCGCCGAGACCTGACGGCGCTCCGCCCGCTGCCGTTCGACGGCCGTCTCGACCGCACCCGCCGCCAGCAGCCCCGCGAGCGCTCCCCCCACCAGGGCCAGCAGCCAGCCGGCGAGCACGACCCACGCCTCGACGACGTCCACACGTCGTCTGAGCGCGTTGCGCCGCCACCGCCAGCCGCGCACGGTCACACGCTCTGAGGTTCTCATCGGCCGACACCCCCTCGTGAGCACCGGCGGTCCTCTTCCAGTGTGCGCCCGGCACCCCCGGCGGGCCTGTCAGCCGGGGAGCGGGGCGATCCGTACCCGGTCGCTCTCGCCGCCGGTCAGGAAGGACGCCAGCGCCCACCCCTCCTCGGCGACATCCGCCCGGTCGGTCCGGGAGAGCCGGCGCAGCGGGGTGACCAGGACGGTGTCCGCCTGGAGGGTCCAGGTCGCGGCGACACGCCCGTCGACCAGGACGACGCGGGCGCCCTGGACCGACAGCCCGCGATGGGCGTCGTCGATGATCCGGCTCCGGTCGTGGTAGCCGAGGACGGCGTTGTCGAAGGCGGGGAGGAAGCGCACCGGGGCGGGGCTGTCGGGGTCGGGGCGCGGAGCGTCGGGGAGGTCCAGGAGTTCCCGGCCCCGTTCGTCCCGGAAGGCGGCCAGTTCCTCGCGCAGCGCGGCGACCGCGGCGGGCAGTCCGGCCAGCCCGCACCAGGCGCGCAGGTCGGCCGAGGCGGCGGGTCCGAACGCCGCCAGGTAGCGCCGCAGCAGCGCCTGCCCCACGAGGTCGAAGCCGTCCGGTTCCGGCGGGTCGATCTCCCGCCCCAGCCAGGACGGGATCAGCGCGTAGCGCGCCCCCGCCGTCGTGCGCCACAGCCCACGTGGTGGCAGCTGTGCCGTCGGGAGCAGAGCGGCGACCAGCATCTCACCCAGGGGCCGTGGCCCCGCGGCCGGCCAGCGGCCGACGACGGCGCGAGCGAGTTCGCCCATCGAGCGGGGCTCCCCGTCGGCCATGATCTCCCGTCCCGCCGCGGCGAGTTCGCCGAGGTCCACTTCCGTGAGCTCGCGCCGGTAGGTCCCGAGCACCCGCTGACGCAGCATGCCCTCGTGACGCGCCCGCCAGGCCAGGGCGTCCGCGGCGGTGACGAGGTGGACGGTGCGGCGCATGAGGTGGGTCCGCACCACGCTCCGCCCGGTCAGCAGGTCCGACAGTCCGGCCGGCTCGAACGCCCGCAGCCTCGACCAGAGGCCCACGAACGGTTCCTGCGGTTCCTGCGCCTGGAGACCGCACAGGTGCCCGACCGCGTCCAGCACCGGCAGGCCGGCACGGTCGAGGAGCAACTGCCGTGCGAGAGCGGCACGGTTGAGCGCCCGGGCATCGAGAACGGTCATCGCGGCACCTCGGCCTTCGAGTCGTGTGCCGACCCGTGGTTCGAGAGGTCCGGGCGGCTTGCCCGATCACCGTCGCAGGGGTTGCGGTCAGCTCGTGACCGCAACCCGCGTCACCACGCGTGAGCCGCCGGCCGGTGAGACCGCGCACCTCTCACCGGCGTTGCCATTCCTCCGCGAGGAGCTGATACGAGCGCACCCGGTCGTCGTGGTCGTGGGTGATGGTCGTGATGAGCAGCTCGTCGGCGCCGGTGGCCTCCCGCAGCTGTTCGAGCTGGTCCGCGACGCGCCCCGGCGAGCCCACGAACTGGGTGTCGACACGGTCCGCGACCAGGGCCCGGTCCTCCTCGGTCCAGGTGTGGGCGCGGGCCTCCTCGGGGGTCGGGAAGGGGATCGCGCCCTCGGCGGTGCGGATGCTGCGGACCCACGGGGCGTAGCCGGTGGCCAGTTCGCGGGCGGTCTCGTCGTCCTCGGCGACGACGACGTCGGCGGAGACGCTGACATGGGGCTTGTCGAGGTAGTCGGAGGGCTGGAACGCGGCCCGGTAGCCCTCGGCCGCCTCCAGCACGGTGGCCGGGCTGACGTGGTAGTTGGCGGCGAAGGGGAGGCCGTTGCGGCCGGCGACGTCGGCGCTCTCCCCGCCGCTGCTGCCGAGGATCCACACCTGCACGTCGGCGCCCTCGCCGGGGACGGCGTGCGCCTCCAGCCCGTCCGCCGAGCGGTAGTCGCCGCGCAGCAGCGCGAGGATGTCGCCGACCTGCTCGCCGTAGTCCTGGTGGGTGGCGCCGGGTTGCTGCAACAGCTCCCGCTGAAGTTTCAGTCGGGGTGAGCCCCGCAGGTGGTCGAAGGAGAACCGGGGCGGGATCTTCAGACCGTTGGGTGTGTGCCCGTCGACGACCGGGGTCGTGGTGGGGCGGGGCTGCGCCGTCTGTCCGGGCGGGCGGCCGCCGGAGCGGCCGAGGCCCAGGTCGAGTCGCCCGGGGTGCAGGGCGTCGATCAGTCCGAACTCCTCGACGGTGGACAGGGCCGTGCGGTGGCCGAGTTGTACGGCTCCGGATCCGATCCTGATCGTGGAGGTCGCGGAGGCGGTCAGGGCCAGGAGGACGGCGGGCGAGGTACCGGCCACGCCCGGGTTGAGGTGGTGCTCGGCGAACCAGAAGCGGCTGTAGCCGAACCGCTCGGTGCGGCGCGCGAGGTCGATGGTGCGGTGCAGGGCCTCGGCGGCGGTCGAGCCGGACGGGACCGGGACGAGGTCGAGGACTCCGAGCGGGATGCCGGACATGGTCGGGTGCTCCTCAGCAGGCGGACGACGGGAGGGTTCCGGGCGGAGGGTCAGCTGCCGCTCTTCGGCAGGCCGGGCGGGTTGATCTCCGACTTCTTCACGGCCTCGTCGGACAGGCCCCAGCGCTTCAGGACCTTCGCGTACGTCCCGTTCTCGATGACGTGGTCGAGTGCGTCGGCGAGCGGCTTCGCCAGTTGGCTGTCCTTCTTGGTGGTGGCCGCGATGAGGCCCTGGAGGCGGGCGCCGGCGCCGGAGTAGGTGCCGACGACCTCCGTCTTCCCGGTGGTGGCCGCGTGGTAGGCGGCGGTCGGGTTGGGTCCGAGGTAGAGGTCGATCCGGCCGGACTGGAGAGCGAGGTAGGTGTCGCTGTCGTTCTGGTAGTACTTGATGTCGACGGGCTTCCGGCCGGCCTTCTCGTTCTCCCTGGACCACTCGATCAGCAGCTTCTCCTGGTTGGTGCCGCTGCCCACGGCGACGGTCCGGCCCGCCACGTCCTTCGGTCCGGTGACCTTCAGACCGCTGCCCTTCTTCGCCTCGAAGGCCAGGTTGTCCTCGCGGTAGGTGGCGAAGTCGTACTTCTCCTTGCGTTCCTCGGTGACGGTGATGTTGCTGAGGCCGGCGTCGTACTTGCCACTGTCGAGGCCGACGAAGATGTTCTCCCAGGACACCGTGTTGATGTGGGGCTTGAGGCCCAGGACGTCCGCGACCAGGTGGGCGAGGTCGGGCTCGACGCCGATGACGGTCTTGTTGTCGGTGGCGTAGAAGGTCAGCGGTGCGGCGGAGCCGGAGGAGGCGACCAGTTCCAGCGTGCCTCTCTTGCGGATCTTCGCGGGTACTTCGGCGGCTATGGAGTCGACCTTGCCGGTGGTGACGCGCTTCTGGTCGGGACTGATGTTGATCTTCGTCTTGCCGCCGGTGGTGGCCGAGACGTCGGTGGTGCCGCCGTCGGTGGGGTTGGCGCAGGCGGCGAGGACGAGGGCGCCGGCGAGTCCGAGGGCGGCCGCGGTGGTGCGGCGGGCGACGAGGGTGGCCACGGGGGTGCTCCTTGCGTAGGGGAAGAGGGGGGTGGTCAGAGGACCTTGGAGAGGAAGGCGCGGGTGCGCTCGTGCTGCGGGGCGTCGAGGACGGCCGCCGGCGGGCCCTGTTCCACGACGACACCGTCGTCCATGAACACCACGGTGTCGGCGACCTCGCGGGCGAAGCCGATCTCATGGGTCACGACGATCATGGTGGTGCCGGAGCGGGCCAGGTCCTTGATGACGTCGAGGACTTCACCGACCAGTTCCGGGTCGAGGGCCGAGGTGGGTTCGTCGAAGAGCAGCACCTTGGGTTCGAGGGCGAGTGCGCGGGCGATGGCGACGCGCTGCTGCTGGCCGCCGGACAACTGCCGGGGGTAGGCGGCGGCCTTGTCCGCGAGTCCGACCCGCTCCAGCAGCCGCCGGGCGGTGTCCTCGGCCTCGTTGCGCGGTCGGCGCAGCGCGGAGACGGGAGCCTCGACGAGGTTCTCCAGCACGGTCAGGTGCGGGAAGAGGTTGAAGTTCTGGAAGACGAACCCGATGTTGGTCCGCTGTTTCAGAACGTCCCTCTCCTTCAGCTCGTGCAGCTTGTCGCCGGAGCGGCGGTAGCCGACGAGTTCACCGTCGATGCTGATCCAGCCGGCGTTGACCTTCTCCAGGTGGTTGATGGTGCGCAGCAGCGTGGACTTGCCGGAGCCGGACGGGCCGAGGATCACGGTGACCTCGCCGGCGCGGACCTCCAGGTCGACTCCGCGCAGCACCTCCAGGGCGCCGAAGCTCTTGTGGACGCCGTGGACGTCGACCATGACGGCACTCATGTGCTCTCCTTCGTCACCAAGCGCCGGGCGCGCTGGAGGGGGGTGGGCGGCGGGGTGCGGTCGGCGCCCCGGGCGTAGCGGCGTTCCACGTAGTACTGGGCGATGGACAGCAGGGAGGTCAGTACGACGTACCAGGCGGTGGCGACGAGCAGCAGCGGGATGACCCGGCCGTTGCGGCCGTAGATCACCTGCACCTGGTAGAACAGCTCGCCGATGGACATCACGTAGACCACCGAGGTGCCCTTGAGCAGGCCGATGATCTCGTTGCCGGCGGTGGGCAGGATGGCGCGCATGGCCTGCGGCAGCACGATCCGGCGGATCTGCCGCAGCCGGGGGATGCCCAGCGCGGCGGCGGCCTCCAGCTGTCCGTGGTCGACGGCGAGGACACCGCCGCGGACGATCTCGGCGGCGTAGGCGGCCTGGTGCAGGGTCAGCCCGATGACAGCGGCGCCGATGGTGCCGATCAGGGTGTTGCTGTCGACGGACAAGAACACCGGGCCGAAGGGGATGCCGAGGCCCAACTCCTCGTACAGGGCGCTGAGATTGAACCAGAACACCAGCTGGACGATCATCGGGATGGACCGGAAGATCCAGATGTAGGTCCAGGCGACGGTGGAGAGCACCGGGCTGCGCGAGAGCCGCATGAAGGCGATGACGGTGCCGAGGAGGAAGCCGAGGACGGTGGCGTAGGCGGTGAGCTGGAGGGTCACCCACACCGCCTGGACGATCGTCTCGGAGAAGACGTAGTCGCGGAAGACGTTCCACTCCCAGACGGGGTTGGTGGCCAGGCCGTGGACGAACTGGGCGACCAGTACGACCACGGCGGCCCCGGCGGCCCACCGGGCGTAGTGGCGGGTGGGCACGATCTTCAGCGCGGCCGGGTCCTCGACCGCTCGGGGGGCCGGTTCGGTGATGGTGTCACTGCTCATGGGTCACCTGTGCTCTGGCGGGTTGATCCGCGAGGTGTCGATCGCGGAGGCGGAGGTGCCCCACTTCTTGAGGATCCGGGCGTATGTGCCGTCCTCGATCAGCTCGTTGACGGCGGCCTGGAAGGCCTTGGTGAGCGGGGAGCCCTTCCGGAAGGCGAAGCCGACGTCGAGGCGGTGGTACTCGCCGAGGAACGCGGTCCCGGCCGCGGGCTGGGCCGCCTGGTAACGCAGGCCGTTGATGGTCGACATGATCACGTCGATGCGGCCCTGCTGGAGCGCGGTGAGCGTCGCGGCGTTCTCCGAGTAGACCTTCACCTCGTACGGCTTCTTGCCGGCCTTCGCGCACACGCCCCGCTGCTCGGCGAGGGTGGTCTCGAAGGTGGTGCCGGCGCCGGTTCCGATGGTCAGGCCGCACAGCTGGGTGAGGTCGGTGACCTTCTTCTTGAGGGCGGTGCCGCCCTTCTTCACGGCGAAGCCCTGGCCGTCGTTGATGTAGGTGACGAAGTCGACGGTCTTCAGGCGCTGCGTGGTGACGCCGAAATTGCCGGTGCCGACGTCGTACTTGCCGCTGCCGAGGGCGGGCAGGATCGTTTCGAAGGAGGCGTCCTGGCGCACCGCCTTCACGCCGAGGACCTTGGCCACCGCGTCGGCGATGTCGATGTCCTGGCCGGCGGGTGCCTTGCCGGGTCCGTTCGGGTAGTAGGCCCCGGGCGGGAAGCCGACGGAGCTGCCGATCCGGAGCTTGCCCGACCGGCGGACGTCGGCGGGCAGCAGGGCGGCGGCGGAGTCCACCTTGCGGACGGCGGCGACCGGGTCGTCGGTGGGCGCGGGCGACTGCGCGGCCGCGGTGGTGCTGCCGGCGGTGCCGCCGGAGCCGCAGGCGGTGAGCGCGAGGGCGGGCAGCAACGCGAGGGCGGCGGCGCTGCGCAGGCGGGTTCTGATCATGCGGATGCTCACTTCGTGCGGACCTCTGAGAGGTGTTTCTCGAACGGCAGCGGGCCGATGGTCTCCGGGTCGGCGTCCGTGTCGAACAGGGGGGTGTAGCCGGTGGTGAGGTAGAGGCCGCGGGCCTCGGGCTGGCGCGGACCGGTGGTGAGGTAGATCCGCCGGTAGCCGCGGAGGGCCGCCTCGGCCTCCAGCTCGGCGACGACGCGCCGGGCCAGCCCGCGCCGCCGGTGGGCGGAGTGCGTCCAGATCCGCTTCAGTTCGGCGGTGGCAGGGTCGTACCGGCGGAAGGCGCCGCCCGCGACGGGCTCGCCGCGCTCCAGGAGCAGCAGGAGGAGACCGCCGTACGGTGCGGTGAACTCCTCGTCCGGGTAGCGGGCCATCTCGGCGTGCGCGTCCCCGCCGTAGCGTCTGGAGTACTCGTCGCCGAGTTCACGCAGGAGTGGCTCGACGCGGGGGTCGGAGACGGGGACGTGCAGGAACGTCAGTTCCGGTGCGGAGGTCATCCGTGCACCGCCGTGAGGGTCTGCGTCCCGCGGGCCGCCCGCTCGGCGTCCCGCTTGGCGACCTCCTCGCGGACGATCGGGATCACGTGACGCCCGAAGTCGATGGCGTCGCCCAGCAGGTCGTAGCCGCGGGCGGAGAGGATGTCGACGCCGAGGTCGTAGTAGTCGAGCAGGGCCTGGGCGACGGTCTCGGGGGTGCCGACCAGGGCGTTGGAGTTGCCCGCGCCGCCGGTGGCGGCGGCGGTCGGGGTCCACAGGGCGCGGTCGTAGCGCTCCCCCGCCTCGGCGATGGCGATCAGCCGCTGCGATCCGGTGTTCTGGGGCCCGGCCTGTCCGTTGTGGCGCTTGGTGACCGCCTCGCCGCGCTCCCTGCGGGCCTTGATCGCGCCGACCGTGCGGTGGGCCTTCTCCCAGGCCAGTTCCTCGGTGGGGGCGATGATCGGGCGGAACGCCACCTGGATGCGCGGCACGTCGGTGCGGCCGGCCGCACGGGCCGCCGCCTTCACGGCCTCGATCTGCTCGGCGGTCCTCTCCAGCGGCTCTCCCCAGAGGCAGTAGATGTCGGCCTCGGCGCCGCCCGCCGCGTACGCGGCGGGTGACGACCCGCCGAACGAGACGTTCGGGCGCGGCTGCTGGACGGGGAAGACGTCGCTGACGAAGTCGTGGAAGCGGTAGTGCTCGCCCTCGTGGTCGAACGGCTCGTGGGTGGTCCAGATCTTCTTGACGATCCGGATGTACTCCCGGGTGCGGGCGTAGCGCTCGTCCTTGGTGAGGACGTCTCCCTCGCGGCCCTGTTCCCGGTCGTTGCCTCCGGTGATGAAGTGCACGGTCAGACGGCCCTCGCTGATCTGGTCGAGGGTCGCGAAGGTCTTCGCGGCGTATGTCGGGTACGAGACGTTCGGCCGGTGGGCGAGGAGGATCTGGAGCCGGTCCAGCCTGCTCGCGATGTAGGCGGCGGCCGGTGCCGGGTCGGGCGAGCCGGAGCCGTAGGCGAACAGCACCCGGTCCCAGCCGTGTTCCTCGTGGGCCCGGGCGAGCCGGAGCGTGTACTCCTTGTCGAAGGCCGCGCCGGAGCGCGGGGTGATTTCGGAACCGTCGTTGGTCGCGGCGATGCCGAGGAATTCCACGGGCATGGGTACGGCCTTTCCTCAAGTCCTCTGGCACTGCGTCGCGTTCGTACGCGGGCAGGGCGGGGCAGCCCTCGGCACGGTCGTGTGCGACGGCGCCTCAGGGCGGGGTGATCCGGGAGAAGAGCAGGGGTGATGACGCCGGGGTGCGGGCCCCTGGCAAGGTGGAGCGGCGGCAGCGCGTGTCGAAAAGAGGACTCGGCCCGCTACGGGGACACCGAGGGAGGGAAGGGCCGGTCAGACGGCCCGCTGCCGCGTCAGGCGCAACACGCCGCGGACCACACCCGACCGAAGTCGATGTGGCCACGGATGACCAGGCGCTGCTCGGCATTCATACGACCAATTGAGCAGGACAACTCGCTCCTCGTCAACCGTGGTTCGGATGCCGGACGTGAGGTGAGCTTTTCCTGTGCCCGGTTGACACGGCCGGGCGCACCGCCCTTACCATCGGCGGCACCGCGTTGAGGGACGCGGCGAGCGTGATGACGCCCCAGCCGGGCTCAGGCCCCGTATCCACGCCACGCCTCCCTCCCCTGGAGAGCCCTGATGGCCTCGCCTTCCGACCTCACCGCGTCGCTCCACAACCCCGCGCCCGCACCGTCCACGGGCGGCGCGAAAACCTCCGGCCAGGCTTCCGAGCCCAGGTCCGGGGCCGCCGAGGATCTCCCACGGATCGTGCCGCGCCGGCGCGTCGGCCGCCTGCTGTCGGCCACCGTCGCGCTGCTGCTCTTCGCGATGGTGGTGAACTCCGTCGTCCGCAACCGTGCCTTCCAGTGGGACGTGGTCGGCGGCTACTTCACCAGTGCCGCCGTGCTCGACGGTCTGCTGCTCACCCTGTGGCTCACCGGGCTGGTGATGGTGCTCGGCTTTCTGCTCGGCATTCCGCTGGCCGTGATGCGGCTGTCCGCCAACCCGGTGCTGACCACGCTGAGCTGGGGTTTCGTGTGGATCTTCCGGTCCACTCCCCTGCTGGTGCAGCTGCTGTTCTGGTTCAACATCGGCGCCCTCTACCCGACGCTCGGCCTCGGCATCCCGTTCGGCCCGCAGTTCGTCACCGTCAAGACCGTCAACCTGCTCGGACCGGCCCTCACGGCCGTCATCGGCCTGACCCTGCACGAGGCCGCCTACGCCGCCGAGGTGGTGCGCGGTGGCATCCTCTCGGTCGATGCCGGGCAGACCGAGGCCGCGCAGGCCCTCGGGATCGGCAGGGCACGCACCCTGCGCCGGATCGTCGTGCCGCAGGCGATGCGCTCGATCGTCCCGACCGCCGGCAACATGCTGATCGGCACCCTGAAGGGCACGAGCATCGTCAGCGTTCTGGCCGTGCACGACCTGCTGTACTCGGTGCAGTTGGTCTACAACCAGACGTACCAGGTCATCCCGCTGCTCGTGGTCGCCACGCTCTGGTACATCGCCGTCACCACCGTGCTCAGCGTGGGGCAGTTCTACGTCGAGCGCCACTACGCCCGCGGGGCCGCGCGGGCCCTGCCGCCCACGCCGGTGCAGCGGTTGCGGGCCCGGCTGGCCGCGTATCGCCTTTCCCTACGTTCCCTATGGAATTACTAGGAAAGTATTGACGGGGCCTTGCACTGCTGCGCAGGATGATGTGCATGCCCCACACAACCATGTGAGGAGACCTCAGCCATGGGCGTTGCCCCTGCGCCGTCCGGCCCCGACTCCGAGCTCGACCGGACCGGACCGGGGAGCGCGCACTGGCTGCGCGTGGCCCGCGAGACCGCGGACGACCTGGCCACGGACGCGGTGGCCAGGGAGCAGGCGGGCAAGCCCCCGTTCGACGAGGTGTCCCGGCTGCGCGAGTCGGGGCTGCTGACGCTCCTCGTCCCGGCCGGGCTCGGGGGCGGCGGCGGGGACTGGACCACGGCCTACGCGGTGGTCCGGGAGATCGCGGCGGCCGACGGCGCGATCGGCCAACTGCTCGGCTGTCACTACTTCATGTCGTGGAGTGCGCGGCTCCTCACCGACCCCGCTCTCGCCGTCCGGCTGGAGCAGCGCTCCGCCGCGGAGCAGTGGTGCTGGGGTGGTGGTCTGGCGCGGCAGGAGCCGGCTCTGGCGCTGGCCAGGAACGCGACGGGGTACGTACTGAACGGCCGGCAGAGCTATGCCGCCGGTGCCCTGGTCGCCGACCGCCTCGCCGTGCGGGCGGTGCGGGCCGACACCGGCGAGCCGGTGGCCCTCGTGGTCGATCCCGCCCTTCCGGGCGTGGTGACGGACGGTGACGCCGATCCGTTCGGCCAGCGGCTCGCGGCCGGCGGCAGCGTGGAGTTCGACTCCGTGCCCGTCAGCGCGCAGGACATCCTGGGCTCGCTCGCCGTGGACGAGGACGCCCTGTCGCCCCTGACCTCGATGGCGTCACCGGTGGGCCGACTCCTGTCGGTGCAGCTTCGTCTCGGCATGGCGGAAGGAGTGCTCGCCGAGGCCCGCGAGTACAGCAGGGCCGGCCTTTCCCACTGGCACCCCGACTGGCCGGTCGGCTCGCCGCAGGACCCGCAGGTGCTGACCGCGTACGGGGAGCTCACGGTGCTGACCCGCTCCGCGTCCGCTCTCGCCGACCAGGGGCGGCATGCCGTGCTCGACGGGCTGGCCCGGGGCGAGGACCTCGGCTACGAGGAGTACGCGGAGATCTCCGTCCTCGTGGCCATGGCCGAAGCCGCCGCCTCCGGGGCCGCGCAGGAGTGCACCGCCCGTGCCCTCGACATCATCGGCGCCCGCTCGGCGTCCGCGCGGCTGGGCTTCGACCGCTTCTGGCGCAACGCCCGTACCCACACCCTGTACGAGCCCGTCGCCCACCGGCTCCGCGACGTCGGGGACTACTTCCTCAACGGCGCGCATCCTCCGTTCGTCCTCCCCGTCTGACCGGCCACCGGCGGGCTCTGCGGCATCCCGTCCGGTCAGGTGCCTGCCTCGACGCGCGGAAGCGTTCCGTCCCCGGCCTCCTCGGAGAGCCGCTCCATTCCGCTGGTGGTCTTCAGCGGCTTCTCCTTGATGAACAGCACGGCGATCAGCGCGAGCGCCGCGAAGGGCGTGGCCACGAGGAAGAGTTCGGCCGTGGCGACCCCGTAGGCGTGCTTCACGATGTCCCGCATCGGCGCCGGCAGGGCGCTCATGTCGGGCACTCCCCCGTGCCCGGCCTGGCCTCCGCCCCCGGCGGCTTTGGCGCCCTGGAGGCTCTTGGTCATCTCGGAGGCGACCCGGTTCGCCAGGATCGCGCCGAGCACGCTGGTCCCGATGGTGCCGCCCATGCTGCGGAAGAAGGACAACACCGAGGTCGCGGCGCCCAGTTCGGCCGCGGGAACGTCGTTCTGCGCGGCCAGCACCAGGTTCTGCATCAGCATGCCGACGCCGATACCCATGATCGCCATGTAGAGGCTGAGCAGACCGAAGGGGGTGTCGGCCCCGATCGTGGAGAGCAGTCCGAGCCCGACGGTCATGGTGACGCCGCCCGCGACGAGGTACACCTTCCACCGGCCGGTCGAGCTGATGATCTGCCCCGCGACGGTGGAGGAGAGCAGCAGGCCGAGGATCATGGGCAGGCTCATCAGGCCCGCGATGGTCGGGGACTTGCCCAGGGAGACCTGGAAGTACTGCGACAGGAAGACCGTGCCGCCGAACATGGCCACGCCGACGAACAGGCTGGCGACGGTGGTGAGCGTGACGGTCCGGTTGCGGAAGATGCCGAGCGGGATGACCGGCTCGGCGACCTTCGCCTCGACGAGGACCGCGAGGACCAGCAGCAGCACTCCCCCGCCGGTCAGCGCGGCCGTCTGCCACGACGCCCAGTCGAACTCGTTGCCCGCGAGCGTCACCCAGATCAGCAGGGCGCAGACGCCCGCGACGATCAGGAAGGCACCCAGGTAGTCGATCTTCGCCTCGCGGCGGACGGTGGGCAGGTGGAGCGTGCGCTGGAGCAGGGCGATGGCGAGCAGGGCGAAGGGCACCCCGATGAAGAAGCACCAGCGCCAGCCGAGCCAGGAGGTGTCCACCAGGACTCCGCCGATCAGCGGGCCGGCCACGGTGCCCACGGCGAACACGGCCCCGAAGATCCCGGCGTACCGGCCGAGCCTGCGCGGCGGGATGATCGCGGCCATCACGACCTGGGCCAGTGCCGTGAGGCCGCCGGCCCCGACGCCCTGCGCCACCCGGCTGAAGATGAGCAGCCCCACGTCGTGGGAGAAGCCGGCCAGCAGCGAGCCCACGACGAACAGGCCCAGGGAGAGCTGGAGCAGCAGTTTCTGGTTGTAGAGGTCGGACAGCTTGCCCCACAGGGGCACGGTCGCCGTCATGGCCAGCAGTTCGGCGGTGACGACCCAGGTGTAGGAGGACTGGCTGGCCCCGAGGTCGGCGATGATGCGGGGCAGGGCGTTGGAGACCACGGTGCCGGCCAGGATGGCGACGAACATGCCCGCCATCAGGCCTGACATGGCCTGGAGTATCTGCCGGTTGGACATGGCGGACGGTGACGCCTCGACGGGCGCCGCTGAAGGATTCACTTGTTCTCTTTCACGGTGTGGAGAGGGCGATGGCGACGCGGGGCTACCGGTCCGCCGGTTCCGCCGCTGACGGGGCCGGGAGGCCGGCGGCGAGATGCTCGAACGTCTCCCGGAAGACATCCACGAAGGCGAGGTCGTCCTGCCGGACGCACCAGTGCTCGACGGCGACCCGGACCGCGGTGACGCCGACAGCGGCGAGCAGGCGCGGGTAGAGGCCCAGTGCCCGCCTGCGGCGTTCGTCGTCCGGCGACGCCGGCTCGGTGCGGTCCTCGCGGAAGAGCGGGGAGCCGGCGCCGATGCGCTCGGCGAGCGTTTCCGCCAGGGCGAGTTCGTCGGCCATGTGGGCGCCGAGACTGCGCGCGAGGAGATGCGGCGAGCGGCGCAGCACCTCGGAGTACAGGCGCCACAGTTCCTGGTGCTGCTCGACCTCCGCCAGTTCGGTCGCCATGGCGTCGCGCAGCACCCGCAACGGGGAGAGGCCGGAGGGCGCCGCCAGCACGGCGTCCCGGACCCTCGCGCTCGACTCGGCACCGATCATCACGAAGACGTCGTCACGGGAGTCGAAGTAGTTGAAGAACGTGCGAGCGGACACCCCGGCCGCCTCGCTGATCGCGTCGACGGTGATGTTCTCCGCCCCGTGCTCGGCGGCCAGGCGCACCGCGGCCGCGACCAGCGCGGCGCGTGTCGCCCGCTTCTTCCGCTCACGCAGCCCGACGCCCGCCGGGTTCCCCTCCGTCATATTTTCATAGTACGCAAAGATGCAGACTCTGCAAAAAGTCCGCTCCGCGCCCGCCGGACACTCACGCGTCGGGAAGTCCCGCCTCGGGGAACGCCTGCTCAGCCCAGATGATCTTGCCGTTGGGTGTCTGCCGGGCGCCCCAGCCCTGGCACAGCTGGGCGACGAGGAGCAGTCCGCGGCCGCCCTCGTCATAGGTGCGGGCCCGGCGCATGTGCGGGGCGGTGGTGCTGCCGTCCGACACCTCGCAGATGAGGGCGCGGTCGTAGATCAGCCTCAGTTCGATGGGCGGTCGTGCGTGCCGGACGGCGTTGGTGACCAGCTCGCTGACCACGAGTTCGGTGACGAACACGTACTCGTCGAGACCCCAGTCGGCCAGCTGCCGGCAGGCGTTCTTGCGTGCCGCGGCGACCGCGGCGGTGTCGGGGGGTACCTCCCAGGTGGCCACGCGGGCGGCGTCGAGGGCGCGGGTGCGGGCCACGAGCAGGGCCACGTCGTCGGCCGGCCGGTCCGGGAGCATGGCCCGCAGCACCGCTTCGCAGGTGCTCTCGAGCGAGCTGCCGGACCGCCCCAGCACTTGGAGCAGGGTGTCCATGCCGTCGTCGATGTCACGGAACCGGGATTCGACCAGGCCGTCGGTGTACAACGCGAGAACGCTGCCTTCGGGCAGTTCCAGATCGACGGCCTCGAAGGGCAGATTGCCCAGCCCCAGAGGAGGCCCCACCGGGATGTCGAGGAACTCCACCACACCGCCCGGTGTGGCCAGCGCCGGGACGGGGTGCCCCGCGCGCGCCAGGGAGCATCGGCGGGACACCGGGTCGTACACGGCGTACAGGCACGTGGCTCCGACCTCGCCCGCGGTGTCGGCTCCCGCGGCCAGGTGGGTGACCAGGTCGTCCAGGTGGGTCAGCAGTTCGTCGGGCGGGAGGTCCACGTCGGCCAGGGTTCGGACGGCGGTCCGCAGCCGCCCCATGGAGGCCGAGGCCTGGATGCCGTGACCGACGACATCGCCGACGACCAGTGCGACGCGGGCACCGGACAGCGGGATGACGTCGAACCAGTCGCCGCCGACCCCGGCCTGTGCGCTGGCGGGCAGATAGCGGGAGGCGATGTCGAGGGCGGACTGCTCGGGCAGCCGTTGCGGCAGGAGACTGCTCTGCAGGGTGAGGGAGGTGGTGCGCTCACGGGTGAAGCGGCGTGCGTTGTCCATGCTGAGGGCGGCCCGCTCGGTGATCTCCTGGCCGAGCAGCAGGTCGTCCTGTTCGAAGGGTTCCGGGGTCCGGTGGCGGGAGAAGGTGGCCACGCCCAGGGTGATGCCCCGTGCCCGCAGGGGCACGGCCAGGACCGAGTGGAACCCGAACCGTCGCATGCGTTCGGCCCGCTCGGGGGTCTGGCGCAGCACGTACTCCATCGCCTCGGCGGTGACCCGCTGGATCAGCGGCCGGCCCGCGGCCAGGCACTCGGCCGCCGTCGACCGGTGCGGATAGACGGCCACGGTCCCGTTCGGGACCACCGTCTCGGGGCAGCCCTCGAGAACCGACTGGTGGGCGACCCGACGTAGCCGCACAGGGCCGCGGGGGGCTCCCGAGGGCGGGTCCGCATCGCCCTCGATGGAGGGCAGCAGGTCGACGGTGACGAAGTCGGCGAGCTGGGGGACGGCCACATCGGCGAGTTCCTGCGCCGTACGGACCAGGTCGAGCGTGCTGCCGATGCGCCGGCTCGCCTCGTTCACCAGGGCCAGCCGCTGCCGGGAAAGGTGCTGCTCGGTCATGTCGTGCGCCGAGAGCAGCACACCCTGCGTCCGGCCGTCGGCCGCCCGCACCGGGGCCAGGGCCACCGTCCACACGGTGGCGCGTTCGTGGCCCGCCAGGTGCAGCGACACCTCGAGGTCCTGCCGCCGGCCGGTCTCCAGCGCACGCCGCATGTGCCGCTCGGTGCGGTCGGCCTGCGGGTGGTGCACGATCTCGGAGACGCGCAGCCCGCGCATCGCCTCCTCGGGCAGGCCGATCACCCGTTCCATGTCCGCGTTCGCCATGACCAGCCGCAGGCGGGTGTCGTACAGCGCCGTCGTGCAGGTGGACTGGGTGAAGCTCCTCCTGAGGAACCCGTCGTCATCGGGGCTGACCCGGGAAGGGGTGACCGCCGCGAGCAACAGCCACTCGTCCTGGCCGTCGCCGTCCTGCCGGAGGTGTGCCAGCAGGTTCACGGTCAAGGGGCGCCCCTCGCGGTGCAGCAGCGTCACCCTTCCGCTCCACCTGGGGAGGGTGTTCAGGGAGCCGGGCAGGTCCGGCGGGATTCCGTGGGCGAGCAGTGCGGCCCCTGACCGGCCGACGACCTCCGAGTCCCGGTAGCCGAGCAGCCTGCGGGCCCCTTCGCTCCATCCCCGGACGATGCCGCGTTCGTCCACGACGGCCTTCGCGGTGCCCGCCTCGTCGACGAGGTCCTGCGGCGAGGCACCGCGGTCCTCACCCGGAACGGACGCTGATCTCGCCATGAAGCCTCAATCCGCCTCAGCCGCTCAGTGTTTTTGCCGCATTCTTGCCGCGCTCTTTCCCTTTCGTTCATCTATGTCCCAAGAATGGCAGATACCCCCTTTCCCGAGTTGAATGGCCTGGAACGCTGAACGGCCGCGCGGGAGGGCCGGGGCCCGGATCCACCGACCAGGGCGGAGGGCGTGACATGACTGTCACCGGCGAGCGGACCTGGCCCAGCGCGGCCGAGTGGACCGGAAGGATCTACAGCGAGGGCTGGCGGGCCGCCGAGGGCGGCACCCTCGGGGTGATCGAACCGGCCACCGGCGAGCCACTGGCGGAGGTGGGCGTGGCCTCCCCGGCGGATGTCGCGCGGGCCGGTGCCCGGGCGGCCCGGGCCGGGGCGGCATGGGCGGCGGCCACGGTGTCGGAACGGATCGACGTCCTGTCGCGTGCCGATCGTGCCCTGCGTGAGCACAGCGAGGCGGTCCGCGAATGGATCGTCCAGGAGTCGGGTGGCGTCCCCGCCAAGGGCGACTACGAGATCGCGGCCGGGCTCGGTCAGTTGCAGCACGCGATCGGGCTCGCGTCGCTGCCCCCGGGCGAGGTCCTCACCCCGCAGGTGCCCGGCGGGACGAGTCTGGCGTGGCGGGTGCCGCTCGGGGTGGTGGGGGTCATCGCCCCGTGGAACGCGCCGCTGCTGTTCGCGATGCGGGCACTGGCGCCGGCGCTGGTCCTCGGCAACGCCGCGCTGCTCAAGCCGGACCCACTCACCCCGGTGTCCGGCGGTGTTCTCGTCGCGCGGCTGTTCCAGGAGGCCGGGCTGCCCGACGGCGTGCTGCACGTCCTTCCCGGCGGCGCGGAGACCGGGCGCGCGGTCGTCGCCGACCGGCATGTCGCGATGGTCTCGTTCACCGGCTCGACCGAGGCCGGGCGGGAAGTGGCCCGGGTCGCGGGCGAGGGGCTCAAACGCGTGTCGCTGGAGCTGGGCGGCAAGAACTCGATCGTCGTGCTGTCGGACGCGGACGTGGAGGCGGCCGCCGCGGCGGGGGCCGTCAGCTCGTTCGGCTATCAGGGCCAGGCCTGCGTCGCCGCCGGACGCCATGTGGTGCACGCGGATGTCGTCGAGGCGTACATCGAGGCGCTCGTCCGGCAGGCGAAGGCGTTGCCCATCGGGGACCCCCGCGCCGACGGCGTGGCGATCGGTCCGGTCATCAGCGAGCGGCAGGCGGCCCGGATCGAGCGGATCGTGGACGAGAGCGTGGCCGGCGGGGCGCGTGTGCTGGCCGGGGGCACCCGCAAGGGGCTCTTCTATCCGCCCACCGTGCTGGACCGCGTCGACCGGACCATGCCGGTCTTCACCGAGGAGATCTTCGGACCTGTCGCTCCCGTCATCCCGTTCCACGGCGAGGACCAGGCCGTGGAGATCGCCAACGACACCGCCTACGGCCTGACCGCCGCCGTCCACTCCCGGTCCGTCCCCCGGGCGACCGCCTTCGCGCAGCGGTTGCGCACCGGCATGATCCACATCAACGACGTGTCCGCCAAGGACGCCGCGAACGCGCCGTTCGGCGGCATGGGCGTCTCGGGCAACGCCTCCCGCATCGGCGGGACCGCCAGCCTGGAGCAGTTCACCCAGTGGCGCTGGATGACGGCGCCCGGGTCGTTGTGACCCTGCGGGTGAGGGCGGGGGCCGCCGGCGGGGCGCCGTCGCGTCAGAGGCGCTCGACGATGGTCACATTGGCCTGACCGCCGCCCTCGCACATCGTCTGCAGGCCGTAGCGGCCGCCGGTGCGTTCCAGTTCGTGCAGGAGCGTGGTCATCAGCCGGGTACCGGTGGCGCCGAGGGGGTGGCCGAGGGCGATCGCGCCGCCGTTGGCGTTGACCTTCTCCGGGTCGGCGCCGGTCTCCTTCAGCCAGGCCAGTACCACCGACGCGAAGGCCTCGTTGATCTCGACCAGGTCGATGTCGTCGAGCGTCATCCCGGACTTCTTCAGGGCGTACGCGGTGGCGGGGATCGGGGCGGACAGCATGCGGATCGGGTCCTCGGCGCGCACCGAGAGGTGGTGGACGCGGGCGCGCGGGGCCAGACCGTGCTCCCGTACGGCCCGTTCCGACG
Organism: Streptomyces venetus; assembly: GCF_039540295.1. Taxonomy (NCBI): domain Bacteria; kingdom Bacillati; phylum Actinomycetota; class Actinomycetes; order Kitasatosporales; family Streptomycetaceae; genus Streptomyces; species Streptomyces venetus. Next base: position 186,504 of record NZ_BAABET010000004.1, read on the forward strand.
CGAGGAGCACGGCCGAGGCGCCGTCGGAGATCTGGGAGGAGAGCGCGGCCGTCAGCCGGCCGCCCTCCACCAGCGGCTGCAGTGCGGCCATCCGCTCGGGACTGGTGTCGCGGCGCGGCCCCTCGTCGTGGGTCATGTCGCCGTACGCGACGGTCTCCCGGTCGAAGCGGCCCTCGTCGACCGCCCGGATCGCCCGCTGGTGGGAGCGCAGCGCGAACTCCTCCATGGCCTCCCGGGTGATGTCCCACTTGCGGGCGATCTCCTCGGCGCCGAGGAACTGGTTGACGGGCCGGTCGCCGTAGCGGGACCGCCAGCCGACCGAGCCGGCGAACGGCCCTTCGGTCAGGCCCAGCGGTTCGGCTGCCTGCCGGGTGGCGAAGGCGATGGGGATCTGCGACATGTTCTGCACACCGCCGGCGACGACCAGGTCCTGGGTGCCGGAGAGGACGCCCTGTGCGGCGAAGTGCAGGGCCTGCTGCGAGGAGCCGCACTGACGGTCGACCGTCACCCCGGGCACCTCTTCCGGCAGTCCGGCGGCCAGCCAGCTGGTGCGGGCTATGTCACCGGCCTGCGGGCCGACGGTGTCGAGGCAGCCGAGGATCACGTCCTCGACGGCGGCCGGGTCGACGCCGGAGCGCTCCATCAGCGCGGTCAGCACGTGCGCGCCGAGGTCGGCCGGGTGGACGGCGGACAGCCCGCCGCCCCGCCGGCCGACCGGGGTGCGCACCGCTTCGACGATGTAGGCCTCGGCCATGGCGTCTCCTTCTCCGTGTTCGCTTCTCCGTGTCTGCGAGGTGCGGGTCTGCGATGTGCGGCTCCGCCTACGAGTCGCGTGGCGCGATGCCCTCCAGCACCATCGACAGGTACTGGCGGGCGATCTCCTCCGGGCTGTGCCGACCGCCGGGCCGGTACCAGGACGCGGCGACCCAGACCGTGTCGCGCACGAAGCGGTAGGTGAGCCGTACGTCCAGGTCGGCGCGGAAGACCTTGGCGGACACTCCGCGTTCCAGCGTGCCCAGCCACGCCTTCTCGAACTTCTGCTGCGACTCGACGAGATAGGCGAAGTGCGGTTGCGTCCCGAGGTGTCTGGACTCCTTCTGGTAGATGGCGACCGCGTCGAGGTGGCGGTCGATCTCCCGGAAGGACTCGGTGACGAGGGCCTCCAGCGTCTCCCGGGGGCCGAGCCCGGCGGAGAGCACGGCGTCGTACCGTGCCCAGAGCTCGTCCAGGAAGCCCGAGAGGATCTCGTCCAGCATCGACTCCTTGGAGTCGAAGTGGTAGTAGAGGCTGCCCGCCAGCATCCCCGCCGCGTCCGCGATCTTGCGGACGGTGGTGGCGTTGTAGCCCTGCGCGGCGAACACCTGGGCCGCGATGGCCAGGAGTTCCTCGCGCCGCTCGGGCGGGCTCACCGAGCTCTTCTTACGGTCGCTGTTGCTCTTGCTGTTCGGCACCGGGCCATTCTCGCCTCACGGGTGCTGGCTGCTGACCGACAGCACCTCGCCGGTCAGGTACGACGAGTAGCCGCTGGCCAGGAACACGATCACGTTGGCCACCTCCCACGGTTCGGCGTGGCGTCCGAAGGCCTCCCGGCCGGTCAGTTCCTCCAGCAGCTCAGGGGTGGTGACCTTGGCGAGGTGCGGATGCATGGCCAGGCTCGGGGAGACGGCGTTCACCCGCACGCCGTACGCGGCGGCCTCCACCGCGGCGCACCGGGTGAGCGCCATGACCCCGGCCTTCGCGGCGGCGTAGTGCGCCTGCCCCCGCTGTGCGCGCCAGCCGACCACCGAGGCGTTGTTGATGACGACACCGCCGCCGCCCGCGGCCTTCATCCGGCGCAGCGCGGCGCGGGTGCAGCGGAAGGTGCCGCTCAGCGTGACGTCGAGGACCTTGTCCCACTGCTCGTCGGTCATGTCGACGAGGTCGGCGGTGCCGCCGAGGCCCGCGTTGTTGACGACGATGTCCAGGCGTCCGTGCTGTTCCTCGGCGTGCTCGAACAGCGCGCCGACCTGCTCCTCGTCCGTGACGTCGCAAGGCAGTGCGGTGACGCGGTCCGCGCCGAACTCACCGGCCAGTTCCGCCTCGGACGCCTTGAGCCGGCGGACGTGGGCGTCGGAGACCACGACCCGGGCGCCCTCCTCCAGCAGCCGCCGGGCGGTCGCGCCGCCGATCCCGGCACCGGCGGCGGCGGTGACGACGGCCGTACGGCCGTCCAGCAGGTGATGGCCCGGCAGGTACGGCGGCGGGGCCGACGTCATGGGCGTACCTCCCGGGGCTCCCGGCGTCTCTCGACGGCTGACGCACCGTAGGTTAACCTACCAAACACTTGTTAGGGAAGGAGGATGCGGATGCCCACTGCCCGCACCACGCCCTCGGAGCCCGTCCGTTACGAGCGCCGCGGCTCCGTCGCCCTGGTGACGATGGACCGGCCCGAATACCGCAACGCCCAGAACTCCGCCATGACCTACGCCCTGGACCGGGCCTTCTACCGGGCGGCGGACGACGACGAGGTGAGGGTCGTAATCCTCGCCGGAGCGGGGCGGCACTTCTCCGCGGGCCATGACATCGGCACCCCGGAGCGGGACGCGCATCTGCCGTTCGACCGCAGGGCCGGGCTGTGGTGGGACCACTCGCGTAAGTCGGGGGCGGAGAGCCGCTTCGCCCGCGAGTCCGAGGTGTACCTGGGCATGTGCCGGCGGTGGCGCGAACTGCCCAAGCCGGTCATCGCCTCGGTGCAGGGTGCGTGCGTGGCCGGGGGGCTGATGCTCGCCTGGGTCTGTGATCTGATCGTCGCCTCCGAGGACGCCTTCTTCGCCGACCCGGTGGTGCGTATGGGCATCCCGGGGGTGGAGTACTTCGCCCACCCGTGGGTGATGCCGCCGCGGATCGCCAAGGAGTTCCTCTACACCGGCGACCGGATGAGCGCGCGACGCGCCTACGAGGTCGGCATGGTCAACCGGGTCGTGCCCCGGGAGGAACTCAGCCGGCACAGCCTGGAGTTGGCGGAGAGGATCGCGGCGATGCCCCGGATGGGACTGGCGCTGACGAAGCGGGCCGTCAATCAGGCCGAGGACCTCCAGGGCCTGCACTCGGGGCTGGACTCGGTCTTCGGGCTGCACCATCTCGCCCACGCCCACAACGCGGAGACGGGCGACGACCCGCTCGGCGGGATGGACGTGCGCGCGATGAAGGAGGCGGGCGGCTGATGGACCCCGACTTCACGGCGGCCGAGGACGCCTTCCGCACCGAGGTCCGGGACTGGCTCGCCTCCCATGTGCCGGCCCTCCCGCTCCCGTCGCTGGAGACCGCCGAGGGGTTCGCCGCCCACCGGGACTGGGAGCGCACATTGTTCGCCAACCGCTGGTCGGTGGTCTCCTGGCCCGAGGCGTTCGGCGGCCGGGGCTCCTCCCTGCTGGAGTGGCTGATCTTCGAGGAGGAGTACCACCGGGCCGGCGCGCCGGCCCGGGTCTCCCAGAACGGCATCAGCCTCCTCGCGCCCACCCTCTTCGAGCACGGCACCGACGAGCAGCGTGAGCGCGTCCTGCCGCCCATGGCGAGCGGTGAGGTGATCTGGGCACAGGCCTGGTCCGAACCGGAGGCGGGGTCCGACCTGGCCTCGCTGCGGTCCACCGCCGTGCGGGCGAAGGGCGGCTGGCGCATCAGCGGCCAGAAGACCTGGTCGTCCCGGGCGGCCTTCGCCGACCGCGCGTTCGGCCTGTTCCGCAGCGAACCGGAGGCGGACCGGCCGCACCGGGGCCTGACGTACCTGATGTTCCCACTGGACGCGGACGGGGTGACCGTTCGGCCCATCGGGCGGCTGGACGGCAAGCCCGCCTTCGCCGAGATCTTCCTCGACGACGTGTTCGTACCGGACGAGGACGTCATCGGCGAGCCGGGCCAGGGCTGGCGGGTCGCGATGAGCACCACCGGCAACGAGCGCGGGCTGACCCTGCGCAGCCCCGGCCGGTTCACCGCCGCGGCGGACCGGCTGACCGCGCTGTGGCGCACCACCGCCGACCCCGGCGACACGGCGCTGCGCGACCGGGTCGCCGACGCGGTGATCGGCGCCCGCTCCTACCAGCTGTTCACCTACGCCCATGCCTCGCGCATCGCCGCGGGCGGGGAGATCGGCGCCGAGTCCAGCCTCAACAAGGTCTTCTGGTCCGAGCTGGACATCGCCCTGCACGAGACCGCCCTCGATCTGCTCGGCCCCTACGGCGAGCTGTCCGACGAGGCCACCGAGGCACCTGCGCACGGAAGTTGGGCGGAGGGGCACACGTTCTCCCTGGCCGGGCCGATCTACGCCGGCACCAATGAGATCCAGCGCGACATCATCGCCGAGCGGCTGCTGGGCCTGCCGAAGGGCCGCCGCTGATGCGGTTCCTCCTCGACGACGAGCAGCGGGAGTTCGCCCGCTCTCTGGACGGCATGCTGGGATCCGCCGGCACACCCGGCGTCGTACGGGCCTGGGCGTCCGGCGATCCCGGGCCCGGACGCGCCCTGTGGGCCCGGCTCGCGAAGGCCGGCGTCTTCGCCCTCGCCGTTCACGAGGAGCACGGGGGTCTGGGTCCGCTGCCCGTCGAACTCGCCGTCGCCTTCGGCGAACTGGGCCGCCATGCGGTTCCCGGCCCGCTGGCCGAGACGGCGGCCGCCGGTGCGCTGCTGGGCCGGCTCGGGGGCGACGCGGCCCGTGACTGGCTGCCGCGGCTCGCGTCCGGCGAGGCTGTGGCGTCCCTGTGCGTCCCCTCCCCCGGCGGCAGCCCGTACGCCCTGGACGCCGACGCCGCCGACGCGGTGTTCGTCGTGGCGGGCGACACCGTACGCCTCGCGGAATCGCACGGCCCGGTGCAGCCGTCGGCCGACCCGGCGCGGCGACTGGCCCGCCCGCTCGGCGGGGCCGTCCTGCTGGAGGGACCGGAGGTCGCGGCGGCAGCCGCGCACGCCGCCGATGTCGCGGCGCTGGCCACGGCCGCGCAGGCGCTCGGGCTGGGACGCACCCTGCTGGAACGGACCGTTGCGTACGTCCGGCGGCGCACCCAGTTCGGGGTGGCCGTCGGCTCGTTCCAGGCGGTGAAACACCGCCTGGCCGACACCCTCGTCGCCCTGGAGTTCGCCCAGCCGCTGGTGCACGCCGCGGCCCTGACCCTGGCGGCGGACGATCCGGCGGCGGGCCGGGAAGTCGCCGCGGCGAAGGTGGCGGCAGGCGAAGCCGCCCACGCTGCGGCGCGTACGGCCCTGCAACTGCACGGCGCCCTCGGCTACACCTGGGAACTGGACCTGTCACTGTGGATCCGCAAGGCCCGCCCGCTGCGCGACGCCTGGGGCACACCGGCCGCATGCCGCGCCCGGGTGCTCGCATGACGGGGCCGGCAGCCGCCCCAGCGTGGCGTGTGCCTCCGCCATGATCCTTTCGACGAGTTCGGCGCAGGAGGGGAGGTCGTCGATCAGTCCGCCGACCTGGCCGCAGGCCATCACGCCGAGGTCGGTGCGGCCGTCGACCATCGCGGCCCTGAGGAGCATCGGGGTGTTGGCCGCCAGGAGGACCTGGCTCCAGGTCAGTTGTCTGCCGTGCTTCATCGCCAGGCCGTCACGCACCAGGCCGGCCCAGCTCATATTTGACTCCCGCCTGAAGGCGGAGGCATGGCGGAACGCGCGCAGGAGGGCGGCCGTGCGGCCGGACCGCTCCAGGGCGTCCACGAGGTCGGTGCGCAGCATCCGGTGGGGCAGGCCGTCGACCTTGGTGGTGACGACGACGTCCTGGACGCCCGCCGCCAGGTAGCGGGCCTTCACGGCGTCGGGGACGGTGCTGTCGGAAGTGAGCAGGAAGCGGGTGCCCATGGCCACTCCGGCGGCGCCGTAGGCCAAAGCCGCCACCAGGCCGCGTCCGTCCCGGAATCCGCCGGCGGCGATCACCGGGATCTCCACGGCGTCCACGACCTGCGGCAGCAGCACGGTGGTGGCGACGCTGCCCGTGTGGCCGCCGCCCTCGCCTCCCTGCACGAGAACGGCGTCGGCGCCCCAGGCCGCGACCTTCTCGGCATGCCGCCGGGCGCCCACGGAGGGGATGACGACGACTCCGGCGTCCTTCAGACGGGCGATCAGTTCCGGCCGCGGCGCGAGTGCGAACGAGGCCACTTTCACGCCCTCGTCGAGAATGATCCGCACCCTGTCCCCCGCGTCCGCGGCGTCGGCCCGCAGATTGACCCCGAAAGGCGCGTCCGTACGGGACTTGACCTCACGTACGGCCGAACGGAGCTGGTCCGGGGTCATGGTGGCGGACGCCAGGATCCCGAGGGCACCGGCGTCGGCGGCGGCGGAGACCAGGCGGGGGCCTGCCACCCACCCCATGCCGGTCTGGACGATGGGGGTGCGCACTCCGACCAGTTCGGTGAGGGCGGTGGCGATCGTGGCGCCGCTCATGCGGGCACCTCACGGTCGCGGGCGCCCGTCGGGTCGACGACCTCCCGGACGATCCGCAGCTCCTCGGCGGTGGGCTCCCGGGTGTGCGGCACCTCGTCCGGGACGGTGAGCGTGAAGCCGGTGGCCTCGACGACCTGCTCGACCGTGACCCCCGGGTGCAGCGAGCGCAGCCGCATCGTGTGGTCCGGGGTGGCGAAGTCGAAGACGCCCAGGTCGCTGACGACCTCCGTGACGTGGTGGAACCGGGTGGCCGACGGGCCGGCCTCGGCGGCACGGTCGTAGCCGACTCCGCACACCAGGTCGACCCGCTCGACGAAGACGCGCCGGGAGTGCCTGGGCACCCAGTAACTCGTGGGGTTGTTCGCAGTGTTGACGGGCGCACCCCGTACGCCCAGCAGTTGCCGGGTGGGGCGGGCCCAGTCGCCGATGCAGGAGATGTTCTGGTTGCCGTGGCGGTCGATCTGGCTGGCGCCCATCATCACGTGCCGCCGTCCCGTGGCCGCGAGGGCCAAGTGCTGCCGGTAGGGCAGCCAGCCCTCCACCACCCGGGCGCGGGAGCCGACCGCCGTGACATCGCCGATCAGCAGCGCCTCGCCGTCGGTCAGCAGCAGATCGGGCGCGAAGGTCAGCTTCGCCAGCCGCGCGCCGATGGCGGGAACCGTGCCCATGGGACTGGCCAGGACCTCCCCGGCATGGCGCCATGCCTCCGCGCAGGCCACGACGCAGTACTCTGCCCGGGTCGTCGTGTTCGTCGTAGGACTGCTCACGCCCGCTCCTCGTGGAATGCCGCGACCGCGGCCTGGTACGTCTCTTCGTCCGCGGACAGGTAACGGTCGGTGAACGTATGCCAGGCCTCCGGATCGCGGGCGGCCAGGGCGTAGGCGCGCTGGAAGGCCTCGTCGCGGTCGTGGTCGGGTGCGCAGGAGGTGAAGTGCGCGCCGTTGGGTGTCTCTACCACGCCTGTCACGAACGCGCGCTTGACCAGCAGGGTCTGTGGGGCCGCGTCCTTGAGCAGGTCGGCGGTGTCGACGAGTTGCTCGCAGGAGACGTACGCGGCGTCGGCGGCCTGGCAGAAGAGGTCGTCGAAGTACGGATCGGGCCCCAGGTACTGCGCGTTGCCCTGGGCGTCCGCCCGGTTGAGGTGGACCAGCGCGGCGTCCAGGCGCAGGGCCGGGACCGCGACGAACTCCTCGCCGTCCTCGTAGGGGGAGATCACCGTGCGTAAGTGCGGGTTGACCCTCATCACGTCGGACCCGAGACCGGCCCGGACCGGCAGGAAGGGCAGCCGCTGGGCGGCGGCGGTCAGGCCCCACATGAACATCGCCTCGTCCAGTTCGACGAGTTCGAGACCGCCCTGCTGCCGGGCCGCGGTGAAGTGCGGCTCCAGCGGGATGGAGTCGAGGGTGGCGAACGGGGCCACGAGCGTACGGATCCGGCCCGCCGCGGCGAGCAGCCCGACGTCCGGGCCTCCGTAGGAGACGATGGTGAGGCCGGTGACGTCCGAGCGCAGCAGCGCACGGACCAGTGCCATCGGCTTGCGCCGGGATCCCCAGCCGCCGATCCCGATCGTCATGCCGCTGCGCAGACGCCCGACCACCTCGTCGGCGGTCATCGTCTTGTCGCTCAACGCGCTTCCCCCTCAGACGACTTGGACGACTCGGACGACTTGGACGACTTGGACGACACGAACGCCTCGCGGTAGTGGTCCGAGACCCCGCTGAGGTTGGCCTCGAACGTGAAGCCCTGCTCGAAGCGGTAGCTGCGCCGGACGTCCACGGGGTCGATGCCGTTGATCGACGCCTTGGCGAAGCGGATGAGCAACCCGTCCTTGGCGGCGACCTCCCTGGCCAGTTCCATGGCCGCGGCGTGCAGCCGCTCGCGCGGGACGACCCGCCACACCGAGCCGTGACGGTGCAGTTCCTCGGCCGTCACGGTGCGCGAGGTGTAGTACAGCGTCCGCATCAGGTGCTGCGGGACCAGCCGGGCGAGATGGGTGGCCGCGCCGAGCGCGCCCCGGTCCAGCTCCGGCAGCCCGAAGGTCGCGTCGTCGCTCGCCACGACCGAATCGGCGTTGCCCACCAGGCCGATGCCGCCGCCCACGCAGAAGCCCTGCACCGCCGCGACCACCGGAACCTCGCATTCGTAGACCGCGGCGAACGCCTCGTAGCAACCGCGATTGGTGCCGATGAGCGCCGCATGCCCCTCGGTGCGCTGCATCTCCTTGATGTCCGCACCGGCGTTGAACCCGCGCCCCGCCGCGGCGAGGACGACGCAGCGCACGCCGGGATCGGATCCGGCGGCGCGCACCGCGGCGGCCAGGTCGTACCAGCCCTGGACGGGGAGGGCGTTGACCGGTGGGAAGTCCACGGTGATGACGGTGACGCCCTCTTCGGGGCTTGTGGTGGAGACACCCATGAGCGGATCAGCTACCTTTCCACCAAACGTTTGTTAGGCACGAAGGTAGCAGCGGAGCACGCGCCCCGGGAGGTCCCCATGGCCACGATCACCGATCTGAGCGGACGGGTGGCCGTGGTCACCGGCGGGACGAGGGGCGTGGGGGCGGGCATCGCCCGGGCCCTGCTGGAGGCGGGAGCCGAGGTGGTGACCTGTGCCCGGCGGCCTCCGGACGAACCCGTCGAAGCGGCTTGCCGCGCCGCCCGGTTCCTCCCCGCCGACCTGCGCGACCCGGACGCCGTCCGCGCGTTCTTCGCACAGGTGAGCGGTGAGCACGGCAGGCTGGACGTCCTCGTCAACAACGCCGGGGGCACGCCGTACCGGCTGCTCGAGGAGGGCGGAGCGGCACGGCACTCCCGGGTGGTCGAGTTGAACCTGCTGGCCCCCCTGACCGCCTCCCTCGCCGCCTACGAGCAGATGCGCTCCCAGCCCGGCGGCGGGTCGATCGTCATGATCGGCAGTGTCAGCGGCAGCCGTCCGTCACCGGGTTCGGCGGCCTACGGAGCGGCCAAGGCGGGGCTGGAGCAACTGGCCCGCAGCATGGCCGTGGAGTGGGCTCCTCGGGTCAGGGTCAACACCGTGGTCCTCGGCATGGTCCGCACCGAGCTGTCGCACCTGCACTACGGCGACGACAGTGGCATCGAGGCCGTCGGCCGCACCGTGCCGCTCGGCCGGCTCGCCGACCCGGCGGAGGTGGGCGACGCCTGTGTCTTCCTGGCCTCCGAACGCGCCGCGTACATCAGCGGCGCGAGCCTGCTCGTCCACGGCGGAGGCGAACGCCCCGCCTTCCTCGACGCCGCCACCGCCGGCAACTGATCCACCGAACACCCCCGAGCGACGAAAGGACCCAGAACATGTCCGGACTGTGCAGCGAACGTGTCGCCGTCGTCACCGGGGCGGGGCGCGGACTCGGACGGGCGCACGCCCTCGCTCTCGCCGCCGAGGGCGCGAAGGTCGTCGTCAACGACCTCGGTGTCGATCCGGACGGCACCGGTGGCGCGGTCGGGCCCGCGCAGCTCGTCGTCGACGAGATCCGGGCACGTGGCGGGCAGGCGGTGACCCACCACGGGGACATCGCCACGACCGAGGGCGCGGCCTCGCTGATCCGCACCGCCGTCGAGACGTACGGTCGGCTCGACACTCTGGTCAACAACGCCGGTTTCCTGCGCGACCGCATGCTGGTGAACCTCGGCGAGGACGACTGGGACGCCGTCGTGCGCGTCCACCTCAAGGGGCACTTCCTTCCGCTGAAGCACGCGGCGGCGCACTGGCGGGCGGAGACCAAGGCGGGCCGGGTGCCGGCCGCCCGTGTCGTCAACACCAGCAGCGGGGCCGGGCTGCTGGGCAGCGTCGGTCAGGGCAACTACTCCGCGGCCAAGGCCGGGATCGTCGGGCTGACCCTGGTCGCCGCCGCCGAGCTGGGCCGCTACGGAGTCCTGGTCAACGCCATCGCACCGGCGGCTCGCACCCGGATGACCGAGGCGGCGTTCGCCGAGACCATGGCGGCCCCAGGCCACGGCTTCGACGCCATGGCACCGGAGAACGTGTCCCCGCTCGTCGTGTGGCTGGGCTCCGCAGCCTCCGCCGGAGTGACGGGGCGCGTCTTCGAGGCGGAGGGCGGCCGCATCACCGTCATGGAGGGGTGGCGCCCCGGCCCCACGGCCGACAAGGGCGGTCGCTGGTCCCCGGCCGAGGCCGGCGAGACCGCGCTGAAGCTCCTCGCGGAGGCGACGACACCGAAGCCGGTGTACGGCTGCTGACGGAGCGAAACATTTCGGCGCCGACACCGAATGGTGCGAAACATATTGACGCGCCGTCAGGGCCTCCTATCATCCATGACGTTCGATAGAGCAGTTGTCGTTCGAGATGCGGAACACACACCCCCGCACGCACGAGGCTCCGACCAGGCCCCGCAGCATCCACGACGCCCTCCCGGAGGCCATGTCCGGCTCGCCTGGCCGACGGCCGCCCACTCCCCTACCCCGGCAGCCCCACCGAAAAGGCGGCGATCGATATGACATGGTCAGATCAATCCATCACCCGCCGTGCGGCACTGGCCACCACCACCGGCCTGACCGTCGGCGCCCTGCTGCCCCCCGATCCGGCGAGAGCGGCTGCCCCGGACCCGGCCGCCTCATACACCAACCCCGTGATCTGGCAGGACTTCGCGGACATCGACGTCATCCGCGTCGAGAACACCTACTACTGCTCCGCCTCGACGATGCACTACTCGCCCGGTGCGCCCGTGCTGCGCTCGTACGACCTGGTGAACTGGGAGATCGCCGGGCACGCGGTACCCGTCCTCGATTTCGGCTCCAAGTACGACCTGAACGGCGGGCGCGGCTACGTCAGGGGGATCTGGGCCTCGTCGCTGGCCTACCGTCCCGCCGACAGGACGTTCTACTGGCTCGGCCAGATCGATTTCGCCCGGACCCACCTCTACACCGCCAGGTCCGTCGAAGGGCCCTGGAGCCGGCGCGCGACGCTCCCCCAGGTGTACTACGACGCGGGGCTGCTGGTGGACGACGACAACACCCTGTACGTGGCGTACGGCAACGGCACGATCAACGTGGCCCAGCTCGCCGCGGACGGCCGCAGCCAAGTGCGGACGCAACAGGTGTTCAGCACCCCGTCGAGCATCGGCACCCTGGAGGGCTCCCGCTTCTACAAGATCAACGGGAACTACTACATCTTCCTGACCCGCCCGGCCAACGGCCAGTACATCCTGAGGTCGACCAGCGGCCCCTTCGGCCCGTACACGCTGCGGCAGGTCCTGCTCGACCTGCCCGGACCGATCTCCGGCGGAGGTGTGCCGCACCAGGGCGGCCTGGTGCGGACGCAGAACGGGGCCTGGTACTACATGGCCTTCGTCGACGCCTATCCCGGCGGTCGGATGCCCGCCCTGGCTCCCGTCACCTGGACCTCCGACGGCTGGCCGGTCGTCCAGCTCGTGAACAACGCGTGGGGCAGGTCGTATCCCGCCCCGGCCGTACCGCCGCCGCCCCGGCAGGTCACTCCGCTGACCGGTGTCGACACCTTCGACGGCACGGCCCTCAAGCCGAGGTGGGAGTGGAACCACAACCCGGACAACGCCAAGTGGTCGGTGGACAACGGCCTGACCCTGCGCACCGCGACCGTCACCGGCGACCTGTACTGGGCGCGCAACACCCTCACCCACCGCATCCAGGGGCCCACGTCCACGGCGACGGTCCAGCTCGACCACTCCGCGATGCGGGACGGCGACCGGGCGGGACTGGCACTGCTGCGGGACTCCTCGGCGTGGATCGGAGTGAAGCGTGACGGCGGTGCCACACGGGTGGTCATGGTCGACGGACTGACCATGGACGGCAGCTGGAACACCACCGGCACCGGGACCGAGCGGGCGGGTGCGAGCGTGCCGGGCGGTCGCCTCTGGCTGCGGGCCGAGGCCGACATCCGTCCCGGGGCGTCCCGGCCCGGCACCTTCTCCTACAGCACCGACGGCGTCACGTTCACCCGCCTCGGCCCGGCCTTCGCCATGGGCAACGACTGGCGGTTCTTCATGGGCTACCGGTTCGCCCTCTTCAACCACGCCACACAGGCACTGGGCGGCTCGGTCCGCGTGACGCGGTTCGAACTGTCCACCCCCTGAACGACCGACGTTCCCATGCCGCTCGCTCTTCGGCCCAGAGCCTGGACCCGAACGCGAGCGGCGACTACAACAGCCTGCCGTGGCGGCTATGCCTGCTCACCCGGACCAACTCGACCTGCTGACCTCCCGCGGGCCCCGCCACTCGTGCGGGGCCCGCGCGCGTCCTCAAGGCCGCCCGCGGGCCGGCGCCCGGCGGATCAGGCGTCACTTTTCCGTGAGACGCCGGGTCGAGCCGTGGTGCTCCCGGTCCCCGTGCTCGCGCAGCCACCGTTCCGTGGTGGTCACGTGCATGAGCGCCGCCGCCTGGGCGAGTGCCGCGTCCCCGTCGGCCAGGGCCTGGTAGATGGCCTCGTGTTCGGCGACGGTGCGGGCCGAGGCGTTCTCGTCGACCAGCCCGCGCCAGATACGGGCACGCACGGTACGGCTGGAGATGCCCTCCAGCAGGGTGGCGAGCGTCGCGTTGCCGGTGGCCGCGATCACCGCCCGGTGGAAGGCGGCGTCGTGCTCGTTGAGCCGTCCCACGTCGTCGCGGGCGGCGCGCATCGCATCCAGGTGGCGCTCCACCTCGGCGAGCTCCGCCGCCGAGATGCGGGTCGCGGCGAGTGCCGTGGCGACCGGCTCGAACAGCCGGCGCACCTCGGTGAGCTCCAGGAGTGTGTCGCCGCGCAGCAGTTCCACCGCGGATCCGACGCCGCTCAGCAGCAGCTCCGGCTCCAGGCTGGTCACATAGGTGCCGTCGCCGCGCCTGATCTCCAGGACGTTCGAGACCACCAGCGCCTTCACCGCCTCCCGGGTCAGGTTGCGGGACAGGCCCAGATCCGCGGCGAGCTGCTGCTCGGGCGGCAGCTTGGCTCCGGGCGACAGCTCACCGGACCGGATGAGCTCCCGGATCCGGTCGATGGCCTTGTCGGTCAGTGACATGCGTCGCCGTCCCCTCCTGGTGCGTGCGCAGCGGCACGGTAGCAACCCGTCGCACGTCCGGCGCCGGCGCTTCACAAAGGTACGAAAGTTTCTTCCTGACACTCCTCTTGTTTCGCGAGAAACATGTCATTAGCGTTCGCGCCCAGGTGAAGCGCTTCGGTCCTCGCTCCGAACCCGCGTCGCGACAACTCGTACACCGTTGAGAGGACTTGACCGAGTGTCAGGCCAGCAGCACACGGACGCCACCGTGACCAACCCCGTCATCCCCGGCTTCCACCCGGACCCGAGCGTCTGTCGCGTGGGCGACGACTACTACCTCGTCTGTTCCAGCTTCGAGTACTTCCCCGGGATCCCCGTCTTCCACAGCCGCGACCTGGTGCACTGGACTCAGCTCGGCAACGCGCTGGACCGGCCGGGCCAGCTCCCCCTCGACGCCGGCACTCCCTCGTCCGGCGGCATCTACGCCCCCACGCTGCGCCACCACGACGGCCGCTTCTGGCTGATCGTCACCCTGGTGACCGAGGGCGGCGGCAACATGCTGTTCACCGCCACCGATTCCGCCGGACCGTGGTCCGACCCGGTTCGCCTGCCCGGAGTCCCCGGCATCGACCCGGACCTCGCCTGGGACGAGGACGGCACCTGCTGGTGCACGGTCGCCGGGGTCGGACAGGTCCGTATCGACCCGTACACCGGGGAGACGTTCGGAGAGCCGCGCAAGCTCTGGTCGGGCACCCCCGGGGCCATGGCCCCGGAAGCCCCTCACCTGTACCGGATCGGCGCCTACTGGTACCTGCTCATCGCCGAGGGCGGCACGGAGCGGGGCCACGGCGTCTCCATCGCCCGCGGGCACGCTCCCACCGGCCCGTTCGAGCCCTGCCCGGCCAACCCCGTGCTGACGCACCGCAGTTCGGACCGTCCGATCCAGAACACCGGCCACGCGGACCTGGTGCAGGGGCCCGACGGCTCCTGGTGGATGGTGCTGCTGGGCGTCCGGCCGCGCGGTGGCACCCCGGGCTGGCATGTGCTGGGCCGCGAGACGTTCCTGGCACCGGTGGAGTGGGTGGACGGCTGGCCCGTCGTCGGTGAGCTCTCCCCCGGCCTGGCCGCTCCCGGCTGGCCGCTCGTCCCCGGGCCCGTCGAGGCCGACCGGGACGACTTCGACCTGAGTGAACTGGGCCCGCGGTGGATCTCCGTGCGTGACCGTGCGGAGGAGTACTGCACCACCAAGGAGCGGCCCGGCTGGCTGACGCTCCGCGCCCGCGGCGACTCACTGGACGAGCGGGACGTGGTGTTCGCCGGCCGCCGCCAGCAGCATCTGAGGTGCCGGGTGCGCACCAGGATCGATCCGTCACAGGGACGTGGCGGCCTGGCCGTCCGGCTGGACGAGGAGCACCACTACGAGATCGAGGCGTCGGACGGGGAAGTGCGGGTGCTCGGCCGCGTCGGCCCGCTGCGCGCCGTGGTGGCGTCCCGGCCGGCGCCCGCCGGGCCCGTGGTCCTCGGCGTCCGGATCGCCGACGCCCCGTCCCGGGAGGCCCGCACCGGGCCCGACTCCCTCACGTTCGGCATCGAGGAACCGGACGGCACGTTCAGCGCGCTCGGCACCCTCGACGGCCGCTATCTGTCGACGGAGGTGGCGGGCGGCTTCACAGGCCGGGTGATCGGCCTGTACGCCGCGGCCGGCACGGTCGCCTTCGACTGGTTCGACTACGAGCCGCTCGCCGATTGAACCGGCACGAGCGCCGGGCACCACCGCCGCGGCCCGGTCCACCCCTGTCTCGACCACCTCCGCACCATCCCCCCACGGGCGGATCCCCCGCTCGGCCGACAGAGAAAGGTCAGAGATGAAGGGAACGCACCACCCGACCGGACGCCGCAGTGACGGTCCCGGTCGTGTGCTCGGTCTCCTGCTCGCGTTGGTCACCCTGATCGGGCTGACCGGCACCACGGCATTCGCCGCTCCGAGCCACCGGGACACGTCCCCGGCGCGGCCGCCCCGGCTCGCCGCCGGACCGATGGACACCGTGGCCGCGATGCAGCCCAGCTGGAACCTGGGCAACTCGCTGGACGCCGTCCCGGGCGAGACGTCCTGGGGCAATCCGCCCGTCACCAAGGCCCTGTTCGACACGATCAAGGCCCAGGGCTTCCGCAGTGTGCGGATCCCCGTGACGTGGACCGACCATCAGTCCTCCACCGCCCCCTACACGATCGACGCGGCCTGGATGAGCCGTGTCAAGCAGGTGGTGGACTGGGCGCTGGCCGACGGGCTCTACGTCGTGATCAACGTCCATCACGACTCGTGGCAGTGGCTCTCCGGCATGTCCACCGACCACGACAACGTCGTGGCCCGGTTCCGGGCGGCCTGGACCCAGATCGCCGCCAAGTTCAGGGACTCCTCGCAGGCCCTGCTCTTCGAGAGCGTCAACGAGCCTCAGTTCGACAACACCACCGACGCCCAGGGCATCCAGTACCTCAAGGAACTGGACACCGCCTTCCACACCGTCGTGCGCCAGTCCGGCGGCAACAACGCGACCCGTCTGCTCGTGCTGCCCAGCCTGCACACCAACTCCGACCAGATCTACCTGGACGCCCTGGTCAGCGAGATGAAGTCGCTGAACGACCCCAACCTCGTGGCCACCGTGCACTACTACGGCTGGTACCCCTTCAGCGTGAACATCGCCGGCGGCACCCGGTTCGACGCCACCGCGCAGAAGGACATGACCGACCACTTCACCCGGATCCGCGACACCCTCACCTCCAAGGGAATCCCCGTCTACCTGGGTGAGTACAGCCTGCTGCACTATCCCGACCAGAACCATCCGTCCCGCGTGGAAGCGGGTGAGGCGCTGAAGTACTTCGAGCAGTTCGGGTACGAGGCCCGCGCCGCCGGCGTGACCACGGCTCTGTGGGACCCCGGAACCTTCGCCTTCATGGACCGCGCGACGCTGCAGTGGACCGACCCCGCGCTGATCGCCGCGATCAAGTCGAGCTGGACGACCCGTTCGGGGACCGCTTCCTCGGACCGGATCTTCCTGGCGAAGTCGAGCTCCATCACGGCCAAGACGCTCACTCTGAACCCCAACGGCCTCACGTTCCAGGGACTCTGGCAGGGCGGCACGCGCCTCGTGCAGGGCCGGGACTACACCGTCTCGGACGGCCGGCTCACGCTGACGGCCTCGGCACTCACCAGGCTGGCGGGCAGCCGTGCCTACGGGATCAACTCGACGATCGAAGCCCGGTTCTCGCGGGGCCTGCCCTGGAAGATCCACGTGACCACGTACGACCGGCCGGTGCTCTCCGACGCGTCCGGCGGCACCGGCGGTCTCACCGTCCCCACCCAGTTCCGCGGTGACCTGCTGGCGACCATGGAGGCCAAGTACTCCGACGGCGGCAACGCCGGACCGACCGACTGGACTCCCTTCCAGGAGTTCAACGAGACCTTCTCCCCCGACTATCCGGGCAACGGCATCTCGCTCACGTCCGCGTTCCTCAACGCGCTGCGTGACAACGCGCAGGCGACACTCACCTTCCACTTCTGGAGCGGCGCCACCGTGACGTACCGCGTGACCAAGAACGGAGGCTCGGTGACCGGGACCGTCGCCTGACCTGCTCCCGCCCCGGGTGCCGCACCGGCACCCGGGGTCTCGCCCGCGCTCAGTCCTTGGGCGGAGCGGTACTCTCCCGGACGGTGAGCGTCGTCGCGATCTCCAGTCCGACCTGGGGCACGTCCTCGCCGCGGCCCAGCGCCAGTGCCAGCTCGGTGGCGGCCACCGCCATCTCGGCGAGGGGCTGGTGCACCGTGGTCAGGGGCGGGTCGACCCAGGAGACCGCCGGCACGTCGTCGAAGCCCACCACGCTCAGGTCCGCCGGGATGCTCAGCCCGAGCTCGCGCGCCGCCTGGTACACGCCGAGCGCCTGCATGTCGTTGGCGGTGAAGACGGCGCTCGGGCGGTCGGGCCGGGAGAGCAGGTCCCGCGCGGCCTTGTGACCGTCCTCGCGGGTGAGGAGGGTCTTCACCACGAGGTCCGGCTCCACCGGCAGACCGGCTTCCGCGAGTGCCGAGGAGTAGCCGGCCAGCCGGGCGAGACAGAAGGGGTGATCAGGGCCGCTGATCATGGCGATGCGCCGGTGTCCCAGTTCGATCAGGTGCCGGGTGGCGGCCTGGCCGCCCCGCCAGTTGGTGGCGCCGACGAACGGCACGTCGTCGGGGAGGTCCTCGTTGGGGTCGAAGACGACGAAGGGGATGCCCTTCGCCTTCAGCTGGTCCCGTTCGTCCTCGGACAGTTGCGCCACCGACAGGACGCACTGGGGGCGGCGTCCCACGGTGTCGTCGATGGTTCTGGCCGGGGTGCCCTGGAGACCGAACTCCGACACCAGGACACCGACCCTGTTCCTGCGGGCCGCCCGTTCGACGCCGCGGATGATCTCCACGGCCCACATGCTCTCCAGCTCGCGGAACACCAGCTCCACGAGGTTGCTGCGGCTCTTCGGCGGCTTGCGGTAGCCGTACCGGTGGATCAGTTCCTCGACACGGGCGCGGGTGTCGTCCGAAACGCCGGACCGGCCGTTCAGCACCTTGGAGACGGTGGGGACCGAGACGCCGGCGGACTCGGCGATGTAGGCGATGGTGACCGCGGCCGGCCCGTCACCGCGAGCGCCCCGCTCGTCCGGCTCCTCCGTCGAAGGTGTCGCTGATCGGTTGTCCGGCACGGTCGCCTTCCCCCATCTCTCGCCCGGTGCAGTCGTCATTCTGACAGCACCGGTCGACGAAACCATACCGACCGTTTTCGCGACCCGCGGCAGAGCCGCACTCGCCTCAGGAACACCTCCTGAACAGGCCGACAGGGGGTCGCCGCCCCCGCTGGGGCCCGTCGGACGGTACGGACCACCGCGATACTTTCGCACCGGGCCTCCGTCGTCCGGCGCCCAGGGGGCGGCTCGGTCGCTACGTCGACGGACGTCCGCCCCCTCCGGGAGCCGTCAGGGAAGCTTGGGCAGTACGTCCCGGGCGGAATGGCTCAGGACGCGGAGGTTCTCGGCGAACCGGTCCCGCTCCTCGGCCGGCAGGGGGGCGAGGAAGTAGCGCCTGATGTTCTCCATGTGCATGCGCGACGCGGCCACCGTCGTCTCCGATCCCAGCGGGGTGAGGCGCACCAGGCGCCCGCGGCGGTCACCGGGATCCTCGATCCGTTCGACCAGTCCCGCCGCCTCCATGCGGTCCACCAGGCGGGTCGCCCCTCCGGTGGTCAGCACCTGCTCCTGGGCGATGGCCCGCATCGACAGCCCGGGCTCCCCCGCGCGGCCCAGGATGAGCAGCACCTCGAACATCAGGTGGCTGATGCCGCACTCGACCTCCAGAGCCCGGCCCAGGATGTACTCCAGCCGGTTGGCGGCACCCTGCAAGCGCCCGAAAGCCAGGATGAGCGCGTTGTTCGCGGCATCCCTCGGCGTCGAGATCTCCGCGTTCTCGTCCACGACTGCGGCGCCCCTTCCGTCTGCCTCTCGCCCTGCCCACCGATCATGCCCCACGGCGGCCGGCCGCTGTGGCGGTGGTGCGGGCGCGGGTGAGGGCCTTGACGGTGGCGCCGGTTGGCCTCACAGGGCGGTGAAGGTCCACATCAGGTTGGTGCTGCCGTCGTAGGTCCACTGCTTGGTGACGGAGCCGGAGGCCACTGTGCCGCCACCGTCGAGGACGAGGCCGGTGGTGCGGTTGGCGATCGAGTAGCGGCCGTCGCCCCGGTGGGTGATCCGCCACTGCTGGTCGGTGCCACCGTTCCAGACGGCCTGCCGGGCGGTGGAGCCGTCGGCGGTGGCGCCCCAGCCGTCGGCGACCATGCCGTTGGCGCGGTTGACCAACTTGCAGTATCCGCCGCCCACTTCGACCACCTGCCACTGGAGGTTGGGGCTGCTGTCCCAGCTCCACTGCTTGAGGTCGGAACCGGCCCCGACGTCGCCGCCGGAGTCGAGGGCCAGGCCGTCCGTGACGTTGGTGATCCGGAAGTACGAGGACGGCTTGAACTGGACTCGGAGCGAGGCGACCTTGTCTTTGCCGCCGGTGCCCCGGAGGTCGCGGTGGTCGGTGGTGAACGTCCAGGAGGTACCGGTGAAGTCCTCCCCGGAGTAGCCGATCACCTGGTAGCCGGGGGCCAGGCGCAGTGAGGACAGGCTGCGGGGGCCGAGACCGGCGAGCTCGAGCCGGTCGCTGTCGAAGTCGCCGACGGTGAGGACCACCCCCGCCCCGCGGTAATCGGAGTCCGGGAAGGCCACGGCGCCGTGCAGGGGGCGCAGCGCCGGGATCTGACCGGCGAACTCGAGTTTCAGGACGTAGGCGTGGGCGCGGAACGGCGCTGACGCCGGCAGGGCCAGCCGCAGTCCGCTCGCGTCCTGTACCGGCTCGGGCAGGGTGATGTAGTGACCGGCCTTGCCGTCGAGCAGTTTCACCGACCGCAGCGAGGTGAGGTCGATCCGGCCGGAGTCGAGGGTACTGATCGTCAGTGAACTGCCGGGCCAGCCCAGGACGGTGGCGTACAACGCGGTGCTGGACTTGTTACGGGTGAACCGGATGTCCTGTGCCGTGCCGGCGGTCGGGTGAGTGAAGGCGCCGCCGCCCATCTTCGTCGGGCCCTCGCCGTACGCGGTCCAGGCGCGGGTCGAGTACACGGACTCCCCGAAGCGCTTCAGCCAGTCGCCGATGCCCAGCAGGATGTCCTTCTGCGCCTGCGGGATGGTGCCGCCCGCCTTCGGCGCGATGTTGAGCAGCATGTTGCCGTTCTTGCTCACCCGGTCGATGAGCGCGTGCAGCATCTGCTGGACGCTGTAGTAGCCGATGCCCTCCGTGTAGCACCAGCTGGAGCTGGAGATGCTGTCGTCGGTGAGCCAGTACGGGGCGGTGAGGTCGGCCGGGCCGCCCCGCTCGTAGTCGAAGACCTGGCCGCGGTCGCTCATGCCGTCCTTGTAGGTGGCGACGACTTCCCTGCCCCAGGCGTCGGCCTGGTTGTAGTAGTACGCCAGGAAGTCGAGCCGCCGCTTCTCGTCGACGGCGTCGAGCTTGAAGTCCTGCCAGAGGATGTCGGGCCGGGCCCGGTCGACGACCTCCTTGAGCTTGTCGTACCAGAGTCGGTTCTCCTCCGCCGAACTCAGCTGCCCGTAAAGCTTCTTGAGGCTGGGATCCGTCTGGGCGGGCACATGGTCGAAGAAGCCGTTGAAGTGGTACGCGTGGTGCATGGCCACCAGGACCTTGAGGCCCCTGGCGCGGAGGGCCTCGGTGAAGAGCCGCAGCAGGTCGAGCTTCGGGCCCTTGGCGACCGAGTTCCACTCGCTGACCTTGCTGTCCCACATCGAGAAGCCGTCGTGGTGCTCGGCGACGGGGCCGGCGAATCTGGCACCGGCGTCGACGAACAGCCGCACCCACTCGTCGGGGTCGAAGCCGCCGCCCGCCGACTTCGGCTTCGGCGCGAACTGCACGGTGTCGCCCGCGAGATCCTTCCCTCCGTCGATGAAGTTGCGGTAGGGCCAGGCCGAGGGCGGGCCGTAGGTGGCGACATGGCGTTTGTTGGCCGCGCTGCCCTCGATGTACATGTTGCGCGGGTACCACTCGTTGTCATGGGCGGGGACGCTGAAGGCGCCCCAGTGGAAGTAGATCCCGAACTTGGCGTCCTTGAACCACTCCGGGGCCGGCGGATGGCGGTCGACGGAGCTCCAGTCGGGCGTGTAGCGGCGGGGCGCCGCCTGGGCGCCACCGGCGCCGAACACGCCGCCCGCGGCGGTCGCGGCGGCCACGCCTGTGGCGGCCGCGAGGAACTGGCGTCTGTTGGTCCGACTCGACATGGGCGTCCCTGGGACGAAGGGGAAGGGGGATGCGCCCGGACAGTCCGGAGCGCCCTGGTGCCACGGTCGAAGGTCAACCATGCGGCCTGCCCATGTCAACAGGCATGCGGATGATTGATGGGATGGATAACGTTTCCGGCCGCGACTTCGCAGGGGAATTCAGCGATTTTCGCCGGTATCCATCCCATCAATCTCACCGACGGGGGTGCCGCTGGGACACTGGATGTGTTGTCGTCGGCGTTACGGGCGACACCGCCGACACGGCGAGGCCGGCCGGCTGGCGGAGCCTTCCTCTGGGCGGGACCATGAAGATCTCGTCGGTGTGGTGGTGAGTGACATGTCGTCTGCGAACCAGCACGGATCGCTCGGAGCGAGTGCTTCGGCGATCAGCGGGAGCCCCAGCGGGGTGGAACCCGCCGACGCGACGGCGGTGGTCACCGCCGCGGGCACGATCATCGGCTGGACCTCGGGCGCGGAGGAACTCCTCGGATACGCGGCGCAGGAGGTGGCCGGCCGGTCCGGTGCGTTTCTGCTGGCCGCGCCCGAGGACCGCGCGCGGACCGCCAGGACCGTCGAGCGGTGCCGGACAGGGCCGGGGTGGAGCGGCGTGATCGCGGTCAAGCGCCGGGACGGCCGAACCATCGACGTGGCCCTGCGGGTCTCCGCCGCGTTCCGTCTGGAAGGTCACGAGTGCTTCCTCGTCTCGGGCCGGGAGCGGCGGCCCGAGTGGACGGTCGGCCAGTCCGTGCTCGACGGCTTCCTGACCCGCTCGCCGATCGGTATGGCCGTCATGAGCACGGATCTGCGCTACGTCTGGCTGAACGACACCCTGGAAAGCTTCGGCGGCGTGCCCCGCGAGCAGCGACTGGGCTGCCGGCTCAGCGAGGTGGTCCCCGGACTGCAGGGCGAGACGATCGAGGCTCTGATGCAGAGCGTGCTGGACACGGGCGTCCCCGTGATCGACTACGAGTACCAGGGCTGGAGCTGGGCCGACCCGCACCGGCGACACGCCTACTCCACGTCCTTCTTCCCCCTGGTCGACGCGGAGGACTCCATCACCGGCGTGTGCTACATGGTCACCGATGTCACCGACCGCTGGAACGCCCAGCAGCGCCTGGCCCTGATGAACGACGCCGGGGCCCGGATCGGCAGCACGCTGGACGTCGCGCGCACCGCCCAGGAACTCGCCGACCTGGCGGTGCCGCGCTTCGCCGACTTCGTCATCGTCGACCTTCTGGAGTCGGTGCTCAGCACCGACTTGCCGGTGCCCGCGGCGCCCGGCGACAAGCCGAAGATGCGCCGTGCGGGGATGCAGTCGATCCGGGAGGGCTGCCCGGAGGCCGTCGTCCAGGTCGCGGACCCCGTGGGCTTCACCACCCCCCACTACGACGCCAACCACATGTTCCACGGGGAGGCCGTGTTCATCCCCGTTCTCGACCCCTTCGATCCGGTGTGGGCGGTCGAACAACCGGAGAGAGCGGCGAACATCCGGGAGTTCGGGCTGCACACCCTCATCTCGGTGCCCCTGCGCGCCAGGGAGACCGTCCTGGGCGTGGCGACCTTCATGCGGTCGGAGAACCTGGCCTCCTTCGAGCAGGACGACCTGCTGCTGGCCCAGGAACTCGTCGCCAGGGCGGCGGTGTGCATCGACAACGCTCGCCGCTACAGCCGCGAGCACGCCACGGCCCTCGCGCTCCAGCGGAGCCTGCTCCCGCAGACTCTCGTCGACAGTCCGGTCCTCGAGGTGGCCTCCGCCTATCTCCCCGCGGACGTGAAGGGCGGTGTCGGAGGCGACTGGTTCGACGTCCTCACCCTGTCCGGCGGCCGGGTCGCCCTGGTCGTGGGTGACGTGGTCGGGCACGGCATCACCGCGGCGGCGGCCATGGGACGGCTGCGTACCGCCGTGCACACCCTCGCGGACATGGACCTGCCGCCGGCCGAGCTGCTGGCCCACCTCGACGACCTGGTGATACGCCTCACCGACGAGGACCCCGACGCCGAGCCCACCGGCACCGCCGTGCTCGGCGCGACCTGTCTGTACGCGGTCTACGACCCGGTGACGGGGCACTGCGAACTGTCGAGGGCCGGGCATCCGCCGCCCGTCGTGGTCCTGCCCGACGGCACGGTCAGCTTTCCCGACCTGCCGGTCGGCCCGCCCCTGGGCCTGGGCGGCCTCCCTTTCGAGACAGCCGATCTGGAAGTGCCCGAGGGATGCCTCATCGGCTTCTACACCGACGGTCTCGTCCAGGCCGCGGACCGGGACGTCGATGTCGGGATGTCCCGTCTGGGACGCGCTCTCGCCCAGACCGGCCTGGGGCTCCAGGAGCTGTGCGAAGCGGCGGTCGAGCGGCTGCTCCCCGGCCCGCAGCCCGATGACGTGGCCCTCCTGCTCGCCCGTCCTCACCCCCTCACCGCCGACCAGGTCGTGACCTGGGATGTTCCGCCGGACCCCGCGGCCGTGGCGGCCACCCGGGCCCTCGCGGTCCGGCACCTCGAAAGCTGGGGCATGGGCGAACTGGCCATGACCGCCGAGCTGATCATCAGCGAACTGGTCACGAACGCCATCCGCCACGCGTCGGGACCGATCAGGCTCAGGCTGCTCCGCCAGCACGTCCTGGTCTGCGAGGTGTCCGACGCCAGCGCCACCTCCCCGCGCCTGAGGCACCCGCGCACCACCGACGAGGGCGGCCGCGGCCTCTTCCTGGTCGCCCAGCTCGCCCGCCGCTGGGGCACTCGGTACACCGCCGACGGCAAGATCATCTGGGCAGAGCAGGATCTACCGGTCGCCACCGGGGCGCCCGGCCCGCCAGAAGCAACCTGACGCGGCGGATCCCCCCTGGGTCGCCCGGGTGGGACCGTAGCCTCCGGGCGGAGCCGGCAAGGAGCTGAGGAGGGCGCTGCCAGAGGGGCGCCTCGCGCGGCCGGGCTGCCGGTGAGGGCCCCGGCCGCGCGAGGCCGGGGTCATACGCGGTCCGCCGCGATCAGGACGTACTGGAAGGACCCGTCCCGATAGGACTCGATGAACGCCTCCTCGATACCGGTGACCAGCGAGGAAGTGGCCCGCAGCTCCCAGTAGGGCAGAGTCTCGGGGGTGAGGTCGACGATGGCCTGTGGCACGAGCCGGTTGTCGGCCATGGCACGCACATATTCGCGGCGGGAGTGGATGTTGCACTCGAAGTGGGCGTTGATCTGGGAGACCCACTTCGACGGCTGGCCGTAGCGGGGATTCCAGCAGCCGGTGATCGTCACGTACCTGCCGCCCACCTTCAGGAAGCGGGAGTGCTCGGCGAACAGGTCGTGAAGGTCGACGTACATGGTCGACTCGTTGTTCCACGAGGCGGCGATGCTGCCCTTGTCGAACGGTGTGTCGAGCATGTTGCACACACGGGAGCGGACGTGGTCCTCGATCCGCAGTTCCCGCGCCCGCCGGTTGCCGAAGTCGGCCTGGGCGGCGGACAGGGTGACGCCCTCGACCCTGCAGCCGAAGCGGCGGTGGGCCATGACCATGGATCCGCCGCGCCCGCAGCCGGCGTCGACGAGGGTGTCGTCGGCGCCTACGGGACCGAGGTGGTCCAGGAGGAACTCAGCCTGTGCCGACTCCAGCCGGTGCAGCTCCGCGATGAGCTTCTTCTCGTACTCGCTGTGGGCGGGGTCGCCGAGCGCGGCGTGGTCCACGGCGCCGATGCCGTAGTGGTGGTGATAGAGACCGTCCACGTCACCGAGGCGGAGGTTGACCGGCCGTGCCTCGTTGTTCCAGTAGCGGGCGATGTCCCCTTGGTACGGCGTCGCGGGGGCCGGGATCTTCGCGGAGGCGGTGAAGGTCGTTTCAGCGGTCACAGAGATGTCCGTTCCTTACCAGAAGTCGGGCAGGGTGTAGCGGTAGGTGTTGGTGCGGTGCCAGTCGTGGTTGCCGTCGACCCAGGCGGCCACGCCCCTGAGGAACCGCAGCACGGTGGGCAGGGGGCAGGCCTCCGCGAGATCGGCCGCGGCGGCCTCGAAGGCGTGCTGGAGTTCGTTGTGGACCTCGACGGCCTTGAGATAGGCGTCGCGCTCGCTGAGCTGCTCGCGTTCCGCGATCACCACCGGCAGGTTCAGATGGCGGCCCGGGCTGTCGAGTTCCTTGGTGTACGAGTAGAGGTCGTTGACGATGGTGGTCGCGTTGCCGGCGAGGGCGATGACCCGCTGCATGTCCGGCCGGGCGTGCAGGTCCGCGGGGAGTTCGTAGCCGCCGACGGTGTCGGTGATCGTGGGGCAGGGGCGGAAGTTGTTGAACTGGCGCATCGCCAGGTACTCCCACACCTCCGGTACGTGACCGGTCTCCGCCCAGGCGGCCTCGGCGAGGTAGCCCATGTGCAGCCGGGCCATGTCGTGCCGGTAGCGGTCGGCCTGGGAGTCCGTGGCCGCGCGGACGAAGTAGTCCATCGCACTGCGGTACGCCCGGCGCGGGGCGTCCGACGTGAGCGACTCCTGCCACGCCGGCGCGTACTCCGCGGTGGTGTGGACGTGGTCGAGCGCGGTGTGCGCGAGCAGGAGGCGCCCGCCGAGACCGACGGGTGACCCGCCGTGGTCCTCGCAGTAGCAGTCGTCCACCGCGTTCTCCGCGACCATCAGCCGCGTGGCGAGCATCAGGTGGTCGACCGTCGGGGCGTCGGGATGGCAGGCGACCATGTAACGGCCGACGGAAAGACCGTCGAACTGCCCCTCCCACTCCTCGGGATAGAGCTGGACCTCGTCCTCGGCCCAGCGCTTGATCCGGCGGCTCACCTCCTCGACGCGTACGGGGTCGGGCTCCGGAACAGGGTGGTAGTAGAGGCCGGGGACGGCTCGCCCCGCGGCGGGCTGGGCCGCGGGCACCGGATCCGGGGGCGGGGGTCTGTGCCTGCCCGCCAGGGAGAGCGAGGCCGTGCCCGGTCCGGTCGGTCCCCGGAGGATCCGCTGGAGGACGGAGTCGGCTGCGTCGGTGTCAGTGTCAGGCGTGTTCCGTACGGCGGAGGCCCCTGTCGGGGGCGGTGGCGGGTCGGGGATCGTGACCGGCGGATGCAGTGCGGCCAGAAAGTGCAGGGCGGTCGGCGTGACCGAAAGGTCGGAAACCGTGGGCGTGAGGGCGTCCGGCACGGCTGCGGGCGGCGTCGGCCGCCGCTCCGGGAGGGATGATCCGAGGGGCCCGGAGTCGGGCATCGGCAGCTCCTTGCTGCGGTGGGAGTGGGCGTTCCTTGCGGGAGGGCGACGGACGTGGGCCTGTGAGACGGATCAGGGCTTCAGTGCGGCCTGGGGGCGATCTGCACGTTCTCCATCACGCCGAGGGCGTCGGGCAGGAGCACCGCGGCGGAGTAGTAGGTGCTGACGAGGTAGGAGATGATCGCCTGTTCGTTGATGCCCATGAAGCGCACGGAGAGACCCTCTTCGTACTCGTCCAGCAGTCCGGTCTGGCGCAGGCCGATGACGCCCTGGTTCTTCTCGCCGGTGCGCATCGCGATGATCGAGCTGGTCTGTTCCTTGCTGATCGGGATCTTGTTGCAGGGCAGGATGGGGACCCCGCGCCAGGCGGGGACGGATTGCCCGCCGAGGTCGACGTGGTCGGGGTAGAGGCCACAGGCGTTGAAGCCACGTCCGATGGCGGCGATCGTCCTGGGGTGGGCGAGGAACAGTTTGGTGCCGCGGCGGCGGCAGAGCAGATCGTCCATGTCGTCCGGGGTGGGCGGGCCGGAACGGGGCTGGATGCGCTGCTTGAAGTCGGCGTTGTGCAGCAGGCCGAACTCCCGGTTGTTGATCAGCTCGTGTTCCTGCCGCTCGCGCAAGGCCTCGATGGTGAGCCGGAGTTGTTGCTCGCTCTGGTTCATCGGATCGTTGTAGAGGTCGGCGACCCGGGTGTGGATCCGCAGCACGGTCTGCGCGACGGAGAGCTCGTACTCGCGCGGCTCCAGCTCGTAGTCGACGAAAGTGCCCGGCAGTTCGGCCTCGCCGACATGGCCGGCCGACAGGGCGATCTCGGCCTCTCCGTGCTTGTTCTGACGCTGCCGCTTGCGGGAGCAGAACTCGTCGACATGGGCCTGAAGGTGGGGTGTGCAGGCCCGGACGGCCGCGAAGTCGTCGTGGGAGAGGGTGAGGAGGATGCCGGCGGTCTCGGCGGTGACCGTGCAGTCGTGTCGGGCGCCGGAGTCCAGCAGGGCCTGCTCACCGAAGTGCTCGCCGTCCGCGAGCGTCGAGATGGCGACCTCTGCGCCGTACTTGCCCGTGGAGGTCTGCCTGACGCGGCCGTGGGCGATCAGATGGATCCGGTCCGCCGGGCTTCCGCGCTCGACGAGGACGTCGCCCGCCGCGAAGTCGCGCTGCGTACAACGGCCGGCGAGGGCGGTGAGGACGTCCGTGTCCTCGAATCCGCGCAGCAGGGCCAGTTCCCCGAGTTCCCGGGGGATCACCCGGACCGTGGCGCCCTCCTGGACGAACTCGATCCGTCCGTCGCCGACGGTGTGGCGCAAGCGCCGGTTGACCCGGTAGGCACCGCCCTTGGCCTCGACCCAGGGCAGCATCCGCAGCAGCCAGCGGGAGGTGATCTCCTGCATCTGCGGGACGGACTTGGTGGTGGTGGCGAGGTTGCGGGCGGCGGCGGTACTCAGGGACTGCTGTGGCGCGTCGGGTGTGGTCTCTGCTTCCGGGATGCTGTCGACGGTCATCGAGGAGCTTCTCCTTGCACGACGGGACGTCCGGCGCGCGCGGGTGCGCCGACCGGGAGACAGGGAGCGGACAACGAGCGGGAAGGATCACGAGGATCCGTCCACCTGCGGAAAGGTAGCCGCTGAGTGGGCCGGATCCGCCGGGGAGACGAGATGCTTACCTCGAAGCGGTGACAATCAGTTGAATGCGGTTTATCAGTCCGTTACGCGTCATCCGCCCGTCCTCGCCGGAGGGATGCCGGCCTCGGAGTCCGCCGGCGCTCACGGGGGACACCTGATGTGGCTCCCCCTCGGTGGTTTACGACCCTGCATCCGGGAGCAGCGTGCCGATAGCCCTCCCCCAGCGCCGCCCACGTGACCTTCGCATCCGCAAGGTCGATACTTCAGATAGGGAACTCCCACCGATGGGCACACAACCCGCCGACTACCACTCACCACCAAGATCGAAAATGACAGATATATGCCCTGACCAGTGAAAGCGCAGGCCACAAGCTCGCCTGCCAAGCCCCCTAGGAGACACCCATGAAGATGCTGATCAACGTCCCGGAGACCGTGGTAGCGGACGCGTTGCGCGGTATGGCGGCTGCCCACCCGGAGCTGACCGTGGACGTGGAGAACCGGGTGATCGTACGGCGGGACGCTCCCGTGGCCGGAAAGGTGGGGCTGGTCTCGGGCGGAGGCTCGGGGCACGAGCCGCTGCACGGGGGTTTCGTGGGTCCCGGCATGCTGTCGGCGGCCTGTCCCGGAGAGGTGTTCACCTCCCCCGTGCCCGATCAGATACTGCGTGCGGCCGCCGCCGTGGACAGCGGCGCCGGGGTGCTGTTCATCGTGAAGAACTACACCGGCGACGTGCTCAACTTCGACATGGCCGCCGAGCTGGCCGAGGACGAGGGCATCCGGGTCGCGAAGGTGCTGGTCAACGATGATGTCGCGGTGACCGACAGCCTCTACACGGCCGGTCGGCGCGGCACCGGCGCCACCCTGTTCGTGGAGAAGATCGCGGGCGCGGCCGCCGACGAGGGCCAGCCGCTGGAGCGCGTGGAGGCCGTCGCCCGGCAGGTCAACGAGAACTCCCGCAGCTTCGGTATCGCACTGAGCGCATGCAGCACTCCGGCCAAGGGCAGCCCCACCTTCGATCTGCCCTCCGGCGAGCTGGAGTTGGGTATCGGCATCCACGGCGAGCCCGGCCGGGAGCGGCGGGCCATGATGACGTCCGGCGAGATCGCCGAGGTCGCCGTCGAGGCGGTGGTGGAGGACCTGCAGCCGAGCAACCCCGTCCTGGTCCTCGTCAACGGCATGGGCGCGACGCCCCTGCTCGAGCTGTACGGCTTCAACGCCGAGGTGCACCGGGTGCTGGAGGCACGCGGCGTTCCCGTGGCCCGGGTCCTGGTGGGCAACTACGTCACCTCCCTGGACATGGCGGGCGCCTCCGTCACCCTGTGCCAGGCCGACGAGGAGCTGCTGCGCCTGTGGGACGCGCCGGTGAAGGCGCCGGGGCTGCGCTGGGGCATGTGACGCGGAAGGGGTAGACGATCAGCACATACCTACCAGGCAAGGAGATCCAGTGCTCGACGCCGCTTTCTTCCGCCGTTGGATGACGGTGACCGCCGCGTCCGTGAACCGCGAGGCGGAACGGCTCACCGCCCTCGACTCCCCCATCGGGGACGCCGACCACGGCACCAATCTCCAGCGCGGCTTCACCGCCGTGACCGCCGCGCTGGAGAAGGACCCCCCCGGCACGCCCGGAGGGGTCCTGACACTGGCCGGCCGCCAGCTCATCTCGACGGTCGGCGGCGCCTCCGGGCCGCTGTACGGGACGCTGCTGCGCCGTACCGGCAAGGCGCTCGGCGATGCCGCCGAGGTGAGTGCGGAGCAGCTGGCCGAGGCGCTGCGGGCCGGGGTGGACGCGGTCATGACCCTCGGCGGTGCGGCACCGGGCGACAAGACCATGATCGACGCGCTGGTGCCCGCGGTGGACGTGCTCGGCGACTCGTTCGAGGCGGCGCGGACCGCCGCGGAGGAGGGCGCCGTGGCGACGACGCCACTGCAGGCGCGCAAGGGCCGGGCGAGCTACCTCGGTGAGCGCAGCATCGGCCATCAGGACCCGGGAGCCACGTCGGCGGCGCTGCTCGTGGCGGGACTCGTGGAGGCCTCCGGTGAGTGACGAGCGGCTCGTGGGAATCGTGCTGGTGTCGCACAGCGCGGAGGTGGCCTCGTCGGTCGCCGAGCTGTCCAAGGGGCTCGCGGGAGGCGGGTCGGCGGTGCCCGTCGCCGCGGCGGGCGGTACCGAGAGCGGCGGGCTCGGCACCAGCGCCGAACTGATCTCCGCGGCGGCCGCGGCCGTCGATCGCGGTGCCGGCGTCGCCGTCCTCACCGACCTGGGCAGCGCGGTGCTGACCGTGAAGGCACTGCTCGCGGAGGGCGACGAACTCCCGGAGCAGACGCGCCTGGTGGACGCGCCGTTCGTGGAGGGGGCCGTGGCCGCGGTCGTCACGGCGGCCACCGGGGCCGACCTGGCGGCGGTGGAGTCGGCCGCCACGGAGGCGTACACGTACCGGAAGGTGTGAGGCCGGACCTGGGCACACCGGGGAGCGGTGTGCCCCGGCAGCGCCTCTCGACGCCGGGCGCGGCTCGGCTCCCGGGCCGCGCCCCGGTGTCGCGGCTCGCGGTCTCGCGGCCGGGCGAGGGGCACCGGGCCGTACGCCGGTGCCGGCGTGACACCCGCCGTGACACCCCCTGGGCCCGCCCCGAACGCCGGGCGCCCCGAACCCTGAGTGTCGTTCCCGGTCTCCAGGCGTCACTCCCGGGCCTCGGGTGTCAGCCCCGGGTATCCGGCGTACCGCTGACGCCCCGTCACCCCATCAGGGCGGTCGACGAACTCGCGCGCCAGCCGCTCCCCGGTGGCCACCGCTGCCGCGCGGTCCTCGATGGGTGACACGCGGGCGTGCTTGAAGACGATGTAGGTGACGCCGGACCGTGCGCCACCGCCGTGCGGGTCGGGGCGGATGCCCAGTGCCTTGGCGGTCGCGTAGGACGCCTCTCCGATGATGTTCCGCGGACCCGTGTCGCCGACGACCGCGTACCGCACGCGGTCGCGGTACACGACGGCCACGACCGAACCGCCGCCCACACCGTGGTCGCGATAGTCCCAGATGCGGCTCGGGGCGGGCACGACGATGAAGGGGAGCCGCTCGGCGTTCAGCGGGCGGCCGTCCGACTGCGCGTAGGACGTACTGGCGGAGAAGTGCGGGTCCGTGCGCCGGTTGCAGCGGGAGCCGGGGCGGCCGTCGCAGTCGATGTCCATGTCGGCCTTCCAGAACACGGCGTCTTCAGTGCCGCAGATCGGGATCTTCGCTGGTGCGCCGTTGTCGCTGCGGTACCGGCCGCGGGAGACGGAGGCGCAGTCCCGGACCGCGGCCAGCAGGTCGGCGGCGCGGACGGGGTCCTCCCGCCACTCCACTCGCCGGGCATGCGGCTGGGGGCGGTCCCGGTGCGTTCCGGCGGGAAGCGTCGTCGGGGCCAGCAGGGCGGCGCCGGCCACGGCCAGTGTGAGCGACTGGGCATGCACGATGCGGGGTCCTCTCCTCGGAAACCTGACGGGCAATCAGGCCCATCTGTTCCCGGGGTGTGATCACCGAGCCACCATGGGAGGACCGGACGGCGCAAAGGCCCCAACCCCTGGCAGGGGCCGGGGGTCTGAGTCCGCGTGAGGACCCAGGCCCCCGGCCACCAGTGCCGACGCGGGATCTGCGACGACAGCGGTCCGCGCGACAGGCTCGAACCCCTCGCTGTCCGCCAGGAGTTCGGCCGGAGGACTTCAGCATACGTAACTCTTCCGGGTGGTCACGAGCTGCGGTGGGTGACGCTCGCCTCTTGATGTGAGCGCATCAGCCGCGTCATATTGGTCCGGACCATTCCCGAGTTGCCGCCGGGGAGGCAGTGCCGTGCGACGCGTCCTCGTTCCCGTTACCGCCGCTCTCCTCCGGTTCGCCGCGCTCTGCGGGGTCCTCGTGCTGGTCGCCTCCTGCGGCTGGACCGGTGCGGACGCGGAGGACGGCGGTGGGGTGCCCGGGGCGCCGACGGGCGTCACCGCCGCGGCGGGCAGCGCGACGAGCGTGCATGTCATGTGGAACGCGACCGAGCGGGCCGAGGTCTTCGAGGTGTATCGCGGCACCAGGAAGGTCGAAGAAGTGCCAGGTTCGCAGCACATGGTGGATGTCACCAGGCTCCGGCCTGCCACGGTGTACGTCTTCAGCGTGCGGGCGCGGGCCGCCGACGGGCGGCTCGGACCGCTCAGCCGCGGGGTGCGCGCGAGGACACCGGCGGCCGTCGCGGACGACCGCTCCGCGCCCAGCCGTCCGCCGGCGGCTGCCGGCCGCGCCGCCGGCAGCCGGGCGGTCCAGCTGTCCTGGTCCGCGTCGACGGACGACCGGGACGTGGTGTCGTACGACATCCATCAGGGCGGCACGAAGATCCACAGCGTGGGCGGGGGCCAGACGGCCACTGTGGTCACGGGGCTGCGGCCCGGCACGTCCTACGCGTTCACCGTCCGGGCCAGGGACGCGGCCGGCAACGTCTCCCCCGCCAGTACCGCCGTCCGGGTCACCACTCCGGGTACGGACGACGGGCGCGCCACGGCCCCCACCGGCTTCCGGGCGACGAGCCACCGCGAGGACCGTGCCTACTACATCGACCTGAGCTGGGTGCCGCCCCGCCTCGACGGCGAGATCGCCGAGTACCAGATCCACCTGGACGGCCACCCGGCCACGTCCCTCGTCTACGGCGGGAGCGCCCCGCGCGACCACGCCACGTACAGCTTCTACGCGGGGCAGGTCTCCGGCGTCACACGTCGGGTCCGGATCCGGGCGATGCTGCCGGACGGCACATGGGGCGGCTTCTCGGCGGAGCGGACCGTGACGACCGGCGCGCGGAGGTGACACCCCGGCCGCAGGGGCCCGCCCCGCATCGGCCGGCCGAAGGAACCCGTCACCTGCACGGGGGCGCCCGGCGTGCGGCCCGGCCCGGGGGCGCCTTGGCTGACTGCGAGGCAGCACGGGCGTTCCCGACCCTCGGCGGCGCAAGGGATGTACCGCCGACCGTGCCGCCGGAGGGCAGTCAACATGCGCAAGACTTCGCCAGTTCTCCGCTCCGGCCTGACCGTGGCAGCCGCCGCGCTGCCTCTCGCCCTGGCCGCCGTGCCCGCCGCCGCCGGCCCCGGCATCTCCGTCAGCACCACGGGTTCGACGGTGTCGGTCACCACCAGCTCCTGCACCCAGGTCAACGGCAGCTGGGGCACCGCCTCGCTCCTCACCAGCAGCCAGGGCAGCTTCGCCCAAGGGCGCCAGGTGACCCTCTCGGGGACGTCCACCAGCCAGTCCGCCGCCTGGTCGAACGTCTCCCCTGGAACGTACACGGTCATCGTCATCTGCTCGGACGGCACCACCGCGGGCACCCAGTCCGTCGTCGTCTCCCCCGCTCCCACTCCCTCGAGGTCCGCGTCCCCCACGGCCTCCGCCTCGCCGTCGCGCGGTGTCATGGGCGGGGTCGGCGGTTCCGCGACGGACTACGGCACGGTCACGCTGGTGGCGGGCGGCACGCTGGTCGGGGCGGGCCTCCTCGGGACGGCCTGGTACCTGCGCCGGCGCAACAAGCCGTACCGGCTCTGACCCGGTACGGACGTCGGCCCGCCCTCCCGAAGCGCTCCGGTCGGGCGGGCCGCCGTCACGTCGTGGTCACCGGCGGACCGGGCCGCCGCCGAAGGAGTGCGTCGTGGTCAGGCCGTGCGGGGCGGGTCTCCGTCCGGAAGTTCGGCGAAGTCCGCCAGGGCGCGCCTGAGCCACTGGGTCCAGAACGTCTCCAGGTCGATGCCGGCCTGGAGCACGAGGTGCCGCAGCCGGTCCTCGGTTCCGTCCCGCCCGGGCGGGAAGTCCCGCTTCTCGATCTCCTGGTACTCCGCCAGCTGCCGCTCGTGCAGCTCCAGATGGCGTCGCAGATCCGCTTCCAGGCCCGCCGTGCCGACCACGGCCGCCGCCCTCAGCCGCAGCAGCAGCGCGTCCCGGTGCGGCTTGGGGTCCTGCGAGGCGGCGGTCCAGCGGGCCAGCTCGGCGCGGCCCGCCGGCAGGACCTCGTAGCTCTTCTTCTGCCCGCGGGCCGGCGCTTGTGCCGGCAGGGCCCGGATCAGGCCGTCGGTCTCCAGTTTTCCCAGCTCGCGATAGATCTGCTGGTGCGTCGCGGACCAGAAGTAGCCGATCGACCGGTCGAACCGGCGGGTCAGCTCCAGTCCGGACGACGGCTTCTCCAGGAGGGCGACGAGGATCGCGTGCGGGAGTGACATGCCAGCCATCCTAGGGACGGACCTCAGGCCCCCTACAGGGCCGCCGCGAGCTCGGTGCCCTGCTTGATGGCGCGCTTGGCGTCGAGTTCCGCGGCCACGTCGGCACCGCCGATGAGGTGCGTGCTGCGCCCGGCGGCGACCAGGTCCTCGTACAGGCCGCGCCGCGGCTCCTGGCCGGTGCACAGCACGATCGTGTCGACCTCCAGCACCGTGCTCTCGCCGTCGACCGTGATGTGGAGTCCGGCGTCGTCGATCCGGTCGTAGCGCACACCCGGGACCATGGTGACGCCTCGGTGCTTGAGCTCGGTGCGGTGGATCCAGCCGGTGGTCTTGCCGAGGCCGGCGCCGACCTTGGAGGTCTTGCGCTGGAGCAGGTGGACGGTGCGCGGCGGGGCGGGCCGCTCGGGGGCGGCGAGGCCGCCGGGGCCGTTGTAGTCCATGTCGACGCCCCACTGGCGGAAGTACGTCGCCGGGTCCTCGTGGGCCTTGTCGCCGGTGTCGGTGAGGTACTCGGCGACGTCGAAGCCGATGCCGCCCGCGCCGAGGATCGCGACCCGGTCGCCGACGGAGGCGCCGCCGCGCAGGACGTCGAGGTAGCCGACGACGCTCGGGTGGTCGACGCCGGGGATGTCGGGGGTGCGCGGGGTGACGCCGGTGGCGACGACGACCTCGTCGTAGTCGTCGACGTCCGCGGCCGTGACGGACGTGTTCAGGCGTACGTCCACGCCGTGCCAGTCGAGTTGGGTGCGGAAGTAGCGGAGCGTCTCGTCGAACTCCTGCTTGCCGGGGACCTGACGGGCGACGTTGAGCTGGCCGCCGATCTCTCCGGCGGCGTCGAACAGCGTCACGTCGTGTCCGCGCTCGGCGGCGGACACCGCGCACGCGAGGCCCGCCGGTCCGGCGCCGACGACCGCGACGCGCTTGCGCAGGCGCGTCGGGGAGAGCACGAGTTCCGTCTCGTGGCAGGCGCGCGGGTTGACCAGGCAGGAGGTGATCAGGCCGCTGAAGGTGTGGTCGAGGCAGGCCTGGTTGCAGCCGATGCAGGTGTTGATCGCCTCGGGCCGGCCGGCGGCGGCCTTGGTGACGAAGTCGGGGTCGGCGAGCATGGGGCGAGCCATCGACACCATGTCGGCGGCGCCCTCGGCGAGCAGTTCCTCGGCGACTTCGGGGGTGTTGATGCGGTTGGTGGTGACGAGCGGCACGGACACCTCGCCCATGAGCCGCTTGGTCACCCAGGTGTACGCGCCGCGCGGCACGGAGGTCGCGATGGTGGGGATGCGGGCCTCGTGCCAGCCGATGCCGGTGTTGATGATGGTCGCCCCGGCCTCCTCGACGGCCTTGGCGAGAGTGATCACCTCGTCCAGCGTCGAGCCGCCGGGGACGAGGTCGAGCATGGACAGCCGGTAGATGACGATGAAGTCCTCGCCGACGGCCTCGCGGACCCGGCGCACGATCTCGAGGGGGAAGCGCACGCGGTTCTCGTACGAGCCGCCCCAGCGGTCGGTGCGCTCGTTGGTCTGCCGGGCGATGAACTCGTTGATGAGGTAGCCCTCGGAGCCCATGATCTCGACTCCGTCGTATCCCGCCTCGCGGGCGAGGCGGGCGGTGCGGGCGTAGTCGTCGATCGTCCGCTCGATGTCGGCGTCGGTGAGCTCGCGGGGCGGGAAGGGGCTGATCGGCGCCTGGAGCGGGCTGGGCGCGACCAGGTCCCGGTGGTAGGCGTACCGGCCGAAGTGCAGGATCTGCATCGCGATCCGGCCGCCCTCGCGGTGCACGGCGTCGGTGATGACGCGGTGCTGCTGGGCCTCGGCCTCCGTGGTGAGCTTCGCCCCGCCCTCGTAGGGGCGCCCCTCGTCGTTGGGTGCGATACCGCCGGTGACGATCAGGCCCACTCCCCCGCGGGCGCGGGCGGCGTAGAAGGCGGCCATGCGCTCGAAACCGCCCTCGGCCTCCTCAAGACCGACGTGCATGGAGCCCATGAGGACCCGGTTGGGCAGGGTGGTGAAACCCAGGTCGAGGGGGGTCAGCAGGTGCGGGTAACGGCTCATCGGGCCCTCCGTGCGCGGTGTCGTGTCTGTAGTTGTAGAGGACCGCCGCCGGTTTATGCAACTAGTTGCACAAGGTGATGGAGGGCACAGTAGGTCCATGACCAGGGACCTTGGCCTCTCCCGCGTGGTGGATCTCGCCGGTGAGCTGATCCGTCGCCCGAGCCGGGCCGGTGTCGACGACCACGAGCCCGTCCTGGCCGTCCTGGAGGATTGGCTCACCGCCCGGGGGCTGCCGTACCGCCGCCTCCACGACGGCACACGCCGCCCGGTCGCGCTGCTGGTGGAGATCGAGGGCGGCCGGCCCGGGCCCTGGTGGGCGCTGGACGCCTGCGTCGACACCGCGCCCTACGGCGACGAGGCGGCCTGGTCCTTCCCGCCCGACGCCGGGGACGTGGTCGACGGCTGGCTGCGCGGCAGGGGCGCGGCCGACTCGAAGCTCGCCGCGGCCCTGTTCTGCCACCTCGCGGCCGAGCTGCACGGCCGGGCCGATGAGGTGCGCGGCGGGCTCGCGGTGCTGCTGGACGCCGACGAGCACACGGGCGGCTTCGGCGGCGCCCGGGCGTATCTCGACGATCCGGACGCGGCCCGCCCGGCCGGTGTGATGATCGGCTACCCGGGGCTGGAGGAGGTCGTGGTCGGCGGTCGCGGTCTGTGGCGGGCCAGGGTCGCCGTGCACGCGGCGTCAGGACACTCCGGGTCGCGCCGGACGACGGTCGGCGCGGTGTCGCGGGCGGCACAGCTCGTCCGTCTGCTCGACGAGGCCCCCCTGCCCGCAACCGGCGGGGACTTCCCGCTGCCACCGAAGCTGACGGTGACCTCCTGTCACGGCGGTGAGGGCTTC
Organism: Streptomyces venetus; assembly: GCF_039540295.1. Classification (NCBI taxonomy): domain Bacteria; kingdom Bacillati; phylum Actinomycetota; class Actinomycetes; order Kitasatosporales; family Streptomycetaceae; genus Streptomyces; species Streptomyces venetus. The sequence continues at coordinate 223,651 of NZ_BAABET010000004.1, forward strand.
TCCGTCGTCCCGGACCTGTGCGAGGTCGGCGTCGACATCCGCACCACGCCGGACTTCGACACCCGAGCCGCCGAGGGCCTGGTCCGGGCGGCCGTGGCCGAGCTGGACGCGCTGCTGCCCGCCCCGCGGCCGACGCGGGTCACCCCGGTGGCGGCCTGGCCTCCGTACCGGCTGGCCGCGGACGAGCAGCCGGCCGCCGCGCTCCTGGGCGCCGCGGCCGGCGAGGGGCTGCGGGTGCGGGCGAAGACGGCGGGTCCGTCGAACATCGGCAACCTGCTGGCGGCCGAAGGCATCCCGGCCACGGCCGGCTTCGGTCTGTCCCACGAGGGACTGCACGGTGTGGACGAGCGCGTCCGCCTCGCGGATCTGCCCGTGGTGCACGCCGTCTACCGGCGCGCCGTGCTCGGCCTGCTGGGGGTGTGAGGGGCGGTCACCGGCTCTCGAGGCGCAGGTGCAGTTCCGTCTCCTGGTCGCCGGAGACGGCGCTCAGGTCCCGTACGGCGAAGAGCGAGTCCAGCCGCATCCGGAAGTGCTCGATCGCCCAGTACCCGCCGTGCAGGTCGGCGTCGACGGACGACGCCAGCCGGGCCGGCCGGCCGCCCTCGTGCTCGTCGGCCACGTCGAAGGTGCCGAGCCATACGGTCGGGCGGGTCTCGTGCAGTTCCTCGGGGACGTCGTCGGCGCACCGGTCGGACTCGAAGCAGGCGCACAGCGTGTCGAACACGATCCGGGCGTCGTGCTTGCTGCACCCGCTGATCTCCACCGAGACGGAGTGGGGGTGCGGTTGCTCAAGGTCCATGGTGATCGCTCCTCTCACGGCCACCTCGTATCCGCCCCTCCCCCAGCAAAGCACCACCTTCCGCCGAGCACTACCGCCGACGGCCCTGCGGTGACGACGGGTTTACGGAGCGGGCGGCTCCGTGTTGGGGGATGGTGGTAGGTGACGGAAGGGGCCTCGGTATTTCGGCTCCGCGCGGTAGAACATGGGGTGTCGGCACCATGACGGCGTGCCGCGAGGATCGGCGAAGGCGGAGCGTGGGATGAGTGCAGCCGGGTCTCCCGTGGCCGAGGGCGACGAACCGGCGCGCGGGTCGGCGCGCCCGAGCGGGCTGCTCGACGTCCTGCGCGTGGCCTCGGTGGTCCTGGACGCCGAGGGCCGCATCGTGCTGTGGAGTCCGCAGGCCGAGGAGCTGTTCGGCTACCAGGCGCATGAGGCGCTGGGGCAGTACGCCGCCCGGATCATGGTCCACGACCAGCACGTCGATCTCGTGGTCAAGCTGTTCGCCGACGTCATGGGCACCGGACAGAGCTGGGCCGGGGCCTTCCCCATCCGGCGCAAGGACGGCACCACGCGGCTCGTGGAGTTCCGCAACATGCGGCTGCTGGACGACCAGGGGGAGGTCTACGCGCTGGGGCTGTGCGCCGACCAGTCGACCGTGCACCGGCTGGAGCGCGACGTGGCGCTGTCCACGCGGATGATCGCGCAGTCCCCGATCGGGCTGGCCGTGCTGGACACCGAGCTGCGGTACGTCTCGGTCAACGCGGCCCTGGAGCAGATCAACGGCGTGCCCGCCGAGGAGCACCTGGGCCGGACGGTCCGCGAGGTGGTGCCGCGGATGGACGTCGACGCCCTGGAGACCGCGGCGCGCCGGGTCCTGGACACGGGCCGGCCGGTCGTCGACCAGTCCACCATCGGCCGCACCCCGGCGGACCCGGACCAGGACCACGCCTGGTCGATCTCGCTGTACCGGCTGGAGAACGCCTTCGGGACCGTGCTCGGCGTGGCTGTCTCGATCGTCGACGTCACCGAGCAGTACCGGGCGGGCATCGAGGCCGAGGCGGCCCGTCGCCGGCTGGCACTGATCGCCGACGCCTCGGGGCGGATCGGCACCACGCTGGACCTGGATCACACGGCCCACGAGCTCGCCGAGGTGGCCGTGCCGGAGCTCGCCGACATCGCGGCCGTCGATCTGCTGGACGCGGTGGTGCAGGGCCGTCGCACCAGCCTCGGTCCGGCCGAGTCGGCGGTGATCCGGGCGCTGGCGGTCCAGGGGTACGACTCCGCCGAGGCACTGGAGGCGGCCGACCAGCCCGGGCACGTGGCCCGGTACGCACCCGACCGGCTGGTCACCCAGTGCGTACGCACGGCCAGTCCGGTGATGCTGCCGCAGGTCAAGGACGAGGACCTGCCGCGCATCGCCCGGTCCCCGGAGGCGGCCGAGCTGCTCGGCCGGGCGGGGGTGCACTCCTATCTGGCGGTGCCGCTGATCGCGCGCGGTGAGGTGCTGGGCGCCCTGGACCTCAAGCGCACCCGCAACCCGCTGCCGTTCAGCGAGGACGACCTGCTGCTGGCGCGCGAGCTGGCCGCCCGGGCCGCGGTGCAGATCGACAACGCCCGCTGGTACCAGAGCGCCCGGGACACCGCGCTCACCCTGCAGCGCAGCCTGCTGCCCAGTCATCCGCCCATGACGGGCGGGCTGGAGGTCGCCTCCCGCTACCAGCCGGCCGGGGCCACGAGCGAGGTCGGCGGCGACTGGTTCGACGTGATCGAGCTGGACGGCGGCAAGACGGCTCTCGTCGTGGGCGACGTGATGGGCAGCGGCATTCCGGCGGCCGCGACCATGGGCCGGCTGCGTACGGCGACCAACACGCTGGCCTCCCTCGACCTGGATCCGGCTCTGCTCCTGGAGCACCTCGACAAGATCACGGCAGGGCTGGAAGAGGCCATCGCCACCTGCGCCTACGCCGTTCACGATCCGCGCCTGCGGCAGTGCCGCATCGCCAACGCCGGGCATCTGCCGCCGGTGCGGGTCCGGGCCGGGCGGCCTCCGGAGCTGCTCGACCTGCCGACCGGAGTGCCGCTCGGTGTGGGCGGGGTCGCCTTCGCCACGACGACCGTCGACCTCGAACCCGGCGACCGGCTGGTGTTCTACACCGACGGTCTCGTCGAGACCCGCCGCGACCCGCTCGACGATCGGCTCCAGACCCTGCTCTCCCTGCTCGACGGACCCGACCGTCCGCTGGAGGAGGTCTGCGACCTGCTGCTGCGCACCCTGCACGAGCCGGACAACTTCGACGACGTGGCCCTGCTCATCGCGCGGGCGACGGCACCGGACTGAACCGGGGCGCTGTTACGGCCTGACGCCGATCACCACGTGGGCGTACAGCTCCTCCGAGACGGCCAGGTGAGTCGTCAGGCCGCTGCCTTCGAAGGCGGCGAGGGCGGCCGGTGCCTGCCCTCGGCTCGTCTCCACCAGGACACAGCCGCCGGGGGCGAGCCAGCGGTGCGCCTCGGCGGCGACCCGGCGCAGGACGTCGAGGCCGTCCGTGCCGCCGTCGAGGGCGACCAGCGGCTCGTGGTCACGGGCCTCCAGCGGCAGCAGCCCGATCTCGTCGCTCGGGACGTACGGCACGTTGGCCGCGAGGATGTCGACACGGCCCCGCAACGCGCCGGGCAGCGCGTCGAACAGGTCGCCCTGGTGGACGTGACCGCCGACCGCGGCGACATTGGCGCGAGCGCAGCGCACGGCGGCCGGGTCGATGTCGGCGGCGTGCAGCTCGACGCGCCCCAGTGCGGACGCCAGCGCCGCGCCGACGGCGCCCGAGCCGCAGCACAGGTCCAGGACGACGGTGGCGCGGGGCGCCCGGGCGAGGGCCTGTTCCACCAGGAACTCGGTGCGGCGGCGCGGCACGAAGACGCCCGGGGCGACGGTGACGCGCAGTCCCCGGAACTCGGCCCAGCCGACGACGAGTTCGAGGGGCAGGCCGGCGACGCGGCGCTCGACCATGGCGGTGGTCTCGGCCGGGGTGCGGGCGGTGGCGAGGATCAACTCGGCCTCGTCCTCGGCGAAGACGCACCCCGCGGTGCGCAGGGCCGCGACGATGTCGGCACGGGGCGACGGCGCGGACGGCGGCACGGGAGAAACGGACTGCATGGGAGCCAGGAGCCTTTCGAGGACCGAAGGGCGCTCCGGCGGTCGCCTACGGCCGGCGATCCGCGCGACATCGGGAGGAGGAGAGCACCCGGGCTGACACAGCGGTAATGGGTCTCACCTCCTCGGCCTGCGACGGCCGGGTCCGTCCCCAGCCGGACGGCAACACTACCCGACGGCCTGGTCGGCCGGTACGGCACGGCAGGCCGACAGCCCGACGGCAGGTGGTTGGGTTATGCAACCATGGAGGCCTGAGCAGGCTTGTGGTGAGGGAGGTCCGGTGCACGCAGCCGACGCCGTGGAGACCGTCCAGCGGGAGATGACGGTGTTCGCCCGCCGCGCCCGGGCCGCGGCCGGGCGGATGCACCCGGAGCTGTCGCTGGTCTCGTACACCCTGCTGGGGCATCTGGAGGAGAGCGGCGGGTGCCGTGCCACCGATCTGGCCGCGCACTACGCCCTGGACAAGTCGACCGTCAGCCGCCAGGTGGCCTCGCTGGAGCGCACCGGCCTCATCGAACGCCGCCCCGACACGGCGGACCAGCGGGTCCTGGTACTGCATCTGACCGAGGCCGGCCGGCGCATCCTGGCCCAGGTCACGGACAGGCGCCGGGCCGCGTTCGAGGAGCGGCTGGCCGACTGGCCCGCCGAGGATCTGTCGCGCTTCGCCGACTACCTCGTGCGCTACAACACGGGAGCCGGTTCCGGCCCGCCCGGCTGAAGGCGGCGCGAGCACGGCGGCTCGACCCGTACGGTTGAATACGCAATTACCGATCACGCCGGCCCGGCGGGGCACCGTCGGGCCGGTCCGGAGGCACCACCACATGCACATCACCCGAGGCTTCACCGGGCGCCCACGCGTCGACGACCCCGGTCTGCCGCCCGGTCAGTACGACGCGGGCGACGACTGGCCCGTGCTGTCCGCCGAGGTCACTCCCGACCTGGCGCCCGGCGACTGGACGTTCCGCGTCGACGGTCTGGTGGCCGAGCCCCGTACCTGGGACTGGGACGAGGCGCACCGGCTGCCGGCGTCGGCGTACCAGGGCGCGATCCACTGTGTGACGGGCTGGTCGAAGTTCGGGGTGCGGTTCGCGGGGGTGTCGCTGGACGCCTTCCTGGATGTGGTCCGGCCCCATGGGTCGGCGACCCATGCCGTCGCCTATGCGCACACCGGCTACACCGCGAACCTCCCGCTCGCCGACCTGACCGGTGGGCGTGCCTGGATCGCGTGGGAGTACGACGGCAGGCCCCTGGCCCCGGAGCACGGCGGCCCCGCGCGGCTGGTGGTGCCGCACCTGTACTTCTGGAAGAGCGCCAAGTGGATAGCGGGCCTGCGGATCCTCGACCACGAGGAGCCGGGTTTCTGGGAGCGGAACGGCTACCACGAGCGGGGCAACCCCTGGGACGAGCAGAGGTACTCGGGTGACTGACACCTTCGTTCCTCCCACGCGATTCGCCGTGCCCGGGCGCATCGCCGTGAGCGAGCAGTCCGCCGCCGTGTGGCAGACCGCCACGCTGGCCGAGATCCGCCGCGAGACCCCGAGGGCCGCCACCTTCCGGTTCGCCGTGCCCGGCTGGCCCGGTCATCTGCCCGGCCAGCACCTGATGGTGCGGCTGACCGCCGAGGACGGCTATGTGGCGCAGCGCCACTACTCGATCGCGTCCGCGCCGGACGACTCCGGGTATGTCGAGCTGACCCTGGATCACATCGAGGGCGGCGAGGTCTCGGGCTGGTTCCACACGGTGGCCCGGCCCGGCGACCAGGTCGAGGTGCGGGGCCCGGTGAGCGGCTTCTTCGCCTGGCCGGGCGACCGGCCCGCGCTGCTGATCGGCGCCGGTTCCGGCGTCGTGCCGCTGATGTCCATGGTCCGGCACCACCGGGCACGGAATCTGACGGTGCCGCTGCGGCTGCTGGTGTCCGCGCGCAGTCCCGAGGAGCTCATCTACGCCGGGGAGTTCGGCGCGGAGACGACGCCCGTGTTCACGCGGAGCGCGCCGGAGGGTGTGCGGGTCGGACGTATGGCGGCCGCACATGTGGTGCCGCTCCTGGCTGAGCGGCCGCGCCTTGGGTGGGAGGCCTATGTGTGCGGCTCCAACTCCTTTGCCGAGCACGCCTCCCGGCTGCTGGTCGCCGCCGGTCAGCCCGTGGACCGCATCCGTATCGAGCGGTTCGGCTGACCTCGCGACGCCCTCTCCCCCAGGCCGGCGAACCTGACGTGTGGCTCGCCACAGGGGCGGGGGCCCGGTGTTTCGCCACGGTCGGCCCGGGCACCCCAGCCGGAGGGCTACGGCTCGCGGCGGCCCGGGTCGCGCCGAGCCGTTGATGGGTGCGCCGGCGCGGTAGCGGCGAGGAGGTCGAGATGCGAACCCGGGTGCGCGGCTGGCGGTGGCGGCGCAGTCCGTTGCGACGCCGGTCCGATGTCGTCGAGGCATGGACGGTGCTGGTCGTCGCGGTCCTGATACTCGTGGGTGCGCCTCTGGCGGGGGCGGCCGCCGCCTGGTGGGCCCATGGCGAGGCGCGCTCGGTCTCGATGGAGCAGCGCGCGGAGCGTCATCGCGTCCGTGCCGAGGTGGTCGGCAGGAAGGGCGACGCCCTGCCGTCGGTGCAGGCCGGCGGGCAGCAGGCGTTCCGGGCGACCGTGCGCTGGACGGAGCCGGGCGAGGGCACGCGCACCGCGACGGCTCGGGTCCCCGCCGGTACCCGGCCGGGTGAGGTCGTGCACGTCTGGTTCGACTCGCAGGGGCGGAGCGTGACCCCGCCGGTGGACGGAACGGGCGTCTGGCAGCACACCCTGACCATCGGCACCTGTGCCACGGGCGGTGCGGTGCTCGCGGTGCTCCTGATCCAAAACGTCGTACGCAGGGTGGCTCTGCGCCGACGGCTGGCCGAATGGGAACGGGCTTGGGCGCGTACGGAACCTCAGTGGACGCACCGCCGCGCCTGACACACGGGTGCCGCCGGGTCAGGGACGACCGGGGTACGCACCGGCGGGGGCCCGCGGTAAAGGCCTGGCGAGGCCTCGGACCGCCCACGTAATGTGATCGTCCGCACTGTCCCTCCCCGCAGCTCTTCCTCACCGAAGGCGGTCCTGCATGGCCCTGTTCGATCTTCCTCTCGACGAACTCCGCGAGTACCGCAGCGCGTCCACCGAGCCAGAGGACTTCGACGCGTTCTGGTCCAAGACGCTCCAGGAGGCGCGTGAGCACGATCTGGACGCCCGCTTCGAACCGGTCGACACGGGACTGTCGACCGTGCAGGTCTTCGACGTGACGTTCGCCGGGTTCGGCGGTCATCCGGTCAAGGGCTGGCTGACGCTGCCGACGGGGGTGGACGGCCCGCTGCCGCTGGTCGTGGAGTTCATCGGTTACGGCGGAGGACGCGGACTGCCGCACCAGCACCTGCTGTGGGCGTCGACCGGCCGGGCGCACTTCGTGATGGACACCCGCGGGCAGGGCAGCGCCTGGGGCGCGGGCGGCGGCACGGCGGATCCGGTGGGCGGCGCACCCGCCTACCCGGGCTTCATGACGCGCGGTATCGACGCGCCGGAGAACTACTACTACCGCCGGGTGTTCACGGACGCCGTGCGCGCTGTGGAGGCGGCCCGTTCGCACCCCCGCACGGACTCGGCGCGCACGGTGGCCGTGGGGGCGAGTCAGGGCGGCGGCATCACCATCGCGGTGGGCGGCCTGGTCCCGGACCTGGCGGGCATCGCGCCGGACGTGCCGTTCCTGTGCGACTTCCCCCGCGCGGCGACGCTCACGGACCGCCAGCCGTACCGGGAGATCGGCTCGTACCTCAAGACGCACCGCGGCCGCACCGAGGAGGTGCTGCGCACGCTCTCCTACTTCGACGCCGTGCACTTCGCCACCCGCGGACAGTCCCCGGCGCTCTTCTCGGCCGCGCTCGAGGACCAGACCTGCCCGCCCTCGACCGTGTTCGCGGCGTTCAACGCCTGGGGCCACGAGGACAAGACGGTCGAGGTGTACGACTTCAACGACCACGAGGGCGGCGGCCCCTTCCAGGAGGCGGCCCAGCTGCGCTGGATGCGCTCGTACATCTGATCCGGCCGTTCCCGGACCGCGGGCTTCCGCCCGGTCCGACCAGTCGGTACGTTCTTCGGGCCCGGGCCGCTCCTCGGCGGCCCGGACCGGGGACGGTCGGCGGGAGGGTCCATGTCCGAGAACCAGGCACAGGTGCGCGGTCACTGCGACGCGCGGTTCACGGCGGTACGCGAGGCGTTCGAGGAGAACTTCCGGGAGCGCGGCGAGCTGGGCGCGGCGGTGGCCGTCACCGTCGGCGGCAGGACGGTCGTGGATCTGTGGGGCGGCTGGTCGGACGCGGCGCGCACCCGTGCGTGGGAGCGGGACACCGTGGTCAACGTGTGGTCGACGACCAAAGGGCCGGTGGCGCTGTGCGCGCACATCCTCGCCGACCGGGGGCTCGTGGACCTCGACGCTCCGGTGTCCGTGTACTGGCCCGAGTTCGCCGCGGCGGGCAAGGAGAAGGTCCTCGTGCGGCATCTGCTGTCGCACCGCGCCGGCCTGGCCGGGCTGCGTGAACCGCACACGCTGGAGCAGCTCTGCGACTGGGAGCTGACCACCAAGCGGCTCGCGGCGACGCAGCCCTGGTGGGAGCCGGGCACCCGGTCCGGCTATCACGCGCTGACCTACGGGCACCTGGTGGGCGAGGTGGTACGACGGGTGTCGGGGCTGACGCCGGGAGCCTTCCTGGAGCGGGAGGTGACCGGGCCGCTCGGGATCGACTTCACCATCGGCCTGCCGGAGAAGGAATCCGGGCGGGCGGCCGAACTTGTCGGTCCGCCGCCCGCGGGAAGCAGCGAACAAGCCGCCGCATTCGCGCAGTTGGCGCCCGCGGCGGTGGCCGCGCTGACCAACCCTCCGGTCTCCGCCGCCGGCGCCGGCACTCCCGGGTGGCGGGCCGCCGAGATCCCCGCGGCGAACGGGCACGGCACCGCGCGAGCGGTCGCCGAACTGTACGGCGTCTTCGCCGGGCGCGGCTCGTACGGGGGCCGGCGCGTGCTGTCCGCCGACGCGGCCGAGCGGGTGCGCGAGGGGCAGGGCAGCTGCCGGGATCTGGTGCTCGGCGCCGGGCTCGACCGCGAGACGGAGGCGGGGCTCGGACTGTGGCTCAGCGGACCCAGCGGCTCCTACGGACCCAACCCGCGCGCTTTCGGTCATGACGGCTACGGCGGCTCCTGCGGACTCGCCGACCCGGAGGCGGAGGTGTCGATGGGGTACGTGATGAACCGTATGGGGCCTCATATCGCGGACGACCCTCGTAAGACGGCGCTGGTCGAGGCCCTCTACAGGGCACGGTGACGGCCGGCGCGGGCGGGCCGGTTTCGGCCGAACCGCCCGGCCGCCCTTCCCTGCTGGTTTAGACCAATGCTAGACCTGGTGGCGCACCGAACCCGCACGACTACCGGACGTCACCAACAGGAGGCGCGGCATGGCCCGCACCACCCCGCACGACCACCCGCCGACCCGAGGAGAGCCCCTGTACCGGCGGATCGCGACGGAGTTGCTCGGCGAACTGCGCGACGGAACCATCCCACCCGGCGAACGGCTGCCGGGGGAACGGCGGCTGGCCGGGCACTTCGGGGTCAGCCGGGAGACCGTGCGGCAGGCACTGGAGCTGCTGCGCCGCGACGGCCTCGTCGCCACCGACCGGCGCGGCAGCCACGCCACCCTGCCCGGAGCGCCGGTCGAGACCCCGGCCTCGCTCGCCTTCCCGGTCGGCGCCCGGGCCGCGACCCCGGGCACGGTCGCCCGCGCCACCGTCACCTGGGAGCCGCCCCCGCCGGACCACGCCGAGGCGCTGGGACTCACCCCGGGCCGCCCCACCCTGGTCCACCGCTACCGGTACGCGACCGCCGACGGACGGGGTCTGCGTACGGCCGTGACGTCGTTCTCCGCCGTGGCGCTCGCGGAGGTCGAGGAGCTGGGCCGTTACCGGGACCGCGCCGACGGCACCGCCGCGGCGCAGCTTCGCAGGGCGTACGACTGGATGCGCCGGGCCGGACTGACGCTGCACCACCGCGATGCCATCACCCGCCTCGCCAGCACGCCGTCGGTGCGCGTCACCCGGCGGGTGCACGACCAGTACGCGCGCCCGCTGGAGATCACCGACCTGGTCGTGGACGCCCGGCAGGACGCGCTGATCTACGAGTTCACGCTGCCGGGCCGGGCCGGCTGACCCGGCAGCCGGGCCACGACGAGCCGCACCCGGGGGCTGCCGTCCCGTCGCCGCCCGAACTCCGGGAGCGCCTGGAACTCCACCTCGAAGCCGGCCAGGGCGAGTTCACGCCGCACGTCCCCGAGGCGGAAGGCGCGGTAGTACATGACGAACGCGGGCCGCCACAGCGCGTTGCGCACCCGCATCACCATGTCGAAGCCGAGCAGCATCCAGTAGCCGGGCGAGGCCGGGCGGGGCGGGGCCACCAGCGGAAAGGCGAAGCTGCCGCCCGGCCGCAGCACGGAACGGACCTGGGCGAACAGTCCGGGCAGTTCGCGGGGCAGGAAATGGCCGAACGCCCCGAAGCTCACCACCAGGTCGAAGACGGGCGCGAAGGGCAGCGCGCGGGCGTCCGCACGCACCCAGGAGACCGGCGGACCGTCCGGCCGGACCCGCTGTCGTGCGACATCGAGCATGCCCGCGCTGAAGTCGACCCCGGTGACCCGCTCCCGGCACACCCCCGCCAGGACACCGATGCCCGCGCCGGTGCCGCAGCACAGGTCGAGGCCGGCGTCGAAGGGCCCTGCCCGCCGCAGCGCCGACCCGACGGCGTCCAGGACCGCTTCGGGCGTCCGGAAGGGCGTGTGGTCGAACTTCGGCGCGAGGAGGTCGTAGCCGCGCTCGACGGACGAGAGCGCCTGGACGGCCAGCTCGCGCAGACTGGGGCCTTCGGGGCTGAACACCTGCTCAGCCTAGAGGAGCCCGCTGTTCCAGGACCGTCAGTGCGCGGAGGCCTCGCCCTCCTGGAGGGCGGCCAGGACGGCGTTCCTCAGAGACGTGTGGACACGGTAGTAGCGGTTGACTAATCTACTCCGCATCTACTCAATTAGTTGACTAAGGCGGAGTTCGATGCGTGCATTCCGAGAGGCGATCGAGGCGCTCGACCTCGACGCCGCCGAGGCGCTGCTGGCGCCGGACGTGGTGTTCACCAGCCCGGTCGTGTTCAAGCCGTACACCGGAAAGGCGATCACGGCGGCCATCCTGCGTGCCGTCTCCGGTGTCTTCAAGGACTTCCGCTACGTACGCGAGATCAACGACGTGCACGGCCGTGACCACGCCCTGGTCTTCACCGCCCGGGTCGGCGACCGGGAGATCAGCGGGTGCGACTTCATCCACGTCGGCGAGGACGGGCTCATCGACGAATTCACCGTGATGGTGCGTCCGTTGTCGGGGGCGCAGGCACTCGCGGCGGCCATGGGTGAGCAGTTCGAGCGGATCGCCGAGGAGGCGCGGACACGCTCGGTGTGAGCGACACGTCCCGGGCTCCTTTTCCGCGTTCTTCCGCCGTTCGCGGCCCGTTCGCGGTTGGATGTCCCCATGACGTCCGCCGAGCACGACCGGCTGATGCGGGCCAACCAGGCGAACTGGGACGCCCGCACGCCCGTCCATCTCGCCAGCCGGTTCTACGGCCTCGACCAGGACCTCGACCCGGAGCGGTGGTTCGCCCCGTGGGAGTGGGAGGACCTCGGCGAGCTCACCGGCCGTGACGTGCTGCACCTCCAGTGCCATCTCGGCACGGAGACGATCGCCTTCGCGCGCCGCGGGGCCCGGGCCGTCGGCCTCGACATCTCCGAGGCGTCCGTGGCGGCCGCGCAGGACATCGCCGCCCGGGCCGGCGCGGACGTGACGTATGTGCGGGCCAACGTGTACGACGCCGTCGAGGCCCTGGACGGACGGCGGTTCGACGTCGTCTACACCGGCAAGGGCGCCCTGTGCTACCTGCCGGACCTGGACCGCTGGGCGGAGACCGTCGGCAGGCTCCTGCGTCCGGGCGGCCGGTTGTACGTCGTCGAGTTCCACCCCCTGCTGAACTCGCTCGGCCCGAAGCCCGCGCCGGGCGAGGGCCCCGAGCTGCTGCTGCGCCACGACTACCTGGGCGGCGCCGGTCCGGTGCACCGCGACGGGACCCACACCTACACCGACGGCCCGGCCGTCGAGGGCGCCACGGACAGTTACGAGTGGATGCACGGAATGGGCGAAGTCGTCACCGCGTTGACGGAAGCGGGACTCGCCGTGCGCCGACTGCGGGAGGGCGACGAACTTCCCTGGCCGCGCTGGCCGCAGATGGTGCGCACGGAATCCGGCTGGTGGCAGCTGCCCGAGCCGCGGATCCCGCTGCTGTACGGGCTGCTGGCCACTCGTTGAGGTAACCGGCGCGCATCCGCCGCGTTCGGTGGTACATTGCGAACAGCACTCGTGCACGCCCCCTCTTTCCGGGCGCCGGTGCCGGTTCTCCGAATCTCTCTTTCATCTCCAGCACCACGACGTATCTCGTCGTAGCCGAGGTGCTGTTCCCCGCCGCACGGAGTCGTGCCTCAGGCCCTCCCTTCGCGGCTCACTCCCCCCTTCCCTTCGCATGTCTCATGCCTGCCGTCCGTGAAAGGACACCCACCACCATGACCACCACACTCGAAAACCCACTCGCCCAGCAGCAGCCCACGACCCGCACCGCCACCGGCGTCCTCGACATCGACGCGTCCGGGAAGGGGCATCTGCGCGGCGTGAACTGCCTGCCCTCGCCCGCCGACCTCGCGGTCTCCCCCGCCCTGACCCGCCGGTACGGCCTGCGCAAGGGCGACCTCGTCGAGGGGCTGCGCGGCGACCGCCACGGTCTGACCGACGTCGTACGGGTCGACGGCCGTACGCCCGAGGAACTGCGCGGCCGGCGTCACTTCCGGGACCTGACGCCGTTGCATCCGCACGAGCGCCTCCGTCTCGAGCACCCCGCCGCCGGACTCGCCGGGCGGGTCGTCGACCTGATCGCGCCGGTCGGCAAGGGCCAGCGCGGGCTCCTCGTGGCCCCGCCCAAGACCGGCAAGACCGTCCTCCTCCAGCAGCTCGCCGCCGCCGTCGCCGGCCGGCACCCCGAGTGCCGGCTGATGGTGCTGCTGCTCGACGAGCGTCCCGAGGAGGTCACGGACATGCGGCGGGGGGTGCGGGGCGAGGTGTACGCCTCGACCTTCGACCGCAGCGCCAAGCAGCACATCGCGCTGGCCGAACTCGTGATCGAGCGGGCCAAGCGGCTGGTCGAGGCCGGTGAGGACGTCGTCCTCCTCCTCGACTCGCTGACCCGGCTGTGCCGGGCGCACAACAACGCGGCCGGTCCCGGCGGCCGCATCCTCAGCGGCGGCGTCGACGCGTCCGCGCTGAGCGGCCCCAAGCGGTTCTTCGGCGCCGCCCGGTCGGCCGAGGAGGGCGGTTCCCTCACGATCCTCGCGACCGCGCTGGTGGAGACCGGTTCCCGGGCCGACGACTTCTACTTCGAGGAGCTCAAGAGCACCGGCAACATGGAGCTCCGCCTGAGCCGCGAGCCGGCGTCCCGTCGCGTGTTCCCGGCGGTCGACATCGCCACATCCGGCACCCGGCGCGAGGAAATCCTGCTCCCCCCGGCCGAGTTGGCGGCCGTACACGGCCTGCGCCGCGTGCTCCAGAACCGGGACGGCCAGGGTGCCCTGGAGACCCTGCTGGAGCGCATGCGCGACACCCCGGACAACGCGACGTTCCTACGGCGCATCCAGCCGACGCTGCCCTCGGACTGAGGCGCGACCGGCCGAGCAGGCGCGATGAGGCCGCCCTGCGGGGGCCGCACGTGTGGCATACGGGTGTTCGCGCCTGGTTCTCGGCCCCGTTGACGCGGTGCGGAACGAGTCTGTTCCTACGTTGATCATATGATCCTCGGATTCTCTTCCCGGGTTGCCGTGTCAGCGGGTGTGCTGTGTGCGACGGGGCTGCTGACCCTCATGCCGGCCGCGGCGGCCGGTCGCGGCAGGGCGGAGCCCAGTCCGCCGGCCGGGCCCCGGGCGGCGGCCCCGCACCCCTTGCTGCTGCACCGGCCCGGCGTCCATGTCCGCCCACGCACCGGCGCACCGCGCGTCCCGCGGGTCTCCGCGCTGTCCTGGCTGGTGGCCGACGCGCGCACCGGAGTGGTGCTCGCCGCGCACAACGCGCACCGCAGGCTGCCCCCGGCCAGCACCCTGAAGACCCTGTTCGCCGTCACCGTCCTGCCCGAACTGCCGGCGGGCGCCCGGCACACGGTCCGCGAGGACGAACTCCTCGGCATCGGTGACGGCAGCAGCCTCGTCGGGATCACCGAGGGCCGTACCTACCGGGTCGCCGACCTGTGGCGGGGAGTCTTCCTCAACTCCGGCAACGACGCCGTGCACGTGCTGGCCGAGCTGGGCGGCGGCTGGCGGACCACCGCCCGGCGCATGCAGGCCAAGGCCCGGTCCCTGGGCGCCCTCGACACGCGCGTGGTGTCACCCGACGGCTACGACGCACCGGGCCAGGTGTCCTCGGCGTTCGACCTGGCGGTCTTCGGCCGGGTGGGGCTGCGCGACCCGGCCTTCGCGCAGTACTGCGCCACGGTCGAGGCCAGGTTCCCGGCCGGTGGCGGCTGGTCGTACCCGATCCGCAACACCAACCGGCTGCTGAGCGGCGCCCCCGGCGTGAAGCCGTACCGCGGGCTGATCGGCATCAAGAACGGCTACACCACCCATGCGGGCAACACACTCGTGGCGGCGGCGCGCCGGGACGGGCGCACCCTCGTCGTGACGGTGATGAACCCTCAGGAGGGCGGCGGATCGACCGTGTACGAGGAGGCCCGCTCGCTGCTCGACTGGGGCTTCGGAGCCGCCGGGCGGGTCGACCCGGTGGGTTCGCTCGACGCCTGGCGGCCCGCCCCGAGTCCGTCGGCGCAGACACCGGCCGCCGCGGCCGCGGTGCCGGAGGAGGCCGGCGCCGGCTGGACGGACGCGGGACTGATCGCGGGCGCCACCGGGCTGGGCGTCACCATCGTGGTGCTGGTGCTGCGGCTTCCGGTCCGCCGGTCCGGGCGGGGGTGACCGACCGGCAGCCACAACAGCAGGCCCAGGGTGATCCAGGCGTAGGTGTTGCTGCCCAGGAACCCCCCGACGCCGGACGCGTCGTCGAACCACAGCCACACCACACTGGTGCACAGCACCGCGTACAGCGCGCCCGCGACCCGGAGGCGCCCGGCACGGATCAGCACGGCGAAGGACGGCAGCAGCCACACGAGGTGGTGCACCCAGGTGATCGGGCTGACGAGGCAGGCCGCGAGGCCGGTCAGGGCGAACGCGGCCGTCCAGTCCCCCGCGTCGGCCGCCCGGCGGGCCCGCAGCGCCCACGCGGCGAGGACCAGCAGCACCACGGACGCCCACACCGCTCGGTCCGTTTCCCCCAGACGCGCCAGGATGCCCTGCACCGACTGGTTCGAGACGTAGCCGAGGTGGCCCACGCGGTTGGTGTCCCACAGCGCCTCGGTCCAGTAGAAGCGCGAGGCGTCGGGGTCCACCAGGGCCGCGACCGCGGTGGCCGCGAGGGCGACGGCCGTGGCGAGGGCCGCCGCGCGCCGTCGTCCGGCCACCAGCAGCAGACCGATGAACAGCGCCGGGGTGAGCTTGATCGCGGCCGCGAGTCCGATGCCGATGCCCGCCCAGCGGGTGCGTCCGCCCGCCAGCAGCGTCGCGTCGGTGAGCACCAGGGCGAGGAGCAGCAGGTTCACCTGGCCGAAGCTGAAGGTGTCGCGGAGCGGTTCGAACAGGGCGAGCAGGCAGGCGGCCAGGGCCCAGCCGTACCAGCCGTGGCGCCGCCAGGACGGACCCGCGAGCAGACGCAGCACCACGGCGAGGGCCGCCAGGTTGAGCAGCAGGGCGGCCGCGATGGCGGTGCGCAGGTCCAGCAGGGCCATCGGCAGCATGACGACGGCGGCGAACGGCGGATAGGTGAAGCCGTACGCCGTGCCCGGCACCCGGTAGTCGTAGATACGACCGCCGTGGTGGACCCAGTTGTCGACGCTTCCGTAGTAGACGCGCAGATCGAACCAGTCGCGCAGCAGGGGCACGGTCACCGTGAAGACGGTGACCACCGCGGCGAGGACGAGCACCAGCAGCAGGCGTCCCCGGTCGGTGCGGCGCAGGGCCGGGGTCATGCCGTGCGACCCAGCGCCGGAGCCAGTTCGGCCTGGTGGGCCTGCCACAGCACGACGGCCGCGAGGGCGCCGCCACAGACGGCCAGCACGAGTTGCCCCGTGTCCGGCGGGCCGCCGCTGGGCAGGACGCAGAGCGCGAGCACGCCGGTCACGGCCGCCATACGGTGGCGTACGGAGGTGCTGGGCGCGGCGGCGGCGATGAGGAACAGCCCCCACAGGGCGTACCAGGGGCGGATCGCCGGGCCGAGGGCGGCCACCGTCGCCAGACTCAGGCCGAGGGCGTACACCGGTCGTGGGCGCAGCCGGATCCAGATCAGCGCGACCGCGACGACGGCCGCCGCGACGCCGAGGGTGTGCCAGGCGGGGATCGCCAGGGGCGCGAGATCGCTGCCGAGGTGGTGCAACAGGGCCCGGGTTGCGCGGCCGAGCAGGGTGGTCAGGGCCCAGTTCTGGGGCGAGACGGGCGTGTTCAGGGCGGCTATCCAGCCGTAGCCGGTACCGGCCACGGCCGTGGCCGCGACGGTCGTCCCCGCCGCGGCGACGGCGGTGGTCAGGACGGCCCTCGCCGGTCCGCGCCCGGCGCGGACCTGGAGGACGACGACGGCGGCCAGCCCGAGCGCGGCGGGCGCCTTGACCAGGGCGGCGAGCGTGACGAGGACGGCTCCGAGGACCGGCCACCGGCCGAGCGCGGCCACCAGGCCGACGCCGAGCAGGCCCAGCATGACGGCGTCGTTGTGGGCGCCCGCGACCAGGTGCAGCAGGACGAGCGGGTTGAGGGCGCCCAGCCACAGCGCGGCGGACGGGTCGGCGCCGCTGTGGCGGGCGAGGCGGGGCAGCGCGGCGGCCATCAGGGCCACGCCCGCGAGCGCGACGAGTCGCATCCCGAGCAGCCCGGCGGGCAGTTGACCACGGGTCAGACCCGACAGTGCCGCGGCGACGGCGAGGAAGACCGGGCCGTACGGGGCGCCGGTGTGCTGCCAGAGGGGTGCGACCTCGTCGGCGAGCGGGCCGCCGAGCTGGGACGGGCCGTGCGCGTACACGTCCATGTGCGCCTCGACCATCGCCCCCTGGGCCAGGTAGCTGTAGACGTCCCGGCTGAAGAGCGGCGGAGCGACCAGCAGGGGGGCGGCCCAGACCGCGAGAACCGTCAGGAGGGCGCGGGGCGTGGGCGGTCTCGGTCCGCGGACCAGGCGGCCCAGCAGGGCCCAGGCCGCGATCAGCAGGACGAGGCCGAAGTAGACCCCGACCAGTCCGAGGGCGGCACGGGCGGAGGCCGGGTGGAGGAGGTCCCTCACGGGCAGGGCTCCGGCCGTCTCACCGCCCGCCGCGAGGAAGGTGGTGCCGGCCAGACCCAGGATCTGGCAGCGGCGGAGATCGACGAAGGGAGCCATGGCCAACACTCGGTCAGAGTTTCTGTGCCGGGTGGCTGGAAGTTGACGCGGTGGGTTCCGGGACGAAGCGGTGGAGTGACCGGCCGGTGATCAGGTGCGGTGCGTGCGGGCTGCGTCCCGTCCGGCGGGTGTGGTGGTTCGCAGGGTGCGGGTGCGTCGTGGCTGGTCGCGCAGTTCCCCGCGCCCCTGAGGGTGTGAGCCCGGCCGCGGGCGGGTGGGGGCACTTCGCGCAGTTCCCCGCGCCCCTGAAGGTGCGACCCCGGCCGCGGGCCCGTGGGGGCACTTCGCGCAGTTCCCCGCGCCCCTGAAGGTGGGGGCTTGTCGCGTAGTTCCCCGCGTCCCTGAAGGTGGGGGCTTGTCGCGCGGTTCTCTGTGCGCCCTTGGGGCGGTCAAAACACCGAGAGGCCTGTCAGGGTCGTGAATCGGTCCAGGGCCGCGACGCCTGCCACCGAGTTGCCCCGTTCGTCCAGGCCCGGGCTCCACACGCAGAGCGTGCAGCGGCCCGGGACGACCGCGATGATGCCGCCGCCCACGCCGCTCTTGCCGGGCAGGCCGACCCGGTAGGCGAAGTCGCCCGCCGCGTCGTACGTCCCGCAGGTCAGCATGATCGCGTTGATCTGCTTGGCCTGGCTGCGGGTGAGCAGGCGGGTGCCGTCGGCGCGGATGCCGTGGCGGGCCAGGACGGTCGTGGCCAGGGCGAGATCGGCGCAGGACGCCGTGACGGAGCACTGGCGGAAGTACTGGTCGAGCAGGACCGGCACCGGGTTGTCGATGTTGCCGTAGGCGGCCATGAAATGGCCGAGGGCGGCGTTGCGGTCGCCGTGGGCCGTCTCGGAAGCGGCGACCTCCTCGTCGAAGGTCAGGTCCTGGTTGCCGCTCTCCGCCCGCAGGAACGCCAGCAGTTCGCCCGAGGCGTCGCCGGTCCGGGTGTGCAGCCGGTCGGTGACCACGAGAGCGCCCGCGTTGATGAACGGGTTGCGCGGGATACCGTTCTCGTACTCCAGCTGGACCAGGGAGTTGAAGGGGTTGCCGCTGGGCTCGCGGCCCACGTGTTCCCACAGGGCGTCGCCCTCGCGGGCCAGGTCCAGGGCGAGGGTGAAGACCTTGGTGATGGACTGCGCGGAGAACGGCTGCCGCCAGTCCCCCACGCCGTACACCGTGCCGTCCGGTTCGGCGACGGCCATGCCGAAGCTGCGCGGGTCGCGGGCGGCGAGCGCCGGGATGTAGTCGGCGGGCCGGCCGCGGCCGGGGGTTCGCTCGATCTCCTCGGCGATGCGCTCCAGGACCGGCTGGAAGGTCGTCGGCGACGTCATGATCACCATTCTCTCTCCGGGCCGGTCCCGGTGCGCTCGCGTGGCTCAGACCGCCGGCGCCGTACCGCTGCCCGCCAGGACCTCGGGGCGCAGCAGGCCGGCGAGGGTGTCGGCGGGCAGCAGGCCCTTCTCCAGGACGAGTTCGGCGACTCCCCGGCCGGTGGCGAGGGCCTCCTTGGCGATGTCGGTGGCGGCCGTGTAGCCGATGTGCGGGTTCAGGGCGGTGACCAGGCCGATGGAGTTCTCGACCGTGGCACGCAGGGCCTCGGTGTTGGCGGTGATGCCGTCCACACAGCGCTCCGCGAGCGTGAGGCAGGCGGCACGCAGGTGGGTGAGGGACTCGGACAGGGAGTGCAGGATGATCGGCTCGAAGGCGTTGAGCTGGAGCTGTCCGGCCTCGGCGGCCATGGTGATGGTGACGTCGTTGCCGATGACCTCGAAGGCCACCTGGTTGACCACCTCCGGGATCACCGGGTTGACCTTGCCCGGCATGATCGACGAACCGGCCTGCACGGGCGGCAGGTTGATCTCGCCGAGCCCGGCCCTCGGGCCCGAGGACAGCAGCCGCAGGTCGTTGCAGCTCTTGGACAGCTTGACCGCGATCCGCTTGAGCACGCCCGACATCTGCACGAACGCCCCGCAGTCCTGGGTCGCCTCGACCAGGTTCGCCGCCGTCACCAGGGGCAGACCGGTGATCGCGGCGAGGTGGCGGCGGGCCGCCTCGGCGTACCCGGCGGGGGCGTTGAGGCCGGTGCCGATCGCCGTGGCGCCCAGGTTGATCTCGTGGATCAGCTCGACGGCCTCGGCGAGACGGGACCGGTCCTCGTCGATCATGACGGCGTAAGCCGAGAACTCCTGGCCGAGCGTCATGGGGACGGCGTCCTGGAGCTGGGTCCGGCCCATCTTGAGCACGTCGCGGAACTCGACCGCCTTGCGGGCGAAGGAGTCCTGGAGCGCGGACATCGCCTTGAGCAGGCCGCGCACCGCGAAGACCGTCGCGATCTTGACGGCGGTCGGGTAGACGTCGTTGGTGGACTGGCCGAGGTTGACGTCCTCGTTGGGATGCAGGTGGTGGTACTCGCCCTTGGCGTGGCCCAGCAGTTCCAGCGCCCGGTTCGCCACGACCTCGTTGGCGTTCATGTTGGTGGAGGTGCCGGCGCCGCCCTGCACGACGTCGACCACGAACTGGTCGTGCAGCGCGCCGTCGCGGATCTCCTGGCAGGCCGCGACGATGGCGGCGGCCTTCTTCGGGCCCAGCAGGCCGAGTTCCTCGTTGGCGAGGGCGGCGGCCTCCTTCACGGCGGCCAGGGCGTCGATCAGGTGCGGGTAGGCGGAGATGGGCGTGCCCGTGATGGGGAAGTTCTCCGTGGCGCGCAGGGTGTGGACGCCCCAGTACGCGTCGGCGGGAACGTCACGGTCACCGAGCAGGTCGTGTTCGGAACGGGTGGCGGCGGTCATAAGAGCACTTTCTGAGGTCAGGGGTGGGTGAGCGCCCCTTCAGGGGCGCGGGGAACTGCGCGGTCAACCACATACGGTCCGCGGACCGGCGACGCCCGCAGCCCCCCGTCGGATGGCGGCCCGGAACTACCTGCCGGCCGTCACCGGAAGAGGATCCAGGGCACGCACCACCCGCACGGACCCCACCGGCTCGCCTCCCCCGAGCAGCGGCTCACCCGCGAACTCGGTGAGCAGGTCCGGGTCGACACCCGCCCGGGCCAGCGCGGCGGCGGCCACCGGCACACGCGCCCGGTTCGCCCCATCGGCGATCTTCACCGCGACGGCCCGCCCGTCGGGCAGCGCGGCGACCTGCACGCCCTCGAAGCCGTCCTTGGACAACAGCCCCGGCACGGCCCGCATCAACGCGGCGACGTCCCGGCCGGAGCCGGAAGCCATCTCGGCGTGCTCGCGCACCGCGTCCCGGGCCCGGGCCTCGGGCGTGCCCGTCGCCACGGCGGCGATCCGGCCGGTGGCGCGGGCGAGGCCGTGCAGCGAGATGGAGAACAGGGGCGCGCCGCAGCCGTCGACGGTGACCCGGGCGATGCGCTGCCCGGTGAGGTCCTCGACGATCTCGGCGATGGCCTGCTGGAGCGGGTGGCCGGGGTCGAGGTAGTCCTCCAGCGGCCAGCCGTTGAGGGCGCAGGTGTAGAGCATGGCCGCGTGCTTGCCGGAGCAGTTCTGGGCGAGCCGTGAGGGCAGCCGGCCCTCACGCACCCAGGCGTCCCGCACGACCGGGTCGAACGGCATGTCCGGAACGTTGCGCAGTTGCTCCTCGGCGAGCCCGGCGAGGTCGAGGATGCGCCGGGCACCGGCGAGGTGGCGGTCCTCGCCGGAGTGGCTGGCCGCGGTCAGCGACAGCAGCTCGCCGTCGAGCGGCAGCCCGGCCCGTACCATGGCCACGGCCTGGACGGGCTTGAGCGCGGAGCGCGGATAGAAGGCGGCCTCGATGTCTCCGATCTGGAGCTGGACCTCTCCGTCGGCGCCGAGGACGACGACGGAGCCGTAGTGGATGCCTTCGACGATTCCGCCGCGTACGAGGTGGGCGACGGGGGCGTGGACGGGTTCACGGACAAGGGGTGCGTCCGCAAGGGAACTGCTGAACATCACTGCCTGCTTCTCGGGGAGCGGCGCGTCGGTCACGCGCCGGCTCCGGTGGTGGACTTGCGCGCGACACGGCCGCGGATGCCGAACCATCCGGCGACCAGTGCCCCGACGATCAGCGGCAGGCACAGCACCGTGGTGCGTCCCGCGCCGCCGTCGGCGTACATGAGGACCAGGACGGAGGCGAGGAACGCCAGCGTCACGATCTCGGTCCAGGGGGAGCCCGGCAGCCGGTAGCCCGGGCGGGTCAGCTCGCCCTTCTGGGTCTTCTGCCAGAAGAGGAGGTGACAGATCATGATCATGCCCCAGGTGGCGAGGATGCCGATCGCGGCGAAGTTCAGCACGATCTCGAACGCCTCCGCGGGCACGACGAAGTTGAGGCCGACGCCCAGGACGCAGATGCCGCTGGTGAGCAGGATGCCGCCGTAGGGGACCTGGCTGCGGCTCATCACGGAGGTGAACTTCGGCGCGGATCCGGCCATGGCCATGGAGCGCAGGATGCGGCCGGTGGAGTAGAGGCCGGAGTTGAGGGAGGACATGGCGGCGGTGAGGACGACGAGGTTCATCACGCCGCCCGCCGCCGGGACGCCGATGTTGGACAGCACCGTCACGAAGGGGCTCTCGCCGGCGGTGTACTTGTTCCACGGCAGCAGCATCGACAGCAGCACGACCGAACCGACGTAGAAGACCCCGACACGCCACATGATCGAGTTGATCGCCTTCGGCATGATCTTCTCGGGGCTCTCCGTCTCGCCGGCGGCGACGCCGACCAGCTCGACGGAGGCGTAGGCGAAGACGACGCCCTGGGTGATCAGCAGCATGGGCAGCAGGCCCTGCGGGAAGACGCCGCCGTTGTCGCCGATGAGGGACGGGCCGGGCGTGTGTCCGTCGACGGGGTGCTGGGTGACCAGCAGGAAGATGCCGATGCACATGAAGACGACGAGCGCGCCGACCTTGATGATCGCGAACCAGAACTCCAGCTCGCCGAAGATCTTCACCGAGATCAGGTTCACGGTGAGCACGACGGCCAGCGCGATCAGCGCGATCACCCACTGCGGGATGTCGGAGAACATGCCCCAGTAGTGGGTGTAGGTGGCGACGGCGGTGATGTCTGCGATGCCGGTGGTCGCCCAGTTGAGGAAGTACATCCAGCCCGCGGTGTAGGCGCCCTTCTCCCCCATGAACTCGCGTGCGTAGGAGACGAAGGCGCCGGAGGAGGGCCGGTACAGCACGAGTTCGCCGAGGGCGCGCACGACGAGGAAGGCGAAGAGGCCGCAGACCGCGTAGGCGATGAAGAGGGACGGCCCGGCTTCGGCGAGACGGCCGCCGGCACCGAGGAACAGGCCGGTGCCGATGGCACCGCCGATGGCGATCATGTTGACGTGCCGTGACTTCAGGGACTTGCTGTAGCCCGCGTCTCCGGCGTCGACATGGCCGATACGTTTCTGCACGTCATCGTGCAGGGACTGCTCGCTCACGCCTCGGGTCCGCCTTCCGTGGGGGTGTCCGTGCGCGAAGAACGCACGATGTCGGTGAGGGTCGTCTCGACGCGGTCGAGGTGGTGTGCCATGGCCTCCACCGCGTCGTTCTCGGAACCGTCGATCAGCGCCTCGACGATCGCGCGGTGCTCGCGGTTGGACTGCTCGCGGCGCCCGCCCAGCTCGTTGAGGAAGGCCGACTGGCGGGCCAGCGCGTCCCGGATCTCCTCGATGACCCGGCGGAACACCGGGTTCTGCGCGGCCTCGGCCACGGCGAGGTGGAACAGCGTGTCCATGGCGACCCACGCGGTGGTGTCCGTCTCGCGTTCCATCCGGTCCAGGAGGTGGGCCAGGTGGTCGAGGTTCTCCGGGGTGCGGCGGCGGGCCGCGTACCCGGCGACCGGGATCTCGACGTGGCGGCGCACCTCCAGCAGGTCGCTGGCCGAGTAGTCGCCGAAGGTGGGGTCCTCGACGGTGCTGGCCACGACGAAGGTGCCCTTGCCGGTCCGGGAGACGGTCAGGCCCATGGTCTGCAGGGCCCGCAACGCCTCGCGCAGCACGGGCCTGGAGACCTCGAGGGTCCGGCACAGCTCCGCCTCGGAGGGGAGCTTGTCGCCGATGGCGTACTCGCCTCGTTCGATCGCACCGCGCAGGTGCGCCAGCACCGCTTCCATGGCACTGACGCGACGCACAGGCTGTCCGGCTGTCCGGCTGTCTGACAGGTTCACGGTGGCGATCCTGCGGGGCGCGGGAGGCACCTGTCAAGAGGCCGAAACGAAACGTTCAGGGGGCCGGAAGCCTGCGTTCAGGCTCCCGGCCCCCTGGCTCGTCCGGTCGGCGGGCTGGACCGGCGTGGACGGTCAGCTGTTGAGCACACCCGTCCCGAGCAGGCCGAACAGCAGCACTCCGACGGCGATCCGGTAGATCACGAAGGCGTTGAAGGAGTGCTTGGCGACGAACTTCAGCAGCCAGGCGATCGAGCCGTAGGCCACGACGAAGGAGACGAGCGTGCCCACCACCAGCGGGGCCGCGCCCACACCGGTGCCCAGGGCGTCCTTGAGTTCGTAGAGCCCGGCTCCGGTCAGGGCGGGGATGCCGAGGAAGAAGGAGAGCCGGGTGGCGGCGACACGGTCCAGGTCGAGCATCAGCGCGGTGGACATGGTGGCGCCGGAGCGCGAGAACCCGGGGAACAGCAGGGCGAGGATCTGGGAGCTGCCCACGAGCATCGCGTCCTTGAACGAGGTGTCGTCCTCGCCGCGCTTGTGCCGGCCCAGCCGGTCCGCCGCCCACATCACCCCGCTGCCGGCGATCAGCGAGCCGGCCACCACCCACAGCGACGCGAGCGGGCCCTGGATGAGCGGTTTCGCGGCGAGTCCGACGACGACGATCGGGATGGTCGCGTAGATGACCCACCAGGCGAACTTGTAGTCGTGGTGGTACCGCTCCTCGCGGTCGCGCAGGCCCCTCCCCCAGGCGGAGACGATGCGCACGATGTCCTTGAAGAAGTACACGAGCACCGCGGCGATCGCGCCGACCTGGATGACGGCCGAGAACCCGACCACGGCGTGATCGTCGACGGGGATGCCCATGAGCCCCTCGGCGATCTTCAGATGGCCGGTGGAGGAGACGGGCAGGAACTCGGTCACCCCCTCGACGGCTCCGAGGACGACGGCCTGACCGACGTTGATGACGCTCATGGGATCCAGTTCTGTACGGGGGGCGGCGGGAGCGGAGGGGACAGTCTTACTACACCCGGACGAGGACGGATCTCACCTACACGCCTCACCCACGCGGATCGCCCGCACGCCTCACCCGCCCACCTCACACCCGCGCGAGCGCGGCCCCCGCGAACGCCGCCGCGAGGCCGGCCGCCACACTCGCCGCCACGTTGACGGCGGCGTGCAGCCGGGCCCCCGTCTCCGCCAGCCGCAGCGTCTCGTAGGAGAACGTCGAGTACGTCGTCAGGGCGCCGCACAGACCGGTGCCGAGCAGCAGCTGGAGGTGCGTGGCGGCTCCGGTGAGCAGACCGAGGACCAGGCAGCCGGAGACGTTCACCGTGAAGGTGCCCCAGGGGAAGACCGAGTCGTGCCGGGACTGGACCGCCCGGTCGGTGAGGTAGCGGAGCGGGGCACCGACCATCGCGCCGCCGATGACCAGGAGCCAGTTCACAACGACTTCTTACCCTTCGGATCCGTTTCGCCGGTCATGTCGTTCCGGCCGGTGTACCGGATGACCTCGCAGTCGTCGAGGGTCACCAGCCCCTCGGTGACGATTTCGTCCAGCTGCGGCAGGAAGGCACGGACGCGCGGCTCGGTGTCGACGATCACCACGGCCACCGGCAGATCCTCGCTCAGGGAGAGCAGCCGCGAGGTGTGGATCAGGGAGGACGCGCCGAAGCCCTCGACGCCGCGGAAGACGCTGGCGCCCGCGAGGCCCGCGGCGTGGGCCCGGTGGACGATCTCCGAGTAGAGGGGCTTGTGGTGCCAGGTGTCGCTCTCGCCGACGAAGACGGTCAGGCGCAGCGCGCTGCCGGTCAGCCTCGTCATGGCTGCCTCCGTTCCAGGATGCGGCGGGTCGTCCGGGCCGCGAGCCACACCGCCGCGAGTGCCGCCGGCGGGGTCGCCGCGAGGTAGGCCAGACCGGTGGCCGTGTGACCGCCGTCGATCAGCCTTCGGATGTCGACGGCGTAGGTCGAGAAGGTGGTGAAGCCGCCGAGTACACCGGTGCCGAAGAAGGGGCGGACGAGGGGGTGGGCGGTCCTGACCTCCGTGATGACCACCATGAACACGCCGATCACGGCGCAGCCGGCGATGTTCACCCAGAAGACCGTCCAGGGAAAGCCGCCGGCGGGCGCGGGCCACCGGAGGGAGGCCGCGTAGCGGGCGGCGGCCCCCGCTCCCCCGCCGAGCGCCACGACGGCGACGACGGGCACCTGGGCGCGCCAGGACGGCGGACGCCGGGTGGGGGCATGGGCGCGGAGGCTCTCGGGGGCTTTCACGGGGGTACGTCTCCTACTCGCCGGAGCCCGGGACGGTCCGGGCGCGTGCCGTCGCAAGTAGGGACCGTTGGCGGCGTCCTCGCCGCGGTTCGGGTACGGCGGGCCCCACCGCCGCGCCGCGAGGGGGAGTCGCGGCCGGGGTTCAGATTAACCCCGGGGGCGTGACGGGGTCACTCCGGGAGGCTGCTCGGGTCACCGCCGCGTGGGTGTCCGGGTCACTTCGGGGCGGGTGGTTCGCAGACCGCCACGCCCCGCTCCCAGAGGCTGCCCAGCACCAGGTGCCCGCCGGCCTCGCAGACGCTGGTGACCATGCGGTAGCCGGAGCGGCGCCGCGCCAGGTGGTGGACGACACGGCCCTCGTCGTCGAAGGCCAGGACGGCGACCGTGCCGGTCGGGCGGAACGGGGCGTGCACGGCCGCGCGGGCGGCGGCGCGGCGGACCGCGGGCGTCCCACGGTGGAGCAGATCGAGGGCCGGTACGCGGGGACCGGCCAGCGCGACCCAGACCGGTCCGTCCGGGGCACCGCGCCAGAGGTTGTCGGGCATCCCCGGGAGGTTCTGGGCGAAGGGCTCGCCGCGGCCGGCCTTCGGACCGGTCAGCCAGTACCGGGTCAGCCGGCGGGCACCGGTCTCGGCGACGACGAGGAACGACTCGCCGGAACCGGCGGCGAGCCCGTTGGCGAACTGGAGGCCGTCCAGCACCACCTCGGGCGTGTCGTCGCCGGGGGCGAGACGCAGCAGCCGTCCCGTCCCGGTGTGCTCGACGATGTCGCCGATCCAGTGGTCCAGGGGGTGGCGGCGGCTGGAGACGGTGAAGTACACGCTGCCGTCGGAGAGGGACACGACGTTGCTGCAGAACCGCAGCTTCTCCCCCGCCACCGAGTCGGCGAGGACACGGACCGAGCCGTCGCCGGTGTCGACGCGCAGGAGTCCGCGTTCGGCGTCGCACACCAGCAGGGCGCCGTCCGGGAGGAGTTCGAGTCCGAGCGGCCTGCCGCCGGTCTCGGCGACCACCTCGGAGCGGGCCGCGACCGGGTCGGTCAGGCCGTCCAGGCGCACGATGCGGCCGTCGGCCAGCCCGGTCAGGACGCGGCCGCGCGGGTCGGCGACCACGTCCTCCGGGCCGTGGCCCAGCGCGATGTAGTGGCGTGGGACGAGTGCCGTGGGACGGTCCATCACGCGTGTGCCCTTCAGGTCGGGGGAGATACCGCCGTACCGGGTCGCCTACCAGCCCTTCTCAAACATCCGGGCGACCTCGGCGATCCGCATCTCGTCGCGGTGGTAGTGCACGCGGCCCGCGGAGCGGCTGGTGCGCAGCATGCCGGTGGCCTCGAGCAGCCTGAGGTGGGTGACGGCGACCGGGCAGGGCAGGGAGAACCGCTCGGCGACGGCGTCCGCGGTGACGCCGTGCGCGGCGGGTCCGGGTTCCTTCATCCAGGCCAGGATGCGCAGCCGCGTCTCGTCGGTGGGAGTCCTCAGCATGTCGCACCCCTGCCTCGCGGCTCTCGTCCTCATGACCGCGTCTTCCCACTGTCTCGCAGTCCAGGCCGCCGCGTCCGGCACTCCGTGTCCTTGACCGATACCGAACTCCCCTGCTCATGCGGGAGTTCGTCGTGTTCGGGGCGCTGCGTGCGGGAACGGGCAAGGGCCCGGCCGCGTGGGTGCGGCCGGGCCCCTCCCCCCGTCGGGTCAGCGGTGGCGGAACCAGGACGTCGAGGAGAGCGCCCGGTCGTCGTAGCCGAACAGCGCCTGGTTCTCCCAGGCGTTGCCGGAGGCGGCGTCGGTCGGATCCCAGCCGTTGCCGTCCACAGCGGTCCAGGTCGCCTCCCAGTAGAAGACGCCGAGGCCGCGGCCGCCCGGTACGGCCTCCACGATGCTCGCCACGTCGTTCATCCACCGGGTCTGGCCGGCCACGCTCGCCGGGTAGCCGGCGACCAGTTCGTCACCGGTGTCGATGATGTTCTGGTGCGCGTCCTCGCTGTCCAGGCGGAACGGGTAGGCGGTCTCGGCGACGAAGACCGGTTTGCCGTAGCGGGTGGCCGCGTCGTCGATTGTCGTCTGGAAGTCGGCCAGGGTACCGTGCCAGTAGCCGTAGTACGACAGGCCGATGGCGTCGAACTTCACTCCGTGGGAGCGGGCGTTGTCGAACCACCAGCGGGTGCCGTCCAGGTCACCGCCCTCGGCGAGGTGCAGCGCGACGGTGGTGGCCGAGTTGACCGCCTTGACCGCGTCGTAGCCGGAGTTGAGCAGACCGGCCAGCCGCGTCCAGTCGGACGTCGATCCCTCGTTCCACAGCATGCCGCCGTTGATCTCGTTGCCGACCTGGACCATGTCGGCGGTGGTGCCCTGCGCCTTCAGGGCGTTCAGCACGTCGTACGTGTGGTTGTACACGTCCGTCCTGAGCTGACCGTAGGAGTGTCCGGCCCAGGCGGCGGGCTTGTCCTGGCGGCCGGGGTCGGCCCAGAAGTCCGAGTAGTGGAAGTCCACCAGCAGCTTCATGCCCTGCGCCTTGACGCGTTTGGCCACGGCCAGGACGCGGGCCTTGTCGTTGTAGCCGTCGGCCGGGTTCACCCAGACCTTGAGGCGGGCGTAGTTCATGCCGGACGACTTGAGGATCGCCAGGGCGTCCCCGGCCGTGCCGGAGCCGTTCCGGTAGACGCCGCCCTTGGCCTCGCTCTTGGCCAGGGAGGAGATGTCGGCGCCCTTGACCGACGTACCGGAGGTGCCCGGCGTGAAGGTCAGGTCGTCGACGTTGATCCAGTTGCCCGCGTTCGCGTCACTGTTGACGCTGATCGTGCACTGGTTGCCGGTCACGACGACCGGCACGACGATCCTGAGCCACCCACCGGCCGAGACCGGCAGGTCGGTGCGCTGCTCGGCGCCGCCGCAGTTCTTCAGCGCCAGGTACGCGGACTTCTGGCCGCCGCCCGAGCGCACCCAGGCGGTGAGCTTGTAGCTGCCGTTGGCCAGTCCGGACAGGTACTGGTACGTCTCCACCTTGTAGGCGGTGGCGGCCCAGTGGCTCAGGCGGTAGCTCCCGCCGTGGCCACCGGACTCGGTGAACGAGGCGCCGGTGTCGCCGTACTCGGACCAGCCGGCCGGCGTGGCCGCGCCGGCGCCGCCGGTCTCGAAGCCGCCGTTGGCGAGGGTGCTCGCGGCATGGGCGGTCCGGGCGGGCAGGGCGGTGAGGGCGAGCCCCGCGGCGAGCGGGAGCAGCAGGGCCCGGAGCGTGCGTCTGGGATGGAACATCGTCGTCCGTCGTCCCTTCGACGTGGGGGTGGTGGCGCCCCTCGCCAGGAGGCAGGCGAGGGGCGGGCCCTCCGCCCGCGGCTCGTGGCTCGCGCGGGCGGAGGGAGTCGGTTCAGCCGTCGAGCCGGACGACCCGGACGGCTCCGGCGGGGACCGCCAGCCGTCCCGCGGGGCGCTCACCGGTCAGCAGCTCGGTGCCGGAGACCTCCAGCGGCACCTTGACCTCGGATGCCGTGTGGTTGACGGCGAACAGGTACGTGCCCGACGCGCCGGTGCGGCGCACCACTTCGACGTCCCGGGGCAGGTCGGCGCGCGGGGCCAGCCGCGCGTCCTCGCCGGCCATGCCGAGCAGCGCGTCGAGGCCGTCGGCGGCGAGCCGGGTGGAGACGTACCAGGCGGTGCCCTCGCCGAGACGGTGCCGGGTGACGGCGGGCCGGCCGGCGGTCAGCCCGTCGGCGTACGTGAGGACCGTCTCGGCGCCGCGCGGCACCACGAACTCCGTCCACACGTCGGCGTCCAGCCCGGAGCCGTCGGGGCCGGTGACACGCACCCGTTCGCCGGGCAGCAGCGGTGAGAACTCCTCCACCGTGAGGCCGAGGACGTCCCGGAGCGGGCCGGGACAGGCGCCCTCGTGGACGGCGTCGTGCTCGTCGACGATGCCGGAGAAGTACGAGACGACCAGGGTGCCGCCGCTCTCGACGTAGGCCTTGAGGTTGTCCCCGGCGGCCTCGGTCATCAGGTACAGGGCCGGTACGACGACAAGGGGATATCTCGACAAGTCGGCTTCCGGGTGGGCGAAGTCGACGGTGAGGTGGCGGTCGTAGAGGGCCTCGTAGAAGGCGTCGGCGCGCTCCCGGGCGTCGTGGTCCTCGCTGGGGCGCCAGTCGAGGTTCTGCGCCCACCAGGAGTTCCAGTCCCACAGCACGGCCACGTCGGCCTCGGTGCGGGTGCCGCGGATCTCGCCCAGCGCCTCGACGGACGCGCCGAGCTCGACGACCTCGCGCCACACCCGGGTGTCGGTGCCGCCGTGCGGGAGCATCGCCGAGTGGAACTTCTCGGCGCCGCGCCGGGACTGACGCCACTGGAAGAACATGGCGCCCTCGGAGCCGCGCGCCACATGGGTGAGGGAGTTGCGGGCCATCTGGCCGGGGGCCTTGGCGGGGTTGCGGGGCTGCCAGTTGACGCCCGAGGTGGAGTGCTCCAGCAGCAGCCAGGGGGCTCCGCCGGCGACGGAGCGGGTGAGGTCGGCGGCCATCGCGAGGTTGACGTGGGTGCGGCGGCCGTCGGTGATCAGGTAATGGTCGTTGGTGACGATGTCGACCTCGCGGCCCCAGGCCCAGTAGTCGACGGAGTCGCACTGGCTGAGGGCCGTCATGAAATTGGTGGTGACCGGGACGCCGGGTGAGAGGCGGTGCAGGATGTCCCGCTCCGTCCGGAAGTTCTCGCGCATGGTGGCGTCGGCGAACCGCTTGTAGTCCAGGGCCTGGCCCGGGTTGCCGACGGTGGGGCTCAGACGCGGCGGGTTGATCTGCTCGAGGTCCGTGTAGCGCTGCCCCCAGAAGGCCGTGCCCCAGGCCTCGTTGACGGCGTCGACCGTGCCGTACGTCGTCGCGAGCCAGCGGCGGAAGTGGGCGGCGCAGGAGTCGCAGTAGCAGGCCGAGACGGGGACGCCGTACTCGTTGTGCACGTGCCACATGGCCAGGGCCGGGTGGTCGCCGTAGCGCTCGGCGAGCGCGGTGGTGATGCCGGCGGCGGCCGTGCGGTAGTCGGTGTTGCTGTGGCAGATCGCCGCGCGGGAGCCGAACTCGTGGCGCGCGCCGTCGGCCGTCACGGGCAGGGCCTCGGGGTGGGCGCGGTAGAACCACACCGGCGGGCACACGGTCGGGGTGCCGAGGTCGACGCGGATGCCGTTCTCGTGCAGCAGGTCCAGGAGCCGGTCGAGCCAGCCGAAGTCGTACGCCCCGGGCGAGGGCTCCAGCAGCGCCCAGGAGAAGATCCCGACGCTGACCATGGTGACGCCGGCCTCCCGCATCAGCCGGACGTCCTCCTGCCAGACGCTCTCCGGCCACTGCTCGGGGTTGTAGTCCCCGCCGAAGGCGAGCCTGGTGAGGCCCCTGGGGGTGGTCTCCGGCATGGATGGTCTCCCGGTCGGTCGATCAAATGGGAACGTGCACACACAGCGGCGCAGTGCGGAGCCCAACATAACCGCACAGCAACAACCATTGACAAGTGTCCGGGATGTTTCTCTACTGTGAACGCTCACAGAAGCATGGCAGGTTCTCGCAGCAGGCGAGGACCCCAGGTCAGGGGAGAGATCCATGCCGTACGCGAAGCGCCACCGCCTCGTGAGATCCGCCGTCGCCCTGGTGCTCGGCACCACCGCCCTCGCCGCCTGTGGCACCGAGACCGCGGACAGCGAGACCGAGGCGGGCCCGGCCTCGCTGACGTACTGGACCTGGACGCCCGGCATGGACAAGGTCGTGGACCTGTGGAACAAGGGCCCGGGCAAGAAGGACCAGATCACCGTCACGGTGAAGAAGCAGGCGTCCGGCGACACGCTGGTCACCAAGATCCTCACCGCGCACAAGGCGGGCAAGGCCCCGGACCTGGTGCAGGCGGAGTATCAGGCGCTGCCCACGCTGGTCAGCAACGACGCGCTGGCGGACATATCGGAGAACGTCGGTGACGCGAAGGGCAGCTTCGCCGACGGCGTCTGGCAGCAGACGACGCTCGGCACGGACGCCGTGTACGCGGTCCCGCAGGACATCGGGCCGATGATGTTCTACTACCGCGAGGACCTGTTCGAGGAGTACGGCCTGAAGGTGCCGACGACCTGGGACCAGTTCGCCGAGACCGCCCGGAAGCTGAAGAAGGCGGCCCCCGGCAAGGACCTCACCACCTTCTCCGCCAACGACTCCGGCCTCTTCGCGGGCCTCGCCCAGCAGGCCGGCGCCAAGTGGTGGACGACCTCCGGTGACCAGTGGAAGGTCGCCATCGACGACGCGGCGACGCAGAAGGTCGCGAAGTTCTGGGGCGGCCTGGTCGAGGAGGGCGTCATCGACAACCAGCCGATGTACACCCCGGCCTGGAACAAGGCGCTCAACACCGGCAAGCAGATCGCCTGGGTCAGCGCCGTGTGGGCACCGGGCACGCTCACCACCGCCGCCCCCGAGACCAAGGGCAAGTGGGCCATGGCCCCGCTCCCCCAGTGGTCCGCGAGCGAGAACCGCACCGGCAGCTGGGGCGGCTCCTCCACCGCCGTGACCACGGACTCCGAGCACCAGGGCGCCGCCGCGAAGTTCGCCGCCTGGCTGAACACCGACAGCGAGGCCCTCAACGCGCTGGCCAAGGAGAGCGGCATCTACCCGGCCGCCAAGAACGCCCAGACCAGCGGCGCCTTCCTCAAGCCGCCGGCCTACTTCTCGAACCAGGCCGACTTCTACACCAAGGCCGCCGACATCGCGGAGACCACCGCGCCCGCCGCCTGGGGCCCGAACGTGAACGTCGCCTACACCACCTTCAAGGACGCCTTCGGCGCCGCCGCGAAGAACAGGTCCGACTTCGGCGCCGCGCTGAAGAAGATGCAGGACGACACCGTCGCCGACATGAAGAAGCAGGGCTTCGGGGTCGCTCGGTGAAAAGCACGGCACGGCGGCAGTCGTACGGGGCCAAGGGCGCCCCGTACGCCTTCCTCATCCCCGCGACGATCCTGTTCGCGCTCTTCTTCGCGCTGCCCATCGGCTACGCGCTCTGGCTCAGCTTCCGCAAGGTGAAGGTCTCCGGGCTCGGCCTCGGCTCCGGCGCCCGCAAGGAGGTATGGGCGGGCCTGGAGAACTACACCGACGCCCTCACCGACAGCGAGCTGCTGCACGGGACACTGCGCGTCCTGGGCTACGGCTGCATCGTCGTCCCGGTCATGCTCGGCCTCGCCCTGCTGTTCGCGCTGATGCTCGACTCCGAGAAGGTGCGGCTCGCGCCCTTCACCCGGCTCGCGATCTTCCTGCCGTACGCCATCCCCGGGGTGGTGGCGGCGCTGCTGTGGGGCTTCCTGTACCTCCCGGACGTCAGCCCCTTCTACTTCGTGCTCGACAGGCTGGGGCTGCCGCAGCCGGACCTGCTGGACGGCGGGCCGCTGTACCTCGCGCTGTCGAACATCGCCGTGTGGGGCGGCACCGGATTCAACATGATCGTCATCTACACCTCGCTCCAGGCGATCCCGGCGGAGGTGTACGAGGCGGCGAAGCTGGACGGTGCCACGCCGACGCAGATCGCGCTGCGGATCAAGATCCCGATGGTGGCGCCCTCGCTGGTGCTGACCTTCTTCTTCTCCGTCATCGCGACGCTCCAGATGTTCAACGAGCCGACCACCCTCAAACCCCTCACCAACTCGGTGTCCACGACGTGGAGTCCGCTGATGAAGGTGTACCGGGACGCGTTCGGCGAAGGCGACCTGCACAGTGCCGCCGCGCAGGCCGTGATCATCGCGGTCGCCACGCTCCTGCTGTCCTTCGGCTTCCTGCGGGCCGCGAACCGTCGTCAGAAGCAGGAGGCCGCTCGATGAGCTCTCTCGCCGCCCCCCGGGCCGAGTCGCCGGCGGGCACCACGCCCGGCACCGCCCGCCGCCCGCCGCTGCGCCGCCGGATCGCCCTGGTCCCGACGGTCACGCTGTTCCTGGGCGCGATCTACTGTCTGCTGCCGGTGGCCTGGGTGGTCATCGCGGCCACCAAGTCCGGGCGCGAACTGTTCTCCACGTTCACGTTCCTGCCGGGCACGGGTTTCGCCGGCAACGTCCGGGACCTGAACGCCTACCGCGACGGCGTCTACTGGGAGTGGATGGGCAACTCCGCCCTGTACGCCGGCCTCGGTGCGCTGCTGTCGACGTGCGTCTCGGCGTTCAGCGGCTACGCGCTGGCGACCTACCGGTTCCGGGGCCGCGAGGCGATCTTCAACGTGCTGCTGGCGGGTGTGCTGATGCCGCCGGTGATCCTGGCCGTCCCGCAGTACCTGCTGCTGGCGAAGGCGGACCTCACGGACTCGTACCTGTCCGTGCTGCTGCCGCAGATCCTGTCGCCGTACGGCGTCTACCTGGCGCGGATCTACGCCGCCGCGGCCGTGCCCGCCGACGTGGTGGAGGCCGGGCGGATGGACGGGGCGAGCGAGTGGCGGATCTTCACGCGGATCGCGCTGCCGATGATGATCCCCGGCATGGTCACGGTCTTCCTGTTCCAGTTCGTGGCGATCTGGAACAACTTCCTGCTGCCGTACATCATGCTCAGCGACGACGAGAAGTTCCCGATCACGCTCGGCCTGTTCACGTTGCTGGAGCAGGGCGCCAACACCCCGGCGCTGTACACCCTGGTGATCACGGGCGCGTTCCTCGCGGTGCTCCCGCTGGTCGCGCTCTTCCTGGTCATCCAGCGGTTCTGGAGTCTGGATCTGCTCTCCGGAGCCGTAAAGTCATGACCATGAACGCTGCGGGGGGCAGGCGCAGGCCGCCCACGATCCATGACGTGGCGCGCGAGGCGGGGGTCTCGCGCGGCACCGTCTCGCGGGTGCTCAACGGCGGCCACTACGTCAGCCCCGCCGCCCAGGAGGCGGTCAACGCGGCCATCCGCAGGACGGGTTACGTCGTCAACCGGCACGCCCGCTCCCTGATCACCGGACGGTCCGACTCGATCGGCTTCCTGCTCACGGAGCCGCAGGAGCGGTTCTTCGAGGACCCCAACTTCAACGTCCTGCTGCGCGGCTGCACCCAGGCGCTCGCCGCGCACGACATCCCGCTGCTGCTGATGCTGGCGGGCACCGAGGACGAACGGCGCCGGATCACCCGGTACATCACCGCCGGGCACGTCGACGGGGTGCTGCTGGTCTCCAGCCACTCCGGCGACCCCGTCGCCGAGCAGCTGCGCGGGGCGGGGGTGCCGCTCGTCGCGTGCGGCAAGCCGATCGGGCTGGGCTCGAAGGTGAGTTACGTGGCGGCCGACGACCGCGACGGCGCCCGCGACATGGTGCGGCACCTGCTGTCGCTCGGGCGGCAGCGGGTGGGCATGGTGACCGGTCCGCTGGACACGCCCGGCGGTGTCGAGCGTCTCGCCGGGTACAGGGAGGTGCTGGCGGACGCGGGACTGGACTTCGACGAGCGGCTCGTCGTCTCCGGCGACTACAGCCGGGCCAGCGGTGAGGCGGGCGGCGAGCGGCTGCTCGAGCGGGCCCCGGACATGGACGCGGTGTTCGTGGCGTCCGACCTCATGGCGCAGGGAGTGCTCGCGGCCCTCCGGCGGGCGGGGCGGCGGGTGCCTGAGGACGTCGCGGTCGGCGGTTTCGACGACTCACCGGCCGCCCTGGCCACCAGCCCCGGGCTGACGACCATCCGGCAGCCCTGGGACCGCATCAGCACCGAGATGGTACGGGTGCTGCTCGCGCAGATCGGGGGCGAGGACCCGGCGGCGGTGATCCTGCCGACGGAGCTGGTGAAGCGCGAGTCGACGTAGGTCCCCCGCTCCCCGGAAAGACGCCACTGCATGCACAGTCATCGAACCCCGGGCCGGTGTACGGTTCGGATATGGCGGCGAAAACGGCTGGTGCGCGGCTCGAGGAACGGTGGCGGGACATCCTGTCGGCGCACGCGCGCACG
Organism: Streptomyces venetus; assembly: GCF_039540295.1. NCBI lineage: Bacteria > Bacillati > Actinomycetota > Actinomycetes > Kitasatosporales > Streptomycetaceae > Streptomyces > Streptomyces venetus. Next base: position 259,443 of record NZ_BAABET010000004.1, read on the forward strand.
ATGTGCGAGATCGACCGGGCGCTGCATCCGCACGGCCTCGGCGCGTCCGACTTCGAAGTCCTGGACATGCTCGTGAGCGCGGCGACCGAGGAGGGCGAGCAGTGCCGGGTGCAGAACCTGGTCGGGCGGGTCCACCTCAGCCAGAGCGCGCTGTCCCGGCTCATCGCCCGGCTGGAGAAGGACGGGCTGGTGACGCGTTCGGTGTGCGTGGAGGACCGGCGCGGCGTGTGGGTCGCCCTGACCGCGAGGGGCCGTGAGCTGCACGCCGAGGTGCTGCCCCTCCAGCGGGCGGCGCTGGCCCGGACGCTGGGCGAGTAGGCCCCGGGGCGTCACGCTCCTGCCGGGGTGTCCTCCCGCAGCAGATCCCGCACGGCCTCGAACGCGGCCGCGACGGTCGCCGGGTCCGCCCCGGAGCGGGCGAGCGCGCTCATCGGTATGGGTGTGACCGGGGGCAGCGCCGCGCAGGCGGTGAGCCCGTCGGGGGCGGCGCCGACTGCCGCGAGCAGGGCGACGCCCTGCCCGGTGCGGGCGATGTCGAGGACGCCCGCGAGATAGCCGGCGTCCCCGACCACCTGGGCCGGCACGCCGTGCGCGGCGAGCGTCGCGATGGCCCTGCGGCGGATCGCGCAGGGGTCCTCGACGGCGACCAGCGGCACGGGGGCGGGCTCGGGCGGCGGCTGCCAGCCGGGCACCGCGTACCAGGTCAGCGGCAGGCCGCCGACGGGTGTGCCCTCCGTGGCGGCGGCCTCGGTGACATAGACGGCGACGTCGACGCCGCCGCGCTCCACGGCCTCGACGAGGCGGGCGGAGCGGTCGATGCGGTAGCGGACCCGGCAGCCGGGGCGCACGTCCTGGACGGCGGCGGTCAGGCGGGGCAGGAACTGGTCGGCGGCGTGCTCGGTGGCGCCGATGGTGACCGTGCCGGCGTCGACGTCGAGCAGGGTGCGCACGGCCTCGTCGTGCACCGCGAGGATGCGCCGGGCCTGTTCCAGCAGCCGGTGGCCGTCGGCGGTGAAGCGCATGCCGCGCCCCTCGCGCTCGACGACCGGCCGCCCCAGGATCTTCTCCAGTTTGCGCACGTGCTGGCTCACCGCCGACTGGCTCAGGTCCAGCGCCCGGGCGGCGCGGTGGAAGCCGCCGCAGTCGGCCACGGCGGTCAGACTGCGCAGGGCGACGAGGTCGAGGACAGGTCGGTGCATGCGGCGACCGTAGCCGCTTGAGCGATCGATCGCGATTTCTGATCGGTTTCGATGAGGAATCGTCGTTGGACGGCGGTTGTCACGACCGGTCATGATGAACGCATGCTGCACGCCACCGCTTCCGCTGCCCTTCTGACGCAGCGCCGAGTCATCGACTTCGGCGTGGCGTGCAGCGCGCGCTGTCGCTGACCCTTCGCAGCACTTCCCCGCTCCAGCATCTGAGCTGATCACGTCCTTCCGCACTGACACGTGACAGCCGGTACGCCCTGCCCTGCCTCGTCCTGTCCTGGACACCCCCTGCCCCGACACGGGAGTTGCCCCCTCATGTCCTCTTCGCTCCGTTCCTGGGACGAACCCGAAGGTCTCGCCCCGCGCGGCACGCTGATCGTGCTGGCCGGGCGCGGTGAACACGCCGGCGTGTACGAGCGGTTCGGCCGCCGGCTCGCCTTCGACGCCTACCGTGTCCGCGCCCTCGGCGACCCGTCCGCCGACCCGGGCGTGCTCGACACGGCCGCCAAGCTGCTCGCCGACGAGTCCCTGCCCGGCCCGAAGGTGCTGGTGGGCTCGGACACCGGCGCCCGCCACGCCGTGCGACTGGCCGCCGACCGGACCCCGGGGGTCGACGCCCTGATCCTGGCGGGCCTGCCCACCGGTGCCTGGACGGCGGGGAGTTGGGAGGAGGAGACCGAGGCCCGCACCGCCTGTCCCACGCACCAGGGGCGCCTCGCCGGCGACCCGGAGTTCCGGCGCGGGGCGCTGGACGTCACCCCCGAGCTGTCCGAACCGGGCCTGGACCGGGTCGCAGTCCCGGTGCTGGCGCTGCACGGCACGGACGACGTGGTGAGCCCGCTCGACGCGGCCCGGCAGGCATACGCCGGCCACCCCGTCGAGCTGGTGACCTTCCACCAAGGGCGGCACGACGTCCTCAACGACGCCCTGCACCGCACCGCCGCCGCCACCGTCGTGCTGTTCCTGGAGCGGCTGCGCCTGTCCTCCGAGCTCCCCCTGATCGCGGAGGGTCTCGCATGACGGTGACGACGAGCGTCCCCGAACTGCGCGAGCGACTGGCCTCCGGACAGCCGCCCGTGGTGCTCGACGTCCGCTGGGCGCTGGGCGACCCGCACGGGCGTGAGCACTACGCCGACGGCCACATCCCGGGGGCGGTGTACGTCGATCTGGAGACCGAGCTCGCCGCGCCGCCCAGCCCGGAGGGCGGGCGTCACCCGCTGCCGGACCTCGCGCGGCTGGAGGCGGCGGCCCGCCGCTGGGGCGTCGGCCGGGACCGGCCCGTGGTGGTGTACGACGACCTCGGCAACACGGCGGCGGCACGCGCCTGGTGGCTGCTGCGGTACGCGGGACTGACGCGCGTGACACTCCTCGACGGGGCGCTGGGCGCCTGGCGAGCGGCCGGACTGCCCCTGGAGACGGGTGTGCCCACCGCACCGGAACCCGGTGACGTCGTCCTGGCCGAAGGCCGTCTGCCCGCCACCGGCGCGGACGGTGCCGCCGAACTCGCCTCGAACGGCCTGCTGCTGGACGCCCGGGCGGCCGAGCGCTACCGCGGCGAGGTGGAGCCCGTGGATCCGCGCCCCGGCCACATCCCGGGGGCCGTCTCCGCGCCCACCGGGGAGAACCTCGCGGCCGACGGCACCTTCCTGCCGCCGGAGGTACTGCGCGAGCGGTTCGAGAAGAAGGGGGCGGCCGGGGCCACACGCATCGGCGTGTACTGCGGTTCCGGAGTCACCGCGGCGCATCAGATCGCCGCCCTGGAGATCGCCGGATTCGAAGCGGTGCTCTTCCCCGGCTCCTGGTCCGCCTGGTCCGCCGACCCCGCCCGCCCGGCCGTGACCGGCCCACTCCCGTCCTGACGAAGGAAACCCGCCATGACGACCCCGACACCGGCCACGGCGGTGCTGCCCGAGCAGACCGCCGACCCCGGCCCGCCCGCCACCACCCGTGTCACCCTGCGCGGCACCGCGAAGTCCGGCCGCCGCCTTCACCTCCCCCGTTCCGTACGCCGTTCCGCGGGCCCGGTCGGCCTGGTCCTGCTGTGGTTCCTGACCTCGGCCACCGGCGTCCTCCCCGAGACCGTGCTGGCCTCGCCCGTCGACGTCGTGAACCAGGCCGTGGAACTCACGCGCAACGGTGAACTCCCCACCGCCATCGCCGCGTCGGGCCGCCGGGCCGCCGTCGGCTTCCTCATCGGCGCGTCCGTCGCGCTGAGTCTGTCCCTGCTGGCCGGGCTGTTCCGGCTCGGCGAGGACGTCATCGACTCCTCGATGGGCATGTTCCGGGCGATCCCGTGGGTGGGCCTGATACCCCTGTTCATCGTCTGGTTCGGCATCGAGGAGACCCCGAAGATCGCGCTCGTCGCGCTCGGTGTGACCTACCCGCTCTACTTCAACATCTACGGCGGCATCCGCTCCACCGACTCCCAGCTCGTCGAGGCGGCCCGCATGATGGGGCTCGGCAGGCTCGGGCTGATCAAGTACGTGATCCTGCCGAGCGCCCTGCCCGGGGCCCTCGTGGGACTCCGGTACGCGCTGTCGACGGCCTGGCTGGCGCTGGTCTTCGCCGAGCAGGTCAACGCCGACGCGGGCCTCGGCTATCTGATGAGCAACGCCCAGCAGTACTTCCGCACGGACGTCATCGTGCTCTGCCTCGTCGTGTACGCGCTGCTGGGGCTCGCCTGCGACTTCGCCGTACGGATCCTTTCACGCCGGCTGCTGACCTGGCGCGCCAACTTCGAGGGCGAGGCGTAGGACATGACCAACAGTGTGGAAACCAGGGGACTTTCGCGGTCCTTCGACGGCAACACCGTCCTGCACGATCTCGATCTCGACATCCGGGAGGGCGAGTTCGTGGCCCTGCTCGGGCACAGCGGCTGCGGCAAGTCGACGCTGCTGAGGATCCTGGCCGGGCTCGACGAGGAGATCGGCGGCGAGGTCACCGTGCCCGCCCGGCGCAGCGCCGCCTTCCAGTCGCCTCGGCTGCTGCCCTGGCTGAAGGTCTGGCGCAACGTCGTCCTGGGGCTGCCCGGCCGCCCCGACAGGGCGCTGGCGCTCAAGGCGCTCGACGAGGTGGGCATCGCGGACCGCGCGACCCTCTGGCCCAAGACGCTCTCCGGCGGCCAGGCGCAGCGCGTCTCGCTCGCCCGGGCTCTCGTCCGCGAGCCCGAACTGCTGCTCCTGGACGAGCCGTTCGGCGCCCTGGACGCCCTCACCCGGGGCAAGGTGCAGCAGTTGGTGGCCGAGCTGTGGCAGCGGCACGGCTGCGCGATCCTCCTGGTCACCCATGACGTGGAGGAGGCGCTGCTGCTCGCCGACCGGGTCCTGGTGATGGACGAGGGACGGATCGCGCATGAGCTGAGCGTCGATCTGCCGCGTCCCCGGGACCTCACCGCCCCGGAATTCGTGTCCCTGCGCGCCCGCCTCCTGAACTGGCTGGGCGTGCGCACCCTGGAAGGAACCCCGTCGTGAACCGCCGTACCGCAGCCGCCGCGCTGAGCATGACCACCCTGCTGGCGCTGACCGCCTGTGGAGGGAACTCCTCGGCGGACGCCTCATCGCCGCAGGCGACCACCCTCACCATCGGCGACCAGGCCGGGACGCTCCAGACGATGGTCGCAGCGGCCGATGCCCTGAAGGGCGCGAAGTACAAGGTGAAGTGGGCCGAGTTCGAGGGCGCTGCCCCGCTCTATCAGGCCGTGCAGGCGGGTGCCGCCGACACCGGGTACTCCGCGGACCTGCCGGCGCTCCAGGCGCTCAGCGGCGGGGTGAAGGTGAAGAACGTGGCCGCGCTCAAGAACGACGGCCGGCATGTCGGCCTCGTCGTGCGCAAGGACTCCGGCATCCAGAGCGTGAAGGACCTCAAGGGCCAGCGGGTCGTGGTGTCCTCCGCCAAGGGCAGCGTCTCCGAGTACCTGCTGGCCAACGTGCTGAAGCAGAACGGGCTCGACTACAAGGACGTCAAGGTCCAGTACCTGCTGCCGACCGACGCGCAGGCCGCGTTCGCCTCCGGGAAGGTCAAGGTCTGGGCGACCTTCGGTGTCTACCAGGCCGTCGGGCTGAAGCAGGGCGGGCGCCTCCTCGTCGACGGCGGGGACGGCCGGGTCAGCGGCATAGGCTTCGTCAACGCCAGTGAGAAGGCCCTCGCCGACTCGTCCAAGAAGGCCGCGCTCGCCGACTTCCTCAAGCGCCTCGGCACGGCCCTGAAGTGGACGAGCACGCACCGGGAGGCCTACGCCAAGGCCATCCAGACGCGTAACGGCGCCGACCCGGCCGTGGCGAAGACGCTGGCCTCCGCCGGCTACAGCGAGGTCCTGCCCATCACCGGCGATGTGAACGCCACCGTCCAGGGCGTGGCCGACCTCATGCACGGCATCGGCGTCCTCGACCCGAACGTCGACGTGGCGAAGTCCGCCGACCCCTCCCTTCTCGACTGACCAGGAGCCGTACATGCCTGTGGAATTCATCAGCGCCGTCCACACGGACGCAGGGGCCTCCGGGCCGGCCGCCGCGAGCCGCACCGGGCTCGACGTCGACCATCTGCGCACGTACGCCCGCGCCCTGGACGACGGCGGTTTCGACCACACCCTGGTCGCCTACCACTCGGCCTCGCCGGACGCCTTCCAGATCGCCCAGTTCGTCGCCACCCACACCGAGCGGATCCGCCCGATCCTGGCCCACCGGCCGGGCGTGATCTTCCCGACCCACGCCGCCCGGGCGCTGGCCACCCTGGACCGCATCAGCGACGGCCGGCTGACCGTGCACATCATCTCCGGCGGCAGCGACGAGGAGCAGCGCCGGGAGGGCGACTACCTGGGGAAGGCGGAACGGTACGAGCGGTCCGACGAATACATACAGATCCTGCGGAAGGTGTGGCAGGCGGACGGCCCCGTCTCGCACGAGGGCAAGTACTTCACCTTCGAGGGCTACCACTCGGACGTGAAGCCGGTGAACGGGCTGGTGCCGATCTCGGTGGGCGGCTCGTCGCAGGACGCGTACCGGGTCGGCGGGCAGCAGGGCGACATCTTCGGGCTGTGGGGCGAGCCGTTGAAGGAGACGGCCGAGCAGATCGCGGCCGTCAACAAGGTGGCGGCGGCGGCCGGGCGCCCGGACCCCCGTATCTGGGTGTCGTTCCGCCCGATCATCGCGCCCACCGACGAACTGGCCTGGGAGAAGGCGCACCGCACCCTGGGCGTGCTGAAGGACCAGGCGCGCAACACGGAGCTGCTGCGGCACTACCGCACGACCGGCCGCCCGGCCAACGTCGGCTCGCAGCGGCTGCTGGACATCGCCGAGCGCGGCGAGGTGCACGACCGCTGCCTGTGGACGGCCCCGGCGGCCGCCACCAACGCGGCCGGCGCGTCGACGGCCCTGGTCGGCTCGCCCGAGACGGTCGCGAAGGCGCTGCTGGACTACGTCGACATCGGCTGCGACCTGCTGTCGATCCGTGGCTACGACCCGCTGAACGACGCCATCGACTACGCCCGCCACGTCCTGCCCCTGGTCCGCCAGGAACTCGCCCACCGCGCCAGCACCCAAGCCGCCTGATGGAGAGCCCGTGTTGTTCCGGCACACCCTGCGTACGTCCGCCGCCGCCCTCGCCCTGATCCTGCCCTTCGCCGCGGGCTGCGGCGGCCCGGCGCAGGCCGAGTCCCCGTCCGACCTGTCGTCCGTCACGCTCTCCGTAGGCGCCACCGGCTGGAAGACCGAGGAGGCGGTCCTGAAGTACGCCCACCTCGACGACACCCCCTACAAGGTGAGGTGGAGCCAGTTCCAGGGCGGTGAGCAGCAGCTCCAGGCCGTCCGGGCCGGAGCCCTTGACCTCGCCTCGTCCAGTGAGATCCCACCCGTCTTCGCCGCCGCGGACGGCGCCCCGAACTTCAAGGTCGTCGCCGTGCAGCGCGGGGCGACCCTCAACCAGGAGGTCGTCGCCGCCAAGGGCTCGAAGCTCACCGGCATCGCGGCGCTGAAGGGCAAGAAGGTCGGCTACGTCCAGAACACCACCGCCCACTACTTCCTCTACACGCTGCTGAAACAGGCCGGTCTGAAGTGGTCGGACATCGACGCCAAACCACTGCTGCCGAACGACGGGCTCGCGGCCCTGAACGGCGGCAGCATCGACGCCCTCGCCTCCTACGGCACGTCGATCATCACCGCCCACCAGCAGGGCGCCCGCACGATCGGCTCGGGCAAGGACATCCTGTCGGGCAACTTCCTGTGGTCGGCGCGCGACAACGTGCTTCAGAGCCCGGCACGGCGGGCCGCGGCGGCCGATCTGATCGCCCGGATCACCAAGGCGTACGCCTACGTCCGCGACGGCCGCGAGGAAGGCTTCGCGAAGATCACCGCCGCCGCCACCCACCAGCCCCTGGCCCAGGCGAGGAAGGACCTCGTCGACGCCCAGAAGCAGCGCCCGACGCGAGCCCGCCCGGTCGGCGACGACACCATCGCCTCCCAGCAGAAGGTCGCCGACGCCTTCACCGAACTCGGAGCGCTGAAGGAGCACCTGGACGTGAAGTCCTTCTGGACCACCGCACTCGACGCCGACCTGAAGAAGGCCCTGTGACCGAGCGCATCGCCGAACTGGCCGCCGAGCACGACCGGTCGGCCGCCTTCCCCGCCGAGTCCCTCCGGCTCGCCCACGAGGCCGGGCTGCTCACCGCGACGATCGGCCGGCCCTACGGCGGTCAGGGCGCGGGAGTCGAGGAGACCGCGCGGATCCTGCACCGCCTGGGGCGGGCGGATCCGTCCGTCGCCCTGATCGCCGCGATGACGCTCACCAACCACGCCCGGCAGGCGGTGCGGCCGCACTGGCCCGAGGAGTTGTACGCGCGGGTGGTGAAGGAGTCGTTCGAGCGGCCGGTCCTCCTCAACCACGCGCGCGTGGAGCCCGATCTGGGCTCCCCCGCGCGGGGCGGGCTGCCCGCCACCCGGGCCCGGCGCACCACCGGCGGCTGGGCGGTCAGCGGCACCAAGCGGTTCGTCACGGGCGCCGAGGGGCTCGACTGGTTCCTGGTGTGGGCGACCACCGACGAACCGGAGCCGCGCGTGGGCACGTTCCTGGTGCCCGGCGGCTCGCCCGGCGTCGAGATCACCGGCCGCTGGGACCAGCTGGGCCTGCGGGCCAGCGGGAGTCACGACGTGACGTTCCGGGAGGTCGAGATCCCCTACGAGCACGTCATCGGGCTCGGGCCGTACGGACCGGCCGCCGAGCAGGACAACCGTGCGGGCGCCAGTCTCCATCTCCCGCTCGCCGCCCTCTACCTGGGAGTGGCCCGCGCCGCCCAGTCCTTCTTCCACACCTTCGCCCACGCGCGCGTGCCCGCCAACCTCGGTCATCCGGTGGCCCGCACGGAGCGCTTCCGGCGCACCGCCGGTGAGATCGAGGTGCTGCTCGCCGCCGCCGAGCAGCTCGTGTTCGACGGCGCCGCCCGGGTGGACACCGCCAGCCCCGACTACACCCCCGAACAGGCCCTCGGCGCGCGGGTCCTGGCCGACCGGCACGGGGTGCGGGCCGTGGAACTGGCCGTGCGGCTGCTCGGCAACCCGGGGCTGGCCCGCGGCAATCCGCTGGAGCGGCACTTCCGCGACATCCAGTGCGCCCCGGTCCACGCACCACAGGAGGACATCGCCCTGCTCGCCCTCGGCACGAAGGCACTGAACCCATGACAGTGGCACCCGAAACAACCGTCTCCGCGCGTCTGCTCGGACTGCTCGCCCGTGACCTGCCGCCCGACCGGCTGCTCACCGACCCGGGCACGATCACCGCGCACGCCACCGACCGCTCCGGCACCCGGCCGGACGGGGAGCCGCTGGCCGTCGTACGGGCCCGCCGTACCGAGGACGTCATCGTCACCCTCCGGCACGCGCACGAGCTGGGCGTGCCGGTGGTGCCACGGGGTTCCGGGACCGGCCTCTCGGGCGGGGCGGCGGCCGGAGAGGGCTCGCTGGTCCTGGACCTGTCCGGCATGAACCGGATCCTCGAACTCTCGGCGGACGACCAGCTGGCCGTCGTGGAGCCCGGGGTGATCACCGCCGAACTGGACCGGGCGGCCGGTGAGCACGGCCTGCGCTACGCACCGGATCCGGCGAGCGCGGCCTGGTCGACCATCGGCGGGAACATCGCGACCAACGCGGGCGGGCTGCGCTGCGCGAAGTACGGGGTGACCCGCGACAGCGTACTGGGCCTGGAGGCGGTCCTCGCGGACGGCACGGTGGTGCGTACGGGCCGCCGTACCGTCAAGGGTGTCACCGGCTACGACCTGACGGCGCTGCTCACGGGTTCGGAGGGCACGCTCGCCGTGATCACCTCGGCGACGCTGAGGCTGCGGCCGGTGCCGGTGGCGACGGCGACGCTCGCGGCGTACTTCGACACCTTCGAAGCAGCGGCCGAGGCGTCGTACGCGATCACCCGGGCCGGGGTGGAGCCCGCCCTGGCGGAACTGGTCGACGGGCCGGTGCTGCGGGCCGTGGACCCGGCGCTGCGGGAACGGGGAGCCGCACTGCTGGTGGTGCAGTGCGACGGTGCGGGCGCGGCGAGCGAGGCGGCGGCGGTCGCCCGGCTGCTGGAACCATCGGCGACGACGGTGGAGCGGACGGAGGATCCGGCTCGGGCGGAGGCGCTGCTGGCCGCGCGCCGGCTCGCGCTGCCGTCACTGGAGCGTCTGGGCCGCCCGCTGATCGAGGACATCGCGGTCCCTCGCTCCCGGCTCGCGGAGGCGGTCCGGGAGATCCGGGCGATCTCGGCACGCCACGGCGTACCGGTGTTCACCATCGCGCACGCCGCGGACGGCAATCTGCATCCCATCATCGTCGTCGACGCCGCCCTGGGCGGGCTGCCGGACGCGGTGTGGGAAGCGGCGGGCGAGATCTTCGCGCTGGCGCTGCGGCTCGGCGGGACACTGACCGGGGAGCACGGCGTGGGTGTGCTCAAGCGGCAGTGGGTCGCCGAGGAGCTGGGGCCGGCGGCCCACGCGGTGCAGCGGCGGATCAAGGAGGCTCTCGACCCGCGGGGCATCCTGAACCCCGGGAAGGCGCTCTGACCTGCCACGACCGCGTGGGCGCCCGGCTCGAGCGGGTCCTAGGGACGGGCCAGCAGGGTGCGGACTCCCTCCGAGGTCAGCGTCAGGCGGTGCTCCGAACTGCCGTCGATGGTGAGCGACAGGTCGTCGGCCGGCCACTGGGCGGCGAGGGCCCCGAGCGGCACCATGCGGTAGCGGGAGACGAACGGCAGCAGCCCGGCCATCTCCACCTCGGAGGTGAACACGGGCACCACCGGCTCGCCGCCCGGCTGCTCCAGCACGGGCAGCGCCACCGCGGAGGGGTTGGCGGCGTCGGCGTCGTTGGCGTCGTCGGGCACGGGGATGAGCACGTCGCTGTTGGCGAGCGCGTCCAGAGCCGCCGCGTCCTCGGTGTTCTCGGCGAGGACGTCCAGTGCCCGCTGGGCGGGCGTGGGCGTGGGGTCGTTTGCGGGTGTCTCCATGGCAGATTCCCTGGTAGCGGCGGTCGTGCGGCCTGCCCGGGGCAAGATCCGCCCCGGACACGGTTCTGCTCGCGTACCCGAACGGGCTCCGGGCAACCCTTCTCGATCTTGGAGGTTCAGGGGAGAGGTTCTGGGGATCAGGAGGATGCCCGCCGTGCGCTAGGCCGGGAGGGCGGGGTACAGGACGGCGTACACCCCTCGGGTGCGGGCCCCGTCCGGTGAGTGCCAGGTGCCCGTCAGGTGACCGGTGGATCCCTGCGGGGAGGGGAACGGGCCGTCCGGGGTGGGCTCCAGGACGCGGTGGAGGCGGAGGGTCGGGCCGTGTGGCGCAGTCAGCCGGGTGCCTTCCTGGTCGTCGGTGGTCGTGAAGTCCGCGGGGAGGGGGCCTTCGCCGGTGTAGGTGGCGACGATGTCGCGGTCGGGGACGTCGGTGAGGTTCTGGTCCTGGGCCTGCGCCCGGCCGTCGATCAAGGCCGGCAACTGGGCGAGCAGGACGGGGTCGTGGCAGCCGTCGTAGGCCCACCGACGGCCGAGCACGCCGTGCTCCATGGTGCCGACGAGGGCGTGCTCCGCGCCGTCGAGCGGGGCGCCGCGGTAGGTGAGCGGCACCAGGTAGGTGGTCGAACGGTCGCCGGAGGTGTCGGTGACGACGATGAACTCGATCCCGACCTCGCCCTCCGGGTCGTCCAGCCGGAACCCGCCCGCCTTGGCCAGCTCCGGTTCGGCGGGGCCACCGCGGTACCAGGGGCGGGAGGACAGCCAGGCTGTGAGGAGTTCCAGTTTGGTGGGCTGGACTGTGGTGCGGTGGATGACGGCCATGCCGCGGTTCCCTTCCGTTGTGTCGGTGCGAGCTGTGAGCCGGACTGGCCGGTCAGGGCGTGTGCGCGCTGAGGACGGTGGTGCGCCGGGCAGTTGCGCCGCATGACCTTCGGTGCGGCGTTCGGCGAGGTGTCCACCCGCGCATTAGATCAGCAGCCGCGCCCGTCTGACCAGGCGTTTTCGGGTGATCCGAGTCGGCGGGCGGCAAGCAGAGGGGGCGGACCCGCGATCCGGACCCGCGGCCACTCCGCCAGCGCTGAAACGGTGTTGACGGACGTCATGTTACCGGTAACATCACCTCTGTTTCCGACGTACGCGACGGTGTCCTCCGCCCACTCCCGCCCGTGGGCCGTCCCCCGGAGTCCGCGTGACCGACCAGCACACCGCACAGCGCGCCACCCCCCTCTCCCCCGCCCCGTCCACCCCCGTGTTCAGCAGGGCCTCCGTCGTCGCCTCCTGCGTGGGCTTCGTGCTCATCGGTGCGTTGCAGGCCCTGTACGGGCCCGCGATCCCCGCCTTCCGTGCGGAGTTCGGGCTCTCCCCGTCCACCGCGGGGCTCGGGCTCAGCGCCCACTTCGTCGGGGGCGTGGCCGGTGTGCTGCTGTTCGACCGGCTCTACGGCCGGATCGGCAACCGTCGGCTCCTCGGCAGCTCCTACCTGCTCATGGCGGTCGGCGCGGCCGGCTTCGCACTGGCGCCCGGCTGGCCCGCCGCCCTGGCGGCGGCCCTGCTCGCCGGACTCGGCTTCGGCGGCATCGACTACGGGCTCAACCAGTTGTTCGCCGTCAGCTTCGGACACCGTTCGACCGCGATGCTGAACATCCTCAACGCCCACTTCGGCATCGGCGCCATCCTCGGCCCGGCCGTGATCGGCGCGGTCGGCTCCGAGCACTACCCGGCCGTCTTCCTGTGCTTCGCGCTCGCCAACCTGCCTCTGCTGCTGTGCCTGAGGGGCGTACGGAACGACGCCCCCCTCCCGGCCTCGGACGACACCGGCGGTGGTCCGGTTCTCCTGCGGAGCCTCGGCTCGGTCCTCGCCGTCTTCGTCGCGCTCTACGTCCTGCACGTCGGCATCGAGGCCGGTGTCGGCGGCTGGGAGCCCACGCACCTGGAGACCGTCGGCCACGGCGCGGGCGTCGCCGCCACCGCCACCTCCGTGTACTGGCTGATGATGACCGTCGGCCGGTTCCTGGTCGCCCCGCTCGCGCTGCGCTACTCCGCCCAGGCCATCATCACCGTCTCCTGCGCGGGCATGACGCTCTGCCTGCTGGCCGCCTCCGCACCGGCGCTCGCGCCCTACGCCTACGCCGGTGTCGGTCTGTTCATCGCGCCGATCTTCCCCACCGGACTGCCGTGGCTGAACCGGGCGGCACCCCGGGCCCGGAGGGCCGGTGCGCTGGTCATCGCGGCCTCCATGATCGGCGGTGTCGCGGCCGGGCCGGCCCTCGGCAAGGCCATCGAGTGGTCCGGGGTCCGCGCGGTGCCGCTCCTGCTGTGCGGGGTCTCGGCACTCTGTCTGGCCGCCACGCTCTGGCTGATCCGCAGCACCCGATCCTCTTGACCGCCCCTGCCCCGAAGGGATGCCTCCGCATGCCCGCTCTGACGACGACGTCCGACGGATTCCTGCTGCACGGCGAGCCGTTCCGGATCCTCTCCGGCGCGCTGCACTACTTCCGCGTCCACCCCGACCTGTGGTCCGACCGACTGCGCAAGGCACGGCTGATGGGGCTCAACACGGTGGAGACGTACCTGCCGTGGAACCACCACCAGCCCGACCCCGAAGGGCCACTGGTCCTCGACGGCATCCTCGACCTGCCGAGGTTCCTCCGGCTCGCCCAGGACGAGGGACTGCACGTGCTGCTGCGTCCGGGCCCGTTCATCTGTGCCGAGTGGGACGGCGGTGGCCTCCCCGACTGGCTGACCTCCGACCCGGACATCCGGCTGCGCACCAGCGATCCCCGCTTCACCGGAGCCGTCGACCGCTACCTCGACCAACTGCTCCCGGCGCTCCGGCCCCATCTGGCGGCGGCGGGCGGACCCGTGATCGCGGTGCAGGTGGAGAACGAGTACGGGGCCTACGGTGACGACTCCGCGTATCTGAAGCACCTGGCCGACGCGTTTCGCTCCCGGGGCGTCGAGGAGCTGCTGTTCACCTGCGACCAGGCCGATCCCGAGCACCTGGCCGCGGGCAGCCTGCCGGGCGTGCTGACCGCCGGCACCTTCGGCAGCCGCGTCGAGCAGTCACTCGGGCGGCTGCGCGAGCACCGGAGCGAAGGCCCGCTGTTCTGCGCCGAGTTCTGGATCGGCTGGTTCGACCACTGGGGCGGTCCGCACCACGTGCGGGACGCGGCGGACGCCGCCGCCGACCTGGACCGGCTGCTGTCCGCCGGGGCTTCCGTCAACATCTACATGTTCCACGGCGGCACCAACTTCGGGTTCACCAACGGCGCCAACCACAAGCACGCGTACACGCCGACCATCACGTCGTACGACTACGACTCCGCGCTCACCGAGTGCGGCGACCCGGGCCCGAAGTACCACGCCTTCCGCGAGGTCATCGCCCGCCATGCGTCCGTTCCCGACGAGCCGGCCCCGGAGCCGGGCGCCAAACTCCCGTCGGCCGAGGTCGAGTTGGACGGCCGGGCACTTCTGCTGCCCCTCGCCGAGGCGCTCGCCGCTCCCGTCCGTGCCGACGCTCCGCTGACCATGGGCGAGCTCGGGCAGCGCACCGGCTACGCCCTCTACCGCACCACTCTCCCCGCCGCCGGAGACGGCCTGCTGCACTTCGGCGGTGGTGTCGGCGATCGTGCCCAGGTCCTCGTCGACGGCGCGCCGGTCGGGGTACTGGAGCGCGAACGCCACGACGAGACCCTGCCCGTGCGCGTCCCACGATCCGGCGCGACGCTGGAGGTCCTCGTCGAGAACATGGGCGGTGTCAACTACGGGCCTCGTATCGGAGCGCCCAAGGGCCTGCTCGGGCCGGTCTCCTTCAACGGCGACACCCTGCGCGGCTGGGACTGCCACCCGCTGCCGCTGGACGACCCCGGCGCGGTGCCGTTCTCCCCGGCCGGCGAGACGGCGGCGGTCACCGTACCGGCCTTCCATCACGGCACCTTCGAGGTGGCCGCGCCCGCCGACGCCTTCCTCGCCCTGCCCGGCTGGACGAAAGGGCAGGCCTGGGTCAACGGCTTCCACCTGGGCCGCTACTGGAACCGTGGGCCGCAGCGCACGCTCTACGTGCCCGGGCCGGTGCTGCGTCCGGGTGCGAACGAGCTGGTCCTGCTGGAGCTGCACGGCACGACCGCCACCCGCGCCCGCTTCACCGACACGCCCGACCTCGGCCCGGAGAACACCTGGTGACCCCGCACCGGCTGCGCGTACCCGCGCCCTCCGCTCCCCCGCGAACCGGCCACCTCCCCTTCGCCGACGCCCCGGGCGTGCCCGACCCCATCGAGGTCACCAGCCGCTGGCTCACCCGGGGCGGCCGCCCCTGGTTCCCGGTCTCCGGCGAGTTCCACTACTCCCGCTACCCGGCCGGACAGTGGGAGGAGGAGCTGCTGAAGATGAAGGCGGGCGGGGTGACCGCCGTCGCCTCCTACGTCCTGTGGATCCATCACGAGGAGCTCGAGGGACGGATCCGCTTCGACGGCGACCGCGACCTCAGGCGCTTCGCCGCGCTGTGTGCCCGGCACGGCCTGGACTTCGTCCCCCGCATCGGGCCCTGGTGTCACGCGGAGGTCCGGGGCGGCGGACTGCCCGACTGGCTGCTCGCCCGCGCCCTCACCCCGCGCACCGACGACCCGGCCTATCTGGCGGCCGTGCGCACCTGGTTCGCGGCCGTCGCGGACCAACTGCGCGGCCTGGACCGGGAGCACGGCGGCCCGATCGTCGCGATCCAGGTCGAGAACGAGCTCTACGACCAGCCGGGCCACCTGCGGACGCTGAAGCGCCTGGCCCAGGAGGCCGGGCTGAGCGCACCGCTGTGGACGTCGACCGCCTGGGGCGGGGTGCGGCTCCCGGGAGAGGAGCTGCTGCCGCTGTACGGCGGCTATCCGGAGGCGTTCTGGACGGAGGCCGACGGCGGCTGGCCCGACACCTGCCGCAAGCACTTCTTCTTCACCCACGAGCGCGACGACGAAGGCATCGGCGCCGACCTGCGCCCCACCTCGGTGCGCGAAGCCGGTCCGGTTCCGGCGGACCGATTCCCCTGGGCGACCTGCGAGTTGGGCGGCGGCATGGCGGCGGCCTACCACCGGCGGCCCAGGGTCGAGGCCGCCGACGTCGGCGCGCTGGGGCTCACCAAGATCGGCTGCGGTTCGGTGTGGCAGGGCTACTACATGTTCCACGGCGGCACCAACCCGCCCGGCGAGCTGACGACCCTTCAGGAGTCGCACGCCACCGGCTACCCCAACGACCTGCCGGTGCTGAGCTACGACTTCCAGGCCCCGCTCGGCGAGTACGGCCAAGTGCGTCCCTCCTACCACGAACTGCGGCTCCAGCACCTGCTGCTCGCCTGCTTCGGGCAGCGGATCGCGCCCATGGAGTCCGTGCTTCCGGAGCGGAGGCCCGCCGGACAGCACGACCGGGACACCCTGCGCTGGGCCGTCCGCACCGACGGCACCTCGGGCTTTCTCTTCGTGACCAACCACCAGCCGCACGAACCGCTGCCCGACCATCCGGACACGGCCTTCACGATCGGCTTCCCGGACGCGCCGGCCCTGACGCTGCCCAGCACTCCCGTCACGGTGCCCTCCGGCGCGTACTTCTGCTGGCCACTGCGGCTGGAGGTGGCCGGGCTGCGGCTGGAGTGGGCGACCGCACAACCGGTGTGCACCGTCGAGGCGGACGGCCGTACGGTCCTGGTGCTGGCCGCGACCGACGGCATCGCACCCGAACTCGCCCTCGACGCGGGCACGGTGGAGTCAGTCGCGACACCGTCCGGCGACGTGACACCGGTCGCCGGCCGGATCCTGGTCAGCGGAGTGCGGCCCGGCACCGACGCCCTCGTCGAGGTGGACACGGCGGACGGTTCACGTGTCGGCCTGCTGATCCTGGACGCGGCGACAGCCCGCACCGTCTACCGGGGTACCGCGTGGGGAGCCGAGCGGCTGGTGCTGTGCGGGGACGGTGTCGTCTTCGACGGGGACGAGGTGCGGCTGCGCAGCCGGGCCGCCGAGCCGTCGTTCGCGGTGCTGCCCGCACCTCAGGCCGCTCCGGTGGTGCAGGGGGCGCGGGTGCGGGAGGCGACGGACGGTGCCTTCACCCGGTACACGATCGAGGCCGGGGAGCCCCTGGCGGACACCGCCGCGCCCGTCAGCCTGGTCAGGCCCGCCGGTCCGGCGCCCGAGCCGGAGTACGGCGTGCAGGGCCGGGCGAGCGCACCGGCGGACGAGTACGTGGAGACGGTGTCCGCCGAGTACCACGTCGACGTACCGGAGGACCTGCTGCGGGAGCCCGCAGGTGTGCTGCTGCGGCTGAGCTGGACGGGCGACCTGGCCCGGGCCTACGTGGGGGACGTCCTCGTCGCCGACCAGTTCTACTCGGGGCGTGTGTGGGACATCGGCCTGGACCGGCTGCCCGTCGAGGAGGTGCGCGCGCGGGGACTGCGGCTGCGGGTGCTGCCGCTGGCCGCTAAGGCCCGGGTGCATGTGCCCGGGCAGGTGGGCGAGGCCTGGCGCGAGGCGGTGGTGCGGCGCGCCGAGTGGGTGGTCACGCGCTCCTGGGCGGCCAGGGCCGGTTGAAGCCCCTGCCCTCGCCGCCCGGCCTATGCTGTGCTCCTGCCGGGCGGCCCAGGACCGCCGTATCCGACGTCGAGGAATCACCCGCCATGACACCGAGCGCCACCGACAGCCCTGTCCCCAGGGGCCGCAGCCGGCGCAACTTCGCGGGGACGCGGCCGGTGATGGCCGACGTGGCCCGGCTGGCCGGCGTCTCCAAGCAGACCGTGTCCCGGGTGCTCAACGACCACCCGGCCGTACGCCCCGGGACACGCGAGGCGGTCCTGGACGCCATGCGCACCCTCGGCTACCGGCCCAGCCGCAGCGCACGGTCCCTGGCCAGCGGCCGGACCCGGATGCTCGGGGTCATCTCCTTCGACGCCGCCCGGTACGGGCCGGCCTCCATCCTGACGGCGATCAACACCGCGGCCCAGGACGCCGGATACCTCGTGAGCTCCATCGCCCTGGACACGGCCGACCACGACACCGTCGTCGAGGCCGTGAACCGCCTCTCGGCCGAGGGCGCGGACGGCGTCATCGCGATCGCCCCTCAGCAGTGGGTGGGCCGGGCCCTGGCCGAGACCGACCTCGGCACGCCTCTGGTGGTGCTGGAGAGCGCCCTCGACAGCGGCACGCCCCCGGTCACCGGCGACTCCCGCACCGGCGCCCGCAAGGCCACCGAGCACCTCCTCGCTCTCGGGCACACCACCGTGTGGCACATCGCGGGCCCGGCCGGCTGGACCTCGGCCGATCACCGGCTGGGCAGCTGGCAGGCCACGCTCCAGGCGGCCGGTGCCGACGTCCCGGCCCCGCTCGCCGGGGACTGGAGCGCCGACTCCGGTTACGAGCTGGGCCGCCGGCTGGCCCGGCGGCCGGAGGTGACGGCGGTGTTCGCCTCCAACGACCAGATGGCCCTGGGCCTGCTGCACGCCCTGCACGAGTCGGGGCGGTCCGTCCCCGGCGACGTGAGCGTCGTCGGCTACGACGACATCCCCGAGGCCGCGCATCTCCTGCCGCCACTGACCACCGTGCGCACCGACTTCGCCGAGATCGGCACCCGTTCGCTGCATCTGCTGCTGGACCGTATCGACGGTCCCGGGGAGCGGCCCCGAGTGGAGACCTTGGTGCCCGTCGACCTCGTGGTGCGGGCCAGCAGCGGCCCGCCGCCGCGCTGAGACCGTTCCGTCAGCCGTTCTCCCGGGCGGCCGCACGCTGCCAGGCCGTCTCCCGCAGCAGGCGCAGGCCGTTCAGGCCGACCAGGACCGTGGAGCCCTCGTGGCCCGCGACGCCGAGCGGCAGCGGCAGGGTCCCGGCCAGGTCCCAGACGACGAGGCCGGCGATGAACGCCCCGGCGATGACGAGGTTCTGGACGACCAGCCTGCGGGCGCGGCGGGACAGGGCGACGGTGGTGGGGACCGCGGCGAGTTCGTCGCGCACGATCACCGCGTCCGCGGTCTCCAGGGCGAGGTCGGAGCCCGCCCGGCCCATGGCGACGCCGGTGTGCGCGGCGGCCAGGGCGGGTGCGTCGTTGACGCCGTCCCCGACGACCAGCACCTTGCGGCCCGCGCTCGCCATCTCCTGCACGGCGGCCAGCTTGTCCTGCGGCAGCAGCCCGGCCCGCACGTCGTCGATGCCTGCCTCGGCGGCGAGGTGCGCGGCGGCACGGGGGTTGTCGCCGGTGAGGAGCACGGGGGCGGCGCCGGTGAGCGTGGCGAGCGCGGTGACGGTGGCGGCGGCGTCCGGGCGGAGCCGGTCGGCGATGCCCAGCAGTCCGGCGGGGGCGCCGTCGACGACGACCAGGACGGCGGTACGGCCGGATTCCTCCAGGTCCCCGGCCAGGTCGGCGACCGCGCGGTGGGGGCCGTCCAGCAGGCGGGACGGTGCGCCCACCTGGACCGTACGGCCCGTCACGACGGCGGTCACTCCCACGCCGGGAGCGGAGGTGAAGTCCTGCGCGTCGGGCAGCACCGGTCCGCGTTCGCGGGCCGCGTCCACGACGGCCCGGGCCAGCGGATGCTCACTGGGCCGTTCCGCCGCCGCCGCGAGCCGCAGCAACCCGTCCGCGTCCAGGCCGGATTCCGCCAGCGGCCGGACGTCGGTGACGCGCGGGCTGCCCTCGGTCAGCGTGCCGGTCTTGTCCAGCGCGACCGCGTCCGTCTGACCGATCCGCTCCATCACCACGGCCGACTTCACCAGCACTCCGTGCCGTCCCGCGTTGGCGATGGCCGACAGCAGGGGAGGCATGGTGGCCAGCACGACCGCGCACGGCGAGGCCACGATCATGAACGTCATGGCGCGCAGCAGCGCGTCGGTGAGGTGTGCGCCGAAGGCGAGCGGCACCAGGAAGACGGCCAGGGTCGCGGCCACCATGCCCAGCGAGTAGCGCTGTTCGACCTTCTCGATGAACAGCTGCGTGGGCGCCTTGGTCTCGGCGGCCTCCTGCACCATGCGCACGATCCGGGCGATCACCGAGTCGGACGCGTCGCGGTCGACCCGGACGCGCAGGGCGCCGGTGCCGTTGAGGGTGCCGGCGAAGACCTCGTCGCCCGGTTCCTTCGCCACGGGGAGCGGTTCGCCCGTGATGGTCGCCTGGTCCACCTCGCTCGCTCCGTCCAGCACGCGGCCGTCGGCGCCGACGCGTTCTCCCGGACGTACCAGGACGGTGTCCCCCACGGCCAGCTCGTCCACGGGCACGGTCTGTTCGCCGCCGTCCGGGGCCAGCCGGGTGGCCGTGGCCGGGGCCAGGTCGAGCAGGCCCCGGACCGAGTCGGCGGTGCGGGCCGTGGCCAGCGCCTCCAGGGCGCCGGAGGTGGCGAAGATGACGATGAGCAGCGCGCCGTCCATCACCTGCCCGATCGCCGCCGCGCCCAGTGCGGCGACCACCATCAGCAGATCGACGTCGAGCGTGCGGTCCTTCAGCGCCTTGAGCCCCTCCCAGCCCGGCTCCCAGCCGCCCGTGACGTACGCCAGGGCGTAGAGCGGGCCCCAGGTCCAGGCGGGGGCGCCGGTCAACTGCAGGGGCAGCGCGAGCAGGAAGGAGACGGTGGCCGCGGCGGCCCAGCGTGCCTCGGGGAGCGCGAGGACGCGGGTCCGCCGCCGGGCCGCGGCCCCGGCGGGTGCGGGCTTCGCCCGTTCGACCGGCCGGGGCGTGAGGGTGGAGGTCATCAGGGGTCCTTCTGGCGGGGTGCGCGTGGCGCGTGGCCCCTCACCATACAGGAACATATGAAGACTGATTCATGTCTTCATTCCCCATCAGGGATGCCGGGGGTGGACGGGGTCAGCGCACCTTGTCCTTCGCCTTGTAGTAGGCGCCGCCGAAGGGCAGGAACCAGGCCGTGCCGTTGTAGAAGGGGACCGGGACCTTGGGGAAACCGAGCCCGCGCAGCGGATTGGCCTCCGGGCGGCCGTCCATCATCTCGGCGACCGCGCGGCCCATGTAGGTGGCCATCTGGACGCCGTGGCCGCAGTAGCCCATCGAGTAGTACAGGCCGTCGGCTTCACCCGCGTGCGGGAGCCGGTCCCAGGAGAAGCCGACCATGCCGCCCCACACGTAGTCGATCCGCACTCCCGCCAACTGCGGGAAGATCTCGGTCATCTCGGCCTTCAGAACGTCGCCGCTCTTGATGTCGGAGGCCGGGTTGGACGGGGCGAAGCGGGCCCGGCCGCCGAAGGCGAGACGGTGGTCGGGGGTCAGCCGGATGTAGTGGCCGATGTTCTTCGAGTCGACCACCAGGCGGCCGTTCGGGATCAGTTCCTTCGCGCGGGCCTCCCCCAGCGGCTCGGTGACGATGATGAAACTGCCGACATTGATGAGCCGCTTGCGGAACCAGGGCATCGACTTGTCGGTGTAGGCGTCCGTCGCCGCCATCACCTGCTTGGCGCGGATGGTGCCGTTCAGGGTCTCGACGACGAAGCCGCCACCCGGCAGGCGGGTGAGCCCGGTGGCCGCGTTGCGCTCGTGGATCTCCGCCCCGGCGCGTTCGGCGGCCTCGGCGAAACCGTGGACGTACTTGCCGACGTGCAGGGCGGCGCTCAGCGGGTCGAGCAGGGCGCCGTGGTAGTGGTCGGAGTTCAGTTCGGACTTCAGCTCGCCGCGGCTCAGCAGCCGGGTCTCGTGGCCGAAGTTCTCGGCCAGATCCCGCTGGGTGGCCCGCATCGACTCGAAGTGCCGCGGCTTGAAGGCCACTCCGAGCCGGCCCGCCCGGTGGAAGTCGCAGTCGATCCGCTCGGTCCGGGTGATCTCCTCGACCACGTCGACCGCCTCGCGGAAGGCGTCGTACAGCTCGCGGGCGCGCTCCTGGCCGTACCGCTTGCGGGCCTCACCGACACCGATGGTGAGGCCCTGGGTGCACATGCTGCCGTTGCGCCCGGAGGCGCCCGAGCCGACCTTGTCCTTCTCGACGAGGACGACCCGGGCTCCCTTGCGGGCGGCGTGATAGGCGGTGGACAGGCCGGTGAGGCCGCCGCCCACCACGACCACGTCCGCCTCGTCGGGCAGGTCCTTCCGGGAGCGGTCGGGCAGGGCGGGGGCGGTGTCGAGCCAGTAGGGAACCTGCTTCATGGGGTGCGTCCTCACATTCGTCCGGGTGGGTCAGCAGCCGAGCAGCTTCGGCAGGCCCGTCATGTCGGGCAGCTCGTCGTACGGCTGGTAGTCGGCGCTGCCCGGGCGGCCGTAGCGGTTGATCCACACCCGGCGCCGCAGTCCGAGGTCACGGGTGGGGATGTGGTCGTACTCCCAGCCCTGGGCGGTGTGGACGACCTGGGACGGCTCGACGCCGATGGCCTTGAAAGCGTGCTCGAAGGTCTGCCGGTCCGGCTTGTAGGCGCCGGCCTGCTGGGCGGTGATGACGTGGTCGAACTCGACGCCGATGTTCTCGACGTTCCGCGCGATCAGGTTGTCGTCGGTGTTGGAGATGATGGCGATCTCGTACCTGGTCTTCAGCGCGCGCAGGGCGTCCGGGACCTCCGGGAAGGGGCCGAAGGTGGGGACCGCCTCCACCAGGGCGTCGCCGTCGGACTCCCGGTACTCCAGGCCGTGCAGGCGCATGGCGTTGCGCAGGCTGGAGTGCAGGATTTCGTGGTAGGGGCGGTAGGCCTCCAGCACGGCCTGGAAACGCATGACGCGGAAGTCGTCGAGGAACTCGTCGACGTCCAGGTTGTCCAGGTCCAGCCGGTCCTCCAGAACCTTCAGGGTGGTCGGGCCGAGCTGGAAGTCGACCAGGGTTCCGTAGGCGTCGAAGGTGACGATCTCTCGCATGGGGTTCAGCCTCGATCTCGCGGGTTTCGGAAAGCGGGTGTCGGCAGCGGGTTTCAGGAACGAGCGGGGGCTTCAGACGACGCGTTCGCCGGGTGCGACGATCGCGTCCAGGGCGGCCAGGTCGGCCGGGGCGGGGATCCAGTCGGCCGCCGCCGCGTTGGCGGTGACCTGTTCGGGAGTCATGGCGCCGCAGATGACCGAGCCGACCGCGGGGAGCGCGGCCAGTCCGCCCACGGCGACCTGGAGGAGGGTCAGGCCGCGCTCGGCGCCGTACGCGCCGAGCGCCTCGGCCTTGTCGAGGGCGGCATCGGTGAGCCAGCCCTGCCGCCAGGACAGCCGGCTGCCGGGCGGGGGTCGTTCACCTCGCCGGTACTTGCCGCTGAGCAGGCCGTTGGCCAGCGGGTAGTACGGCAGCAGGCCGACGCCGTGGCGCAGGCAGGCGGGGATCAGGTCCCGTTCCACGCCTCGGTCGAGCAGGTGGTAGCGGGCCTGGGTGGACACGAAGGCGCCGGTGAGGTCTTCGGCCGGCAGGTTGGAGCAGCCGACGTACCGGATCTTGCCCTCGTCGACGAGCTCGTACAGGGCGGCGACGGTCTCCTCCAGCGGGGTGAGTCCGTCCGGCTCGTGGTACTGGTACAGGTCGATCCGGTCCGTGCCGAGCCGGCGCAGGGAGGACTCGACGGCGTACCGGATGTAGGGGCGAGCGCCGCGCCTGCCGTACATGTCGGCCTCGGGGCCCATCTCCATGCCGAACTTGGTGGCCAGGACGACGTCCTCCCGGTGCCCTTTGAGGGCGGCGCCGAGGAGGCGTTCGCCGTCCCCGCGGGCGCCGCCGTCCTCGCCGAACCCGCCGTACATGTCGGCGGTGTCGAACAGGGTGATCCCGGCGTCGAGGGCCGCGTGGACGACGGCCTTCGTGCCCTCCTCGTCGAGGCGGGACCCGAAGTTGTTGCCGCCGACACCGACGACGGAGACCGTCGGTCCGCGTTCGCCCAGGGTGCGGTACCTCATGACCGGCTCCCGAAGCCGATGCAGACGTTCTTGGTCTGCGTGTAGCTCGCCAGGGCTTCCAGGCCCTTCTCCCGGCCCCAGCCGCTGTGCTTGTAGCCGCCGAAGGGCAGCTCGACGCCGGTGCCGACGCCGGTCGCGTTGACGTAGACCTGCCCGGCCCGGATGCCCTCGGCCAGGCGCATGGCCTTGTCGATGTCACGGGTCCAGACGTAGGAGGAGAGGCCGTACGGGCTGTCGTTGGCGATGTCCAGGGCCTCGTCCGCGTCGTCGAAGTCGATGACCGTGACGACAGGTCCGAAGATCTCCTCGCGGGCGCACCGGGCGTCGTTGGTCAGACCCGTGAGAACGGTCGGCTCGATGTAGTAACCGCCGGCCAGGGCCGGGTCGGCCGGTGCTCCTCCCCCGGCCCGGGCGACGGCGCCCTCCTGCCGCGCCAGCTCCAGGTAGCCGAGCACCCGGTCGCGCTGCCGTGCGGCGACCAGCGGACCGATGTCCGGATCCGTCAGGCCGGGGCCGACCCGCAGGGCGGCGACCCTCTCGACCAGCCGGTCCAGGAACTCCTGGGCGCCACGCTGGAGCAGCAACCGGGTGCCCGCCGAGCACATCTGCCCGGCGTTGCTGAACGAGGCACCCATGATCGCCTTCAGCGCCAGGTCGAAGTCGGCGTCCGCGAAGACGACGAACGGGGACTTGCCGCCCAACTCGGTGACTGACGGCACCACGTTGGCGGCGGCCGCCTGGGCGACCTTGATGCCGGTGGGCACCGAGCCGGTGAAGGTGACCTGGTCGATGCCGGGGTGACCGGCGAGCGCGGCCCCCGTCTCGCCGTCGCCGGGGACGACGTTCAGCACGCCCGGCGGGAGACCGCACTCCAGGGCGATCCGGCCGATCTCCAGCGGGGTGAGGGGCGCCTCGGGCGACGGCTTGAGCACCACCGTGCAGCCCGCCGCCAATGCCGGGGCGGAGCCTCTGGCGGTGTTCTGCAGGGGGTAGTTGAACGGGATGATCTGGCCGGAGACGCCGATCGGCTCGCGGACGGTGTAGTCGACCAGGCCCGGGCCGAGGGGGATGGTCGTGCCGCCGAGCTTGTCCGCGGCGCCGGCGTAGAACTCGAAGTAGCGGGCGGCCGCCTCGACATCGGCCTCGGCCTGGCTGAGCGGCTTGCCGGTGTCCTGGCTCTCCAGCCGTGCCAGGCGCTCGCCATCGTCGCGAACGGCCCCGGCGATCCGGTGCAGGAGCCGGGCCCGGTCGGCGGCGCGCGTCCGGGCCCATTCGGGTGCCGTGAACGCCGCGCGGGCGGCGGCGACCGCCTGGTCCACGTCCGCCGGTCCGGCGAGGGCCACCTCGGTGAGGGGCGTGCCGTCCGCCGGGTCGAGAACGGTGAAGGTGCGCCCGTCGGCGGCGGGGATCCGCTTTCCGTCGACGAGCAGCAGCCGGGTGTCGCCGCTCATGGCGTGATCTCCCCCTGCACCTCACCGAAGATGACGACCTCGTCGCCCGGGCGGACCGTGCGGATCCGGCGCACCCAGAGCACGATGCCGTCCCGCGGGGCGCTGACCTCCTCCAGCGTGTTGCCGTAGTGGTCGACGATGGTGGCGATCAGGTCGCCTTCCTTGCAGGTCTCCCCCGGGTCGGCATGGCCGACGAAGAAGCCGCCTGCGGCGGAGCGGGCGAAGGTGCCGGCGACGGTGGTGTAGGTGTCGCGCAGCTCCGCGGCGCCGTCGATCATCTTCAACTGCCGCAGGATGTTGCGGATCGAGTGGGCGTGCAGGGCGACGTTCTCCTCGCGGTAGGTGCCGCCGCCGACCTCGATGGTGATGGCCGGCTTGCCCGCCGCGAGGGTGGGGTGGCGGACCGTGCCGCCCCACTTGCCGCCCTTCCAGACCAGTTCGTGGCCGGCGGCCAGCGCGAGGTCGGTGGCCAGGTCCTCGTAGCCGCCCTGGAGGATGACCAGCGGCGCGATCTCACCGAAGGTGCCGCCGGTGTGCAGGTCCACGAGCGCGTCGACGGCCGGGACGACCTGCTCGACGAACGTGGCGGCCAGGCGCAGCGAGTACGAACCGTCCGCGTCACCCGGGAAGATCCGGTTGAGGTTCAGGTGGTCGAGACCGCTGGTGCGGGCCGCCGCCTCGAACGCGGGGGTGTTCATGCAGGGGATGGCGACGACCGTGCCGCGCAGGGAGGCCGGGTCGATCTCCGCGAGGACGCGGCGGACGGCCTCCTGGCCGTCGTACTCGTCGCCGTGCACGCCCGCGTCCACGCACAGCACCGGGCCGTCCTGGGTGCCGTTGACGACGATCAGCGGGATGCCGAGCTCCACGCCGTAGCTGCTGGTTCCGACCGGGATGAGGCCCTGGGCGCGCTCGCCGGGGGCGACGGTCAGCGGACCGATGGAGTACATGTCGTTCCTTTCAGAAACGCCTTCGGAAGGGGGTCACAGGCGGGCGGAGGCCTCGTCGAGGGTGTCCGCGATGATCTCGGCGACACGGTCGAGGAGCCGGCGGTCGCTGATCAGCGGGGGCGCGATCTGGACCAGCGGAGCGGCCCGGTTGTAGACCCGGGCCAGCAGACCGGCCTCGCGCAGCCGGCGCGGGATCAGGTCGGCGACCAGTTCGGTGCGTGCGCGGTCGCTGAAGCCGCCGTCCTCCTGGTCGCCGACGAGTTCGCAGGCGTAGAAGAAGCCGGCCCCGCGGACGTGGCCGACGATCGGCAGGTCCGCGAGGGCGGCCATGCGCTCGGCCAGGTGGGTCTCGTGGTCTCGGACGTTGTGCAGGATCCGGTCCCGCTCCATGATCTCCAGGCTGCGCAGGGCGAGGGCCGCGCTCAGCGGGTGCCCGGCGAAGGTGTAGCCGTGGTTGAGGACAGCGCCCGGCCGGTTGATGACCTCGACGACCGGGTTGCTCACCAGGGTCGCGCCCATGGGGGCGTATCCGGCGGTGATGCCCTTGGCGACGGTGACGATGTCGGGGCGGGCGCCGTAGCGGTCGCCGCCGAACCACTCCCCGAGGCGGCCGAAGGCGGTGATGACCTCGTCGGCGACGAGGAGGAACCCGTAGCGGTCGGCGAGGGCGCGCAGCCCCTGCCAGTAACCGGCCGGCGGGGTGATGCAGCCACCCCGGTTCTGCACCGGCTCGGCGATCAGCATCGCGATGGTCTCCGGGCCCTCGGCCAGGATCGCGGCCTCCAGTTCGGCCAGCAGGCGGGCGGTGAACGTCTCGTCGTCGACGTACTCGGGGGCGAGCCCGAACCGGTTGGTGTTGGACACGAACCGGGTCTCGATCGCGCCGGGCCCGTACGGTTCCCGCAGCCCGGGGTCGTCGGTGAGCGACAGGGCCCCGAGGGTCAGGCCGTGGTAGGCGCCGCGGCGGGCGATGGCCTTGGTGCGGCCTCCTTCGCCGCGCAGGGCGTGGTAACGGCGGGCGATCTTCCAGGCGGTCTCGACGGCTTCGGCGCCGCCGCCCGAGAAGAAGGTGTGCTCGATGTCGACGGGGGCGATCCGGGAGAGGCGCTCGGAGAGTTCGATGGCCGTCGGGTGCGCCGAGGAGGACCACAGCGGGCTGAAGCACAGCTCGCGCAGCTGGCGGCCGGCGGCCTCGGCGAACTCGGGGGCGTAGGAGTAGCCGAGCTGGCAGCAGTACAGGCCGGAGAGGCCGTCGATGTAGCGCTTGCCGTCCGCGTCGTCGACGTAGGGCCCCTCGCCACGGTGGACGACGAAGAGGTTCTCGCCGTCACGGCCGAGGGAGCCGTTGGGGGTCATGTTGAGGAGCAGGTGTCTGGCCGCGGTGGCGGACAGTCCGCCCGCCGGGGCCTGGGTGCTGAGGGTCATGAGGTCTCACTTCCGGCGGGGAGGCTCACCGCGGGCTCGGTCGGCAGCAGTCCCTGCTGCTTGCCGGAGCCGCTGAGCCGGCGCGCCACGCCGACCAGGGCGAGGCCCACGACGGCGACCGCGATGAGGATCGCGCTGACGGCGGTCACCGACGGGTCGACGTTGTACTGGAGGACGTTGAACACCTGGACGGGGAGGGTCACGGTGTCCACCGAGGACAGGAACTGCGAGATGAAGAACTCGTCGAAGCTGGTGATGAAGGAGAAGATCGCGGCGGCGACCATGCCGGGCATGGCCAGCGGGAGGGTGATCCGCCGCCAGACGGTCAGCCGGCCCGCGCCCATGCTGGCCGCCGCGTCCTCCAGGCGTTCGTCGATGCCCTTCAGCGTGGCCATGAGGATCATCACGGCGATGGGCGAGGCCAGGACGGTGTGGCCGAGGGCGATGGCGATCGGGCTGCCGAGCATCGCGGCGGGCTCGAAGAGCAGGAACAGGCCGAGCGCGATGACGACTTGCGGGATCACGAGGGGCGCGAGGACCAGGCCGTAGACCGCCGAGCGCAGCGGGAGGTCGCTGCGGACGAGGGCGGTGGCCGCCGTCATGCCCAGGATCAGGGAGAAGACGGTGGTCAGGGAGGCGACCAGGGCACTCAGGGAGAGCGCGGCCGGCCACTTGCTGCCGTCGGCGAGCAGTTGCCTGTACCAGCCGAACGTCCAAGCGCTGGGCGGGAAGGTGCCGAAGGCGTCCTTGCCGAAGGAGGTGACCACGATGACGACGATCGGCAGGACCAGGAACAGCAGGATGAGCGTCGACAGGACGGCCAGGGTGATGCGTCCGGCCAGGGTGGGGCGCAACTCGATCATGACGCCGTCCCCCGCTTCCGCAGGGCCTCGCCGGCCGACTTCAGCAGCCTGAGCAGCAGCAGTCCGGCGAAGGTGAGCAGCAGCAGGATGATGCCGAGGGCCGAGGCGCCGTTCCACTGGTTCTGCTTCATGACCTGCTCGTCGATGAGCGAGGCGACCATGGTCTGCTTCTCGCCGCCCATCAGGGCGGGGGTGAGGTAGTAGCCCAGGCAGAGGATGAAGCACAGGACACCGGCGTTGACCAGACCGGGGGCCACCAGAGGGACGTAGACCCGGCGGAAGATGGTGATCCGTCCGGCGCCCATGCTGGCCGCGGCGGCGAGCAGCCGGCGGTCGATGCCCTTCATCACGGCGTACAGCAGCAGCACGGTGTAGGGCAGCATCACGGCGGTGGTGCCGATGACGACGCCGATCTCGTTGTAGAGCAACTGAAAGGGCGCGCCGGGGAAGTGAAGGCCGGTCAGGACGTTGTTCAGGACGCCGTTGTCGCCGAGCAGGATGATCCAGCCGTAGGTGCGCACCAGCGCGCTGATGAAGTGCGGGACGACCACGACCAGCATCGCCAGCCCCGCCCACAACGGCTTGAGACGGGAGATCGCCGAGGCCAGGGCGAAGCCGACGACCAGGCTGATGAGCGAGGTCTCGGCGGAGATGCGCAGGGTGGTGAGCAGAATCTCCAGGTTGGCGCCGCGGAAGGCGTCGGCGTACCAGTGGAGGGTGAAGCCGCCGGCGTCGGTCCTGAGGCTCAGCATCAGGGTGCTGAAGATCGGATAGACGAAGAGGATCAGCAGGTAGAGGACGACGGGCGCGGCGTTCAGGAGTCCGAAGCGGGTGCGGCGGTCGGACAGTACGTGGCCCCTTCGTTTCTTGTGGGGCACCGGTGCGACGGAGCGGGACGCCGGAGCGAGTACGGCCACGGCTCTCACTCCCCGTCTTCCGCGTCGGTGAAGACGCTGACGTTGGCGGGGTCCGCGGTGAGTCCGACGCGCTCGCCGACGGCGGGGGCACGTCCGGAGGGCAGTTCCAGGCGTACGAGTTCGGTGTCCGCGCCGCTCATGGGGCGGACGGTGACGCGGACGAGCGTGCCGACGTAGGTGACGGAGTCGACGGTGCCGGTACAGAACCCGTCGTGGGGCGGGCACAGGGCGAGCCGGCCGGGCTGGATCGCCGCGCGCACCCGCGTGCCGTCCGGGAGGGCCTGCGGGCGGGCCGTGATCAGGCCGCCCGTGTCGAGCCGGACGGAGGTGCCCTGCGGCGTCTGTTCCGCCAGGCGGCCCGGGAGGAAGTTGGCGGCGCCGAGGAAGTCGGCGACGAACGGGGTGCGCGGGCGCTCGAAGAGCTCCCGCGGCGTGTCGAACTGGTCGATCCGGCCGTCCCGCATGACCGCGATGCGGTCGGAGAGCACCAGGGCCTCTTCCTGGTCGTGCGTCACGTAGATGACGGTCAGGCCGAGTTCCTGCTGGATGCGCTTGATCTCGGTCTGGAGCTGGTCGCGCAGCTTCTTGTCGAGGGCGCCGAGCGGTTCGTCCATCAGGATGACCGGGGGCCGGTAGACCAGGGCGCGGCAGAGTGCGACGCGCTGCTGCTGGCCGCCGGACAGCTCGCGCGGGCGACGCCGGGCCATGGCGGACAAACCCGCCATCTCCAGGGTCTCGCCGACCCGGCGGCGCTGGTCCGCCTTCGACACGCCCCGCAGGGTCAGCGGGAAGGCGACGTTGTCCCACACCGTCATGTGCGGGAAGAGCAGGTACTGCTGGAAGACGAAGCCCAGGCCGCGTTTCTGCGGGGCGAGGCGGGTGACGTCACGGCCGCCGACGACGATGCTGCCGGAGTCGGGCTCGCAGAACCCGGCGACCATCATCAGGGTGGTGGTCTTGCCGGAGCCGGACGCCCCCAGGAAGGTGACGAACTCCCCCGCGGCGATCTCCATGGAGACCTCGTCCACGGCGGTGACGCCGGCGTAGGTCTTGCGAAGCCGCGTGACGGACAGGGGTTTTCCGGTGCCGGCCGCGGGCGGTGGGGCGGCGAGGGAGGGCTCGGGCATCACGTCGGTCTCAGGCATGCGTCCACTCCTGCCAGCGCTTGGAGACGGCGTCCTGGTTCTTGATCCACCACTCGACGTCCAGGTCGAAGCCGTTCTTCAGGTGCGCGGGCGAGCTGGCGAGGTTCTCGGCGGTGGCGGGCTTGAGCTTCTTGTAGGCGGCGGGCACGGAGGGAGCCATCGGGTAGAGCTCGGCGTAGGCGGCCTGGACCTCGGGACGCAGTGAGAAGTCGATGAGCCGGTAGGCGGCGTCGAGGTTGGCGGCTCCCTTGGGGATGCCGAGGGCGTTGCTCTGGCGGCGGGCGCCGTTCCACCCGTACGCGAGCGGCGCACCGCCCTTGATCAGCGCGTCGAGGCGGCCGTGCCAGACGCTGGAGGCGTCGACCTCCTTGCGGCCCAGCAGCACGCCGGGCAGGGCACCGGTGTCCCAGAACTTCCGGACGTGGGACTTGATCTCGCCGAGTACCTTGAAGGCGCGATCGACGTCGAGCGGGTAGAGCTTGTCGAGCGGTACGCCGTCGGCGAGGAGGGCGAACTCCAGCTCGGGCAGGTCGGCGTCCAGGGCCTGGAGGGCGCGGTTGCCCGGGAAGGCCTTGGTGTCCCAGAAGTCGGCCCAGGAGGAAGGTTTCTTCCCTCCGAACGCGTCCGTGCGGTACGCCATCACGCTGGCCCAGTAGTTCTTGCCGACGGCGTTGGTGGTGACCAGGTTCTCGGCGATGCCGGCGTTCTTGAAGTTCTTGAGCCGGTCGTGGTCCAGTTCCTCGGTGGCGCCCTCCTTGTGGAAGAGCACGAAGTCGGCCATCGAGTCGTCGATGACGTCGAACTCGGGGCGGCCCTGCTTGATCTGGGCGAGCATCTGGGCGTACTGGATGTTCACCACCTTGACCTGGATGCCGGTCTCCTTGGTGAACGGCTCGTAGATCGCCTGCTGGTTGGCGTCGCCGTAGGAGCCGCCGCTGTTGCGGACCACCAGCGTCTTGGAGCCCTTGCCACCGGATCCGGCGGCGGCCCGGCTGGTGCCGGTGCCGCAGCCGCTGAGGGCGGTCGCGGCGGCGAGACCCGCCGTGGCTGCGCCGACTCCGCGCAGGAAGTGCCGGCGGTCCATCCGGGCGCCACGCGGCTGAGCCGCATGTCGATTCGTCATCGTGTGCCTCCTGGGGTGGTGCTACGGGGAGAGAAGGGGGGCGGCCGGGGCGGGGGTTACGAGGGGTTGTCCGTCCCCTCGGGCGCGGCGCCCAGGCCGGGGGTGCTGAGGGCGCCGGGGAGCGTGGCCGTGTCGGGGTCCCACCGGACGGCGAGGGCGGCCAGTTCGTCGCCTTCGGTGACGGTCAGGCCGTGCATGCCGTAGAAGACGCGGCCGTCGGCCGGGGCGTGGACCGGGTGCTCGTGGCCGTCGGCCGGGTCGACGATGTGGCCGAGGACGTCGCCCTCGGCGACCTCGCCGATGACGTCGGCGTCGAAGGAGAACCGCGGATACCACAGTCCCGTGGCCTCGGCCGTGACCCCGGCGGACCAGACCCATGCACGGATCGGGGCCGGCACGGAGCCGTCCGGTTCGAGCACGCCCAGGTGGCGCAGCGCCCCGAGGAGGCCGTCGACGCGGCGCAGGGCGGTGGCCTCGTCGCGCTGTCCGAGTTCGCCCACTTCGACGAGGACGGCCGAGATGCCGCGGCGGGCGGCGGCGGCGTGGCTGTTGCCGCCCTCGGCCGTCAGCCCGAGGATGACGTCCTCGACTCCGAAGGAACCCGCCAGTGCGGCCGTCGCCTTGTCGAGGTCCGCCTCGCCGGTGAGGCGGTAGCCGACGAAGTCCCGCAGGACCTGGTCGATGCCGCCGCAGTGCAGGTCGATGTAGGTGTCGGCGCCGTCGATCAGGTGGGCGAAGAGCCAGGCGGCGAGCCGCTCGGTGGGGCCGCCGTCCGGGTCGCCGGGGAAGACGCGGTTGATGTTCACACCGTCGAGCGGGGAGATGCCCAGCCGGCCCTGGTACACGGCGGGCGGGTTGGCGATCGGGCAGATGACGAGCTGTCCGCGCACCCGGCCCGGTTCCAGCACGTTCACCAGGCGCGTCACGGCGTCGACGGGGGTGAACTCGCCGCCGTGCACACCGGCGGTGATGACCACCCGGGGGCCGGGGCGGGCGCCGTTGACCAGAGTCAGCGGGATGTCGAGGGCGAGGGTGCCGAGGTCGGCCCGGACGGTGCCGCGTGTCATGGTGCCGGGCCCGGCCGTGAGGGAGCCGACGGAGAGAGTGCTGTCGTTCATGGTCATGCCTCCGTGCGGCCGACGGTCGAGAGGAAGCCGATGGGCTGACGGGAGGCCCCGTCCAGTGCGAGGTCCGCGGCGATGTCGCCGAAGGCGGGCGAGAGTTTGAAGCCGTGTCCGGAGAAACCGGCGAGCAGGACGACGTTCTCGGCGCCGGGCAGCGGGCCGACGAGCGGTCGGCTGCTCT
Source organism: Streptomyces venetus (assembly GCF_039540295.1). Lineage (NCBI taxonomy): Bacteria > Bacillati > Actinomycetota > Actinomycetes > Kitasatosporales > Streptomycetaceae > Streptomyces > Streptomyces venetus. Next base: position 292,114 of record NZ_BAABET010000004.1, read on the forward strand.
CGGTGTAGCCCTCCATGTAGACGGAGAGCCGGACGGGGTCGGGGTGCAGGTCCGGCAGGTAACGGCCCATGAGCTCGGTGAAGATCTCCAGTTCCTCGGGCCGCACGGTGCGGTCCAGCCGGTTCGGGTCGCCGGCCGGCAGGTGCAGCGCGCGGGACAGGCCGAGCTTGACGGAGATGCCGTCCGGGGAGGGCAGGCCGTAGCAGTGGGTGGGTGCCGTGCGGATGAAGGCGGGTCGTTCCTCGCCGGTCCAGGCGTCGGAGGTGGGTACGTACCAGGCGCTGACGAGCCGGCGGACGTCCACGTCCCAGGGCAGGTCGGGCAGCAGGTCGTCGACCCAGGGGCCGGGGGTGACGACGGCCGTGTCGAAGCGTTCGCTCCCGGCGTCGGTGCGGATCTCCACGCCGTTCGCGAGGGGGACGACCTCGCGGACCGTGGTGTACCGGTGGATGACGGCGCCCAGGTGCTCGGCCCGGCGGGCGGCCGTCTGGATCGTCAGCTCCGGGCGGATGAACCCGGCCCGGCGGTCGAGGACGGCGACGTCGCCGTCCTCGATCCGGTACTGCGGGAAACGTTTGGCGAGCGCCTCGCTGTCGAGCACCTCGTGGTCGAGGCGGTGTTCGGCGATGGACCGCAGGACGGTGGCCATCTGGTGGTGGTCGGTGGGCCCCATCAGCAGGCAGCCGGTCAGGCGGCGCAACTCGCGGCCGGTCTCCTGCTGGAGCCGCTCCCAGAGGGCGTCGGCGTGCTGGAGCAGCGGCACGTACCGGGAGTCCTCGAAGTGGGCGCTGCGGAAGATGCGGGTCTCGCCGCCGGCGGCGCCGCGGTCGTGGCCGGGAGCGTAGCGGTCGTAGCCGACGACCTCCGCGCCGCGGGCGGCGAGTCGCCAGGCGGCCTGGCTGCCCATCGTTCCGACGCCGACGACGGCGACGCGCTTCCTGGCAGCTGACACAGGGCTTTCCTTTCGTGTCGCCGGGGCGCAAGCTGAGCCCCGGCGTGAGGCTGTCGATTCGAGGAGGTTCGGGCGGAGGCCGGGCCCTTCGGAGCTCTCCGGCCGCATTCGCCCCGTTCTCGGAGTCCGGCTCGCTTCCCGGGGTCTTCCGGGTGCCGTGCCACATTGTGGAATGCTGTGCTAGAATCTGGCACAGAGAATGGCAGTGGCACTCAGGGGAGTCAAGAGGGTGCCGGCCGGAAGTTCCGAGGATTAACAGGGGGAAACCGGATGGAAATGAAGAGCGTCACCAGGTCGCTGCGCGTCCTCGAGGCGGTCGCCCAGCACCAGCCGGTGACCGTCGGCGAACTGACCAAGCTCTTCGGCCTGCCCAAGTCGACCGTGCAGCGCACCCTGGTCACCCTGGCGGAGGCGGGCTGGCTGCGCGCCAACCGCAGGGACACCACCCGCTGGGAGATCGGCGCCCGCGTACTGGCCGTACGGCCCGCCGCCCTCCAGGGATCCACCCTGTTCGCGGCCGCCCGCGAGCCCATGATCCA
>NZ_BAABET010000004.1:293702-800314 GCF_039540295.1 Streptomyces venetus
CAACTGCGGGACGCGGTGAACGAGACCATCCACCTGTCCGTGCCCGACGCCCTGCAGTGCATGGTCGTCGTCGACCGCGTCGACTGCGACCACGCGGTGCGGACCTTCCACACCATCGGCGACACCTCACCCCTGCACGCCACCGCCGCCGGGCGCGCCGTCCTCGCGTATCTGCCCGAGCAGGACGTCGAAGAGCTCATCGCCCAGGGCCTGGAGCGCTTCAGCGACACGACACCGACCGAGCCCGACGCCCTGCGCGCAGAGCTGGACCGCATCCGGGTCGACGGCTACGCGGTCAACCAGAACCAGTACCGGCCGGGCGTCTGCGCCATCGCCGCGCCCGTCCTCGACGAGGAGGGCACCCCGCTGGCCACGGTGGCCATCTCGATGCCCGACTCGCGGTTCGACACCGGCCGGCTGTCCGAATGGGGCCGCCTGGCCGCAGGAAAGGCGGCGGAGATCACGGGACGGCGCATGGGCGCCTGAGCACCACGCACCGACGAAGACGGTCGCCGCCCCGCGCCCCGCCCAGGGGGGAGGGGGCGGGGCGTGGGGCGGCCGCACCACGCGGCGAGGTGAGCGCAGTCAGGGCGCTACCGCTGTCCATCGCCACGAGGTACCGGATGCGGCGCGTGCCATATTGTGGAACATCATGCTAGAATCCGGCACGATGATGCCTGTGGCTCCGGGAGGGGTCAAGAGGTGAGCGGAAGAAACCCACGGAACTGACGGGGACTTCGGATGGAAATGAAGAGCGTCACCAGATCGCTGCGCGTCCTCGAAGCGGTCGCCCAGCACCAGCCGGTGACCGTCGGCGAACTGACCAAGCTCTTCGGCCTGCCCAAGTCGACCGTGCAGCGCACCCTCGTCACGCTCAACGAGGCGGGCTGGCTGCGCGCCAACCGCAGGGACACCACCCGCTGGGAGATCGGCGCCCGCGTACTGGCCGTACGGCCCGCCGCCCTCCAGGGATCCAGCCTCTTCGCGGCCGCCCGCGAGCCCATGATCCAACTGCGGGACGCGGTGAACGAGACCATCCACCTGTCCGTGCCCGACGCCCTGCAGTGCATGGTCGTCGTCGACCGCGTCGACTGCGACCACGCGGTGCGGACCTTCCACACCATCGGCGACACCTCGCCGATGCACGCCACCGCGACGGGACACGCGATCCTGGCCCACCTGCCGAAGTCCGAGGTCGACGAGCTCGTGGCCGGCGGACTCGAGCGCTACGGCGAGGAGACCATCACGGACCCCGCGAAGCTGCGCGCCGAGCTCGCACGGGTCAGGGACCGGGGGTACGCCGTCAACCACAACCAGTTCCGCCCGGGTGTCTGCGCGATCGCCGCCCCGGTCCTGGACAGCGACGGCACACCGCTGGCCACGGTGGCCGTCTCCCTGCCCGACTCCCGTTTCGAGCCCGGCCGGCTCGCCGGGCTGGGCGGGCTGGTGACCGGCACGGCGGCCGAGATCACCGCCCGCCACCTGGGCTGACCCTCACCGCACGGGCACGGCCAGATACTGGTACTCCAGGAACTCGTCGATCCCGACCCGTCCGCCCTCGCGGCCGAGCCCGGACTGCTTCACGCCGCCGAAGGGCGCGGCCGGGTTGGAGACGAGGCCGGTGTTGAGCCCGACCATGCCGACCTCCAGGCGTTCACTGACGCGCAGGCCGCGGTCCAGACCCTCGGTGAACACGTAGCCGACCAGGCCCCAGGGCGTGTCGTTGGCGCGGCTCACGACCTCGTCCTCGTCGTCGAAGGTGAGGATCGCGGCCACCGGCCCGAAGATCTCCGTGTCCATCAGGCGGCTCTCGGGAGAGACACCGGCGAGCACGGTCGGCGGATAGAAGCAACCCGGCCCGTCCGGCGTACGTCCACCCACCAGCACCTGGGCGCCGCGTTCCACCGCGTCGGCGACCAGTTCCTCGACCTTGCCGCGTCCGGCGGCGTCGATCAGCGGGCCGACGTCCACGCCGTCCCGGGTGCCGGGGCCCACCTCGAGCGCGCCCATCCGCTCGGCGAGGCGCCGTCCGAACTCGTCGGCCACGGACCGGTGCACGAAGAAGCGGTTCGCGGCGGTGCAGGCCTCGCCCATGTTGCGCATCTTGGCGACCATCGCGCCGTCCACGGCCACGTCCAGGTCGGCGTCGTCGAAGACGATGAAGGGGGCGTTGCCGCCCAGCTCCATCGAGGTGCGCACGACGGTGTCCGCGCACTGGGCGAGCAGCAGCCGGCCGACGGCCGTGGAACCGGTGAAGGACAGCTTGCGGATCCGGCCGCCGCGCAGCAGTGGCTCGCAGACCTCGCCGGCGCGGGAGGTGGTGACGACGTTCAGCACGCCGTCCGGCAGCCCGGCCTCCTTGAGGATGCCGGCCAGGGCGAGGCTGGACAGCGGGGTCTGCGGTGCCGGCTTGAGGATCATCGTGCAGCCCGCCGCGATCGCCGGACCGATCTTGCGGGTGCCCATGGCCAGCGGGAAGTTCCACGGCGTGATCAGCAGGCAGGGACCGACCGGGCGGCGGGAGAGCAGCATGCGGTTGCGGCCGTCGGGCAGGATGCCGCACCCGCCGTCGATACGGACGGCCTCCTCGGAGAACCAGCGGAAGAACTCGGCGGCGTAGGCCACCTCTCCCCTGGCCTCGGCGAGCGGTTTGCCCATCTCGGACGTCATCAGACGGGCGAGTTCGTCGGTGCGCTCCAGGATCAGCTCGTGGGCGCGGCGCAGGATCTCACTGCGGGCCCGGGGCGCCGTGCGGGCCCAGTCCCCCTGCGCCTGGACGGCCGCCTCCTCCGCGAGCCGGGCGTCCTTCGGGCCCGCGTCGGCGACGTGGCAGAGGATCTCGCCGGTCGCGGGGTCGTCGACGGGCAGGGTGGCGCCGTCCGCGGCGTCCACCCAGGCCCCGCCGATGAACAACTGGTTCGCAACGTCGGTCATGGTGTCTCTCCTGGAAGATCGGCGGCGGGGTCGAGCAGTTCCGCGAGGTGCAGGGCACGGACGCCCCGGTCACCGGCGAGGTGGTCGATCTGGGTGGCGCAGCTGAAGCCGTCGGCGACGACGGTCCGTCCTCCGAGGGCGTCGAGGCGGGGCTTGAGGGCGAGGTCCGCGACGGCCACCGAGGTGTCGTAGTGCTCCGCCTCGAAGCCGAAGTTCCCGGCGAGGCCGCAGCAGCCCTCGGCCTCGTCGACGTCGCGTACACCGAGGCGGCGCAACAGGTCGGCGGGCCGGCGGCCCTTGAAGCCGGCGTACTCGTGGCAGTGGGTCTGGAGCACCAGGGTCTCGGGCAGCGGTGGCGGTGTCCAGCCCTGGTCGGCCAGCTCGGTCAGCGCGCCGGTGAAGGTGTGGACGCGGTCGGCGACGCGCCGCGCGGCCTCGGTGCCGAGCAGTTCGGGTACATCGCGTTCGAGGGCGGCCGCGCAGCTCGGTTCGGCCACCACGATCGGCCGGTCGTCGCCGTCGTCGAGGGCGGCGACGGTACGGGACATGACCCGGCGGGCCGTACCCAGCTGACCGGTGCTGACCCAGGTCAGACCGCAGCACAGGCCGTCCCGTGGCGCGCAGGGGATCCCGGCACCGGCGAGGACACGGCTCGCGGCGCCCGCGATCTCGGGACGGAAGGCGCGGGTGAAGCTGTCGACGAAGAGCAGGGCCCTGGCCGGTTCGCCGGTTCGCGCCGTGCGCAGGGCCCGGCGCAGCGCGTGCCGGGAGGCGAAGGCCGGGATCCGGCGCCTGGTGGTCACTCCCCCGAGGCGGGCGAGCAGCTTGCCCAGCGGGCCGCGCAGCAGCGCGTTGACCGGGCGGGCCGCGTATCCGGCCACCGCGGAGGTGAGCGGCAGCCAGCCGAGTGAGTAGTGGGAGCGGGGCCGCAGGCGGCCCTTGTAGTGCTGGTGGAGGAACTCCGCCTTGTAGGTGGCCATGTCGACGCCGACCGGGCAGTCGCTGGAGCAGGCCTTGCAGGACAGGCACAGGTCGAGGGCGTCGCGCACCTCGGTGGAGCGCCAGCCGTCCTGGACGGTCTCGCCGCGGACCATCTCCTGGAGCAGACGGGCCCGGCCGCGGGTGGAGTGGTTCTCCTCGCCCGTGGCGCGGTAGCTCGGGCACATCACCCCGCCCGCGTCGCTGCGGCAGCGTCCGATACCGACGCAGCGGCGTACCGCCCCCGCGAGGCCGTCCTCGTCGTGCGGGAAGGTGAACGACGTCTCCACGAGGGGCAGTTCACGCAACGCGAGGTCGGCGTCGAGCGGGGCGGGGTCGACGACGACGCCGGGGTTCAGCAGCCCGTCGGGGTCGAAGACCTGCTTGAACGCGGCGAACGCGGCGATCATGCGGTGGCTGTACATGACCTGGAGCAGCTCGCTGCGCGCCCGGCCGTCGCCGTGCTCGCCCGACAGCGTGCCGCCGTGCTCGACGACCAGGGCCGCCGCCTCGGTGAGGAAGCGCCGCATCGCCGTCTGCCCGGCCTCGCTCGCCGGGTCGAAGTCGACCCGCACATGGACGCAGCCCGCGCCGAAATGCCCGTACAGCACGCCCGTCAGCCCGTGCGAGGCCAGCAGCTCGCGGAAGTCACGCAGATAGGCGGCGAGGTTCCCGGGCGCGACGGCCGCGTCCTCCCAGCCGGGCCAGGACTCTCCCCCACTCTCGGCTCCGCTCGAGCGGGCGGTACCCCCATCGTCCACCAGCCTGGCGGCGAGCCCGGCCCCGTCCTCCCGCACCCGCCACAGCGAACGCCGCTCCGTCGCGCTCTCGACGACCCGGCCGCCGGTCATGCGGCCCGCGGCCTTGAGCGCGTCGAGCAGTTCGGCGGCGCGGGCGGTCACCGAGGCCTGGTCGTCGCCTTCGAGTTCGACGTAGAGCCAGGCACGTCCCTCCGGCAGCCCCGTGACGGAGTCCGGGCCGCGGCGGGCCCGCATGGTGGCCACGATCGCCTCGTCCATGCCCTCCACCGCGCTGGGCGACCAGCGCAGGATCTCCGGCACGTCCTCGGCCGCCTCGACCACGTCGTCGTAGCCGAGGGTGAGCAGTGCCGAAGCCTGTGCGGTCGCCACCAGGCGGACCGTCGCGGCGGTGACGACCGCACAGGTGCCCTCGGTGCCCACCAGGGCACGGGCCAGGTCGAAGCCGTTCTCCGGGAGCAGGTGGTGCAGCTGGTAGCCGGAGACCTGGCGCGGGATGCGGCCCAGCTCGGTTCGGATCGGCTCCAGGTTCTCCTCGACCAGGCGTCGCAGGTCCGCTTCGAGCCGGGCGACGAGGCCGGCGTCGCCGGGGTCCACCGGATGCAGCCCGCGGTGGTCGGCCACCGCCCGCACACCGTCCGCCGTCACGATCTCCAGCGCCTCGACGTGGCCGCTGGTCCGCCCGTCGCGCACCGACCGGTTGCCGCACGCGTCGTTGCCGATCATGCCGCCGAGCGTGCAGCGGCTGTGCGACGACGGGTCCGGCCCGAAGTCCAGCCCGTGCGAGGCGGTGGCGGCGCGCAGCACGTCCAGGACGACACCGGACTCGACCCGGGCGGTACGCGCCTCGACGTCGATGTCCAGGATCCGGTTCATGTACCGGGAGAAGTCCAGGACCACACCGGCTCCCACGGCGTTGCCCGCCATGCTGGTGCCACCGCCCCGGGCCGTGACCGGGACGCCCGCCTCGCGACAGGCCCGCAGCACCGCGACCACGTCGTCGGCGGTGCGCGGGAAGGCCACGGCCCGGGGCGGGACGCGGTAGTTGGAGGCGTCGTAGGCGTAGGGGCCCGTCGCCCCCGGTCCGGTCTCCACCCGCAGGCCGGGCGCGATCTCGGCGAGACGGGCCGTCAGACCCGCCGGGCCGCGGGTGGCGGTGGTCATCGGTCCGCGGCTCCCGACGTGCCGGCCTCGACCGCCTTCGCCCAGGCCTGGAGGCCCTCGTCCACGCCCGTCTCGTCGATCACGAGCGCCGGGATCATCCGGACCACCTGGTTCCACGCGCCGCACAGCAGCAGGAGCAGGCCCTCGTCGACGGCGGCGCGCTGCACGCGGGCGGCGGTCGCGGGGTCGGGGTCGCCGTCCTCGGTGACGAACTCGGTGGCCAGCATGAGACCGAGGCCGCGGACGTCGCCGATGCCCGGCGTCCGGTCGGCCACCGCCTCCAGCCCCTGGCGCAGCCGCTTGCCCATCGCCTCCGCGTTCTCGACGAGTTTCTCGTCGCGTACGACGTCGAGGGTCGCGCAGGCCGCGGCGCAGGCGACGGCGTTGGCACCGTACGTGCCGCCCTGCGAGCCGGGCCATGCCTTCGTCATCAGTTCCTCGGAGGCGGCGATCCCGGACAGCGGGAAGCCGCTGGCGAGGCCCTTGGCGGTGACGAGGATGTCGGGGATGACGCCGAAGTGGTCGTGGCCCCAGAAGCGCCCGGTACGGCCGACGCCGGTCTGCACCTCGTCGAGGATCAGCAGGAAGCCGTGCCGGTCGGCCCGCTCCCGCAGCCCTTCCAGGAAGGCGCGGTTCGCGGGCACGTACCCGCCTTCGCCGAGCACCGGTTCGACGATGATCGCGGCCGTGTCGGCGGGCGAGGAGATCGTCTGGAGGGTGTAGTCGAGTTCCTTCAGCGCGAAGCGGGTGGCGGTCTCCTCGTCCCAGCCGTAGCGGAAGGCCGTCGGGAACGGGGTGACGACCACGCCGCTCATCAGCGGGGAGAAACCCGACCGGAAGCGGACGCCGGAGGTGGTCATGGCGGCGGCGGCGACCGTACGGCCGTGGAAACCGCCGTGGCAGACCAGGACGTTGGGCCGGCCGGTGGCCTGGCGGGCCAGGCGCAGCGCAGCCTCGACGGCCTCGCTGCCGGAGTTGGTGAAGAACAGGCTGTCCAGGCCGGAGGGCAGGACCTCGCCGAGCTTGTCGACGAGGCGGCGCAGCGGCTGGTGCATGACGGTCGTGTACTGGCCGTGGATCAGTGTGCCCACCTGCTCCTGCGCCGCCGCCACGACCTCGGGGTGGCAGTGCCCGGTGCTGGTGACGCCGATGCCGGCGGTGAAGTCGAGGTAGCGGCGGCCGTCCTCACCGTAGAGGTGGACGCCCTCGCCCCTGGCCGCCACCACGGGCGTGGCCTGGCGAAGCTGCGGCGACAGTGCGGTCATGTTCGTCTCCCGGCCTGCGTCGAAGTCTGCTTGCGGTGATCTGCCGTGCTGGTCCGACACTGCGAGCATCCAGGCCGCTGCGGACGGCGACAACGCGTGATGTGTCCGGCGGGAACGCGTTGTTCGGACGTTGTGTCAACCCGCGGGCCGGTCAGGTGCCCCATCGCCGTGGCGGGGGTAGCTCTTGCGCAGGTCAGCGCCGCTTGTCAGAGTGACCGGGCACCCCGGGAGGCACCGTGAACGACACCCCGCCGAAGGCTCCTCCGCCCGCGCCGGACGACCGTGACTCCGCTCCGTCCGGCCGCCCGCCGACCGTCGCCGACGTCCTGGCCCTGCCCGTCCTGGCCGCCGGGCAGCCCCAGGTCGTCACCGGGCTGGGCCGGCTGGACCGGCCGGTGCGCTGGGTGCACATCACCGAGCTGACGGACCCCGCCTCCTTCCTGAAGGGCGGCGAGCTGGTCCTGACCACCGGCATGCCCCTGCCCGAGGACGCCGCGGGTGTCCGCCGGTACGTCGACGAACTCACGGAGGTGGGTGCCGCCGCCCTGGTCATCGAGCTGGTGCGGCGCTACCACCGCCCGCCCGACGCCCTCGTACAGGCCTGCCGGGCCCGGGGGCTGCCCCTGGTCACCCTCGCCCGGGACGTCAACTTCCTGGAGGTCACCCAGGTCGTCCACGCCCTCATCCTCGGCAGCCAGGCCGACGCGATGCGCCGGACCCAGCGGATCCACGAGGCGTTCACCGCCCTGACGCTGCGCGGCGCGGGGCCGGAGGACGTGGTGCGCGCGGCGGCGGAGATGAGCGGCCGGACGGTGGTCCTGGAGAACCTCGCGCACCAGGCGCTGCTGTGCGAGCCGTCGGGGAGCACGGTGGAGGAGGCGCTCACCGACTGGGAACAGCGGTCCCGGGCGGCCGAGCCCGGCGTTCACACCCAGGTGGGCGGCCCGGAGGGCTGGCTCACCGCGCCGGTCTCCTACCAGGGCGAACGCTGGGGCCGTCTCGCCATGCTCCCACCACCTGGGGAGGGGCCGGGCTTCGGGCCGGAACACATCACGGTCCTGGAGCGGACGGCGATGGCCCTGACCGTCGCCCGGCTCATCCATGCCACGCCCTGGGAGCAGACGGCGCACCGCGGCGCCCTGCGGGAACTGGCGGAACAGCGCCACCACTCCCCCGAGGACGCCCGCGCCCGCTGCGCCGCCCTGGGACTGCCCACCGAGGACAGCCGCTTCCTGGCGATCCTGGTCGACCTGGGCCCCGGTGCCGAGGGCGGCGAGTTGGAGGCCCGGCTGCACCAGGACCTCAGGTCGTCGGGGATCCCGGCGCTGGTCGGCGAGCTCTCCCCGGGCCGTCTCGGCATCCTGCCGGCCCTGCGGCCCGCCCAGCCCTGGCGTCCCGTGGCCGAGCGGCTGAGCCGCACCGCGCTGGGTCTGGCCCCGGGAGCGATCGTGAGCGCGGGTTCGGAGGTGACGGACCTCGCCGACACCGCGCGCTCCTTCCGGGAGGCGGCGCGGGTCCTGGAGGCCACCCCGCCCGGTCAGCCGCTCCCCCCGGACCGCTCCTTCCACGAGCTGCCGGACGTCGACCTGCGCCGCCTGCTCTACGCACTGCGGGAGGACACCCGTGTGCAGGACTACACCGAACGCCGGCTCGGCCGGCTCATCGACCACGACACCCGGCACGGCACCGACCTGCTGACGACCCTCGGCCACTACCTCGACGCCGCCGGCAACAAGACCACCGCGGCCCGCCGCGGCGGCCTGTCCAGGGAGACCATGTACCAGCGGCTGCGCACCGTCGAGCGTCTCCTCGACACCGACCTGGAGTCCGGCGAGGGACGCACCGAACTCCACGTGGCACTCACGGCGCTGCGTGTCCTGCGCTCCCGGTGAGTGGGGCCGGGGCCGTCCCCGCACGGACGGTGCGTCGGCGTCAGGTGTCGAAGTCCACCGTCAGCGCGTCGGACAGCGGGAACGACTGGCAGGTGAGGACGTAGCCCGCGTCGACCTCGGCCGGTTCCAGGGCGAAGTTGCGGCGCATGTCGGCCTTGCCGTCGGTGACCAGGGCACGGCAGGTGCCGCAGACGCCGCCCTTGCAGGCGAAGGGGAGGTCGGGGCGGGTCTGCTGGGCGCCTTCGAGGATGCTCCGCTCGCGGGGCAGGGCGGAGGTGGTGGAGCGGCCGTCCAGGGTGACGGTGACCTGGCTGACGGGCCCGGTGGGGCCGGCCTCGGTGTGCCGGACCTCGCGTACGGGCTCGTCGTCGGCGTAGAACAGCTCCTGGTGGACGCGGTCGCCGGGCACGTCGAGGCCGGCCAGGACCTGCTGGGCGGCGCGGACCATGCCGTGCGGGCCGCACAGCCACCAGTGGTCGGCGGACTCCACGTCGACCAGCGCGTCGACGAGGACGGAGAGCCGGTCGGTGTCGAGGCGGCCGGAGAGCACCTCGGCCTCGCGGGGCTCCCGGGAGAGGACGTGGGCGAGCTGGAACCGCGTCGGGTAGAGGTCCTTCAGGTCGGCCAGCTCGTCGGCGAACATCACGGTGCCGGTGCGGCGGTTGCCGTAGAGGAGGGTGACCGTCGAACGGGAGTCGGCGGCCAGGACGGACTCGGCGATGGAGACCATGGGCGTGATACCGGAGCCCGCCGCGATCAGGACGTGGTGGCCGGGGGTGGTGAGGTCGGGGGTGAAGTCGCCGGTGGGTGCCATGACGTCGACGGTGTCGCCGGGGCGCACGTCCCGCACCAGCCAGGCGGAGAACAGGCCACCGGGTACGACCCGGACGCCGATGCGCGGCGCGGTGCCGGCGGGTGAGCAGATGGAGTAGGAGCGGCGTTCGTCCCGGCCGTCGATCTCGCGCCGCAGGGTGAGCGACTGGCCGGGCGCGAAGGCGAACTCCTCGGCCAGCTCCGCGGGGATGTCGAAGCTGACGGCTGCCGCGTCCTCGCACAGCGGCCGCACGGCGGCGACCCGCAGGGGGTGGAAGACCGGACGTCGGCGGGCACGGGCGCGTGCCGCCGGGGCGGGGGCCGGCTCCATCAGGTCGTCCATCAGATCTCCTTGACGTACTCGAACGGCTCGCGGCAGCCGAGACAGCGCCACAGAGACTTGCAGGACGTGGCGCCGAAGCGGGAGGTCTCCTCGGTGTCGGGATGACCGCAGCGGGGGCAGGGCACCGAGCGGCGGATCGGCGACAGCACGAGCGGGACCGGGCCGGCGGCGCGCGCGGGCGCGGAACCGGGCGGGGCGATGCCGTGCTCGGCGAGCTTGCGGCGGCCGTCCGGAGTGATCCAGTCGCTGCTCCACGGCGGATCGAGGACGGTGCGGATCTCCACGCGCGCGTACCCCGCCTCGCGCAGCCGGGCGGCCACCCCGGCCCGCATCTCCGCCATCGCGGGGCAGCCCGAGTAGGTCGGGGTGAGGCTCGCGACCACCGTCCCGTCCGGGGCGAGGGACACCTCGCGCAGCACGCCGAGGTCGGCCAGGGTGAGCATGGGAAGCTCGGGGTCGGGCACCTGCTCGGCGATGCGCCGGGCCCGTCGCGTGTCCAGGGCCGTCGTCACCATGTCGCCTCCGGGTGGGCGCGGGCGATGCCCTGCAACTCGGCCAGCAGCGGGGCGAGATGCTCGGTGTGCTCCCCGGCGCGGCCCGAGCCGGGCAGCGGTCGGAAAACCGGCATGGGCAGTCCGGCCGCCTCGGTGACCTGGCGCAGGACGGCGACGACCTCGTCCCGTACGTCGTACGCCGTGAACAGTTCGCCCAGGTAGGGCGCCACCTGCTCCTGCGCCCGGCGCATCCGGCGGTGCGACTCCTCGGTGCCGTCGCCGAGGCGCACCGCCCACTCGGCGGCGTACTGCCGGTGGTAGGCCAGCTCCTTGACCCCCTTGGCGGCGATCGCCGCGAGCACCGGGTCGCGGTGGGCGGCGAGCCGCTCGAAGTGCGCGAGGCGCCAGCTGGAGAACACCAGCAGCCGCACGATCGAGAACGCGAAGTCGCCGCCCGGGAGTTCGGCCAGGCGTACGTTGCGGAAGTCTCCGGCGTCGCGGAAGTAGGCGAAGGCGTCCTCGTCGCGTCCGGTGCCGTCGACCTGGCCCGCCCGGGAGTAGAGCAGTCGGGCCTGGCCGAGCAGGTCGAGTCCGATGTTGGCCAGGGCCACCTCCTCCTCCAGCTCGGGGGCACGGGTGGTCCACTCGGCCAGCCGCTGGGCCGAGACCAGGGCGTCGTCGGCCAGGGTGACGCAGAGCACGGCCAGTTCACCGGCGTCGACGCCGTCGGGCACGGCGGTGTCCACGCCGTGCAGGGGGTCCTCGAAGCCGGTGCCGTAGGCCCAGCGGGTGTCGTCCTCGTGTCCCTCGGCGAGGGTCAGGTACACGTGGTCGTCGCTCATGCCCTCTCCTTCAGATGTGCGGGACGTCGTCGGGGATGTCGTAGAAGGTCGGGTGGCGGTAGACCTTGTCGGCGCTCGGGGCGAAGAACGGGTCCTTCTCGTCGCGGGTGGAGGCGGCGATGTGCTCGGAGCGCACGACCCAGATGCTGACGCCCTCGTTGCGCCGGGTGTACAGGTCGCGGGCGTGGGTGAGCGCCATGCGGTCGTCGGCGGCGTGCAGTGAGCCCACGTGGACGTGGTTCAGCCCGCGCTTGCCGCGCACGAACACCTCGTACAGGGGCCAGTTCTGCTTCTCGGCGGTCATGCCACCGCTCCCTTCTCCGCGCGGGCGGCCTGTTTGGCGGCGTGGGCGGTGGCCGCCTCGCGCACCCAGGCGCCGTCCTCGTGGGCCGTGCGGCGCCGCTCCATCCGCTCGGCGTTGCAGGGCCCGTCGCCCTTGATGACCCGCATGAGCTCGTCCCAGTCGGGGGTGCCGAAGTCGTGGTGTCCGCGCTCCTCGTTCCAGCGCAGCTCCGGGTCGGGCAGTGTCACGCCGAGCTTCTCGGCCTGCGGAACGGTCATGTCGACGAAGCGCCGGCGCAGTTCGTCGTTGCTGTGCCGCTTGATCTTCCAGGCCATGGACTGCGCGGAGTTGGGCGAGGCGTCGTCGGGCGGGCCGAACATCATCAGCGACGGCCACCACCAGCGGTTGACGGCGTCCTGCACCATCTCCCGCTGCTCCGCGGTGCCGCGCATCATCGTCATCAGCAGCTCGTAGCCCTGCCGCTGATGGAACGACTCCTCCTTGCAGACGCGCACCATGGCGCGCGCGTACGGCCCGTAGGAGCTGCGGCACAGCGGCACCTGGTTGCAGATCGCCGCCCCGTCCACGAACCAGCCGATCACCCCGACGTCGGCGAAGCTCATCGTCGGATAGTTGAAGATCGACGAGTACTTCTGGCGCCCCTCGATCAGCCGCTCGGTCAGGTCGGCGCGGTCGGCGCCCAGCGTCTCCGCCGCCGAGTACAGGTACAGCCCGTGCCCGGCCTCGTCCTGGACCTTGGCGAAGAGAATGGCCTTGCGGCGCAGCGAGGGCGCGCGGGTGATCCACTCGGCTTCCGGCTGCATGCCGATGATCTCCGAGTGCGCGTGCTGGGCGATCTGCCGGATCAGCGTCCTGCGGTAGCCCTCCGGCATCCAGTCGCGCGGCTCGATCCGCTGGTCCCGCGCGATCGTCGCGTCGAAGTGCTGCTGAAGAACCGGCTCGGCGCCGTCCGCCCCCAGGGGGCTGGAGTGTGTCGTGTCCATCCGTCCCTCTCCCCAACCGACCATTCGTTCGGTCCATGGTATGACAGCCGGCGCGCCTTGGTAAGACCTCATGCCCTTGACAGGCGCCGAGGCGGCTGGATTACTGGGCAACGCCGAAGCTAACCGAATGTTCGGTCGGTAGACAAGGTGGTGCGAGAGGTGACCCATACCGCTGACGCGACACCGGCGTACGAAGGCGACGCGCTCCTGGCGCGGGCCGAGGAACGCGCCCGGTTCGGCCGCAGCGGCCTCTACGACGTGACCGTCCTGCGGGGTGACGAGGTGATCGCGGAGTTCCGGGGCCGCAGCCGCAGCCTCAGGAGCGCGGGCACGACGCCGAAGGAGTCGCGATGACCGGGCCGCGGCGGGGCGAGCCCCTCCCCCACGATCTGCTGGACGACGGTGAGCGCCTCACGCGCGAGGAGCTGCGCGCGCTCCAGCTCGACCGGCTGCGCCGGAGCCTGCGGCACGCCTACGACAACGTGGAGCAGTACCGGAAGAAGTTCGACGAGGCCGGGGTCACGCCCGGCGACTGCCGCTCACTGGAGGATCTGTCCCGGTTCCCCTTCACCACGAAGGCGGACCTGCGCGACACCTACCCGTTCGGCATGCTGGCGGTCCCCATGGACCAGGTCCGCCGCGTGCACGCCTCCAGCGGCACCACCGGGCGCCCCACGGTCGTCGGTTACACGGAGAACGACCTGTCGATGTGGGCGGACCTCGTGGCCCGCTCGATCCGCGCCGCCGGTGGACGCCCCGGCCACAAGGTGCACATCTCCTACGGCTACGGCCTGTTCACCGGCGGCCTCGGCGCGCACTACGGCGCGGAGCGGGCGGGCTGTGTGGTGATCCCGGCCTCGGGCGGCATGACCGCGCGTCAGGTGCAGATCATCCAGGACTTCCGGCCCGAGATCATCATGGTCACCCCGTCCTACATGCTCACCCTGCTCGACGAGTTCGAGCGGCAGGGCGTCGACCCGCGCTCCACGTCCCTGCGGGTGGGCATCTTCGGTGCCGAGCCGTGGACGGAGGAGATGCGCCGTGAGATCGAGGAGCGGCTGGACATCCACGCCGTCGACATATACGGCCTGTCCGAGGTGATCGGCCCGGGTGTCGCGCAGGAGTGCGTGGAGAGCAAGGACGGCCTCCATGTGTGGGAGGACCACTTCTACCCCGAGGTGGTCGACCCGATCACGGGCGAGGGGCTCCCCGAGGGCGAGGAGGGCGAGCTGGTCTTCACGTCCCTGACCAAGGACGCCCTGCCCGTCGTCCGCTACCGCACCCGTGACCTGACCCGGCTGCTGCCCGGGACGGCCCGGCCGGCCTTCCGCCGCATCCAGAAGATCACCGGCCGTTGCGACGACGTGATCATCCTGCGCGGGGTGAACGTCTTCCCCAGCCAGATCGAGGAGATCGTGCTGCGCACCCCCGGCGTCGCCCCGCATTTCCAGATCCAGCTGACCCGGCGCGGCCGGCTGGACCACCTGACGGTCCGCGTCGAGAGCCGCCCCGGCACACCCGCCGACCGGCGCGCGTCCGCGGCCCGGGCGATCGCCAGGGACGTCAAGGACGGCGTCGGGGTCACGGTGGACGTGACGATCGTCGAACCGGAGACCCTGGAACGGTCCGTCGGCAAGCTCAAGCGGGTCAAGGACCTGCGCGAGGAGTAGGGACCGGGGGTCACGAGCAGCACCGCGCCTCGGAGACCGGGGCGGGAGCCGTCACCTCGGGCACCACGCCCGCTTCCGACGCGGTCGGCTTCCGGATCAGCAGGAGCGCCGCGTCGTCGTGCAGCCGGCCGCCCACGTGGGCCAGCAGCTCGTCGTGCAGGGCGCCGAGCGTGCGGGCCGGCTCGTGGGACACGTGACGCTGAAGGCCCTCGGCGAGCGGGTAGAAGGAGCGGCCGTGGTCGCGGGCCTCGGTGACGCCGTCGGTGTAGAGCAGCAGCTGGTCGCCCTCGGCGAACCGGAGCGCCTGGAGGCCGGGCGCGTGACCGGCGAGGGCGCGCAGCCCGAGGGGAGGGGACGGCAGGTCGGGTTCGACCGGCACGACGCTCCCGGAGGCGCGCACCAGCAGCGGAGGCGTGTGACCGCAGTTCACCACCTCCAGGTGCCCGCCCTCCGGATACCCGGCGACCACCGCGGTGACGAAGTCGTCGTGGCCGAGATTGCGCGCCAGGCTGCGCTCGATCCTGTCGACGACGGCGAGCAGGTCGGGCTCGTCGTGGGCGGCCTCGCGGAAGACACCCAGGACCAGTGCGGCGGTCCCCACCGCGGGAAGCCCCTTGCCGCGCACATCGCCGACGATCAGCCGCACCCCGTGCGGGGTGGGTATCAGGGCGTAGAGGTCGCCGCCAATGCGGGCCTCGGCGGCCGCGGCGCTGTAGCGGACGGCCACCTGGAAGGGGCCGACGTGCGCCGGTACGGGCCTGAGCAGCGCGTGCTGGGCGGTCTCCGCGACCGAGCGGACGGCGGCGAGCACCCGCTCGCGGCGCCCGCGCAGGACGCTGGCCAGGCCGCTGGCGAGGGTGACGGCCACCAGCGCCGAGAGCACGGCGGCCAGTTCACGGTCCGGCACGCCGTCCCGGACCCCGAGCAGCGCGCCGAGCACCGCGGCGAGGAGGCCGACGCAGACGACACCTCGGGGCCCGTTGGTCGTGGCCGCCAGGGCCGGCCCGGCGGCCAGCAGGGGCAGCCAGATCAGCCCGGCGCCGTCGGCGAGATCGGCGAGCAGGACGGCGGCGACGACCAGTACGGGCAGGACGGGCGTACCGGCGGCCAGCTGTGCGAGGGCGCGCCTACGGGCAGAACCCCGGGCGCCCGCCACTCGCGTGCTGGACGGCCGTACCGGCCGATGGTCGGCGCCGAGGTCGCGCGGATGGCTCATGTTCTTATCCGTGTCCTTCACCTGGGCACGGGGCGCGAGGCTGGGAGCGCACCCCTGAAATGTCTGATTTATCCAGATAAAGGGATGAGCCGGGACACCGACAAGGAGTGGAATTTCAGATAGTGAGCGAGAGGCTCCGGGTCACCCGGCTCGCGGTCGGGAGCAGCCTCGCACGGACCTCAGGCAGCCGGGAGAGCCGGTTCGCCGGGAGCGAGACGCCGAGGGAACCGATGGTTTCCCCGCTGTAGACCGGGACGGCGACACAGACCGTGCCGAGCGCGTACTCCTCCAGGTCGGTGACGGCCGGGGCCAGGGGTGGGGTCTCCAGACGCCGGAGCAGTTCCGGCCGGCTGGTGATGGTCCGGGGGGTGAGGTCGGCGAGGTGGTGGCGGGCGAGGTAGTCCTTGCGCGACTCGACGTCCATTTCGCGCAGTACGGACTTGCCGAGCGCGGTCGCGTGCCCCGCGTCCTCGAAGCCCACCCACAGGTCGACGCGGGGCGTGCCCGGGCCGTCGACGATCTCCGCGACCGTGATCTCGCCGTCCTCGTAGAAGGTGAGGTAGGCGGCGGACGCGAGCTCGTCCCGGAGTGTGGCGAGCGTGGGCCGGACGCGGTTCAGCAGTGCCTGGGCGCGCCCGGTGGTCCGCAGCGTCTGCAGCTTGTCACCGAGGACGAACCCGCCGTCGTCCAGCTTCCGCACGTACCCGTCGTGGACGAGTGTCCTCAGCAGGTGGTACGCGGTGGCCAGGGGCAGGCCCGTCTCACGCGCCAGCTGTTTCGCCGGCGCGCCGTTCTGGTGCGCGCTCACGACCTCCAGCAGCCGCATGGCCCGCTGTACGGAGGCGATGAGCGTGGGGCCGTCTTGCCCGCCCATAGGACCAGCCTGCGTCAGCTGTGCGGCGGAAGCAAGGCGGCCGGACGCGGCGTCGGCGTCAGGCGCTCCCTGTAACGACTTCTTCACAGTTGAAGGGTTGGCCTGAAACCGCCTGCTCGCTATCGTTCACGGACTTCACTCAATCGTTCGGCTGAACGAATAGCGACAGGGAAGGTCGGTCCATGTCCGGCATCCACCCTCCGGGACGCCGCTCGGTGCTCGCCGCGGGCGCCGCCGGTGCCGCCTCGCTCGGCGCGTCCTGGCTGCTGTCCGGCTGTTCGGGCGCCACCGCCGCACCCGTCCTGCCGGCCGCCGCCCGACGCGGCGCTCCCGACCGCGGCGGCACGCTGCGGATCGCCCGTCCGCCCGCCTCCGACGCCGAGACCCTCGACCCGGCGAGCTCCCTGTCCGCCTACGAATACCTGGGCGCCCTCTACAACCGGCTGGTCCGCATCGGCCCGGACGGCCAGGTGGCACCCGACCTCGCCGAGTCCTGGGAACCGGACGGCACGGCACGCACCTGGACCTTCCGGCTCCGCAAGGGCGTCACCTTCCACGACGGCCGTGCCCTCACCTCCGCCGACGCCGCCTACACGCTGCGCCACATCCTCGACAAGGCGACGGCGTCCCCGCAGGCCGGTGTCCTCGCCCCGCTCGTCGACCCGGCACGGCTGCGCACACCCGACGCCCACACCCTCGTCGTGCCGCTGAAGACCCCGAACGCCGAGTTCCCGAGCCTGCTGACGCACTACAACTGCTACGTCGTCCCCGAGGGCAGCGGGAAGTCGATCGGCCGCACCGGCATCGGCACCGGCCCCTTCAAGCTGGAGTCCTTCGCACCGGCCGGCCCCGGCCGCGTCACGGCGTACGAGGACCACTGGGCGGGCCGCCCCGTGCTCGACACGATCGCCTTCTACTCGGTCGCGGACATGTCCGCGCGCTCGGGCGCCCTGCTCGCCGGGCAGGTGGACCTGCTGTCCCAGACCAACCTGGACTTCGCCACCGCCCGCGTCGTGGCCGCCTCCGACCGCGCCACCATCGCCCGCGTCGAGAACGGCCAGTGGTACGTGCTGCCGATGCTCACCACCGACAAGCCCTTCACCGACGTCGACGTCCGCCGGGCCATGAAGCTCGCCTACGACCCCGAGCACGTCGTGAAGGCGGCCCTCCAGGGCGCGGGCAGGGCCGGCTGGGACAACCCGGTGCCCCCGGACGACCCGGTGCACGTCTCCACGCACCCCCGGCACGACCCCGAGCAGGCACGGTTCCTGCTGAAGAAGGCGGGCCACGAGAACCTGGCCGTCGACCTGTACACCTCGGCGTACGACCCCCTCTTCACCCCCATGGCACTCGCCTACCAGGAGTCGGCGAAGCGGGCCGGCATCCGGATCCGCGTCAAGACGGCGTCGGCGGACTCGTACTACACACAGATCTGGATGAAGCAGCCGCTGATGGCCACCTACTGGTACACCGGCCGGCCCGTCGACCAGCTCTTCAACCAGGTCTTCCGCGGCGGGTCCTCGTACAACGAGACCGCCTGGTCCGACAAGGGCTTCGACGCCCTGCTCGACCGGGCGCGGGCCGAGACCGACGACGCGAGGCGCCGTGACCTCTACGGCGAGGCGCAGAAGTGGGTGATCGACAAGGGCGGCGCGATGACCCCGATGTTCGCCGACCGGCTCGTGGGCCTCTCGCGCAAGGTGCGCGGATACGCCGAGCACGGCTTCGAGTTCGACTACCTCGGCATCGGCCTGAAGGGGGCCTGACCATGCTCTCCTTCGTCGCCCGCCGGACCGCGGCCGCGCTCGGCACGCTCCTGCTCTCCTCCCTGCTGGTCTTCCTCGCCGTCCAGGCCCTGCCCGGCGACGTCGCCACCCAGGTCCTCGGCAAGGACGCGACCCCGCAGGCGGTGGCCCAGCTGCGCGGCAGTCTGGGACTCGACCGGCCCGCCTGGGAGCGGTACGCCGACTGGATGTGGGGCGCCCTGCACGGCGACTTCGGCACGTCCCTCGTCTCCGGGACGGGGGTGGGCGGTGACGTCGCCCAGTACCTCGGCAACTCCGCGCTCGTCGCCGTCATCACGATCCTGTTCGCGGTGACCGGCTCGCTGCTGCTGGGCATCGTCGCCGGGCTCTACCGCGACCGCTGGCCCGACCACCTCATCTCCACGGTCAGCCTCGTCGGCATGAGCGTTCCCGAGTTCGTCGTGGCCACCGTGCTCGTCCTGTGTTTCTCGGTCGCGCTGCCGTGGTTCCCCGCGGTCGTCCTCTACGGCCCCGACGCCACCGTCGGCCAGCTCCTGCCCGCCGTCTGGCTCCCGGCCCTCGCCCTCGCGGTGGTGATGGCCGCCTACATCGTCCGCATGGCGCGCACCTCGGTGATCGACGTGATGGCGAGCGAGTACGTCACGACCGCCCGCCTCAAGGGCCTGTCCACCTGGCGGGTCGTCACCCGGCACGCCCTGCCCGGCGCCCTGCTGCCCGTCCTGCACGTGATCGCGCTCAACGTGGCCTGGCTGCTGGGCGGGGTCGCCGTCGTGGAGAACGTCTTCAACTACCCGGGCGTCGGCAAGCTGATGCTCTCCTCAGTGCAGAACCGGGACCTGCCCGTCATCCAGGCCATCGCCCTGATCAGCGCCGTCGTCTACGTCGCGTGCAACCTCGCCGCCGACCTCGGCGCCATGGCCCTCAACCCCAGGCTCCGCACCCGAGGGAGGACCCGATGACCACGGTCGACACCGTCCCCGCCGTCGCCCCGGCCGCACGTACCGCCCGTGCGTGGCGCACCCTGTGCTCCTCGCGCACGGCCGTCATCGGGCTTGCGATCGTCGCCGTCCATGTGGTGATCGCGCTGTCGGCACCACTGCTCACCTCGTACGACCCGATCGCGGGCGACGCCTCGCGGGCCCTGCTCGGCCCGGGCGGCGCGCACTGGGCGGGCACCGACCAGTACGGCCGGGACGTCCTCGCGCGTGTCCTGTACGGCGGCCGGTACGCGCTCGGTGTCTCCGTCGCCGCCACCGTGGTGAGCGTCGCGCTCGGCACGGTCGCGGGCTGCGCGGCCGCACTGCGCGGCGGCTGGTTCGACGACCTGCTGGGGCGGGTTCTGGACGCGGTGCTGGCCGTGCCGGCGGTCCTGGCACTGCTCGTGGTCGTCACCGCGCTCGGCACCGGACCGGCCGTCATCGTGCTCGCCGTCGCCGTCGTGTTCGTCCCCCAGGTGGTGCGGGTGGTGCGCGGGGCCGCCCTGGCGGTCGTGCCCGCCGACTACGTGACCGCCGCACGGGCCCGTGGGGAGGGCACCTGGTCGATCCTGCGGCGGGAGGTCCTGCCGAACATCGTCGACGTGGTGTGCGTCGAGTTCGCGATGCGCGCCTCGTGGGTCGTGCTGCTGATCTCCTCGCTGTCCTTCCTCGGGTTCGGCGCCGACCCGCCGACTCCCGACTGGGGCCTGATGGTGGCCGAGAACCGCACCGCCGTCACGGTCGTCCCGATGGCGAGCGTCGCTCCGATCATCGCCCTGGCGACGCTCGTGATCGGACTCAACCTCGCTGCCGACGGCCTGTCCAAGGCCTGGGGCGTCGACCGGATCAGGGAGGGCTCCTGATGACCCCGCTCGTCTCCGTGAACTCCCTGTCCGTGGCCTACCGTTCCGGCGGCCGCGACGTACCCGTGGTGCACGAGGTGTCGCTGGAGGCCGCCGCGGGGCGGACCCTCGCGCTGGTCGGCGAGTCCGGCAGCGGCAAGTCGACCCTCGCGGCGGCCCTGCTCGGGCATCTGCGGCACGGCTCCCGGATCACCGGCGGCTCGGTGGAGGTGGACGGCCGGGACGTCTTCGCCCTGACCGCACCCGAGCTGCGGCGGCTGCGCGGCCGGACGGTCGCCATGGTCGCCCAGAACGCGGGCCAGGCGCTGACCCCCTCCATGCGCGTCGGCCGGCAGATCGCGGAGGCGGGCGGCGACATCCCCGTCACCGACCTGCTCGACCAGGTCCGGCTGCCGCGCCCCGCCGAGCTGGCCCGCCGCTATCCGCACGAGCTGTCCGGTGGCCAGCAGCAGCGCGTCGCGCTCGCCATGGCCCTCGCCGCCCGCCCCAAGCTGCTGGTCCTCGACGAGCCGACCACCGGCCTGGACGTCGTCACCCAGCGGGGCGTGCTGGACCTGATCGCCGCCCTGCGCGACGAACTGGGCCTCGCGGCCGTGCTGGTGAGCCACGACCTGGGCGTCGTCGCGCACCTGGCCGACGAGGTGTGCGTGCTGAAGTCGGGCCGGGTGGTGGAGTCGGCGCCGACCCGGCAGTTGTTCGCGCGGCCCGCCGAGCCCTACACGAAGCGGTTGCTGGCGAGCGTGCCGCGGCTGGACGACGCCGGTCTCGCCCTCGTACGGGTGTCGGGCGAGCGTGACATCCGCCCGCGGGCCGTCGTGCCCGAGGACGCTCCGGTCGCCGTCTCGGCCCGGGACGTCACGGTCGACTACGGCCGCTCCCGCGTCGTACACGGTGTCTCCTTCGAGGTCCGGCGCGGTGAGGTGCTGGCCCTCGTGGGCGAGTCCGGCAGCGGCAAGTCCACGCTGGCCTGGGCCCTGGCGGGACTGCGCACACCGTCGGGCGGCACCATGACCCACGAGTCGGGCGACCTGGCCCGGCCCGCGCAGCGGCGGCCGATGTCCCTGCGGCGGCGGGTGCAGCTCGTCTTCCAGAACGCGGACACCTCGCTCAACCCCCGGCGCTCGGTCGGGGACGCCGTCCGCCGGCCGCTGCGGTTCTTCGGCACCACCCGCGGCCGGGCCGAATCGGCCGAGCGCGCCCGGCGGCTCATCGCCGACGTCCGCCTGGATCCGGCCCTCGCCGACCGGCTGCCGGCCCAGCTCTCCGGCGGCCAGCGGCAGCGCATCGGCATCGCACGGGCGCTGGCGGGTGAGCCGGACGTCCTCGTCGCCGACGAGATCACCACCGCGCTGGACGTCTCCGTCCAGGCCGAGGTGCTGCGCCTGGTCGACGACCTGCGCCGGGACCGTGATCTGGCCTGCCTGTTCATCAGCCATGACCTGGCCGTCGTCCGCGGCATCGCGGACCGCGTCGTCGTCCTGCGGGGCGGTGTGGTGGTCGAGGAGGGCCCGACGGAGGCCGTCTTCGCGGCCCCCCGGCACCCCTACACGCGACGGCTGATGGCGGCCGCGCTCGAACCCGACCCCGACGCACGGCCGCCGGTGGAGGTGACGCCCGACTGGGCCGACGCGGCCCGGGAGGGCGACGTGTGGACCGACCACGGCGACGGCCACCGGGCGCGCCGCTGGCGGCCCGCCGACGCGCCCGCCGGCCCTGATGCCCCGGACACCCCGCCCACTTCGATCGCCGAGGGAGTTTCGTGAAGTACCGCGACCGGTTCGCGCGCCAGGTCGTCCGCGAGGACGTGTGGATCCCCACCCGGGACGGCAGGACCCGCCTGCACGCCCGTATCTGGCGCCCGGCCGACGCCGGCACCTCCCCCGTGCCCGCGCTGCTCGAGTACCTGCCGTACCGCAAGAGCGACTGGACCGCCCCGCGCGACGCCCAGCGCCACCCCTGGTACGCCGGTCACGGCTACGCCTCCGTCCGGGTCGACATCCGCGGCCACGGCGACAGCGAGGGCACCCCGGGCGACGAGTACGACGCCCAGGAGCTCGCGGACGGCGTGGACGTCGTCAACTGGCTCGCCGCACAACCCTGGTGCACCGGCAAGGTCGGCATGTTCGGCATCTCCTGGGGCGGCTTCAACTCCCTCCAGATCGCCGCCCTCGCCCCCGAACCGCTCAAGGCGATCGTCACGGTCTGTTCCACCGACGACCGCTACGACAACGACGTCCACTACACGGGCGGTGCCGTCCTCGGCATCGACATGCTCGCCTGGGCCGGCACCATGCTCGCCTTCACCGCACGCCCGCCGGACCCCGCGAACGTCGGCGCGGACCGCTGGCTGCCGATGTGGCGCGAACGCCTCGACGCGCTCGAACCCTTCCTGCACACCTGGCTGGAGCACCAGCAGCGGGACGACTACTGGCGGCACGGCAGCGTCTGCGAGGACTACCCGGCGATCGGCGCGGCCGTGCTCGCGGTCGGCGGCTGGAACGACCCGTACCGGGACACCGTGCTGCGGCTCGTGGAACACCTCCCCGGCGAGCGGGTGCGGGGCATCATCGGCCCCTGGTCGCACCAGTACCCCGACCGCGGACTGCCGCCCGGCCCGGCCATCGGGTTCCTCCAGGAGACCCTGCGCTGGTGGGACCAGCACCTCAAGGGCATCGACACCGGGATCATGGCGGAGCCGCTGCTGCGCGCCTGGCTCAGCGACCCCGTACCGCCCGCCCCGTCGCACGAGGAGCTGCCCGGCCGCTGGGTGAGCGACGCCGAGTGGCCCAGCCCGGACGTCACATGGGACACCCGTCCGCTGGGCGAGAGCCGTGACCCGGTCCTCGTGCGCTCTCCGCAGCACACCGGTCTCGACGCCGGCCGTTTCTTCCCGTTCGGCAACGCCGCCGACCTGCCGCCCGACCAGCGCGAGGAGGACGGGCGGTCCGTCTGCTTCGACTCCGCTCCGCTCGACCGGCGCGTGGAGATCCTCGGCCGCCCGCGTGTCCGGCTCCGCCTCGACAGCGCCACCCCCCGGGCCCATGTCGTCGCCCGCGTGTGCGACGTCGCTCCCGACGGCTCCTCCACGCTCGTCACCCGGGGCGTGCTCAACCTGCTCAGCAGGCAGGGCCGCGAGCACGCCGTCGAGTGGACTCCGGGGACGTACGAGGACGTCGAGTTCGAGCTCAACGGCACCGGCTACGCCTTCCCGCCCGGCCACCGCGTCCGCGTCGCCCTCTCCGACGCGTACTGGCCCTGGGTGTGGCCGCACGGCGAACGGGGGGCGCTGCACGTCGTCCCGGCCGACAGCGCGGTCCTGCTGCCCGTGCGCGAGGCCGCCGACGAGGTGCCAGTGGGGTTCGAGGAACCGGAGCAGGCGGCACCGATGCCGGTCACCTACGACACACCCGCGCATCCCCGCCCCGAGCGCCTGGTCACGCACGACGTGGCCACGGGCGAGTGGACCCTGGAGGTCGACCCCGGCTACGGAGGGTCCCGGACCTACCCGGACGGGCTGCGCTACGAGGAGAGCGCCCGCGAGACGTACACCATCCGCTCGGACGACCCGCTGTCCGCGCGGGCCGTCTCCGAATGGCACATCCGGCTGCGGCGCGGGGACGACTGGGACGCTGAGATCATGACGCGGACGGAGCTGCGCGCCACGGCCGCGGAGTTCATCATGGACAGCCGTGTCGAAGCACGGGGGAACGGAGAGACAGTGGCCGAGCGCGTCTGGCACCGCACCACCCCGAGGACGTCGGGATGACGGCCGCCGACCAGCCACCGCAGGGCGGGAGGGGCCCGCGCCGTGCCGTCGCCGCGGCCGAACGGACCCGGCAGCCCACTGAGGTGCGCCGGCGCCTCATCGTCGACGCGGCCGTCCCGCTGATCGCGGAACGCGGTTACGCGTCGGTCGGCGTGCGCGACGTGGCCGCCGCGGCCGGGGTGTCCGTCGGCACGGTCACCTACCACTTCGGCAGTGTGCAGGAGGTCCTCTCCGAGGCCATGGTGCTGCACATCGAGCGGTACTACACGGCGCTCAGCGAGGCCGCCGAGCACGCCACCACCGCGGCCGAGGCCCTCAGGCTGCTCGTCGACGCGCTGTTCACCGAGGACACCGACCGGCACTGGCGGATGTGGTTCGAGTACTGGCACGCGGGCGAGCAGGGCACGGACGAGGCCTTCGCACGGGGGCAGGCCGACCGGTACGCGGCCTGGCACCGGCAGATCCGCGCCCTCGCCGAACGAGGCGTCGGTGACGGCGAGTTCAGCTGCGACGACCTCGACGGCTTCACGACCCGCTTCGCCGCCCTCGCCGACGGCCTCGCCCTGCAACGCCTGCGCCAGGCCCCTCCCCTCACCACACAGGAGGCCCGGCACCACCTCAACCGTTTCATCGAACGGGAACTCACCCCGCGATCACCCTTGTGACGGTGCCCGGGGCCGACGCGGAGGCCGACCGGCCGGGAGGCTCCAGGACCGACGGCCCGGGGGCACGCGCAGGGGCGACGAGGGCTGCGGCTCGCGGGCGGACGTCGCCGCCACCGTGACGGCCGCTCTCCCGGCCCCGGCAGCCCGACCCGCGCGCGCCCTAGCGGATGCCCCGGGCCGGCGGCGGCGCGGTGGAGGCGCGGACGACCAGTTCGACCGGTGGGTCGTCCGGCGGCGGCAGGTCCGTGTCCGGTGCCTCGATCGCCCGCACCAGAAGCCGCAGGCCCTCGCGCGCCACGGCGTCGAAGGGCTGGCGCACCGTGGTCAGCGGCGGGGTCACGTAGGCGGCGACGGGAATGTCGTCGAAGCCGACCACACTGACGTCGTCCGGCACGCGCAGGCCGGCTTCCGTGAGGGCGCGGATCACGCCGATGGCCATGTCGTCGTTGGCGGCGAACACGGCGGTCACTCCGGGGTCGGCGGCGAGCTCACGGCCCGCCTCGTAGCCCGACGCGGCCGACCAGTCGCCGGTGAGCACGGCCGGCTGCTCCCTGCCGTGCGCGGTGAGGGCGCCGCGCCAGCCCGCCAGGCGGTCCCGGGCGGCGAACCACCGGCCGGGACCGGCGACGTGGTGGACCGTGGTGTGGCCGAGGTCCAGCAGATGCTCGGTGGCCGTCCTGGCCAGCAGTTCGGCTCCCACCCCCGCGGCCACGGTCCGGGTGCCGCCGAAAGCGGCGGGGGCGCCGAGCACCAGGACCGGGACGTCGACGCTGAGCGAGACCTCCTCCCCCTCGTCGATCGGCTCGGAGACGACGATGCCGTCCACGCCCTGCTCCAGGAGGGACTCCACGGCGCCGACGACACCTCCCGCGTCGCCTTCCAGCGTGTTGACCACCCGGAGCGCGTATCCGGCGTCCCGCGCGGCCCGCTCGATGCCGATCAGGAGCGAGGCGGGACCGTAGAGTGCGGTTCCGAGCGCGACCACGCCGATGGAGCGGGTCCGGCCGGAGGCCAGTGCCCTGGCCGCGCTGTTCAGCCGGTAGCCGAGTTCCTCGGCCGCCGCGAGCACCCGCCGCCGTACCTCGTCGGAGACGTACCGCTCCCCGTTGAGGACCCGGGACACCGTCTTCTGCGAGACGCCGGCCAGCCGGGCCACGTCCACGCTCCGCGGCGCGGGCCCACCCGTCCGTGCTCCTGCTCGCGTCATCGGTGTCTCCCCGGTTCGGACTGCGCAGTCATACGTACGCGGCGGAAGGGCCCGAGTCAATACCCGCCCTGAAAGGTTTTCCGTACTTCGCGGCGCGGTTCACGCAAGGCCCCGAGTCGGTTCAGCACCCCGGACTTCGGCACCCCGGTGGGCCTGGGCGTACCCCTGACGGCGCCGTCGGGCGAGTAGCCCGGAAGCGGAAGAGGGCAGCGAAACGCCGCGACGGTTCTTCTCGGCCCTCTCCCGAACGGCGACCATGCGATGTCATGGACATCTTGCTCGTCGCCAGCGCGTTCAACAGCCTGTCCCAGCGTGTGTACGCCGAACTGTCGGACCAGGGCCACCGGGTGGACGTCGTGCTCGCCTCGCACGGGCCCGACGCGGTCCGGGCCGCGGTGCGGGAGACCCGCCCGGACCTGGTCGTCGCCCCGATGCTGAAGTCGGCCGTGCCGGAGGACGTGTGGCAGGAGCACACCTGCCTGATCGTGCACCCGGGGCCACCCGGCGACCGGGGCCCGTCGTCCCTGGACTGGGCGATCGCCGAGGGGGCGACCCGGTGGGGTGTGACGGTGCTCCAGGCCGAGGCCGCCATGGACGCGGGCGACGTCTGGGCGGACGGGTCCTTCCCGATGCCGCCGGTGGGCAAGAGCGACGTGTACCGCAACGAGGTGGCGGACGCCGCGACGGCCGCCGTCCTCCAGGCCGTGCGACGGTACGCCGACGGGTCGTACAAGCCGCGTCCGCAGAGCGATCCGGGCATCCGGGTGGTGTGGCGCGACTTCTACCGCCAGGAGCTTCGGCGGATCGACTGGGAGAACGACAGCACGGAGACGGTGCTGCGCAAGCTCCGCGGGGCCGACTCGCAGCCCGGGGTGCGGGACGAACTCTGCGGCCGGGAGGTGTTCCTGCACGGCGGGCATCCCGAGGACCGGCTCCGGGGAGAGCCCGGTGAGCTGCTCGCGACCCGGTCCGGCGCGGTCTGCCGGGCCACCCGGGACGGGGCGGTGTGGATCCCCGAGCTGCGCCCGCGCAAGAGCTCGGGTGACCCGGCGCCGTTCCGCCGCCCGGCGGCCTCGGTGCTCGCCGGCTTCCCGGCCCCGCCCGGATTCCATGGCATGCCGGGCTCCAGCGACCGTCCGTACTGGCTGCCCGAGATCGCCGCCCCGCTCGAACTCCCCCAGGACCGCACCACCTGGACCGACATCCGCTACCGGCAACGGGGGGACATCGGGTTCCTGACCTTCTCGTTCCCCGGCGGGGCGATGAGCACCACCCACTGCCGCAGGCTGCTCGCCGCCTACCGGTACGCGCTCAGCCGCGCCACGTCGGTCCTGGTGCTCGGCGGGGCCCGCGACTTCTTCTCCAACGGCATCCACCTCAACGTCATCGAGGCGTCGAACGACCCGGCGGGCGAGTCCTGGTCCAACCTCAACGCCATGAACGACCTGGTCGAGGCGGTGCTGCGCACCACCGACCGGCTGGTGGTCGCGGCCGTCGGCGGCAACGCGGCGGCCGGCGGCGTCATGCTCGCCCTCGCCGCCGACGAGGTCTGGTGCCGCACGGGCAGCGTCCTCAACCCGCACTACCGGAACATGGGTCTGTACGGCTCGGAGTACTGGACGTACTCGCTGCCCCGCCGGGTGGGCGCCGAGACGGCCGAGCGGCTGACGACCGAGGCGTTGCCGGTGAGCGCCGCGACCGCCGAGGGGATCGGACTGGTGGACCGTCTGCTACCCGTCCCGGCACAGGAGTTCCCGGACGAGGTCGAGCGGCTGGCCGCCGGGCTCGCCGGCGAGCCGGACCTGACGGAACGGATCGCCGCCAAGGTCACGGCACGTCACGCGGACGAGCTCCAGCGGCCCCTCGCCGAGTACCGGCGGACCGAACTCGCCCGTATGCGCGCCATCTTCTTCGACCCGCAGGCCCCCTATCACGCGCTGCGGTCCGCCTTCGTCCGCAAGCTCCCGGGCGGCTCCGCGAGGCCCCTGGCCGCCGGAGACACACGATGAGCGCGCGGCTGCTCGTCGCGGGCGTCGGCAACATCTTCCTCGCGGACGACGCCTTCGGCCCGGAGGTGGTCCGCGCCCTGGAGCAGCGCCCGCTGCCGCCCGAGGTGCGGGTGCGGGACTTCGGCATCCGGGGGATGGACCTCGCGTACGCCCTGCTCGACGGCCTCGACACCGTCCTGCTGGTCGACGCGGCCGTGAGGGGACACGAGCCGGGCACCCTGTCGCTGATCGAGCCGGAGCTCCCCGACCGCGCCACGGGGGGCGCACCGCCCGAGGCGCACGGCATGGACCCGGCGAAGGTGCTGGCCCTGGCCGCCCACCTGGGTGAGGAGCCGCTCCCCCGTGTCCTCGTCCTCGCCTGCGAGCCGGAGCTGCGGGCACCCGCCGACGAGGACATCGCCCCGGGCATCAGCGCGACGGTGCGCGAGGCGGTCGGGCGGGCCGTCGAGGCGCTGCACGCCATCGTCCCGGTGCTGCTCGCCGACCCGGCGGCGACGCCTGCGTTGAGCCGCCCGGACGAATCCGACGCCCTGTCGTCGGCCGGGCTGCCGGGGACGGTGGGCGGGGGCGCGGAGGATCGGTAGCGGAACGATTTCCCTACCGACCGCGAGGAGCTGCGCCCATGTGCGAGTCGATGGAAGAGGTCACTCAGGCCGTCCTGGCGAAGAACGACGGTCTGGCCGCGGACCTGCGCGACGACCTCACCCGGCGCGGGGTGAGCGTGGTCAACCTGCTGTCCAGCCCCGGCAGCGGCAAGACCGAACTGCTCGGACGGGTGCTGGCCCGGGCGGTGGAACGGGGCCTTCCGGTGGCCGCGCTCACCGCCGACCTGGCGACCGAGAACGACGCCCACCGGCTGGCCCGCTCGGGAGCTCCGGTGAAGCAGCTCCTCACGGACGGGCTGTGCCATCTGGAGGCACGGCAGCTGCGCGGCCACGTGGAGAGCTGGCTGCCCGAGGGCACCTCGGTGCTGTTCGTGGAGAACGTCGGCAATCTCGTCTGCCCGGCCTCCTACGACCTGGGCGAGAGCCTGCGCATCGTGCTCATGGCGGTGACGGAGGGCGAGGACAAACCGATCAAGTACCCCACGGCCTTCGGGTCGGCCCATCTGGTGGTGCTCACCAAGACCGATCTGGCCGGGCCCGCCGGCTTCGACCGGGCCGCGTTCGAGGCGCATGTGCGGCGGGTCAACCCCGGGGTGGAGGTGGTGCCGTCCTGCGCCCGCAGCGGCGACGGTGTCGACACCCTGCTGGAACGGGTCCTCGCCGTACGGGACGGAGCCCCCGTTCATCGGCCGCCCCTGACGCCCCGTCCGCACACCCACAGCCATGAGGGCGCCGAAGCCGGCCTCGTCTCGTGACAGCCCCCGCGGCCCAGGTGGTGCGCCGCCGCGTCACCGTGCGGGGCACCGTGCAGGGCGTGGGGTTCCGCCCGTTCGTGCACCGCCTGGCCACCGACCTCACGCTCGTGGGGTTCGTGAGCAACACGGCGAGCGGTGTCCTCATCGAGGTGGAGGGCCCGCCGGACGGTGTCGCCGCCTTCTGCGACCGGCTGACGACGCGGCCGCCGCCGCTGGCCACCGTGACCGGCGTCGGGCTGGAGGACCTGCCCGTCACCCGCGCCGACGGCTCCTTCACCATCCGCTCCACCGACCAGTCCCCCGGGCGCACCCTCCTCCCGCCCGACACGGCGACCTGCGCCGACTGCCTGCGGGAGCTGGCCGATCCGGCCGACCGCCGCCACCGGCACCCGTTCGTCACCTGCACCCACTGCGGGCCGCGGTTCACCATCGCCACGGGCATGCCGTACGACCGGGCGGTCACCACCATGACCGGCTTCCCGATGTGCCCCGACTGTGCCCGGGAGTACGGCGACCCCGCCGACCGGCGCTTCCACGCCCAGCCCGTGGCCTGCCCCGGCTGTGGCCCGCGGCTGCGCCTGGTGCCCGCCCCCGGCAGCGGTGTCCGCCCGGCCCGCGACGCCGACGCCCTGGCGACGGCACGGGCCCTGCTGGGCGCCGGGCGGATCGTCGCCGTCAAGGGGCTGGGCGGCTACCACCTGGCGTGCGACGCCACCGACGCACGGGCCGTGGAGACGCTGCGCGCCCGCAAGGCGCGCGGCGGCAAACCGTTCGCGGTGATGTGCGCCGACCTGGACGCCGTACGGCGGATCGCCGTGCTCTCGGCTCCTGAACTGGCCGCCCTCACCGGCCCCCGGCGCCCCATCGTCCTGCTGAGCCGGCGAACGGAGGGGACGGGCCTCGCGCCCGGTGTCTGCCCCGGCAGCCCGCACCTGGGCGTGATGCTGCCCTACACCCCGGTGCACACCCTGCTCTTCGGCCTGCCCGGCGATCCGGCGGGCCCCCGCGTCCTGGTCATGACGAGCGGCAACCGCTCGGGGGAACCCATCGTCACGGACGACGACGAGGCACTGACCCGGCTGGCCGGGCTGGCCGACGCCTGGCTCGCCCACGACCGGCCCATCGCCTCGCCCTGTGACGACTCCCTGCTGCGGGTGCGCCCCGACGGCACCGAGCAGGTGCAGCGCCGCTCCCGTGGGTACGTGCCGCGCCCGCTGCGGCTGCCGGTGCCGGTGCGGCCCGCGCTCGCCGTGGGCGGCGACCTGAAGAACGCCCTGTGCCTCGGCGAGGGCGACCAGGCCTGGTTCGGCCCGCACATCGGCGACATGGGTGATCTGAGCACCCTGGCGGCGGCGGAGCGGGCGGCGGCGCACCTGCGGTCCCTGACCGGCGTCAGTCCCGAGGTCGTCGCCGCCGACCGGCACCCGGGATACCACTCGGCGCGGTGGGCCGCCCGGACGGCCGGACACGCCCCCGTGCTGGTCCAGCACCACCACGCGCACATCGCCTCGGCGATGGCCGAGCACGGCCTCGACGGCACCGCACGCGTGATCGGCGTCGCCTTCGACGGCACGGGCTACGGCGACGACGGCACCGTCTGGGGCGGCGAGATCCTCCTCGCCGGCTACACCGGTTTCCGCCGCCTGGCCCACCTCGCCCCCGCCCCGCTGCCCGGCGGGGACGCGGGCGTCGCCAACCCCTGCCGGCTGGCCCTGGCGCGGCTGTGGGCGGCGGGTCTGCCGTGGGACCCGGACCTGCCCGCCGTCGCCGCTTGCACACCCGATGAACTGGTGGTTCTGGAACGGCAGTTGGCGCGAGGTGTGGCCTGCGCCGCGACGTCCAGCATGGGCCGGCTCTTCGACGCCGTGTCGTCCCTCGTGGGTGTGTGCCATCGCGCGGGGTACGAAGCGCAGGCCGCCCTCGAGCTGGAGGCCGCCGCCGCTTCGACCCGGGAGGACGGTGCCTCGGCCTACACCTTCGGCTTCGCCGACGGCGTGTTCGACCCGGCGCCCGTGCTCGGCGCGCTGGTCGCCGATCTGCGGCGCGGCACCCCGGCCCCCGTGCTCGCCGCCCGCTTCCACCGCGCCGTGGCGCGGGCCGTCGCCGAGGCCTGCCGGCGGGCGCGCCAGGACACCGGCCTGGCCACCGTCGCGCTCAGCGGCGGGGTGTTCGCCAACGCGCTGCTGGAGGAGGAGTGCGCGCGGCTGCTGTCGGAGGACGGTTTCACGGTCCTCCGACACGGCGAAGTCCCGCCGAACGACGGCGGTTTGGCCCTCGGCCAGCTGGTGGTCGCGGCGCACCTACGACAGAAGGAGTGACCCATGTGTTTGGCAGTGCCCGGCAAGGTCGTGGCCATCGAGGACGGCGCGGACCCGCTCACCGGGCTCATCGACTTCGGCGGAGTGCAGAAGCAGGCGTGCCTGGAGTACGTGCCCGATGTGCGGGTGGGTGAGTACGTCATCGTGCACGTCGGCTTCGCGCTCCAGCGCCTCGACGAGGAGTCGGCCCTGGCCTCGCTGAAGCTGTTCGAGGAACTGGGGCTGCTGGAGGAGGAGTTCGGCGACGCCTGGGAGCAGGCGGCCAAGGAGGCGGGAACGGCGTGAAGTACATCGACGAGTTCAACGACCCGGATCTGGCCCGGCGGCTGCTGGACGAGATCCGTGCCACCGCGACCCGGCCGTGGGCCCTGATGGAGGTGTGCGGCGGGCAGACCCACTCGATCATCCGGCACGGCATCGACCAACTACTGCCCGAGCAGGTGGAGTTGATCCACGGCCCCGGCTGTCCTGTCTGTGTCACTCCGCTGGAGGTCATCGACAAGGCGCTGGAGATCGCCTCGCGGCCCGAGGTGATCTTCTGTTCCTTCGGCGACATGCTGCGGGTCCCCGGCACCGGCCGTGACCTGTTCCGGGTCAAGGGCGAGGGCGGTGACGTGCGTGTGGTGTACTCGCCGCTCGACGCGCTGGAGCTGGCCCGCCGCCACCCGGACCGGGAGGTGGTGTTCTTCGCGATCGGCTTCGAGACCACGGCCCCGGCCAACGCGATGGCCGTGCACCAGGCGCGCCGCCTGGGGCTGGGCAACTTCAGCCTGCTGGTGTCGCATGTCCGGGTGCCCCCGGCGATCGAGGCGATCATGACGGCGCCGGAGTGCCGGGTGCAGGGCTTCCTGGCCGCCGGGCACGTGTGCAGCGTGATGGGCACGGCGGAGTATCCGGAGCTGACCGAGCGGTTCCGCGTGCCGATGGTGGTGACCGGGTTCGAGCCGCTGGACATCCTGGAGGGCATCCGCCGGGCGGTCCGTCAGCTGGAGCGTGGCGAGCACCGGGTGGAGAACGCGTACCCGCGTGCCGTGCGCGAGGAGGGCAATCCGGCCGCCGTGCGCATGATCGAGGAGGTGTTCGAGGTCACCGACCGGGCCTGGCGCGGGATCGGGCGGATCCCGGGCAGTGGCTGGCGGCTGAGTGACGCCTTCCGCGCGTTCGACGCCGAGCACCGCTTCGACGTCACCGGGATCCGTACCGAGGAACCCGCCGAGTGCCGCAGCGGCGAGGTGCTCCAGGGACTGATCAAGCCGACCGAGTGCGCCGCCTTCGGCACCACCTGCACCCCGCGTACGCCGCTCGGCGCCACCATGGTGTCCAGCGAGGGTGCCTGCGCGGCGTACTACCTGTACCGCCGGATGAACGCCCCGACGCCGCAGGCCGAAGGGGCCGCGCGGGAGGAGATGAACCCCGTTGCCTGAGCAACTCGCCGATGTGGTCGACCCGGCCGGCTGGACCTGCCCCGCCCCCCTGCGCGACCAGCCGGTCGTGGTGATGGGGCACGGCGGTGGCGGCGCGCTGTCGGCCGAGCTGATCGAGCAGGTCTTCACACCCGCCTACGGCAACCCCACCCTGGCCGGCCTCGCCGACTCCGCCGTCCTCGAACTGGGCGGCGCGCGGCTGGCGTTCTCCACCGACTCCTACGTCGTCCGGCCGCTGTTCTTCCCCGGTGGCAGCCTGGGCGACCTGGCGGTCAACGGGACCGTGAACGACCTGGCGATGAGCGGTGCGCGGCCGGCGTACCTCTCCGCCGCCTTCGTGCTGGAAGAAGGCGTGGAGCTGACGGTCGTGGAACGGATCGCGCGGGCCATGGGCGCGGCGGCAAAGGCCGCCGGGGTCACCGTCGCCACGGGTGACACCAAGGTGGTGGAGTCCGGGCACGGCGACGGGGTGTACGTCACCACCGCCGGTGTCGGGCTCGTCCCGGACGGGGTGGACATCCGGCCGCAGCGGGCCCGGCCCGGGGACGCCGTGATCGTCAGCGGGCCGATCGGCCTGCACGGGGTGGCGATCATGAGCGTGCGGGAGGGGCTGGAGTTCGGCGTCGAGGTCGCCAGTGACACCGCTCCGCTGGCGGATCTGGTGGCCGCGATGCTGGCCGTCACGCCCGACGTCCATGTGCTGCGCGACCCCACCCGGGGTGGTCTGGCGGCGTCCCTGAACGAGATCGCCCGGGCCTCCGGGACCGGGGTGCGGCTCCAGGAGCGTGCCGTTCCGGTGCCGGACGCGGTGGCGAACGCCTGCGGGTTCCTCGGGCTCGACCCGCTGTACGTCGCCAACGAGGGGCGGCTGGTCGCCTTCGTTCCCCCGTCGGAGGCGGAGCAGGTGCTGGCCGCGATGCGGGCCCACCCGCAGGGCGCCGGGGCCACGCTGATCGGCGAGTGCGTCGCCGACCATCCGGGCATGGTGGTGGTCGCCACCGGTCTCGGCGGCACCCGGGTGGTGGATCTGCCGCTCGGCGAGCAGTTGCCGCGCATCTGCTGACCGGGCGTGCGAGGGGGCCCCGCCGGTGTGCCGGCGGGGCCCCCTCGGGCTATGCCGGGGTCGGTGACGGCTCGATCCCGGCGATCTCCAGTTCCCGGCCGCTGCGCAGGTCGCTGGAGGGCTGGTCGCAGCGCGGGCACCAGAAGAACGGTGGCATGCCCACCGGGAACTGCTCGGCGCACGGGCCGCACCAGGCCTGCGCGGGGACCTGCTCGACCACGAGCCGGGCCCCCGCGAGGGCGGTGCCGTCACGGGCCACCTCGAAGGCGAAGCCCAGCGCGTCGGGGACGACGCCCGCCAGCTCACCGACCCGGACGGTCACGGCCGAGACCGCCTCGGCCCCGTCCGCCCGGGCCAGTTCGTCGGCCCGCTCGATGATCGCGGTCGCGATCGACAGCTCGTGCACGGGCTGCTCACGGATAGCGGCGGCCCGCGCGGAAACCGCCGGCCATCCGCCAGATCCGCACCTCGCGCCGCAGGCTGGGCAGCTCCCAGGCCAGCAGCGCCAGGGTCGCGCCGCCCATCAGGGCGGCCTCGGCCATCAGCACCCGCTGTCCGCTCCTGCCCCGTCTGCGGGTGACGCGTCTGCGTACTCGTTGCACCTTCATTGCGGCGACTCCCTGCTCTCCGTCATCCCGGCGGGATGTTCGGCATGACCTCCACGAGGGCGTCATGCCGCTTCCAGTGGATCCCCGTGGAGCGGCGCGCGTCGGCGGTGCCGTCCGGGTGGTGCCCCTTCTGCTCCTCGTACCGACCCCTGTTGCCCTGGTGCATGCCGGTGACATGCCCGGGCGTGTCGGGCTTGGCCTGGGGCCGGCCCACTCTGATGCTGCCCATGGGGTGTTCTCCTTCCTCGCCTCCGACCTGCGGAGTGCGTGTTCATGACCGCTCGGTGAGTTCCTCGAAGAACTGCTCGACGGCCGGCCAGATCCGGCCTCCGCCGGACAGACCGCGCCACTCCCGGCGGACGACGGCGACCATCCGGTAGCAGTCGTCGATCGGTGCGATCCAGTGGTGGTCGAGGCCGTGGACGGTGTTCACCAGCAGCGCCTCCACGTCGGGTTCCACGGTGGCGAGCTGCGGACACGTCCGGGCCAGTTCCTTCCAGGCCGCCGTGTCCACCTCCCACCGCATGGCGCCCGCGGGGCTCGGGCCCTCGGCGGTGACCGTGCCGTCCGCCCGGGGCACGAAGAAGACCATGCCCACCGGTACGCCCAGCGCCGCCGTGTCGACGGCGGGCAGCCGGACCCGGCGCCGGGGCACGAGCCGGTAGCGGCCGTCCCCCGCCCCGGTCCCGGCGAACAGCACCGAGCAGGGGCGGCACACACAGCGCACCTCGTCCTGCCCGGTGTCGTACAGATGGGCGTGCTCGTCGGCGACGGGCGCGGCGCACAGGTCGCACACCTCCGTCCGGGCCGCCGCCGTGCGGTCGGCCGTGGAGCGGATGAGGCGGGCCAGGGCCCCGTCCGTGGTCACCGTGCGCCCCGGTGCGTCAGCGTGGTCAGCGGTACGAACGCGGGAGCCGGCGTCGTCGGCAGTGGTTCCACCGCCGTCAGCTCCGGCGCCACGGCGAGGACGGCCTCACGGACCGCGTCGGTGACCTGGGTGGCTCCGTCACCGCAGCCGGAACCGCACCCGCCGCCCGACGTCAGGCGGACCCGGCCGACCTCCCCTTCCACACCGGCCCACTCCACGTCGCCGCCCCGCTCCTGTACGGCGGGGCGCAGCCGTTCGACCGCGCGGGCCGCCCGGAGCTCGGCGGGCTCGGGGTGGATGTCGTGCAGCACCAGCAGGTGCCCCAGCAGCTCGTCCTCGGCGAGGCTGCCGGCCAGCTGCTCGTCGGCGTGGTCCAGGACGCGGGCCAGGGCCTCGCCGTAGACCTCGGTGAGCAGCCGTACCGCCTCCGTGGCGGGGCCGGGGACGGGCTCCAGCCCGTCCAGCACCTCGTCGAGCCGGGCGAGCCGGGCCTCGACGTCCGGGTCCGCCAGCCGTTCCGGCGCGGCGGCCTCAGCCATGGTTCGCCCCGTACGTCGGCGAGTGCAGGGTGGTCAGCGTCTTGCCCTTGCCGACGTACATGTGCACACCGCACGGCAGACAGGGGTCGAAGCTGCGGACGGTGCGCATGATGTCGACGCCCTTGAAGTCGTCCGGCCCGTTCTCCTCGAAGATGGGCTGGCCCTGGACGGCGTCCTCGTACGGCCCCGGGGTGCCGTACATGTCACGGGGGCTGGCGTTCCACGGGGTGGGCGGGTACGGGTGGTAGTTGGCGATCTTCTTGTCCTTGATCACCAGGTGGTGGGAGAGGACACCGCGCACCGCCTCGTGGAAGCCGCAGCCGATCGCCTCGTCGGGCACCTCGTAGTTCTCGAACACCTTGGTCTCGCCCGCCCGCACGAGTCCCATGGCCTCCTCCAGGAACTGGAGGGCCATCGCGGCCGCGTAGGCGACGAAGTACGGCCGCGCGCGGTCGCGTTCGATGGTGTTGCTCCACTTCGGGATGCGCCACTCCAGGGTCGTCTCCGGGAGCGACTCACCCTTGGGCAGGGAGATGCGCACGCTGTGCCCGGTGGACTTGACGTACGGGGTGTCGACGAGGCCGCTCAGGGCGGTCGACCACAGCCGGGCGAGCGGGCCGCCGCCCGTGTCGAGGGCGAGGTGGTCCCCGGTGCGGGGGTCGAGCCAGCGGGGGCTCATCACCCAGCTGTACTTGTCGTCGAAGTCGCGCTTCTGCGGTACCGGGACGGTGGTCTGGTTCCACGGATGGCGCATGTCGACGGGGTTGCCGAGCGGGTCGTGGGTGACGAAGGGCTGCTCGTTGACCCAGTCCTCGTAGTAGGAGCTGCCCAGCAGGATGCGCAGGCCGAGGTTGATGTCGACGAGGTTGTTGGTGACGAGTTCGCCGTCGACGATGACGCCCGGGGTGACGTACATCTGCTTGCCCCAGGTGTTCATCGTCTCGTAGCGGTAGTCGACGGTCCTGGGGTCCTGGAAGGCGCCCCAGCAGCCCAGCAGGGTGCGGCGGAGGCCGACCTCCTCGTAGCCGGGCAGCGCCTCGTAGAAGAAGTCGAAGACGTCGTCGTTCATGGCGACGGCCTTCTTCACGAAGTCGATGACCCGCATGAGCCGGCTGAGGTAGTCGGTGAAGGCGGTCGGCTGCGGCATCGTGCCGACACCGCCCGGGTACAGCGTCGACGGGTGGACGTGCCGCCCCTCCATCAGGCAGAACATCTCCCGGGTGATGCGGCTGACCTTCAGGGCCTCCTTGTAGACCTCGCCCTCGAAGGGGTTGAAGGCCCGCATGATCTCGGCGATGGTGCGGTAGCCGTGGATCTCGCCGCGGGGTGCGTCGGTGCGCTCGGCGCGGGACAGGAGGCTGGGGTTGGTGGACTTGACCATCGCCTCGCAGAAGTCCACGAAGACCAGGTTGTCCTGGAAGATCGTGTGGTCGAAGATGTACTCCGCCGCTTCGCCGAGGTTGACGATGTAGTCGGCCAGCGGGGGCGGCTTGACGCCGTAGGCCATCTGCTGGGCGTAGTCGGAGCAGGTGGTGTGGTTGTCGCCGCAGATGCCGCAGATCCGGGACGTGATGAACCCCGCGTCGCGCGGGTCCTTGCCCTTCATGAACACCGAGTAGCCGCGGAACAGCGACGAGGTGCTGTGGCATTCGACGACTTCCCGGTTGGCGAAGTCGATCTTCGTGTAGATGCCCAGGTTCCCGATGATCCGGGTGATCGGATCCCAGGACATGTCCACGAGCTGTGGCGTCTTGCGCTCCGTGGGCCGGGCCTCGGTTGTGGTCATCTGCGGTACTGTCCCTCGCTGTCGGTGTTCGGTCGGTGGGTCGTGCGGTGCGTGCCGGACGTCATCGGGCCCGCCAGTGCGGGTCGTAGCCGCTGGTCAGCTTGCGCTTGTTGTGGCGCCATTTGGGCTCGTGGTTGACCAGCTCGTTGGTCATGCCGCGCAGGCGGCGGATGACCGCGCCGTAGGGCTTGATGGCCAGGGACGACAGGGTGCCGCCGGGGGGCTCGTCCATGAACGGCATGAAGGCGTCGGGGAAGCCGGGCATCGTGCAGCCGATGCAGATGCCGCCGACGTTCGGGCAGCCGCCGATGCCGGCCATCCAGCCGCGCTTGGGCACGTTGCAGTTCACGACCGGGCCCCAACAGCCCGTCTTGACCAGGCACTTGGGCGAGTTGTAGTCCTTCGCGAAGTTGGCCTGCTCGTAGTAGGAGCCGCGGTCGCAGCCCTCGTGGACCGTCTTCCCGAACAGCCACTGCGGGCGCAGCATGTGGTCCAGCGGGGGCGGGGGCGCGGAACCGGCCGCGTGGTAGAGGACCCAGACCAGGGTCTCCATGAAGTTCTCGGGCTGGATCGGGCAGCCGGGCACGTTGACGATGGGCAGCCCGCCCCGGGAGGTGTAGTCCCAGCCCAGGTAGTCGGCGAGGCCCATGCAGCCGGTCGGGTTGCCGGACATGGCGTGGATGCCGCCGAAGGTGGCGCAGGTACCCGCGGCCACCACCGCCCAGGCCTTGGGGGCCAGTTGGTCGATCCACCAGTTCAGGGTCTGCGGCTCGCCGGTCTCCGGGTCGTTGCCGAACGACGTCCAGTAGCCGTCGCCCTCGATGATGTTCTGGTTCGGGACAGAGCCCTCGATGACGAGGATGAACGGCTCCAGGTCGCCGCGTGCGGCCGCCCGGTAGGGGGCGAGGAAGTCCTCGCCGCCCAGGCTCGGGGAGAGCACCTTGTTGACCAGGTTCACCTTCGGCAGGCCCGGGATCAGGCCGAGCACCAGGTCCTCGATGGAGGGCTGGCCGGCCGCGGTCAGGGAGACGGTGTCCCCGTCGCAGCTCATGCCTTCGGAGATCCAGAGGATGGTGATCTCGTCGAAGCCCTGTCGCTCCTCTGCGCGGCTGGGTTCCTTGCTGACCTCGGCGGTACTGCTGTTCGTTGTCATGTCACTCGGCCTCCGCTGCGGGGGTATCGGAGTCGGTCGTGTGCCGCGCCTCCTTGGCGGCGGCGGGAGCCGGTGCCGGCGGCTCGTCCGGGTCTCCGGCGGGCTCGAGCGGTTCGAGCTCGTCGGGCCGGAAGTAGTGGAAGCGGCCGTACCAGGTGTGCAGTTCGGCTGCGGGGTCGTCGTCGAGGGTGACGGCGAGGTGCACGCTGCCGTCCACGTCGTGGAAGACGGCGGCGACCCGGGCGGTGCGGCCGGCCAGGAACATGTCCTGGGCGTCGGCGCCCCGGCCGCGGGGGCGGAGCCGGACGCGGCTGCCCCCGCCGAGGGACACGCCGTCGACGAGCACGGTGTCGGTGGCCGGGGACAGCCCGTCGTCGGCGCCCTCCTGCCA
Source organism: Streptomyces venetus (assembly GCF_039540295.1). Taxonomy (NCBI): domain Bacteria; kingdom Bacillati; phylum Actinomycetota; class Actinomycetes; order Kitasatosporales; family Streptomycetaceae; genus Streptomyces; species Streptomyces venetus. The sequence continues at coordinate 332,996 of NZ_BAABET010000004.1, forward strand.
CCACGCGGGGCGTTCGGGGGAGGCCGGCTTCGCCGGGGTGACCGGTGCCAGCGAGCGGACGGCGCCGTGCAGTCGTTCGAAGACCTCCTGCGGCATGGTGTCGACCCGGTCGAGGATCGCGGCCGCCCTCGGGTCGGTGGCACGTGCCTCGCGCTTCTCCTCGTCGGTCAGCAGCATCGTGCGCAGCGTGAGGATCTCGTCGATCTCGGCGGCGTCGTGGAGGTCGCCCGGGCTCTCGGGGGCCACCTGGGGGTGGTCGGGCAGGATGATCGGGGCGGACAGCAGGACCTGCGCTTCGTCGTCGGCTCGCCCGCCGAGGACCGGGAAGGTGAACTCGTTCCGGCACGAGCGGGCGAGCGTGCGCAGGTCGGCCGGCGGATCGATCAGCGAGACGAACTCCACGCCCTCGCCGCCGACGAGGGTGTGGGTGGCGATGAGCGCCCGGCGCAGTGCCTCGTCGCGCGAGGTCGTCGACCGCGGCGCCGGCCCGCTGTTCGTGGTGCGCACCCTCAGCCGGAAGAGGTCGTCCTGGAGCCGCTCGGCGGTGACGGTGGTGTCGGCCCGGACCTCCTCGCGGCGCCGCACGATCCGTCCCGCGCCCGCGGGCAGGGGCTCGACCTCCTCGCCGGCCGCCGCGCCCACGGGAACGGTGCGTCCGCCCTGGAGGAGTTCGTCGAGCGGTACGTCGACATCGCCGTCACGCGGCACGGCCTCGTCGAAGGTCAGATGCGTCGTGCCGTCGTCGGTGCGCAGCGACACGACGGCGTGGTGCCGGCCGTCCGGGCCGGCCTCCTCCACCTGCTTGTGCTGCATCTGGAGGTAGCGGACCCGCACCCGTACGGACGCGCCACCGGGGTGGCTGGTCCGCAGCAGGCACTCGGTCTGCTGGTACCAGGAGTCGGCGGAGCCGGACACGCCGGGGACGACGGGGCCGTCGGACTCCACCCAGTCCCGCGGGAACAGCACCCCGAACTGCCATCGGACACGGTTTTTGGCGGATGACCGGCGGTAGGGGTAGAGGAGGTAGCCCTCGTAGAGGACGGCGTCGGCGACGGCGCTCATCTGCTCGAAGGCGTCCGGGCGCCGGTCCTCCGGCACAACCGCGCCACCGCTCGCGGCGGCGCGCTCCGCGCCGTGCCTCGGGGCAGCGCACGTCGTGCCGCCCTCGGCCAGTACCTCCGCCATCGCGCCTCCTTGTCCGGGTGTGCACGCGCATCCCTTCCACCACGGTCACACCGCTCATCCCCTGTCGCCTCCTCCGGCGCAGTGTCCTTGGGCCGTTCGGGTCCGGCGCGGGGTGGAACGGGGCTGCACGAACCGGCCGGCCGGGGGAAGACGTCACACCATGAACCAGCCGACGACCCACCGCCCCCGCACGTCCACCAGCCCCGCCGTCACGACCCTGGCCGACCCGCTGGTGAACAAGGGCACCGCCTTCAGCCGGGAGGAACGCGCGGAACTCGGTCTCGACGGGCTGCTGCCGCCCGCCGTGGAGACCCTGGACGAGCAGGTCGCCCGCGCCTACGAGGCGTTCCACGGTTACGACAAGCCCCTCAACCGGCACATTTATCTGCGCCAGTTGCAGGACACGAACGAGGTGCTCTTCTACCGTCTGGTCACCGAGTACCTGGAGGAGCTGCTGCCCGTCGTCTACACCCCGACGGTGGGTGAGGCGTGCCGGCGTTTCAGCGAGATCTACCGACGGCCCCGCGGTCTGTTCCTGACGTGGGAGGACCGGCACCGTTTCCGGGACATCCTGCGCAACCGCCCGCACGGGCGCCAGGACGTGGACGTCGTCGTCGTCACCGACGGGCAGCGCATCCTCGGCCTGGGCGACCAGGGCGTCGGCGGCATGGGCATCCCCATCGGCAAGCTCAGCCTCTACACGGCGATCGGCGGCATCCATCCCGCCCGCACCCTGCCGATCCTGCTGGACGTCGGCACCGACAACGAGGACCTGCTCGGCAATCCGCGCTATCTGGGCAGGCGTGAGCGCAGGCTGACCGGTGCCGAGTACGACGAGATGATCGAGGCCTTCGTGTCGGCGGTCGAGGCGGAGCTGCCCGGAACGCTGCTCCAGTGGGAGGACTTCGCCACGGCCCACGCCCATCCGATCCTGGCGCGCTACCGGGACCGGCTGCTCACGTTCAACGACGACATCCAGGGCACCGCGGCCGTCACACTCGGTGCCCTGTCCACGGCGGCGGACGTGGCGGGCACCCCGCTGGCCGAGCAGCGCGTGGTGATCCTGGGGGCGGGGTCGGCCGCCATCGGTGTCGCCGACATGATCCGTACGGCCATGGTCGACGAAGGGCTGACGGAGGACGAGGCCACGGCACGGTTCTGGATCCTGGACGTGGACGGCCTCCTGGTGCGCTCGCGCGGTGAACTGACGCCGCAGCAGCGGATGTTCGCGCGGGACGACAGTGAGGTGACCGGCTGGGACGGCACCGGCCTCGCCGAAGTGGTGCGCCGGGTCGAGCCGACGGCGCTGATCGGGCTGTCGACGGCCCACGGCGCGTTCACCGAGGAGGTCGTGCGGCAGATGGCCGCCACCTGCGAACGGCCCGTCGTCTTCCCGCTCTCCAACCCCACCTCGCACTCCGAGGCCGATCCCGCGGACCTCACCCGCTGGACCGGCGGCCGGGCGCTGATCGCCACCGGCTCGCCCTTCCCGCCGCTCACGGTGGACGGGCGTGAAGTGCCGGTCGCCCAGTCGAACAACGTGTACGTCTTCCCGGCCATGGGGCTCGCGGTCACCGCGAGCCGGGCCACCCGGGTCACCGACCGCATGCTGGTGGCCGCCGCCCGCGCCGTCGCACGGTGTGCGGTGCGCGCGGCGGACGGCGACGACGTGCCGGTGCCGCTGCTGCCGCCCCTGAGCGGGATGCGCGAAGCCGCCCGCGAGATCGCCCTGGCCGCGGCTCTCGCCGCCGTCGAGGACGGGGTCGCGCCGCGGGCGACGGAGGAGGAACTGCGCACGGCGATCGCGATGGCGCAGTGGACACCGCGGTACGAGGACTAGACAGGACCGCGCACGGGGGCCCTTTTCGGCTCGCCCGAATCGTGCCATGCTCATGTCGCCACACACCTGAACAATGTTCACGAACATGAACAGGAGTGGATCATGAGTGCAGGAGCACGATTAGGCGCCCTCGTCCTGGCCCTCACGACGCTCGTCACGGGAGCCGTGCCGGTCGCCTCGGCCCGGACGCAGGCGCACCCCGCGCACCGAATCCCGGACACCGCCGTGCTGGACGGCGCGCGTCTGCAACGGACGAAGATCCTCCTGGACCACGGCGACCCACAACTCCGGCGGGCCGTCGGGACGTTGCGGACCCGTGCGGACAGATGGCTGGGCCAGGGGCCCTGGACCGTCGTCGACAAACCCCGGCCCGCTCCCAGCGGTGACGTCCACGACTACCTCAGCCAGGCCCCGTACTGGTGGCCCTCCAAGACACCGACCTCGGACAACCCGTGGGGCTGCCCCTACGTGCAACGCGACGGCGAGCGCAACCCCGAGGTCGACTCCGGCACCGACCGGCAGGACGTCGAGAAGACGTTCGACTCCGCGTACGACCTCTCTCTCGCGTGGTACTACACGGGCGAGAGGCGGTACGCCGAGAAGGCCGGGCAGGTCCTGCGCACCTGGTTCCTCGACCCGGCCACGAGGATGAACCCGAATCTGAACCACGCGCAGTTCATCCCGTGCAAGTACGACGGCCGCGCCATCGGCATCATCGACTTCTCCCAGTCGTACACCAGCGTCCTCGACGCGCTCGCGCTCCTGGAGACCGGCGCCCCGGGCTGGACCGCGAAGGACCGCACGGGCATGAAGAGGTGGAACACCGCCTTCCGCGACTGGCTCGGCACCAGCGACTTCGGCAAGCAGGAGGCCGCCGCGGGCAACAACCACGGAACCTTCTACGACCTGCTGCTCGCCGGACTCGCCTACGCCACCGGTGACCGGGAGCTGGCCCGCCGGACCGTGCTCGACGCCCGGGTCAAGCGCATCGTGCCGCAGATCGCGTCCGACGGCAGGCAGCCCCAGGAGCTGACCCGCACCAGGAGCTGGCACTACTCGGCCTTCACCCTGGTCGCCCACGCCCGGCTGGCGGCCATCGGCCGGCACGTCGGAGTGGACCTGTGGGCCTATCGAGGCCCTGAGGGCCAGAGTCTGTTCAAGGCGGTCGACTACCTCCTGCCCGCCGCCACGGGTGCCGCCGCCTGGCCGCATCCGGAGCTCGAGTTCGACCGGTACGCGGCGACCGATGTCGTCCACGCGGCCGCCGACGCCGGAGACGGGCGGGCGCGGAAGGCCGTGCCCTCGCTGGAGGAGCCACCGGGCGGCGACCTGTGGGCGCTGCGCCCGGCGGCGGAACAGCTGGACTCCATCGCGGGCTGACCGGACCCCGGCCGGTCAGACCGTGGAGAGGTCGATCGCCCGGTCGACGTCCCGCGGCCGCAGCACGCGCAGGATGCCCTCCAGCAGGTAGTAGTCGGCATAGGGCAGGGAGATCTCGACTCCGTCCTCGGCCGGGCGGTTGCGGGTGCAGCGGGCCACCACCGCTTCCGCCCGGGCCGAGTTCCTCGTCAGGCACGTCTCCGACAGTGCGGTGAGCAGCCTCAGGGCCACCTCGCGGTACGTGCCTTCACCGGTCGCGGCGGACAGGTCGAGGAGCCCGCAGGCCATGATCGCTCCGGCCGACGCGTCCTTGACGTCGTGGGGCTGCTGCGGCGCGCGGTAGTCCCACACCGGGACGTGGTCCGGGGTCAGGGCCGCGACCGCGTAGTCCGCGAGCCTGCGGGCGGTGGCCAGGAAATCCCGCTTCCCGGTCCTGCGGTACATGGTGGTGAACCCGTACAGTCCCCACGCCTGCCCGCGCGACCAGCACGACGTGGGGCTGTATCCCTGCACGGTGCCCGGGCCGAGCGGCGCGCCGCTCTCCGGGTCGAAGTCGTAGACGTGCGGGGTCGATCCGTCCGGGCGCGGGAAGACGCGCTGCGCGGTCCTCGCGTGCTGCACGGCGATGTCCAGGTACCTCTCGTCGCCGGTCTGGCTGCTCGCGAAGGCCAGGAGATCGAGGTTCATCATCGTGTCGATGATGACCCGGCCGGCGTTCTTCGGGTCGTCCAGTGCGCCCCACGCCCTGATGAAGCGCCCGCGCGGGTTGTACCGTCGGCTCAGCGAGTCGGCCGCCCGCAGGGCGCCGGTCCGCCACGCCTCGTCACCCGTGAGCCGCCAGGCGGTGACCCAGGACGGGTAGAAGAGGAATCCGAGGTCGTGCGTGCCGGTGTCGTCCTGGCGAGGGGCCAGCTTCCGCGCCGAGGCGAGCGCCTGGGCGCGGAAGGCTTCGTCCCCGCTGTGCAGCCATGCCATCCACAGCGTGCCCGGCCAGAATCCGCCGACCCAGCCGCCGTCCTGCGAGTAGACCCACTTCTCGAACTGCGTGCCCACGGGGAAGGCGGTCACGGCCGGCGCGACGGCGCCGATCTTCTCGACGGCGTAGTCGGCCGCCGCGCGGAGCTTGCTCAGGGCGGATGCCGGTGCCCGGCCGGAAGCCGCGTACGCGACCGCGGCCGGGGCGGACGAGGCGCCTGTCACCGCGGCACCGGCCGCCGTGGCCAGCACAGTGCGCCGGGAAACACTCATGTCGGTCCTTCCGGATGAGGGGATGAGCGATCGTCAGCGATGACAGGTGGTGACGCCCGGGCGCCAGGGACACGCGATCCCGGCGAAGCCGCCGCCCGCGACCACGTCCACGGTGAGGGCGTCGCCGCCCCGCAGTACCTTCCGGTTCCGCACGAGTCCGCCGGTGCCGTCCTCGATCGTCTCGACCAGCCACCGTCCCGAACCGATGGTCAGCGGGACCTCGGCCGTGCGGGCGGCACCGGCGTACACCCCGCCCAGGAACCAGCGGTCACCGCTGCGGCGGGCGAGCACGGCTTCCTGCCCGGGCCGGCCGGTGAGCAGCCGGGTGTCGTCCCAGGCGGCCGGGACCTGGTCGAAGAAGTCCCGGGCGAGCGGGCGGGCGTCGTACGACTCGGGGGTGCCGGCGAACATCTGGAGGCCCGACTCGTAGGCGACGGCGAGTCCGGCCTCGGCCGCGTCGGAGTTGGGGCGCAGTCCGACGCGCTGGAAGGCTCCGGGGGTGAAGTCCATGGAGCCGAGGACGTTGCGGGTGAAGGGCAGGGTGGTGAGGTGGGCCGCGGTGTTGTTCCGCTTCTCCTCACCGGCGACGCCCTCGAGGGTCATGACGTGGGGCCAGGTGCGCTGGATGCCCTTGGGGATCGTGGAGCCGTGGAAGTCGACCATGAGGTGGTGGGCGGCGGTGTCCGCGAGGACGGCGTCGTACCACTTCAGGGTCGGTTGCGCCTCGGAGTCCATGAAGTCGATCTTGACGCCCTTGACGCCCCACCGTTCCAGGGTCGGCAGCCACTGTGCGCGTTCCTCGGGTGTGTCGAGTTCCCGCTGGTGGATCCAGACGATGATGCCGACGCCCTTGGCGCGGGCGTACGCGGTGAGTTCGGGCATCCAGCTGTTGGTCTGCCAGTCCGGGTCGGTGGTGTCCCACGCGTCGGTCCTGAAGTACCAGCCCGCGTCGACGGCCTCGTAGGGCCAGTTCCGCTCGGCGGCGTAGTCGACGTACGCCTTCTGCGCGGCGAGGCTCTGGCCGGCCGGGCGGCCGCCGGCGAGCCAGGTCCACAGCACGGTGCCGGGCTTGATCCAGGACGTGTCGGCGACCTTGGAGGCCGGCGCCAGGTCGTCGGTGAAAGTCGAGCGGGTGACGGTGGCCAGGTCGCCGGTGACCATGGCCCGCCAGGGGGTGGTGAGGGGCCCGTCGGTCTTCACCCGGGCGTCGGCCAGTTCGACGCGGTAGGTGCCGCTGCCCTTGTCGTGGGCGAGCCGGGCGCCGGAGTAGGTGCCGGTGAGGTCGGACTCGGCGAGCAGGGTGTATCCGCCGGCCGTCTCGAACAGGGCCTGGTCCGAGTACTCGCCGGTGGGGGCCGTGGCGGCGGTGTACTCGGTGAACTGGCCCTCGTTGTCGGCCCGGTAGGTGCCCAGCCAGGCGCGTGCGTCCGGCGGCAGGTGGAACGCGGAGGTCTCGCCGAGCACGTCACCGTGCCCGGCGGGCAGCACGTAACGGTAGGCGACTCCGTCGGCGGAGGCCCGGACGAGCAGATCGAGCCGGGCGCCGGCGGGGGTGGCGAACGACAGCCGGGTCTCGTGCATGCGAACCCGTCTGTCCAGTCGTTTGCCGGACTTGGTGCGGTACCGCTCCTCGACCGTCCGGTTCTTGCGGTGCAGGAAGCGTAATTCCCGGCTGGCGTCGGCCTGTTCGGTGACGATGCCGACGGGTGACGGCTCGATGACCGTACGGCCGTCACGGGTCACCGACAGGTTCAGTGTGCCGGTGCTGTCGTCCAGGGTGATCCGCGCGCGGGGCGCGTGTGCGCCGGCGGACACCGTCCAGGCGTGCTCCTGCTTCTCCGCTCGGGCAGGGGCGGTGGTGAGGAGTGTGGCCGCCAGTCCGGCGCACAGCGCGGCGACCGCGGTTCTGATCGGAAAAGCCATGAAGAACCCTCCGAGGTGTGTGGTCGTTACGGCAGTCCCCAGGCGGGGCCGGGTTCGCTGACGGTGACGGGCGCGATGACGAGGTCGGGGCGGGAGCCGGAATGGACGAGCACTTCACGCCCCTTGGGCAGCTCGATGGCGAGCGTGCCGTCGCCCAGGTCCCGGGTGCGGGCCGGTGTGCCGTCGTCGAGCAGTACGGTGAGCCGCCCGCCGATACCGTGCCTCAGTTTCAGGGGCTCGCCCGCCAGGCTCCTGACGCGGATGAACCGGGTGGTCCCACCCTTGCGGACGGCACTGACCAGGAAGGCGCCCTGGGTGCGGAAGTCGTGCAGGGTGACGTCCGCCCACGCGGTGGGGACGGCCGGGAAGACGCGGATCACGCCGCCCCAGCTCTGGCAGAACATGTCGTGCAGGGACTGCGAGGCGGACAGCGGCGTCTCGATGACCGGACCGGCCTCGGTGTAGTGGGTGTTGGCCTGGCACGGGTAGCGGGTGGAGGGGTCGAAGAACTTCCGCAGATAGCTGATCGCGGTGTCGCCGTCACCGGTCATGGCGTACATCGAGGCGGCTCCGGTGTAGCTGTAGCCGCGGTGGGCGCCGGTCAGCGCGTGCCAGTGGACGATCGACTTGCTGATCAGGTCGCGGCTCTCGGGCTGGTCCCAGTTGACCAGGTACAGCGGGTACACCATCAGCAGGTGCGAGTAGTGGCGGTGGGACTGCGCGTAGGGCGTGTCGGCGCCGATCATGAAGCCGTTCGAGTCGACCGGGTACGGGGTCAGCTTGGCCAGCACCTCCTGCCAGCGCGGCTTCGACTCGTCCTCGATCCCCAGCAGTTCCGCGGACTCGATGAGGGTCCGGCAGCCCCAGCGGATCAGCGCCAGGTCGTAGTTGGTGTCCTGCGGTGGCACGACGGGGTACTCGGGCGAGAGCGTGCTGGGCAGGTGGAGCTTGCCGTCGCTGCCCGGTGTGAGGAAGTGCAGGTAGTAGTTGACCGCCCGGCGCAGCACCGGGAAGACGGTGTCGCGCAGCAGGGACTTGTCCATGGAGTGCCGGTAGGACAGCCACACGTTGTGCAGGGCCCAGGTGAGGTCGCCGACCTCGGCGCCGGTGCCCGGCCGGCCCACGCTCCGGTTGGCGAACATGTCGGAGCTGCGGCCGACGCCGGAGCTGTCCCCGCGGTAGGCGGCGGGGACGTTGGCGATGAGCTGTTCCTGGTTCTGGCGCAAGGTCGTGGCGAGCGAGTCCAGTTCCAGGTGGTTGGAGCCGTGGATGAGCCAGTACTCCAGCTGGACGTTGAGGTTCCACCAGACGGCGGGCCAGGGGGTGGGCTCAAGCCAGGGCCCGGAGGTGGCCATCACGGGACCGCCGGCGCGGCTGGCGGAGGCGACCTTGTACAGCTGGATCCAGTGGAAGCTCTGCAGCCGCTGGTCGGGGAACGAGACGAAGCTCTTCTGGTAGAAGGCGTGCCACCAGCCGGTGTGCCGCTTCCTGAGGGCGCTGTACGACCCGGCGCGCCGCAGGGTGCGGAGCGAGTCGGCCTCGGCCGCGGTCGTGGAGGGCGCGCTGTGCCCGACGCTGAGGAGCAGTTCGCCGCCGTCGCGCCGGTAGGCGGTGGCGGTCTGGCCGCCGGTGAGCGGCTGGAGCACCTGTTCGGTGCCGTCGGGTGTGGTCCGGGTGGTCCAGGGCGGGTTGGGGGTGTAGCCCTCGGGTGGGGCTTCCTGGATCTTCCGGGGGCTGACCGCCTCCTCGGGGTGGAAGGTCCACACGGTGCGCTCGTCACCGGAGGCCCGCACCCGGACGGCGAGTACCTCGTCGTGGACGAGGGCGGAGAGGGTGAGGGTGCCGGCGCTGGTCGTGACGGTGCCGGTGAGTTCGGCGTTCCACAGGCTGAGCCGCCAGTCGACGGCGGTGATGGTGCCGACCGGTTCGAGGGTGAGGTGCCCGACCGGCAGGCGGCAGGTGCCCCAGCCGCTGCCGAACTCGGGGCGGTGGTCCTGGACTCGGCCGTGCTGGACGGTGAAGCGGATCCGGTTGGCGCCGGGTTCCTGGTAGATCATGCTGCCGAGCAGCCCGTCGCCGAGGAACGGACCCTCGTACCAGCGGGTCGGCAGTCTGGTCCACAGCAGGTCCTGTCGGCGCAGGAACGTCTCCCAGGCGTCGTCGGTGGTCATGGTGGAGCGCAGTTTCCAGGGGCGTGCGCGCTCCGCGTCGACGACGGACGGCGCCTTCGGTGCGGGTTCCTCGGCGCTTGCCGTCCCAGGCAGGGCCGCCGCTGCCGCGCCGCCCAGCGCGGTGCCGAGCACGGCTCTGCGGGCGACGGTCGAATGGTGCTCCGGCTGTGAGGTCATCTTGTCCTCCAGAGCTGGCAGATCTCCGATACATCGGGTGTATCGGGGAAGGTAGCAGGGTCTGTCGGGCTGTCAATGACTCAGAGAGCAACGGGAGTTACTCACCCATCCGATGTATCGCAGGGGTGGCGGCTCTGTCGGCTCCGTCCGCGGCGCGGGCCGCCGTTCAGGGCTGTGCCTCCGCCGGCCTCGGCATGCTGCCGCTCGGTCTGGCCTTCGGGGCACTTGTCGTCCGGTCGGGGCTCGACTACGCGCTGTCCTTCCCGCTGCACCGGGTGCGCGGCCGGCTCGCCAAGACGTACAGCACCTTCGCGCTCACCGACGAGGCGTACGCCTTGACCGCCGGCGAGCAGGCCCGCGGCTGGTCGAGCCCGCGCATCCTGTGGCTGCAGTGCTACCTGCACCTGTACTGGGCCGGCAGCGCGACCGCGGGGGCCTGCTCGGCTCCCTCGTCCTCACCGTCCGGCCCCCGCCGGCGCCTCACCCCGCTGGGACAGATGCATCGCCACGCGACGTACGAGCTGTCTGATCGCCGCCTTGTCGTTCCCCGCGCTGACTCCGAAGACGTACCGGCCTGACACCACCGTCGCGTGGGCGACCCGGTCCTGTCTCAGGTTCACCCGGTAGGTGTAGAGAAAGACACCGCGCCGCGGCTGTGTGATCTCGGCTGTGTGGCACCCGCGGCCCAGCCAGGGATTGCACCCCCAGGGGATGACGCTCGTCGTGTAGGTCCGGGCGGCCTCCGGGTCGGGCGCCACCCAGCGGACGGTGACGGAGAAGACGTCGTCCACGGATCCGGACTTGCCGGCGAAGCGGCACACGCTCGGGTGGGGCAGTCGGACGCCCAGCACGGTACGGCTCGATGCCACGGGCAGTTCGACGAAGTCCCGGCCCAGTTCCGACAGGAGCCGGGCCCCGACGAGCCGGCAGGCGTCCGGCCAGTCCCTCCGCCCCGCTCCCCCGAGCGCGGCGGGCCTCTCCTCGTCCACGGCGCGGTGGCCGGGCCGCAAAGCGGTGTAACGGGTGCCGTCCCTCTCCTCGCTGCGGACGACGATCAGTTGTCCGCTCAGGCCGACGAACGTCCCGGCCACCGGCCAGGGGACGCGGGCGCTTCGCCTGCCCGCGGCATCCGTCAGGCTGCTCGCCCCCGGTCCCTGAAGACGCGCGTCCCCGACGGACCAGCGAAGGTCCCCGCCGTACCCGCCGTCGGCGTCCGCTTCGGCGGCGAGCACGTCACCGGCCGGTTCGTCGTTGCCCACGCGGCCCTGCGAGTGCGTCCACAAGGTCTTCCCGGTGTCCGCCCGTACGGCGTGCAAGGTGCGTGAACGGACCGATCCGGGGTCCGACTCGGAGCCGTAGCGGAGTTCCGAGAGGTACACCACCCCGCCGTCCTCCCCCACGGGCCACAGGTCGGACGTCCGGCCCTCCTTCCGGCGCAGGAGTTCCTCGCCCGATTCCGTGAAGACCCGGAGCTCGTCGTCGACGGCCACACCGATCGCGTCGCGGACCGCGCTGAGCCGGACGGACTCCCGCCAGCGCCCGAGCTTCTTCTTCCAGACGAGCTCTCCGTTCCCGGGGTCCATCACCTGGAGTTCCGCGGGCCGGCCCGGGCAGCGTTCGAGTACGACGACGCGGTCCGCCGTCGCGGCGGCGTTCGGCGAGGCGGGGACGTCGGGTTCGGACTTCTCGCACGCCGTGAGCGCGGGGATCCGTTTGGTCCAGCGGACCGCTCCGGTCCGCGGCGCGAGGCCCACGAGGCGGCCGTCGCCGGCCCAGAAGACCGCTCCGGAATCCAGCTGGAGCGGAGCCGTCGTCAGCCAGTCGTCGCCCTTTGCCTGCCGTGCGGCCGGGCTCGGGGTTCTGTGCCACAGCCTCCGTCCGGTCACGGGATCGTACGCCGACACCGAGTTCCGCATGTCGTGCCCTTGTTCCACGGTGAGCAGCACACCGTCGGAGAAGCCCCCTGGTGTGAACGTCCTGGCGGAACTGCGCAGGGTGGACAGGAGGCGGCCGTCGCGGGTGTCCACGACACTCATGGTCTTGCCCTGCGGGATCGCCAGCATCCTGTCGTTGAGCACCGCGGGGAGGTCCGAGACGTCCAGCGCCCTGACGGGGGTGTGGAAGGACCAGGCCACTTCCAGCGTGTTGGGACGTTCGAGCGGTCTTCCGGACGTCCCTCCGTCCCCGACCGCAAGGGCCAGGAGGCTGACACCCAGCAGGGTTCCGCAGCCGACGCGCCAGGCTCTGCGAGCGCTCGTCGAGACCATTCCGCTCCCCCGTCTCTCGTGGTCGGTCAGCATCCCTGTGCTTCGGGCTGCCAGGCGCAGGGCCGGGGGTCCTCGACCTGGCGGTACACGCCGCCGGGGGATCCCGCGTAGACGGCCCCGTAGCGTGCGGCGTAGCCGGTCACCGCGTACCGGCCCCCGCGCGGGGCGGGGACCGGAAGGGTGCCGTCCTTCCCGTTCCGCACGTAACGGACGGACAGGCCGAAGGTACGGGAGCCCCGCTCGGCCAGGAACGTCGCCGACAGATTGACCTGCTCTCCCGGGTCCAGCGTGATGACCTTCCCCTTGAAGTACCTCGTCGTGGAGTTCTTCCCGGTGCGGAAGACGGGCTCCGGAGTGTCCATGTCCGCGAACAGCTGGATCTTGGGCTCTCCCCCGGCGTTCGGTTCGCACAACAGCGTTCCGGCGAGCGGAGCGGCCGCGCGTGGTGACGTCGGCTCGATGTCGATCGACGTGATGGTCAGCGAACGGGACCCCCCTTCGATCGTGAGACCGACGGTCAGTTCGCCCGCCCGCGCGCCCTGGTGGCGCCGGATGACGGCTTGCGCGTCGCCACCGGCCACGAGTTCCGCCCGGTCCCGGGGTGAGGACACCCGACGCGGCAGAGCCGTGCAACCCGCCTCGCTCTCCTGCCGGGCGGTCACGGCGAACGGCGCATCCGACGGGCTCCCCGAGGGCGCGCCCGCACCGCTCGACGCGGGGCTCGGCTCGGACTCACCGTTCAGACCGAGCGATTGCAGGGCGAGAGCGGTCAGCACGGCACCGATCACGGGGATGCCCGCGCCGAGCCACAGCAACCTGGTGTGTCTCCTCCACCACGGCTCAGGGATGTCCGGCGGCTTGTGCCGCCGCGCAGCAGGGCGAGTGCGGGCGCGCAGCGTGGTCCGGTTCCTCAACTCTCCCCCAGTGAGCGACGATTGCGTCTGACCGCGGGTCAGCTACAGCCGAGGGGAGGATCATAGGAGGAGTCGGTGGGGGTTGGCACCAGGGCCGGGCCTCACCCGGCCAGGGCCTTCATATGGCCCGTCTCAGGTGAGCGTTCGCCCCTTCGTCGTCACAGGACGTCGGCGAGGCGGTCCACCTGGTCCGGGTCGGTGCCGTAGCAGTAGAGCATGACCTCGTCCGCGCCGAGGTCGGCGAAGGCGGCGATCGCCTCGCGGATCTCGGCCGGTGTGGTGAGCATTCCGGCCACCATCCGATCGGCCATACCGGTGAAGGTGTAGTACGCGTGCATGTTGGCCCGGGCTTCGGCGACCACGCCCTCGGGGCCGAGCGCGACGTTGACCTGCGCGACGAGGCGGGGTGCACCGTCGCGGCCGTACTCCTTCCAGAACCGGCGCACGGTGTCGAACAGGCCGCCTGCCCAGGAGGGCGCGGCGGCGGCGAGGAAGCCGTCGCCCCAGCGCGCCACGCGCTCGATCGCGGCGGGCTTGAATCCGCCGAAGAGCACCTGCGGGCCGTCGGGCCGGGCGGGCGCGGGGCCGATCGGTCCGACACCGTCGCCGTAGGCCTCACCGGACCACAGGCGGCGCATCACCGCCATCTGCTGGTCGAGGCGCCGGCCCCGGGTGCCCAGGTCGACACCCGCGACCTGGTGGCCGTCGTCCCGGCCGCCGATGCCCAGGCCGAGGACCAGGCGGCCGCCGGTCATCCGGTCCAGGGTGGCGGCCTGCTTGGCGAGCAGGGCGGTGGCGCGCAGCGGGGCGAGCAGCACCTCGGTCTGGACGCGGACGCGGGAGGTGGCGCCGGCCAGGACGGCGAGCGCGACCAGGGGTTCGGGGTTGTCGTAGACGAGCCGGTCGAGCAGGCCGAGCGTGCTGAAGGGCCCGGCGTCGGCGCGCCGGGCCCAGGTGAGCAGCGTGGCGGGGTCGCCGATGGGCAGGCCGATACCGACGTTCATGAAAGAGACCTCCGAAAGGAAGGGTCGACAAGGACGGCTGCCGCCCCTCCGGCACCTCTGCGAGGTGGGACGCTCCCGCTCTGCGGCGTACTTCCGGGGGGAACGTCTCGTCGGAGTGATCTCACCCTAGGGTGGCCCGTGTTCACGCCACAAGCCGATTTTCGCTGCCGCCGGCTCGCTAGTCCTCGATCACCAGGCCCTTCGCGGCGAGCAGCGGTTCGAGGTTGCAGATGTCGATGACGGTCCTGCCGGCCCGGTACGCGGCGATGTAGTCCGTCTCGGTGTCGACCCTTTCCTGGGACGCGTCCGCCACCTCCGCGGCGTCCTCCCGGCGGACGACGACCACCCCGTCGGCGTCGGCGCGGATCACGTCGCCGGGCCGGACGAGCTGGCCGCCGACGGTGATCGGCTCGCACATCGGTCCGACGGTCTCCTTGACCGTGCCCTTGATGCAGACGCTGTGCGAGAAGACCGGGAAGCCGAGGGCCCGGAGGTCCTCGGTGTCCCGGACACCCGTGTCGGTGACGAGCCCCGCGAGCCCCTTGGCCTGGCAGGCGTTGGCGAGGACGTCACCGAAGGAACCGGCCTCGGTGTAGGCGCCGCCGGACACGACGACGACGTCGCCCGGGCGGGCGTAGGCGATGGCGGTCTGGAGCATCAGGTTGTCGCGGGGCGCGCACTGGACCGTGAAAGCGGGGCCGCACAGGGACATGCGGTGGTCGACCGGTTTGATGGACGAGTCCAGCGCTCCGAGCCTGCCCTGTGCCTCGTGGATCGTCGCCGAGGAGTAGGCGCCGAGGCGCTCGACGAGTTCCGGATCGGGACGGTCGAACTTGGTGCTGACGCGGATCATGACGGCCTTTCGGACAGGCCGGCGCAGGCGGCTGCGATGCGTGCGCAGGCTTCGGTGAGGAGCTCCGTGGAGGTCGCGAACGAGATACGGAAGTAGCCGGGCGCGCCGTACGCGGATCCGTGGATCACCGCCACCTGCTGGGTCTCCAGGAGGTGGCGGGCGAAGTCCTCGTCGTTCTCGATCCGGTCGCCCGTGGGGGTGGAACTCCCCATGAACCTCTGGCAGTTGACCAGGAGGTAGAAGCCGCCGCTGGGCGTGGTGCAGCTCAGCCCCGGTGTCTCGCCGATGAGTTTGACGGTGGTGTCGCGCCGGGTCCGGTAGACGTCGACGGTGTCCCGTACGAACTCCTGGGGTCCTGTCAGTGCGGCGGCGGCCGCGGCCTGGCTCACCGAGGACGGGCAGGAGGAGCTCTGCGACTGGAGCGTGTTGATCGCGGTGACCAGGTCCGCCGGACCGGCTCCGTACCCGATGCGCCACCCCGTCATGGCGTACGTCTTGGACACGCCGTTGGTGAGGAACACCCGGTCGGTCAGGCGGGGTTCGACAGCCGCCAGGGACGGGTTGTTCCCGTCGTCGTACCAGATCTCGTCGTAGATCTCGTCGGTGAGGACCCGGACGTGCGGGTGGTCCAGCAGGACGTCGGCGAGGGCGCGGAGTTCGGCGGGGGTGTAGGCGGCGCCCGTCGGGTTGCCGGGGGTGTTGAGGACGACCCAGCGCGTCCGGTCCGTGAGCGAGGACCGGAGGCGGTCCGGGGTCAGCTTGAAGCCGTCCGCCTCCGGGCAGTCGACGGTGACGGGGGTGCCGTCGTTGGCGAGGACCATGTCCGGGTACGACACCCAGTACGGGGCCGGGATCACGACCTCGTCCCCCGCGTCCAGGGTGGCCGCCAGGGCGAGGAAGATGACCTGCTTGGCTCCGCCGCCGACGGTGAGCTGGCGGTCGGTGTACTCCAGGCCGTGCCGCTGCCGGAGCCTCCCGGCGATCGCGGCGCGCAGCCGTGGCGTGCCGTTCACGGGGGTGTACTTGGTCTCGCCGGCCTCGATCGCCCGGATCGCGGCGGCCTTGACGTGGCCGGGGGTGTCGAAGTCGGGCTCGCCGACGGTCAGGTCGAGGATGGTGAGGCCCTGGCCCTTGAGCTCGCGCACGCGCTGCGCCGCCGCGGTGCTGGGCGAGGGCTTGATGCGGCGGACCCGCTCTGCCGTGTGCATGTGCTCAGCCCTCCCGGCGTTCGAAGTTCAGGCCGCCGGGGACCTGGAACGTGGGCAGGATCTCGACGTGGCCGATGTTGACGTGCCGGGGCGTGTCGACGGCGAACTCGATGGCGTCGGCGATGTCCTCGGGCTTGAGGGACTCGTAGCCGTCGTAGAAGCGCCGCTGGGCTTCCTCCATGTCGCCGAGCAGGCGGCCGAAGATCTCGGTCTCCACGCGGCCCGGGCAGATCTCGGTGACGCGGACCCGGCGACCGTAGCCGTCGACCCGCAGCTGGCGGGAGAGGGTGTGCACCGCCGCCTTGGTGGCGTGGTAGACGGTGTTGCCGCCGAAGTTGTAGACGCCGGCGATGGAGCTGATGTTGACGATGTGGCCGAGGTCGCGCTCCACCATGCCGGGCATCAGCAGGCGCACCAGGTGCAGGACGGCCTGGATGTTGACGGCGACCTGCTCGTCGACGGCGAACTCGTCGGCGGTGAGGATGTTGCCGGTGCGTGAGACGCCGGCGTTGTTGACGAGGACGTCGATCTCCAGCCCGTCCAGGGCGGCGGTCAGCGCGTCGGTGTCGGTGATGTCGACGGCGTGCGGGATGCAGCCGGTGGTGCCGGCGAGGGCTTCGAGGCGTTCCGCGTCGCGTGCCACGGCGTGGACTTCCAGTCCGCGCTTGGTGAGTCGCTCGACCACTACGGCTCCGATGCCGGTGGACGCTCCGGTGACGAGAGCGGTGCGGTAGTCGGAGATGGGCATGCGGGTGTGCTCCTTGCTGGGGGTGGGGGGCGGTCAGGCGTCGCGCAGGGGCAGATGGGCGCGGTCCTTGACCCGGGACACGGCGACGAGGGTGCCCAGGGCGGTGAGGACGGCGTAGTAGGCCGGCATGTGGACGTCACCGGTGCGGTCGATGAGGTAGGTCATCAGCAGCGGGGCCGTGCCGCCGAAGAGCGCGGCGGAGACGTTGTAGCCGAGGCCGTAGGCGGAGTAGCGCACCCGGGTCGGGAAGAGCTCGACGAGCAGGATGTGGATGACACCGGTGTGCCCGGCGAACACGACGGCCATGAGACACGCGCCGATGACGGCGAGGGCGACGTTCCCGGTGCCGATCAGCAGGTAACAGGGCACACCGGCGAGGGCCATGGCGATGGCGGCGCCGGCGATGACCTTCTTGCGGCCGACCCGGTCGGACAGCCGGCCCATGTAGGGGATGGCGACACAGATCGCGACCAGGCTGGAGGCGGTGACGAGGAGTCCCTGGACCTGGCCGAAGTGCAGCTCGTTGGTCATGAAGGTGGGCATGTAGCTGAACAGCACGTAGTAGCCGGAGCCGTTCATCAGGGGGATGAACAGGGCCAGCAGCATGGCGCGGCGGTGCTCCGCGGAGGCGAAGGCCTCCTTGAGGGGGTTCTTGGCCAGGCCGCCCTCTTCCTTCAGGCGGCTGAAGTTGGGCGTGTCACTGATGCGCTTGCGGATGTAGATGCCGGTGACGCCGAGCGGCACGGCGAGCAGGAAGGGGATGCGCCAGCCCCAGGACTCCATGCGTTCGGCGCCGAGCCCGCTGGTCATCGCGGCGGCTATCAGCGTGCCGGTGAGCAGGGAGAGGAAGGAGGCGATCTGCGCGTAGCTGGTGTAGAGGCCGCGCTTGCCCTCGGGGGCGTGTTCGGCGAGGAAGCTCATGGCGCCGGACGCCTCGCCGCCGACGGAGAAGCCCTGGGCCACGCGCAGCAGGATCAGCAGGGTGGGCGCGGCGACGCCGATGCTCGCGTAGGTGGGCAGCAGCCCGATGGCCGCGGTGGCGACGCTGATGAGCAGGATGACGAAGACCAGCATCCGCTGGCGTCCGATGCGGTCGCCGAGGTGGCCGCAGATGATGCCGCCGAGAGGGCGGAAGAAGAAGGAGACGGCGTAGCCGAGGAAGACCAGCTGGACGGCGGCGTCGGAGCCGGGGAAGAAGACGGCGGCGAGGGTGCCGGCCATGAAGCCGAAGATGCCGTTGTCGTAGAGCTCGGCGAAGATCCCGACGCACCCGGCGAGGGTGATCTTCCGGGCGGTTCTGGAGTCGACGGTGTTGGGGACGGGTCGAGCGGCCACGGTGCTCATGGCGTCTCCTGTCTGGTGCAGGACATGGGGTGGAGGAGGTGCGGGCGGGGGGGGGGACGGGCGACCGGGTGAGCGGGGAGGGTTCAGTCGCCGTCGGGGGCGCGGATGCGCAGGGCGTCGAAGGCCGTCCGGACGCGGGTTCTCAGCGCGTCGACGGCTCCTCGCTGCGCGCGGTGGGCGGTGACGGCCTGTTCGAGGGTGCGGTGGCGGAAGCGGATGGTCTGCCCGGGGCGTACCTGCCCCAGTGCGGACAGGGCGGTGGCGGTGACGACGGCGAGGACGGGATAGCCGGCCGTGACGCCGCGGCCGCGGTGCAGCACGAGGAGTTCGTCCCCGGCCGGTACTTCGACGGCCCCGACCGGGACGCCGCGGGAGAGGACCTCGCCCTGGGTGACGCGGCGGGGCAGGCGGTCGCCGCGCAGTCGCAGTCCGATGTGGTTGCTCTGCGGGCTGACCGTGAAGGGGGCGTCGAACAGGCGCGGCGCCGTGTCTGCGAACTCGGCCCGGTCGGGGCCGTCGGTGACGTCGATGGTCCAGGTGGAGGGGAACGGGGGGACGGGGGCGTGCAGGCGGAAGAGCGGGATCCGTGAGTAGGGGTGGTCGAAGGCCGGGCAGGTCCTGCGGAGGCTGAGTTCGGCGCCGTCGCGCAGGGCGGGGCCGAACCCCAGGATGGTGTCGGGAGCGCAGCTTCCCTGGAGGTAGTCCGCTTCGAACGAGCCGAGCACGGCCAGGTAGACGCGCAGCCCCTGGCGGATGCCGGTGACGCGGAGGGTGTCGCCGGCGCGCACGGGGAGCGGCTCCCACATCGGGCGGGCGGCCCCGTCGACGCTCACGTCGGCCGGGGCTCCGGTCACGGCGACGAGGATGTCGGCGGAGGGGACGCAGGCGAAGTCGAGGGCCGTGATCTCCAGCAGCGGGGCGTGTTCGTCGTTTCCGCACAGGACGTTGGCGACGCGTGCCGAGTGCTGGTCGGCGGCTCCGCCCACGGGCAGGCCGTAGCGGGAGCGGCCGACGCGGCCGAGGTCCTGCACGGTGGTGATGCCCGCGGTGCGGACGGTGAGGGTGTCAGCCATGGCAGGCCGCCAGCGAAGTGTCGGCGTAGTCGTCCCACCGGTCCGGGGTGATGGGGACGAAGCGGAAGGTGTCGCCGGGCCGGTAGGGAGTGATCGGGTCGTCGTGCAGGTCGAGGACGCGCAGCGGGGTGCGTCCGAGGAGCGGCCAGCCGCCGGGAGAGGGCATCGGGCAGATGACGGCCTGCCGGCCGGCGACGGCGACCACGCCGGGCTCGACGCGGGTGCGGGGCGAGGCCAGCCGCGGCACCGGCGCCGGGAAGGGGGGCCCGTCCATCATCGGCGCGCCGGCGGGTGCGCCGAGGCAGCGCACGGTGAGGTCGGATCCGCAGTGCAGGTCGACGACCTCGCTCTCGGTCAGGCCGAGTCGGGCGGCGACCTCGGGCAGATCGGGTCCGTGTTCGCCGCCGTAGACGACGGGGACGACGAAGTGCCGGGGCGCTGTCGTCGGACCGGGTTTCGGTCCGAGCCGGGCGGCCTCGTGCCGCAGGACGCGCCGGACGGTCTCGTGGTCGGTGTCGGCGCAGTCGAACTCCACGAGCAGGGCGTCGTAGGTGGGTACGACGCCCTGGACTCCGGTGAGCCGGACGTTGTCCAGTGCGTCGGCCAGGGCGTGGACGAGCCGCCAGGCGTCTTCGGTGTCGAGGCCCACGGTCTTGGCGACCAGGGCGGAGTCACCGCAGTCCGTGATCGTGAGGTTGCCGTTCATGTCAGGCGCCTTTGCCGCTCAGTACGTCGTCGAGGGAGGTGATCCGGACACCGGCGGCGAGGAGCTGTTCACGGATCCGGCCGGCCAGGGCGATGGCTCCGGGGGTGTCGCCGTGCAGCAGGACGGTGTCGCAGCCGACCGCGAGGTCCTTGCCGCCGGCGCTGCGGATGACGCCCTCGGTGACCATGCGCAGGGTGCGCCGGGCGATCTCGTCCGGGTCGTGGATCACCGCTCCCGGTTCGGAGCGGGGGACGAGGGTTCCGTCGTCGCGGTACGCGCGGTCGGCGATACCGACGATGCCCACGCGCAGTCCTCGGGCGCGGGCGGCGTCGGCCAGTTCGCCGTCCTGCGCGAGGACGATCAGCGACTCGTCCAGGGCGGCGACGGCGTCCACGACGGCACGGGCGTAGTCGGCGCGTACCGCGACCAGGTTGCCCAGGCGTCCGTGCGGAGCGACGTGCCGGACCCGGGTGCCGTGCGCGACGGCGAACGCCTGGAGGGCGCCGACCTGGTACAGCACGTCGGTACGGACCTCCTCCGGGGTGAGGTCCATCGCCCGGCGGCCGAAGCCGACCAGGTCCGGGAAGCTCGGGTGGGCGCCCACGGCCACCCGCTTCTCCACACAGTGCCGGACGGTGGTGTCCATGATGCGCGGATCACCGGCGTGGAATCCGCAGGCGACATTGGCGGACGTCAGCATGTCCAGGAGGGCTGCGTCGTCGCCCATCGTGTAGGCACCGAATCCCTCGCCGAGATCGGCGACGAGGTCAACCACGGGCGTCATGACGTCCTCCGGAAGAATATGGGGAAGGACAATACGAGAAAGGGAATTCCGTCACGTTCCGGCGATTTCCCGAGAAGAATCCTGGCTGGATGTTCCGCTCAACTTAATCCCATGCTCGCTTGACCGCCAATATGTGTTCGATCTGGCGTTATCGCGAACGGTTATGACCTGCCTCACATCCCGGGCTCTCTTCGGGGCTGCGCTTCGGGGTGGGCCCTCCCTACGATGAGGCTCCGCTCCCGTGGAAGGCCTCGCATGGACACCAGGCGTCTGTACTCGTTCATCAAGATCATCGACGCGGGGAGCATCACGCGCGCGGCCGACATCCTGCACATCGCGCAGCCGGCGCTCAGCCAGCAGCTGTCCGCGCTGGAGGCGCAGTTCGGGCAGCAGTTGCTGATCCGCAGCAAGCGCGGCGTCGCCCCGACCGAGGCCGGCCGGGCGCTGTACCGGCACGCCCAGCTGATCCTGCGGCAGGTGGACCTCGCGCACGCCGCGGTCTCGGTCTCCGGGCGGGCGCCCGCCGGCAGCGTGTCCGTGGGGCTCGCGCCGTACAGTCTCGGCGCGGCTCTGGCGCTGCCGCTGCTCAAGAGCGTGCGCGAGCGCTACCCGGAGATCCTGCTGCACATCAACGAGAACTTCGGCGGCGTGATCAGCGAGGCGATCATGACCGGCCGGATGGACATGGCGTTCATCTACGGGGCCGGTCCGCTGCGGGGCGTGCAGTTCGAGCCGTTGCGGACCGAGGACCTGTTCCTGATCGGCGCCCCCGGCGGTACGGCGCCGCACGGGGCGGGCGAGGTCGGCCTGGACGAGCTCAAGGGCGTGCCGCTGCTGCTTCCCAGCCGCATCCACACGATCCGGCAGGTGGTGGACGCCGCCTTCCAGCAGGCGTCCCTGCTGCCCGACGTGGTGGGCGAGGTCGAGTCCGCGCTGACGCTCGTCAACGCCGTCGACGCGGGCCTCGGCGCCACCGTCCTGCCCTGGTCGGCGGCGCGCGCCATCCTCGACGTCCGTTCCCTGTCCGTGCGCCGCATCGTGAATCCCGTGATCCAGGTCAAGCTGTCGTTGGTGACCTCGGACAACCAGCCCCTTTCCGAACCCGCTCTGGCGGTGCACGACCTGTTCCTCGAACTCATCACGGCCTTCGACGGGACACCGCACGAAGAATAAGGAAGAGCAATAGCGTCACACGAAATCTTTATTTGTTTCCGATGGCGGTCGCGGCTACTTTTCTGCGAAATTCACTGCCCTGGAGACATGAATGAAGAAGCGTGTGCTCGTCACCCGTGAGAACCTGCCCGGCCACGGTGTCGGCCGTCTGTCCGAGGCGGCCGAGGTGGTGGCCTGGCCCGGCGACGGCAAGCCCGGCCACTCGGACCTCGCCGCGCTTGCGCCTGGAACGAGCGGTGTCCTCGCCCTGGGCAACGACCCGGTGGACGGCGCGCTGATGGACGCCGCCGGACCCTCGCTGCGGGTCGTCGGGCTGGCGAGCATGGGCTTCGACAACGTCGACCGCGCGGCCGCCGCGGAGCGCGGCATCGTCGTCACCCACACCCCGGGGGTGCTCGCGGAGACCACCGCCGACCTCACGTTCGCCCTGATCCTCGCCGCCCGCCGCCGGATCGGCGCCGCCGGCGCGAGTCTCGCGGAAGGCTCCTGGGGCCTGTTCCGGATGCACGACTACCTCGGCCTGGACATCCACGGGGCCACGCTGGGCCTGATCGGCTACGGCCAGATCGGCCGCGCGGTGGCCCGCCGGGCCCAGGGGTTCGGCATGCGCGTCCTCCACCACGACCCCTACGCGCCCGACGACGGCCTGTCCGCTCCGGTCGATCTGGCCACGCTCCTGGCCGAGTCCGACATCGTGTCGCTGCACGTACCGCTCACCGAGGAGACCCGGCATCTCGTCTCGGCGCGCGAACTGGCCGCCATGAAGCCCACGGCCACGCTCGTCAGCACCTCGCGCGGTGGGGTCGTGGACGAGGAGGCCCTGCTGGCCGCGGTGCGCGGGGGACGACTGCACTCCGCAGGACTCGACGTCTTCGAGCGCGAGCCCATGGGGAGGGAACTGTCACCGCTGGTGACGGAGCCGCACGTCGTCACCTTGCCGCACATCGGGTCGGCCACCGAGACCACCCGGGCCGCCATGGTCGACCTGGCGGTCGACAACATCCTCGACGTCCTCGCCGAACGCCCGGCCCGCACTCCGCTGCCCGGCACCCCGGCGGCACACGTCTGAGCTACGCGGAGAGGGAGCGCGGTCGCAGATCGGTCCAGTGGGACTCGACGTACTCCAGGCACGCCTCCCGGGTGTTCTCCTCGAAGACGACCGTCCAGCCCCCGGGCACCTCGGCGAAGGACGGCCAGAGGGAGTGCTGGCCCTCGTCGTTCACCAGGACCAGGAACCGGCCTTCGTTGTCGTCGAAGGGGTTGGTGCTCATGCTGAGGGCCTCCTCGGAACGTCAACCTTAGGTTAGCCTGGCCTAATTGACAGGAGCTTAGCCGTCGCCCCTCCCCTCTCACAAGGAGACGTTCATGCGCCCGGTCACGGCCGACATGGAGAGCGCCTTCGCCGGGTTCGGGCTGCCCGGCGCACCCGGCACCGACGACTTCTGGGCGGCGGTGCGGGCTCCCGTGTCGGTCCCCGACGGGGGCGGCGGCTGGGTGACCCTGTTCCTGTGGCGCGGGTCGGCGGCGAGCATCGACTTCGAGAGCTGGTCGGGGCCGGTTCCGCTGCGCCGCTGGGGCGACACGGACTGCTGGTACGCCGAGGTGCGCATGCCCCCGCGACTGCGGGTGACCTACCGGTTCCTCACGGGCGACGGGGCGTACGCCGACCCGTTCAACCCGGTGGGCGCGGGCGGCGACCGGTCCGTCACCGCGACCCCGGACGCCCCCGCCCAACCGCACTGGCCGGTCGTCGGCGCCGACGGCGTACTGCCCCTCCCCCGCACGCGGATCCGCTGGGCCGGTGAACGGCTCGGCGGGCGGCGTACGGTACACCTGCACCCGGTGGGCGGCGGCGGACCGGTGGTCCTGCTGCTCGACGGGGACGACTGGCTGTACCTGCATCCGGCCATGACCGCGTTCGACTCCGCCGTCGCCAGTGGCGAGATGCCCCCGGTCACCCTCGTCTTCCTGCCCGCCAAGGACAGGGCCGCCGAGTTCGCGTGCGAGCCCGGGCTGTGGGAGGCGGTGCGGGACGAGTTGCTGCCGCTGGTGGCGGAGTCCGGCGTACCCGCCGACCCGGACCGGCTGGTGGTCGCCGGGCAGAGCCTCGGCGGACTGAGCGCGATGTACGCGGCGCTGGAGTTCCCGGACCTCGTGTCCCGCGTCGCCTGCCAGTCCGGGTCGTTCTGGTGGACGCCCGAGGCCATGGACCTGCCGGACCCCTTGGGCGGCCCGGTCGGCGGCAGCATCGCCGCCCGCCTTCGGGAGCATCCCGGACTGTCCGGTCTGCGGATCGCGTTCGACGTCGGGGAACACGAGACGGCGATGCTGCCCCACTGCGAACTGACCGAGTCCCTGACGGAACGGGCCGGCGCGACCGTACGGGTCTCGCGGTCGGCCGCCGGTCACGACCGGGCGGGCTGGCGGCACGCCCTGCTCAGGGATGTCGCCTGGGCCCTTGCCTAGCGAGACAGGTCACCGCGCCACCGCCAGACAGTAGTCCTCGTCGGTGGCGAGGAGGTTGCGATGGGTGTCCTCGGCCGTGACGACCCCGTCGTCGAGGACGAGGACCCGGTCGGCCGCGTCCAGCAGCGCCGGGCTGCTGGTGATCACGACGGTGGTGCGGCCCCGGCGCAGCTTCGCGACGTTGCGCGCGATGAGCTGTTCGGTGACCGCGTCGACGGCCGTCGTCGGGTCGTGCAGTACGAGGATGTCCGAGTCGGCCGCCAACGCCCGTGCCAGGGAGAGCCGTTGGCGTTGCCCGCCGGAGAGGTTGGCGCCGCGGTCGCGGACGCCGTAGTCGAGTCCGTCCCGGTGGAGGGCGACGACATCGGTCAGCATGGACGCCTCCACGGCCTCGGGCACGGTCCGGCTGGTTCCCGACGGGTCGATGTTCGTGCGGAGGGTGCCCGCGAAGATCTCGCCGTCGTACGGGTTCACCAGCATGTGCTCGCGTACCGCCTCGATCGACAGGTCCGCGAGTTCCCGCCCGCCGACCCGTACCGCTCCCTCGTACGCGCCGGGCGGGACATGCCCGGCCAGGACCGCGGCGAGGTCGGCCGCCACGCGCGGCCGGTAGGCGGCGATCGCCACGAACTCCCCTGCGGACACCTGGAACTTGAGGCCGCGCAGGGTGCCGTACCGGACACCGTCGAGCTCCAGGTTCCCGCCCGCCGCGGGGCGCTCCGGTCCCGGGGTGCCGACCGGCGGCGCGGTCAGCACCAGAGCCATCCGCGCGGCGGAGGCGCGCGCGATCATCACGTACTTCGGCATCTCGGAGAACAGCCTGAGCGGTTCCATGATGAACTGCGCCAGTCCCACGGCCATGACGAGTTCGCCGATGGTGATCTGTCCGTCGAACGCCAGCCAGCCGGCCGTCAGGGTCACCGCGCCGGCGAGGACCGCGTTGAGGGCCAGTGCGGCGCCCGCGTAGGCGCCGTTCACCTTGGCGACGGTGATCGCCTGGAGCTTCGCCTCCGTGCTGACCTTCCGGTAGGACCGGAACGCGGCGTGGTTGCCGCCGAAGCCGTGCAGCGGGCGCAGGCCGGTGATCAGGTCGGCGACCTTCGCGCCCGCCCGCGCCACACGGGCCTGCTGTTCCTGGGTGCTGGAGCCGATCCGCCTGGACAGCACGCTCAGGATCGACATGATCGCGACAGTGCCCACGATCACCAGCAGGCCCAGCCGGACGTCGGCGAGGCCCAGCGCGACCGCCGCGACGACCACCGCGACCAGCGAACTGAACAGCAACGGCACCACCTCGATGATGTCGGCGGTCTGGTCGGCGTCCTCGGTGGCGATGGTCAGCACCTCGCCGGACTTGAGGTCGACGTCCCGGGCCACCGGCTGGAGTCCGCAGGCGGCGACCCGCACCCGCCAGCGGTGCGCCTCGGTCGTGTTGGCCTTCTGCAGGATGCGCATCCCGAACCGCCACGACAGCGACACGGTCGTGATGATCACGGCCAGCGCGGCGATCGACAGGCCGAGCGAGCCGAGGTTCCGGTCCCGCATGGTGTGTTCGACGATCAGGCCGAGCGCGATCGGGAAGGCCGTCTCACCGGCCTGGTACAGGCCCATGAGGACGGTGCCCCAGACCATGGCGCCGAGGTTGCGGCGCAGAGCGGTGCGGAGGATGTCGGACCCCGGGCGGGGCCGCTGCGTGTCAGGACTGGTCATCGAGGTGGTGGGCAATCGCTTCCGGGGTGCGCAGGGTGAACAGGTCTCGGATCGTGATCACCGGTCCGAACTCGCGGCGGAGCAGTCCGGTGAGCCGTACCGCCAGCATGGAGTGTCCCCCCAGGGACACGAAGTCGCTCACCGCGCTCACCTCGTCGTCGTCCAGGTCCAGGGCCTCGGCGAAGAACTCGCACACCACGGCCTCGGTCTCGGTCCGCGGGCCCCGCTCCCCCGCCGTGGTCAGCGCGCCGAGCGGCTTGGCCTCCGGCAAGGCCTTCGTGTCAGCCTTCCCGTTCACCGTGAGCGGGATGCTGTCGACCCGGGCGTAGTGCGTCGGGCGCAGGAAGTCGGGCAGCGCGGCGCCCACTTCGGCGGCGACCGTCGCCGGCTCCGCGCCGTCCAGCACGAGATAGGCGGCCAGCCGGTACGCCCCGTCGACCTGCGGGTCGGGCTGGGCGACCGCGGCGACGAACCGCACCGCGGGGTGCGCGGCGAACGCCGCCTCGACCTCGCCGAGTTCGACCCGGTGACCGCGGATCTTGACCTGCTGGTCGGTGCGGCCCAGGTACATCAGGTTGCCGTCGGGTCTGCGGACCACCAGGTCCCCCGTGCGGTACATGCGCTCGCCCGGGGCGCCGAACGGGCAGGCCACGAACCGGTGGGCGGTCTGGGCCGGCTGCCCCAGGTAGCCGCGCGCGATGCCGATGCCCGCCACGTACAGCTCTCCGGGTACACCGTCCGGCAGCGGCCGCAGCCACGGGTCCAGCACGTACACGTCCGTGTTGTCGATCGCCACGCCCACCACCGGGTCCTGGCACTCGAAGGTGCCGACGCCCAGGGTGTTGATGGTGTACTCGGTCGGCCCGTAGAGGTTGTAGCCGACCGTCCCCTCGGTCTCGGCGAGCCGCTGCCACAACGCCGGTGTGACGGCCTCGCCGCCGAGGAGCACCAGCGCCGGCCGCCGCTCCGGGTCGTCGAGCAGCCCCTCGGCGACCAGCTGCTGCGCGTACGTCGGCGTCACGTTGACGACGTCGATGCCATGCTCCAGGCAGTACTCGACGAGGCGGGGCGCGTCACGGCGCAACTCCTCGTCGCAGATGTGCACCTCGTGCCCGTCGGCCAGCCACAGCAGTTCCTCCCACGACATGTCGAACGCGAACGACACGGTGTGCGCGATCCGGAAGACCCGGTGCCCGTGCTCGGCCAGCACCGGTTCGAAGATGCGGCGCTGATGGTTGATCAGCATGTTGGTGAGACCGGCGTACTCGGTCACCACACCCTTGGGCTTCCCGGTCGATCCGGAGGTGTAGATCGTGTACGCGGGGTGCCGGAGCCGGTCGGGGTCGTCCGGCGCGAACGTGACGAACGGCTCGGCCGCCGGGAGGGGCCGGTCCAGTTCGAGCAGATCGCCGGTCAGCCGCGGCGACACCGCGCGCACCGTGAGGATCACGTCCGGGCGGGCGTCCTCGACGATCGCGGCGATCCGCTCGTCCGGGTGATCCAGCTCCAGCGGCACGTACGCGGCGCCGACGCGCAGTACGGCGAACAGCGCCACGATCGAGTCGAGGGAGCGCGGGATCGCGAGTCCCACGGTCGCCTCGGGGCCGATGCCGCGCCGGGCGAGCACACCCGCCACGGCCCGGCTGCGGTCCCGTAGTTCGGCGAAGGTCATGGTCGAGCCGTGGGCGACCAGCGCCACCCGTCGCGGGTCGCGGTCGGCGGCCCGGTCGAACCGGTCGACGACGGTGTCCGTGCCGACGTCCGTCCGTTCACCCGGCCGGGGCCGGGGCCCGAGCCCGGGCAACGCGCCGACCGGTCCGGTCGCCCGCGCCAGGTCTTCGAGGACGCGCAGGTAGTCGTCGATGAGGCGCCGGGCGTTCTCGTCGTCCTCGTCGCGGTACTCCAGCTTGACCGTGAGCCGGTCGCCGGGCGTGACGACCCAGGTGTACGGATAGTGGGTGGAGTCGTCGGCCCGCACCGAGGTGATGCCGTGCCTGGTGTTCATCTCGGCGAAGGCGTCCAGGTCCAGGAAGTTCTGGAGCACGAACAGGTTGTCGAAGAGGGTGTCGTGCCCGCCGGCCCGCTGGATCTCGCCGAGCCCGAGGTGCTCGTGCTCCATCGCCTCGACCCTGGCCGCCTGCACGGCCGACAGGTACTCCCGGACCGTGTCGTCCGGCCGGGCCCGCGTCCACGTGGGCACGGTGTTGAGCAGCACGCCGACGATGCCGGACAGCCCCTCGCCCTCCCGGCCGGAGACGGTCACGCCGAACACGGCGTCGCTGCGGCCCGTGCGGGCGCCCAGCAGCAGGCCGAACGCACCGGTCAGCACCGAGTTGAGCGTGACGCCGTGCACCTTGGCCGCTTCCCGCAGCAGCTCCGACCGCTCGGCGGACAGGGTGTGCACCAGGGCGCGCGGCAGGGCGTCGGAGAGGGCCGGTGCCGGTCCCGCGAGCAGCGTCGGGCCGGGAAGCCCGGCCAGGTGCTCCGCCCAGAAGCGTTCCGACACGGCCGGATCCTTGGCGTGGAGCGCCCGCGCGTGGTCCTCGAAGCTCGGCGTGGCCGGTGTCGGCACCGGCGGCTCGCCCGCGAGGACGGCTCGATAGGCGTCGAACAGGTCCCGCAGCACGATCTCGCGGGACCAGCCGTCCCACAGCAGCAGGTGGTAGCTCAGCAGCAGGCCGTCGCGGTCGTCGGGCAGCCGCACCACGGTCATTCTGATCAGCGGCGGCTCGGCGGGGTCGAATCCCGTGTCCCGGTCGCGGACCCGCAGGGCGTCGACTTCCGCCTCCGTGGACAGGGCGATCGTACGGACGTCGACGCGGCGGCCGGGCGCGAGGACCTGGACGGGGTTTCCGTCGTCGTCGGCGGTGAAGCCGGCACCCACGACCGGGTGCCGGGCGATGACGTACGCCATCGCCTCGGCCAGGGCGTCGGTGTCCAGCCGCCGGTCGAAGGTGAACCAGCTCTGGGCGACGTAGTGCCCGGCCGGACCCGCCATCTGCGCCTGGAAGAACAGGCCTCGCTGGAGCGGGGTGACCGGTGCCGTGCGCTCGGCGGTCGCGGAGGCGTCCGCGATGCCGTGCAGGGCGCCGAGCCAGTGCTCGGTGATCTCGTCGGGCACGCCCTCGGCGAGGGTGAAGGCCGCGTGCAGGCTTCCCGTGTCCTCGTCGAGCCACGCGTTGACCTCGACGGCGTACGGGCTGCCCTGGTCGCCACCGGTGATGTGCAGCGCCTGGGACTCGCTGCCCCGGCCGAGGTAGTTGAACAGCACTTGAGGGCGGGCGGTGAGCAGCGGTGCCGTCTGCGGGTTGAGGTACCGGAGCATGCCGTACGTGACGTGCGCCGTCTCGTCCGGCTGACGTTCGGCGAGCTCGCGGGCGGCGGCGACGGGGTCGGTGTGCGCGGTGAGCCGTACGGGCGCGATGGCGGTGAACCAGCCGACCGTGCGGGTGTAGTCGTGGTGTTCGAGGAGCGGGACCCGGCCGTGTCGCTCCAGCTCGATCGCGAGGTCGGTGGGGGTCGGCTGGACGCGGGTCAGCGCGGTGCGCAGGGCGCCGCACAGCAACTCGGTGAGACCGATGCCGAGTGCGCAGGGCGCGGTGCGGGTCACGCGCTCGCTCACGTCGGGGGCGAGGACGACCGTGGTCTCGCGCAGGTCGTGGACGGCGGGCATCGGCGCGGGGGCCTGGAGGGTGCTGACCCACTGCCCGAGGGCGTCGATCGCGTGCGCGGACCTGAGCGTCAGCGCTTCGGCGTACTCGGCGTAGGACGTGGTCGGTGGCGGCAGGGGCTCCCCGCGCAGGGCGGTGGCCAGGTCGTCCAGCAGGATCAGCCAGGACACCGAGTCGACGGCGAGGTGGTGCACGGTGACGACCAGGGTCCGGGTCGACTCCAGCCAGGAGAACGCGACGATGTCCGCGGACTCGGGGTCGAGGCGACCGGCGGCCTCGTTCGCCGCCCTGGTGGGGTCGGTGGTGTCCGGCCGTACGACGGTGATCGGGCGGGCGGGTTCGGTTCGCAGGGTCCATACGCCGTGGTCGGTGCGGAGCCTCAGCCGCAGGGCGGGGTGCGTGGCGACGAGGGCGTTCGCGGCGTGCTGGGCGTCCGTGAAGCCGGTGCCCTCGGGGGCGCTCAGTGCCCTGGCCTGGGCGAATCGAGCGAGTGAGCCACCCAGTTCGCGCTGGCGCAGGATGATCGGGGTCGGGGGGAGCGGGCCCTCATCGCGGACGGCGGGGGCGATCTCGGCTTGGGGGGCCTGTGTCCCCAGGTGCTCGGCGAGTGCACGGGGAGTTTTGAGCAGGAACACGTCCCGGGGTGCGATCGGCAGGCCGAGTGTTCGGGCCCTGTTCACGACCGTGATGGCGATGATGCTGTCGCCTCCGGCGCGGAAGAAGTCGGTGTCTTCGTCCACCGCGCTGCCTTGCAACGCCTCGGCGAAGACGGCGACGAGTGCGGCGGCGGCTGAGTTGTCGTCCGCGGGCGCGATGGGGCTGGTCGCGCCCCGCGGCGGAGCCGCATTCATATACAGTCCCGCGCCCCTTTGCGCGCGTTCGGCCAAGGCCTTCCGATCCAGCTTGCCGTTGACCGTCAGCGGTAGGGCCTCGATCGTGAGCACCCTGCCGGGGATCATGTGGACGGGCAGCTTGGACGACAGGCGAGCTGTGAGGTCGGTGGGCACCCGGCCCACCACATGGGCGACGAGGTGATCGCCGCTGTCCGCCACGGTGACAGCCACATCGACCACACCGTCGAGTTCCCGCACCGCGGACTCCACCTCGCCGAGCTCGACGCGGAAGCCCTTCAACTGCACCTGGTCGTCGGCCCGGCCGATGAACTCCAGCTCGCCGTCGAGCGTGCGGCGGGCGAGGTCGCCCGTGTGGTACATGCGGGAGCCGTCCCCCGTGAACGGGTCCGCGACGAACCGTCCCGCCGTGAGCCCCGGCCTGCCCAGGTAGCCGAGCGCCACCTGGTCGCCGGCGACGTAGATGGCACCCACCCGGCCCGGCGGCACCGGGCGTAGCCGGTCGTCGAGCAGGTAGGTGACCAGGCCGGGGATCGGGCCGCCGATCGGGCTGACGTCCTCGCCGCGTGCGAAGTCCTCGTCGGTCAGCACCCGGTGGGTGACGTGGACGGTGGTCTCGGTGATGCCGTACATGTTGACCAGCTCGGGCGAGGCGGTGCCGTGCCGTTCTGTCCAGCCGCGCAACCGACCGAGGTCCAGGGCCTCACCGCCGAAGATGATCCGGCGCAGGGCGGGCAGCGGCTCACCGGCATGCCGGTCGGCCTCGATGAACTGGTAGAACGCCGACGGCGTCTGGTTGAGGACGGTCACCCCGCGTTCGCGGACCAGCCGGTGGAAGTCGACCGGGGAGCGGGTCAGCCCGTACTCGGGCACCAGCAGTTCACCGCCGTACGCCAGGGCGCCCCACAGCTCCCAGACCGCGAAGTCGAACGAGAAGGAGTGGAACTGGACCCATACGTCGTGCGGGCCGAAGTCCATGTCGGGCCGGGTGCCGGCGAGCAGGGTCACCACGCTGGAGTGCGGGACGACGACGCCCTTGGGCCGACCGGTGGATCCGGAGGTGTAGATCACGTAGGCCGGGTCGTGCGGACTCACTTCCGCCTCAGCGGTCTCCCCCGCCGGCAGCTCGTCTCCCTGGACGAGCACGCGGGCCGATACACCCGCCCGGGTCAGTAGTGCCGTGAAGCGGTCCCGCTGGTCGGGGTCGACGAGGACGACCTGGGGAGCCGCGTCGGCGAGGATGTACTCCAGCCGTTCGTCCGGGTAGGCCAGGTCCAGCGGCACGTACGCGCCGCCGGCGCTGACGACGGCGACCAGGGCGACGACCTGCTCCAGGGAGCGCGGGACTGCGACGGCGACCCGCCGGCCCGGACCCACACCGGCTGTGCGCAGGGCCGAGGCCAAGTCGTCCTTCGCGGCGGCCAGTTCGCCGTACGACAAGGGCCGGGTGCCACCGTCGAGGTCGCACTGCGTGACGGCGGTGGCGGCCGGGGCACGGTGTGCGGAGGCGTCGAACAGTGCGCCCAGGGTCGTCGCAGTGTTCCTTGCGGGCAGCCGCCCCTTCTCGGGCGCCAGGTCGTCGACCAGGGTGTCCGGCCGGGTGAGCAGGGCGGTGAGGGTGGCGGAGAACGTACGCAGGAGTGCCCGGGCGGTCGCCTCCCGCAGCAGCTCTCCGTCGTAGATCAGGTTGAAGCGCGGACGGCCGTCGTGTGTGCGTTCCACCACCAGCGTCAACGGGTAGTGAGGGGCGCCCTCGTTCACGATGCCGGTGATGACGAGGGTGTCGCCGGGACGCCGCAGAGCGCCGGTGTCGGTCGCGACGTCGAACACCACCAGGGTGTCGAACAGGGAGCCGGCGTCGGCCTGGCGGCCGATCCTCGCCAGGGAGACGTGCTGGTGCGGCAGCACCGCGTTCTGGTGTTCCCGTACCGAGGCGAGCAGATCGCCCGCCGTGGTCGTACCGGTCCAGCCGGCCCGCACGGGGATCGTGTTGATGAACAGCCCCACCATGTCCTCGACGCCGGACACATCGGCGTCGCGCCCGGACACCGTCGAGCCGAAGACCACGTCGGTGCTGTGCAGGATGCCGCCCAGTGTCACCGCCCAGGCGCCGTGCACGGCGACGCTCAGCGGAACTCCGGCCGCCCGGGCGGCGGCGTCGATGTCGTCCTCCGGCTGCGCGGCGGTCTCGGTGAACCGGTCGGACGGGGTGTGCCCCTCGGCGACCAGTGAAGGGCCGGGCAGGCCGGCCAGTTGCTCGCGCCAGACGCGATCGCTCTCGTCGTCGTCCCGTCCGGCGAGCCAGTGGACGTAGTCGGAGAAGCCGCCGGACGGGTACACGGTCCCCGGCGCGTGGTACTCGGCCAGCAGCGCGCGGAGCATCGGCGGCACCGACCAGCCGTCGGCGATGATGTGGTGCACGGTCTGCACCAGGACGTGGCGGCCGGTGCCCCCGCGGATGAGCGTGTACCGCATCAGCGGGCCGGTGGCCAGGTCGAATCCCGCGCGGCGGTCCCGCTCTGCGAGGTCGCGCAGCTCGGTGTCGGTGATGCCGGGGCGGTCCAGCGTGGTGAAGGGCGCCTCGACGCCGCGCTCCAGCACGGAGGCCACCCGGCCGTCGGCCAGCGCCACGAACCGCGCGGCCAGGTTCGGGTACAGCGTGAGCAGGCGGGTGGCCGCGGCCGCGAGCCGGCCTTCGTCCACGTCGCCCTCCAGGGTGAGGAGTTGCTGCTCGACGTAGGCACCCGTGGAGTCGTCGTCGAAGACCGAGTGGAAGTAGAGGCCCTCCTGCAGCGGGGTCAACGGCAGGACGTCCCGCAGTGCCGGGCCGTCCAGGTCGTCGACGTCGGCCTGGGTGAGCGGCACCAGGGGGAAGTCGCTGGGCGAGTGGCCGCCCCGGTCGAGCGCGGCCAGGCCGGTCAGAGCCTCCCGGAAGTAGCCGGCGAGGACCGCGATGTCCTCGTCGGTGAACATGCCGTCGGGCCAGGAGATGGTGGTGACCAGTTCGTACGCGCCGGTGGCGGCGGGTTCGGCGATGGCGTTGAACTCCAGGGGGCGCGGCAGGCGCATACGCGGGTCGCGCCGTTCGCCCAGCTGGCCGGTGGTGCGGGCGAGTTGCCAGTCCCCCGGAGCGCCCGCGTCGAAGCGGCCGAGGTAGTTGAAGAGGACCTGCGGGGCCGGCGCGTCGAACTCGGTGTGGGTGAGGTAGCGCAGGGCGCCGTAGGAGACGCCGTTGTCCGGAACCTCGGCGAGGTCGTCCTTGACCCTCTTGAGCGCGGCGGCCAGGTACTCGGGTGCCGTGAGGTCGGCCGCCGCACCGGGGTCCACGACCACCGGGAACAGGGTGGTGAACCAGCCCACGGTCCGGGACAGTTCCGGTTCGAAGCCGGCGGAGTCCGCCACGAACCGTCCCTCGCGGCCGTGTCCTTCCAGTTCGATGTGCGCGAAGGTCTGCGCCTGCCCGAGGTCGCGGCGCCGGCGGGCGAGGGCGACGGCGAGCGCGGTCAGCAGGACGTCGTTGACTCCCGCGTGGAACTTGGCGGGGATCTCGCCCAGCAGGGCGGCCGTGACGTCCGGGCCGGCCGAGACGGTGCGGGCCCGCTCCCGTGCGACGGTGTCGGCCGCGGACAGCGCGCGCCTGCCGATCGGCTCGTCCGGTCCCGGCAGGGGGCACCGGTAGTAGGAACTGTCCGCATCGAACGCCGCGCGCTCCAGCAGCTGCGTCCAGCGCCGGAACGACGTGCCCGCCGGGGGCGGTTCGACCGGTGTGCCCGAGGTGAACTGCCGCCATGCCGTGGCCAGGTCCTCCATCAGGATCCGCCAGGACACGCCGTCGATCACCACATGGTGGGCCACCAGGACCAGTTGTCGTGCCGTACGGCGCCAGACGGCACGCAGCATCACGCCGCCCGAAGGGTCGAGCCCGTCGGTGGCGTGCGCGACGCACTCGTCGAGCGGCAGGTCGCTCTCCTGCCACGAGGCAGCGGCCTGGCCGGCCTCCGGTATGTCGAAGCCGAAGCGGTCGCCGCGCACCAGCCTGGCCCGCAGCATGTCGTGCCTACGCAACAGCGCGGTGAGGATCTCGTCGAGGGCGTCGGCGGTGAGGTCCGCAGGTGTGTTCAGCACGACGGACTGGACGAAGCCTTCGATCGCGTCCGTGGTCTCGCCCAGCCACTGCACGACGGGTGAGCCGACGACGGGGCCGGTGGCGACGTCGCGGTGGTCCACCGTGGCGCTCTCCTCACGGCTCGCCACCGCCGCCAGGGCCCCCACGGTGCCGTGGGTGAAGATCTGCCGTGCCGTGACGTGGAGGCCGGAGTCGCGCAACGCGCTGAGCAGCGAGATCGCCAGGATGCTGTCTCCGCCGAGCTGGAAGAAGTCCTGGTCGACACCGACCTCTTCGAGTCGCAGTACCGCCGCGACCGCGGCGGCCACCGCGCGCTCGTTCTCGGTCGTGGGCCGGGTCGGCTCGCCCGTGGCGGTGGTGGGCTCGGGCAGGGCGTTCCGGTCGAGCTTGCCGTTCGCGGTGAGCGGGAACTCCGTCATGACGACGATGTGGGCGGGCACCATGTACTCGACCATGTGCTGGGCGGCCCACGCCTTGACCTCGTCCGCGCGCAGGGCCTCCTGCCCGGCGGCCGGGATGACGTACCCCACGAGGTAGGTGCCGCCCGCCGTGTTCTTCTTCGCGACGACGCAGGTGTGCCGTACGCCGGGGTGTTCCGCGAGACCGACCTCGACGTCCTCGATCTCCAGCCGCATGCCGCGGATCTTGATCTGGTTGTCGGCCCGTCCGAGGAAGTCCAGCGAACCGTCCGGGGCGAACCGTGCGAGGTCACCGGTGCGGTACAGGCGGGAGCCGTCGTCGGCGAAGGGGTTCGCGACGAACCGCGAGGCCGTCAGGCCGGGGGCGCCCACGTATCCGCGTCCCAGGAGGAATCCGCCGACGTAGAGTTCGCCGCCGACTCCGACCGGGACGGGGCGCAGCTCGTCGTCCAGGACGTACAGCTGGGTGTTGGGGTTGGCCTTGCCGATCGACGTGGACAGGCGTTCCGCCGCGCCCCGGTAGATGACGTGCGAGACGCCGATCGTCGTCTCGGCCGGGCCGTAGCCGTGGTACATGGGGATGTCGAGCCGCCTGCGGAACCGCTCGTACAGCTCCGGGGTCAGCACCTCGCCGCCGCACCACACGTGCCGCAGGCTGTCCAGCTTCCCGGAGTCGCCCGCGATCTCCAGCAGTACGTCCAGCATGGACGACACGAGGTAGGTGAAGGTGACGCGCTGTTCGGCGATCACGCTCAGCAGGTGGTGCGGGTCGCGTTCGCCGCCGGGCCGCAGCACCACCAGGCGGGCGCCGCTCACCAGCGGCAGGAAGATCTCGTTGATGGAGATGTCGAAGGACAGCGGCGCCTTGAACAGGGACGCGTCGTCGTGGCCGAAGCCGAGGATCTCGTCGACCTGCCACAGCAGGCGTTCGCTGATGGCCGCGTGCCGGATCATCGCGCCCTTGGGCCGCCCGGTCGACCCGGACGTGAAGATGACGTACGCCAGGGAGTCGCCGTGGACGGTGACCTCGGGGCCTTCGGTGGGGTACGAGCCGAACCTCCAGTCGTCCAGGTCGACGGCCAGGGCTTCCGGTTCGCCCGGGGCGGGCTCGCCCGAGTCGTCGAGCTGTGCCACGACCCGGGCGTCCTCGATGACGACGGCCCGGCGCGCGGCGGGCCACTGGGGATCGAGCGGCACGAACGCGCAGCCCGCCTGGAGCACGGCGAGCAGACCGATCACCATCTCGGCGGAGCGGCCGAGCGAGATGCCGACGACCTGTTCGGCGGTGAGTCCTCGTTCGATCAGGTGGTGGGCCAACTGGCCGGAGAGTCGCGCTGTCTGGCGATAGGTCAGTGAGCGGCGCTCGTCGACGACGGCGATGGCGTCGGGCCTGGTCCGCGCCTGCTCGCGGAACATCTCCACGATGGTCGGGCGGATCCGGTCGGCCCGGGTGTCGTTCCACTCGGCGAGGGCCGTGAGCCTCGCCGCCGCGCTCGACGGGCCGATGGTTCCGAGGGGCCGGTCCGGGAAGTCCGCCAGGTCGTCCAGTGCGAGCTGCGCGTCGGCGAGCACGACCCCGTCCGGCACGGCGATGCTGCGGCCGTCCGGGCCGACCTCCCAGCCTCCGGGCCCGTCGCCGCCGTTGTCCACCCACCCGAGGACCTCGGTGAAGAGGGTGCCGGGCGTGAGATCGATGCCGTCGGGGCCGAGTCCGGTCGCCCAGTAGGACAGTCCGATGGCGGACGCCTCGGCGATGGTCCGGTCGGGATGGTCGCCGATGCGCCGGCGTACGGCGGCCAGTTGTCCGGGGGACAGCAGTACGTGACGAGCGCTCGGTTCCTTCATCGAAGACTCCGCGTTCCTTCCACCGTGGGAAAGTCGGACCGACTCACTTCAGGGGTTGCTCAACTGCCTTCGCGCCAGGCCCGCCACAGTCGTGCGTACCGGCCGCCCAGAGCCACCAGTTCCTCGTGCGTTCCCTGCTCCACCACACGTCCCGCGTCCAGCACGGCGATCCGGTCCGCCGTCATGGCCTGGGTCAGCCGGTGTGCCACGAACAACGTGGTGCGGCCCGAGCACGCGGCCAGCACGGCCCGCTCCAGCTCGGCGGCTCCTTCGCTGCCCGCCTCCGCCGTCGACTCGTCGAGCACCACGACCGGCGCGCGGCCCAGCACCAGCCGGGCCAGGGCGATCTGGGCGACCTTGGTGACGTCCAGGCGCTCACCGCCCTCGCCGACCAGGGTGTTCAGCCCGTCGGGCAGCGCCTCGACCCAGCCGTCGGCGCCGACCGTGCGCAGCGCGTCCCTCAGGTCGGCGTCGGTCGCCTCCGGTGCGGCCAGCCGCAGATCGTCGGCGAGCGTGCCGGAGAAGACGTGGGTCTCCTGCGTCAGGATGCTGACCAAGGCGCGCGCCCCGGCCTCGTCCAGACCGGCGAGGTCGGTCGACCCGACGCGCACCGACCCGGCCTCCGGGGTCCCGATGCCCGCGATCAGCGCGGCCAGGGTCGTCTTGCCCGCGCCCGTCGCCCCCACCAGCGCGAGCGAACCGCCGGCCGGGATCGTCAGGCTGACGTCCCGCAGCACCGGCTCCGCGCCACCGGGGTAGCGGAACGTCAGGCCCTCCACCGTCACCGGGTACGGCCCCGCGTCCGGCGACTCGACGGTCGTGTCGCCGACCAGCCGGTCCTCGGTGGGCTCCTCCAGCACCCCGACGAGCCGGGTCAGACTGGCGCCCGACTTCTGTGCCTCGTCGAAGGTGAACATGATGGCGCCGAGCGGGACGAACAGCCGGTGGAACAGCAGCGGGGCCGCCGACACCTCGCCGAGGCTCGCGGCATCGGCCTCCAGCAGGGCGTATCCCACCACGAGGATCAGGACGAGCCCGATGAACTCGGCGCGGTTC
Source organism: Streptomyces venetus (assembly GCF_039540295.1). NCBI lineage: Bacteria > Bacillati > Actinomycetota > Actinomycetes > Kitasatosporales > Streptomycetaceae > Streptomyces > Streptomyces venetus. The sequence continues at coordinate 371,138 of NZ_BAABET010000004.1, forward strand.
TCCCTGCCGACGAACCGGCCGAAGAAGCGGAACACCTCGATGCCGAGGTCGCGCACCCGCCACGACTCCTCGGTGACCTTCTCGCGGAAGGCGCCTTCGAGGCGGTAGGCCCGGACCGTGTCGATGCCGTTGAGGCCGCTGATCAGGGCCTGTGCCCGGTCGGCCTGGGCGGCCCGCTGCTTACGGTAGAGCGGGGCGGAGCGGGGGAGGTACCAGCGCAGGGCCAGGGCGTACGCGGGCAGCGCGCCGGCGCCTGCCAGGCCGAGCCGCCAGTCCAGCCCGAACATGCCGACCGTGGCGATGACGACCAGCACGCCCGCCGAGAACACCGTGGGGATGGCCGAACGGATGCCCTTGGAGATGACGGCCACGTCGTCACCGACCCGGGAGAGGACGTCTCCCCGTCCGACCTGCTCGACCCGTGCGCTCGGCATTCCGAGCACCGCCCGGACGGCGCCTTCGCGCAGCCGCGCGAGCAGGTCCGCGCCCAGCCGCCCGATCAGGTAGGTCGAGACGGCGGTGGCCGCCGCGCCGAGCAGGGCCGCGGCCACCATCAGCGCCCCGATCGTGACCAGGACGGAGCGGGACGCGCCCTCGACGACCCCGTCGACCACGCGGCCGAGCAGGAGCAGGGGGAGGACCTGGAGCGCCGCCCCTGCCACCGTGGTGAGCACGGTGGCGACCGTCAGCCAGGGCGTCTCGCGGCAGTGCGCCGCGACCCATCGGGTGGCCTCGCGTCCGGTCGCCGTGCGCAGGGCCGCCGGGGCGACGCGCGTGTCGGTGGTGCTCACACCTACCCGACCGACTTGACGAGCTCGTCGATCGCGTACGGCATGGAGAGCAGGGTGCCTTGCGAGATGGCCGCGCCGACGGCCGGGCCCTCGCTGTCCGGCAGGTAGGCCACCTTGCCGTTCTTGACCGCGTCCAGGTTGGTGAACAGCTTGAACTTCTTCAGCGCCGCCGTGTCCGCCTTGTCGTTGATGACGAAGATGCGGTCGACGTCGACCAGGTCGATGCGTTCGGGTGAGAGCTTGGTGTAGAAGCTGCCGCCCGCGACCTTGTCGATCTCGGTCCGGTACTGGAAGCCGATGCCCGACACCAGTCGTCCGCGCACGTCGGTGGAGGTGAACGGCGCCACCGAGTTCTCGTACCAGGACAGCGCGACGGCGGTTTCCTTGCCGAAGGCGGGGTGTTCCTTCTTGGCCGTGGCGAGCTGGTCCTGCACGTCCGCGATCATCTTCTCGCCCTCTTCGGCCTTGCCGAGGGCCTTGGCGATCTGCAGGGCGTTGTCCTGCCAGGGCGCGCTGAAAGGCTCCTTCTCGGCCTTGGTGCGGCCCACCGTCGGGGCGATCCTGGAGAGCTTGTCGTAGGCGGCCCGGTCGACCTCGGAGTAGACCGCGATGATCAGGTCGGGGCGCAGGGCGGCGATCTTCTCGTAGTTGGGGCCGGAGTCGCCGTTCTTCATGACGACCTCGGGCCGGGTGCTGCCCCACTTGTCCTTCACCCAGGGCCACTGGGTGTTGATGTCGGGGCTCTTGCCCGCCGGGTTCGGGTACTGGTCGACCATGCCGACCGGCTTGGTCCCGAACGCCAGGACGGTCTGGTCGTCCGTGTAGCCGACGGTGACGACCCGTTCGGGGGCCTTGGTGATCTTTGTGGATCCGAACGCGTGCTCCACCGTGACCGGGAACGCGCCGCCGGCGGTCGAGTTGCCGCTGCTCGCCTTGTCCGCGGAGTCGGACGAGTCGGAGCCGCATCCCGCGAGGAGGCCGACGCCGAGCGTGGCGGCGGACAGGGCGGCCGCCCACCGCCGGGGCTTGGTCCGCGTCGTTCTGGTGAGGAGCATCCGCTTTCCCCTTGCTTTCGCGCTGTCCACTGCGCCCCCGTCTAAGGGCAGGCAAACCTTAGCGTGAGCGGATGAGGTTAGCCTAGCCTAACTACTCCAACATTCGTGTGATCTAGGGCAGTTGAACGTGGGCGCGGCCGATGGGCACGATGAGCGGCCGGTCACCGACCGGGTCGTCGATCACCTTGGCGCGCAGGCCGAACGCCTCGTGCAGCAGCTCGGCGGTGATCACGTCACGCGGGTGCCCCTGCGCCAGGATCGAACCGTCCCTCATCACCACGAGGTTGTCGCTGTAGCGCACGGCCAGGTTGAGGTCGTGCAGCACCATGACCACGGTGCACCCCGACTCGTGCAGGTCGTCGACCAGGTCGAGCACGTCGATCGCGTGCGCCAGATCCAGGTAGGTGGTCGGCTCGTCCAGCAGCAGCAGGTCGGTCCCCTGGGCCAACGTCATGGAGATCCAGACGCGTTGACGCTGTCCCCCGGACAGGGAGTCCACCGGGCGGTCGCCCAGGTCGGCCACCCCGGTCATGGCCAGCGCGCGCTCCACGACTGCGGCGTCGTCCGACGACCACTGCCGCAGCCAGCTCTGATGCGGATGGCGGCCCCTGGCGACCAGGTCGGACACCGTCAGCCCGTCCGGCGCGACCGGCGCCTGCGGCAGCAGGCCGAGCTTCTTCGCGACGTCCCTGGTCCGGAGCCTGCCGATGTCGTCGCCGTCCAGGACGACCGTGCCCCTGGCCGGCTTGAGCAGCCGTGACAAGGTCCGCAACAGGGTCGACTTCCCACAGCCGTTGGGACCGATGATCGTGGTCACGACCCCGGACGGGATCGCCACGTCGAGGTCCTCGATGACCGTCCGGGCGCCGTACCCGACCGTGACGCCCCGGGCCTCCAGCCGTGCGGCGTCGACGACTCCGGACTCGATCTCGGTTGTTGTCGTGTGCTGAGCGCCCACAAGTCCCCCTCCGTTCACGCTTCCTGACCTTTGTACCGGCTATCTGAGGTTCGCCCGAACCAGCAGATACACGAGGAAGGGGCCGCCGATCGCGGCGGTGACCACACCGACCGGGAGGCTGATCGGCAGTGCCGTGCGCGCGACCAGATCCGCACCGGTCAGCAGCAGGGCTCCGACCACCCCGGATGCCACCATCGGCGGTGTGGGGCACCTGGCCAGCCGCATGGCCACCTGCGGCGCCACCAGCGCGACGAACGGGACCGGTCCGGCCGCGCTCACCGCCACACCGGCCAGCAGCACGGCGCACAGCAGCAGGACCGCACGCACCCGCGTGTACCGGACGCCCAGACCCGCCGCGACGTCGTCCCCGAGGTGCATCGGCTTGAACTGGAAGGCGGCACACGCCACGACGACGAGGAGGACGAGCGTGCCCCAGAGCGCGATACGGACCTCGCCCCAGGACCGGTCGTCCAGCGAGCCGACCAGCCACGCCTGGGCCCGGGCCACGTCCCTGATGTCGGCCGTGGCCAGCAGCCAGGTCGTGATCGCCTCCATCACGGCGCTCACCGAGATGCCGATGAGGATGAGCCGGAAACCGTCGATCCCGCGCCGCCACGCCAGGAAGTACACCAGCAGCCCCGTGCCCAGTCCGCCCGCGAGCGCCGCCGCGGACAGGCCGACGGAGTCGACGATCGCCGAGGCGGCCCCGCCCGAGACCGTCACCAGGAACACGGCGACCGCACCGGCGCCCCCGGTGATCCCCAGAATGTCCGGGCTGGCGAGCGGATTGCGTGCGACGGACTGCGTGATCGCTCCGGACACCCCCAGCGCGATCCCCACGACGAGTCCGGCCAGGGCACGTGGCATCCGCAGGTCCATGATGACGAACTGGTCGACCTGCTCGCCCCGGCCGAGCAGAGTGGCGATCACCTGCGGCAGTCCGATGGGAAAGTCGCCGACGCCGATGGACAGGCAGAAGACCAGGAAGGCCGCCGCCGCCAGCAGCAGGGTGACGAGGACGACCCAGGGCCGCCAGACGAACGACACCCCTGCGAAGCGCACGCCCGGCGCCACCGCTGCCTTCACATCCGCCCCGTTCGGCCGCACACCCGTTCCGTTCATGCGTTCTTGAACTTTCCGCGCCACACCAGCCCCGCGAAGAACGGGGCACCCAGGAGAGCGACGAGGACACCCGCGTCCAACTCGCCCGGCCGCACCACCAGCCGGCCCACGATGTCGCAGACCAGCAGGACGACGGCCCCGAGCAGACCGGCGTACGGCACCAGCCAGCGATAGTCCGGCCCCGTCAGATGGCGGGCCACGTGCGCGACCATGAGCCCGAGGAACGCGATGGGCCCGCAGGCCGCCGTCGCCGCGCCCGCCAGCAGCGTGATGGCGGTGATGCCGACGGTCCGGCTGAGCGCGATGTTGACCCCGAGGCCCCGGGCCACGTCGTCACCCAGGTTGAGCAGGTTGATGGCGGGCAGCGTGGTCAGCGCCAACACCAGCCCGGCCGCGATGAAGCCGGTCACCGGCCAGATGACGTCGAAGCCGACGCCGGCCACCGAGCCCGCGTTCCAGAACCGCAGCGCGTTCAGGGACTCCTGGTCCGACAGTGCGACCGCCGTGGTCATCGCCGCGAGGAACACCGCGACCCCTTGCCCGGCCAGGGCGAGCGTCAGCGGGTTGCCGGCTCCCCTGCCGATGCTCGCCAGCCCGAACACGACGACGCCGGCCGCCGCGGCCCCCAGGAAGGCGAACCAGACGTACTGGAACGGGTCGGTGAGCCCGAACAGCGCGATCACCGACACCACGGCGAACGAGGCTCCGGTGTTCACCCCCAGCAGGCCCGTGTCGGCGATCGGGTTGCGCGTGTATCCCTGGATCAACGCCCCGCCGACCCCCAGGGCGATGCCCGCCACGATCGCGAGCACCGTCCGGGGCACCCGTACGGTCTGGACGATGAGCCTGATCTCGGTGTGCCGCTGGTCGGAGTCGGGCGCCGCGAAGAGCCCGTGCCACACCTCGGCGGGGCTCAACGCGCGGGCACCGACGGCCAGCGAGACCGCTCCCGCGATCACGAGGACCACCACCAGCGTGCACAGACCCACGACCCGTCGCCGGCGGGCCGGTGTCCTTCCCCTGAGCGCGGGGCGCTCGACTGCGGTCGTGCCCATGTCGACGTACGTCATCCCTTTGGCTGCGGTCTAGCGGGCGGTGCTGCCGGTCCCGTCGGCGACCGTGCGGGCCTCGGCGGCAGCGGACGCGAGGCCCCGGTCGAGCAGTGAGTCGAGGATCTCGCCGACCCTGACGGCGGTGTTGGACAGCAGGGACGACGTGATGCCGTGGGTGTGCTCCGTGCCGCCCTGCAGATAGATGCCGCAACGCAGGCGGGGGTCGGTCGCGATGCGGTAGTCGCGCTCGACACGGACGCGGCCGGCGTCGTCGCGGAGGCAGTGGTCGGCGACCTCGCCGAGGAGACCGAGCGGGTCGGCCGGGCTGTAGCCGGTGGCGAAGACCACGACGTCGGCGTCGAGCGGCGTCTCGTCGCCCGTGACGAGGGACGTGACCGTGGCGCGGACCTTGGCCGGCGTCTCCTTGACCTCGGTGAGCCGTGACACGTTGAGGAAGCGGAGCCGCTCGGTGCCGAGGACCTGCTCCCGGTACATCTGCCGGTACAGGTCGTCGATCAGGTCGATGTCCACCACGGAGTAGTTCGTGTTGCCGTGGTAGTCCATGAGCCGGCGTTTGACGTTCTCCGGCGCCGCGAAGTACTCGTCGACGGCGGCGGGGTCGAAGATCCGGTTGGCGAAGCTGCTGTCGTCGGCCGGGCTGTAGCCGTAGCGGGAGAAGACCGCGCAGATCTCGGCCTCGGGGAAGCGGCGGTGCAGGTAGGCGACGTTCTCGGCGGCGCTCTGGCCCGCGCCCACGACGACGAACCGGGAGGGCGCTGTGCCGTCCAGCTCGTCGACCCTCGCCAGCAGCTCGGAGTTGTGCCAGACGCGGTCGCCACGCTCCACGCCCTCCGGCATGAGGGGACGCAGTCCGGTGCCGACGACGAGGTTGCGGGCCCGGTGGACCATGAGACCCTCCCCCGACCGGACCGTCACCTCCAGGTGCTCCACGGCGCCGTCCCGGACGACCGGCGTGACGCCGACGACCTCGTGACCGTAGGAGACCATGTCCTCGACCTGGGCCGCGGCCCACTCGAAGTAGTCGTGGAACTCCACCCGCAGCGGGAAGAGGTTCTTGTGGTTGATGAAGTCGATCAGCCGTCCCTTGCTCTTCAGGTAGCAGAGGAAGCTGAACTCGCTGGCCGGGTTCCGGAGCGTCACCAGGTCCTTGAGGAAGGAGACCTGCATGGTGGCGTCGTCGATGAGCATGCCGCGGTGCCAGCCGAAGGAGGGCTGCTGCTCGAAGAAGCGGGCGGTGATCACCTCCTGCTCCGCGGCCTGTGCGTTGTGCTCGCCGATCGCGATCGCCATGGCCACATTGGACGGCCCGAAGCCGATGCCGATGAGGTCGTGTACCGGTGTTGCGTCACCAGGAAGAACCCGTGACATGTCTCTCCCATCGTGCGGGGCGGTCGCCTGTCAGGCGTGGGGAAAGTACGAGGAGCGGGCACGCCGACGGAGCGGCAAACCGAAAACTTAGGTGAGCCTAAGCTCTCAAGTGCGCGGCCACAAGGGCCTGTTGTGCACTAAGGCAAGCCTTGCTTTACTTGCCCTCGGTTCATCCCTGCCCTGAGGAGGAAGCCCATGCGGGTCGTCATGTTCGGCTACCAGACCTGGGGGCATCGCACCCTGCAAGCCCTTCTGGACTCCGAACACGACGTGGTCCTCGTGGTGACACATCCCAAGAGCGAGCACGCGTACGAGAAGATCTGGAGCGACTCCGTCGCCGACCTCGCGGAGGAGCACGGCGTCCCGGTGGTGATCCGCAACCGCCCGGACGACGACGAGTTGTTCCAGCGCCTCAAGGAGGCCGACCCGGACATCATCGTGGCGAACAACTGGCGGACCTGGATCCCGCCGCGCATCTTCGGCCTTCCGCGCCACGGCACCCTGAACGTGCACGACTCGCTGCTGCCGAAGTACGCCGGGTTCTCCCCGCTGATCTGGGCCCTGATCAACGGCGAGTCCGAAGTGGGCGTCACGGCGCACATGATGAACGACGAACTCGACGCCGGCGCCATCGTCCGGCAGGAGGCGGTGCCGGTCGGGCCGGCGGACACCGCCACCGACCTCTTCCACAAGACCGTCGACCTCATCGCCCCGGTCACCATCGGCGCGCTCGCCCTGATCGCCTCGGGGCAGACGGAGTTCACCGAGCAGGACCGGTCACAGGCCAGCTTCTTCCACAAGCGGTCCCTCGAGGACAGCCGCATCGACTGGACCTGGCCGGCGGAGGACCTCCAGCGCTTGGTCCGCGCCCAGTCCGAGCCCTACCCCAGCGCCTACGCCTTCCACAAGGGCAAGCGACTCGAGGTCCTCGCCGCCGTGGTCTCCGAGGGACGCTACGGCGGTACGCCCGGCCGCATCTTCTATCGCGAGGGCGACGGCGTGGTCGTCGTCGCGGGAGCCGACGCCCGCACCGGCCGCAACCACGGCCTGGCCATCACACGCGTACGGACCGAGGACGGCCGGGAGTTGGGCGCCACGGAGTACTTCACGTCCATGGGCGGTTATCTCACCAGCCATCCCTGAGCACGTCGGCCTGGGCTCGCGCGCAGGACCACGCGGACATCCCCTGCAGGGCGGCGAGGCGCCTGGCCACGGAGATCTGCTCCTTGCGCGTGGCCAGGTCGGCGCGCGGGGCGTACTTCAGTCCACCGGCGGCGACCCAGCTGGACTGTTTGAACTGCAGGCCGCCGTAATGGCCGTTGCCGGTGTTCGCCTTCCAGTTGCCGCCGGACTCGCAGGCGGCGATGGCGTCCCAGTCGGTCCCGGACGGAAGGGGCGGCAGAGCTTCCGCCCTGGTGGCAACACCCAATATCGCGGCGGTCACCAGCAGCACGAGTGCCGGACTCAGCCTGCGGCGGCGACAGTCGCGCGTACTGATCGTTTCGGCGTTCTGTGACGAAATCATAGATAGACCGTTGCACCGCGTTGTGCCAGCGGCGATTTGAGAGCGAGGACTCCTACGCCAAAAGGCTGCACCGCCGAGGCGGCCACGAGCACTATGCCGCCTCACGGGACGGTGCCAGGGCCCAGCGGATCCCCGCGGTCACCGCTGTGCCGAGCGGGCGGACGCACGGACCCTCCAGAACGGGAAGCCGTGGCAGCCACAGCGCACGCGAGGCCCAGAGCGGCAGGAGGGAGACGGCGTTGGCGGCGATGACGCCGTACGGAAGACGGGCGAGGAACGGGACGGGCGGATTCAGCAGCAGGAAACGGGCCGAGCTGCGCGCTTCGTCGGTGGCGCGCAGCTCACCGCGGTAGGCGGCCAGGCGCGCGGTGAGTTCGGCGACGTCCGCCGGCGGGTCCGGGACGCCGAGCGCCGTGGCGACGCGCGCCATGTCGGCCACATAGGCGTCGCATTGCTCGTCGTCGAGGGGATGCGCGCCGTAGCGCTGATGGGCGCGCAGGAAGCTGTCGGTCTCGGCGACGTGCACCCAGCACAGCAGGTGCGGGTCCGCGGCGGAGTACCGCTGGCCGTCGGCGGTCGTGCCGCGCACCGTCTCGTGGACGGCCCGTACCCGGTCGCAGGCCTCCTGAGCGCTCCGGGCGGGCCCGTAGGTGGTGACGGCCAGGAAGGTACTGGTCCGCTGGAGCCGTCCCCACGGATCTCCGCGGAAGCCCGAGTGCCCGGCCACGGCGGCCATGGCCAGTGGATGGAGCGACTGGAGCAACAGGGCCGACAGGCCGCCGATGAACATGGCGGCATCCCCGTGCACCCTCCTGACGGGCCGCTCGGGGCCGAACCAGCGCGGGCCGGGTGTGCCGTGGATCCGCGTTCGGTTCTCCGTGCCTTCCGGGCCCGCCACACGGGAGAAGATCTCGTTGCCGAGCCAGTCGCGCAGCGAGGGGCCGCCTTCCGGGACGAGTCTCCTGGACATCGCGCCCTCCTTACCTGGGCGACGGTGGGGTTCGGTCCGCCTATGACTCCTTCTGCCCCGGGTCCCCCCACGGAGACATCCCGACGCACATCGGTTGTCCCCAGCTGCCAGGGGGCTGATCTGGGCGCCGAACAGGTGCGTTACATTTTGCTTCTCCTTGACCGCGATCATTCACGATCTCTCATGCTACGGAGCCGCGCACCCATGAGCGACATCGTCAACGGGCTCGGCAGGGCCAGCGCTTACGGCGGGCTGGGTCTGGTCCTGCTGGTCCTCGGCATCGTCCTGGTCGACGTGCTGACGCCCGGAAAGCTCGGCCGGCAGATATGGGAGGAGCGCAACCGCAACGCCGCCATGGTGCTCAGCTCCGCGCTGCTCGGCATCGGTGGCATCGTGTTCACGTCCATCTGGACGACGTACGAGGACTTCGGCAAGGGGCTGGTGTCGACCGCGGCGTTCGGTCTGCTGGGTCTGGTGATGATGGCCGTGGCGTTCCTGGTGGTGGACCTGATCACGCCGGGGCGCCTGGGCGCGGCCCTGGTCGAGCCGGAGCCGCACCCCGCGGTCTGGGTGACGGCGTCCTGCAACCTCGCCGTGTCGGCCATCCTCTCGGCTTCCATCGCCTAGGGCCTGTCGTTCGGATCACGACGCAGACGCGGGGCCGGACGACAGGCTCTGGACGTCCGGCGGGCCGCCTCACCCGGAGAGTTCGGCCCGCCACGTCCGAGGCCACTCCCCCGACGCCGGCGGACCTCCCGTGATGCCGAGGTCACGCCGCGCGCTCGCCTAGAAGGCGTCACGCGCCGCACTCGCCGGCTGATGGGACTTGGTCCACATGCCGGCGTCCACCGGCCCCTCCCGCGAGCAACTCGGCGGTCCGGACCGCCTCGTGCCGGCGCCGCGCCGCCGCGATCGTCGCCGCGTCCCCGACGAGCGGGACGGACGTCTCGAAGCGTTTCTCGTCCCACCGCTCCTCCCGCTGCCGCTTCCACCGTCGACGCTCGGTCAGGCTCCGCACCGCGTACGAGCCCAGTGAACCGACCACGACGCCCGGCAGAGCGGGCAGTTGATCCAAGAGCGCCACGGTCCCTCCCCGATCGTTCCCCTGATGCCGCACGCGCATCGCTCCTCGACCTTTGACGGGGCCCCCTACCCGTCCACGCCGCGCGGCACGTCTGCGATCGGCGTCAGAGCCCAAAGCGAGCCGAGGGGCAAATAGTGCGCGAAGCGCGCGACAACCCTTGCGCGATTCGCGCAGCCATGCGAGCGTTCCCCTGCACCGTCGCCCATCACCCAGCGGACGGCGATGCAGCATGCGCATTCCGCGCAGACGGCGCACGTCAGACGCATATCCCCGGCACCACTGGCACCGCTGGCATCACCCGCCCCGGAAGGAATCGACGTGACCGTCGGCATCGCTCTCCCGCACGTCCCCGTCCCGCTGTCCCGTCTCGTCCTGGGCACGATGACCTTCGGCGACACCGCGGACCGCACGACGGCCGCGTCGATGCTGGACACCGCGCTCGACGCGGGCATCACGGGCGTGGACACCGCGGGCGGCTACGCGGGCGGCGAGAGCGAGCGCATCCTCGCCAAACTCCTGCCCGGCCGCCGCGACCGGCTGGTCCTCGCCACCAAGGCCGGCATCCCGCACCCCGACCAGGGCGACCACGCGCCGCTCTCCCCCGAGGCCCTGCGCGCCGCGCTCGACGGCAGCCCGGGGCGCCTGGGCACCGACCACGTCGACCTCCTCTACCTGCACCAGCCGGACCCGCGACGCCGATCGCCGAAACCCTGGCGACCGTCGCCGAGTTCGTGCGGGAGGGCAAGGTACTCGCGCTCGGCGTCTCCAACTTCGCGGCCTGGCAGATCGCCGAGCTCAGCCGCGTGGCCGCCGAGGTCGGCGCGCCCCGCCCGGTCGTCGCCCAGCAACCGCACAACCCGCTCGCGCGGCGAATCGAGGAAGAGTACGTCGAGTACGCGGCCGTCACCGGTCTGCGCACGATGGTCTACAACCCGCTCGGCGGCGGTCTGCTCACCGGCCGCCACACCTTCGAACAGGCCTCGGACAGCGGCCGCTTCGGTGATCCCGAGCCGGTCGCGATGTACCGCGAGCGCTACTGGAACGAGGATCTGTTCCGCGCCGTCACCGACCTCACCCGTATCGCCTCCGACGCGGGCATGCCGCTGACCGCCCTCGCCCTGCGCTGGCCGCTGGACCGCCCCTCCACCGACGCACTGCTCCTCGGCGGTTCGAAGGTCGAGCACCTCAAGGCCGACATCGCCGCCGCCGCGGAGGGAGAACTGTCCGCCGAGGTGCTGGCCGCCTGCGACGAGGTGGGCGCCCGCCTGCGCGGCCCGACGCCGGCCTGCAACCGCTGAGACCTCCCCACCCCGACCGTCACGGAGATTACGGAGACCTTCATGGCAACCGGCCGCACCTCAGCCGAGTTCACCGCCGCTCTGCGCGCCCGCGAACGGCTCATCGGCTACTGGTCCCTGCTCGACTCGCCGATCGCCGCCGAGCGCCTCGCCCGCATCGGCTACGACTACCTCGCCTTCGACGCGCAGCACGGACTCTTCGGCTACCAGGGCATGCTGAGCAACCTTCTGGCCACCGACACCAAGGGCAGTACCGCCGTCGGCGTGGTGCGCGTGGAGGCCAACGACCTCACCTACATCGGCAAGGCGCTCGACGCGGGCGCGACCGCCGTCATCGTCCCGCTGATCGACACCGCGCAGGACGCCGCCGACGCCGTGGCCGCCGTCCGCTACCCGCCGCTGGGCCGCCGCTCCTACGGCCCGATGCGCGCCCAGCTCCGCATCGGGCCCGACCCGGCCGGAACCCACGCCCAGACCGCCGTCCTCGCGATGATCGAGACGGCCGACGGCCTCGCCAACGTGGAGGAGATCTGCGCGACGCCCGGCCTCGACGGCATCTACGTCGGCCCGTCCGACCTGCGCCTGGCCATCGGCGGCGCGACATCCACCGACCCGTCCGTACAGGAGGAGTTCGAGCACGCGCTGGCCCGCATCAGCAAGGCGGCCGAGGCGGCGGGCATCGCGGCCGGCATCCACAACGCCGACGGCGCGAGCGCGGCCCGCCGCCTCGCCGAGGGCTTCACCTTCGCCTCGGTCGCGGCCGACGTCGTCCACCTGCAACAGGTCGCCACGTCCCACCTCGACGCGGCGCGCGGGGCGAACTGATGCCGACCACGCTCATCACGACGCCCACCTTCGCACGGCATTCGGCGCGCCCCTGGCAGATCCTCGAGGAGTCCGGGGCCGGACCGCTCCGCCCCTGCGCCGACGGGCCCCTGCCCACCGCCGAACTGTTCGCCCACGCCCCCGAGGCGGACGCCCTGATCGTCGGCATGGACCCCGTCACCGCCGAGGTGCTGGCCGCCGCCCCCCGCCTCAAGGTGATCGCCAAACACGGTGTCGGCGTGGACACCATCGACGTCGGCGCCGCCCACGCCCGCGGCATACCGGTGGTGTGCGCACCGGGCAGCAACTCCCGCGCGGTGGCCGAGTACAGCTTCGGCCTGCTGCTGTCGGCGACGCGCTCCCTCACCGCCTCGCACACCGCGGTGGCGGCGGGCGGCTGGCCGAAGCTGTTCGGCCCCGAACTGCACGGCAAGACCCTCGGCATCGTCGGCTTCGGCCGCATCGGCCGACTGCTCGCCGGCTACGCCCACGCCTTCGGGATGCGCGTGCTCGCCCACGACCCGTACGTCCCGGGCGACGACGTCCGTGCGCACGGCGCCGAACCGGCCGGCCTGGACGACCTGCTGGCCCGCGCCGACGCCGTCAGCCTGCACACCCCGCCCGACCCGTCCGGCACGCCGCTGCTGGACGGCGCCCGTCTCGCGGCGATGCGGCCAGGCGCGATCCTGGTCAACGCGGCACGCGGCGGCCTCGTCGACGAGAACGCGCTGGCCCACCTGCTGCGTTCCGGGCACCTCGGGGCCGCGGCCCTCGACGCCTTCAGCACCGAGCCCCTGCCCGCCGGACACCCCCTGCGCGAGGCTCCCCGGACCCTCCTCACCTCCCACATGGCCGCCTGCACCCCGGAGGCCAACCAGGCCATGGGCGTGATGGTGGCCGAGGACGTCGTCCGCGTACTGGCGGGCGAGGCACCCCACCACCAGGCCCGCTGAGCCCCGCCGTTGTCGGCCCGGCCGACTCCGATCACGCCCCCCACGACACACCTCTGTCCCCGTACCGGATACCGGTGACGACGCCGGAAGATCCCTAGGACCTGACATGGCCATCACGTCGACCGACGGCGCCGCCGCGGCGCCGCCCCCCGCGCAGCCCGACCCGTACGCGCTGCGCGCCGAAGACGCCCGCCCGGCCCCCGACACCTTCCGCGGCCGCCTGCGCCATCTCGGCCCCGGGCTCATCCTGTCCGCCGCGGTCGTCGGCTCCGGCGAACTGATCACCACCACCTCGCTCGGCGCGAAGGCGGGTTTCGCCCTGCTGTGGCTCGTGATCATCTCCACCGCGGTCAAGGTCTGGGTGCAGATGGAGCTGGCCCGCTGGACCATCCTCAACGGCCGCCCCGCGCTGGACGGCTTCCGCGACGTCGGACCCCGCATCGGCCGCCTCAGCTGGATCAACTGGCTCTGGATCGGCATGGACTTCGCCAAGATGTTCCAGCGCGGCGGCATCATCGGCGGCACCGCTGCCGCCTGCTCCATCCTCTTCCCCCTCCACGGCGGGTCGCTGAGCGGCACATCCCTCACGATCTGGGCCGTGATCGTCACCGCCGCCGCCATCCTCATCCTCCAGACGGGCAAGTACCACGTCGTCGAGCGGGCCGAGGTCATCGGCATCACGCTCAAGACGGTGATCACCGTCGGCCTGGCGCTAGCCCTGCCGCTCACCGCCTACGGGTACGGGACCGAGCAGCTCGCGGACGGGCTCAGCTTCCAGATCCCGGCCGGCACGGTCGGTATCGCCCTCGCCATGTTCGGCATCACCGGCGTCGGCGCCGACGAGATGACGACCTACACCTACTGGTGCCTCGAAAAGGGCTACGCCCGCTGGACCGGCCCCGACGACGGGACCGAGCAGCGCGCCCGGCGCGCCGAGGGCTGGCTCAAGGTCATGCGGCTCGACGTGGGCGTCTCGTGGCTCGTGTGCACCGTCTGCACCCTGTCCTTCTACGTCATCGGCGCCTCCGTGCTGCATCCGCAGGGCCTGGTGCCCGAGGGCAACGACATGATCACCACGCTGTCGCACAGCTACACCGACACGCTCGGTCCTTGGGCCGAGTACCTCTTCCTGGCCGGCGCGATCTCCGTGCTCTTCTCGGTCACCGTCGCCTCGTCGGCCAGCGTCCCGCGACTGTGGACCAACACGCTCGGCCTGCTCGGCGCGATCGACTGGACCGACCTGCGGGTCCGCACCCGCACCATCCGGATCCTCACCTGGTGCCTGCCCCCGGTGTGGATGTGCTTCTTCCTGTGGGTCCAGTCCCCGGTCCTGATGGTGCAGATCGGCGGCATCGGCGGCGGCATCTTCCTCCTCGCCGTCGTGATCGCGGTCTGGCGACTGCGTTACACCGGCGTCCCGCCCCGCTTCCGAGCCAACCCCTGGATGACCGCCGCCCTCGTCCTCAGCAGCGCGGCGATTCTCTTCCTCGGGGTCTACGCGGTGCTCGACACCCTGGGCCTCACACCGGGCGCCTGAACCAGCCGCGCGCGTCGCCGCCGCGGGCCGGGGGTTCTCGGCCCGTGCGGTACACCGGTTCCGGGGCCGGCCCCGACTCATGGTCCGGGGCCGGCTGCCTGACGTGACGTCAGGGCAGCGGCGCCAGCACGACGCCACAGGAGGATGATTCCGAAGAAGGCCGGGAGCGTCAGCCACTCCCGTGACGGGCAGCTCGTGTCCGAGCCGAGGGACGTCGTCGAACCTGACGTCACCGGATGGCTCACCCGGTCCGCTGGTTGTTGTTTCACCTTTTGCTCCGTCAACTGCCTCTGAGCTCGCCGTTCCGTGGCCCGAGGAGGACGATGGAAGCAGAGGCACCCGGCGCCGCGGACCCGCCGTGAGTTCGCGCGGCCGGTGCGAGGAGGTCGTCATGGCCCGTATCGCTTCCGCCATCAAGTCACGGTTGCCCGACACCATCCGGCTCGCCGGAACCCACGCGGGAAACCACCCCTGGAAAATCCAGCTGGTCGAACATCCGGGGCGCAAGGAGTCGTCGTTCTTCCGGGCCGCGAAGGCGACGGTGAAGAAGATCCTCGAGGAAACGAGCGACGAGGACCTGCCCTACGGCCCCCGGCCCACCGGATCCGAGCACTGGGAGATGCACCACGGCGGCAGCCTGTGGGTGAAGGGGCGGGACGGCTGGCGCATGTACCGCGCCAAGGCCGGCATCGAGTGGAGCATGCAGTTCTGCGCGGACCCGGAGAAGGTCGACCGGCTGCGCCTGCTCGCGGCCGAACTCGTGGACGCCTTTCCCCTCACCCTGCCCGCCCTCGATGCACTGGGATACGAGGAGGCACGCGAGCTGCTGCGCAGGCCGATCACGGACGCCGACGGAGTCGAGGCGTGGACCGACTCCCTCTTCAACTCGTGCGTACCCCTGAACCGCGGGGACCACCAGGGAATCCTGCCCCGGAGCCCCGGCGAACACCACTATCCCTGGCCGGTCAAGGGCGCGGACTACTTCCGCTACTCCGACTTCAAGCTGTGGGTGACCCTGCCCGACGGCACCCATGGCGCCGTGGCCCCGGTGGGCAGGCGGGGCTCGGGCGACGGCCGGGTCCGTCTGTTGCACGCCCCGGAGGACAGCAAGGCGGCCAGCACCCTCGCTCAGGCGCAGGAGTTGCGGGAGATTGCCGTGCTGCCGTCCGACAGTCCTGTCGCGCTGGAGGCGTTCGAGATGCAGATCGCCCGGGCGGACGGGACACAGCCCAACGGCACACAGCCCAACGGCACACAGCACGACGGAGGACCGCGACGCGGCGGACGGCGGCACGCCTAGGCAAGGAGCGCGACGATGGCACGCAAGATCGTCATCTGCCTGGACGGGACCGGCAACCAGGTCGGCGCCCGCCACCCGACCAATGTGGTCCGGCTCTACGAGATGCTGCGCGCGGACGACCCCGCTCAGCAACTCCTGTACTACGACCCGGGCGTCGGCACCATGTCGTCGGCCGTCGCACGCGGACCGGCGAGCCGCTGGTTCTCCCGCGTGAGCGGACTGGCCTTCGGCACGGGCCTCAAGACGAACCTCGCCGAGGCCTACACCTTCCTGATGCGGCACTGGCAGCCGGGCGACGAGGTGTACGTCTTCGGCTTCAGCCGCGGCGCCTACACCGCCCGGGCCCTGGTGGGCATGCTGAACAAGCCGGGCCTGATGCGCCCCGGTTCGCAGAACCTCGTTCCGTACGCCGTCGCCAAGTACGCCTTCAACCAGGACATCGACAAGAGCATGGCGGAGGTCGCGCGCTTCTCGCACGCCTTCTGCCGGCGCACCGACGAGGAGCCGCTGTGGCGGGTGGTGAAGGACAACGCGAAGGTGGCCGGCCGTGCGAAGCAGGTCTCGCGCTACGCCCTTCCCGTCGCCTACCTCGGCATCTGGGACACGGTGAAGGCGGCGGGCATCCTGCGCCTGGGCAACCTGCGCTGGCCCTACACCCACCAACTGCCCAACGCCGCCCGCATCCGCCACGCCGTGTCCCTCGACGAGAAACGGCGCCCCTACCGCGAGTACGAGGTGACACCGCGTCCACCGGCCCTGCGGGACACAGCTCAGGAGGTGTGGTTCGCCGGGGTGCACTCCGACGTGGGCGGCACCTTCGAGCACGCCGCCAACGAGCCGCTGCTCTCGGCCATCACCCTCAAGTGGGTCACCGACGGCGTCTGCGACGACCTGCTGTTCCGCCCCGGCGCCTACGCCGAGTCCTGCACGCTCACCGAGGAGTTCGCGGTCGCGCCCCTGCACAAGAACGGCCCGCTCTGGATCCTCGTGGGCCGGCGCTCGCGTCCGGTGCCCGAGGGCGCGCGGGTGCACGCGAGCGTACAACTGCGGCGGCGGCACGACGCCGAGTACCAGCCCGGCCTGCGGGAGCCGACGGAGTGGGCCGACCTCGACTGGACCAAGCCGGCGGCGACACAGGGCGGCTGAAAACCTGTCCTCAGCCGCGCCGAACCGCGCCGAGCTGGGCCCGGTGCAGGCCGGGGGCGGTGAACCGCTGCGCCACCGTGCGCAGGACGCGGGCCATGGCCTGGGCGGGCGGGGTGGCGGGGCGGGCCGTGGCACGGGCGAGGAGGATGCGGCGGGTGGGCGCGGGTACGTCGGAGGCGAAGGGCAGGAGACGTACGTCGCTGCGGCGGCTGGTGAGTGCCAGACGGGGGGCGAGGGCGATGCCGAGCCCGGCGGCGACCATGGCCTGTGCCTCCTGGTAGTCGTGCGAGGAGTAGGCGATCCGCGGCTCGAATCCCGCCTGGCGACAGCTGCGACGCAGGACGTCGGCGACGGGGTGGTTGTCGGCGCGGATGATCCACTCCTGGTCGGCGAGGTCGGAGAGGCGCACGGAGGGATGGGAACGCAGGGGTGAGTCGGC
Source organism: Streptomyces venetus (assembly GCF_039540295.1). Taxonomy (NCBI): domain Bacteria; kingdom Bacillati; phylum Actinomycetota; class Actinomycetes; order Kitasatosporales; family Streptomycetaceae; genus Streptomyces; species Streptomyces venetus. Next base: position 388,582 of record NZ_BAABET010000004.1, read on the forward strand.
GGGGACGACCAGCACCGTGGGGTCGTCCAGGAGGTGCGTGAGGGTGAGCGCCGGATCGTCGAGGCGGTTCCACTCGTAGTCCCAGAGCAGCCCCTGCTCCACCTCTCCGGTGTGGAGCATCTCCCGGAGCTCCGCGAGGACTCCGGCCCGTACCTCGATACGGATTCCGGTGTGCCGGCGACGGAAGCGGGTGAGCGCGAGGGGCAGCAGGGACGCGCTCGCCGTGGGGAAGGAACCGAGCCGCAGCGTGCCCTGGTCGAGGGCCGTGAAGGAGTCCAAGTCAGCTTGTGCCGCGCGCAGTTCACGGCGGATCGCCTGACCGCGCTCGGCCAGCGCGGCACCCGCCGGGGTGGGCCGGATCCCGCGTGGCAGCCGCTCGATGAGGGGCTGTCCGGCCTCCTGCTCCAGCAGGGACATCTGCTGGGAGGCGGCAGAGGTGGTCATGCCCAGCGCCTCCGCCGCGGCGGTGAGCGACCCGCGTTCGGTGGCCTCGGTGAGCAGCAGCAGTCGGCGCACGTTCAGCATGCCTCCGACTCTAGGCGACTTTAGCGGAGCTAAACCCATGTGAAGCGAACTGCGATTGTTCCGAAGTCACGCCTCTGCGAAGGTCTCCGCAATCGCCGAGCGGTTCACCGGCCCGCAATGCGCCCGTAACCACCGCCTCGGCCCTTCCCTCCCCTTCGTTGATCAAGGAAGAGCTCAGACGTGCACATTCCCGCGACCCTGGTGCGTGGCGGCACCAGCAAGTGCTGGCTGTTCAACCAGGTCGACGTCCCCGCCGGCCGGGGCGAACTGGAGAAGCTGCTGGTCTCCGCGTACGGCGCCACCGACCCCGTGGAACTGGACGGCGTGGGCGGGGCGACCCCCACCACCTCGAAGGCGGCGGTGGTGAGCGCCTCCCCCGAACCCGGCGTGGACGTGGACTATCTCTTCGCCCAGGTGGGCATCGGCACGGGCTCGGTCGAGTGGACGAGCAACTGCGGCAACTGCGCCACGGGGGTCGCGCTGTACGCGGTCGCAAAGGGCATGGTGCCGATCACGGGTGACCGGACTCGTGTGGTGATGCGCAACACCAACACCGGCGCGGTCCTCGAAGGGGTCGTGGACACCACCGGTGGCGTCGTTCACCACTTCGGCCGCCAGACCGTGCCCGGCACCCGTGCCGGCGGGGTCGCCGTCGGCCTCACCTTCCGCGATCCGGCCGGCGGCACCACCGGTTTACTGCTCCCCACCGGGCAGGCCGCGCAGGACCTGCCGGTCCCCGCCGCCGAGCCGGTACGGGTGAGCATGGTGGACGCCGGAGCCCCCGTCGTCCTCGTCGACGCCCCCGGCACCGGACGCACCGGCGCCGAGCCCCTGGAGCGGATGGGCACGGAGGTGCCCTGGTTGCGCACCGTGCGCCATACCGCCGCGCCGCTGATGGGGCTGCTCAAGCCGGGTGAGGAACCGGGCGACGCGGTGCCCAAGGTGGGCCTGGTGGGCCCGCCGGTGCCGTACACCACCACTCTCGGGGAGCAGATCGCGGCCGAGGACTACGACGTCTCGGTGCGCATGCTCAGCATGAACGCCCCGCACCCCGCGATCGGCCTGACCTCCGCCGTCGCCGTCGCGGCGGCCTGGCTCGTCGAGGGCTCCGTGGTCTGCCGGACCGCGGGCGGCCCGACCGAGGAATGGCTACGTCTCGGCACACCCGCCGGGATCGTCGCGGTCCGCTGCACCGACGTACGGGACGGCCTGCCGCGGCGGGTCACCGTGCAACGCGCGGCACGGCTGCTCGCCGACGCCCGTATCTACGTCCCGGAATCAAGCCGCGTCCACGTCCCGGAGACAGGCGGCACGCAAGCCGCCTGAACCGGGACGGACATCACCTCGGTCGGCCGGTCCCCCAGCCGCACGCACCGGGATACCCTCGCGCCCTCGGGGCGCGCCCCTCCCCATCGCACCAAGGACAAAGATGTCTGCTGAAGTGATCTCCATAGGCGCGCTGCTGGTGATGTTCGTGGTCGGCACGATGCTGCCGATCAACCTGGGCATCCTCGCCTTCGTCGCCACCTTCACCGTCGGCACCGCCTCGCTCGGCCTCACCGAGGACGAGATCTTCGAGGGGTTCCCGGCGGAGCTCTTCGTCACCATCGTCGGGGTCACCTACCTGTTCTCCGTCGCACGCCGCAACGGCACCATCGACTGGCTCGTCGCGGCCGGGGTACGGCTGGTGCGCGGCAAGGTCGCGCTCATCCCCTGGGTGCTGTTCCTGGTGGCCGCCCTGCTGACGGCGTTCGGCACCTTCACTCCTGCCGCGGTCGCGATCCTCGCGCCGATCGGCATGAACTTCGCCTACCGCTACAAGCTCAACCCGCTGGTCGTCGGCATGATGGTGATCAGCGGGGGGCACGCGGGCGCGTTCTCCCCGCTCGCCGTCTCCGGTGCGCTGGTGCTCGGCCTGGTCGACAAGACCGAACTGCAGGTCTCCGCGGTGACGCTGTTCAGCGCCAGCTTCCTGATCAACCTGGTGCTCTCGGCACTCACCTACGTGCTGTTCGCCAAGCGCCCCGTCCCGCTGGCCGAGGGCTCCGAGGAAGCGACCGAGGACGAGGACCTCGCCGTGTCCGGCAGGCCCGACTGGCGCCAGTGGCTCACCCTGGCCTGCCTGGTGGCGCTCGTGGTCGGCGCTCTCGGCTTCCATCTGGAGATCGGCTTCCTGGCGCTCGCGGCCGGTGCTCTGCTGGCCCTGGTGGACATGAAGCGGCAGGAGAAGGCCGTGGACGGCGTCAGCTGGTCCACCCTGCTGCTGGTCGCGGGCATGATGACCTACATCGCCATGCTGGAGAAGGCCGGCATCATCGAGAACATCTCCGAGCACGCGGCGGGCCTGGGCGCACCGGTCGCCGTGGCCCTGCTGCTGTGCTTCACCGTGGCCCTCACGTCCGCCTTCGCCTCCTCCACGGCGATCCTCACCGCGATCATCCCCATCGCCGTACCGCTGCTGCTCTCCAGCCACCTCAGCGCGGCCGGACTGATCGCCGCTCTCGCCGTCTCCACGACGATCGTGGACACCTCGCCCTTCTCCACCAACGGCGCACTCGTCCTCGGCAACGCCCGCGGGGTGGACCCCCGCCGCTTCTACCGCCAGGTCATCGGCTACACCGGCGGAATCGTCGCCCTCGGTCCTGTCGTCGCCTGGGGTGCGCTGGTCCTGCCCTGGTCATAGCGGGTGAATCGCCCCCGGCAGCCCGTCCAGGTAGGTGAGAACGCAGGTCCGCGTCCAGGGCCCTGGGTCAGGCGGCGTGGCGGCCGACGGCCCGGGCGAGGTGGTCGACGTCCTGCTCCGTGGTGGCGTAGGAGGTCACGAAGCGGACGACGCCCGGCTCCCAGCGGTCGTGGTAGAAGACGTAGCCGTCGGCCAGGAGTCCCTCGATGACCTGCTGGGGCAGACGGCAGAAGAGGATGTTGGCGTCGGCGGCGCCGAGCAGACCGACCTCGGGTATCGCCTTGAGGCCCTCCTGAAGGCGGGCAGCCATGGCGTTGGCGTGGCCGGCGTTGCGCAGCCACAGGTCGTCCGTGAGGTAGGCGTCGAGCTGGGCGGCGTGAAAGCGCATCTTGGAGGCGAGCTGGCCGGCGCGCTTGGTGCGGAAGGCCAGCTCGGCGGTGAGGGACCGGTCGAAGACGACGATCGCGTCGGCGGTCATCGTGCCGTTCTTCGTGGCGCCGAAGGACAGCAGGTCGACCCCGGCCCGCCAGGTCAGCTCAGCGGGTGTGCAGCCGAGCGCGGCGACGGCTCCGGCGAAGCGGGCGCCGTCCATGTGCAGGCGCAGACCCGCGTCCTCGGCGATGGAGCCGAGGGTGTGGATCTCATCGCGGGTGTAGACGGCACCGGTCTCCGTGGCCTGGGTCAGGCTCACCACGGAAGGCTCCACGCTGTGCACGTCCCCGGCCTTGTGCCGCACGGCGGCCCTCAGCTCGCGGGGGTCGATCTTGGCATCGTCGCCCCCGAGCGGGACGAGCTTGGCACCGGCGGTGTAGAACTCGGGCGCTCCGCACTCGTCGTTGTTGATGTGGCTGTCGCGGTGACAGAGGACGCTGCCCCAGGGCGGGGTCAGGGCCGCCAGGCTCAGGGCGTTGGCCGCGGAGCCGGTGGAGACGAGCAGTACGTCGACGTCGTGTTCGAAGATCTCGCTCATGCGGCGCCGGACGTCGGCGGTGATGCTGTCGGCGCCGTACGGCTGGGTCTGGCCGGCGGCCGCCCGGGTCACGGCCTCGACGATCTCCGGGGAGGCGCCGGCGGTGTTGTCACTGCTGAAGATGCGTGCCGTGGGACTTGTGCCGCTCATGTTCGGGGTCCTTGCTGTGGGTCGGTGTGTGCTGCCCTCGGGTCCGCTGCCCGGATGAGCTGGCGCAGGGCGCCGTAGTAGACCTCGTGGTCGGTCACGGCGGGCACGATCTCGCCCAGGTTCCCGGTCAGCGCCGGGAAGCTCTCCGGGTCGAGTGCGGCCAGCGCGCTGCGGGTGGCTGCCTGTGCGGCCTTGGGATCGCGGTGGTCGACGAAGCCGGCGCTGCCGAGGGTGAGCAGGTACATCCGCCGGTACGCGGTGATCGCCTCCCCGGGGGTCATTCCGGCGGCGAGGCTGTCGGCTAGCTGCGGCTCGACGAGGCGGGCCAGCAGGTGAGGGCCGAGCCAGGGCCGCGTGCCGCGCAGGGCGAGCAGTCCCGGATGGGCCGCCAGCAGCCGGTAGAGCGCGGTGAACCGGGTCTCGGTGGCGGCGGCCCAGTCGGTGTCCGGCCCGGCCTCGGGCAGCCGGGCGGCCAGATGGTCGACGCACAGGTCCAGCAGGCCGGCCAGGTCGGTGCACCGGCGCTGGAGCGAGGCGAGGGAGATCTCCAGCCGTACCGCCAGCGCACGGAACGTCAACGCCTCAGGGCCGCCCTCGTCGATCAGGAGGAGGGCGGTTTCGGCGATGCGGTCCGGGGTCGCGCGGTCCAGTGAGGGTGAGTGCCGAGGCATACGAGTCAGCGTACGATACGTCGTATCGAATGTCACCGGGGGTCCGATACTCCGCCCCTGAACCATGTCGCCCCACCCCATGCGCGCCTGGCCTGTGGGTTTCTACGGCGCGCCGACCCGTCCCCGCCGCACACGAGGGATCGAGGTCGCATGACGCGCGGCCCGCACAGATGTTCGAGGACGGCCGTACAAGGATCGGGCCCGCCCTGGCCACTTGGGATCACCGGTGTTAAAAAGGTCGCATGGCGAGTCTTTTCGCCCGTTTTCAGCGCCTACCGGTCAAGCGTCTCGTCGGCAAAAGCACGCGGAGCGTGGCCGGGCAGGTGTTGATTTTCCAGGTGGCTCTGGTGGTGCTGCTCGTAGCCTGCGCTGTCGTCGCTCTCATTCTGCAGTCGGAGCGGGACAACAACGCCGAGGCACGGCGCCGCTCCACGGCCGTGGCACAGACCTTCGCGCACTCGCCGGGTGTCCTGGCGGCATTGCAGACCCCGGACCCCAGCAAGAACCTCCAGCCGCTCACCGAAGCGGCACGCCGGGCCGCCGGCGTCGACTTCATCGTGGTCATGGACACCAAGGGCATCCGGTACACGCACCCCTTGCCGGACCGCATCGGAAAGCGGTTCGTGGGGGAGATCGGACCGTCGCTGGCGGGGAGACTCTACGTGGAGAGCGTCGACGGCCCGCTCGGTCGTGAGGTACAGGCCACGGTGCCGATCAAGAACGCCGACAGCAAGGTCGTGGGGCTCGTCTCGGCCGGGATGAAGGTCGAGAACGTCGAAAGTCAGGTGACCCGTCAGCTACCGATCATCCTGGGCGCGGGAGCCGGAGCGCTCCTGTTGTCCATCGGCGTGACGGCACTGCTGGGCAGGCGGCTGCGACGGCAGACACACAGCCTGGCCCCGGACGAGATGACCCTGATGTACGAGCACCACGACACAGTGCTCCACTCCGTTCGGGAAGGGGTGCTGATCGTGTCCGCCGACGGGCGGCTGATGCTGGCGAACGACGAGGCCAGACGACTGCTGGAGCTGCCCCCGGACATCGAGGGGCGGCTCGTCTCGGAACTGCCGCGACTCGACCCCGAGATGCAGGCGCTGCTCACCTCCGGGCGCGAGGCCACCGACGAGGTGCACCTCGCGGGAGAACGGCTGATCGCGGTCAACCAGCGGCCCACGGGTCGCGAGGGCGGCCCCAGGGAAACGGTGGTGACCCTGCGCGACTCCACCGAGCTGCAGGCGGTGACGGGCAGGGCGGAGGTGGCACGGGAGCGGCTCCGGCTGCTGTACGACGCCGGACTCCACATCGGTACCACCCTGGACGTGCTGCGCACCGCCGACGAGTTGGCGCGGGTCCCCGTCCCCCGCTTCGCGGACTTCGTCACCGTGGACCTGGCCGACGCGGTCCTGCACGGCGAGGAGCCGGGCCCCACGGGGACGGACATGCGACGCGCGGCCGTGTCCGGCATCGTGGACGACCATCCGCTCACCGAACAGGGCCGGCTGTTCGACTATCTTCCCTCCACCCCGCAGGCGCGCGGCTACGGCAGCGGCCGCTCCCAGTTGGTGAGCGATCTGCCGACCGCCACGGGCTGGCGTGTGCAGGACCCGGAGCGGGCCAAGGCGATCATCGACTACGGCATCCACTCCCTCATCACCGCCCCCATCCAGGCCCGCGGCGTCGTGCTGGGCATGGCCACCTTCTGGCGCACGCGACAGCATGAGCGCTTCAACGAAGAGGACGTGTCGCTGGCGGAGGAGCTGGTGGCCCGTGCCGCGATAAGCATCGACAATGCCCGCCGCTACACCCGCGAGCACGCCCTGGCCGTCACCCTCCAGCGCAGCCTGCTGCCACAGGCCATGCCCGAGCAGAACGCCCTCGACATCGCCTACCGCTACCTCCCCGCCCAGTCGGGCGTGGGCGGGGACTGGTTCGACGTGATCCCCATGCCGGGGAGCCGGATGGCACTGGCCGTCGGCGACGTGGTCGGCCACGGCCTGCACGCCGCCGCCACGATGGGACGGCTGCGCACCGCGGTCCACAACTTCTCCGCGCTCGATCTGGCACCCGACGAGCTGCTCAGCCACCTGGACGACCTGGTCGGGAGCATCGACCAGAACGAGACGGCGGAGAGCGCGGCGGGCGTCGTGGGCGCCACCTGCCTGTACGGGATCTACGACCCCGTGACGCGCCGCTACGTCCTGGCACGGGCGGGGCATCCGGCGCCCGCGCTGGTCCGGCCCGACGGAACCGTCACTTTCCCGGACGTGCCCGCCGGTCCGCCCCTCGGTCTCGGCGGCATGCCGTTCCAGACCGCGGAGCTGTGCCTCGCCGAGGGGACCCAGCTCGTCCTGTACACCAACGGCCTCATCGAGGATCGCAGGCGCGACCTGGACGTGGGAATGGGGCTCCTGCGCGATGCGCTCACCGGCCACCCCGGCCGGCCGCCCGAGGAGACCTGTCAGCACGTGCTGGACAGGGTGCTCCCCGGGCGTCCCAAGGACGACGTCGCCCTGCTCGTCGCCCGCACCCGGCAACTGCCGCCCGACCGGATCGCCGACTGGGACGTACCACCGGATCCCGCCGCCGTCGCGGGCATGCGCGACGCCGTGTCCCAAAAGCTCGAAGAGTGGGGCCTCTCGGAGTTCGGCTTCACCATGGAGCTCATCCTGAGCGAGCTCATCACCAACGCCATCCGCTACGGCTCCGGGCCGATCCACGTGCGGCTGATCCGCGACCGTGCGCTGATCTGCGAAGTGGCTGACGGCAGCAGCACCTCACCGCATCTGCGGTACGCCGCGTCGACGGACGAGGGTGGCCGGGGCCTGTTCCTGGTGTCGCAGATGGCTGAGCGTTGGGGCACCCGGTACACCCCGAAGGGCAAGGTGATCTGGGCCGAGCAGAATCTGCCCGAGATCATGGAGCAGCCCGCCCCGAGTCCCGCGGACACACCCCTGGACGTCGAGGCAGCCGACCTGTGATGCAGGCCGTAGACCCGGGGACTGTCACCGGTCCGGCGCGCCCGACGCGTTTCAGCGCCATGCTCCCGACAGGCGCCGGGTGACCACCGCGCTGAAGGTGCGCACGCCGCGTGTCGAACCAGGGTCGATACCCGTGAGCTCACGGACCCGGCGCAGGCGGTAGTCCAGGGTGCGGGTGTGGACATTGAGCGAGGTCGCCGTGGCACCGCGGTGCATGTCGTGGCGGTAGTACGCGTCGAGGGTGGTGAGGAGGTCAGGTCCGGCCTCCAGGTGGCGAGCCAGGGAGCGAAGCCAGTCGTCGACGAGTGGCACGTCCGCGACGGCGAGTTCGACGAAGACATCGGCCAGGGTGTGCGGCCGCGTCCGGACGGATGCCCGACGCAGTGGGGCTGCCCGGCTGATCCGGCGGGCGCGGTCCAGAGCGTCGGCCAGCTCCGGCAGCGGTGCGACGGACATGCCGACGGCGCAGGGGTGGCCGAGGGCCTCGGCGAAGTCCTGTACGAGGTCCGGCAGGTGGTCGGGGCTGAGGTCGGGTGAGAGGTCGGGAACGGCGTACGGCGGTGCGCTCTGTGCTGCCTCGGGGCCGGAGAACAGCGGAAGCAGGGTGATCAGCTCACCGCTCCCGTCGCCGCCCTCCGGTCCCCACATGACCGGCGCACGACGGCTCTTCACGAGCGCCCCGATCTCGCTTTCCAGGAAACGATCGATGGTGGGCCGGTCCGGAATACGAAAAACCGTCACCGCGTAGCGGTCCGGGAGTTCCATGTCGACGGCTGCGGAGAGTTCCGCCGAAATCGGATCTCCGTTCAGCAATGAGCGGGTCAGCAGGGCGACCTGCTCGGTGTACGGCATTCGGCGGCGCAGTACGCGCACGAATCCCTGGCGGTAGGAAGCGATGCCTCGTTCGCCCTGGGGCGCGAACCAGGTCATCATGCGCATGAGTTCGTCGACGCCGCCGCCGCGCTGGGCCTCGGTCGCCTCGTTGATCTCCCGCAGCATGAGGGCGGTGTGCACGCGCAGCACCCGCTGCCGCGCATCGAGCGACATCCCGGCACCTGCCCGCAGCTCCCCCATCGATGCGATGTGACCGAGATCGTCTCCGCTCAACTCGCTGTTATCCGGCGCTAGTTCGATGGTACGACGCCGGAACCACATCGCATGTTCCAGCGTCTCGGCTCGCGCCCAGGAGTCCTCGTCCAGGAACCCGAACTCCGGTATCTCACGTGTGTATGTCTCGACCTCACGACGGGCGTTGGTGGACGCCTGTCGGGCCAGCTCGGCGAAGAGGCTCCCCATGAACGCGAGCATGCCATTCAGGACAAGCGGGCCGACAGGGGAGATCCGGACGGCGTTCATCACTCCGCACAAAACGGTGACAGGTGCATCGACAGGGCCGTTATCACAGTGCGCAAAATTCCCGGATCAGGGTGTTTCCATCACCCCTTCTGCTTGTGGAGGAACCGTGAAGTGGCCTTAATGAGAACCGCCTTCGGCACGACTGCGGTGATCAATACACGCAGGAGCGGGGGGAATGCACAGCCAGGCGCCTCGAATGGCGCTCGCCCGAACGGGAGGGAAACTCCGATGACAGCGGACACGAGAAAGAGAATCATGGCGGCGGTCGCGGTCATGGTCACATCGACGGCGCTCATGCTCGGCGCACCCGGCACCGGCTCGGCCGCCCCCGCCGCCACGCCCAGCCTGCGCGCCTTCGGGATCAGCGGCGATGGCACCCTGATGGCCACGTTCACGACCGACCGGCCGCAGGTCCTCGACTGGGTCAGGGTCGTCACCGGCCTCAGCGGCGACACAGGCCTGATCGGGATCGACTTCCGGGTGCAGGACGGCCTCATGTACGGCGTCGGCAACAAGGGCGGCATCTACACGATCAAGACCCCGCCGGCCACCGCGGACGTGGTGGTCACCAAGGTGTCCCAACTCCAGTACGCCCTGCACGGCACGAACTTCGGCGTCGACTTCAACCCAGCGGCCGACCGCCTGCGCGTGATCAGTGACAACGGCCAGAACCTGCGGCACAACCTCAACGACCACAGCACCCTCCAGGATCTGAACCTCACCACCCCGCCGATCGAGGGCACGACCAAGGGTGTCTCGGCCGCCGCCTACACGAACAACGACCTCAACGCGGCCACCGCGACCACGCTCGTCGACATCAACACGACCACGGACCAGGTCGTCCTCCAGTCCCCGGCGAACAACGGCACGCTCGCCCCGACCGGCAGTCTCGGCATCGACGCCGGAATCAACGCCGGCATGGACATCTACAGCACCCTGTCCGGGGGTAAGACGGTCGACAACGCCGCGTTCGCCTCCCTCACCCCGTCCGGCGCCAACTCCCCCTCGCTGTACGGCATCGACGTCCTCACCGGCCAGGCCACCTCCATCGGCCAGTTCCCGCTGAACATCACGGACCTGGCCATCTCCCTCACCGGATCCTGATCCCCTGCCCTCGCCGCGGCCCGGCCACCGCCGGCCCGCGGCGAACCGGCGCCGCCGTCGCCTGCTGGGCGTGGACTGGCATAGGGGCAACACGCACACCCCGCCCCCGAACTATGTAGTCCCACCACATGTGCCCTTGACCTGCGCTTTCCTACCGTGTGCGCACACGTACCCGTCCCCACCGCACACGAGGAAGTGGCGCCCATGGCCTCCGCAGCAACCGCTCCCCCGCCACCCGGGAATCTCAAGCGCATCGTCGCCGCCAGCCTCATCGGCACCACCATCGAGTGGTACGACTTCTTTCTCTACGGCTCCGCCGCCGCGCTCGTGTTCAACAAGCTGTTCTTCCCGGATTCCGACCCGCTCGTCGGCACGCTGCTGTCGTTCCTGACGTACGCGGTCGGATTCGCCGCCCGGCCCCTGGGGGCGCTGGTGTTCGGGCACTACGGTGACCGGCTCGGGCGCAAGAAACTGCTGGTGCTGAGCCTGCTGCTGATGGGCGGGGCGACCTTCGCGATCGGGCTGCTGCCGACGCACGCGAGCATCGGCACAGCCGCGCCGGTCCTGCTCACCGTGCTCCGGCTGGTCCAGGGCTTCGCGCTCGGCGGTGAGTGGGGCGGCGCCGTGCTGCTGGTGTCGGAGCACGGGGACGCGCGACGGCGCGGGTTCTGGGCCTCGTGGCCGCAGACCGGCGCACCGGCGGGGCAGTTGCTGGCGACCGGTGTGCTGTCCCTGCTGACGGCCCTGCTGTCGGACGCGGCGTTCGGCAGCTGGGGCTGGCGGATCCCGTTCCTGCTCTCCGGGGTGCTGGTGATCGTCGGTTTGTGGATTCGTCTGTCTGTCGATGAATCACCCGTTTTCAAGCAGGCGCTGGCGCAGGCCGAGGCCCGCAAGGCGGACCGGTCCGGGGACGCGGAGAAGCTGCCGCTCGTCGCCGTGCTGCGGCACCACTGGCGTGACGTCCTGGTCGCGATGGGGGCGCGCATGGCGGAGAACATCAGCTACTACGTCATCACCGCGTTCATCCTCGTCTACGCCACCACCTCCGCCGGTGTCTCCAAGCAGACGGCGCTCAACGCGGTGCTGATCGCCTCGGCCGTGCACTTCGCGGTCATCCCGGCCTGGGGCGCGCTCTCCGACCGGATCGGACGCCGGCCCGTCTACCTGCTGGGTGCTGTCGGAGTGGGGCTGTGGATGTTCCCGTTCTTCTCGCTGATCGACACCGGCGGCTTCGGCAGTCTGCTGCTCGCCGTCACGGTCGGACTGGTGCTGCACGGCGCGATGTACGCGCCCCAGGCCGCGTTCTTCTCGGAGATGTTCGCCACCCGGATGCGCTACTCCGGTGCCTCGATCGGCGCTCAGTTCGCCTCGGTCGCGGCCGGCGCGCCCGCACCGCTGATCGCCACCGCACTGCTCTCTGACTACGGCAGCTCCACGCCGATCGCCCTGTACGTCATCGGCGCCGCCGTGCTCACGGTCGTCGCGGTGGCGGCGGCCAAGGAGACCCGCCACCGGGACCTGGCCGACGTCGCCCCCGCCGACGACGCGGACAGCACGTCGGCCCCGGCGGACGCCCGCACCGTCTGAGACGGCCCGCACCGACCCCCGTGCGTCCGAGGGGCGCTCGGGGGTCAGTGCTGTGCCGGTTCCGACAACCGGTGCAGTCGCAGGGCGAGCTGGATCTCCAGGGCGCGGGCCGGGCTCTGCCAGTCGTCACCGAGGAGGCGGCCGACCCGCTCCAGGCGCTGGGCGACGGTGTTCACATGGACGTGCAGGTCGTCCTTGGTGCGGGCCGGGCTCATACCGCAGGCGAAGTACGCGTCGAGCGTGCGCAGCAGTTCGGTGCCGCGCCGGGCGTCGTACGCGACGACCTCGCCGATGGTGCGGTCGACGAAGCCCGGGATGTCCCGGTCGCCGGCCAGGAGCAGTCCCAGGAAGCCGAAGTCCTCGGCGGCGGCCCCGTCCCCGGAGCGGCCGAGGAGCCGCAGGGCGTCGAGGCAGCGCCGGGCCTCCCCGTAGGCCGTGGCCACGGCGTCGGGGAGGGCTGCGAGGTCCTCGGTGGGAGCGGAGGCGCCGACGGTGACCGGGGCGTGCACCGCGGTGCCCAGGTGCCGGGCGGCGCGGCGGGCCAGGTCGGTGGCGGTGTCGCGGGGGCCGAGTGGCAGCAGCAGGACCGTGCCGCCGTCCCGCGCGGCGGCCAGGCCGTGCCGGGTGGCGGCGAGGTGGGACGCGGCGGCCGCCAGGCGTCTGCGGGCGTCCGCCTCCTGGTCGGCGTCGGCCGCGTCGCCCTCGAGGCGCGCGGCCAGCACCACGTGGACGGCGTCGAGGTCGGCGCGCAGCCGGCTCGCGCGCTCGCGCAGCAGGCGCGGGTCGCGGTCGTGGGCGTCCAGCAGGTCGTCCAGCAGTTCGCCGCGCACCCGCTGCTCGGCCTCGGCGGCGGACCGGCGGGCCAGAAGCAGCAGGGAGGTGACCATGGCGGCACGCTCCAGGGTGCGCTGGTCGACGGGGTCGAGCCCCGGGTGGCCGCGCAGCACGAGCGCCCCGAGCAGTTCGCCACCGGCGGCGACGGCGGCGATCCAGTCGTCCCGGTGCCGCACCGCGTGCCCCTCCGCGCGGGAGATCTGCAGAGCCTCGGCCGGTGCCGCGGCGGCCTCGGCGAACTCGACCGTGCCGTCGAGGACCTCGGAGACCGCGGCGGCCACGTCGTGGACCCCGCCGCCGCGCAGCACGAGCTCGGCGAGCCGGTCGTGCACGTCGGAGGCGCGCTCGATGACGCCGCTGCGGTCCTGGATGATCTCGTTCGCCCGCTCCAGGTCGGCCAGGGCCGACCGGGTCTCGGCGAGCAGGTTGGCGGTGTCGATGGCCGCCGCGGCGAGGGCCGCGAAGGAGCCGAGCAGGGCGATCTGCTCCCGCTCGAAGACCCGGGCGCGGCGGTCCGCGGCGAACAGCACGCCGATGACGTGGTGCCCGAGCGTCAGCGGCACACCGAGGATGGCGACGAGCCCCTCGTCCCGCACGCCCGCGTCGATGGTTCGGGTGTGCTGGAAGCGGGCGTCCTTGAAGTAGTCGTCGGTGACGTAGGGGCGTGCGGTCTGGGCGACCAGGCCGCCGAGTCCCTCCCCCATGCCGAGCCGCAGCTGCTGGAACCGGGCCGCGACCGAGCCTTCGGTGACCCGCATGTAGGTGTCGCCCCGCGCCGGGTCGTTCAGGCTGAGGTAGGCGACGTCCGTGCCCAGCAGCGACCGGGCGCGCTGCACGATCGCCTGGAGCACGGCGTCCAGGTCACGCAGCCCCGCGAGGTCGTGGGCGGTCTCGAACAGTGCGGACAGCTCGGCCTCGCGGCGGCGCCGTCCCTCCAGCTCGGAGCGCACGCGCAGGGCGAGCGGCTTGGCCTGCTGGAGCGCGGCGATCCACTCCGCCGGGCGTCCTTCGGCACGGGCGAGCAGCACCGGCTGCTCGTAAGCCTCGGCGGAGGCGCCGCGGGCCAGGAGCTCGAGGTAGGGCGTCTCGGCGCCGGCGGGCGGCGCCTGCGCGGCGTCGGCCCGGCGCTCGGCGGACTGCGCATGATCGCTGGACATGTTCTCAGGATTCACCATGACCGGGCCGTCGTGTCAGCCCTGTGGAAAACCTCCCGGGCGCGGGTGCCGCCGCTCAGTGGGCGGTCCAGCCGCCGTCGAGCACGAGCGACGTGCCGGTCACGAAGGACGCCTGCGGGCCGCACAGATAGGACACGGCCTCGGCGACCTCGTCCGGTTCGATGAGCCGTTTGACGGCGCTGTCCTTGAGCAGCACCTCCGTCAGGACGCGCTCCTCGGAGATGCCGTGCGCCCGTGCCTGGTCGGCGAGCTGCTTCTCCACCAGTGGGGTGCGCACGTAGGCCGGGTTCACACAGTTCGAGGTGACGCCGTGAGGTGCGCCCTCGAGGGCTGCGGTCTTGGACAGTCCCTCCAGGCCGTGTTTGGCAGCCACATAGGCCGACTTGTAGGCCGAGGCGCGCAGCCCGTGGACGGACGACACATTGACGATGCGGCCCCACCCCTGCCCGTACATATGGGGCAGGGCACCGCGGATGAGCCGGAAAGGCGCCTCCAGCATCACGGTGAGCACCGTGTGGAAGGCGTCGGGCGGGAACTCCTCGATGGGCCGCACGAGCTGGAGTCCGGCGTTGTTGACGAGGACGTCGGTGCCCGCGGCGGCGTGTTCGGCGGCGTCCAGGTCGGTGAGGTCGAGGACGTGCGGCTCCACGGTGCCCGCGAGGTCGCGGCCCTGTTCGGCGAGCGCGTCCAGGCCCGCGGCGTCCCGGTCGACGGCTCTCACCTTCGCCCCGGCGGCCGCGAGCCGCAGCGCGCAGGCGCGGCCGATGCCGCCGGCGGCGCCGGTGACGAGCGCGGTGCGGCCGCCGAGGTCGAGCGGGGAGGCGTGGGGAGCCGGAAGGACACGGGGCGCGGTCATGCCTCCGACCCTAGGCAGCGCCCCGGCACTGCCCCATGTGCTCTTACCCCATAGTTCAGCCGGAGGTAGTGGGGTCGAACCATGTGGGGGCGTCGGACAGAGCCTGCTTGATCCGCAGCAGTCCGAACTCGTTCAGCTCGGGCAGGGCGTCGATGTCGAACCAGGCCACGTCCAGCGACTCGTCGTCGTTGACCCGTGCCTCGCCACCGACGGCCCGGCAGCGGATGGTGATGTCCATGTACTGGCAGGTGTCGCCGTTGTCGTAGGTGACGGGGTCCAGGGCCTGGACGAGGACGATCCGTTCGGCGACGCAGTGCACGGCGGTCTCCTCGTAGACCTCCCGCACGGCGCAGGCCGCGGGCTGCTCACCCGGGTCCGGGATGCCTCCGATCACGGACCACTTGCGCGTGTCCGACCGGCGGTTGAGCAGCACTCTGCCCTCGTCGTCGAAGACGAGGGCGGTGACTCCGGGGAGCCAGAGCAGCTGATGACCGGCCGAGGCGCGGAGGGTGCGGATGAAGTCAGGAGTAGCCATGGCGACGACCCTAACCGGCAGGTCGCGACGGTCCGGTGGGTTCAGGGCGGTGTGCTCCCGGCGTACGGCTACACGTCACCGGCGCGTCGCCGGCGCAGGCCGGCGCCGACGGCCCAGCCGAGCCCGCCGGCCGCGACCAGCACGAGCGCGACCTCCGGCAGCACACCCAGTCGCGTGGCCGGGGTCTGCGAGGAGCGCAGCGGCACCTTCTGCACCAGGGAGTCGGCCACGAACATGCCGGTCGTCTGCGTGATCCTGCCGTCGGGCATGATGATCGCGCTGACGCCGCTGGTCACCGGCACGGTCACGGTCCGGCTGTGCTCGACCGCGCGGACGCGGGACATGGCCAGCTGCTGGTAGGTCATCTCACTGCGGTCGAAGGTGGCGTTGTTGCTCGGCACGGAGATCATCTGGGCGCCGTCGGTGACCTCGGAGCGCACGGTCCAATCGAAGGCGGCCTCGTAGCAGGTGACGAGGCCGACCTTGGCGCCGTCCATGGTGAACACACCCGGCTCGGTGCCCCGGCTGAAGTCCTGGCGGACCATCGCCGTCCAGTTCTCGTTGATCGCGCCGATGAGCGAACGCAGCGGCAGGTACTCGCCGAACGGCTGGATCTGGCGCTTGTCGTACGTGTCGACGGGGCCCTTCGCCGGGTCCCAGAGGATCTGCTCGTTGTACAGCTTTCCGTCCCGCTCGACGACGCCGCCGACCGAGATGGGCACTCCTATGGCCTTGGCCGCCGCGTCGATCACGGCGCGAGCGTCGGGGTTGGCGAAGGGGTCGATGTCGGAGGAGTTCTCCGGCCACAGCACGAAGTCGGGCCGTGCGACCTTGCCCGCCTTGACCTCGGCGGCGAGGCGTTCGGTCTCGCGCGCGTGGTGGTCGAGCACGGCGCGCCGCTGGGAGTTGAAGTCGAGGCCCGCTCGGGGCACGTTGCCCTGGATCGCCGCGACGGTCACGCTGCCGTCCTCGGCCCGGTCGCTGACCAGCGGCCGGGCGGCGAGCGCGCCCAGAATCGGGACGCCGATGCTCAACACGGCGACGGCTGCCGCCGCGGGCCGCACGACCCCGGTGGCCCGCCTCCGCAGACCGAGACGGACGACCTCGTAGAGGCCGAAGCCGCACAGGACGACCGCGAAGCCGAGCACCGGGGTGCCTCCCACCGCGGCGAGCGGCAGGAACACACCGTCCGCCTGCCCGAACGCGATCTTCCCCCAGGGGAAGCCGTCGAACGGCACACGCGCGCGTGCCGCCTCGCCGGCGACCCACACGGCGGCGGCCCACACCGGAGAGCCGGGCAGCTTGGACACGACCGTGACGCCGGCGCCGACCAGGGCCACGAAGACCGCCTCGATGGCCACCAGGGCGAGCCAGGGCCCGGGGCCGACCTCCACGCCGGTCCACACCAGCAACGGCAGCAGGAAGCCGAGCCCGAAGAGGTAGCCGAGGCCGAGCCCCGCCTTCCAGCTCCGGCCGCGCAGCACCCAGCCGAGGACGGCGAAGGCCGGCAGGGCCAGCCACCACAGGCTGCGCGGCGGGAAGCTGACGTAGAGGAGCAGGCCGGAGAGCGCGGCTGCGGCGGCCGGAACAAGGCGTTGAAGCCGCCGGGCCCAGGGGCGCGCCCCGGGCGCGACCCGCGGCTCCAGCTGGTCCGACTCGCCGACGGAGGTTGCGGTGACGGTCACTCCCGGAGTGTAAGGCGAGTGACCTTGACGCCGACAGCGCGGTCCGCCGGGGCCGGCCCAGTGCCCGCCCGCGGCCCTCTCCCGGGGCGGCCCCGCACATCGGCAGCAACGTTCCTGCTCATTTCGTCACGACACATCCACAAACCGCCCACCAGCGGCTACGGTGTGCCGAAGCCTCAGTCGTGCGGCCCGTGGCGGCCTGTACGGCCGGGGTCTTCACAGGTCGGGGGCGACGTGGTGCGCGGGGGGCGGGGTGGGTTCCAGAGGGATGACGTCTGCGTCCGGGCCGGACGCGGACGGTGACAGACGAATCGTTCACGACGGGGTCGGCGTGGTGGTGCTCGGGGTCTGCGCCGGGTGGTCCCTCATCACGGCGGGCGTGCACGGCGGCCGGCCCGAGGGGGTGCTCCTCGCGGTGCTGGCCGTGGCGGCCGGTTACGCCGCCGGGCGGATCGGCGGCGCGCTGTCACCGGTCGGCGCGCCCCTCGCCGGGGCGCTGGCCGGTGCCGGGCTGACGGTGGCCGTGCCGCACCTCGCTCCGGGCCCGCAGATCACCACACCTCCGGGGCACGCCGGGGCCACCGCGGCCGTGCTGACCCTTTCGGCCGGTGCCGCGTGCTGCGCGGCCTGGGCCGCTTCCGTCCCGGCCGTGCGGTTCGCCCTGCGGGGGCTGGCCGCCGGGACGGCGGTGCTGGCCGGGGTGCTCGGCTCGACCAGCGGCCTTGTCGGCTGCCTGGCGGTGCTGGTGTGCTCGCTGGCCGCCGGCCGTACCCGTCGCCGTGGCGCCGGTCTGGTCGCCATGGCCGCGGTCGCCGCCCTGGCCACCGGTCTGACCTGGGCCGTCGCCGCGCGGGCCGTACCGGGCGGGCTCGTGGCCGCACTGGAGGGGCGCCTGACCCCGCACCGCGTGGAGCTGTGGCGGGACGCGTGGCAGCTGCTGCGCGGCGACGCCGCCCTGGGGGTCGGCCCGGGGCGCTTCGGGGAGCTGAGCGCGACGTCCGCCGAGTCGCTGCTGTCCGACGGCAGGCCCCACTCGGCGCCCCTTCAGCAGGCGGCCGAACAGGGTGTCGTCGGTGTGGCCCTGCTAGCGGCGGCCTTCGGCTGGGTGCTGTACGCGCTGTGGCGCGGCCCGCGTCCGACGCCGGTGGTGCTCACGGCGGGCGCGGCTCTGACGGCTCTCGCCGCCATCGCCGCGGTCGGCAACGCGCTGAGCTTCACCACGGTGTCGGTGGGCGCGGGCCTGCTGGCGGGCATGGCCACGGCCCGTCCGCTCGCCGACGAACCGTCGGACCACGCTCCGGACACCCGTACTCGGGGCGCCGGACGCACGCCCGCCTGGTGACAGGCCTGGGCGTGTCCGGTCGCGGCCTCGGGTCGCTCAGTGTGCGGGGGCGCCCGGTTCCGTGGGCCCCAGCCGTGACTTGATCACCCGCACGGCCGCCTCCGCGTCGTCCACGGTGACCGTGAAGGTGTGCCCGTCCCACATTTCCAGCACGACGCCCTCACCGCGTCGTACGACCACCGCGGTGCCCTTCTCGGGCCGCCAGCGGTAGCCCCAGCCGCCCCAGTGGCGGGGGGTGACGTGCGAGGTGTAGGTGGCGCCCGCCACGTGGGAGAGCGGGATGCGGCGCCGGGGCAGTCCGATGTGGCCGCAGCGCACCTCGAGGTGCTTCTCGTCGACCTTCAGGGCGACGTGCACGAAGGCGAGCGTGCCGAAGAGGACGAGCAGCCCGGCGGCGATGCACCCGACGACGGCCATGACGAGGGGTGCGGTGCCGGACGTCCACGCCGGGTCGACGGCCAGCTCGATGCCCAGCGCCATGCACGCGGCGCCGATGAGCGCCAGCAGCCACTGGACGCGGTTGGTGGCACGGCCGGTCCAGACGGCGGAGGGCGGATGGGCAGCGTTCTCGCCAGGGCGGTGGTCCCTCATGCCTATGAGGTTACTCAGGTTTCGCTCCGCTGGTACCTCGTGGCGGAGCGTGACCGCGCCGTGCCGGGGGCGGGGCCGTTTCAGCCGGCCGGCGTGACCGCCTGGAGCAGCCGCCCCTCGTCGTAGGCCAGGGCCGGTGCGGGCAGGGTGCCCTCGCGTCCGCTCAGGAGCACGGTCAGTGCGCCGAGGGGGGTGGCCGACGGCGCGGGCTGCTCGCCGAGCCGGCGCAGGGCCTGGGCGGCCACTGCGCCCGCGGAGCCGTGCAGCACGAGGGGCGGCCGGCCGGGTCGCTGGACGGCGGCCCGGATGCGCTCGGCGACGAGTTCGTAGTGGGTGCAGCCGAGGACGACGGTGGTCACCTCGTCGGGGGTCAGGGCGGCGGCCGCGGAGACGGCGGCGTCGATCGCCGCCTCGTCCGCGTGCTCGACGGCCTCGGCGAGGCCCCAGCAGGGCACCTCGGTCACGGGGACCCCGTCGGCGAAGTCCCGGATGAGGGTGCGCTGGTAGGTGCTGCCGGTCGTGGCCGGGGTGGCCCAGATGGCGAGGTGCCCGCCGCCGGCCGCGGCCGGTTTGATCGCCGGGACGGTGCCGATGACCGGAAGGTCCGGTTCGAAGCGGGCGCGCAGGGCGGTGAGCGCGTGCACGGTCGCGGTGTTGCAGCCGACGATCAGGGCGTCGGGACGGCGCGCGGCGGCGGCCTCGGCGACGGCCAGGGCGCGCTCGGTCAGGTCCTGCGGGGTCCTCGGGCCCCACGGCATGCCGTCGGGGTCCAGGGAGAGCACGAGATCGGCGTCGGGGCGCAGCCGCCGTACCGCGGCGGTGGCCGCCAGCAGACCGATTCCGGAGTCCATGAGCGCGATCTTCACCCGATCACGATAGACGATGAGCCGTCGCGGCCCGGCTCCGTGGGGCAGACTGCGCGCGTGAGCGCCGTTGCGTGGACCGCCGCTGGATCACTTCTCGCCTGGCTGTGGCTGCTGCTCTGTCAGGGCTTCTTCTGGCGCACGGATGTGCGACTGCCGCCGCGTGGGGAGCCGGACGTGTGGCCGTCCGTGTGCGTCGTCGTCCCGGCGCGCGACGAGGCGCCGCTGCTGCCCGCCTCGTTGCCGTCGCTGCTCCGGCAGGACTATCCGGGACGGGCGGAGATCTTCCTCGTCGACGACGGCAGTTCGGACGGCACCGGTGATCTGGCGCGCGAACTGGCGCACCGGCACGGCGGGCTGCCGCTGACCGTGGGCTCGCCCGGTGAGCCGCCCGCGGGCTGGACCGGCAAGCTGTGGGCGGTGCGGCACGGCATCGGGCTGGCACGGGCGCGCGAACCCGAGTATCTCCTGCTGACGGACGCCGACATCGCGCACGCGCCGGACAGTCTGCGGGAGCTGGTGTCCGCGGCCCGTGCCGGTGGGTTCGACATCGTCTCCCTGATGGCCCGGCTGCGGGTGCGGAGCGCCTGGGAGCGGTTCGTCGTGCCGGCCTTCGTCTACTTCTTCGCCCAGCTCTACCCCTTCCGCCGGATCGGCGGGGAGGGGACGCGGACGGCGGCGGCGGCCGGGGGCTGTGTCCTGCTGCGGGCGGACGCCGCCGAGCGGGCTCGGATCCCGGACGCGATCCGGCACGCCGTGATCGACGACGTGGCGCTCGCGCGGGCCGTCAAGGGGAGCGGCGGTCGCGTGTGGCTGGGGCTCGCCGACGGCGTGGACAGCGTGCGGCCGTATCCGCGGCTGCACGACCTGTGGCGGATGGTGTCGCGGAGCGCCTACGCCCAGCTGCGGCACAATCCGCTGCTGCTCGCCGGGACGGTCGTGGGGCTGGCGCTGGTGTATCTGGTGCCGCCCGCGGCCCTGGTGGCCGGCCTGGCGGCGGGGAACACGGCGGCGGCGGTCGCCGGCGGGGCGGCCTGGCTCGTGATGACGGGGACGTACGTCCCGATGGTGCGCTACTACCGGCAGCCGCTGTGGCTCGCTCCCCTGCTGCCGTTCACCGCGTTCCTCTACCTCCTCATGACGGTCGACTCCGCGGTGCAGCACTACCGGGGGCGAGGCGCGGCCTGGAAGGGCCGCACCTACGCGCGCCCGGACGCGGTGCCCGACGAGGGCTGACGGCCGGCGGCGGCGTCACTTCCTGCCGGGGGTCCAGTTCATGCCCCACCCGTAGGCGTGGTCGACGGTCCGCTGCGGGCTCACTCCGCGCTCGGGCACCAGGTAGCGGGCCTCGCGTTGGACGACCAGGTCGCCGCCGGTGTTGGTGATCAGGGCGAGCGCGCACACGGGAGAGGGGACGGTGCACTCGTCGAGGGAGAACTCGACCGGGGCGCCGTACTGCGGCTGGAGGGTGACGGTGGCGTTCAGGTCGGCGAAGGAACGGGCGCCTTCGTAGATGGTGACGAAGACGAGGACGCGCCGGAGGGCGTTCTTGTGGTCGAGATTGACGGTGAGGTTCTCGCCGCTCGCCACGGCGCCCGTGCGGTCGTCGCCGTCGAGGTGGATGTACGGGGGCTGGTGCAGCGCTCCGAAGGCGTTGCCGAGGGCCTGTACGACGCCCTTGCTGCCGTCGGTGAGTTCGTACAGCGCGCACAGGTCGAGGTCGAGGTCGGAGTGCATCGCGGCCGGGCGGCCGAACTTGCCGCTCCACCCCGAGAACTGCTTGCGCACCTGCCAGTTGAGGTTCACGCGCAGGGCGCCGGAGGTGCCGCCCTGCTTGGTGAGCGACACCGAGGGCGCCGCCTTGGTGAGCGTCACCTTGGTGAGGCGGACGGGTGCGGGCGCTGCCGCCGGGGGCGCGGCGGGCGGAGGCACGACCGGAGCCACGGCCGGTGCGGGAGCCGGGGCCGCACGCTGTGGCTCGTCGACGGTGATGCCGTAGTCCGTGGCCAGGCCTTCCAGTCCGCTGCTGTAGCCCTGTCCGACGGCGCGGAACTTCCAGGCGCCCTGGCGGCGGTAGAACTCGCCCAGGACGAAAGCGGTTTCGGTGGTCGCGCCCGGGTTCTCGAAGCGAGCCACCTGGCTGCCCCGGGCGGCGTCGCGCACCTCGAGGCAGAGGCCCGGGAACTGACCGAAGGTGCCGCCGTCGGCGGACGCGGCGAGGACGACCCTCTCGATCGCGGGCTCCACGCGCGTGAGGTCGACGAGGAGCGTGTCGGTCACCCTGCCGTCGTCGTTCCGCTTGCCCTCGTGCCGGATCGCGCCGGAGGAGTGGGCGGGCTGGTTGTAGAAGACGAAGTCCGCGTCGGACCGGACCTTTCCGCTTACCAGCAGCAAAGCGGAGGCGTCGGCGTCGGGCACGCCGGGGCCGGTACGCCAGCCCAATTCCACCCGCAGCGCCGCGGTGGGCACCGGAGTGTTTGAACCTTTCAGCATTTGCATGTCCGCCCCCATTGCGTCACAACGCCCCGGGCACATCCCGGCCGTCCGTCGAGTTCCGTTCGCACAACCTATTCCTCCCCGCGGCGAACTCCCGTGCGCGCCACCAGCGGGACCGGTGGCCAACCGCTGGTAACCCGCCCGGAACTCGGCCTTTACACGATCAGAACCCGGTTCAGCGCCCTTTTTTGCCGAGTTCGCTCGCATTGGGGATCCCCGGTCACTGCGGGAACGGAAAACAACCCTCTTATCGGTCTCCCCAACCAGCACATCGTTGGCTTAACTTATGTGCCATGACCTCCCCCCGCTCCACCTTCGGCGGCGGCTACTACTCCGCCTCCTTCCCGGACACCCCGATCTACGACAAGCTCGTCGCCGAGCGGGGCACCCCGCAGATCGCCCCGATCCGGGTCCCCGCTCAGTACGACATGCCGGGCAGCAGCCTGCCCGCCCTGCCGTCGGCACTGCCCGCCCTGCCGGCCGCCCCGTCCCAGCCCGCCTACGGCTATCCGCAGGCGCAGCAGCCCGCCCCGCTCCAGCAGGCGCCCGCGGCGTACATCCCGCAGCAGGCGACCGCGCCGCGCGGCTATCCCGGCCCCCAGCCGCAGCAGCCGCGCCCGGCGGCGCCGGCGGCGGGCTACGAGGCGATGCGCCCCGCGGCTCCCCGGCCCGCCCCGGCCCCCTATCAGGAGCCGTACAACAACCAGCAGTACCGCGGTTACTGAGCCGCCTCCCGGGGGCTGTCGGTGCCGGCTGGCACGATGGCCCCATGGGGAACGCACACCTGCACTCGATTCACGTCCACCCGGTCAAGGCGGTCCGGGGCCTCGCGCCCCGGGAGGCCGCCGTGGAGCCCTGGGGGCTGGCCGGTGACCGGCGCTGGGTGCTGATCGACGACGGGGGAAAGGTCCTCACGCAACGCCAGCAGCCGCGCCTCGCGCTGGCCGCCGCCGAGCTCCTGCCCGGTGGCGGCGTCCGGCTGTCCGCGCCCGGCATGGAGCCGCTGACGGTGCCCGTGCCCCGGCCGTTCGGCACGGTGCCGGTGGAGATCTTCCGCGACAAGGTCGAGGGGGTCCCGGCCGAGGACGAGGCCGCGCACGCCTGGTTCAGCTCCTGGCTCGGCATCGGCGTGCGCCTGGTGCACATGGACGACCCGGCCACGCGCCGGCCCGTCGACCCGGAGTACGCGCGGCCCGGCGAGACCGTCTCCTTCGCCGACGGCTTTCCCCTGCTGCTCACGACGACGGCCTCGCTCGACGCCCTCAACACCCTGATCGCGCGGGGTGACCACGCGGACGAGGGCCCGCTGCCCATGAACCGTTTCCGGCCCAACGTGGTCGTGACGGGCACCACCGCCTGGGCCGAGGACGACTGGTCGCGCATCGCCGTCGGAGAGGTGTCCTTCCGCGTCGCCAAGCCCTGCGGACGGTGTGTGGTGACCACGACCGAGCAGAGCTCGGGCGAGCGTGGCCGCGAGCCCCTGCACAGTCTGGGACGGCACCGCCGGCTCGGCGGAAAGCTGGTCTTCGGGCAGAACCTGGTCCCCCTGTCCCGGGGCACGATCCGGGTCGGGGACCCCGTCCGGATCCTCGGCTGATCCGGGTCGGGCCCCAGTCCTCGGCCGGCCCGGTCGGGAGCTCTCCCGTCGGGACGCGGGAACCGGGCCGCGGGCCCGGGCGTTGGCCATGTGTGAGAAGTTCATGAGAGCCGCCGGGGAGAGGTGATGTCCCTCTCTCTTCGCCGGTTCGGCGCGTGGACGGCTCCGTGGGGGGTTATCACGGAGCGGGAAGGGGGTGCAGACAGTGCGAGCGATCAGGGGGCTCTGGCGCTGGCGGCGCAATCCACTGTGCCGGGCGACCGACCTGGCCGAGGCGTGGGTGGCGCTGGCTGCCCTGATGCTGATCCTCCTGGCCGCCCCGGTGGCCGGCTCCCTCGTCGGGGGCGCCGCACAGGACGCCCTCCAGCGCTCCGTCCGCGCTCAGCACGAGGCCCGGCATCTGGTGACGGCCACCGTGGTCCGCAAGCTGGACGGTTCCCCGCTCGACGCCGACCCGGAGACCTCCACGGGCCGGGATCTGCGCAACCGCGTCCTCGCCGACTGGACCGCGCCGGACGGCACCGTGCACCACGGCCCGGTCCTCGCGAGCCTCAAGGACCCACAGCAGGGCGACGAGTTCCGCATATGGACCGACCGGCACGGCCGGATGGTGGCCCGCCCGCTCGACTCCGCGACAGCGTCGACGCACGCCGTCCTCGCCGGCCTCGGCGCGGCCCTGGCGGCCGGCGGTCTCGTCGAGGGCGGCAGGCGGCTGATCGTCTGGCGCATGGTCCGCCGCCGGTACGCCCGTTGGGACCAGGCATGGGACAACGCGGGCCCGGACTGGGGCAGGACGGGCACCGGCAGCTGACAGCCTTCCGGCTCTGGTCAACCCACCACCCGCGCGCACGCTACGGTGGTCCGGCCGAACCGTTCGGCACAACCCGCGCGCGAGCGAGCAGGAGGGGCGCGCCGGTGGCGAGCCCGCGTGCGCGCGAGGCCCGAAGGGGCCGGGCGCGATGGTGGTCCCGGCATCGGCCGGCACGTCCCGAAGGCGAACGAGCCATCAGTACGACCGAGGTGGGGGCACAGCTACACCATGGCACAGGGCACGGTCCAGGTGACGCACAGCGGCACGTCGCGGTGGCGGCGCCGCACGGGTGAGTACGCATCGCTCGGAGCCGCCCTGGAGGCCGCGGCCGACGGAGACGTCCTCACGGTCGCCCCCGGTACGTACCGGGAGAACCTCGTCGTGCAGCGCGCGGTCACCCTGCGCGGCCCCGACGGCTCCCCCGGCTCGGTGCGGATCGCGCCCGTGGACGGGGTGCCCCTGACCGTGCGCGCCTCGGCGGTGGTCCAGGACCTGCACGTGGAGGGCCAGGACGCGGCCGCCCCGGCCGTGCTGGTCGAGGAGGGCACGCCGGAACTGACCAACGTACGGGTCGTCACGCGGTCGGCGGCCGGGATCGAGGTGCGGGGCAGTGCCCGGCCCACGGTCCGGCGCTGCGCCGTCGACAATCCGGCGGGAGTCGGCATCGCCGTGCTCGACGGTGCGGGCGGGGTGTTCGAGGAGTGCGAGGTCGTCGCGGCCGGGCAGTCCGGGGTGGCGGTCCGGGGCGGTGCCCATCCCCGGCTGGATCGTTGCCGGGTGCACCACACGTCCGGCTCGGGCCTGTCGGCGACCGGGGAGAACTCGGCTCTGGAGGCCGTGGGCTGCGAGGTCTACGAGGTCCGGGGCAGCGGCGTCCAGGTCACCGGCCGGGCCACCGCGCACCTCACCGACTGCGATGTGCACCGCACCACGGCCGACGGTGTCACGCTCGACACGGACGCCGTGCTGACGCTCGCCGACTGCCGTATCCACGACATCCCGGAGAACGCGGTCGACCTGCGTTCCCGCTCCGTGCTCACGCTGACCCGCACCACGGTGCGGCAGTTCGGGCGCAACGGCCTGTCGGTGTGGGACCCGGGCACACGGGTGGACGCGAACCAGTGCGAGATCTTCGACAGCACGGGCGACTACCCGGCGGTGTGGGTCAGCGACGGGGCCACCGCCGTGCTCGACTCGTGCCGGGTGCACGACGTGCCGGACGCCCTGTTCGTCCTCGACCGAGGCTCGCGCGCGGACGTCGTCGACAGCGACCTGTCGCAGGTGCGCAACACGGCCGTGTCGGTGAGCGACGGGGCGACCGCGCAGCTCGACGACTGCCGGATCCGGGACGCGGCGACGGGCGCCTGGTTCCGCGACCACGGCAGCGGCGGCACCCTCAGCAACTGCACGCTGGACGGCACCCAGACCGGCGTGATCGTCACCAAGGGCGCGGACCCCTCGGTGGAGCGCTGCACGATCGACTCGCCGGCGGAAGCCGGGGTCTACGTCTCGGCCGGTGGCCGCGGCAGCTTCCAGAACTGCCGGGTGACGGGCAGCGGCGGCTACGGCTTCCATGTGATCGACGGCAGCCGCACGACGCTGCGGAAGTGCCGTACGGAGCGGTGCGCGCGCGGCGGTTACGAGTTCGCCGACAGCGGCGCGGACGCATCGTCCGGGGCGGGCCCCGTCGTCGAGGACTGCACCAGCGACGAGAGCACGGGGCTCCGGGCGCCCGCGGCACGCGAGACGGCCGTGCAGACGGTGAGCCACTCCCCCGGCCTGCTGGGCGCGCTGCCGGGACCGCGGACCGAGGCCGAGCCCCCGGCCCCGGCCGTGGCGCCCGAGCAGCCCGCCCGCACCTCCAAGGACGTCCTCGGTGAACTGGACGCGCTGGTGGGCCTGGACAGCGTCAAGCGCGAGGTGCGCGCCCTCACCGACATGATCGAGGTCGGCCGGCGTCGGCAGCAGGCGGGCCTGAAGGCGGCGTCGGTCAAGCGGCACCTGGTCTTCACCGGCTCCCCCGGCACCGGCAAGACGACGGTCGCGCGGCTGTACGGCGAGATCCTCGCCTCCCTCGGCGTCCTGGAGAAGGGCCACCTCGTCGAGGTGTCCCGCGTCGACCTGGTCGGCGAGCACATCGGCTCGACCGCGATCCGCACCCAGGAGGCCTTCGAGAAGGCCCGCGGCGGTGTGCTGTTCATCGACGAGGCGTACGCGCTGTCCCCCGAGGACGGCGGCCGCGACTTCGGCAAGGAAGCCATCGACACGCTGGTGAAGCTGATGGAGGACCACCGGGACGCCGTCGTGGTGATCGTGGCCGGCTACACGGCCGAGATGGAGCGCTTCCTGTCGGTGAACCCGGGCGTGGCGTCCCGGTTCTCACGGACCATCACCTTCAGCGACTACGACCCGGACGACCTGCTGCGGATCGTGGAGCAGCAGGCCGAGGAGCACGAGTACCGGCTGGCGCCGGGCGCGGCCGAGGCCCTGCGGAAGTACTTCACGGAGATCCCCAAGGGCCCGGCGTTCGGCAACGGCCGCACCGCGCGGCAGACCTTCGAGGCGATGGTGGAGCGGCACGCGAGCCGGGTCGCCCAGGTCGCCGAGCCGAGCACGGACGACCTGACGCTGCTCTACGCCGAGGACCTGCCCGAGCTGCCCTGACCGCCCGCCTACGCGGCGGGCGGCTCGGGCTCCTCGCGCGGCGCCGGCAGATCCGGCCGCAGCCGGGCCAGCAGCTTGCGGCGTTCCTCGGCGAAGGCCGGGTCGGCCTGGTAGTCGGAGTGGCCGAGGATCGGCGCGGGCAGCGGGTGCAGGTCGGTGCGGCCGTAGGCGAGGGGATCCATCAACGGGACGTGGTCGACGCCGAGATCGCGGTCGCCGGGCAGGCGTACCGGGCCGCCGATGGGGTCGGTGAGCCGGTAGAGGTTGCGCCAGCAGTCGACCTCCCGGTGCAGTGAGCCGAGCGCGGCCGGGCCGAAGTGCGCCGGGAACCAGCGTCCGTAGAGGCGCTCCAGTGGGGATCCGTACGTCAGCAGCGCGACGCGTCCGCGGTCGGACGGGGCGAGTTGCCAGGCCGCCGCGGCGGCGAGCACGCTGCCCTGCGAGTGCCCGGAGATGACCAGCCGGCCGCCGGTGGCCCGGGTCCAGGTCGCGATCCGCCAGGTCAGGTCGGGCACGGCGCGCTCGGCGTAGCAGGGCGGGGCGAAGGGGTGGGCGGCACGCGGCCAGAAGGTGCCGACGTCCCACAGGATGCCGATGGTGCGGCGCGCCGCTGCGTCCTTGTAGGCGCGTCTCCCCCAGGTGACGAAGAGTATGAAGCCGAGGCCGATCAGCCAGGAGCCGAGGGCCTGGGCGGTCTCCGCGGCTCCGTGCACGACCGGGTGGGCCCCCTGGGCCGCCTCGCCCGGTGTCTCGTCGGTGGTCAGGGCGCCCACGAGGGCACCGGCGCCGAGCAGCAGGGTCACTCCGGAGGTGACGGCGACGACGCGGGGTCCCCGGTCGGTGAGCGCGGCCATCGCGCGGGCGTAGGCGATACGGCGGGTGCGGGCGCGGTCCTGGGCCTCGTCCGGGTAGTCGCGTGCCACAGCCTCGCGTTCGGCGCGGGCGAGCTGCCAGGCGCGGTGGGCGAGCCAGCCGAGGAGCACGAGGAGGACCACGATCAGGGGCGGGATCACGGACGACTGCCAGGTCAGCAGGACCGGCGGGCCGTCGATGGACGTGCCGGTGCCGTCCAGCCAGTCGGAGACGCGCTGGGACACGCCGCCCGACATCACTCCGCCGAGGGCGCAGGCCAGCATCGCGACGGCCGGTCCGCCGAGGCCCCGCAGCACGGCCCGCCGGTCGGGGTCGGTGCGGTGCAGGACGTGGGCGACGGCGGCCAGGACGACCACGAGCAGGCCCTGCACGAGGGCGACACCGCCGAAGGTCGCGTCGCCGGGAAGCCGCCCGGACGACTCCCACCCGGGGCGCTCCCATCCGGCGTACAGCAGAGAGAGGGCCAGCAGCACCAGCGCGGCGAGTGGCAGACGCCGTACGAAGCGCTCGTCGAGTTGCCGGTCGAGGCGTCGCTCGCTGCGTCCACGGCGGCACACCACCCAC
Source organism: Streptomyces venetus (assembly GCF_039540295.1). Classification (NCBI taxonomy): domain Bacteria; kingdom Bacillati; phylum Actinomycetota; class Actinomycetes; order Kitasatosporales; family Streptomycetaceae; genus Streptomyces; species Streptomyces venetus. The sequence continues at coordinate 417,492 of NZ_BAABET010000004.1, forward strand.
ACCACGGCGACCGCGCAGGCCACCAACGCCGCTTCCAGGAGCAGGCCGAGGGTGTTCAGTACGGCGGGGCCGCCGGGCCGGCGGTCGTGGCGGGCGGCGGCGCTGGCGACCGCCGCGGCGACCGTGACCAGTCCGGCGGCGGTGTGCGCGGCGCGCAGCCGGGCGACCAGCCGCCGTCCGTACCAGAAGCCCGGCCGTCCCAGTGCGGTCGGGCCGCCGTCCTCCTCGGGCTCGGGGGCGCGGGACAGCGGCTGCTGGGACTCGTAGTCGGTCCAGGTGCGCCGGGACAGGTACCACAGCAGACCGGTCAGGGCGGCGGGGACGAACGAGGCGAGCGCGAGCCTGCGGCCGGGGCTGCTCCACCAGCCGCCGTCCGAGACGGTGGGCGAGAGGAAGCCCAGCCAGGAGTGGCGGTCGGCGCACGCGCGTGTGCCCGCGCACTGCCAGGCCGCCAGGTCGAGGGCGACCTCGCAGGCCGCCGCGACGAGCAGCACCGTGAGGGTGAGCCCCGCGAGTCGCACCAGGAGGCCGTACAGACGCACGGTGCGACGGCGGCCCCGGGCGCGGGGGCGCATCCAGTGGGCGAGATTGATGACCATGAACGGCAGCAGCAACAGCCACAGGGCCCGGGTGCCGTTGCCGGAGGTGAGGTTGCACCAGACGTAGGCCTCGGGCACCGGGCCGTCGCGGTGGGCGGCGGGGCTGGTCTCCGCGTCGACGTCGTCGGCGCGGCGGAAGACGGCCGCGATGTTGTCGCCGGTGATCCGCACCGTGCGCGGATCGTTGAGCATCTCCTGCGGCGTGGTGCCGCCCACGCCGTGAACCAGGAGTTCCAGGGCGGTCCCGGTCTCACCGGGCCGCGGGAGGGGTCTGTCCGGCCCTCCGGCCGGCGCATGTTCCTGCGCACGTTCCACTGATTCGCACTTCCCCCGTGACACGCCGTCGGCTCTGTCCGTGCGGGCACAAGGATCTCCACTTCTGGGGCGCCGTACACCCCCTGTCACGGAATATCCCCGATCTGTGATGAAGCGGGGCGGCAGATGAGCCCTGAGTGACGTGTGTGCGACGAGCAGTCGGTGACGCCGTCCACTCCGCGACATGCAAGGATGGGACGTCCGCGCACCGGAGACGGGAAGAACGTCCCAGTCGGGGAGGGTGTGCGAGGCGTGTCGGACGGCATTGAGGCGAAAGGACCGGAGCGTACGTGAGCGAGAATCAGAACCTCCTCGCGGAGCAGCGGCGATCCCTGATCCTCGACGAGGTGCGCCGCCGGGGTGGGGTCCGGGTCAACGAGCTGACCCGCAAGCTCGGCGTGTCGGACATGACGGTCCGCCGCGACCTCGACGCGCTCGCCCGCCAGGGCGTGCTGGAGAAGGTGCACGGCGGTGCGGTCCCGGTGGTCGAGGCCAGTACGCACGAACCGGGGTTCGAGGCCAAGTCGGGTCTGGAGCTGACCGCCAAGGAGGACATCGCCCGGGCCGCGGCCAAGCTGGTCGCGCCGGGTGCGGCGATCGCCCTGTCCGGCGGTACGACGACGTTCGCGCTGGCGCACCAGCTGCTCGACGTGCCGGACCTGACGGTGGTCACCAACTCGGTGCGGGTGGCCGACGTGTTCCACGCGGCACAGCGCACCTCGGGTCCCCGGCAGGGCGCCGCCACGGTCGTGCTGACCGGCGGTGTGCGCACGCCGTCCGACTCGCTGGTGGGGCCGGTCGCCGACCAGGCCATCGCCGCGCTCCACTTCGACCTGCTGTTCCTCGGGGTGCACGGCATATCGGTCGAGGCCGGCCTGTCGACGCCGAACCTCGCGGAGGCCGAGACGAATCGGCGGCTCGTGCATTCCGCCCGGCGGGTGGTGGTGGTCGCCGACCACACCAAATGGGGCAAGGTCGGCCTGAGTTCGTTCGCCGAACTGGAGCGGATCGACACCCTCGTGACGGACGCCGGCCTGCCGGACGAGGCGCGCGGTGTGGTCACGGAGCATCTGCGGCGGCTGGTGGTGGCCGGGGAGCCCGAGGACGGTACGGACATCTGACGGGGCGCCGGCCAGGGTGACCTGATCCTCGAAGCCCGGCCTCAGTCGGGCCAGACGCCCGAGTGCAGCAGCGAGTCGATCGCCGCCGTGTACGGCTCGATGTCCAGCCCCTGGGAGGCCAGCCAGGTGTCCGAGTAGTACTTGTCGAGGTACCGGTCCCCCGGGTCGCACAGCAGGGTCACGACGCTTCCCTGCCGCCCCTCGGCCACCATCTCCGCGACGATCTTCAGCGCGCTCCACAGGCCCGTGCCGGTCGAACCGCCCGCCTTGCGGCCGATGGCGCGCTCCAGTGCCCGTACGGCGGCGACACTTGCCGCGTCGGGCACCTTCATCATCCGGTCGATCGCGCCGGGGACGAAGCTGGGTTCCATCCGGGGCCGGCCGATGCCCTCGATACGGGAGCCGCAGTCGCAGGTGACGTCCGGATCGCCGGTCGTCCAGCCCTCGAAGAAGCACGAGTTCTCGGGGTCGGCCACGCAGACGCGGGTGTCGTACTGCATGTAGTGGACGTAGCGCGCGAGGGTCGCGGAGGTGCCGCCGGTGCCCGCCGTGGCGACGATCCACGCCGGCTCGGGAAACCGCTCCAGGCGCAGCTGCCGGAAGATGGACTCGGCGATGTTGTTGTTGCCGCGCCAGTCCGTGGCCCGTTCGGCGTAGGTGAACTGGTCCATGTAGTGGCCGCCGGTCTCGGCCGCGAGGCGGGCCGACTCCTCGTACATCGTGCGGGGGTCGTCCACGAAGTGACACCGGCCGGAGTGGAACTCGATGAGGCGGATCTTCTCGGCGCTCGTGGTGCGCGGCATGACGGCGATGAAGGGAACGCCGATGAGTTTGGCGAAGTACGCCTCGGAGACGGCCGTCGAGCCGCTGGATGCCTCGATCACGGGTCTGTCCGGCCGGATCCAGCCATTGCACAGGCCGTACAGGAAGAGGGAACGGGCGAGCCGGTGCTTGAGGCTGCCGGTGGGGTGGGTGGACTCGTCCTTGAGGTACAGGTCGATGCCCCACCGCTCCGGCAGGGGGAACTGGAGCAGGTGCGTGTCGGCCGAGCGGTTGGCGTCGGCCTGGACCCTGCGGACGGCTTCTTTCAGCCACGCGCGGTAGGCGGCGTCGCTGTGGTCGACATCGAGGGTCACGCCGGTCCGGGTCTGCTGGGGGGTGCTCACGTGGGGCTCCTAACGCTGCGCGCCGACAACGGGGCGCGCGGCCGACACCCCGATCATATGCACCTTCCGCACGCTTCTCACCTGCATAAACGCTGCTTTGAGCCCCCCAAAGCGCCCCCTGGGGCAGGGCCCGGTGCAAGGGGGCGCGCGGTCCCGCGGGCGCACTTGCACCCGTGCTCCGGGCGCCCCCTGGAGAGGGCGTCGTGTGTACTGGTGCTCGACGAGGGGTGGGGGCAGACTGCATCGCGGGACGGAGGCCCCGGACGGGGGCACACTGGATCAGGACACGAGCCTGTGCCGGGTACCGTGGGGAGCGCGGTCCGGTGCACCGACGCGCACAAGGGGGCGGGTGGCATGGCGGAGCCGGAGTTCAGGGCCACGGGCGTGCGGATCGGGAAGCGGCTGCGTTCGCTCACCCGGGCCGGGCAGGTGCGGATCAGCGACGGCCGGCTCGAGCTGCTGACCAGCTACGGCAGTGAGATCGACAGCGCGCCGGTGCAGGCGGTGCGCGCTTCGAAGCCCTGGTTCGGTCCCGAGGACCGGGCCACCGCGGATCTCAACGGCAAGCGGTACCTGCTCACCCTGGGCGACCACGACCCCGCTCCGGGCGAGCCGGGGCCGCCGGCCGCACGACGCTTCATCGAGGCCGTGCGCCGGGCGGCGGGGCGTGGCGACTGAGATGTCCGCGAGTTGCGGTACCCCACCCCCTGCGTCACTCTTGTCTCACGTCACTCTGGGTTTACCGGCGATAACGCTGCGAACCAGCCCGCCGGCCACGACAGCGGGCGACAGCGTCACGAAGGCGCCCTGCTGGATCCGAACTCCGTGTTCTTCCGGACCTCACGTCGGGGAGTCGCAGCCGTGATCAGCTACCCAAGCAGACACTGCACGGTGGAGCTCCAAGCCCTGCCGTCGCGGATCGGCCAGGTCCGCAGAATCGTATCTGCGCAGTTGCGCTACTGGCATCTGGATGCCCTGATCGACCGGGCCTCGCTCGGCGTGACCGAGCTTCTGTCCAACGTCCACCGGCACGCCCAGCCCGACAAGACGTGCACCGTGGAGATAGAGCTGCTGCTCGACCGGCTCACGGTGTCGGTGCGCGACCACGACCCCCGGATGCCCGTGGTGGACGACGCCGAGCCGCTGGCGACCTGCGGGCGCGGGCTCGCGATGGTGGCCGCCATGAGCGAGAGCTGGGGCGTCCGGCCGGACGGCGAGTCCGGGAAGGTCGTGTGGTTCACGCTCCCCACGGCCGCTCCCGCGGTCGCGGCCCCGCCGCGCCGGGTGCGGCGCGCGGTCCAGGAGAAGCCCGCGCGCAGGTTCGCCGTCGCGGAGGTCGCGCACGCCGCCGACGGGCTCCGGCCCGAACATGCTCCCGCCCGGTCCGCCGTTGCCGGTTGACCGGGCGGTGACCACTCTTCCCTCCCGGGCATCGCCGCCGGGGTGTCAGTCGCCGGGTACCGTCCGCCCCAGGCCTCGGGCTTCGGTACCGCCGGGGTGGGCCGGGAGCGGGCGCGCCCGTTGACGGTGGCGCGCGCCCGGCTGCCCGGGCTCGTCGGCTCGTCGGCGAGGACGACGTCCGGCCGTCCGGCGAACGCCCGGGCCACGGGGACGCGTTGCTGCTGTCCACCGGACAGTCCGGAACACGAAGCCCACGCGGTCGCGGCGCAGGAGCGTGCGACGGCGGTGGTCGAGGCCGTCATGCCGCACCGCCCTTGCGGCCGAACTCCTCGTTCAGCACGGACAGTCGGCGCCAGTACTCGTCCTCGTCGATCTCGCCGGAGGCGAAGCGGTGGCCGAGCACGGTGATGGGCGAGTCGTTCCCGGCCGGGGGCTGCCGCCAGGGGCCGCCGCGGCGTCCGCGCCACACCGTGCGGCGCAGCAGCGCGATGCCGCCGCCGATGACGAGGGCCCAGATCACCGGGAAGAGCAGGATCCACGGCCCGGGGCCGCCGTCGCCGAAGTTCGCCAGGGTCTGCATGTCGTCCAACTCCTCTTTCGCGGTGTCGCGATGGATGCGATGCCGCGACGTCCTGTGTGTCGCGATGTCCTGCGTGTCGCGATGTCCTGCGTGTCGCTTCCGAGAGTCGCCCCGGGAGGGGCCCCTGGTCGTCGTACGGCCAGCGGCACCGTGCGTACCTCGTGGGGAGTAGGCGGACGGGGCACGGCTGCTTCCCCGGGCCTCGACTTCTGTAACTACTGGTATGTACAGTGCGGGTATGAGCACCTCGGAACGGCTGATCGAATCCACCCGCGAGCTGCTGTGGGAGCGCGGTTACGTGGGGACGAGCCCCAAGGCGATCCTGGAGCGCGCGGACGCCGGGCAGGGCAGCATGTACCACCACTTCAAGGGCAAGCCCGACCTGGCACTGGCCGCCATCCGGCGAACCGCCGAGGAGATGCGGGCTATCGCCGCGGGAGTACTCGACGGCCCGGGCACGCCCTACGAGCGCATCGAGGCGTATCTGCGACGCGAACGGGACGTGCTGCGGGGCTGCCCCGTCGGCCGGTTGACCATGGACCCGGACGTCATCGCCAGCGCCGAACTGCGCGCGCCGGTCGACGAGACGCTCGACTGGCTCCGGCACCGGCTCGCCGGGATCGTCGAGGAGGGGCAGGAGCAGGGCCTGTTCCCGCCCTCGCTGGACGGCGAGGAGATCGCGGCGGCGGTCGTCGCGACCGTCCAGGGCGGTTACGTGCTCGCCCGCGCCTCCGGCTCCCCGGCCGCGTTCGACGCGGGCGTGCGGGGCCTGCTGTCCCTGCTGGCACCCCGCACCGCCTGAGGAGACCTCCATGCATGCCATGCAGTACGAACTGACCCTGCCCGCGGACTACGACATGGGGGTCGTCCGCGACCGGGTCGCCCGGCTGGGGCATCTGCTCGACGACTGGGACGGTCTCGGGCTCAAGGCGTATCTGATGCGTGAGCGCGGCCGGCGCGGCTCGTCGGTCAACCAGTACGCGCCGTTCTACCTGTGGAACACCGTCGACGGCATGAACGCCTTCCTCTGGGGCGGCGGCTTCCAGGGGCTCAGCGACGCCTTCGGGCGGCCCTCCGCGCGGCAGTGGACGGGACTCGCGTACGAGGAAGGGACCGGTTCCAACGCGCGGTTCGCGGTACGGCGACGCCAACCCGTGGCGGACAGCGGGCCGTTGGCCGAGGCGGCGGAGGAGGCGGTGCGCGAGGCCCGGCGGCTGGCCGCACGGGACGGTGCGCTGCTCGCCGCGGCCGCCGTCGACACGAGCCGCTGGGAACTGGTGCACTTCTCCCTCTGGGAGCACGACCGGCCCGAGGCCGACGGTGACGTGTTCGAGGTGCTGCACCTGTCGGCGCCCGGCCGGGATCTGCTTCCCCAGGGGCGCCGGTGGTGAGCGCGGTCCGCACGGTGCTGGGGGACGTGCCGCCCGGCGACCTGGGGGTCTGCGACGCCCACGACCACCTGTTCTTCGGCAGCCCGCTGCTGCCCGGGCAGGAGCTGCGCAGCGTGGCGGCGGCACGGGCGGAGCTGGCCGCGTTCCGGGAGCAGGGCGGGCAGGCGGTGGTGCAGTGGACGCCGTACGGGCTCGGGCGGCGGGCCGCCGACCTGCCGCCGCTGTCCCGGGAGAGCGGCGTGCACGTGGTGGCGGCGACCGGTCTGCACCAGGCCGTGCACTACGACGAGGACACGCTCGCCGGGCTGCGGGGCCGCCTCGCCGAGGTGTTCGTCTCCGAACTCACCACGGGCATCGGGGTGTCGGGGGTGCGAGCGGGGCTCATCAAGGTCGCGGGCGGTTTCCACGGCCTGGACGCGCACGCCCGCTGGACCATGACGGCGGCGGCCGAGGCGCATCACGCCACGGGGGCGAGCATCGTCGTGCACCTGGAACTGGGCACCGGCGCGCTGGACGTGCTGGACCTGCTGTGCGGGGAGTCGGGGGTGCCGCCGCACCGGGTGGTGCTCGGGCACCTGAACCGCTCCCCCGACCTCGTGGTGCATCGGCAGGCCGCGGAGTCCGGCTGCTATCTGGCCTTCGACGGGCCGTCCCGGACGAACCACGCGACGGACTGGAGGATGCCGGACGCCGTACGGGCGCTCGCCGACGCCGGGTTCGGCGACCGGCTGCTGCTGGGCGCGGACACCACGACGGCCGCCGCCCGCTCGGTGGACGGCGGCCCCGGGATGCCGTACCTGCTGCGCCGGGTGCGTCAGCGGCTCGTCCACGCCGTGGGCGAGGACCTCGTGGGGCGCATCCTCACGGAGAACCCCGGCCGGGCGTTCGCCGTGGAGTGGCGGTGACCGGCGTGGCCGGCGGCCTCAGCCCCCGGCCTGGTCACTGTCCTTCAGCGCGCCCCACCCGTGCCAGCGGTCCACCTCGACCCACGCGCTGACCCGGGGACGGTCGCGGTCCGGGTAGGGCTTGCCGATGTAGTGCCGGGCGAGGAGGTCGATGTCGGCCAGGTCCTCGTCGTCGTACATCTCGGTGACGCGGCCGATGAGGGTGACGTGGGTGTACCAGTCGTCAGCGGCGAGGACGGTGAACGTCACGCGCGGGTCGCGGCGCAGGTGCTTCAGACGGACGCGGCCCGCGTCGAGGTTGATCAGCACCCGGCCGTCCTTCCACGCGTACCAGGTGGCGGTGGAGACCGGTGCGCCGTCGGAGCGCAGTGTCGCCATGACACACGGATTGGGCCGGCTGAGCAGGGCGTCGGCCTCGGGCGGCAGCGGCGGCTTGGACATGAGATGAACCTCCAGGTGATCAGACGGACTTCTGCTGGTCGAAGCTGGCGAAGTAGGCCGCGACCATGTCCTCGTCGGCGTGGCCCTGTTCGGCGGCCCGCTCCATGCGTGCGGCGGCCGCTTCGGCCACGTCCAGGCGGACACCGCCCGCCGCGCCGGCCTGGACGATCAGACGGGCGTCCTTGGCGGCGGTGCTCACCGCGAACTGGGGTGGCGTCAGCCGGTCGTCGAGGAGCAGGTCGGACTTGGCGCGCAGATAGCCCATGTCGAGCGGGCCACCCGCGACGATGTCGAAGAAGCTGTGCGGGTCGACACCGAGGGCCTTGGACAGGGCGAGGGCCTCGCCGGCGGCTGCCGTGACGGCGAGGACCCAGCTGTTGGCGACCAGCTTCAGCCGGGTGGCACCGCCCTCCGCCCCGTCCTCGCCGGCCCACACGGTGCGGGCGCCGACGGCGTCGAAGACCGGGGCCACCTGCTCCCGGCCCGCGGCGGGGCCGGCGGCGAGCACGGTCAGTTTCCCGGCCTCGGCGGGCTGACGGGTTCCGAGGACGGGGGCGTCGTAGAAGACCAGGCCGTGCTCGCGGGCGAAGGCGGCCAGCTCGGCGACACCGTCGATGCCGACCGTCGTCGACTGCACCCAGACGGTGCCGGCGCGCAGGGCCGGGGCGGCCTCGCGCATCGCGTCCAGGGCGGCGGAGCCGTCGTACAGGATGGTCAGGACGACGTCGCTGTCCTGGACGGCCTGCGCGGGGGTGTCGGCGACGTGCACCCCGTCGGCGGCCAGTGGCTCGGCCTTGGCGCGGGTGCGGTTCCAGGCGCGGACGGTGTGCCCGGCACGCACGAGGTTGCGGGCCATGGCGGCGCCCATGATGCCCGTGCCCAGGACACTCACGGTGAGCTTGTCGGTCATTGCGTCAACTTCCTCGGTGGTGCGGTGCGGGCGGGCCGCCTGCGCAACAGCCTGCCCGCTCAGCAGCGCGCCTTCCCGAAAGCCGCGCGGACAAGCCCCCTTCCGGCGTCCGTCCTGGGGCATGATCCAAACGACAGGCCCTAGGTGAGTGCCCCGAGCGGGTCGTCCAGCACCGGCTGCCAGGCGAGTTCGGCGGCGCCGACCAGGCTGTTGTGGTCGAGGGTGCAGGGCAGGATGGGGACGCCGCCGCTCTGCCCCCACAGGCTGCGGTCGGCGACGACCGCGCGGAGCCGGTCGGGGTCGGCGTCGAGGAGGGTGCGGTGCAGGCCGCCGAGGATGATGCGGTCCGGGTTGAGGATGTTGACCAGGCCGGCGAGACCGAGCCCGAGCCGGTCGATGAGCGTCTCGGTGGCGGTGCGGACGCCCGGGTCGTCGTAGTGGTGGCGGACCAGGTCGATGGACTGCTGGAGCAGGGACACCTCGGGGCCGGGCTCGCGTTCCGCCTCCGTGAGGAAGGCCAGCGGGTCGGTCTCCACGTCCAGGCAGCCGCGGCTGCCGCAGTGGCAGGGGCGGCCCTCGGGATGCACGGTGAGGTGGCCGACCTCCAGCGCGAGGCCGGAACTGCCCCGGTGCAGGCGACCGTCCAGGACGAGCGCGCCGCCGACGCCCCGGTGGCCGGTGGCCACGCACAGCAGGTCGCGGGCGCCGCGGCCGGCGCCGTGCCGGTGCTCGGCGAGCGCGGCGAGGTTGACGTCGTTCGCGGCGAACGCCGGTCCGTCGATGCCGGCCGCGCGCACCTGCTCGGCGAAGATGCCCCGGACGGGCGCGCCCGCGGGCCAGGCCAGGTGCAGGGGGTTCAGGGCGAGGCCCTCGGGTTCGGCGACCGCGGACGGTACGGCCAGTCCCGCGCCGACGCACCGGCGTCCGGTCTCCCGCAGCAGCTCGGCGCCCGCTTCGACGACGGAGGCGAGCACCTTCGCCGGGTCGGCGTCGACGACCTCGCAGCCGGGCGCGGTGGCGACGATCCGCCCGCCCAGCCCGACCAGGGCCGCCCGGAACCCGTCGGCGTGCACCTGCGCGGCCAGCGCGACGGGCCCGTCGTCGGCGACGGCCAGCTTGTGCGAGGGCCGGCCCTGCGAACCGGCCGCCGCGGCGGGCCGGGCGTCGACCCGGATCAGCCCGAGCGCCTCCAGCTCGGCGGCGACCGCACCGGCCGTCGCCCGGGTCACCCCGAGCTCCGCGGTGAGCACGGCCCGGGTCGGCGCGCGTCCGGTGTGCACGAGTTCCAGCGCGGGGCCGAGCGCCGAGCGCCCCCGGTCCAGCCGCGTCCTCGAGGTGCTCCCATCCCCCGCCGGCCGGGGGTCCGCCTTCCCGCTCATGAGGGCGAGTCTCCCATGATCCGCCGGGCCGGCGGCCTACAGCCCGCTGACCCGGAGCGTGATGTTGAGCCGTCCTGTCAGTCCCAGTCCGGCTGGTGCCGTGCCCGCGTGCACCCGGGGAACGCCGTGGTAGGCGAGGCGGGACGGGCCGCCGAAGACGAACAGGTCTCCGCTGCGCAACTCGAGGTCGGTCCAGGGCCGGGTACGGGTCTCGGTGTTGCCGAAGCGGAAGACGCAGGTGTCGCCGAGGCTCAGCGACACCACCGGCGCGTCGGACTTCTCGTCGCCGTCGCGGTGCATGCCCATGCGGGCGTCGTCGTCGTAGAAGTTGACGAGGGCGATGTCGTAGTCCGCCACCGGTTCACCGAGGGTGTCCCGCACCGCCCGGCGGCCCAGCTCGCCGAGCCACGCGGGGAACGGCTTGACCGGGGCGCCGTCGCCGTCGACGACCGTGCGGGCGTAGGCGTACGGGTGCCAGTGCCAGCCCAGGCACACCTGCCGGGCGGTCATGGTGCCGCCGCCGGGTGTGCGGACCGTGCGCAGTCCGGCCGGCGGGCGCGCCCAGGTGCGGCAGGCCTCCAGCAGTTCGCGCTGGTGCCGCGGGTCCAGCCAGTCGGGGACGTGCACGGCGCCCGGTGCGACCTGCGTACGCTCCCGCGGGAACAGCTCGGCGTCCATGCCTCCCATCCTCCCCCACCGGTGGTGAGCTGCGGCTCGGCTAGCCTTGACGCACGATGGACGACCGTATGACGACGCCGTGGGGCGAGCTCGCGCTGAGCCGTTTTCCCGAGGATCCGCGCGACAGGCTGCGTGCCTGGGACGCCTCCGACGAGTATCTGCTGGGGCATCTGGCCGAGGAGCGGGTCCCGCTGTCGGGGACGGTGGTGGTCGTCGGGGACCGCTGGGGCGCGCTGGCCACGGCGCTGGCTGCGCACCGGCCGGCGCAGATCACCGACTCGTACCTGGCGCAGGAGGCGACCCGGGCGAATCTGGCGCGGGCCGGGGCGGAGCCCGGTGCGGTGCGGCTGCTCACCACGCAGGATCCGCCGCCGGAGCGGATCGACGTGCTGCTGGTGCGGGTGCCGAAGAGCCTGGCGCTGCTGGAGGACCAGTTGCTGCGGCTGGCGCCGGCGGTGCACGCGGGGACGGTCGTCGTCGGTACGGGGATGGTCAAAGAGATCCACACCTCGACGCTCCGGCTGTTCGAGCGGATCCTCGGCCCGACCCGCACCTCGCTCGCCGTCAAGAAGGCCCGGCTGATCTTCTGCACGCCGGATCCCGCCCTGGAGCGGCCCGCCAGTCCGTGGCCGTACGTGTACACGCTCCCCGACGACATCGGCCCGGCGGCGGGTGGCACCGTCGTCAACCACGCGGGGGTCTTCTGCGCGGACCGGCTCGACATCGGCACCCGGTTCTTCCTGCGGCATCTGCCGGGCGGCGGGGGCGGCCGGCGGGTGGTGGACCTGGGCTGCGGCAACGGCGTGGTCGGTACGGCGGTGGCGCTGGCCGACCCGGCGGCCGAGGTGCTGTTCGTGGACGAGTCGTTCCAGGCGGTGGCCTCGGCTGAGGCGACGTACAAGGCGAACGGGGTGCCGGGGCACGCCGAGTTCCGGGTGGGCGACGGGCTGGCGGGCGTGCCCTCCGGCAGTGTCGACCTGGTCCTCAACAACCCGCCGTTCCACTCCCATCAGGCGACGACGGACGCCACGGCCCGGCGGATGTTCACCGGGGCGCGGCGCACGCTGCGGCCGGGTGGTGAGCTGTGGGTGGTCGGCAACCGGCATCTGGGCTACCACGTGAAGCTGCGGCGGCTGTTCGGCAACTGTCAACTGGTGGCGGGCGACCGGAAGTTCGTGGTGCTGAAGGCCGTCAAGCGGTAGTCGCGCCGAGCACCTGGAGGGTCCGCGCCACCGTCCGGGTCATGGCCTCCCGCGCCACCGTCAGGTAGCCGCGCGGGTCGACCGCCTCGGGGTGGTCGGCGAGGTGGTCGCGGATCGCGCCGGTCAGCGCGATGTTCAGGGCGGTGCCGATGTTGACCTTGGTGATGCCGCCCGCGACCGCCGCCGTGAGTTCGCCGTCCGGGACGCCGGAGGAGCCGTGCAGGACGAGCGGGACGTCCAGTGCGGCGGACAGCTGTTTGAGGAGGGCGTGGTCGAGGGTGGCGGTGCGGGTGGTCATGGCGTGGGCGCTGCCGATGGCGACCGCCAGGGCGTCCACGCCGGAGTCGGCGACGAAGTCCCGGGCCTCGTCGGGGTCGGTGCGGGCGCCCGGGGCGTGGGCGTCCAGCGGGGGTCTGCCGTTCTTGCCGCCGATCTGGCCCAACTCGGCCTCGATCCACAGTCCTCGGGCGTGCGCCCAGTCGACGGCCGCCCGGGTCGCGGCGAGGTTCTCCGCGTAGGGCAGCCGGGCCGCGTCGTACATCACGGAGCTGAAGCCGGCGTCGGCGGCCTGGTGCAGCAGCGTTTCGCTCTGCACGTGGTCGAGGTGCAACGCGACCGGTACGGCGGCGCGTTCGGCGGCGGCGACGGCCGCGCGGGCGAGCGGGAGCAGGTGTCCGCCGCGGAACCTGACCGCGTTCTCACTGACCTGGAGGACGACGGGGGCGGTCACGGACTCGGCGCCGGCGATGACGGCCTCGACGTGTTCCAGGGTGATGACGTTGAACGAGGCGACGGCCGCACGTGCGGCGGAGGCGCGGGTGACGAGCTCGCCGGTGGTGGTGAGGGGCACGGTGTCTCCAGGGTCGAGGGTCAGGGCGCGAGGATCACCGAGCGCGTCAGGTGGCGGGGGCTGTCGGGGTCGAGGCCGCGGGACGCGGCGACGGCGACGGCGAGGCGCTGGGCGCGGACCAGTTCGGCGAGGGGGTCGAGCCGCCCCTCGATCCACGTCCCGCCCGTGGACCGCACCTGTTCCGCCAGCCCCTCGGGCGCCGCTCCGAGCATCCAGGTCGCGGTTCCGCTCGTGGTGACGCTGATGGGCCCGTGCCGGTACTCCATCGCCGGGTAGGACTCCGCCCAGGCCAGTGCGGCCTCGCGCATCTTCAGCCCGGCCTCGTGGGCCAGGCCGACGGTCCAGCCGCGTCCCAGGAAGGTGAACTGGGCGCATTCCGCGAGCCCTTCGGGCAGGGGTTCCGTCAGGGCGGTGCCCGCGTCGGTGACGGCGGCGTCGGGGTGGAGGCCCAGATGGGCGCGGAGCAGGGTGAGGGCCGTGGTGGCGAACCTGGTCTGGACGACCGAGCGTTCGTCGGCGAAGTCCAGGACGGCGAGGTCGTCGGCGGCCGCCGTCACCGGTGTGTGCGGGTCGGCGGTGATCGCGGTGGTGCGGGTGCGGCCCTTCAACCGGCCGAGCAGGTCGAGGACTTCGGTCGTGGTGCCGGAGCGGGTGAGGGCGACGACCCGGTCGTAGTCGCGGCCGTGCGGGAACTCCGAGGCGGCGAACGCGTCCGTCTCGCCCTGGCCCGCCCCCTCGCGCAGGGCCGCGGCCGCCTGCGCCATGAAGTACGAGGTGCCGCAGCCGACGAGCGCCACCCGCTCCCCCGGCGCCGGCAGCGCCTCGGCGCACCGCCCCGCCTCCGCCGCGGCGCGTGCCCAGCACTCGGGCTGGCTGATCAGCTCGTCCTCGACATGCGTCATGCCGCATCCTCCGCTCTGATTGTTTCTGCAAGATAGCGCCAGCTTTCGAGCATCATCAAGCATTCGACCGGATCGGGTGCGCTAGGGTCGCCGGAGATCGAGAGGTGGAGGTGCGGATGTCGCGCGACGCCCGCTGGAAGGCGCTGCTGGAACTGCTCGTGGAGCGCGGCCGGCTGGACGTCGAGGAGGCGGCGGCGGAGCTCGGGGTGTCGGCGGCGACGATCCGCCGCGACTTCGACGGGCTCGCCGAGCAGCAGATGCTGGTGCGCACGCGGGGTGGCGCGGTGGTGCACGGCGTGTCGTACGAGCTGCCGCTGCGCTACAAGACGGCCCGGCACGCCTCCGAGAAACAGCGCATCGCGAAGGCGGTGGCGGACCTGGTCGCGCCGGGTGAGGCAGTCGGGCTGACCGGCGGCACGACGACCACGGAGGTGGCGCGGGCCCTGGCCGTGCGCGGGGACCTGGCGTCCGGGTCGCCCGCGCTGACCGTGGTGACGAACGCGCTGAACATCGCGAGCGAGCTGGCCGTTCGACCCCAGTTCAAGATCGTGCTGACCGGCGGGGTGGCCCGCGCCCAGTCGTACGAGCTGGTCGGCCCGCTCGCGGACGGCGTGCTCGGGCAGATCACCGTCGACGTGGCGGTGCTCGGCGTCGTCGCCTTCGACGTGACGCACGGGGCGGCGGCGCACGACGAGGCCGAGGCGGCGATCAACCGGCTGCTGTGCGAGCGCGCGGAGCGGGTGGTGGTGGCCGCCGATTCCAGCAAGCTGGGGCAGCGGGCGTTCGCCCGCATCTGCGCGGCCGAGGCGGTGGACACGCTGGTCACGGACACGGCTGCCGACGCTCGGACGGTGCGGAGCTTCGAGGAGGCCGGGCTGCGGGTGGTCACCGTCTGACGGCGGCGGCCCGCCGGCGGTTCTAGGCTGGGGCTGAGGCACGTGCCGGGCCAGGGAGGCTGTCATGGGCGGACCAGCGGCGGACCACGACGTGCCGGGCGGCCTGCGGTATCTGCCGATCGCCGAGCACGGGCTGATCGGTGATCTGCGCAGCGTGGCCCTGGTGGGGACGGACGGCACGATCGACTGGTACTGCTGTCCGGCCTTCGACGCGCCGAGCGTGTTCGCCTCGGTCCTGGACGCGGAGCGCGGCGGCTGCTTCGAACTGGCGGCCACGGTGCCGGCCCGGACCAAGCAGTTCTACTTCCCCGACACCAACGTCCTGATCACCCGGTTCTTCACCGAGGACGGCGTGGGCGAGGTGCAGGACTTCATGCCGCTCGACGGCGAGCCGGCGGAGGCCGAGCGGCACCGGCTGATCCGCCGGGTGGTGTGCGTGCGCGGCTCGATCCCGTTCCGCACCCGGGTCGCTCCCCGGTTCGACTACGGGGCCCGGCCGCACACCGTTCGGCTGACGGGTGACACGGCGGTCTTCGAGACCGACGGGATGGCGCTGGCGTTGACGGCGACGGTGCCGCTGGAGACCGCCGGGCCTGACGTGCGCGGGGATTTCAAGCTCTCCGAGGGCGAGTCGGCGGTGTTCGCGCTGGACAAGGTCGGCGGCGACGTGACGCCCCGCCGGTGCGCACGCACCGAGGCGGAGGAGCAGTTCGCGGCGACGGTGGCGTACTGGCGGCGCTGGCTGTCGGCGTCCCGGTACAAGGGCCGCTGGCGGGAGATGGTCCACCGGTCGGCCCTGACGCTGAAGCTGCTCACCTATGCCCCGACCGGCGCGATCGTGGCCGCGCCGACGACGAGCCTGCCCGAGCGGCTCGGCGGCGAACGCAACTGGGACTACCGGTACGTGTGGGTGCGCGACGCGGCCTTCTGCGTCTACGCCCTGCTGCGGCTGGGCTTCACGGGCGAGGCCGAGGCGTTCATGCGGTTCGTGACCCGGCACATCAGCCCGGGCGACGGCACGGTCTCCGGCCCGCTGCAGATCATGTACGGCATCGACGGCCGCACCGAGCTGCCCGAGAGGACCCTCGATCACCTGGAGGGCCACCAGGGCTCGGCGCCGGTCCGGGTCGGCAACGCGGCGGCGGACCAGCTCCAGCTCGACATCTACGGCGCGCTGATCGACTCCATCTACCTCTACGACAAGTGGGCCCAGCCCATCTCCAGCGACCAGTGGGACGACGTGTGCGCGCTGGTGGACTGGGTGTGCGCGCACTGGGACCAGCCCGACGAGGGCATCTGGGAGACCCGGGGCGGCCGCAAGAACTTCCTGTATTCGCGGCTGATGTGCTGGGTGGCGATCGAGCGGGCCATCCGCATGGCCAACCGGCGCGGTCTGCCGGCCGACCTGCGGCACTGGCGGGAGTGCCGCGACACGATCTACCGGCGGATCATGAGCCGGGGCTGGTCCGAGGCGCGCCGGGCCTTCGTCCAGCACGAGGACGGCGACGTGCTGGACGCTGCCGTGCTGATGATGCCGCTGACGAAGTTCATCGCGCCGACCGACCCCAAGTGGCTGTCGACGCTGGACGCGCTCACCGAGGAGCTGGTCTCCGACTCGCTGGTCTACCGCTACGACCCGCAGTCCAGCCCGGACGGGCTGCACGGTGACGAGGGCACGTTCTCCATCTGCTCGTTCTGGTACGTCGAGGCCATGGTGCACGCCGGCCGGATCGACGAGGCGCGCCTCGCTTTCGAGAAGATGCTGACGTACGCCAACCATCTCGGCCTGTTCGCCGAGGAGATCAGCCACACCGGGCAGCAGCAGGGCAACTTCCCGCAGGCGTTCACGCATCTCGCCCTGATCAGCGCGGCTTTCAACCTGGACCGGGCGCTCGGCTGAGACTCAGTGCCCGTGACCGCCCTCCGGGTGCCCCTGGGGGGTACCCGGCTCGGCGGCCGTCGCCCCGCCGGCCCGGACGGTGAAGGCCGCCGTGTGGACCTTTCCGCCGTGCTTGAAGTCGAGGAAGAGCCGGTAGGAGCCCGCGCTGGGGGCCGTGGCGGTGAAGGAGATGTCCGGGCCGGGCCTGGTCCTTCCGTCCCCGGGTTCGCCGTTCGGGTGGACGTGGAGGTAGGCGAGGTCGCCGGAGCGCAGGGCCACCAGGTGGCCGTAGGCGCCGAGGTAGGGCTGGAGGTCGGTGACGGGCTCGCCGGCGCGGGAGACCTTCAGTTTCAGTTCGCTCGCCTTGCCGGGGCGCAGGGCGCCGGCCAGTTCGACCTCGTAGCCGTTGGTCTCGGCCGTGGTGCTCGCCGGCGGGAGTTTCTTCGGCCGGTAGGGGCCGGAGGCGGCGAGGTCCGCGCCGAGGGTGAGGTTGCGGGCGTCCTTCTTCGCCGGGGTGAAGTCGGCGAAGACGCGGTAGCCGCCCGCGCGGGGCAGGTCGACGGGGATGCTCCAGGTGCCGTCGGCCGCGCGGGTGGGGTGCAGATGGCGGTAGGTGACCAGGTCGCGTGAGGCCACGACGAGGTGGAGTTCCTTGTCGTGTTCGCGCTGGTAGGCGGTGACGGCGCGGCCGCCGCTGTCCCGGATCGTGAAGCGCAGGTCGGTGCGCTTCCCGGCGGTGACGCGCGGGGTCCGGAGGTCGAGGGAGTAGCCGTCCTCGGATATCTGGAGTCCACCGGCCGGGGGTGTCTCGTGTCCGGTGTGGCCGCCGCCTTCCTCCGGCCGGGGCGAGGGCCGGGTGTGCTCGTCCTGGTGCTTCGGCGGGCTGTCGGCGACGACGGGGTCGATGCCCCGGCCGACGCCGTACGCCGCGGTGAAGGTCGCGGCCAGAGCGGCGGCGAAGGTCGTGATCTTGAGTCCGGTGTTCATGGCCGACGTCCCCTTCGGAAACTGGGGCTCCCACTCGACTGCGGGGCCTCCACGCAGCTCACCATACCCCCTAGGGGTATCGAGTCAAGCTGCCTTGACGCTTGCATCCTATACCCCTAGGGGGTATATATGATGTCGCCGAGGAGATACCCCCGGCCCGTATCCGCATCGCCCATATGTCTGCGTCTCACAGAGGAGGCACCGATGCCCGCCACCACCTACGCCGTCTCCGGAATGTCCTGCGGCCACTGCAAGGCCACGCTGACCGAGGCCATCGGCGAGCTGGACAGCGTCAGCGGCGTCGAGGTCGATCTCGCGACCGGCCGCGTCACCGTGACCACCGCCACCGAGCCCGACGACACCGAGATCACCGCGGTCGTCGACGAGGCCGGCTACGAACTGACCGGGAGGGTGTGAGCCATGACCACCAGTGCGACCGGCACCGCCGCCGAGGTGGAACTCGCCATCGGAGGCATGACCTGCGCCTCGTGCGCGGCGCGCATCGAGAAGAAGCTCAACCGCATGGACGGGGTCACCGCCACCGTCAACTACGCCACCGAGAAGGCGAAGGTCAGCTACTCGGGCGACCTCTCCGTCGGCGATCTCATCGCCACCGTCGAGGCGACCGGGTACACCGCCCAGGAGCCCGCGCCTCCCGAGGCGTCCGACGAGCCCGCCGCAGAGGCCGACGAACTGCGGCCGCTGCGTGAGCGCCTGGTCACGGCCGTGGTGCTGGCGGTCCCCGTCGTGGCCATGGCCATGATCCCCGCGCTGCAGTTCGAGTACTGGCAGTGGCTGTCGCTGACGCTGGCCGCGCCCGTCGTGACGTACGCGGCGTGGCCCTTCCACAAGGCGGCGTTCACCAACGCCCGGCACGGCGCCGCCACCATGGACACGCTGATCTCGGTGGGCACCTCGGCCGCGTTCCTCTGGTCGCTGTGGGCGCTGTTCTTCGGCACCGCGGGCACACCGGGGATGACCCACCCCTTCGAGCTGACCATCCAGCGCACGGACGGCGCCGGGAACATCTACCTGGAGGCCGCCGCGGGCGTGACCGCCTTCATCCTGGCCGGGCGGTACTTCGAGGCCCGGGCCAAGCGCAAGGCGGGCGCGGCGCTGCGGGCGCTGCTGGAGCTGGGCGCGAAGGACGTCACCGTGCTGCGCGCCGACGGGCGCGAACAGACCGTCCCGGTCGCGGAGTTGCGGGTCGGTGACCGGTTCCTGGTGCGCCCCGGAGAGAAGATCGCCACCGACGGAACCGTCGTCGAGGGTTCGTCCGCCGTGGACGCCTCGATGCTCACCGGTGAGTCCGTGCCGGTGGAGGTGGGCACGGGGGACCCGGTCACCGGCGCCACGATCAACGTCGGCGGCCGGCTCGTCGTGCGCGCCACGCGGGTCGGGGCCGACACCCAACTGGCCCGGATGGCCCGGCTGGTGGAGGACGCGCAGAACGGCAAGGCCGCCGCACAGCGGCTCGCGGACCGGATCTCCGCCGTGTTCGTGCCCGTCGTGATCGCCCTCGCCCTGGCCACGCTGGGCTTCTGGCTCGGCAACGGCGTGGGACTGACGGCCGCGTTCACCGCCGCGGTCGCCGTCCTCGTCATCGCCTGCCCCTGCGCCCTCGGCCTGGCCACTCCGACCGCGCTCATGGTCGGCACCGGGCGGGGCGCCCAGCTCGGCATCCTCATCAAGGGCCCGGAGGTGCTGGAGTCCACGCGCCGCGTCGACACCGTCGTCCTCGACAAGACCGGCACCGTCACCACCGGCCGGATGACCCTGCTGGCCGTGCACACCGCCGACGGCACCGACGAGGCCGAGGTGCTGCGGCTGGCGGGGGCGCTGGAGCACTCCTCCGAGCACCCGATCGCCCGTGCCGTCGCAGACGGGGCGCTGGAGAAGCTGGGCGCGCTGCCCACGCCCGAGGACTTCGCCAACGTGCCCGGACTCGGGGTACGGGGCATCGTCGAGGGGCACGCGGTGCTCGTCGGCCGGGAGCGGCTGCTGGCCGACTGGGCGATGGAGCTGCCGGAGGGGCCGGCCCGGGCCAGGGCGGCGGCCGAGGAGGCCGGGCGCACGGCCATCGCGGTCGCGTGGGACGGCGAGGCTCGGGCGGTGCTGGAGGTCGCCGACGCGGTGAAGGAGACCAGCGCCGAGGCGATCCGCCGGCTGCGCGCCCTCGGGCTGACCCCGATTCTCCTGACCGGCGACAACGAGGCGGTGGCCCGGTCCGTCGCCCGTGAGGTCGGCATCGCCGCGGAGGACGTCGTCGCCGAGGTTCTGCCGCAGGACAAGGTCGAGGTCGTCAAGCGGTTGCAGGCTCAGGGCCGTTCGGTCGCGATGGTCGGCGACGGGGTGAACGACGCGGCGGCCCTCGCGCAGGCCGATCTCGGTCTGGCGATGGGCACCGGCACGGACGCCGCCATCGAGGCGGGCGACCTCACCCTCGTGCGGGGCGACCTGCGGGCCGCGGCGGACGCCATCCGCCTCGCCCGCCGTACCCTCGGCACCATCCGCTCGAACCTGTTCTGGGCGTTCGCCTACAACGTGGCGGCCCTGCCGCTGGCCGCCGCCGGCCTGCTCACCCCGATGATCGCCGGGGCGGCCATGGCCTTCTCCTCGGTCTTCGTCGTCGGCAACTCGCTGCGGCTGCGCACCTTCCGCGCGGCCGGCTGAAGCGACAGCCGATCAGCGAAGGTGCCAGACCAGGGTGTAGCGCCAGAACAGACGGCGGCGCAGGCGGGCGCCGGGCAGGACGGCACGGGCCTCGCGGACGACCTCGGGGAAGGTCATGTCCGCGGGGCTCGTGCGCGCGGTCATCGAGACCGGGCGGGGCGCCGGGCGGCCCCGGTTCTTCAGCAGCGCCATGCCGATGTTCAGCGGGATCGACGCGACCCCGAGCAGACGGTCGGCGGGCGTCCCCTCCCGGCAGACACCGACGACCACCAGGATGCCGCCGGGGGCCAGCCGGTCGCGGAAGGCCCGCAGGGCCTCGGTGAACGGCAGATGGTGGAGCACCGCCACGCAGGTGATGACGTCGTACGGACCGTCGGAAAGCCCGCCCGGCGCCTCGGCCACCGTGTACGTCACCGGGGTCGCCGCCGGGGTCAGCTCCCGTGCCCGGGCCGTGATCACCGGGTCGGCGTCGACGCCCTGGACGCGCTCGGCCCGGGCGGCCAGCAGCCGGGCGAGGTCGCCGGTGCCGCATCCCACGTCCAGGGCACTGCCCACCCGTGCGGGCAGTTGCCGCAGGATCCAGCGGTGGAAGTGGGCGTTGTGGTCCCAGGGGCGGTCGGCGTGGAAACGATCGAGAGCACGCGGGGCCCGGCGTGGCAGGAGCGTCATGCGCCCAGTCCATCAGATGCGGTCACCGGGTCGCCCTGCCCCGGCTCACCAGGATGGCCGACCGCCGCCTGGGCACTCGGGAGGTACCGGCCCGCGGGGGCGCCGAGCGTGCGCCCGGCGCGTCCCGGTACCTTGCTGAGGAAGGCCACTGCGGGGAGAAGCACATGACCGATCCGACGACCACAGACGCGGACGCCCCCCGTCCGCTCCCGAGCGGCGGGAAGCCCACCGGCGGACCCGGCAGGCTCCTGGGTGCCGTGCTCGGCGATCTCAGGGCCGTGGACGGCGCCCTGTACGCGGCGGTGGCCGCCACCCCCACGCCCACCCTCGACCGGACGTTGCGCCACCTGTCCCATGCCGCCGACCACTCCAAGATCTCGTTCGGTATCGCCGCCGCCCTGGCGCTGGCCGGGAAGCGCCCGCGCCGGGCCGCGATCGCCGGTGTCGGGGCGATCGCCGTGGCATCGGCCTCGGCCAACCTGCTCGGCAAGCGCCTGGTGCGCCGGGCCCGGCCGGACCGGGAGGCGGCCCGGGTGACGGTGGACCGGCATGTGCCCATGCCGACGTCGGCCTCGTTCCCGTCCGGGCACACCGCGTCGGCGGTCGCGTTCGCCACCGCCGTCGGCGTGGTCCTGCCCCCGGCGGCGGTGCCGCTCGGCGCACTGGCGAGCGCCGTCGGCTACTCCCGGGTCCACACGGGCGTGCACTACCCGGGCGACGTGGCCGCGGGCGCGGTCCTCGGCATCGCGAGCGCCGCGGCGGCGCTGGCGGCGGCAGCGGCCACTCCCTCGGCGCGGACCCAGGCGCTGCTCGCGGCGGCCCGGTCGTGGCCGCGGATCAGGATCGGCGGCCTGGTGCGCGGCTGAGCCGCGGGCGGCATCGCCGTACGCGGGGCTGCCGGCCGGCCGTTTCCACACGCGCGTGCGCCGCGGGTCGGCCGGATTCGGAGCCACCGCCCCGGTACGGCGTGCCCGCACTGACGAGCCATCAGCCACAGGTCTCACGAAACACGGCGGCTCGCCGAGGAACAACCTCGGCGAGCCGCTTGGTCCTGGCTCTGTCTCACTCACCGCCCGTGGTGGCCGACTGCGGCGACGAAGCGTCGGCCAAGGGCGTTGAGCGCATGCGACGTTCCCGAAGGAGCGCCTCCTTCGGGTCGTTGGCGTTGCGCCGTTTCATGTGATGCACGGAACTCACCGGAGAGCGGCAGCCGAGCGGCGCACGTCGACAGCCGTGAGTGCCAGGGCCAGCGGCCCCGGAGCGAGGAAGGCCAGGGGCAGCAGCATCCAGGCGCACAGCGCGGCCGTCGCGACGGCGAGCAGGACGAGGCCGCTGCCGCCCACGTCCGCCACGGCGTCCCGGGCCGCTTCGCGTACCGCCGCCCGCCAGTCGGTGAGCGACTCGGGGCGTGCGCAGGCCCGCAGGCCGACGGCCGCCGCGCAGGCGGCGATGGCGGCGGCGGTCACCGCGAACACCGTCGCCCCGGGCAGCCCGGCCCCGGCGAGCGCCAGGTCCGCGGCGAACAGCAGCAGCCCGGCAAGGGCGACGGCCCCGGCGACCAGGTCACCGGCGCGCAGGCGCTGGCGCAGCAGGGCGAAGTACCGTCCCGCCGTGACGGGCCGGTCCTGTCCGGCCCCGCGCAGGACGGCGCACGCCGTCGACAACGCGGCCGGTGCGGTGACCAGCGGCAGGCACGCCAGCGACGTGGCCAGACCGACGCTCAGCACGTCGGCGAACAGGGCCATGCGCGGCCCGAAGACCTCGCCGGCCTCGCGTGTGCGCATCCCGCTCACCCCTTGACTCCGGAACTGGCCATGCCCTCCACCAGGAACCGCTGGAAGGCGAGGAAGAACAGCACGATCGGCAGCAGCGCGATGACGGACAGGGCGAACATCGGGCCGAACGCGGAGGTGCTGGAGGCGTCCACGAAAGAGCGCAGGGCGAGCGTCAGCGTGAACTTGTCCGGGTCGAAGAGGTAGATGAGCTGGGTGAAGAAGTCGTTCCAGGTCCAGATGAACGTGAAGATGGCGGTGGTGATCAGGGCCGGCCGGGTGAGGGGCAGGACGACCTGGAAGAAGCTGCGGAAGGGGCCGCAGCCGTCGATGCGGGCCGCCTCCTCCAGTTCGCGCGGCAGTCCGCGCATGAACTGCACGATGAGGAAGACGAAGAACGCCTCGGTGGCGAGGAACTTCGGCAGGATCAGCGGCCAGTAGGTGTTCACCAGGCCCAGCTGGTTGAAGATGATGTACTGCGGGATCAGCACCGCGTGGTGCGGGAGCATGATCGTGGCGATCATGAAGGCGAACAGCGGCCCGCGGAAGCGGAACCTGAGGCGGGCGAAGGCGTAGGCGGCGAGCGAGCAGCTGAGGACGTTGCCGAGGACGGCGCCGCCCGCGATCAGCAGGGAGTTGCCGAGCAGCCGCCAGATGGAGACGTCGTTGACGCCCTCCAGGGCGGTGGAGTAGTTCGACCACTCCAGGTGGCCGGGCAGCAGGTTCAGGCTCGCGATGACCTCGTCGGCGGGCTTGAGCGAGGTGGCCAGCAGCCACGCCAGCGGGTACAGCATGACCAGCAGCGCGACCAGACAGCCGAGGTGCACGGCGATCCGGCCCCGGCGAACCGGCTTGTGGGAAAGGGCGGTCGAGGTCATCGGTCCCCCTCGGAGGCGTAGAAGACCCAGGAGCGCGAGGTGCGGAACAGCACCGCCGTGACGACGCCGATCACGGCGAGCAGCACCCAGGCCATGGCGGAGGCGTAGCCCATGTGGGAGGCGACGAAGCCGCGGTCGTACAGGTACATGGTGTAGACGAGGGTCGAGTCCGCGGGCCCGCCCTTGCCCGCGCTGACCGCGAAGGAGGGCGTGAACACCTGGAAGGCCTGGATGGTCTGGAGGACCAGGTTGAAGAAGAGCACCGGGGACAGCATCGGCACGGTGACCGACAGGAACTGCCGCCACTTCGTGGCCCCGTCCACGGCCGCCGCCTCGTAGAGCTCGGCGGGGATCTGCTGGAGTCCGGCGAGGAAGATGACCATCGGCGCGCCGAACTGCCACACCGTCAGCAGGGCGACGGCGAGCAGCGCCCAGCCGGGCTTGTTGACCCAGCCGCCGGTGCCGAAGAGGTTGTCCACCGGGCCGCCGTCGTTGAAGACGGCCCGCCAGACGAGGGCGATGGACATCGACGCGCCGAGCAGCGAGGGCGCGTAGAAGGCGGAGCGGTAGAAGGCCTTGCCGCGTTTCATGCCCTTCAGGGCGAGGGCGACGAGGAGGGCGAGCGCCAGTTGCAGGGGTACGGCGATCACGACGTACGTCAGGGTCGTCACGACCGAGCGCCAGTAGCGCGGGTCCTCGGTGAACATCTGCGTGTAGTTGCGCAGGCCCACCCACCGCGGCGGGTTGAACAGGTCGTAGTCCGTGAACGACAGGTACAGCGAAACGGCCATCGGCAGCAGCGTCAGGACGATCGCGCCGAGCACCCAGGGGGACAGGAACACCCAGGCGGCGCCTTCGCGTTCACGCTTGGGGCGGCGCCGGGGGGCGGCGGCCGGGGCGCGCTGGGCCTCCGGCGGGATCGCGGTGGTGGTCATGACCTCAGCTCCGCCTTCGCCTCGGTGACGTAGTTCTCGGCCGCCTCACGGGGCGACATGCGCTCGTAGGACACCTGGTCGTAGTCGCGCTGGAAGGTGCTCTGCAGGGCGTTGTCGCCCGAGGGGGGCGCCTGGGGCGGGTCCTCGAGCTTGCCGTCGAGGGACTCCTGGAAGTCCGCGATGGTCTTGTCGAAGTCCGTCAGTCGCGGCCCGATCTCGTCGCGGATGATCTCGTTGACGGGCATGCTGCGGCTCGCGCCGAGGATCTTCGCGGCCTGCCGGTCGTTGATCATGAAGTCGACGAGCTGCGCCGCCTCCTTCGGGTGGCCGGTGTTGGCGGAGACGCCGAGGAACATGGACGGCTTGAAGTACTGGCCGGGGGCTCCGTCCTCGCCGGAGGGCATCGGGGCGAGGGCGACGCCGGTCGGGACGAGGGCGAGGTAACCGCTCGCCGGGGCGTCCCAGTTGACGTCGGACGTCGCCTTGCCGCGCCCGAGCGGGGTGTTCTCCACCGAGCCGTCGAGCTGGGTGGTCTGCTCGGCGGGCGAGACCGCGCCCTCGCGGCGCAGCCGGTCGGTGAAGGTCCACCAGCGGGTGAGGTCGTCGGCGGTGAAGCCGAGGCCGCCGTCCTTCGTGTAGAGGGACTTGCCCTGGCCTCGAAGCCAGACCTCGAAGGCGTCCTCGCTCTGGCCGGGGTCGGTGCCGCCGGGCCTGCCGGTCTTCTTCGCGAGCGCGCGCATCGCCTCGGCCCACCGGCTCCACGTCCAGCTCTCGCCGGGCAGCGGCACGCCCGACTTCTTCCAGGCCTCGACGTCGTAGACAACGGTCTCGGTGCCCTGTCCCTGCGGGATCGCGTACTGGAGGCCGTCCACGCGGCCGGTGGCGAGCAGCCCCTGGTCGATCTCGGAGGTGCGCAGAGCGGACTTCTGCTTCGCCAGGTCGAGCAGGACGCCGCCGGAGGCGTACTGGTCGATCTGGCGGTAGTCCAGCTGCATGACGTCCGGGGCGTCACCGCCGGCGGCCTGGGTCGCGAGTTTCTGTTTGTAGGCGTCGTAGCCGGAGAACGACGTCGTGACGTCGATGTCCGGGTGCTGTTTCTCGAACAGCGCGACGGCCTGCTCGGTGCGTTCCGCGCGGTCGGGGTTGCCCCACCACGTGTAGCGCAGCACGACCTTGCCGCCGCCGGCGGACTCCCCGGATCCTCCGCAGCCCGCCAGCACGGCACACAGTGCCAGTGCGGCGGCCGACGCGCAGAACCCCTTTGTCCTGTGTCCGGGCATGCCGAGGTCACTCCTCTCCTCGGAGTATCGGTTGAGCCCCCCTCAGATCCCTCTCGCCCCCCCTTGGGCTACTCCCCCTGGTACGGCAGCGTGCTGCCCGGCAGCGCGTACTCGTCCCGGCGGCCGCACATGCCGAAGCCGCCGAGCCGGGTGGGCGCGGCCTCGTGGGCGGTGGCCTCGCCGAGGTAGGCGGGCTCGCCGTCGGCCAGGGCGTCGAGCTGCGCGCCGGTGCGTTCGGCGGTGGCCAGGGCGCCCGCCCGCCACAGGGCGCGCCAGGTGGGCACCTTGTCGCGCACGATCCGGGCGGCGGCCCGCTGGAACTCCAGGTACGGGCCGTTGTCCCCGGCGACGAGGGCCTCGCGAAGCACGAGGTAGCCCTGTACGGCGAGGTCCCTGCGGCGCCGGGCGGCGGCCTCCGTCTCCGGTCCGGTGCCGGGCGGCAGGGTGGCCGCGGCGGCGTACTTCTCCGGGTCGGCGAGGACGTCGGGCGGGAAGGTGAACACGGCGTCCCCGGCCTCGGGCAGGCCGCTGTTCTGCATCAGCACGGTGATGCGCAGATCGCCGCCCTGCACCATGCGGTGCACGGTGCCCGGTGTGAACCATGCGACGGAACCGGCGGCCAGGGGGATGTCCCGGTAGCCGTCGGGGCTGAGCGTCTGGACCGCGCCCCGGCCGCCGGTGACGACGTACGCCTCGGTGCACACCAGGTGCAGGTGCGGGCTGCCGCCGCAGACCCCGTCGGCGGCCTCCCAGTCGTAGGCGCTCAGATGGGACAGGCCGATCGCGCCGGGCAGCGGGTGCGGCAGGGCGGGCTTGGGGTCGCTCACCACGGCAGGCCCTCCAGGTGGGTGCCGACCCGGTCGCTGTCCCAGGCGCCGTCGGCGATCACCAGCCGGTAGCGGTAGCCGAAGGACTCGCCCGGCGGCAGCTCGAACTCCTCGAAGAACGCCCAGGAGAAGGCGACCGTCGGGAAGGGCTCGGAGCGGACGAACCAGTGCGACTCGTGGATCGCGGACTTCTCTTCGAGGTTCTCGGGCGCGTGTGCGAACACCAGGGTGGAGTGCCCGTCGACGTCGTCGTGCTCGGTGCTGAAGGCGAGCCAGGGGCTCTGGGTGCCCATCAGCTTGCCCGCGTCGGCGTCGGTGCCCGGGGCGAAGACGGTGCCGCCGGTGAAGTCGCGCGGGCCGCGCCACTGGAGTCCGGTGTAGCCGGCCATCTCGCGCCCCGCGGTGGTCGGGGAGCCGAAGGCCAGGGGTGCGGAACGGGTGTTGGTGAGGCGGATCGACCAGTCCAGCGCCCAGGCGCCGGCTTCCTCGTCCACGGAGTGCACGGTCAGGCCGCGCACCTCGCGCGCCCACTCCTCGCCGCCGTTCTCGATCCAGGTGAGGTTCTCGGTGAAAGCGAGGCGGTCGTCCTCGACGGTGAAGCCGGAGAAGCCGTCGTGCCGCATCGAGCCGACGCGCTCGGGCAGGGGCAGGTAGCCCTGGCCGTGGACGTAGCAGTTGCCGCCCCAGAAGTTCTGGCCGGAGAGATGACTCGCGGTCATCTGCAGGCCTTTGTGCCAGCGGTGGTCGTTGGGGCGGTAGCCGGTGACCGTGCGGCCGGACAGGGTGCGCACCGGGTGCGCGTACGGTTTGCGGGACTCGAACGGGTCCGGGTCGGGGCGGTAGACGTAGCGGAGGATCTCCGTGCCGCCTGGCGCCGTGACGGCGATGTCCTCGCCGTGGGTGTGGGTGACTCGGATGCTCATGCGCGCTCCTTGGGGGCCCAGTCGGGGTACTCGCCGTGCATGGCCTCGTAGAAGGGATCGCCGGGGCCGATCTCGCCCGCGCGCACGGAGCGGCCGGTGAACGCCGCCTTGTACAGGGCGGCGGCGAACTCGAGGGTGGCCCGGGCGTCCTGGCCGCTGCCGGGTGGCCGGGTGCCGGTGTCGTAGGCGTCGAGGAGGGCGCCCAGCTGGGCGGTGTGCGAGCTGGGCACGTCGTTCGCGGGGGTGCGCCAGGCAGTGGCCCGCTCGGAGGCCACGTGCGGGGCCGGGGTGTAGACCCAGTTGTCGTTGGTGTGGCCGTACAGGTGGGTGAGCTCGACGGTGGCGTCGGCGCAGTCCACGCGGATCCGGCTCACCTCGTCCGGGGAGAGCACGCTGTTGACGACGGTCGCGAGGGCGCCGCCGCGGAAGCGGACCAGCGCGGTGGAGACGTCCTCGCTCTCGGTGTCGTGGACGAGCCGGGCCGCCATGGCCTGGATCTCCTCCCACTGACCGAGCAGGTGCAGCAGCAGGTCGTACTGGTGGATGCCGTGGCCCATGGTGGGCCCGCCGCCCTCGCTGGCCCACTTCCCGCGCCACGGCACGGCGTAGTAGGCGGCGTCCCGGTGCCAGGTGGTCTGGCAGTGCGCGACCAGCGGGGCGCCCAGCTCGCCGCCGGTGATCAGTTCGCGGGCGTGCACGGCGCCGGAGCCGTAGCGGTGCTGGAAGACGACCGACGCGTACGCGCCCGAGGCCTCCTCGGCGGCGGCGATCTCGTCGTACTCGGCGAGCGACAGGGTGAGCGGCTTCTCGCAGAGCACCCAGGCACCGGCCTTGAGCGCGGCCACCGTCTGGTCCCGGTGCAGGGAGGGCGGGGTCCCGATGAGGACCAGGTCGGGGCGTTCGGCGTCCAGCATGGCGTCCACCGACGTGTATCCGGCGACCTGGCCGCCGGCCAGCTCCCGGAAGGCGTCGAGCCGCTCCTGGTCCACGTCGACGGCGGCGACCAGCTCCACCCGGTCGGCGTGGGCCCGCAGCGCGGGAAGGTGGCTGCCGCTGACGATCGCTCCGGTGCCGACGACGGCCACGCGACGGCGGGCGGGAGACCCTGGGGACACGGACATGCGGCGCTCCTCGGACAGCCGGCGGACACACGCTTGGAAAGCGCTTGCACTCGGAAGGTGACCCTAGGCGCGAGCGAATGTCTGGACAACCCCCCTGCATCGACCTGTACAAGGTCCGCCCGAGCATTCTCCCAGCTTGAGGCGGAGTTTCCGATTGCTGCCGCCGCCACGGAAACGGCATTCCGCGGCTCCGCGCGGGGGTTTCCCCCACCATGATCCGGCTGCCAGCCGGAGTGATCAGGCGGCGGGTCGTCCCTACCGTTCTGTCGCACGACCCACCTCCCGGCCATGTCCCTGCCAGTTCACGGGGGGCATCGGCGACAGAAAGGACACGACGTGTTATCCCGTTCCCCGGGAAGAGCGAGCAGACTCGCCCTCGCGCTGACAGCCGCCGCCCTCGCCCTCACGGCACTGCCCGCCACGGCTCAGGGCACCCCCGATCCCCTCGCCCGTTTCCACCACCAGCGCCTCGCGTGGAAGAGCTGCGTGCTCGGCCCGGACGACACGACCGGCAAGGAACTGGAGCAGGCCGGCGCCCGCTGCGCCGACGTGACCGTACCGCTGGACTACTCCGACCCCGGCGGCCGCACCATCACCGTCGCGATCTCCCGGATCCGCGCCACCGACACCGCCCACCGCGTCGGCCCGCTGCTCCTCAACGGCGGCGGCCCCGGCGGACCGTCGCTCGGCGACGCGCCGTGGGTGCGCGAGGCGATGAAGGACGTCGCCGCACGGTACGACGTGGTGGGCGTGGACCCCCGCTTCGTCGGCCGCAGCACAGCACTGGACTGCCGCTGGCCGACCGGCTCGGCGTGGCGCGGGGCGGGCGAGGACCGGGCCGGCTTCGACCGCATGGCCGCGTTCTCCAAGGACCTGGCCCGGCGCTGCCGTACCCACGCGGGCGACGTCCTCCCCCACGCCACCACCCGCAACACCGCGCGTGACATGGACGTCGTCCGGACCGCGCTCGGCGAGCGGCGGATCTCCTACCTGGGCTACTCGTACGGCAGTTACCTCGGCGAGGTGTACACCTCGATGTTCCCCGGCCGCACCGACCGGGTCGTCCTGGACGGCGTGATCGACCCGGACCGCTACAGCGCCCGGCTGTGGCGGGGCGTCGAGCCGGCCAACCGCCAGGCCCTGCAAGGGTGGGCCTCCTGGGCCGCCGCCCGGGACGCGACCTACGGCCTGGGCCGTACGCGGGGGGAGGTACTGGCCACCGTGGAGCGGATCCGGGCCGCCGCCGCCCGCACCCCGCTGCGGCTCGGTGACCACCGGCTGGACGAGCACGTGATGCCGATCGTCGTCCTCAACGGCCTCTCCCAGGACAACGACGAAGCCTACGGTGACTTCGCGCAAGGCGTACGGGACATGCTTCGGGCGTCGTGGGGGGAGCGGGTCACACCGTCCCCGGGGCTCGCCGGGGTGCTGGACTTCGTGCTCACGGGCGCCGACTCGCCCTACGGCAGTGCCCAGGCGGCCGTCGTGTGCGGCGACAACGCCGCTCCGCGTGACCCGGAGGTCTACTGGCGTGACGTCCAGCGCGCCCGTGCGCGGGACCCGCTGTTCGCGCCCGTGACGAACAATCTCAACCCGTGCGCCTACTGGGACCGGCCGCGCGAACGTCCGACCACGGTCCGGGACGACCTGCCGGCCCTCCTCGTCAACGCCACCGGCGACCCGCGCACCTCCTACGACGGCGCGAGGACGGTCCGCTCCGACTGGCCCTCCTCGCGCCTGGTGACCCTGCGCGGCGCCGACCAGCACGGGGTGTACGGCATCTTCGGCTCGCCCTGCGTCGACGACGCGGTCAACGCGTACCTCGCCACGGGCCGGCTGCCGGCACGGGACGTGGACTGCGCCGCGCCTGCGCGCCGTTGACGCTCCCCGGTCTCAGGAGCGCTTCCTGATCCGCTGGGCGTCGAGGGCCGCGATCGCGACGTGCAACTGGGCCCGGCGGTCGCCGGACTCCAGGTCCGCGCCCAGGATGTCCTCGACGATGTGCAGGCGCTGGTAGAGGGCCTGCCGTGACAGGTGGCTGCGGCGTGCCGCGATCGACTTGTTGCCCGCCGCCGCCAGATAGTGCCGCAAGGTCGTCAGCAGATCCGTGCCGTGCTGCTGGTCGTGGGCGAGCAGGGCGGCGAGCTGCCGCTCGGCGTAGGCCTGCACCCGCGGGTCGTCGCGCAGCGAGTAGAACAGCTCCGGCAGGCCGATGTCGGCGAGGGTGCGGACCGCCGGCCGCCCCTCGGGCGGCACGGCGTCGGCGACCTGTTCGGCCTCCGCGGCGGACCGGGGCACCTCAGTCAGGTCGCCCACCTCGGCACCCACGTACACGGGGGTGCCGGCCAGTTCAGCGATCTCGGCGGCGAGCGGGTGCCATCCTCCGGGCTCCCGGAAGGTCAGGAGCACCCCGATGCCCCGCTCGCCCAGATCTCCCACGAGCGCGCCGCCCTCGAACCGCGCGCGCAGCTTGTCGAGCACCACGTCCCGCTCGGCGGTGCGGACCAGCACGACGGCCAGCCGGCGCCCGTGGGTGGACACGCCCAGCGCCGCGATCTTGGTCCGGGTGTCGCGCCAGGACAGGTGCCGCTGTTCGAGCACGTCGAGCAGCGCGTCGCGCTGGGCCTGCTCCTCCCACCGCGTGTCGTGGGTCAGCCGGGCCAGGGTGAGAGCGATGGCCGCGCGCTCCAGCACCATCACGTGGTCGACGAGGAACTGCTGGTCGGCGGTGCTCCCGGGCAGCATGGCCAGGCGTCCCCACCGCTGCCCCCGGAACTCCACCGCGGTGACCAGCCAGCCCTCCTGACCGCACACCTCGGTGCGCCCGGTGGGTGAGGGAGTGGCGCGGGAACGCTCCTCCCAGCGGTTGAGCGCGTCCTCCACCGTGCCCTCCCCCGGCGCGCAGATGAGGGCCTGGTGCGCCAGGTTCTCCAGGACGACGGCGCTGCCGGTCATGGCCGCGGCGGCCCGGACCACCTCGTCGGCCCCGGCCCCGCGCAGGGACAGCGCGGTGAAGGTGTCGTGGACGCGCTGCGCGGCCCTCAGGGTGCGGACCTGGCCGGTCAGGATCATCGCGTGGACTTCCTGGGTCACGTCGACGAACTTGATGCCCCGTCGCAGCACGATCAGCGGCATGCCCCGGGTGCGGCACGCGGCGACCAGCTCGTAGGGCGCCTCGTGGTAGCAGCGTCCCAGTTCGAGCACCACGGCGGCGGCGCCGATGTCGGCGAGTTCGGCGGCCCACTCGTCGAGCCGGGTGGGGAAGCCGACACCGGTGGTGAGCACCAGTTCCCCGCCGCGCAGTGCCGAGGCCGGATGCTCCCACTCGGTGATGTGCACCCAGCGCACCCGCCGGTCCAGCCGGTCGTGCCCGGCGAGGATCTTCGGGAGCCCATGGGCCAGCACGGGCAGGGCCAGTACCTCGGCCACCGTCACCGTCCCGCCGTCGCTCACTCTCACAAGTTGCATCTTTCCGACTCGCCGCGCAATGGGCTCACGGGTGTCACCAGGAGGTTCGGTGGGGGCGTGGGCTCGGCCGGGCCGTGCGTCAGCGGTCTCAGGTCGTGGCGGGGACCTCGGAACGCTGCTCGGTGGTGAGCGCCTGCCCCTTCGTCTCCGGTGCCAGGGCGAGGGAGACCACGAGGCCGACGAGTGTGACCCCGGCTCCGATCAGCAGGGTCCCGGAGCCGCCCACACCGGCGATGAGCAGCGGCAGGCAGAAGGTGCCTCCGGCGGAGCCGAAGCGGCTCATGGCCGAGGCGAACCCGACTCCGGTCGCCCGCAGATCCGTCGGGAAGAGCTCGCTCGGGTACAGGAACTGCAGGGCGCTGCCGGCGGCCTCGGCGAAGTGGAACAGCAGGAACAGGAGGATGACGGGCAGAGCGAGGTGCATCGGGATCACCGCGAGGCAGAACAGCGACGCGAAGATGCCGACGAAGCTGCCGATCAGCAGGGGCCGGCGGCCGATCCGGTCGACCAGGAGCAGCCCCGCCGACACGCCCAGGATGGGGATCACCATCATGACGGCGGCGCTGGTCGTCGCGTTGCCGACGCCCATGGACTCCAGGATCTGCGGCTGGAAGGTGCGGATGGCGAAGCCCGTCGCCACCTGGCAGAGGAAGAACATCGAGCAGAACACGATCTGCCTGCCGTAACCGCGGCGGAACACCTCGCCGATGTTGCTCAGGCCGGTACCGCCGCGCCGCGGGGCCCTGCTCTCCGCGACCAGGTCGTCGACCGCCACGTCGGGGCCGACGTAGCGGCGCACGATGGCGGTCGCCTCGTCCACCCTGCCCCGGCTGGCCAGCCACCGCGGGGACTCGGGGACGCCGGTCCGCATGAGCAGGAAGACCGTGGCCGGCAGGGCGCCCGAGACCAGCATCCAGCGCCATCCGTCGTCGCCCAGGTTGAGCAGGGCGAGGCCCGCCCAGTAGCTGACGCCGTAGCCGATCCACCACGACAGCACCAGCCCGGGCAGCGCGATACCGCGGAGCTTCCTGGGCACCAGCTCGGCGGTGAGGGCGGAGGCGATCGGGTAGTCGGCGCCCACGGCGATCCCGATGACCAGGCGCAGCACGAAGAGCTGCCAGGCCTCCTGCACGAAGAACTGCGGGATCGACGCGGCGACGAACACCACGAGGTTCAGCAGGTACATCAGCCGGCGCCCGATCCGGTCGGTGACGGCGCCGAAGACCAGCGCCCCGATGAAGACACCGATCAGGGCGGAGCTGGCGAGCAGGCCGGACCATACGGAGCCCAGGTGCAGCTGCGGAGTGATCTGGCTCATCGCGATCGCGATGATGCCGAGCAGGTAGCCGTCGCAGAACGGCCCGCCCATCGCGACGGCGACCAGGCGCTTGTGGAAACGGTTGACGGGGACGTCGTCCAGAGCGGTTGACATGGTGGGGTGCCTCTCGTCGGCGGGGACGATGTCCAGACACTGTGGGCCAGGCCACCCGGGGCCGACAGAGACAGAGTGTCAGGTCGTCCCGGAGCCCGCTTGACACGGCGTTCCGATCTGGGCGCAAGCGTGTCGCATGCCCCGCCGATGCGGTACAGCTGGTCGCATGGAAGTGAGAAACGCGCTGGTCACAGGCGCCAATCGAGGGCTGGGTGCCGCCATCGCGGACGCTCTGGCCGGGCAGGGCATCCGCGTGTGGCGCGGTGTGCGGGACGGTGTCCGCACGGCACACGACGTGCGGTTGGACGTCCGCGACGCGGACAGTGTGACCGCGGCGGTGCGGCACATCCTCGACGAGGACGGACGCGTCGACATCCTCGTGAACAACGCCGGGGTCACCGACGGCCGGCAGGCTCCCGCCACGGCCGATCTCGAGGTGGCCGCCCGGGTGTGGGACACCAACGTCCTCGGGGCCTGGCGGTGTGCCCAGGCGGTCCTCCCGGGCATGCGCGCGGCCGGCTACGGCCGCATCGTCAACGTCAGCAGCACGCTCGGCTCACTCGGTCTCATGGACCGGCCGAGCGAGCCCGCCTACCGCGTCTCCAAGGCCGCGCTCAACGCGCTGACCCGGGTGCTGGCCGCCGAGCTCACCGGAACCGGGGTGCTGGTCAACGCCGCCTCGCCCGGCTGGGTCCGCACCGACATGAGCCCGTCCGCGACGCGCGGCCCGGCCGAGGGCGCCGACACCCCGGTCTGGCTCGCGACCCTGCCCGACGACGGGCCCACCGGTGGCTTCTTCCGGGACCGGGAGCCTCTCGCCTGGTGACGGGCAGCCACGACGCCGTGTCAAGCGGCACCGTGATGCGCTGACAGTCTGTTCCTGTCGGCCGGGGGCCGCCCGGCCGACAGTGAGGAGACGACGTCCCGACGCACTTTCCTCGCCCGCGGCGCCTCGCCGCACGACCCAAAGGATCGCCCATGTCCTCGAGGCCCGTCGTCTCCTTCGACTGCTACCGCACCCTGATCGACTTCGACCTCAACCGCGCCACCCTGCCCATCGTCCGCGACCGCCTCGACGAGGTCGGCGTCGACCACGAGGTCTTCCTCGACAACCTGCGCGTCATGCGCTTCCAGGGCGTCGTGCAGCCCTACCGCCGCTATCGCGACATCCTGCGGGACACGCTCGAGAACTGCATGCTGCTGCACGGCGTCGAGTACCGCGACGAGGACTACGAACAGCTCGTCGCGGCCGCCGAGAGGTTCCCGGTCTTCCCCGACGTCCCCGACGCGCTGCGCAGGCTCAAGGAGGGGTACGACATCGCCATCCTGACCAACAGCGACAACGATCTGATCCCTCATCACCTCGAGACCATCGGGGTCCCCTTCGACCACGTGGTCACCGCCGAACAGGCAGGCGCCTACAAGCCCCGCCGCCAGGCCTTCGAGAAGCTCTTCGAGGTCCTTCCGCAGCGCAGGGACCAGATCACCCATGCCGCGCAGGGCTGGGACTACGACATCATGCCCACCAAGGACCTCGGCCTCGCCCGCAGGGTGTGGGTGAACCGCTACGGCCTCAAGGGCAGCGACGCCTTCCAGCCGTACGACGAGATCCGCGACCTGTCGGAACTCCCGGCGCTGCTGGGGCTCTGATCACGCCATGCACTCGACCACCGACCCACGAGCGGACCTGGTCAACGGGAACGTCTCCTTCTGGTTCGAGGCGATCGGCGGACGCCCTCCGCTGCGTCCCGCGCTGCCCGGTGACACCACCGCGGACGTGTGCGTCGTCGGCGCCGGGTTCACCGGCCTGTGGACCGCCTACTACCTCAAGAAGGCCGACCCCTCCCTCCGCATCGTCGTCCTGGAGCGCGAGTTCGCCGGCTACGGCGCCTCCGGGCGCAACGGCGGCTGGGCCTCCGGGCTGCTCGCCGGCTCCCGGGACCGGTTCGCGCGGCTGTACGGCGCCGACGCGGTGAAGGACCAGCAGCGCGTGATGCACGAGGCCGTCGACGAGATCGTCGCCGTCGCCGCGGCGGAGGGCATCGAGGCCGACATCGTCAAGGGCGGCACCCTGCGCATCGCCACCTCGCCGGCGCAGGTGCGGCGGCTGACCGCGGGGGTCGCCGAGGACCACAGGTGGGGAGTCACCGACTCCCGCCTCCTCGACGACGCCGAACTCCGCGAGCGCATCCGCATCCCGGAGGCCGTGAAGGCCGCCTACACCCCGCACTGCGCCCGCATGCAGCCGGCACGCTACGTCCGTGCCCTGGCCGGCGTCGTGGAGTCCCTCGGCGTCACGATCCGGGAGTCGACCGCCGTCACCCGCATCGAGAGCGGCGCCGCGCACACCGACCGGGGTGTCGTCCGGGCTCCCGTGATCCTGCGCGCCACGGAGGGCTACACCGCCTCCCTGGCGGGGGAACGGCGCACCTGGCTCCCGATGAACAGCTCGATGATCGTCACCGAGCCGCTGCCGCGGGCCGTCTGGGACGAGATCGGCTGGAGCCGGGGCGAGACCCTCGGCGACAAGTGCTACTCCCACATGTACGGCCAGCGCACGGCCGACGACCGGATCGCGATCGGTGGCCGGGGCATCCCCTACCGCTTCGGCTCGGCCACCGACCGCGACGGCGCCACTCAGGAGGCGACCGTCCGCTCCCTCACGGAGATCCTGCACCGCAGGTTCCCCGCCGCGCGCGGCCACCGGGTGGCACACGCCTGGTGCGGTGTCCTCGGCGTGCCCCGGGACTGGTGCTCGAGCGCCGTCTACGACCCCGCCACCGGGCTGGGGCACGCCGGCGGATACGTCGGCCAGGGCCTCACCACCACCAACCTGGCCGGCCGCACCCTGCGTGACCTGGTCCTCGGGCACGACACCGAGCTGACCCGGCTGCCCTGGGTGGGGCACACCTCGCGCAAGTGGGAGGTGGAACCGCTGCGGTGGCTGGGGGTGCGGTCCATGTACCTGGCCTACAGCCGGGCGGACCGCAGGGAGCTCGCGGGGCACGGACGCGCGTCGCGGCTCGCGAGGGTGGCCGACGTCATCAGCCGCCGCCCCTGACATGCCGGAGGACCGCGTCGACATGCCGGAGGACCGCGTCCGTGTCCGCGACCGGTGGCGCGGTCCTCGCCACGCGGCGACTCGGCGCGTTCTTCGCCGCCCGACGAGGTCACCCGGCGTCTGAAGCCCCGCTCAACCGCCGGGCGGTCTCCGCACCACCCCGCCACTCGACCACTCAGCACGTTCCCCGCGCCCGCCCCGACTACCGGGCGC
The DNA here is from genome assembly GCF_039540295.1 of Streptomyces venetus. Classification (NCBI taxonomy): domain Bacteria; kingdom Bacillati; phylum Actinomycetota; class Actinomycetes; order Kitasatosporales; family Streptomycetaceae; genus Streptomyces; species Streptomyces venetus. The sequence continues at coordinate 454,346 of NZ_BAABET010000004.1, forward strand.
GCTCCGCACCGCCCCGCCACTGGGCCGTGGGCGCCTCGCGGAAGCGGTACCGGCGCTCGGGGCGACCCGCCACGCCGTAGCGCAGGGACACCTCGGCGCGGCCGACGGTGTGGAAGTGCTCCAGGTAGCGGCGGGCGCTCACGCGGGACACGCCGGTCAGGGCGGCGCACTCGGTGGCGGAGAGGGTGCCGTCCGCCGCGCGCAGGGCCCGCTCGACCAGCTCGGCGGTCTCCACGCTCATGCCCTTGGGCAGGGCCGGGGCGGCCGAGCCCGGTCCGGCCGCTCCGGCCAGTACGCGGTCGACATCGGCCTGGCCCCGCACGACCGTGCCGAGCAACCGGCCGCGCCGGTCGGCGTAGCGCTCCAGGCGGGTGCGCAGTTCCTCGGACTCGAACGGCTTGAGCAGGTAGTCGACGACCCCGTGCCGGACGGCGCCGCGTACCGTCTCGGCCTCCCGGGCGGCGCTGACGACCATGACGTCGCAGTCGTGGCCCGCCGTGCGCAGCCGGGGGATGACGTCGAGGCCGAAGACGTCCGGCAGGTGGAGGTCGAGGAGAACCAGGTCGGGGCGCAGGGTGTCGACGGCGGTGACGGCCTCCTCGCCGGTACCGGCGGCACCGACGACGCGGAACGGCTCGACGCGCTCGACGAAGGCACGGTGGACCTTGGCCACCATGAAGTCGTCGTCGACCACGAGGACGTCGATCGTGTCGGTCCTGCCGGACGTACCGGGCTGGCTGGTCATCGTGCCTCCTTCCGCGCCGGGGCCGCCCATCATGGCGTCCGCCTGCGGTGGGGGAAAGGGACGTGCACGCGGCGCTCGCGTTTTCACGCCGACCGCAAAGACCAAAACCTCCGTTGGTTCCGCAAGAGAGACAGTTCGTCGGCCCCCGGTGCAGCATGTGGCCCACGTCACCCTCCCCCACAGGGCCTTTCCCAACCGCATCGACGTACCGACAGGTGGTGGCACTCGTGCGCCTGCGCACCCCCCTGGCCCTGCTCGGGGCCGCCGTGCTCGTGCTCGTCGGACCGCCGCTGCTGACCACCGGCAGCGGCACCGAGACCGGCACACAGATCCCGGGCCTGCGATTCATGGTCCCCAACACGCCCGGCGGCGGCTACGACATCACGGCCCGGACGGCCGCGAAGAACGCCGAGGACGCCGGACTGACCCACAACATCGAGGTGTTCAACCTGCCCGGCGCCGGTGGCACGGTCGGGCTGAGCCGGCTGGTGAGCGAGCACGGCAACGGCAAGCTCGCCATGTCCATGGGTCTCGGGGTCGTGGGCGCCGTCCGTTCCAACGACGCGCCGAAGACGCTCGGCGACACCACGCCGATCGCCCGGCTCACCGAGGAGCAGGACGTCGTCGTGGTCGCCAAGGACTCCCCGTACAAGACGATCGACGATCTCGTCGGCGCCTGGAAGAAGAGCCCGGGCAAGCTTCCGGTGGGCGGTGGTTCGTCGCCCGGCGGGCCCGACCACCTCGCCCCGATGCTGATGGCGCGGGCCGCCGGGATCCCCCCGAGGCAGGTCAACTACATCCCGTTCGACGGCGGCGGGGAACTGCTCGCGTCGATCCTCGGCAACAAGGTCGCCTTCGGTGTCTCCGGTGTCGGCGAGTACCTGGACCAGATCAAGGCGGGCGAGCTGCGCCTGCTCGCGGTCACCGGCCCCGAGCGCGTCGAGGGGCTGGACGCGCCCACGCTGCGGGAGGCGGGCTACGACGTGGACTTCACCAACTGGCGCGGCGTCGTCGCCCCGCCCGGTCTGGGCGACGGCGAGCGGAACAAGCTCGTGCGGCTGGTCGAGGAGCTGCACGGCTCGGACGAGTGGCAGAAGTCCCTGAAGCAGAACGGCTGGGACGACGCCTTCCTCACCGGCGACAAGTTCGGCGCCTTCCTCGACGCCGAGGACAAGCGCGTGGTTTCGGTGCTGAAGGAGCTGGGACTGTGACGACGCAGACCACCGACATTCCTCCCGCGCAGCGCAGCGAGAAGCGCTCGTGGCTGCGGGAGCACTCCGAACTCGGCGTGTGTGCGCTGCTGCTGGTGCTGGGCGTGCTCGTCCTGACCGACGCGCTCACCATGGACGTCGACATCGCCCAGCGCGGCCCGGTCGGCCCGAAGACCGTGCCGGTCGTGGTCGGCGCCGGTCTGCTGGTGATCGCCGCCCTGCTCGCCGTGGACGTGCTGCGCGGCGGCCGTGGCCAGGCCGAGAGCGGCGAGGACGTCGACCTGTCCGAGCCCGCGGACTGGCGCACGGTGCTGCTGCTCGCCGGGGTGTTCCTCGGCGCGGCCGTCCTGATCGAGCCGCTCGGCTTCCCCGTCGCCGGGGCGCTGCTGTTCTGGGGCGCGGCGTTCACGCTGGGCAGCCGCCGGATCGACCGCGATCCGCTCATCGCGGCCGGGCTGGCCCTCGTGACCTACGTGGTCTTCAACAACCTGCTCGGAGTGCCCCTGCCGGGCGGTCCGCTGATGGGAGTGCTGTGACATGGACGCCTTCAACTCCCTGCTGGACGGCTTCGGTACGGCCCTCACCCCCGTCAACCTGCTGTGGGCCGCGATCGGTGTCCTGCTCGGCACGGCGATCGGCGTGCTGCCCGGCATCGGCCCGGCGATGGCGGTCGCCCTGCTGCTGCCGGTGACATACGGGCTCGACCCGATCGGCGCGTTCATCATGTTCGCCGGCATCTACTACGGCGCGATGTTCGGCGGCTCGACCACCTCCATCCTGCTCAACACGCCCGGTGAGAGCGCGGCGGTGGTCGCGGCCATGGAGGGCAACCCCATGGCCAAGTCCGGCCGCGGCGCCCAAGCCCTGGCGGCGGCCGCGATCGGTCACTTCGCCGGCGGCATGGTGGGCACGCTCCTGCTGGTGGCGCTCGCGCCGACGGTCGCGAAGCTGGCCGTGGACATCGGCGCGCCGGACTACTTCGCCATCATGGTGCTGGCGTTCATCGCGGTGACGTCGGTGCTCGGCTCGTCCCGGATCCGCGGCCTCGCCTCCCTGCTCATCGGTCTCACCCTGGGCCTGGTGGGCCTGGACCAGATGACCGGCCAGCAGCGCCTGACGTTCGGCTCGCTCCAACTGGCCGACGGCATCGACGTGGTGATCGTCGCGGTCGGTCTCTTCGCGATCGGCGAGGCCCTGTGGGTCGCGGCGCACCTGCGGCGCAGGCCGCCCGAGCCGATCCCGGTGGGTCGTCCCTGGCTGGGGCGCGGTGACGTGAACCGGACCTGGAAGTCGTGGCTGCGCGGCCCGTTCATCGGTTTCCCGTTCGGCGCGATCCCGGCGGGCGGCGCGGAGATCCCCACCTTCCTGTCGTACGTGACGGAGAAGCGCCTGTCCAAGCACAAGGACGAGTGGGGCAAGGGCGCCATCGAGGGCGTCGCGGGACCGGAGTCGGCGGCGTCCGCCTCGGCGGCGGGCACCCTGGTGTCGATGCTGACCCTGGGCCTGCCGACCACGGCGGTCGCGGCCGTCATGCTGGCCGCCTTCCAGCAGTACGGCATCCAGCCGGGCCCGCTGCTGTTCGAGCGCGAACCCGACCTGGTGTGGGGGCTGATCGCCTCCCTGTTCGTCGGCATGGTGCTGCTGCTCGCGCTCAACCTGCCGCTGGCGCCGGTGTGGGCGAAGCTGCTGCGCATCCCCCGGCCGTACCTGTACGCCGGGATCATGTTCTTCGCTGCGGTCGGCGCGTACGCGGTCGGCGGCGAGGTCATCGACCTGGTGATCCTGCTGATCATCGGCCTGATCGGCTTCGGCATGCGCCGCTACGGCCTGCCGGTGCTGCCCGCCGTCATCGGCGTGATCCTCGGCCCCAACGCCGAGCAGCAGCTGCGGCGGGCCCTGCAGATCAGCGACGGCAGCGTGACGGGCCTGGTCAACACGCCGTTCGCGGTGACCGTGTACGCGGTGATCGTGGTGCTGCTGGCCTGGCCGCTGCTGAAGAAGGCGGTGAGGCGCGGGCGCGTCGAGGCCTGACGCGCGAGGTTCCGCCGAGGGGCGCGGCTGTTTCCGAGCCGCGCCCCTCGGCATGTCCTGGGGCACCTCTCAGGGCACCGTCTCGCGTACGCCGTCGGGGAAGCGGATCTCCACGGACGCGTCGGCGGCGGTCTGGACCCGGGCTCCTGTGACCGGTACCCGCGGGTCGGCACTGAGCACCACCAGCGTCACCAGCAGGCAGGTACCACCGGGGTGGGACGGCAGCGTCAGAAGCGGAGTCGCCGAGTGGTGCCCGTACGCGTTGCGGCCCACTGCCGCCGCGACCGTGCCCTCGGCGTCGCTCCAGCCGTGCAGTCCCATGAGCGCGCTGGTCAGGCCGTCCGCGCGCCGGGCCAGTGCCCGGCCGGGGCCGGTCCGGACGGCCGGTGGCCCGGTGTCGTCGGCCACGGCCCAGCCGCCCTCGCGCACGGGCGTGCCGGGCGGCGCGTCGACGCGGTGCACCCGGACCTCCCAGGGCCCGTGGACGACGCTGACCGTCTCGATGCGGTGCCCCTCACCGCCGCCCGGGAGCACGGCCCGGTGCCAGGACGCGGCACGGGCGCCGTCGACACCGAGGGGGTGGATACGGCCGCGCGGACTGGGCGTGCCGTCGGGGGCGAGCAGGGCGAGGTGGTTGTCGGGGCCCCGGTCCGCCGGTGTCTCGGGGGCTGTCGCGCTGGAGTAGGCGAACCGGGCGTAGTGCGGGCTGTCCTGCGCTTCGGCGGGCGGGGGCGGGAGCCGGTCGCTGCCGTGGTTGACGAGCCGTACGATCCCGTCGGCCGCGGTGGAGTGCAGCAGCCAGCCGGGTGCCGGCAGCGCGAGGCGTACGTCGCCCTTCTCGACCGGTCCGGGTTCCTCCGGCGCGGTCCACACGGGGTGGTCGGCGGGCAGGAGCAGACCGAGGAAGGCCTTGCTCGCCCAGTAGGGGGAGGCCGGGCCCGAGTAGCGCTGGGTGGCCGGGAGGAAGGGCTTGTACCAGCCGAGCGTGAGCAGGCCCCGTTCGTCGGGCACGCCGCGTTCGGCGAAGTGCTTCAGCGCGCCGGAGGCGAGGCGGCGGGTGCGGCCGGGCGGCAGCGGCGTGGCGTCGGCGAGGGCCCCGGCCCACAGCGGTGCGGTGGTCGCGAAACGGTAGGTGAGGGAGCGGCCCTGGTGGACCGGGGCCCCGTCGGTGCCGAAGAAGTGCTGGTGGTCGTGGAGGAACGAGCGCAGTCGCGCCCGGTGGCCCGCCACCAGCGCCGGATCGGCGCGCGGACCGGCGATCCGGGCCCACAGCACCGGATACAGGTGCAGGGCCCAGGCGTTGTAGTAGTCGAACTTGCGGCCGTCGCCGTCGGTGTACCAGCCGTCACCCCGGTACCAGTCCTCCAGGCGGGCGAGGCCGGCGTCGATCTCGCCGCGGCTGTGGGGCGCACCGACGGAGGCGAGGAACTCCTCGGTGATGACCTGGAACAGCCGCCAGTTGGAGTCGTTGACGACGGCTCCGACGAAGCCGCCCAGCCAGTCGGCGATCCGCTGCCGTACGCGGTCGTCGAGCCGGTCCCAGATCCACGGGCGGGTCTCGTGCAGGGCGATCGCGACGGAGGCGGCCTCCACCATCGGCTGGGACCGGTCGGTGATGGCGGGCCAGTGGTCGGGGCTGCGGGGGTCGGTGCCCGTCGCGAGCCCGGCCGCGTACCGCTCGACGAGCGCGGGCCGCTGTCCGCCGGAACCGGCGATGCGGAAGGCGGCCAGCAGGAAGGAGCGGGCGAAGCCCTCGAGCCCGTCCGACCACGGCCCGGAATGGCTGGGCGGCCCGGGGAGCCGGTACTGGGCGAGGCCCGGCGAGGCGTAGGGCGTCAGGGCGTCGAGGAGCCGGTCGGCGATCGACTCCCAGTGGGCGCGGGTCCAGCCGGTGACGGGCGAGGTCAGCGGGTCGGGAGGTGGCAGGTGGGGCAGGTTGGGGAGGTGCCTCGGGTCGGGGAGCGACACGTGCGGCGCGCTCATGCGGGTGCGGTTCCTCCGTTGGTCACAGGACGCGCCCGGGCGGGGGCGCGCCGACGCTCTCGCGGACGACGATGTGGGTGCCGAGCAGATGGTGGGCCCCGGCGGCGTGCTCGGGGTCGCGCAGCGCGATGCGCACGGCGGCGCGGCCGAGTTCCTCGGCGGGGGTGCGGACGGTGGTGAGCGGCGGGTTGAAGTCCTCGGCGAGCGGGATGTCGTTGTAGCCGACGACGGAGATGTCGTCGGGGACACGCCGTCCGGCATCGGCGATGGCGCGCAGGGCGCCGGCGGCGACCATGTCGTCACCGGCGAACACGGCCGTGAACTCGTCCGTCTTCTTGAGGAGTTCGGTCATCGCGCGGTGGCCGGCGGCCCGGCCGAGTCCGCAGTCGACGACGTGCGCGGCCTCGGGAGGCAGTCCGTGGTCGGCGAGGGCGGCCCGGTAGCCGGCGACGCGGGCGTCCAGGGCGGTGTTGCCGGGCAGTCCGCCGAGGAAGACGATCCGGCGGTGCCCGGCCGAGAGCAGGTGGGCGGTGACGGCGCGGGCCCCGGCCTCGTTGTCGAACTCGACGACGAGCGCGGGGATCTCCGGGCCGGGCGCGGGCCGTCCGCAGAGCACGAGCCGGGCTCCGGAGGAGTCCAGGGCATGGGCGTAGTGGGCGACGCGCTCGCGGTAGGCCTCGTCCTCGACGACTCCGCCGACGAGGATCACCAGCCGCGCCCCCTCCTCCCGCATGAGCCGCACGAACTCCATCTCGCGCTGGGCGTCCCCGCCCGTCGCGCCGACCACGCAGAGCCAGCCGCGGTCGGCGGCCTCCGCCTCCACGCCCTCGGCGACCTGGGCGTAGAAGGGGCTGGTGACCTGACGGACCACCACGGCGGCCATCTTGCGGCCGCCGCCTACCAGGGCGCGGGCGTGGGCGTTGGCCACGTAGTCGAGGTCGCGGGCCGCCCGCAGCACCCGGGCCCGGGTCGCGGGAGGCACCGGGTGGTTGCCGCTGAGCGCGCGGGAGGCGGTGGCCGTGGACACACCCGCCCGCTCGGCGACCTCGCGGATCGTGACCCGTCCCTTGGACACCATGTCGTTCCCCATCCCCCGCTTCTCCTCTTCCGCTGACCGCTGTTCAGGTGTTGGCCGCGTGGTCCTCGGCGTATTCCTCGGCCATTCTGTCGCCGCCGCGGCCGCGCCACTTCTTCACGGCCGCGTCCCACTCCGACATCGGCAGACGTCCGGCGATGATCCCGGTGACGGTGTCGTCGAGGAACGTCTTGAGGGTGGCGCCCAGGGAGTTGTTCGTCGCGGACTGCAGCCCGAACGAGGCGTTGCGGACGGCGTGCGGCACGACCTTCCGCTGCCAGGCGTGCAGTGCGCGCACGGCGTCGGGCATGCCGGGCACGAACAGCACCTGGGGGCCTTCGGCGAGGTACTTCAGCGGCAGGTTGGTGTTGTTCTCCACCTCGCCGAGCTCGGTGTACTCGGGTGAGCCGTCCTCGGCGCGGGTGAAGTGGACGCCCTCGACGCCGTAGTGGACGAGTTCCCACTCCTCGCTGCCGAAGGGCGCGGCGAGGTAGTCGAGGATGCGCAGCAGCAGTTCGATGCGTTCCTTCTTCGCCTGCTTCAGGACGGTGTAGCCGAAGGAGCGGCGGGCGGCGACGATTCCGCCGGGCTCGCCGCCGACGCTGTACGGGAGGGCGGCCGCCGGGGTCATCTTGCCTTCGGACTCACGGTACTTGGGCAGGTAGGCGCCGAACCCGTCCTGCATGGAGCCGACGGTGCCGTTGTAGTACAGGGTCGTCAGGTCGATCTGGGAGACGGACGTGGCGTCGGGGTGGTAGGAGCCGTTCTTGCGCAGCTGCGCCTGGAAGGCGATCGACTCCTTGTACCGTTCGTCGGCCGCCGCCGGCAGGAAGGTGCCCTTGTCGGTGACGGCCCAGCCCTGGGGCGCGTTGTGGGCGGCGGAGTGAAAGGCGTTGCCGAACAGGGACCCGTTGGCGGCACCGAGCATGTACGTCCTGCCGCGGGTGCCCCGCCGCGCCACGGCCGTGAAGTCCTCCGCGGTCCAGCCGTCCTTCATGCCCGCGTCGGCGAACATGCCCTGGTTGATCCAGAGGGTCGAACCGGGCAGCGGCCGCTCCAGGGGGATGCCGTAGACGCGCCCGCCGATGCGGCCCATGTCGCGCCAGGCGTGGGTGGGGATGTTGGCGAGGTTGGGGTAGTCGCCGATCGCCTCGCCGGACAGGTACGGCGTGAGGTCCTGGGCGCGGCGCTGCACGAACTGTGCCTCGCGGGGCAGGGTGAAGCCGGAGAACATGTTGATGATGTCGGGCAGGGCACCGGCGTCGCCCGCCATGACCGTCGCCATCTTCTTCTGGTAGTCGGCCTGGGAGATGACCGTGTACTCGATCCTCACACCGAGGGCCTTCTCGACGGCCGCCCAGAACCGGTTCTGCGAGGCGGGCCTGGGCGGCGTGCCGAAGGACACGGTCATGACGCGGACGGTGGAGCCGTCGCCCGGGGTGCGGGAGACGGACCTGACCAGGTCGGAGGGGTAGGACGTGTATCCGGCCTGGACGCCCTCCTCGGTGGGGGCGAGGTCCGGCTTCGGGCCGGTTGCGGGACGGTACGCGGGCCAGGGGGCGAGTTTCTTGCCCGCGTTGGAGACGTCGCTGTCGCCGGAACCGGAGGAGCAGGCGGTCAGCAGGGCGGGCGCGGAGACGGCCGCGCCGCCGGCCGCCATGGAGCGCAGGAGGGTGCGTCGGGACATGCGGGGCATGGATGAACCACCTCGTGTCAGCTCTTGACGGCGCCGGTGAGCACGCCCTTGGTGAAGTACTTCTGCAGGAAGGGATAGACGAGCAGGATCGGCACGGTGGCGATCACGAGCACCGCCATCTGCACGGTCTGCGGGGCGGTGACGGTGGCCTCGCCGGTGGTCGCGTCGGTGAGTCCGGCACCGGCCACCACATAGGTGCGGAGCACCTGCTGGAGCGGCCAGTGGTCGCTCTCCAGGTACAGCGAGGCGTAGAACCAGGAGTTCCAGTAGGCGACCGCGTAGAACAGGCCGACGACGGCGAGCGCGGCCTTGGACAGCGGCAGCACCACCGACACCAGCACCCGCCAGTCCCCCGCCCCGTCCAGCCGGGCCGCCTCGTACAGCTCCTCGGGGATCGACTGGAAGAAGCCGCGCAGCACGACCAGGTTGAACACGTTGACCAGGACGGGCAGGACGAGCGAGGCGTACGAGTCGAGCAGGCCGAGTTCCTTCACGAGCAGGAAGCTCGGGATCATGCCGGGCGGGAAGAGGAACGTGAACAGCACCAGCAGCAGCACGGGTCTGCCGCCGAGGACACCGGGGCGGGACAGCGCGTAGGCCAGGGCGACCGTGCAGGCGAGGCTGAGCAGGGTGCCCACGATCGTCACCCCGGCGCTCACGCCGAGGGCGTGGGTGACGATGCCGCCGTCGAGGATGTCACGGTAGGCGTCGAGCGTGGGGTCGCCGGGCCACAGCACCCAGCCGCCGTTGTCGACGACCTCCTGGGTGGAGGCCAGCGAGGTCGACACGATCACCAGGAACGGCACGCAGACCAGCAGCACGACCGTGGCCAGCGCGAGGACCTTCGCGGTCCGGGTGAGCGGCCGGGGTTTCTCCATCCAGCCGGGACGGGCGGACGCGCTCATCTGTAGACCCCTTGTTCGCCGAGACGGTGGGCGGCCTTGTTGGCCGCGTAGACGAGCAGGGCGCCGACGAGCCCCTTGAACAGGCCCGCGGCGGCGGCGAATCCGTAGTCGCCGCCGACGATGCCCTGGTAGTAGACGAAGGTGTCGATGACCTCGGCGGTCTCCGGGCCGACCGCGTCGCGTTGCAGCAGCATCTGCTCGAAGCCGACGGAGAGGATGTCGCCGAGCCGCATGATGAGCAGCAGCACGATCACCGGGCGGATGGCGGGCAGGGTGACGTGCCAGAAGCGGCGCCAGGGCCCGGCGCCGTCGATGGCCGCGGCCTCGTACTGCTGCTCGTCGACCTGGGCGAGCGCGGCGAGGAAGATGATCGTGCCCCAGCCGGCGTCCTTCCAGACGACCTGGGCGACGACGAGCGGCTCGAAGGCGTCCGGGTTGCCGATGATGTCGACGGTGTGCAGACCGGCCCCGCTCAGGCCGCTGTTGAGCAGGCCGGTGTCGCCCAGCACCTGCTGGAAGAGCGCGACGACGATCACCCACGAGATGAAGTGCGGCAGGTACGCCACCGACTGCACGAACCGGCGTACCGAACTCCAGGTGAGGGTGTGCAGCAGCAGGGCGAGGCCGAGCGGCACCGGGAAGTAGAAGACCAGCTGGAGGACGGCGATCCAGAGGGTGTTGAGGACCGAGTCCCAGAAGGCGGCGTCCTCGAACATGCGTTGGAAGTTGCCGAGACCCACCCAGGGGCTGCCCCACAGGCCGTCGAACGGCACGTACTCCTTGAACGCGATGACGTTGCCGGCGAGCGCGCCGTAGTGGAAGAGCAGGAAGTAGGCGACGCCGGGCAGCATGAGCAGGAACAGTGAACGGCTCTGAAAACGTTTACGCTTGCGCTGCGTGCCGCCAGGGTGGCGCGGTTCTGGGTTGACCCCCTCAGCACCTGCTCGTTCCCGTAAGGCAGTTGCCACGGCTCCCCCTCACCTCGGCGTATCCGGTGAAGGGAAGCTAAAACGTTTTCACTACGCGGTCAACACTTCTGACACAGCGACGACTTCGGGACCGTTCGGAGTGCGACGCCCTGCCTGGCGGGTCGGTCGTCCCGCCGGCCGGAACCGGGACCGGACCGGAACCGGGACCGGAACCCGGACTCCCTAATCGAGGGAGCCCGGGTCCGTGTCGCCGAAAATGTCCTGGGTGTGCTCGCCGAGCTCGGGGGGCGGCAGGTGGTACTCGACCGGGGAGGCGCTCAGTACGATCGGGGAGGCGACCTGCCGGGACTCCCCGCCATGGGCGGGCGGGGATGTGGTGACGATCCCGGGCAGCCCCAGCCGACCCGCGAAGGCGAACGCCTCGTCGAGGGTGTTCACGGGCCCGGCGGGCACTCCCGCGGCCAGCAGCGCGGCGGACCAGTGGTCGGCACCGGCCGTGCGCAGCCGCTCGCCCAGCAGCTCGCGCAACTCGGCGCGATGCCCGACCCGTTCGGGGTTCGTCCGGAAACGTTCGTCGTCGGCGAGGTCCGGGCGGCCGAGGACCGTGGTCAGCGCCGCGAACTGGGCGTCGTTGCCGACCGCGAGGGCGAGCGGCCGATCGGCCGTGGGAAAGGTCTCGTACGGGGCGATGCTCGGGTGGGCGTTGCCCATCCGCCCGGGTACGACTCCCGCGACGGCGTAGGCCGAGGACTGGTTGACCATGGCCGAGAGCAGTGAGCTGAGGAGGTTCACTTCGACGCGCTGCCCCCGGCCGGTCGCCTCCCGGTGCCGCAGGGCCGCCATGATGCCGAGCGCCGCATGGAGACCCGTGATCACGTCGACCAGGGCCACGCCCGCCTTCATCGGTTCGCCGCCCGGCTCCCCGGTGACGCTCATGAGCCCGCCGACCGCTTGGACGAGCAGGTCGTAACCGGGGATCGCGGCCCCGTCACCGGCGCCGAAACCGCTGATCGAGCAGTAGACCAGGCGAGGGTGACGCTCCTTCAGCTCCTCGTATCCGAGCCCGAGCCGCTCCATGGCGCCGGGCCGGAAGTTCTCCAGCAGCACATCGGACTCGGCGACGAGAGCACGGGCCCGTTCCCGGTCGCGCCGGTCCGACAGGTCCAGGACGACGGACCGCTTGTTGCGGTTGACGCCCAGGAAGTAGGTGGAGGTGCCGTGCTCGTCCGCCGGCGGGCGCCACTGCCGGGTCTCGTCGCCCGCCCCCGGGCGCTCGACCTTCACCACGTCGGCGCCCAGATCGGCGAGCAGCATGGTCGCGTACGGTCCGGCGAGGACCCGCGAGAAGTCCGCGATGCGCAGCCCGCCCAGGGCGCCACGCTCCATGTCCACCCCTGCCTCCAGGTGATCGTCACTGATCGTCGTTCCGGCCCCGGGCATCACCCTCTCACCACCACCCCTCTTGACGCGTCAATGACAACAGTGGCTTGATGTGATGGGAGCGCTCCCACCTCCAGGGAAGGGACCACCATGCGCAGAACCCGCCGCTCGTCCCCGCACTTACGGATCGTCCCGCTACTCGGCCTCCTGGCCGCCCTGCTCCTCCCCCTCGGCGTCACACTCGCCCCCCGGGCGGCGGCAGCTCCGGCTGCGGACCCCGTCCGCATCATGCCGCTCGGCGACTCGATCACCGGCTCGCCGGGCTGCTGGCGTGCGGTGTTGTGGAACCGGCTGGTGAACGGCGGGTACACCGGCATCGACTTCGTCGGCACCCTCCCCCCACAGGGCTGCGGGCAGGCGCACGACGGTGACAACGAGGGGCACGGCGGTGAGCTGGTGACCAACGTGGCCGACCAGAACCTGCTGCCCGGAAGGCTCGCCGCCACCCGTCCGGACATCGTTGTCATGCACTTCGGCACGAACGACGTGTGGAGCGGCATCGCCCCGGACCGGATCCTCGCCGCGTACACGAAGCTCGTGACGCAGATGAGGGCGTCCGATCCGGACACGCGGATCCTCGTCGCCCAGCTCATCCCCATGAACCCGAGCAGTTGCGCGGCCTGTGCGCAGCGCGTCGTCGATCTCAACGCGCGGATTCCCGACTGGGCCCGGGCGACCGGCACGGAGCGGTCCCCGGTCACGGTGGTCGACCAGTGGACGGGCTTCAGCACCGCCACCGACACCTATGACGGTGTGCACCCCAACGCCTCCGGCGACGACAAGATCGCCGCGCGCTGGTACCCGGCCCTGGCGGCAGCCCTCGACGCGGGCGTCCCGCAGGACCCGGGTGACCCGGGAGATCCGGAGGAACCCGCCGCCTGCGCCGCGCGCTTCCGGGCCGTCTCCAGCTGGCAGGGCGGCTACCAGGGTGAGGTGACGGTGACGAACACGTCCGCGTCCGCCGCCTCGGGCTGGACCGCGACCGTCGTACCGGCGAACGGCGCGCGCCTCACCCAGCTCTGGAACGGCACGCTCACCACGGCCGCCGACGGCACGGCCACCGTCACGAACGCGGCGTGGAACGGCGCGCTCGCACCCGGCGCGAGCGCCACGTTCGGCTTCGTCGCCTCCACCCCGGCAACGGCGGGCGCCCCGGCGGCGACCGTCACATGCACGGCGAGGACGCCCACCGGCTGACACCCGGCGCGGCGGAACAGGACCCGACCGGCGACCACCCGCCACCTGCCCCAAGGAACGGACGCATTTCCGTACAGGCCCCACCCCTACCCCCACCTCTGGAGCCGCCATGAGACCCCGCACCACCTCCACCCCACGTGTGGCCACCGTGGCCGTCGCCCTCCTCGGCCTGCTGCTCTCCTTCCTCTCCCTCGGCACACCGGCACACGCGGCAGCCACCGGCTTCCGGATCGAGAACGGCCGGCTGCTGGAAGCCTCCGGGAACGACTTCGTGATGCGCGGCGTCAACCACGCCCACACCTGGTACCCGGGCGAGACGCAGTCACTGGCCGACATCAAGGCGCTGGGCGCCAACACCGTGCGCGTCGTCCTCTCCGACGGACACCGCTGGACCGAGAACAGCGCGCAGGACGTGGCGGGCGTCATCGCCCAGTGCAAGGCCAACCGGCTCATCTGCGTGCTGGAGGTGCACGACACCACCGGCTACGGCGAGGAAGCCGCCGCCGGGACCCTCGACCACGCGGCCGACTACTGGATCGGCCTGAAAGACGTACTCGCCGGCCAGGAGGACTACGTCATCATCAACATCGGCAACGAGCCCTGGGGCAACACGAACCCCGCGGGCTGGACCGATCCCACCATCGCCGCCGTCAAGAAACTGCGGGGCGCCGGATTCACGCACACGATCATGGTGGACGCCCCCAACTGGGGGCAGGACTGGCAGGGCGTCATGCGCGCCAACGCCCAGTCCGTCTACAAGGCCGACACCACCGGCAACCTGATCTTCTCGATCCACATGTACAGCGTCTACGACACCGCCCAGGAGATCACCGACTATCTGAACGCCTTCGTCAACGCGAAACTGCCCCTCCTCATCGGCGAGTTCGGCGGCCCGGCCGACCAGTACGGCGACCCGGACGAGGACACGATGATGGCCGTCGCCCAGCAGCTGAAACTCGGTTATCTGGCCTGGTCCTGGAGCGGCAACACCGACCCGGTCCTCGACCTGGCGATCGACTTCGACCGCACCCGGCTCAGCTCCTGGGGCGAGCGCGTCTTCCACGGCGCCAACGGCATCGCCGCCACCTCGAAGGAAGCCACCGTCTACTCCTCGGGCGGCGGGGACACCACTGCCCCGACGGCTCCCGGCGCACCGACCGCCTCGGGGGTGACCTCCTCGTCCGTCAGCCTGAAGTGGGCGGCCTCGACCGATGCGACCGGCGTGACCGGCTACGACGTGGTGCGGGTCAGCGGCGGCACCGAGACGGCCGTGACCTCCACGACCACCACGACCGCCACCCTCACGGGCCTGTCCCCCGCCACCTCCTACACCTTCGCGGTCTACGCCCGTGACGCCGCCGGCAACCGCTCGCCCCGCTCGGCGACGGTGACGGTGACGACGTCCTCCGGCGGCTCGACGTCCACCTGCGGTGTCGGTTACCGGGTGACGAGCAGCTGGCCCGGTGGCTTCCAGGGCGAGATCGTCCTCCGCAACACCGGCACGTCGGCGATCAACGGCTGGACGCTCCGCTGGACCTTCCCCGACAGCCAGCGCATCACCAACCTCTGGGGCGGTACGGCGACGCAGAGCGGCTCCGAGGTGAGCGTCACGTCCGCCCCGTACACCGCGACGATCCCGGCGGCGGGCTCGGTCACCCTCGGCTTCACGGCCGGCCGGGCGGCGACGAACCCCAGCCCGACGGCCTTCACCCTCAACGGCGCCGCCTGCTCGGTGAACTGACCGCGCCCCGTGCGACGGTGCCGCCGCGCTCTACGCCCTTCGGGCCCGGCGGCACCGTCGCCTTCGGTGTGATCCGCGCTACACCCGCCCTGGAAAGCGGTTTACACCACTCCGCAGTGGTCAGGCGGCGGGGATGTCGCACCGGCACCCCACAGCCGCATCTCCGGCAAGACGCGTAGCCACCCGCCCCGGTTCCCCCCACTGTGCGCGGGGGGCCCGATGAGCGAGGACACCCTGCGCATGCGCGCGGTGGCGACCGGCGGGACCGAGCGGAAGCAGCCGCCCGCGCCGGCCGCCGCGCCGAAGCCGGCCGGACAGCGTGACGCGTTCTTCGACAACGCCAAGTACCTGGCGATCGTGCTGGTGGCCATGGGGCACTCCTGGGAGCCGTTGCGGGACGGCAGCCGGGCGGCCTCCGCGCTCTACATGGTCGTGTACGCGTTCCACATGCCGGCGTTCATCATCGTCTCCGGCTACTTCTCGCGTTCCTTCGACGCGAGCCCGGGGCGGATCAGGCGTCTGATCACCGGACTGGCCGTGCCGTACGTCGTCTTCGAGACGGCGTACACCCTCTTCACCCGGTGGACCGACCAGGAGCCCGACCGGCCGGTCAGCCTGCTGGATCCCCTGTACCTGACCTGGTTCCTGGCGGCGCTGTTCATCTGGCGGCTGACCACGCCGATCTGGCAGCGCGTGCGGTGGCCGCTGCCGCTCGCCCTCGTCATCGCGATGCTGGCGACGCTCTCCCCGTCCATCGGCAACGACCTCGACCTCCAGCGCATCCTGCAGTTCCTGCCGTACTTCGTCGTCGGCCTGTACCTGAAGCCGGAGCACTTCCAGCTGGTCCGCCGCCGCGCGGCACGGATCCTCGCCGTGCCGGTCTTCGCCGGTGCGCTCGTGGTGGCCTACTGGGCGGTGCCGCGGATGACCGGCGCCTGGTTCTACCACCGCGACAGCGCCGAGGAGCTCGCGGCGCCCGCCTGGTACGGGCCCGTGATGGCGCTGGTGACCTTCGGCTGTTCGCTGGTGCTGGTGGCCTGCTTCCTGGCCTGGGTGCCGGGCCGCCCGACGTGGTTCACCGCGTTG
Organism: Streptomyces venetus; assembly: GCF_039540295.1. NCBI lineage: Bacteria > Bacillati > Actinomycetota > Actinomycetes > Kitasatosporales > Streptomycetaceae > Streptomyces > Streptomyces venetus. The sequence goes on from NZ_BAABET010000004.1 coordinate 470,385, forward strand.
GGCGCGGGCACGCTGTACGGCTATCTGCTGCACGGCTTCGTCGCCCAGGGCTCCAAGTTCTGGGGCTGGTACGAGCCGGCGTGGGTCCACCGCCCGCTGGGCGAGATCCTGGTGACGGTGGTCGCCGGGGTGCTCGTGACCGCCCTGTGCACCGCGCCGGTGCGGCGGCTGTTCCGCCCGGTGGTGGAGCCGGAGATGGCGTGGGCGTTCCGCCGGGACGCGCGCGATCGGGCGCGGGGGCGGAACGCCGTACGCGCTTGACGAGCAGCGCCTACCCGTCGTCCCGTGTGAGCCGGATCAGCAGGACGCCGGGGGTGCGCGGCACGGTGACCGTCAGCCCGTCCCCGTCCCACACCGCCCGCCCGGCATCCGCCGACGACGGGTGCAGGACCTCCGCGCGGACGGTCCGGCCCGCCAGGTGCCGGACGGGGACGCGGTGTTCGGCGGGGCCGCCGCGGCGCCAGACCGAGAGGTACGCCGTGTGGTCACCGGGGACCCGCAGGCCGAGCGCCAGCCACTCGTCCGTCCAGCCGGGCAGGCCGAGCGGCCAGAACGGCAGGGCCCGCGCGAGGTCCGCGCGGATCGACTTGTAGACGGCCACCGCGTCCCGTACGAGGGCCAGCTGGTGTTCCGGCATGTGGTTCAGGTGCCCGGAGAGGTGGATGCGGCCGAGCAGGGCCCCGCCGAGGGTCGTGGTGATCAGGTCGTCGTCGTACTCCGGCTGGGGGTAGGCCCAGACGGCGCCCTGCTCGGGCGGGACCGCGGTCGGCGCGGCGGCGGCGATGGGCGGGTAGCGCAGCGGGTCCTGCTGGTCGCTGGTGGACTGGAGCTGGGAGACGGCCAGGGTGGCGCCGTCCATGCGCATGCCGCCCGAGGCACAGTTCTCGACGACCAGGCCGGGGTGGCGGTCCAGGACACCGGACAGCCAGTCCAGGTAGGCGTGGGCGTGGCCGAGGAGCCCCGCCCCGGGTGCCAGGTCGCCGGGGGCCTGGGTGCCCGGGTCGACCACGATGTTGTAGTCCAGCTTGAGGTAGCCCACGCCCCAGTCGCCGACGATCCGGTCGACCGTCTTGTCGAGGTGGGCGCGGGCGGCCGGGTGCCGCAGGTCGAGCTGGTGGCGGCCCTGCTCGGTCAGGCGTATGCCGTCGCGCTGGAAGAACGCCTCGGGCGGCAGCTCGGCCGCGACGGGGCTGCGTACCCCGACGACCTCCGGCTCCAGCCACAGCCCGGGCACCATCCCGCGCTCCCGGATGCGGTCCAGGACAGCCCGGATGCCGCCGTCGGGGAAGCGGCGCGGCGAGGGCTGCCACGCGCCGACGCTGTCCCACCAGCCCCGGGTGTCGTCGTCGTACCAGCCCGAGTCGATGCAGAAGTACTCCGCGCCCGCGTGCGCGGCGGCGTCGATCAGCGGCAGCAGCTTGGCCGTGGTCGGGTCGCCCATGAGGGTGTTCATGTAGTCGTTGAAGACGACGGGGAGGGCGGTGTGATCCGGGTGCGGGCGGCGGATCGCCCGGCGGTAGGAGGTCAGGGCGCCCATCGCCTCGTCGAGGCCGGAGCCGAGTGCCAGGGCCCCGGGCACGGTGGTGAACTCCTCGCCCGGTTCGAGGCGGATCCGCCACTGGTGTGCCGCGTCCGTGGGTCCGTTCAGCGCGAGGTACGTGCCGTGGGCGCGTTCGCCGAGGTCCCAGCGCCAGCCGGCCGGGGACTCGATCTGCCAGACCCACGCCCGGTCGCCGTCCCGCTCGGTCAGCGCGCCCATGGCGAGATGCCCGTCGGTGGGCCAGCTGCCGCGTCCGGTGAGGGTGAGCGCGGCGCGGCTGTCGTGCTCGTGGACGGCCACGTGGATGTCGGCGACGGCGGCGCGCAGCGGCTCGGTGTACCAGCGGCATTCGGCGAGCCAGTCGTTGCGGGCCCGGTGGACGTCGAGGGCGTCCGGGGCGGGCAGGCCGCCGAGCAGGAGGCTGCTGACGGACTGGACGACCAACGGGTCGGGGCCGTCGTTGCGGAGCCGGACGCGGGAGCGGAGGACGGGCAGTCCGGTGGGTGAGGTGAGTTCGGCGAACGCCGTCAGCCCGGTGCCCGGGTCGTGGAGTTCGACGGTGAGCCGTTCCCAGCCGTCGCCTCCGCCCGTGCGGTGGGACCGGTAGGCGAGCCGGGCGCCGAAGGCGGTGCCGGTGAAGCGGGGGCCGGACCAGCCGCTGCCGTGGCCGAGCGCGGTGAGTTCCACGAGCGGGAGGGCGGACTCACCGGTGGCGCGGCTGTCGTCGGGCCGCTCGTCGCCGGGGTGGGCCAGCCGGGTCAGCCGCAGGGCCCCGTCGGCTGCGACGGCGAATCCGGCCCGCAGGGCCTCGTGCCCCCAAGTGAACTCGTCCTGCCGCTGGTTGGAGGCCATGTGCGCCGCTTCCGCCGTGCCCGTCAAGGTACTCCCCCTCCTGACCCCACCCCGTCGCCGGGGAACGCGGGTCCGCGTGAATCCCTCGTTACGGTCTCTTGACGACCCAAGTGTGACCGGTCACAATCCTCGCATGAATGTGACCGGTCACACAAGGCGCCCGGCGAGCATCAGGGACGTCGCCACCGCCGCGGGGGTCTCGTACCAGACGGTCTCGCGGGTGATCAACGGCCATCCCAGCGTCCGGCCGTCCACCCGGGAGCGGGTGCTCGCCGCCATCGACGAACTGGGCTTCCGCCGCAACACGACCGCCCTCGCCCTGGCCAGCGGACGCAGCCGCGTCGTGACCGTGCTGACCGCGAACACCACCCACTACGGCTACGCCTCGATCCTCCAGGGCATCGAGGAGTCCGCCCGGGCCGCGTCGTACTCCGTCGGCATCGGGGTGCTGGAATCCGCCGAGGACCCGGCCGTCAGCGCCGAGGTGCAGCGCGCTGCGGACGCGGGCGGCGGCATCATCGTGATCGCCTACGACCCGGCCGGTGTCCGCGCGCTCGGAGCCGTACCCGCCGGGCTGCCGGTCGTGGGTGTGGTGGAGACACCGGCGAGCCCGCCCGGCGGCGACCGCCCGTGGGTGTGGGCCGACGACCGCGAGGCCGCCTACCGGGCGACGCGCCATCTGCTGTCCCTGGGCCACGAGACCGTGCACTACGTCGCCATCCCGTCCAGCACCCGCCGCACCAGCGCCCGCACCAGCGGCTGGCGGCAGGCGCTGAAGGAGGCCGGCGCCCGCGAGCCCCGCCCCGTGCAGGGCAGTTGGGGTCCGGCGGGCGGTCACGCGGCCGGGCTGAAGCTCGCGAAGGACTCGTCCGCCACGGCGATCCTCTGCGGCAACGACGACCTCGCGCTCGGCGTGCTGCGCGCCCTGCACGAGAGGGGCCGCTCGGTGCCGGGCGAGGTCAGCGTGGCCGGTTTCGACGACGCTCCCCATTCCGCCTTCCTCACCCCGTCCCTGACGACCGTACGCCTGGACTTCACCGGCCTCGGGCGGGCCGCGTTCGCCCTGCTGCACGGCGCCCTTGAGGAGTCCGCGCCGGTCGCCCCGCACCCCGTGTCCGTCCCGGAACTGGTGGTGCGGGAGAGCTCGGGGCCACCGCCCGCCTGAACCGTCCTGACGAGCCCGGCCCTTGTGAGTCCCGCTTCCTGAACCGAACCGCCTGCTTTCGGAAAGGCACGAGATGAAGAGAAGAGCTCTCCCCGCCCTGGCGCTGATAGGTGCCGTCGGACTGGCGGCCGGCGGGTGCAGTGACCCGACCGCCGGGGACTCCGGTTCGGGCGGTTCGGACGCCAAGCAGGCGGCGGTGGATCCGACCGCCCGCCTCGACGGCGTGAAGCTGACCATGTGGACCGCGCAGAACACGGTCGACGCGCCCGAGCAGGTCATCGACGCCTTCGAGAAGGCCACGGGTGCCGAGGTCGACACCCAGGCGATCCCGGACCTCTACGAGCAGAACGTGCCGACGAAGCTGGCGTCCGGCGACCGCCCGGACCTGATGTTCTGGCAGCCGTCCATCTCCACCCTGCCGTTCGTCCAGCCGAAGCAGAACCTGCTGACCCTGGACGGGGAGCCGTGGGAGGCCAAGCTCGGCGGGACCGAGAGGACGCTCGGCATGATCGACGGCAAACGCTACGCGGCGATCGTCACCAGCCCCGCCATGCTCGGCGTCTACTACAACAAGGACGTCTTCCGGAAGGCCGGGCTGAGCGAGAAGGACTTCCCCAAGTCCTACGACGAGTTGCTCGCCCTCGGTCACGAGGTCGTCGACAGGACCGACGCCGCCGCCTTCTACGAGGCGGGCGGCGACAAGTGGCCGCTCCAGTGGCAGATGCAGCTCCAGCTCACCGACCTGGACCAGCGGTGGTGGGCCGATCTGAACGCGGGCAAGAAGAAGTGGACCGACCCGGTCGTCGTCGGCGCGATCAAGAAGTACAAGGACAAGCTGCTCGACGCCGGGCTGGCTCAGAAGAACTACCGCACGGGCACCTTCACCGGGCAGGCCGACGCGCTGTGGAAGGGCAAGGTCGGCATGGTCCTCAACGTCACGTCCTTCCAGAGCCAGTTGCAGGCCAAGTACTCCCCCGCCGAGATCGACGAGAAGATCGGCTGGTTCCCGGTCGCCAACTCCTCCGCGACCGGCCTGTACTCGCCGGACCAGACCAACGGTGTCGTCGCCTTCAAGACCGGTGACGACAAGCGGCAGAACGCGGCCCGGCAGTTCCTCGCCTTCTGGCTCGGACCGGACTACGCCGACTACATCAAGGCGATGAAGATCCCGTCCGTGCAGCCGTCCGTGCCCACTCCCGACGGGCTGCCCGAGACGTCCAAGGCCCAGGTGGCGGCCCTGCCGAAGGCCATCGGCGTGTTCCAGGCCAAGGCGATCGTCGCCCCCGACACGCACCTCTACCTGGCCGACATGATCTTCGGCAAGAAGAGCCCGCAGCAGGTCGCGCAGGCGATCCAGGACCAGTTCGCGCAGGTGGCCAAGGCCCAGGGCGCACCCGGGTTCTGACCATGGCGGACACGGTCGTACGTACGCGTAAGCAGCCTTCTGCGCAAGGCGAACCCAAGAGCGTGGGACGGCTTCCGCGCGCAGCCGTGCACCACCCCTGGTGGTTCGCGCTGCCGGCGATCGTCGTCTTCGCGGGCTTCTTCCTGGTGCCGAATCTGCTCAACTTCTACTACCCGTTCACCGACTGGTCCTCCTACCACGCGGACATCGCCTTCACGGGCCTGGACAACTTCAGGACCATCGCCGAGGACGGCTCGCTGCTGCGCGCGATCCGTACGACCCTGGTGTACGCACTGCTCGCGGCGCTGTTCCAGAACGGCTTCGGACTGGTGCTGGCGCTGCTGCTGGAGGACGACAGCCGCTTCAACCGGTTCTTCCGTGCGGTCTTCTTCCTGCCGGTGCTGATCTCGGCGCTCGCGACCGGTTACGTGTTCCAGGCGCTGCTGGACCAGGACGGGGCCGTCAACTCCCTGCTGGGCACGGACGTTCCGTGGCTGGGCTCGACGACCTGGACCCTGGTGATCGTCACGCTCGTCCACGGCTGGAAGTGGATGGGCCTGTCGATGCTGATCTATCTGGCCGGGCTCAAGGGCATCCCCGGCGAGATGCTGGAGGCCGCCAAGTGCGACGGTGCGGGGCCCTGGCGGACCTTCTGGTCGGTGCGATGGCCGATGCTCGCGCCGGCCGTCACCTTCAACGTCACCACGGCGCTGATCGGTTCGATGAACACCTTCGACATCGTGCAGGCCACGACCGGCGGTGGTCCGGCGGCCTCCACGGAGGTCTTCAACATCTACATGTTCCGGATCTTCGGCCAGGGCCTGTACGCCCAGGCCTCCGCGATGAGCCTCGTCCTCTTCCTGGTGGTGGTCGCCGTGGCGGTCCCGCTGGTGGTGGGGCTGCGGCGAAGGGAGCAGACGCTGTGACCGCGGTGTGGCGGTACGGCCGCCCCTCCCTCGTGGTCCTGCTGGCGGCCCTGGCGGTCGGTGTGCCGCTGTGGCTGGTCGCCGTCACCTCGGCCAAGCCGCAGGCGGAGGCCATCGAGCCCAACCTGGACCTGCCCCGGCACTGGCGGCCGGCGACGAACTACGCGGACGCCGTCAGCGAGGGCGAGATGCTGCGCGGCTTCTTCAACTCGCTGCTCGTCGTGGTGCCTTCGGTGGTCCTGGTGCTGATCCTGGGCGCGGGCGCCGCCTGGGTCTTCGCCCGCCGCAAGTCGAAGCTGGTCTCGGCGGCGTACGCGCTGTGCATCAGCGGACTGCTGCTGCCACCCGCCGTCATCACCATCGTGATGGAGCTGCGGCAGCTGGGGCTGGCGAACACCCGGCCCGGCATGATCGCCGTCTACACCGGCATGTACCTGTCGACGTCGATCTTCTTCATGACCGGGTTCATCCGTGCCATCCCCATGGAGCTGGAGGAGGCGGCCCGGATGGACGGGGCCGCACCGGCCCGGATCTTCTGGCGGATCGTGCTGCCGCTGCTCCGGCCGGTGATCGCCACCGCGACGATCATGGTGATGCTCTACGCCTGGAGCGACGTCTTCTACGCGTTCTTCGTCCTCGGCGGCGGAGACCGGGCGACCCTGCCGCTCAACCTCTACCAGGTCGCCGGCGCCCAGCTCTACCTCAACAACTGGCATCTCGTCTTCGCGTACGTCGTGGTGATGAGCCTGCCCATGGTCGCCGTGTTCCTCGTCGGCCAGCGAAAGATCGTGTCCGGAATCACCAGTGGAGCCGTCAAGTGACTGGAGGTCCAGCAGCGTGATCACCCCCGCCCGCACGAGATCCCGTACCAGAACCGCCCTGATCACAGCACTACTTGGAGCAGCCGCCATGGCAGGCACCCTCCCCGCGGCCGGTCCCGCCGCCGCAGCCGACCCACCGCGCCTCACCGTCGACCTCAACGCCTCCGAGGGGCCGGTGATGCTGGGCGCCAACGGCTCGCTGTACGGGCTCAGCGACGACGGGGTGCCCAGCGACGCCGCGATGGAGCCCTTGAAGATCACCAGCGTCTCGCAGAAGCCGGAGGGCGGTGCCCAGCACCCCAACGGCGACGCGCTCACGGTCTCCAAGTCGTTCTTCCGCAACGGCGGTGGCGAGATCAACGTGATGATGCAGGACATCTACGCCAAGTGGCCGTACGAGGACCTCGGCATCGACGACTACCTCCCCAAGGTGGACAAGATCGTGAAGGAGGTCTCGGCCGACCCGGACAGCGACCGCTTCGTCTACATCCCGTTCAACGAGCCCGACCAGATCTGGTACAAGCTCGGCGTGGAGGACCAGGCCCAGTACGAGGCCAACCGCGACCGGTTCTTCAAGGACTGGAAGACGGTGTACCAGCGGATCCGCGCGATCGACCCGGACGCGCGGATCGCCGGCCCCAACGAAGCGGCCTACCACACACGCCTGTTGAAGGACTTCCTGGCCTTCGCCAAGCGGGAGAACGTGCTGCCCCAGGTGATGACCTGGCACGAGCTCGGCTCCGGTTCCCTGCGCGACTTCCAGGCGCACTACGACGACTACCGCAGGCTGGAGCGCGAGGCGGGCGTCGCCCCGCTGAAGATCAATATCGACGAGTACGCCAACCGCCGCGACCTGTCCGTGCCCGGGCAGCTCGTGCAGTGGGTGTCCATGTTCGAGCGCAACAAGGTGTACGCCAACATGGCGTACTGGGACGCCGCCGGCAATCTCAGCGGCCAGGTGGTGCGGTCCAACATCCCCAACGGCGGCTGGTGGCTGTTCCGCTGGTACGCGGGCCTGACCGGCGACACCGTGAAGGTGACGCCGCCGCAGCCGAACACCATCGACACCCTCCAGGGGCTCGCCTCCCTCGACACCTCGCGTCGCCAGGCGCAGGTGCTGCTCGGCGGTGCCTCAGGTGACTCGGACGTGGTCGTGCGGAACGTGCCCCGGTCCGTGTTCGGCCGCACGGTCACCGCGACCGTCGCCGAGGCGGCCTGGTCCGGGTACGAGGGGCAGCACGCGGCGCCTCAGGTCCTCGCGCGCACCAAGGTGAAGGTGGGGGACGACGGTTCGGTGACCGTCCCGCTGCGCGGCCTGCACAAGATGTCGGCGTACCGGATCGTGCTCACCCCCGGCGGCTCGGGCACCCCGGCGGCGGCGTCCGTCCCCTGGTCGGCGTCGTACGAGGCCGAGGACGCGGCCATCACGGACGGCAAGGTCTACACCCAGGGCACGGTCCAGAACGCCAACGGCTACGCCGCCTCCGGCACCCAGGACGTCGGTTCCCTCAACCAGCCCGGCAGCAAGGTCGCGTTCACGGTGTCGGTGCCGAAGGACGGCACGTACGACCTGGCGATCCTGTACGGCAACCAGTCCGGCGGCCCCGCCACGCAGCAGCTGATCGTCGACGGCGGCGACCCGGTGACGATCGCCTACCCCTCCACCGAGAACTGGACGTACCGCGCCAGGAAGGAGGTCACCGTCCGGCTGAAGGCCGGACAGCACCAGGTTGTCCTGTCCAAGGGCGACGCCGAGGTCACGCTCGACCGCATCGATCTGACCACACGCACGGGCGCGCCCGCCGCGTCGTACGAGGCCACGCTGGCGGATGTCAGCGGCAAGCCGTCGTACGACTACTCGTCGTCGGCCGGTGTGGGCACGGGTGCCCTGGTCCTGCGCTCCGGTGACAAGGCGGTCTTCGACGTCTACGCACCGCGCGACGGTTACTACACGGTGGTACCGAGGACCTCCGCGGCCGTGAAGCTCTCGCTGCACGGCGAGACGGTCACGGCGACGCCCGGGCGGCCGCTGCGGCTCTACCTGGTCGCGGGCAACAACCGGATCGCGATGACGTCGGGCCACGCCGCCGTCCGCTCCCTCGACGTCTCCGGCGACGGCTCGGCCGCCGGCACCCTCTCCTACGACGGCGCCTCGGCCGAGCTCGCGGGCGGTGCCGAGCTCGTCGACTCCCCGCACGCCTCCGCCGGGTCCTACATCGGCCGGCTCGGCAACAGCGCCTCCAGCACGGCCGGGTTCACGGTGAACGCGCCGAGGTCCGGGCGCTATCTGCTGGTCGTCCACTACGCGCACAACGACCGCCGGGACAACGGCCACGCCTACAACACGGACATCATGTCCCGTACGGCTGACGTCACCGTCGGGAAGGCGGCGCCGCGGAAGGTCACCTTCAAGAACACCTGGAGCTGGGACGACTACTGGACCGTCGGTGTCCCGGTCGATCTGGTGAAGGGCGCGAACAAGGTGACGTTCGGCAATACGAGCGCCTGGGCGCCGAACATCGACCGGATCGAGCTGGGCCGGGTCGTGGGCTGAGCCATGGGGTGACCGTGGACGGTTGCGGAGGAGTGGGACGTGCTCCTCCGCAACCACAGGGCAGGGGCGCACCGTGTGGTGGGGCGGCTCTCATTCGTACCAGTAGGCGGCCCGGATCCCCTCGTTCGAGCCGGTCCACCAGACCTCCATGCTTCCCGGGACGCGCGACACCGCCGCGAGACCGTCGCCGGACGCGCGGTTGTCCGGGGCGAGCCGGTAGCGCGCCCAGGGGTGACCGTCGTACCAGTAGGCACCCTCGACCGACCCGCTGTCACCGGCCCACCACAGCTCCATGCTGCCGGGAATGCGGGACACCGAGGCCAGGGCCGTGCCGCGGTAGGCGCTGCCGGCCGGGGCGAGCTGGTAGCGCGCCCAGGGATGGCCGTCGTACCAGTACGCGCCCTCGACCGACCCGCTGTCACCGGCCCACCACAGCTCCATGCTGCCGGGAATGCGGGACACCGAGGTGATGCCGCCGACGACGGACGCGCTGTTGTCCGGGGCCAGCTGGTAGCGCGCCCACGGGTGGCCGTCGTACCAGTACGCGCCCTCGACCGACCCGTTGGGACCGGTCCACCAGACTTCCATGCTGCCCGGGATGCGGGACACCGCCGTCAAGCCCCCGTTGAAGGCCGCGCTGCCGTTCGGAGCGAGCTGGTACCGGGCCCAGGGGTGGCCGTCGTACCAGTACGCGCCCTCGACCGACCCGTTCGGGCCGATCCACCAGAGCTCCATGCTGCCGGGGATGCGGGACACCGCCGCCAGGGCGGAGCCGATTCGGGCGCTGCCGTTCGGGGCCGGCTGGTAGCGCGCCCACGGGTGGCCGTCGTACCAGTACGCGCCCTCGACCGACCCGTTGGGGCCGATCCACCAGACTTCCATGCTGCCCGGGATCCGGGACACCGCGGCGAGGGATCCGGCCTCTCTCGCGCTGCCGTTCGGGGCGAGCTGGTAGCGGGTCCAGGCCCCGCCCTCGTACCAGTAGGCGCCCTCGACCGACGTCCCCGGGCCGATCCACCAGACTTCCATGCTGCCCGGGATCCGGGACACCGCCGCGACACCGGTGTCCGCGTCCGCGCTTCCCCCCGGGGCCAACTCGTACTGCTGCCACGCAGCGCACATATCCGCTCCTCCCCCAACAAGGCTGTGCACTCACCGTAGCGAGACGAACACGCAGAGGCATCGGCGTGAAGCCGGCGGCCGGAGCACGGCGTACCACCGTGTCGCGCACGGAGGGTCGACGCCCACCCGGGCACCCCGCTCACCTTTCGGCCAACTCCTGGCGTGCGGACGCCTCGTGCAGCCGACACCCGCCCGGACCCCCTATGCTTCTACATGCTTGTAGAAAGCCAGTACTCGCACGTGAAGGAGTGGACGCCACCATGGTGTTCAAACGACTGCTCGGCGCGCTCGGTGTGGGCGGCCCCACGGTCGACACGGTCCTCGACCCGGCTCCCGCCCGGCCCGGCGGCATGCTCACCGGTCAGGTCCGACTGCAGGGCGGCAACGCCGACTTCGAGATCGAGCACATCACCCTGGAGCTGGTGGCCCGGGTCGAGGCCGAGCACGAGGGCGGTGAGAGCGAGGGCGCCGTGGCCTTCGACCGCTTCACCGTCGGCGGCGGCTTCCGGCTGGCCGCGGGCGAGCAGCGTGATGTGCCGTTCAGCGTGACCCTGCCGTGGGAGACGCCGGTCACCGAACTGCACGGCCAGGGCCTGGGCGTCGTGCTCGGGGTCCGTACCGAGCTGTCGGTGGCGGGCGCGAAGGACAAGGGTGACCTGGACCAGCTGAACGTCGCGCCGCTGCCCGCGCAGGAGGCCGTACTCGAAGCGCTCGGGAGGCTCGGGTTCGGTTTCCGGTCGGCGGACCTCGAGTACGGGCGCATCGGTGGCACCGGCCAGCGGTTGCCCTTCTACCAGGAGATCGAACTCGTCCCCTCGCCCCGGTACGCGCAGCAGGTCAACGAGATCGAGCTGACGTTCCTGGCGAACCCGGGCGGCATGGAGGTGGTGCTGGAGGCGGACAAGCGCGGCGGCTTCCTCTCCCCCGGTCACGACGCCCTCACCCGCTTCAACGTCTCCCACGAGGGCGTCGAGCACCAGGACTGGCCCGCGATCGTCGAAGGCTGGATCGGGCAACTGGTCGAGCACCGGGCGTCGTACGGCCCTCCGGCGGGCTACGGCTCCTCCGCCCCGTTCGGCCAGGGCAGCCACGGCCACGGCCACGAGGGACATCACCATGACGGCCACCGCTCCGGCCCCGGCATGGGCACCGCCGTCGCCGCCGGCGCGGCCGGTCTCGCGGTGGGTGTCGTCGGCGGCATGGTCGCGGGCGAAGTCGTCGACGAGGTCGGGGACTTCTTCGAGGGCGAGGAGGAAGAGGAGGGCTGAGGCCGGGGCGTGCGCCTCACGGCGGCCGTAGGGGGCGGCACCGCCACGGCGCGCGGTCCCGCCCCTTCAGAAGCCTCGGCAGACCCACGTCCGGTCACCTCCCGGTGACCGCCGCGGGGGGCTGCCGGGGCAGCAAGCCGCCGCGCGCACCCGCCCCCCTTCGGGAGACCCCGGCGGGCCTACGCCCGCTTCCCCCCGGGGGGACCACCACCAAGGGCTGCCCAGGCCAGCACCACCGACCCCGTCGGTACCTCGACAGGCCTACGCCCGCCCGCCGCCCGGTGACCGTCGAGGGGCTGCCGGGGCAGCACCGCCGCGGTGCGTGCGACCGTGCCCCTGAGTGACCTCGGCAGGCCTACGCCCGCTCGCCCCCGGGGCCACCGCCAACGGCCGCCCAGGCCAGCACCAGCGCCCCGTCGGGGACTGCCGAGGTAGCAACCGCCGCTGTGCGCGGGCCCGCCCTCTCAGAGGCCTCGACAGGCCTAAGCACGCCCGTCCCCCGGTGACCGTCGAGGTGCTGCCCGGGCAGCACCGCCGCCGCGCGGACCCACCCCTTCAGGAGACCTCGGCAGGCCTACGCCCGGTCACCCCCCCGGCGTCCGGCGGGGGATGCCGAGGCAGCACCGCAGCGGTGCGCGCGACCGCCCCCTTCAGAGGCCTCGACAGGCCTACGCCCGCTCGCCCCCCGGGACAAGAGCCGCCCAGGCCGGTACCACCGCCCCGTCGGGGCTACCGAAGCAGCACCGCCGCTGCCCGCGTGCCCGCTTCGCGGGGCCCGGCAGGGTCGTGCCCCGTTGGCGGGCACCCCTTCGTCGCCCTGCCTCAGAGAGGTGTCGCCGCGTGCAGGATGAGGACCATCGTGACGGCCGAGTTCGCGGAGGACATCGCCGACACCGCCGTTCCCGCGGCCGCGGCCCACGCCGCCAGGCCGACCGAGGTGAACACCGGGGGCCAGCGGTGCACGACGGGGGCCGGGCCGAGCAGGGCCGCCACCCGGCGCGGCACCGGTCCCGGGGCGGCGAGGCCCGGGAAGGCGGGCGCGGGGGCGCCCCCGGAGACGAGGGCGGCCGTGCCGATGGCCCGGGCCACCGTACGGCGGCTGCCGATCTCCCGGGCCGCCTCCTCGTCGGCCCACCGCTCGGCCGTGTAGGTCACGGCGGTGTGCAGCGGACGCAGGAACGGGTTGGCCCGGGCGGCGAGCTGCACGGTGAGCAGGAAGCGGTCGTGCCGGGCGGCGAGATGGACCCGCTCGTGGGCGAACAGGGCCCGGCGCTCGGCCGGGCGGAGCCGGTCCAGCAGGGCCGTGGTCACCACGACACGGCCCCGGCGCAGGGCGCGGGCGGCGGCAGCGGGCCGGCGGCGGTCGGCGGCGCGGACCCGGCGGCCGGCTGCGCCGCGCGGCGTACCGTCACGCTGGGCCCCGGCACCCCGGCGGCCCCCCGGCAGCGCGTACGCGTACGGGGCTCCGTCGGGCAGTACGGCCACCTCCGTGTCCGGCAGCCCGATCAGGGCGCGATGGGCCTGACGGCGCACCCGGGCGTGCCGCCACAGCGTCCGGCAGCATGCGACGAGTACCGCGCACAAGGCGGGGATGGCGGCCTTGCCGACGACCTCGTCGTAGGGCACCGCCGCCCGCACCTCCGGGTCGGACCAGCCGTCCGGCAGCGGGTTGCCGGGCAGTTGGGCGGTGCCGACGACCATCACCAGACCCAGGCACACGGTGCTGCACAGCGCCAGCACCGCGGCCATCACGGTCAGCAGCCGGGTCGCGGTGCGCGGATGCAGGTGCTGCTCGGCGAGGCGCGCGACCGGCCAGGCCGTGAGCGGCAGGACCAGTGGCAGAAAGACGAAGACCCCCATGAGGCTTCAGCCTTCCCCCTCGCCGTGGGCCGGGTCCAGCAGGTCACGCAGCAATCGCTCGTCGTCCGGCCCGAGACCCGTGACGAAGCTGGCGAGCACGGCCCCGCGGTCGGTCTCCGCGTCCAGGACCTTGCGCATCTTGTGCGCGGCCAGTCCCGCCTGGTCCGATGCGGACGTCCAGGCGAAGGACCGGCCGACCCGCTCCCGGGTGACCGCGCCCTTGCCGAGCAGCCGCGTCAGGATGGTGATCACCGTCGTGTAGGCGAGGTCACCGCCGAGGCGTTCCTGCACCCAGCCGGCCGTCGCGGGGCCATCCGCCTCCCGCAGTGCCGACAGCACCAGCGCCTCCAGCTCGCCCTGCCCCCGCCGGGGACGCTGCCGGGGATCCGTCACCGCCCTGTCTCCCTTCCGCCGTCCTGCGTGACCCGTGCGGACATCGTATAGATCCGCGGGACCGTCCCCCCATCTTCTACAGTGCTGTAGATTCAATCCCGGGTTCGCCACCCGGACCCGGAACGCACACGTCAAGAAGGAGTAACCCGTGGGAGTTTCCCTGTCCAAGGGCGGCAACGTCTCGCTCAGCAAGGAGGCGCCGGGTCTCACCGCCGTCCTGGTCGGCCTGGGCTGGGACGTGCGCACGACCACCGGCACCGACTACGACCTCGACGCCTCCGCGCTGCTCCTCGAGGCCTCCGGCAAGGTCCCCTCCGACCAGCACTTCGTCTTCTACAACAACCTGCGGAGCCCGGACGGTTCGGTCGAGCACACCGGCGACAACCTCACCGGCGAGGGCGAGGGCGACGACGAGACCGTGAAGGTGAACCTCGCCGCCGTGCCCGCCGAGATCGACAAGATCGTGTTCCCGGTCTCCATCCATGACGCCGAGAACCGCGGCCAGAGCTTCGGCCAGGTCAGCAACGCCTTCATCCGGGTCGTCAACCAGGCGGGCGGGCAGGAGATCGCCCGCTACGACCTGTCCGAGGACGCCTCCACCGAGACCGCCATGGTCTTCGGCGAGCTCTACCGGCACGGCGCGGAGTGGAAGTTCCGCGCCGTCGGCCAGGGGTACGCCTCCGGGCTGGCCGGGATCGCGTCCGACTTCGGTGTGCACGTCTGACACGGACCGACCGCCCCGCCGGGCCCGCCGCAACGGCTGGGTCCGGCGGGCGTATCAGCAACCGACCGGGAGACGATGTGACAGATCCGTCCCGCCTCCGCCCCGAGGACCGCGCGGACTTCGAAGCGGTCCTGCACCTGGCGCTGAGCAACGGGGACATCCGTGGCGCCCTGCGCTCCGACCCCACCGGCGGGGCCGCCGCCCGCCTGCGCGCCCACGCGCTCACCCATGCCGACGCGATCACGGCGGCGGCCGGCGAGCCGTACCGGACCTACCTGGCCGTGCGGGCGGCCGCCCGGAAGGACGCGCGGCGTCCGATCGGCTCGGGCAGCCTGCTGCCGGCCCTCGCGGTGCTCACCCCCCTCGTGGCGGTCACCTCCGCCGGGGCCCTGCTGCTGCTCGGCTTCCTGCTCCAGGTCGCCGGCGCACCGGGCCCGTTGCCGGGGTCGCTCGTGGCGGCCGGCTGGACCCTGGCGCTCGTGGCGGCCGTGAGCGGTCTGCTCGCCCTGTGCGCGCTGCTGCGCTCGGCCCTGGGCGGGCGGGGTGTCCCGACGGCCGGACGGGTGGAGCAGGCCCGGCTGGCCTGGCGGCAGGCCCTGCTCGACCACGGCATGCTGCCCCACCTGCGCCGGCACCTGGACCCGCGTTCCGAGGCGGTGGTCACGCCGTCCTCCCCGCCCGATACGCTCACGCCGTGCCCGGCCCGGGCGAGAAAGGACAGAACATCATGTTCGGACTGAGCGAGCTCGCGATCATCCTCATCGTCGTCATCGCCGTCATCGGGATCAAGAAGTTCCCCGAACTGGCCCGCTCGGCCGGCAAGTCGGCCCGCATCCTCAAGGCGGAGGCCCGCGCCGCGAAGGACGAAGAGGCCGGGACGGGCCCCGCGCCCCGGGTGGTCCAGGGCGAGGTCGTCCCACCGGGCACCGCCACGAACCCGCGCGGCGCCGGTGGAGCGGACGCCCCGGACCACCGCTGATGCGTCCCCGGCCTACAGCGTGCGCTCCAGGCGGTCGGCCACCAGCTTGACGAACCGGGCCGGATCCTTGGGCTGGCCGCCCTCGGCGAGTACCGCCAGCGTGTGGAGCAGCTCGGCGGACTCCACGAGGCCCGAGTGGTCCTCGCGCTCCTTGTAGGCCTGGTTCAGGCCCTTGACCAGCAGGTGGTCGGGGTTGAGCTCGAGGATCCGCTTGGTGCGCGGCACTTCCTGGCCCATCGCCCGGTACATGTTCTCCAGGGCCGGGGTCAGGTCGTGCGCGTCCGCGACGACGCAGGCCGGGGAGACGGTGAGCCGGGCCGACAGGCGCACCTCCTTGATGTCCTCCTCCAGCTGCTCCCGCATCCAGCCGAGCAGCCCGGCGTACTCCTCGGCCTGCTTCTCCCGCTCCTCGCCGGCCTTCTCGCCGCCCTCGCCGTCGAGGTCGATCTCGCCCTTGGCGACGGAGCGCAGCTTCTTGCCCTCGTACTCGCCGACGGCGTCGACCCACACCTCGTCGACCGGGTCGGTGAGCAGCAGGACCTCGATGCCCTTGTCCCGGAACGCCTCCATGTGCGGGGAGTTCTCGATGCTCTGCCGGGACTCGCCGGTGAGGTAGTAGATGTCTTCCTGGCCGTCCTTCATCCGCTCCACGTACTGCGCCAGCGTGGTCGGCTCGTCGTCGGCGTGCGTGGTCGCGAACGAGGAGACGGCGAGGATGGCGTCCCGGTTCTCGGAGTCGGTGACCAGGCCCTCCTTCAGGGCGGTGCCGAACTCCCGCCAGAACGTCGCGTAGCGTTCGGCGTCCTTGGTCCTGAACTCCTTGACCGTGGACAGGACCTTCTTCGTCAGCCGGCGCTGCATCATCTGGATGTGCCGGTCCTGCTGGAGGATCTCGCGGGAGACGTTGAGCGAGAGGTCCTGGGCGTCGACCACGCCCTTGACGAAGCGGAGGTACGGCGGGAGCAGGGCCTCGCAGTCGTCCATGATGAAGACGCGCTTCACGTACAGCTGCACACCGCGCCGGAAGTCCCGCGTGAACAGGTCGTGCGGGGCATGCGAGGGGATGAACAGCAGGGCCTGGTACTCGAAGGTGCCTTCCGCCTGGAGCCGGATCGTCTCCAGCGGCTCGCGCCAGTCGTGGCTGATGTGCTTGTAGAGCTCGTGGTACTCGTCGTCGGACACCTCGTCGCGCGAACGCGCCCACAGCGCCTTCATCGAGTTCAGTGTCTCGGGCTCGGGCGCGTCCCCCTCGCCCGCCGACTCCGGGACCATGCGGATCGGCCAGGTGATGAAGTCCGAATACCGCTTGACGATCTCCCTGATCTTCCACGGGGAGGTGTAGTCGTGGAGCTCGTTCTCCGGGTCGGCGGGCTTGAGGTGGAGCGTCACGGAGGTGCCCTGCGGGGCGTCGTCGACCCTCTCCAGCGTGTACGTGGACTCGCCGCGCGACGTCCACCGGGTGCCCTGGCCCTCGCCGGCCCGCCGGGTCACCAGCGTCATCTCGTCCGCCACCATGAACCCGGAGTAGAAGCCCACACCGAACTGGCCGATGAGTCCCTCGGCGTCGCCGCCCTCCTGGGCCTCCCGCAGCTCCTTCAGGAAGGTGGCCGTGCCCGAGTTGGCGATGGTGCCGATGAGCTGTCCGACCTCGTCGTACGCCATGCCGATGCCGTTGTCCCGCACCGTGAGGGTACGGGCGTCCTTGTCGACGTCGATCCGGATGTGCAGGTCCGACACGTCGGCGTCGAGCGAGTCGTCCCGCAGCTTCTCCAGACGCAGCTTGTCGAGCGCGTCGGAGGCGTTGGAGACGAGTTCCCGCAGGAAGACATCCTTGTTCGAGTAGACCGAGTGGATCATCAGCTGGAGCAGCTGACGTGCCTCTACCTGGAACTCAAACGTCTCTGTCGTCATGGTTCGCGAATACCTCACAGGTCCCACGGTCGCGTCTTTGGACTGGTGTCAGTCACTGTAAAACACCAAGTCAGGCCGTGGGCCCGGATGTCAGACGAGGTGGGCGAAGACCACCAGGTTCTCGGTGTAGTCCCGGGCCTGACGGTCGTAGGCGCCCGCGCAGGTGATGAGCCGGACCTGGGCGTCGGGGGTGTCGCCGTAGACCCGCTCACTGGGGAAGTCGTCCTTGGCGTAGGAGTCCGTGTCGTCGACCACGAAGGTCGCCTTGCGGCCATCGGCGCGCACCACGTGGAACCGGTCCCCCTTCTTCACCTCGCCGAGCTGCGCGAAGACGGCCGGGGCGGTCGCGGTGTCCACGTGGCCCGCGATGATCGCGGTCCCGGCCTCGCCGGGCGAGACGCCCTTGGCGTACCAGCCGACCAGGTTGGTGTTGTCGGGCGGAGGGGGTTCGAGTTGACCCGAACGGCCGATGGCGAGATCGGTGAAGGGCGCGTTCACCGAGATCCGGGGGATGAGCAGGCGGACCGGCCGGGATCGCGGCAGGTGCGGGCCGGCCCCGGCGCGGGCGGACCGGTGCGGCGCGCC
Organism: Streptomyces venetus; assembly: GCF_039540295.1. Lineage (NCBI taxonomy): Bacteria > Bacillati > Actinomycetota > Actinomycetes > Kitasatosporales > Streptomycetaceae > Streptomyces > Streptomyces venetus. The sequence continues at coordinate 488,490 of NZ_BAABET010000004.1, forward strand.
GGGCGTGGACGGCGCGTGGGACGCGTCCGAGGTGGCGCTCGAGACGGCCGGTGGGGCGTGCGGCGGGGCGCCGGCGTCGGACGACTCGTCCCCGCCGGCGATCAGGCTCACGGTCAGGACCAGGGCGGCCACGGACCAGAGGATCGTGACGACGGTGCGGAACCGGCGTCTTGACGGCTCGGGGTCGTCGGGAAGAAGGGGGCTGGCTGCCATCGGAGACCACCTCACTCGGACACGGCAGCGGACAGGACACGGCGGCGGGCGCGGCTCGCGGGTGACGAGCCGGGCCGCCGCGACGCGAGGGACACGTGCGGCGGCCACGGCGGCTATGCGGTCAGGCATCGGTCATGCCGTGCCCTGCGAGACCCTCTGGCGCCTCAGGGCGTACAGGCCGGTGCCGGCCACCGCCAGTACCGCGAGCCCGCCGGCGGTGACGCCGGGCATGGAGGCCAGGGCGCCGCCACCGGTGTGCATCCCGCCGCGCGGCTTGTCGTGCTCGCCCTGCCAGGCGCCCTTCTCGTGGTCGTCGTCCTTGCCGTGCTCCTCGTCCTTGCCGTGCTCCTCGTCCTTGCCGTGCTCCTCGGACTTGCCGTGCTCCTCGGACTTCCCGTGCTCCTCGGACTTCCCGTGCTCGTCCTGCTTGTCGCCGTACGAGCTCTTGCCCTGCTCGTCGCCGTAGGGGTCCTCGTCCTGCTTGTCGCCCCAGTCGTCGCCGCCCTCGTCCTTGTAGGTGTCCGGGTCGTACTTGGAGTCGTCCCAGTCGTCGTTCGTGCTCGCCACGGACAGCGCTCCGCCACCCGTGTGTACCCCGCCGCGCGGCGCGTGGTCTTCGCCGTCCTTGTGGTGCTCCTTGCTGTAAGAACTGTTGTCGTGGTCCCAGTCACCCATCGCCTCGGCACAGGCGGCGGGTGCGGCGATCGCGAGGGCGGCCGTGGCCGTGGCCGTCGCGAGCAGCATGCGGGCAGAGCGCATCGGTGAGTCCTTCCGTCACGGGCCGGGCAGCTGACGCCTCGCCAGCTCACGGACCCGGCCTCGACGTGAACCACCGTCAGTCATGTCGGGCCGTCCCACCATCCGGGGCGATCACACGGGTTACGGCTGCACCCTTACGGCGGGCACTTCCGGCCCCCTCCGTCATGCCGTGTCCGGCCCGAACGACCGCAACCTTCCGCAGGTCGCAGCCGTCTCTCACGACGACGACGCAGGGGGCGGGGACCGCTCTGCCCCCGGACCATTCACGGGAGGCGCTCATGGCCATGGTCGGCCTGTTCTGGATCGGCGAGGACTCGGTGTACGTGGGGGCCGAGCCCGCGGGAGCCGCTTCGGGAGTGCGTCTGTCCGAGGACGGCGTCGAGGCGCCGGGTGTCGGCGAGGGCAGGTTCTGGACCTGGGACGAGGTGGTCCGGATCGAGACGCACGACGTGCCCGTGCGGTCCGGGGTGCGGCGGCTGGCGTCCATGGCGTTCGACGCCGCGCTGGTGGCGGTCACGGGGGACGGCGAGTTTCCGCCCGCGTTCTCCGTGGAGGTGGTGACGGCCGAGGAATCCGTGCGGGTCGACGCGCATGTGGCCGTCGCCGGGGGGATCTACCTGCCCTCCGAGTACGAGCTCTCCCACGCCCTGCTCCGGGGGCTCACGGCCGGTGACGCCGAGATCGGAGAGGTGCTGGCGTGGGGCAGGGAGCACGCGGCCGAGGGCACTCCGCCCCGCGAGGAGCGCGAGGCGCTGCTGCGGAAGTGGGCCGGGGCCTAGGAGTCAGAACATGGTGTTGGCGTTCTTGGAGGCGGGTGGGACGACCTGGAGGACGTCCCAGTGTTCGACGATCTTGCCGTCCGCGTCGAAACGGAAGATGTCGATGCCGGCGTATTCCTCGGCGGGCCACGTCTGGTGGCAGTGCAGGACCACGTGGTCGCCGTCGGCGAAGGCGCGCTTGACCTCCACCCGCTTGCCCGGGTACTCGGCGGCCATGCGCTCGAAGTAGTCGACGAACGCCTGCTTGCCGTCGCCGACGTGTGGATTGTGCTGGATGTAGGTGTCGCCGACGTACCGGTCGATGGCTTCGGCGGGGCGGCACTGGTTGAACATCAGGTCGTAGAACGCCTGGGCCGTGGCCTTGTTCTGCTCCGGGTCGCTCATGGTGTCTCCGTAAGGTCGGGCGCGGTGGTGCCTCTTGCTGCTTTCCGACATCGATCGGAGTCGGATGTGCCGACATCCACACGCTAGCGCCGCTGTACAGCCTGAATCGGATACGCTGGCGACCGGTGATGGTCAAAAACCGACATGATGCCGACCGCGGGATCCCGGAGATCTCCTTCGCGGCGCCCGCCGGCACCCCCGCCGGCGTCGAAGTGCTGTCCCTCGCCGACCTGCGGCGCCGCGTGCCCGGCGACCGGCTCACGGTCCCCCAGCGCCCGGACTTCCATCACCTGATCACCCTCGCCGGCGGAGACCTGTGGCACACGGTCGACTTCACCGCCTACGCCCTCGAACCGGGCTCGTGGCTGTGGGTCCGCCCCGGCCAGGTTCAGCAGTGGGGCGACCTGACCCGTGCGGAGGGCACCTTGATCCTTTTCCGCCAGGACTTCCTCGACCCGGCCACCACCGCCGGCGCCCGCACGGAGGACCTGCACGCGCCGATCCTGCGCCGGCCCCTGTCCGACGACGCCCAAGCCCTGCGCCTGGCCGCCGATCATCTCGCCGCCGAGTTCCACGCACTCGGACGGCTGCCCCTGGAGATCCACACCGCAGCCCTGCGTCACCTGCTGGCCGTCCTCGTTCTGCGACTGGCCCACCTCACCGCGCCGACCGGCGCCCCCGCCCCCGAACCCGACGCCGCCTACCTGCGCTTCCGTGACGCGGTGGAGAAGGGCTTCGCCCGCACCCGCCGGGTCGAGGACTACGCCGATGCGCTCGGCTACTCGGCTCGCACCCTCTCCCGCGCCACCCTCGCCTTCGCCGGCCTCGGCGCCAAGGAGTTCATCGACCGCCGCGTCGTCCTCGAAGCCAAACGCCTCCTGGCCCACAGCGATCAGACCGCCGCCGGGATCGCCGGCCGCCTCGGCTTCTCCAGCGCCACCCACTTCAGCAAGTACTTCCACCAGCGCACCGGACAGACCCCCATCGCCTTCCGCGACACGGTCCGCGGGCACACGCCGGGACACCAGGTGGCCAGGTAGCGGGCCCAGCAGGCATGGGCGTACGTCGCCCCTGTCCCCACCTTCGTGTCAGCGTCGTCCGGGCCCCTGACACCCCCGGCGGGCCGGGTCCGGATCGACCAGCTGGGCCGCCATGCCGACGAGGACCAGTCCGGCCGCGATGAGCAGCCCGTGGGCCAGGGCGATGCCCGTGCCCAGCACGGCCATGCCGAGTGCCAGCCCCCACCACGCCCCGGTACGCCGGTACTCCCGGGGCCGCGCCGGGCGGCCCGCTCTCATGGCCCGGGCGAATCCGGGGTCCTCCCGCTCGAGTCGTGCTGCGAGGTCGACGAGACGTTCGTGTTCGGACCGGGTCACGGCCTCTCCCTTCCGGAACCCGACAGCGCCTCGAGGCAGCGCACGGCCGAGGCCATGGCGAATCCAGGGGTGTCGGGCCACGTGACGGTGCGGCGGCGGACCGCCCGCCGATACGCGGCGCGGCCGGTCTCACCGGGGCTTCAGCCTCTCCCCCCTCCGGCGGCTGCCGCCATCGGGCCCAACCCTCATCCTTCCCGGTGGCCGCGCTGTACGAACGCCGTCCGAGGGGGCGGGTGTTCGGTTCGAGGATGGGTGGTGTCACGGATGGCGACGCGGCCCGGGCAGCGCACACGCTGGAGGACGACGGTGTCGAGGAGGCGGTACGCGGTGCCCTTGTTCTGGCGGATCTTCCTGCTGAACGCCCTCGTGCTCATCACGGCCACGGCGCTGCTGCTGGGTCCGGTGACGGTGTCCACGCCGGTCCTGCTCACCGAGGCCGCGGTGCTCACGGTGGGCCTGGCCGCCATGCTCGTCGCCAACGCCCTGCTGCTGCGGATCGGCCTCGCCCCGCTCCAGCGCCTCACGCGCGCCATGACGACGATCGACCTGCTGCGTCCGGGGCGGCGCCCGGCGGTCGGCGGCCAGGCCGAGGTCGCCGAGCTGATCACGACGTTCAACACCATGCTCGACCGCCTGGAGGACGAGCGGGCCACGAGCAGTGCCCGGGTGCTCTGCGCCCAGGAGGCCGAGCGGCGCCGGATCGCCCAGGAGCTGCACGACGAGGTCGGGCAGACCCTCACCGCCGTCCTGCTCGAACTCAAGCGGGTGGCCGGCCACGCCCCGCCCGACCTGCTGGAGGAGCTGCACCAGGTGCAGGAGACCACCCGGGCCGGTCTGGACGAGATCCGCCGGATCGCACGCCGGCTGCGCCCCGGCGTACTGGACGAACTGGGTCTGGCCAGTGCCCTCAAGTCGCTCGCCTCCGACTTCGCCGGCCCCAGCCTGTCCGTGCGGCACCGCCTCGGCACGGACCTGCCGCCGCTCGGCCGGGAGGCCGAACTCGTCGTCTACCGCGTCGCGCAGGAAGGGCTGACCAATGTCGCCCGCCACGCCCGGGCGCGACACGCCGAACTCGCCCTGCGGCGTACCGCGACGGGCGTGGAGCTGCGTGTCCACGACGACGGCACGGGCCTCGGTGACGCGCCCGAGGGAGCCGGCATCCGCGGCATGCGTGAACGTGCCCTGCTCGTGGGCCCCGGACTCGCTCTGGGTGCCGGCCCGGGCGGAGGCACCGAAGTGCGCCTGACTGTCCCCGTACCCGTACGCGATCCCGACCGGAACGGCCGATCATGAACGACTCGTCCCCCACCCGCATCCTGCTCGCCGACGACCACGCCCTGGTGCGGCGCGGCGTCCGGCTCATCCTGGACGCCGAACCCGACCTCACCGTCGTCGCCGAGGCGGACGACGGTGCCGAGGCCGTCGCCCAGGCCCGGGCGCACCGCCCCGATCTCGCCGTCCTCGACATCGCGATGCCCCGTCTGACGGGGCTGCAGGCCGCCCGGGAGCTGTCCCGGACGTGCCCGGAGACACGGATCCTCGTCCTGACCATGTACGACAACGAGCAGTTCTTCTTCGAGGCTCTCGGAGCCGGCGCCTCGGGCTACGTCCTCAAGTCGGTCGCGGACCGTGACCTGGTGGAGGCCTGCCGCGCCACCATGCGGGGCGAACCGTTTCTGTATCCCGGTGCCGTCAACGCGCTCGTGCGTGACTTCCTCGACCGGGCCCGGGAGGGCCGCGCCCTGCCCTCCCGGGCCATCACCGACCGTGAGGAGGAGATCCTCAAGCTCGTCGCCGAGGGCCACACCTCGCAGCAGATCGCCGGCCTGCTGGTCATCAGCCCCAAGACGGTGGAGCGCCACCGGGCCAACCTGCTCCAGAAGCTCGGCCTGAAGGACCGTCTGGAGCTGACCCGCTACGCCATCCGGGTGGGGCTGATCGAGGCCTGAAAGCCGGGAGCGCGTCTAGCGTTCGGCCTCGGCCGGCAGAGCGGCGGGGGCGGGTGGGGTGGTCCCGCCCTCGGGTTCGGGCGCGCGCCCGGGCTCGGGTTCCGTGTTCTGCGGCGGGCGCGTGCGGCCCGGCAGGAGGTCCTGGGCGAAGCGCAGGGCGCGGGCGAGCTGGTGCGCGCGTCCGGCGGCGATGGGGCCGAGGATCGCGAGGACGAGGACGTACCCGGCGATGAACGGGGCGAGGCGGTCGTCGAGTCCGGCGCTCGCGGCCATGGCGGCCAGGATCAGCGCGAACTCCCCGCGGGCCACCAGGGTCGTGGCGATCTCGGCGGCGGGCTCGGTGCCGTAGCGGTACACACGGGCGACGAGCAGTCCGGCGGCGACGTTCATGACGACGGTCAGGAGGGCCGCCGCGGTGACCGGGCCGACCACGGACACGATGTCGCCGGGGTCGATGGAGAGACCGAAGGCGAAGAAGAAGATCGCCGCGAAGGCGTCGCGCAGCGGATGCACCAGTTCCCTGATGCGCGGCCCGGAGGGCGTGCCGGCCAGGATCAGGCCGACCATGAACGCGCCGATGGCGTCCGCGACTCCGAGGGTCTCGGAGACTCCCGCGACCAGGACGGCCGCGCCGAGGAAGCTGATGACGAGCAGTTCGTTGTCGCGGGTCGCGATGAGCCGTCCGACCAGTTTCGTGCCGTAGCGCGCCGCCGCGGCCAGCACCAGGAGGAAACCGAAGGCCTTGGCGCCCTGGAGGACCATGTCCCCGAGGCCCTGGGCGCCGCTGATGACCGGCTGGAGCGCGGCGAGGTACAGCGCGAGGAAGATGTCCTCGACGACGATGACGCCCAGGATGAGGCGGGTCTCCGGGCGGCCGATGCGGCCCAGGTCGATGAGGATCTTGGTGACGATGGCGGACGAGGAGATCCCCAGGACACCGGCGAGCACCAGCGCCTCGCGGACGCCCCAGCCCAGGGCGAATCCGAAGACCAGTCCCGCGCCGACGTTGAGCAGCAGATAGATCCCGCCGGCCGTCAGCAGACGCCGGCCGCCGCTTTTCAGGTCGTCGAGGTGGAACTCCAGGCCCAGGTAGAACAGCAGCAGCACCAGTCCGAGTGCGGAGAGCATCTCGAAGTCGTGTGCGTCCTCGACGATGACGAGACCCGGGGTGTGCGGGCCGAGCAGGATGCCCGCGAGCATGAACAGCGGGATCGTCGGGAGTCCGATCCGGCCGCCGAGGCGGGCGAGGAGGGCGGCGGCCAGGAAGGCGCCGCCCATGGCGAGGAGGCTGTCAGCGTGTCCCACGGGTCACCGCCTTCGTGGGAGCGCAGGGGGCGGATCGTTTCACCGTGCGGGGATGGATAGGGGCTCCTCCTTCGAGGGGTTTTCGGCGGGCAGCGTCGTGCGCCACTCGGCGCATCCCGAGGCCGCGGCCATGACGAACAGCGCGAGCCTCGACGACGCTGCCAGCCTCACACGGGTCCCGCACCCGGCACCATCCGTGCCCGCACCCATCCCCGGGCGGGGGCGACACCCATCCCGGACGAGCCGCGCGCGGTCACACCTGCCGGTGGTCGATGCCCAGCAGGCTCGCCGCCGCCCTGAAGTCGGCCGCGTGGTGGCCGACCGCGAGGGACCAGTGGTGGCCGACGCCCGTGGCGCTCCACGCGTCGACCCATTCGCCGGGGTCGCGGCCGAAGTCGACGCGGCTGGTGGTGTTGCCGATCTCCAGCAGCGGTCCGGGGACGACGGTGCCCTCGGAGGTGACGAAGGACAGGCTGCCATCGGCGTCCTGGCCGAGACCGAGCAGGGTGACGGGTCCGTGCCGGACGTCGAACTCCACGCTCACGCCCCAGCCGCGCTTGCCGTGGTAGACGCCGAGCCCGCGCAGCAGGGGGTCGCGGGCGCTGACCGCGAGGTGGGCGGGCCCGTCGTGGCCCATCTCCACGACGCCGTCCTCGAAGTCGAGGGCCTGGATCTCGGTGAAGGAGCCTCCGGCGCCGACGCTCTGGGAGGCGAGCTGGGCGACGCTGGTGCGCAGTTCGTACTCCCCGGCGGCCGGCACGCCCCGGGCCGTGAGCAGGGAGGCGCCCAGGATCATGCCGGCGCCGAGCCGCTCGTGCAGTTCGCCGTCGAGGCCGCGGTGGTAGTAGGCGAGGCTGTCGAGTTCGAAGTCCGCCACGAGCCGGTCCAGGGCGACCGACACGGTCGCGCCCCAGGCGAAGTCCTCCTCGACCACACTGTCGTCGAGGGTGAAGACCTGCCGGGCGAGCGTCATCCGCTCCCGGGTCTCCGTCTCGGTCACGCGCTCCACCCGGTGCCGCAGGTCGTCGAACTCCAGCACCTCCACGTGCGAGCCGAAGGTGGTGGACAGCAGTGTCGGATCGGTCTGCACGTCGAGCATGCCGGGATACACGTGCCCCATGAGGCCGTGCCGGGCGTGCCGGAGCGCGGCGCGGATGTGCGCGGCCCGGATCCACTGCTCGATGCGCCGCCAGGCGGACTCCTGCCGCAGCCAGCCCGAGACGGACCGGAAGGGGATGCCGGCGCGCCGGAAGACGTTGCCGACCTCGGGGACGGGGCACTGCCCGCAGTAGGCCAGCCAGGCCCCGGTGTCGAAGGAGGCGTGGTCCATCCGCTCGGTCGGCTGGAGGTCGATGACCAGCACAGGAGTGTGCGAACGCCGGGCGATCGGCAGCACCATGGAGGAGGTGAGGTACGTCGTCAGGAACAGCACGATCAGGTCGCAGTCGGCCCTGCGCAGCTCTTCGGCGGCGCGGGCTCCTTCCTGGGCGTCGGAGACGAACCCGGCGTCGGTCACCTCCGCGTCCATCCCCCGGAAGCGCTCGGCGACGTAGGCGGCGGACTCCTTCAGTTGCGGGAGGAGTCCGGGGAACTGCGGCCAGTACGTGCCGAGTCCGCCGGCGACCAGCCCGATGCGGGTGCGGCGCCGGGTGACCGGCGGGAGCAGGTCGTGCAGGGCGGCGGCCCCTGCGGCCGTGCGGTCCGCGGTGGTTGCCATGGTCGGTGCTCCTTGTCAGGTCTGCTGCGGCTCGGTGCTGGCGACGCGCAGGTCCGCTCTGTCGCGGACCGCACCGGGGGAACGCGGGACCAGGACGCGGATGATGAACGCGCCGGCGAAGGCCGCCAGGGTCATGCAGGCGGTGATCGTCCAGAGCAGGACGGACGGGCTGTGGTCGAGCAGTGCGGGGGTGAAGAACGCGGCGATCGCGTAGATGGCGCGCGACAGGGCGTAGGTGAGTCCCTGGGTGGTGCCGCGGGTGTCCGCGGGCAGCGTGAGCTGGGACCACACCTTGTAGTTGGCCTCGCCCGCGAAGGGATAGGAGAGCTGGTAGAGGACGAAGAACACGAGCATGCCGACGAGCGCCCCGGCCGTCAGCGAGGCGATGACGAAGGCGAGGATCTGCACGGTGGCGGCGGTGTAGAACAGCCGGTCGCGCCAGGGAGTGTCGGCGACTCGGACGAAGGCGATGGTCAGCAGCACGCCGATCGGGATGAAGGCCAGGTTGATGCCGGTGGCCAGGCTCTGTGAGGCGTCGCTGACGGTGACGAGCAGATAGGTGCCGAACTGGCCGAAGGTGTTGGCCCCGAGGCCCCAGGTGACGTAGAAGACGAAGGTCGCCGCCATGGGCAGCAGGGCGGCCCGTGTCCACACGTTCCTGAGCGCGGTTCCGCTCGGGGCGGCTTCCGCCCCGGTGTCCCGGGCGTCGTCGTCCTCGTACTCGCCGGTCAACTTCAGCCGGGAGCGCATGGCCCAGGTGACGAGCGCCGCCACGGCCAGCTGTCCGGTGATGAGCCGGGCCCCGGTCATGCCCGTGGTCGACAGCACGAAGCCGAGGAAGACGGCGACGGCGATACCCAGCATCCACATCACCTGGGTGAAGGCGACGAGTCTGCCGCGGGCCCAGGAGGGCGCGGCGTCCGAGACGACGGCCAGGGACGTCGGCAGGTCGGCGCCGGCCGCGAGTCCGGCGACGAGGACGCCGATCAGCAGCGTGATGTCGTCCGGCGCCAGGGTGATGACGATGGCGCCGAGCGCGAAGCAGAAGATGTCCCAGTTGTAGACGCGGCGGCGGCCGAAGAGGTCGGCGAGCCGTCCGCCGACCAGGGACCCGACGGCGATGCAGCCGGTGACGATCGCGCTGATCGCCCCGGCCATCCACACGCCCATGTCGTAACTGTCGCGGTAGATGGCCAGGTTGACGGAGATGCTGACGATCAGCCCGGCGTCGAGGTAGGAGGCCATGCCCGACAGGGCGGCGGCCTTCCAGAGCTGCTTGGGGATGGGGCGGTTACCGGCCATGATGCGACTCCGTCGTCTGGTGACATCGCGTTTCCGGGGGCCTGGTCGCAGCGAATATAGGGCGAGAAAAACGTTGCAACAAGGTGTCGTGCGGACTTCGGCGCGTCCAGGTCGGTTCACGCCGTGCCGTTCTCGGTCATGGCGTGACTGTCCCAGGTCGCCTACGGTGAAGGTGACCTAAAAACGTTTTAGGGGAAGGACGATGTCCGTGGTCTCCCCCGCGCTCCGGCACCTGTTCGAGAACCCGCCCCGCGATTTCGGCCCCGCTCCCCTGTGGTGGTGGTCGGGTGCGAAGGTCACCCGCGAGCGACTCGCCTGGCAGCTGCGGGCGTTCGCGGAGGGCGGTGTCCACAACCTCGTCGTGATCAACCTGGCCCCGGCCGGCCCGACGTTCGGCGCCCGGGCCGACGATCCGGCGTGGTTCGGCGAGGAGTGGTGGGCGCGCTTCACCGACGCCTGCGAGATCGCCGCGGAGTTGGGCACGCGCCTGTGGTTCTACGACCAGATCGGCTTCTCGGGCGCCAACGTGCAAGGCAGTGTGACGCGACGTCACCCAGAGGCCAGGGGTGCCGCGTTGCGCTGTCGCGACGTCACCGTCTCCGAGGGCGCGGTCGTCCTGCGGGACACCGAGACCCCGCTGGCCGCGTACTCCGCTCGGGGCCGGCGTCTGGACCTCGGCGTGGACGGGCCGGGTACGGTGCGTGTCCCCGCCGCCGACGGGGCCGTCGTACGGCTCGTCACCTCCGTGCCCACGGCGTTCGACTACCTGGATCCGGACGCCGTCGGCCTGCTGATGGACGCCGTGCACCACGAGTACGACCGGCGTGTGCCCGGCCATCTGGGGACCGTCGTCGCGGGCAGCTTCCAGGACGAACTGCCGGGCACCAACGCCTGGAGCCACCGCTTCGCGGCGGAGTTCCGAGCCCGGCGCGGCTACGACCTGCTCGACCATCTGCCGGCCCTGTTCGGCACGGGCGCCACCGCCGCGGAGTCGGAGGTCCGCGCCGACTACTACGCGGTCCGCGCGGAACTGACCGAGGAGGCCCTGTTCCGGCCGCTCTCCGCATGGCACCGGGAGCGCGGGATGCTGCTGGGCAGCGACCAGAGCCACCCCGCCCGCGCGGGCTACCCGGCCCAGTCGACACAGATCTACACCGACTACTTCCGCACCCACCGCTGGTACAGCGCCGCGGGCAGCGACCATCACGGCGACGCCAAGGTGCACTCCTCGATGGCCCACCTCTACGGACACGAGCGGGTCTGGATCGAGGCGTTCCACTCCTCGGGCTGGGGCGGCACGCTGGAGGACACCTACCACTGGCTGCTGCCGTTCCTGCGCAGCGGCGCCAACCTGTACAACCCGCACGCCAGCTACTTCGGCACGGCGGGCGGCTGGTTCGAATGGGCACCGCCGTCCACGGACTGGCGGCAGCCCTACTGGAAGCAGTACCCGGCGTTCTCCCGGGCCGTGGCCCGGATCTGCTCGATCATGTCGTGGGGCGGCTACGCGGCGGACGTGGCGGTGCTGCACCCGACCGCGACCATGCAGGCGCTCATCCCGCTGGACACGCCGGTCGAGCACTTCGGCGACGGCCTGCTGGGCGACGGCCACGCCGATGCCGACGAGACGCAGCGCCACTACCTGGACCTGTGCGGCACGAACAACTGGCTCGGCCCGCGCGTCGGCGCCCTGGACCGGCGCGGGATCTCCTTCGACGTCATCGACGACGACTCCCTCCAGCGTGCCAAGACCGCCGACGGCGCCCTGCGGATCAGGGACCTCGCGTACACCGCGGTGCTGCTGCCGTCGACCAGCGTGCTGGAGGAGGAGACGGCTCGGCGGCTGACCGAACTGCTCGACGCGGGCGGCCGGGTCGTCGTGGTGGGCCGTCCGCCCGCCACGGCCGCCGGCCGGTCCGGCGACGACTCGGTGGTGGCGGCGCTGGTGGCCCATCCCCGGCTGGAGCGGGTGCCCGGTCCCGAGGCCGGCGCGGCGGCGGTGGCCGACGCGGCCGGGCACGCCACGGGCGACGTTCCGCTGCTCGTCAGGCGGAAAGGCGACGAAGCGGTCGCGCTGGTCACGGCGGCCTTCCCCGAGATCGGCGCCCATCCGCTGCGGACCGGCACCGCCCCGTCGGGCGAGGGCGACGTCGTCTCGTCCGTGACGGTGCGGGCCGAGGTCGCCGAAGCCGAGGTCTGGAACCCGGCGACCGGCTCCCGCGGCCCCGCGCGCGTCACCGTCTCCGACGACGCCACGTACTCGACCATCGAGGTTCCGCTGGACGGGGCCCCCGCGGCCCTGGTCGTGTGGCGCGAGGGCCGGCCGGTGCCGGCGCGTCCCGCGCGGGAGGTCCCGGCGCGGGTGATCGACATCTCGACCGGCTGGCAGGGCCGGCTGGTCCCCACCCTGGACAACACCTGGGGCGATCTGGCGCTGCCGCCGGGATCGTCCGTGGCGGAGCCCCAGATCTGGTCCCTGGAGTGGACCGAGGGCGCGGTGTGGGAGCGGGTCCGGGCCACCTACGGCAACCGGGTCCGTGTCCTGCCCCCGGTACCTGTCGGTCAGGTGCCGCAGCCGCTGGACACCGCCGCCGTCGAACGGGTCCTGGCGGGCGAGTTGCCCCTGGCGCCGGCGGACGCGGGCTGGGACGTCGCGGTGTACTCGTCGAGCCGTGGCATCCCGGATCCGGGCGGGCTGCTGGGCGTCAAGGGGCTGGTGAACGAGGAGTTCGTCCGCGTACCCGTGCCCTGCGGCGGAACGGCCGCCCGGGTCCGGGCGATCGTGGAGACCGACCGGAGGGGACCCGCGGAACTGCACGTCGGCGCCGAGGCGGTCAAGCGGGTGTGGTGGAACGGCGAGCCGCTGAACCCGGGCCACGGCGGCTACCTGGCCTCCGCCCGGGTCACGGTGAGCCGGGGCCGGAACGTGCTCGAGTACGAACTCTCCGACGCCCAGGGCCGCCCCTCGACCATCTCGGCCGGCGACGGCACGCCGCTGGGCAGCTTCTTCTGCCTGTCCGCACCGGGCGGACTCGGGCCGCGTCCCCGGTTCATGCGTCCGCCCGACGGAGTGCGGCCCGACGGCCGGGTGACGTACCGGGCCCGGCTGCGGGTCCCGCACGACGATGCCCGGGCGGTGCTCGTCGTGGGCGCCGCCTCGGCGGTCACCGTCCTGCTCGACGGGGACGTCGTGGCGCGGCAGGAGAAGGTGGAGTACTACGAGGCCGACTGGGGCGCCGTGCCGATGTTCTTCCGCCACGAACCGGCGCTCGGCGCGGGCGAGCACACCCTGGAGGTCGTCGCCGACACCGCCGACGTCCGGGACGGGGTCTTCGCCGACCTGGTGGTGCGTTCCGGGGGCGAGGTGACGGTCCTGGTCAGCGGCGCCGGGTGGGAGGCGGAGTCGGGCGGATGGCGGGGACGCACCATCGAGGACGAGCGCAGGCGGGGGGAGTTGCGGCACTGCGACGCCGTGGTACGTCCGCATCCGCTGCCGGAGAGCGCGTGGCTGACCGGCCGGCCGGTGCTCGGGCACGCCGTGTGGCCCGCGCGCTCCACGGACGACGTCCGGGCGGTGCCGCAGCGCTTCCGCTTCACGGTGCCGGCCGGAACGGTGTCCCTCGACCTGCCGTTGGCGCTCGGGGCGCGCGTACGGGTCGACGGCGACGGAGAACTGCCCTGGGACGGACGGACGCTGACCTCGCGTCAGCCGCTGTCCGCCCCCGCTGAGGTCGAGGTGGTCACCGAACCGACGGCGGTCCTGCGGGGCGGCTCGGCATGGCTCGGACCGGTTCGGGTGCGTACCGTGCCGGCACCGCTGCCCCTGGGCGACTGGCGGCAGCTGGGGCTGGGCGGTTGGAGCGGGGGTGTGACGTACGCGCGTGCGGTGGAGGTGCCGCCGGGGGCCGATCCGGTGCTGGATCTCGGGCGGGTGCGGGGCAGTGTGGAGGTGTCGGTCGACGGAAAGTTCGCCGGGGAGGCGTTCTGCGCGCCGTACCGCTTCCCGTTGCGCGGTGCCGCCGGGCGTACCGTCCGGCTGGAGGTGACGGTCCGGGGCACGCTGGCGCCCTATCTGGCGGAGGCCACACCGACCGCCTGGGCGTTCGAGTCCCAGCTGTCGTCGGGGCTGTCGGGGCCGGTGACGCTGCGGATTCCGGGCTAAAGGGTGTTGCAGAAGGCCTGGTGGCGGGCATTTTGCAACACCCTTTAGGCGGGCGGTCGGGTGGAGTCGCGCAGGACGAGACCTGGGGCGAAGACACGGGTCTCGTGGACGTGGTCCGCACGGGCCTCGATCTCGTCGAGCAGCATCTCGACGGCGGCCCGGCCGAGGTCCTCGACCGGCTGCCGGACGGTCGTCAGGGTGGTGGCCCCGAAGCTCGCGATGTCGAGGTCCCCGTAGCCGACGACCTGCACGTCCTCGGGGATGCGCAGGCCCCGTTCGGTCAGCCCCCGGCACAGGCCGGCCGCGAGGAAGTCGTTGGTGCAGAACACCCCGTCGGGCAGGTCGTCGAGCCCGTCCGCGATCTTCTTGCCGTACGCGACGGACATCTGCTCGGCGACGACCTGGTCCAGCCGTGCCTCCCGCCGGCTGCGCACGGCCTGCCGGGCTCCCTGGTACCGGTCCGCGCACTGGCGTATCCCGCGCTCGCCGTTGACCACGAGGATGTCGCGTGCCCCGCGGTCGAGCAGGTGCTGTACGGCGATGCGGCCGCCGGCGATGTCGTCGACGGAGGCCGAGCAGCCGTCCCGCTCGGGCATCGCTCGGTCGGCCAGGACGAGCGGGATGCCCCGCTCGCGCAGCCGGGCCAGCCGGCCCGGGTCGGCGCTGAGCGGCACGACGACGACACCGACGGCCCGCTGCTCGACGAGCATGCTGAAGTAGCCCTGCTCGCGTTCCGGGGCGTCCCCGCTGTGGCAGAGGACGAGGGAGTAGCCGTGGTCGTAGGCCGCGTCGGCGGCGCCCCGGGCGATGCGCGCGTAGAAGGAGTTGGTCACGTCGGGCAGCACCAGCCCGATCGCGCAGGCGCGGCCGGTGCGCAGGCCGGCGGCTCCCGGGTGGGGGACGTAGTCGAGCGCGGCGACCGCGACGCGGACGCGCTCGGCGGTCCGGGCGTTGACGCGCTCGGGCCGGTTGAGCACGTTCGACACCGTGGAGACCGAGACGCCGGCGGCGGCCGCGACGTCCTGGATGCGGGCGGGGCGTGCCGGGACGGCGTCCACCCCCTCGCTGTAGCAGCCGTGCGACCAGGCACGACGGTGGCCTTCTCGGGCGCGGCAAGTATAACGTGATCGGGTGTAGAACGTTTTTCGCCCGCCCGCCGTTCGTGGTCAGGCCGGGAACTCCCGTTTCAGCCAGTCGCCGTCCAGACGGATGTGCTTGATGGTGCGGCGATGGTGGGTGTAGGCGACGTGGACGGTGCCGTCCTGGCTCTGGGTGACGGAGGGGTAGGACAGTTCGCGGTTGAGGCCGTCGCGGGAGTTGTTCGTGAGGCAGTGGCCGTCGCCGGTCTCGAGGTCGTACCGCCGGGGCCAGGTGCGTCCGTGGTCGGAGGAGAGAGCCAGGGAGAGCGGGGCGCGGGGAGCCCCCCAGAAGGCGTCGCCGGTGGGGGTGGTTCCCGACGACGTCCCGGCCACGCCCTCGTCGTCGATCTCGTCGTACAGGGACACCCTGCGGGCGCTGGCGTCGGCCGCGCTGCTGTGGTTGTAGACCAGGGCGAGCCTGCCGTCGGCGAGCACGGTGTACTGGACGGAGGAGTTGTTGTTCGGCAGGTCCAGGGGGCGTGGCTCGGTCCAGGTCTCACCGCCGTCGTGCGAGGTGCTGCTGTGCACGGCGTCGGCGCGGCGGCTGCGGAAGAGGGCCAGGAGTGAACCGTCCGGCAGCGGGCGGATGTTCATGTGGACGAGGCCGGTGCTGCCCGGGACGGGGCGCTCGTGCCAGTGGCGTCCGCCGTCGTCGCTGATCATGACGGAGCTGGTGTCCCGGTCGCCGGACCACGAGGTGCCGGGTGTGGCGACGCAGCGGAAGACCGGGAGCAACAGCCTTTCGCTGCCGGGCAGGTGGACGACGGGCTGGCGTACGAAGACGCCGCCCTGCTCGGTGGCCGGGAACAGGACGCGGGCCGGTCCCCAGGTGGCGCCCTCGTCCTGGCTGACGCGCAGCCGGACCTCGGCGGTGTCCTGGTGCCCGGCGCGCTGCGCGGTGTGCAGGAGCCAGAGGTCGCCCGAGGGGGCCGGGAAGAGAAGCGGGTTCTGTTCGGAGCGGGTGTCGTCGGCGGAGAGACGGACCGGGAGGGACCAGGTGTCGGCGTCCGGGGCGAGGCGGGAGAACCACACCGAGATGTCGGCGACGCCCTCCTGGGTGCCGCCGAACCAGACGCAGCCGAGGTCGCCGCCGGGCAGGACGGTGAGGTTGGCGGCATGGTTCTGCACGGCGGGGGCGGCCAGGTGGGTCTCCGCGCGGCCCGGCTCGGTGGGGTGGGGGCGCAGGGTGCCGTCGGGGGCGGTCATCGGGCCTCGCCTGCCTGGCGGGCGGCGTTCAGATGGCCGGCGGCCGCCTGTTCGAGGTGGACGAGGTCGCAGGCCACGGTGGCGAAGGTGAAGCCCTCGGCGAGGCGTTTGGCGGCGCTCGCGCCGTCCGGGGTGTGGATGCCGGCCGCGATGCCCGCCCTGGCCGCGGCCGTGCGCACCGAGACGAGCGCGGCCTCGAACTCGTCGGCGAGCGCAGGGTCGGTGGACGATGCGCCGCCGAGCGCGATGCGCAGGTCGGAGGGGCCCACATAGACGCCGTCGAGACCGTCGGTGGCACAGATGGCCTCGACGTTCGCAAGACCCTCGGCGGTCTCGATCATCGCGAGGACGACGGTCTGGGCGTGGGCGTCGGCCGGATCGGGGCCGATGCGCAGGCCTGAGCGCATGGGTCCGTAGCTACGACGGCCGTGCGGCGGGTAGCGTACGGCGGCCACCGCGTCGGCCGCGTCCCCGGCGGTGTCGACCAGCGGGACGATGACACCGGCGGCGCCCGCGTCGAGCGCCTTGCCGATCGGGGACGGGTCGTTCGCCTCGACGCGGACCAGGCCGACCGCCGACGAGCCCTTGGTGTCGATGGCGGTGAGGGAGCGCAGGACGCCCGCGTACTCCAGGAGGCCGTGCTGCGCGTCGAGGGCGACGTAGTCGTAGCCGAGGCGGGCGATGCGTTCGGTGGAGACCGGGGAGTCCAGGACGGACCAGTAGCCGACGAGTGGTGCGCGGGAGCGCAGGGCGGCGGCGAAGGCGGCGGGGGTGCCGGGGGCGGGGGGCATGGGGGTGGGCTCCTTGGCGGGGTCGTGGTCAGCGGTTGTAGGCGGGCATCGGGCCGCGCAGCCGGGCGCCGATCTCGTCGCAGGCGGCGGTGACGTCGGAGGGCAGCGGGCCCGCGGCGGCGGCCCTGATGTTGGCGAGCAGGTGCTCCGTCCGGGAGCCGCCGAGGAGCAGTGCGTCGGTGGAGGGCCGGTCGAGCAGCCAGCGCAGCGCGAGGTCGGTGAGCGGGAGGCCGGCCTGCTCCGCCACGGCGGACAGTGCTTCCACGGCGGTGAAGAGCCGTTCGTCCCAGTACCGCTGCCGGTACATGGCGGCGAGCCGCGAGTCGCCGAAGCGTCCGGAGCCTGGCTCCTGCCCGAAGTGGTGACGGCCGGTCAGCAGGCCGCCGCCGAGCGGGTTGTAGACCATGGTGCGCAGGCCCGTGACGGCCGCGTACTCGACGTACTCCTCCTCGACGCGGCGGGCGAGGAGGTTGTGCAGCTGCTGGGCGACGACCGGGCGCGGGGCGCCCACCTCGTCAGCCGTGCGGACGAGTTCGCCGATCTGCCAGGCCGCGAAGTTGGAGACGCCGAGCGCTCCGATCTTGCCCTCGGCGGCGAACTCGGCGACGGCGGCCAGGGTTTCGACGACAGGGGTCGAGCGGTCCGGCTGGTGGAGGTAGAAGAGGTCGACGTGGTCGGTGCCGAGCCGCTTGAGGCTGCCGTCCAGGGCGGCTCGCAGGCCGGCCGGGGACAGGGGCGCGTGCTGGCCCTGGTCGGGGTGCGGGATGCCGGCCTTGGTGGCCAGCACGATCCGGTCGCGGCGGCCGGGCAGCAGCTCCCCCAGCAGCCGCTCGCTCTCCCCGCCCGCGTAGCCGTTGGCGGTGTCGACCCCGGTGATCCCGGCGTCGAGGGCGGCGTCCAGCATGGCCGCCGCTCCCCCGCGGTCGACGGTGTCGCCGAAGGTCATGGTGCCGAGCACCAGTCGCGAGAGCGGGACGGTGGTGTTCGGCAGGGTGATGCCGGTCGTCACGAGGGGCTTCCTTCCGGTACGCGGCGCGGTTTCACGCCGTGGATGGCGGTCGGGTCGAGGGCGGCGCGGCGCAGGGCACGCGTGTAGGGGTCGGCCGGGGCGGCGAGGACGCTCTCGGTCCGTCCGGCCTCGACCACGCGCCCGGCCCGCATCACCACGACGTCGGTGCTCATCTCGCGCACCACGCCGAGGTTGTGCGCGATGACGAGGTAGGCGATGCCGGTCTCCTCCTGCAACTCCCTGAGCAGAGCGAGCACTTGGGCCTGCACCGACACGTCGAGCGCGGAGGTCGCCTCGTCGCACACCAGCAGGTCGGGGCGGGAGGCGAGGGCGCGGGCGATGCCGATGCGCTGCCGCTGGCCGCCGGAGAAGTCGGCCGGGCGGCGCTCCAGGGCGGACGGGGGCAGGCCGACCTGGTCGAGCAGTTCGGCGGCGCGGCGGGCCCGTTCGGCACGGTCGGACACGCCCGCGAGGCGCAGCGGCTCGGCCACGATCTGCTGTGCGGTCAGGTGGGGGTCGAGGGAGCCGTAGGGGTCCTGGAAGACCATCTGCACGCGGCGCCGCAGCGGACGCAGTCTCCGTTCGGGCAGGCCGGCGATGTCGGTGCCGTCCAGGACGATACGGCCGGACTTCGGGGTGAGGAGGCGGACCAGGGCCCGCGCGAGGGTCGACTTGCCGCAGCCGGACTCGCCGACGACGGCGAGCGAGCCGCCCTCGTGGAGCTGGAAGCCGACCTGGTCGACGGCGCGGAAGGGGCCGCTGGGCGTCGGGTACTCGACGACCAGGTCCTCGACGGACAACAGTGTCATGTGGCGGCTCCCTCGGTGGCGGCTCCCCCTGTGACGGCTCCCCCTGTGACCGCTCCCTCTGCGGCGGGCTCGTCCTCGTCCCAGGCGCCCAGGCGGGGCACTGCCGCGAGGAGGGCGCGGGTGTAGGGCTCGGCGGGCTCGCCGACGATCCGCTCGGCCGGTCCCGACTCGACGAAACGGCCGTCCTTCATGACGTGGATGCGGTCGGACACCAGCCGGGCCACGCCCAGGTCGTGGGTGATCATCAGCATGCCGATGCCGGTGCGTTCCTGGAGTTCCATCAGCAGGTCCAGGACGCTGGCCTGCACGGTCGCGTCCAGGGCCGAGGTGGGCTCGTCGGCGACGAGGAGTTCCGGGTCACCGGCGAGGGCGATGGCGATGAGGATGCGTTGCAGCATGCCGCCGGAGAACTGGTGCGGGTAGGACGTCCAGCGGGTCTCCGGGCGGCTGATGCGGACCTGGCCGAGCAGCTCGATGCCCTTCTCCCTCGCCTGCGCCCTGGAGAGTTCGGGGTGCCGCAACCGGAGCGCGTCGCCGAGCTGCCTGCCGATGGTGTGGACGGGGCTCAGGGCGGTCATCGGGTCCTGCGGGATCAGGGACACCGTCCGTCCGCGGACCGCGCGGGCCGCGCCGGGGTCGGCGACGACGTCCCGGCCGCCGATGCGGACGCTGCCGGACAGCACGGCGAGTCCTTCCGGCAGCAGGCGCAGCACGCCCATCGCGGTGGTCGACTTGCCGGAGCCGGACTCGCCGATGAGGGTCACGGTCTCGCCGCGGCCGACGGTGAAGCTGACGCCGTCCACGGCCCGGACGACGCCGTGCCCGGTGATGAGTTCGATCTGGAGATCACGAACGTCCAGCAGCGGTGTCATGCTCCCGCTCCCTTCCGGCGGCGGGTGCGGTCGCGCAGCCCGTCGCCCAGCAGATTGACCCCGACCACGAGGAGGGCGATGACCAGGCCGGGCAGGGTGACCAGCCACCAGGAGGTGGTGATGTAGGCCTGGCCGTCGGAGATGATCCGGCCCCAGGTGGCGAACGGCCGCTGCGGTCCGGCGCCGAGGAAACTCAGCGCGCTCTCCAGCAGGACGGCCTGGGCGAGCAGCAGCAGCACGACGAGGCTCACCGGCTTCACGACGTTGGGTACGACGTGCCGGGTGAGGACCGACCAGCCGCGCAGGCCCAGCACGCGGGCGGCGGCGACGTACGGTTTCTCGCGTTCGACGAGGACCAGGGAGCGGGTCAGCCGCGCCACCTCGGGCCACTGGGCGACGGCGATCACGCAGGTGATGACGGTGACCGAGGGGCCGAACAGGGCGACGACGAGCAGCAGCATCATCAGCAGGGGCAGGGCGAGCTGCGCCTCCAGGAAGCGGGAGACGAGCGCGTCGACCCAGCCGCCGAAGAACCCGGCGGCCGACCCGGCGACGATGCCGATCAGCCCGGACACCAGGACCGCGAGGACGCCGACCGACAGGGACACCTGACCGCCATGCAGGATCCGGGACAGCAGGTCGCGGCCGAGCTGGTCGGTGCCCAGCAGATGCCCCGCGCTCAGCGGCGGCAGACGGCGCTCGGACAGGTCCTGGGCGTTGGCGTCCGGCAGCGGCAGCAGACTCGCCAGGGCGACCGGCAGGACCACGAGGGCCGTGCAGACGGACCCGGCCCAGATCTTGAAGCGGGAGCTGCGCCGCTGCCGGGTGGCGGTGGCCCGGGTGAGGTCGCGGGCGGTGACGGCACTGGGCCGCTCGGCGTGGGCGGCCGGGTCGGCGGCCGGAGTGGACGTGACACTGGCCATGGGTCAGGCCGCCTTTCCGAGTCGTACGCGCGGATCGAACAGCGGGTAGGCGAGGTCGACCAGGAGCTGGACGAGGATCGCGAGGGTGGCCGTGACCAGGACGGTGGCCTGGATGAGCGGGTAGTCGCGGGTGGCCAGGGCGCGCACGACGAGCGAGCCGACGCCCGGCCAGCCGAAGACGACCTCGACGACCACGACACCGTTGAGCAGGGCCGCGAACCGGGTGCCGAGGGCGGTGACCAGCGGCACGGCGGAGTTGCGCAGACCGTACTGCCAGGTCAGGGCTCGTTCGGAGACGCCGCGGGAGCGGGCGACCGTGGTGTAGGGGGCGGCGAGCGCGGTGGTCATCTCGCGGCGCACCAGCCGTGAGACCAGGGCGAGCTGGAGGACGGCCACGGTCACGGTGGGCAGGACCAGGCCGCTCCACGAGGTGAACCCGGAGGCGGGCAGCACCGGGAGCAGTACCGCGAAGACGGTCAGCAGCATCACGCCGGTCCAGAAGTCCGGCATCGACTGCCCGGTGATCGTCAGGACGTTGGCGCCCAGCTCGCGCTTGGTGTCGGCGCGCCGGGCCATCCAGACGCCGAGCGGTACGGCGACGAGTGTGGTGACCGCGATGGCGGAGACCGCGAGGGTGATGGTGTACGGCAGCCGGTCCATGACGACCTGGAACGCGGAGGCGTGGAAGGAGTAGCTGGTGCCCAGGTTCCCGGTGCACAGGTCCTTCAGAAAGATCCCGTACTGGGTGACGAGCGGTTCGTCGAGGCCGAACTGGGCGCGGATACGGGCGAGATCGGCGGCCGTGGCGCTGGGGGCCGCGTAGGCGGCGGCCGGGTCGCCCGGGGCGAGGCGCAGCAGCAGGAAGACCGTGGTGAGGGTGAGGAAGATCGCCAGCAGGCTCTGGCCGATGCGGCGGGCGAGATAGGTGGCCACGGCTCAGCCCTCCAGTCGTACGGCGGACAGGTCGTAGCAGTTGAGCTTGAGCAGGCCCAGGTCGCGCACGCGCTCGCGGCGGGCGAGCAGCGTCTTCGGAGCGAACGCCCACAGGCTGGGCCAGGTGTTCCAGATGGCGTGCTGCGCGGCGGCCAGCTTGCGGTCGCGGGCGGCGGCGTCGGTCTCGGTGGCGGCGTCCTCGAGGCGGCGCAGGACGTCGGGCACCACGTAGCCCATGTAGGTGTCGCGGGTCCGTTCCCGTTCGGGGGTGCCGCCGTACATGCCCTGGAGGGAGGTGAGGGCCTGGCCGGTGGTGCCGGGGAAGCCGTTGCCGATGACGTCCCAGTCGCCACCGCGGCCCTGCCGCCACTTCAGGATGTCGCCGCCGGGTTCGAACTGGAGCAGGGAGGCCCGTACACCGATCTCCCGGAACATGTCGGCGACGGCTTCCATGACGGAGCTGTCGGCGGCGAACTCGCCCGACTCCCAGAGGATGCGGATCCGCAGGCCCTCGGCGCCCAGCTGCTTGAGCTGTGCCCTGGCCTTGCGCGGGTCGTAGGTGTAGGAGCCGGTGCGGACCGCGCCTTCGAGGGCGAGCGGGACGACTCCCCGCGCCGCTTCGGCGGAGTCGGTGAGGACGTCCTTGACCAGGGCCTCGCCGTCGATGGCGTAGGTGAGGGCGCGGCGGACCCGGGCGTCGGACAGCGGGTGGTCGCCGGGTTTGCGGAAGTTGTAGAAGAGCTGGCAGATGCGGACGCCGGAGGTCTCCTGGACGGCGACGCCCGGCAGACCGGTGAGCTGCTCGGCCGAGTCCGGGGTGAGGGTGTCGACGACGTCCAGCTCGCCGCTGCGCAGGGCGATGACCCGGCTGGACTCCTCGGGCACGAAGCGCACGCGGACCCGGTCGACGTGGGGCGCGCGGCCCCAGTAGCGGGGGTTGCGGGCGAGGGTGTACTCACCGGCGCCGCTGTTCGCCTCGATCACCTTGTACGGGCCGGAGCCGACGCCGCTCTGGAGTTCCTCGGGGCGGTTGGCGGCTGCCGGGGTGATGTGGATGTTGGCCATGAGGCGGTCGAGCACGGGCACCGGGCGCTTCGTGTGCAGCTCGAACGTGCGCTCGCCGGTCTTCTCGACGGTGGGCAGCTCGGGGAAGAGGCCGAGGAGGAAGGAGCCGTTGACCTTGCCGTACATCTCCACGGCGGTCGCGACGTCCTCGACGGTGACGGGGCTGCCGTCGGAGTAGCGCACGCCCTCGCGCAGCCGCACGCTCCAGGTGGTCGGCCCGGTCATCGCGAACCGGTCGGCGAGGACGAGCTGGACGCGCAAGCCGGGGCCGATGCGGGTGAGGGCCTCGCGGACCGCGCGTTGCACGGTGACGGCCGCGTCGAACTGGTTGAGCTTGTTGTCCAGGCTCACCAGGGAGCGGTTCAGGCCGAGGGTGAGGGTGCCGGGGCCGGGGGCTCCGGTGGGTCCGGCGCAGGCGGACAGGGGGCCGAGGGCGAGGCCCGTGCCGCCGAGCGCGCCGAGGCGGAGCAGGGTGCGGCGGCGGACGGGGCGGACCAGGGGGTCTCGCGGGGGCTGGTGGTCCGGGGGTGCGCTGTGCGGGCTTGGGGTCATCGTCGACCTTCTCGCGTTCCGGGAGGCGACCGGCTCGGTGTTCGTGCGGCTCTCGCCTCGGCCCGGTCGGGGGCCCGGCCGGCGGGATACGAACAGGTGTCGCGCCGGAAAAGGTGGCACGGTTGCGCGAATCACGCAAGGGGTCTCGCGCATTTCGCGCAACTCATGTCATCATCAGTTCCACGAGGCAGCCCGACCGGGCCGCCCGAGGAGGTACCTGTGTCCCTCTCCGCAGCCGGCTCCGGCGGCCCCGCCCGAGCCGCCCACCGGCCCGTGCTCGCGCTGGCCGACGATCTCTCCGGTGCCGCCGAGACCGCCGTGGCGCTGCGCACTCCCGCCCGGATCCTGCTGGGTCCGGCCCCCGAACCGGTGGCTGCCCCACCCGGCGAGGCCCTCGTCGTCGACCTCGACTCGCGGCAGCTGCCCGGGGCGCGGGCGGCGCGCGCGGTGCGCGACGTCACGCACGCGGCCCCCACCGGCACGGTGCTGTTCAAGAAGATCGACTCGCTGTTGCGGGGCAATCTCGCCGCCGAGGCGGCCGCCTACGCGCAGGGCGGCGCGGGCGTGGTGATCGCCACCGCGTTGCCGGCGGCCCGGCGTACGGTCCGGGGCGGCGTCGTGCATCTCGACGGGGTGCCGCTGCACGAGACGGAGGCGTGGCGCGCCGAGACCCGGCCCGCCCCGCCCTCGGTCGCCGCGGCGCTCGGTGACCTGCCGTCGGCTCCGGTACCGCTCACGGTGGTGCGCGGCGCACCCGGCGCACTGCGGGAAGCGCTGCGTGCGCGTTTCGCGCAAGATCGGCATCCGGTGTGTGACGCGGAGACCGAAGCCGACCTCGACGCGATCGCCGCGGTGGCGCTCGAACTGGGCCCCGGTGTACGGCTGTTGGGCACGGGTGGGCTCGCGGGCGCCCTGGGACGTCTGCTGGGCACCCGCGTGCCCACGCCACTCGCGCCGCATCCCGGGGACACCGTACGGCCGCTCCTGGTCGTCGTGGGAACGGCGGAGCCGTCCGCCCGCGGACAGGTCGCGCACCTCGTCGCGGACGGAGCCCAGCACATCGCCCTCGGCACCCGTGAGCTCCTGCGCTCCCCGCAACGACTCTCACCTCCGGTCGCCCCCGTCACGGTCGTCCGCATCACCGGGGCGGCCAGTCCCGCCCTGGCGCGCCGGCTGGTCGCCGCGCTCGCCGACACCGTCGCCGACGCGGCGCACGGCTGCGACCTGGTCCTCACCGGCGGCGAGACCGCCCGCCGCGTCCTGGACGTCCTGCGCATCACCGACCTGCGCCCGGTGGGCCAGGTCCACCACGGCGCGGTGGTCTCCCGTACGCCCGACGGCCGTTCGGTCGTCACCCGGCCCGGCAGCTACGGCGAGGCCGACTCGCTGCGGCGCATCGTCCGGGCACTGCGCCCCGCACCCGTACACCACGTTCCGACCGACCCCACAGGAGTAGCCCCGTGAACGCAGTCCCCTCCGCCGCCACCGCCGGTCACACCGCGGCCACCGCAGCGCCGCTCCCGGTCATCGCGGTGACCATGGGCGACGGCGCGGGCATCGGGCCCGAGGTCATCGTGCCGGCGCTGCTGCACCCCGACACCCTGCGCGACTGCCGTCCCGTGGTCGTCGGCGACGCCGAGCGCCTGCGGCAGGCGGCCGGCGTCCTCGGTATCACCTGCGAGATCGTGCCCGTCGACACCCCGGCCCAGGCGGAGTTCACGCCCGGCCGCGTCAACGTGATCGACCTCGGGCTGCTCCCCGCCGACCTGCCCTGGGGCGAGCTGTCCGCCGTCGCGGGTGACGCCGCCTACCACTACGTACGCGTCGCCGCCGAACTGGCCATGCGCGGCGAGGTGGACGGCATCTGCACCGCGCCGCTCAACAAGGAGGCCCTGCACGCCGCCGGCCACCTCTACCCCGGCCACACCGAACTCCTCGCCCACCTCACGGGCGTGGAGGAGGTGTCGATGATGCTGTCCACGCCCAGGGTGAAGGTCATCCACGTCACCACCCACATCGGGCTGATCGACGCGGTCAACCGCATCGAGCCCGGCCTGGTGGAGCGCACGGTGCGCCGCGGCCACGAGGCCATGGTGCGCGCCGGGACCACCGACCCGGTGATCGGCGTGTGCGGCATCAACCCGCACGCGGGCGAGAACGGCCTGTTCGGCTACGGCGAGGAGGAGACGAAGATCGTCCCGGCGCTGGAGACGGTCCGCGCCGACGGCATCGACGCCCGCGGCCCGCTGCCCGCGGACACGGCGTTCTACCTGGCCTCGCGCGGCGACTACGACCTCATCGTGGCGATGTACCACGACCAGGGGCACGGCCCGGTCAAAGTCCTCGGCATCGAGGCCGGGGTCAACCTCACCGTCGGTCTGCCCGTGATCCGCACCTCCGTCGACCACGGCACGGCTTTCGACATCGCCGGTACGGGCCGGGCCGAGGCCGGTAGCATGGTCGAGGCCCTGCGCCAGGCCGCCGAGATGTCGACCGCCCCGGTCGCCCGCTGACCTCGGTCGGCGACAGGTACGTTGTACGGCCCAGGACCTTTAAGGACACGAAGAACCGATGTCTGTGATCGGATCCAAGGCGCGGCGGGACCGCATCGTCCACCTCGCCACCACCACCGGCCTCGCGAGCGTCGAAGAGCTCTCCCAGCTGTTCGGCGTGACGGCGTCGACCATCCGCCGCGACCTGGCCAAGCTCACCACGGACGGCCGTCTGGCCCGCACCTACGGCGGTGCCATGGCGCTGGCCGCGCACCCCGAGGCGTCACTGCGGCAGCGCGTGGGCGAGGCCTTCGAGGCCAAGCAGGCCATCGCCCGCTGGGCGGCGGCGCGGGTGCGGCCCGGCGAGACCCTGCTGCTCGACGCCGGCTCCACGGTGGGTGCGCTCGCCCACGAGCTGCGCACGGCCGAGGACATAACCGTGGCGACGACCGGACTCACCGCGCTGCAAGCGCTGTCCGACGTCGAGACGGTGCACGTGGAGTGCCTCGGCGGCACCCTGCGCCCACTCAGCCAGGGCTTCGTCGGACCGCTCACCGAAGCGGCCCTGGAGCGCATGACGTTCGACCGGGTCTTCCTCGGCACCGACGGCATCTCCCCCGAACACGGCATCTGCGAGGCCGACCTGCGCCAGACCCGCCTCAAGGAACTGATGGCCCGCCGCGCCGACCACGTCTACGTCCTCGCCCACGCGGCGAAACTGGGCCGCCGCCCCTTCCACGCCTGGACGGCGCTGCGCGAAGGCTGGACGCTGGTCACCGACGACACGGCCGACCCGAGCGTGCTCGAAGCACTGCGGGCGCGCGGGGTCAGAACCGTGACGACCACTCCGGAGCCGGTGCCGGTCGCGCCGCGCGGCGGCGACGAGTAGGGCCGCACAGGCCCGATCCGCCGGACGGTGCCGGTCATGACGGCGCCGTGCCCGTGGCCCTGGCTCGGGGCCCGGGCCCCGCTGCCGCCGAAGCGGAATCCCCTTCGCCTCCTGGCCGATCGCGCTCAGCAGGATCACCACGGCGACGGTGGGCAGGACGGTCCACGCCCTCGCGTGCAGACTGAACGCGAACAGCCCCCGCCGGCCGAAGGCGGGTTCGATGACGAAGAACGCAGCGGTGGCCGGCAGATACCCCGGCGAGTAGCCGCTCTGCCGACCAGAAACCGCGCCGGGCGGGCGGGTGCCGAAGAGCGGGGCGCCGATCGGCCGCATCGCCAGAGTGGCGGTCGTGAGGAAGGCCATGTCGGTCAGCGACAGGCAAGGCGCGCACCAGGATTGGGCCGAGTGCGGCGGCTCCGGCTAGCGGGGAGGAACCCGCCTTCTCGGCGTCGTGGCAGCGCCGGACGCGGCGGTGTCGAGGAGGCGGCGGAAGGTGGGGCACTCCAGGTGGCGGGGTGCGGGGCACGCGGCGGCATGCCGCAGGGAGTCGCGCAGGGCGCCCAGTTCACGGATCCGCCGGTCCAGTTCCTCGGCCTTGTCCGTCAGCATCCGCCGGTCGATGTGCGGCTCCCCCTCCGGGGTGAACACGAGCGCGATCTCGTCGAGCGTGAACCCGGCCGTCCGCCCCAGCGCGATCAGCGCCAGCCGTTCCAGGACGCCCGGGTCGTACTGGCGGCGCAGGCCGCGCCGGCCGGTCGAGGCGATCAGCCCCTTCTCCTCGTAGAACCGCAGGGTCGAGGCGGGCACCCCGGCGCGCTGCGCCACTTCGGCGATGTCCAGCTCTGTCATTGTCTTGACCTCAAGTCGACTTGAAGCAGAACGCTGTCAGCACGGCACGACGAAGGCAAGCAGAGGGGACCGCGAGCATGGACGCCGAGCGCAGGACCGACGAGGAACAGGCCGCCCGCTGGAACGGGCGCGCCGGAGACGCCTGGGTCGATCTCCAGGCGGTGCTGGACGAGATGTTCAGGCCCTTCGAGGACCTGCTCGTCGAGGCGATGGCCGCCGAACGGGCGGGCCGGGTACTCGACGTGGGCTGCGGCACGGGCGGCATCACACGGGCCGTCGCACGGCGGGTCGGGCCCAGCGTCGGTGTCGACATCTCCGGCCCGATGATCGAGGCCGCGCGGGCGTGGGCCGAGCGGGAGGGCGTTCCGGCGTCCTTCGTCCGTGCCGACGCCCAGGAGTACGCGTTCGAGCCGGGCACCTTCGACGCCGTCATCTCGCGTTTCGGCGTCATGTTCTTCGACGACCCCGTACGGGCCCTCGCGAATCTCCGGAGCGCCGTCCGGGACGACGGTGTTCTCCGGTTCGTCGTCTGGCGCGATCCGGGCGAGAACCCGTTCATGACGACGGCCGAGCGCGCCGCCGCCCCGTTCCTGCCCGACCTGCCCGCCCGGCGCCCCGACCAGCCGGGGCAGTTCGCCTTCGCGGACCCGGAGCGGGTCCGCCGCGTCCTGGCGGAGAGCGGCTGGGCGGGGATCGACATCCGGCCGGTCGACGTGGTCTGCACCCTGCCGGAGCGGGACCTGGTCCGCTACTTCACCCGGCTGGGTCCGCTCGGCATGTTCCTGCCCGAGGTGGACGAGCAGACCCGCGCGCGGGTCGTCGAGACGGTCCGACCGGCCTTCGACCCCTTCGTGCACGGGTCGGAAGTCCGCTTCACGGCGGCCTGCTGGACGGTCGGTGCCCGGGCCTCGTAGGCGAAACTTTCGTGAGGCCCGGCCCCCTTTCGTACGTGCGGGCGCCCGGCGCATAGTGAGATCGATATGACGCCCAAGAGAGCACTGGTGGTCCGGGGCGGCTGGGAGGGGCACCAGCCGGTCGAGGCGACGGACCTGTTCCTGCCCTTCCTGCGAAGCAATGGATACACCGTCCGGGTCGAGGAGTCGACCGGCGTCTACGCCGACGCCGCCGAGATGGCCGGGACCGACCTCGTCGTGCAGTGCGTCACGATGTCGCAGATCACGCGCGAGGAGCTGGCGGGGCTGAGTGCCGCGGTCGTGGCCGGCACCGGCTTCACCGGCTGGCACGGCGGCATCGCCGACTCCTTCCGCGCGTCCGCCGACTATCTGCACCTGGTGGGCGGCCAGTTCGCCACCCACCCGGGCAAGGAGCCGTGCGAGCGCCGCGGGGAGGCGGAGGACAACTTCCTGCCGCACACCATCGCCCTCACCGAGGCCGGCCGCGAGCACCCCGTCACCGCGGGCATCGAGGACTTCGAGCTGCACACCGAGCAGTACTGGGTGCTCCACGACGACCTCATCGACGTCCTGGCCACCACCACGCACCCGACCCGGTCATGGGAACCCTGGCACCGGCCGGTCACCTCACCGGCGGTCTGGACCCGCCGTTGGGGCGCCGGACGGATCGTGGTGACGACGCCCGGGCACAGCGTCGACGTCCTGGAGAACCCCAACGTCCGCACCATCGTCGAGAGGGGCATGCTGTGGGCGACGCGCACCGCGTCGGTGTCGTAGGGCTCGGCGTCATCTCCCGCGCGTACCTGGACACGCTCGCCGGCCGTTCCGCCGTGCGGGTCACCGCGGTCGCCGACCTGGACGCCTCCCGGTCGGCGGCCGTCGCCGCCGAACTTCCCGGCGTCCGGGCTCTGACGGTGGAGGAGTTGCTGAGCAGCCCGGACGTGGACACGGTGCTGAACCTCACCACCCCCGCCGCGCACGCGGCGATCGCCCTCGGCGCCATCGGCCACGGCAAGCACGTCTACGGGGAGAAGCCGCTGGCCGCCACGCTCGCCGAGGCGCACGCCGTCATCGACGCCGCCGCGAAGGCGGGGGTCGGGGTGGGATGCGCGCCGGACACCGTGCTCGGCACCGGCGTCCAGACCGCGCGGGCGGCCGTGGCGGCGGGGAGCATCGGACGCCCGCTGTTCGCCTCGGCCGTGATGGTCACCGCGGGCCACGAGCGCTGGCACCCGCACCCCGACTTCTACTACACCGAGGGCGGCGGGCCCCTGCTCGACATGGGGCCGTACTACCTCGCGTCCCTGATCCACCTGCTGGGTCCGGTACGGGCCGTGACGGGGGCGTCGAGCCGGCTGCGCGCCGAGCGGGTCATCGGTTCCGGGCCGCGTACGGGCGAGCGCATACCGGTGGAGGTGGACAGTCATGTCTCCGGTGTGCTGGAGCATGCGGACGGGACGCTGACGACGATCACGACGAGCTTCGACGGGGTGGCCACCACGGCGGCCCCGATCGAGGTCCACGGCGAGCGGGGGACCCTCGCCGTCCCGGACCCCAACCGCTTCGACGGCGACGTACGGCTCTTCGAACTCGGCGGCACCCAGTGGCGGACCCTCCCGCCGTCCGCGGGCTACGCCGACGGCGCCCGCGGCGTCGGACTGCTCGACTTCGTCGCCGCCGGCGGGCGGCGGGCGCCGCGTGCGAACGGCGAACTCGCCCTGCACGTGCTGGAGACGATGACCGCCCTGCTCCGTTCGTCGGCCGAGGGACGGCGGATCGAGCTGACGACGTCGGCACAGCCGCCCGCCCCCGTGCCGCTGACGGCTGCCGAGGAGTGGGGAGCCCGGCCCGCCGCGAGCCCCGCGTGACGGGGCGGAGTCCCGGGGGGTCAGTCCACGGGCCAGGTGTGTGCGGGCGCGTTCATGTGCATGTAGTCCATGTACGTCGTGGTCATCTGCCGCAGCGCCTCTCGCCGGTCGGAGATGCCGGCCTTCTCCAGGTGGTGGACGGTCTCGGCCTGCCACAGGGCGCCGTTGCGGGCGGTGACGCAGCGCTGCTCGATGATGCCCAGCAGGGGTTCGCGCCAGGCCGCGTCCATGCCGGCCAGCTCCAGGCCCCGGTGGGCGAGCGGCAGCAGGCGCCGCAACACCAGTTCCGTGACCGGCACTTCACCGGTCCCGGGCCAGTACAGGCGGGCGTCGATGCCCTCGCGGGACGCGGTGTGCAGGTTCTCCTCGGCGACCGAGAAGGACATCCGCGTCCACACCGGCCGGTCCTCGTCGACCAGGGCGCGGGTCAGTCCGTAGTAGAAGGCGCCGTTGGCGATGGTGTCGGCGACGGTGGGGCCGGCGGGCAGCACCCGGTTCTCGATCCGCAGGTGCGGGCCGCTCCCGGTGACGGCGTAGACGGGGCGGTTCCAGCGGTAGATCGTGCCGTTGTGCAGGGTGAGTTCGCCCAGTTGCGGGATGCCGCCGTGGTCGAGCATCTCCTGCGGGTCCTCGTCGTCGCACAGCGGCAGCAGGGCCGGGAAGTAGCGGACGTTCTCCTCGAAGAGGTCGAAGACGCTGGTGATCCACCGCTCGCCGAACCACACCCGGGGCCGTACCCCCTGGGCCTTGATCTCCTCGGGCCGGGTGTCGGTGGCCTGCTCGAACAGGGGGATACGGGTCTCGCGCCACAGCTCCCTGCCGAACAGGAAGGGCGAGTTCGCCGCCAGGGCGATCTGCACCCCGGCGACGGCCTGGGCGGCGTTCCAGTAGTCGGCGAACTGCCTGGGGGCGACCTGGAGGTGGAACTGGGTGCTGGTGCAGGCGGCCTCGGGCGTGATGGTGTCGGCGTACGTCGACAGGCGCTCCACGCCGTCGACCGTGATCCGCAGGTCCTCGCCGCGCGCCGCGAAGATCTGCTCGTTGAGCAGCCGGTAGCGCGGGTCACCGGAGAGGGCGGACTCGCTCACGTCCGACTCCCGCAGGGTCGGCAGGATACCCACCATGATCAGGTGGGCGCCCACGGCGGAGGCCCGGTCCTCGGCGTGGTTGAGGGCGTCCCGGATCGCCTGCTCCCAGGCTCCGGGGCCGCCGGTGGTCAGCTCCCGCGGCGGGATGTTGATCTCCAGGTTGAAGCGTCCCAGCTCGCTCGACCAGGCGGGGTCGGCGATCGCCCGGAGCACGTCCGTGTTGCGCATGACCGGCAGACCGTGATCGTCCACCAGGTTGAGCTCGATCTCCAGCCCGACGTGCGGGCGCTCGCTCTCGAAGCCGGACTCGTGCAGCATCCGGGCCAGCACTTCGAGGTCGGTGTGCATCTTGTCCCGGTACCGACGGCGGTCCTCCCGTGTGAACACCAGGGCCGGCACGTCACGTCCCATCGTGCTCCTCCCGAGTTCCCTCGGCGGATACCCCTGGTCGGATACCCCTGGTCCCAGAGTCGCACCTTGTCGTGACGGCCGCACCCACCTAGCCTGACTTTGTGCCGCAAATAAACAAACCCCGAACGCACAGTGTCGTGCCGGGCAACGGCGACTCCCTCACCCGACTCCGCGTCGCGATCACCGTCTTCTTCGCGCTGGACGGCTTCGTCTTCGCCGGCTGGGTCGTGCGCATCCCCGCCATCAAGGAGCAGACCGGCGCCTCCGCCAGTGCCCTCGGCCTCGCCCTCCTGGGCGTCTCGGCCGGGGCCGTCGTCACCATGATCCTCACCGGGCGCCTGTGCCGGCGCTACGGCAACCACCAGATCACCGTGGTCTGCGCCGTCCTGCTCTCCCTCAGCGTCGCCCTGCCCCCGCTGACCCACTCGGCCCTGGCGCTCGGCCTGGTCCTGCTGCTCTTCGGCGCGGCGTACGGCGGCATCAACGTCGCGTTCAACAGCGCCGCCGTCGATCTCGTGGCCGCGCTGGGGCGGCCGATCATGCCGAGCTTCCACGCCGCCTTCAGCATGGGCGGCATGATCGGCGCCGGGCTGGGCGGACTGGTCGCCGGCGCCCTCTCCCCCACCCGGCATCTGCTGCTGCTCACCGCCGTCGGACTGCTCGTGACCGCCGTGGCGGGCCGCACGCTCCTGCGGTGCGAGCCCCCGGCGCCGCCGGAACGCACGCGGCCCGAGGAGGGTGTCCCGCGTCGGCCGGCCGGCCGGACCCGGGGCCTGGTGCTCGTCTTCGGGCTGATCGCGGGGTGCACCGCGTACGGCGAGGGGGCGCTGGCCGACTGGGGCGCGCTCCACCTCGAACAGGACCTGGACGCCTCGCCGGGTGCCGCCGCCGTCGGCTACTCCTGCTTCGCGCTCGCCATGACGGTCGGCCGCCTCACCGGCACGACGCTCCTGGAACGCCTGGGGCGGACCAGGACCGTCGTCGCCGGAGGCACCACCGCGGCGGCCGGCATGCTGCTCGGCTCGCTCGCCCCGTCCCTGTGGGCGGCCCTGCTCGGGTACGCGGTGACGGGCATCGGCCTCGCGAACCTCTTCCCGGTGGCCGTGGAACGGGCGGGCGCCCTCGCCGGCCCCAGTGGGGTCGCCACCGCCTCCACGCTGGGCTACGGCGGCATGTTGCTGGGGCCGCCCGCCATCGGGTTCATGGCGGACTGGTTCTCCCTCCCCGCCGCCCTGACCAGCGTGGCGATCCTGGCCGCCGTGGCCGCGGTCATCGGCTTCGCGACGCGCACCGCCGCGGCCCGCTGATCCCGAACGGACGGCTCAGGCGTCGGCAGCCGCGTGGACGCGCCGCCCGTCCACGAAGGTCTGAAGGACGCGGGTGGCGGCGATCTCCTCGGGCGGGCCCGCGAACGGATCACGGTCCAGGACGACGAGGTCGGCCGCCTTGCCGACGGTGATGCTGCCGGTGATGTCGTCGAGGTGGTTCACATGGGCGCTGCCCGCCGTGTACGCGGCGACGGCGGTCCCCAGGTCGAGGCGCTGCTCCGGGAGGAAGGCCGGGGTGCCGTCGGGCGCGTCCGGGGTGATGCGGTTGACGGCGACATGGGCGGCCTGGAGGGGGTCGGGGCTGCTGACCGGCCAGTCGCTGCCGGCGGCCAGGGTCGCCCCCGCGCGCAGCAGACCGCCGAAGGGGTACTGCCACGCGCCGCGTTCGGCACCGAGGAAGGGCAGGGTCAGTTCGTCCATCTGCGGTTCGTGCGCGGCCCACAGCATCTGGAGGTTGGCGCTCGCGCCCAGGGCGGAAAAGCGCGGCAGGTCGTGCGGGTGGACGACCTGGAGGTGCGCCAGGTGGTGGCGGGTGTCGCGCCACCCGTTGGCCGTCCGGGCGGCCTCCACGGCGTCGAGCGCCTCGCGTACGGCCCGGTCGCCGAGCGCATGGAAGTGCACCTGGAAGCCGAGCGCGTCGAGCGCGGTGACGTACTTCCTCAGCTCTCCCGGTTCTACGAAGCTGATGCCGCTGTTGTCCGAGGCGCAGCCGCAGCCGGTCAGATACGGGGTGAGCAGGGCGGCGGTGTGGTTCTCGGCGATGCCGTCCTGCATGATCTTCACGGTCGTGGCGCGGAACCGCCCGAGGCTCAGCTCCTCGCGCCGGGCTTCGAGTTCGGGGATCTGCTCGGCGCCGCGCCCGCGGTCCCACCACAGGGCGCCGACGACGCGGGCGGTGAGCAGGCCCCGGTCGAGGGCCGCCCGGTAGGCGGGCGCCGGGTCGGTCATGTTGGCGAACGCGCCGACGATGGCGTCCTGCCAGGCGGTGACGCCGTGGGAGTGCAGCACGGCCTGGGCCCTGAGCAGGCCGGCGAGCTGTTCCTCCGGTGTCGGGACCGGCACCAGCCTGCCGACGAGGTGGACCGCGCCCTCCTGGAGCATGCCGGTGGGGTTGCCGCCGGCGTCGCGCTCGATGCGGCCGTCGGCGGGGTCGGGGGTACGGGCGTCGAGGCCCGCGCGCTCCAGGGCCCGGCTGTTGACCCAGGCGCCGTGGTGGTCGCGGTTGGGCAGGAAGACGGGGCGGTCCGGGACGATCGCGTCGAGGGCGGCGGCGGTGGGCGAGCCGCCTGGGAACGCCTCCAGGGACCAGCCGCCACCGGTGATCCACTCGGCGTCGGGGTGCTCGTCGGCGTAGGCCTTGATCCGGCGCAGGTACTCGTCCGGGTCGACGGTGTCGGCGAGATGGCACAGGCCGAGTTCGAGGCCCGCGCCCTGGGGGTGGACATGGGCGTCCTGGAAGCCGGGCAGCAGCAGTTTCCCGGCCAGGTCGACGACCTCGGTGCCCGGCCCGATCAGCTCGTGCACCTCGTCGTGGCCGACGGCGGCGATCCGCCCGCCGCGCACGGCCACGGCGGTGGCGCGGCTGCGGGCGGGATCGACGGTGTGCACGGGGCCGCCGGTCAGGACGAGGTCGGCGGGTCCCGTGGCCTGGGGGTGAGACATGGGGATGAGCTCCATGAGGGGGTCAGACCGCCGTGCGGTCCATCGGGAGGGTGAGGGACTCGGCGTCGGTGCCGTGCCCGGTGGCGAAGTACGGCGCGTGCCTGACGTACTTGGCGATCGCGGCCATGCCGAGGCCGGCCAGCACGATCACGGCGGGCAGCGAGAACATGAACCAGCCGTTGTCCGGGCTCAGTTCGAAGTGGTCGGTCATGGTCAGGTACGAGTATCCGAGGTAGCCGCCGAGGCCCAGCAGTACCAGGCCGGACAGGGCGGGCACACCGACGGCGAGCAGCGCCTCACGCACTCCCGCGTGCCGCGCGGAACGGAAGCGCACGGCGCAGGCGAGCGCGGTGAGGCCGTAGTAGAGGGCGACGATCAGGCCGATGGCGTTGACGGCGGCCAGCAGCATGTCGCTCAGCTCGGGCAGCGCGACGGCGAGCAGGGCGATCACGCCGGCGATGGCCGTCACCACGACCGTGCCGACGGCGGGCGTGCCGTGGCGCGGGTGGATCCTGGTCCACAGCGGGCCCATGGTGCGGTCGCGGCCCATGGCGAGCAGCCCGCGCGCGGTGGGGATCAGGGTGGCCTGCACGGAGGCGACGGCGGAGAACATCAGCGCGATCAGGGGCAGGGTCGCCCAGGGTTCGGCGGCCAGTTTCTCCCCGAGGTACGGCAGGGCCTGCGGGCCGTTGCGGACGAGTTCGGCGAGGCTCATCTCGCGTTGGAAGGCGACCGAGGCGAAGAGGAACAGACCGAGCATGGCGAACAGGGCGATGAAGCCGCCCCGGGCCGAGTCCTCGGGCTTCCTGGTCTCCTCGGTGACGCTGAAGGCCGCGTCCCAGCCCCAGAAGAAGAACACCGCGAGGACCAGGCCCTGGGCGAAGGCGGTGCCGTCGGGGATCTCGAAGGGGTTGAACCAGGACAGGGAGAAGGCGTGGTGGCCGGTGACCAGGGCCCAGCCGCAGAAGCCGAGCAGCACCGTGTACTCGAAGACCAGCAGGGCGAACTGGAAGCGGGTGGTGGCACGCATCCCGGTGACGGTCAGGGCCGTGAGGGCGAGGAGGATCACCAGCCCCACCGCCGTGGTGACCCCGGTGGACGAGGGGTCGAGTCTGATGCCGGCGAGGGTGTGCAGGCCGGTTCTGTTGGCGAGGATCAGGACGACCGAGCCCATGATCGCGCTGGTGTAGGCGCAGAAGACGACCGAGCCGACCACGGTGACCCAGCCGGTCAGGAAGCCGGGCCAGGGGCCGAGGGACTTGCCGACCCACACGTAGCCGTTGCCGCAATTGGGTTCCGAGCGG
The DNA here is from genome assembly GCF_039540295.1 of Streptomyces venetus. NCBI lineage: Bacteria > Bacillati > Actinomycetota > Actinomycetes > Kitasatosporales > Streptomycetaceae > Streptomyces > Streptomyces venetus. Next base: position 524,540 of record NZ_BAABET010000004.1, read on the forward strand.
TTGAGCCGGGCGTAGGCGGTGGCGATGCCGAGGACCGGCAGGAACGCGAGCAGCAGGAGCGCCGGGGCCTGGAGGCCCACGATGGAGGCGGTCGTCCCCATGCCGATGGCGATGCTGGTGGTGGCGGCGGTGCTGGAGGCGGCGAGGGCGACGCCGTCGACGACGCCGAGGGAACGGCGCAGGGCGGGGCGTGGCCCGGTGGACGGGCTCGGTGCGGACGACATGGAGGGCTCCTCGGGGACGAGGGGACGGGAAGAGCCGCGCGGGACTGCGATCGAACAGCCGAGGCGCCCATTGCGTCAATCCTGTTGACATAAGTGCGGCCGGGCCGTTCCCTGAGTGCCGAAGCAGGCGGTCGGCCGCTGCGAGAGGAGCCCGGTCATGTCCACCCGTGTCCCGCAGGAACGCAGGCGCCGGCGGCCCACCCGCTCCGGGGTCCTGCTGTCGGAGGACCTGATCGTGGCCACCGCGCTGCGGCTGATCGGCGAGCACGGTCCCGAGGCGCTGAGCGTCCGCCGGCTCGGCGCGGCTCTGGGCTGCGATCCGAGCGCTCTCTACCGCTACTTCCACGACACCGACGACCTGGTGCTGGCCATCGCGGACCGGATCATCGGTGACGCGATGGCCGGTTTCGTCCCCGGGGACGACTGGGTGGCCGCACTGCGGGAGATGGCCCTGCGGGTCCGCGCCGGGTATCTCGCCCACCCTCGCGCGGCCGCCCTCGCCGCGCACCGGGTGACCCGGCGCAGGAACGAGATCCAGGCCGTGGAGACGGGGGTCCGGCTGCTGCTGTCGGCGGGTTTTGAGCCGTCCCGCGCCGCACGGCTCTACCTGGCCTTCATCGACACCGTCCTCAGCCACGCCGCCGCGGACGCCGCGTTCGAGGCCCTGCCGCGCGAGCGGCGCGAGGCCGATCACCGCGCCTGGCGGAACGTCTACCAGGGCCTGGACCCGGATACGTACCCGGCTCTGACCGCCGTCCGCTCCGAACTGCCGGCGATGGCGGACAGTTCCTTCGAGGAGGCGGTGGACCTCGTGCTGGAGGCGCTGGCGGCGCGGGCCCCCAAGGAGCGCTGAGCGGCCCCGCTCGACGCCGGCCGCGTCCCCGGCCCGGGTGATCGGCACCCTGGATCGGGGTACCCGGGGCTCGCCCCCGGTGATCACCGGGCACGCCATGGACGAGGAGGCAGACCCGTGACCGAACAGCAGCACCCCGGCGAGCAGCACCCGACCCCGGAGTTTCCCTCCCAGGACCAGCCGCACCCGGGCTGGACCGGCCCCATGGACCCGCCCCCGGACCACGGTGAGGAGTCCTACCGGGGCAGTGGCCGGCTGGCCGGCCGCAAGACCGTGATCACCGGTGGGGACTCCGGGATCGGCCGGGCCGTGGCCCTGGCCTTCGCCCGTGAGGGAGCCGATGTGCTCTTCACCCACCTGGACGACGAGAAGGACGACGCCTCCGAGACGGCCCGGCTGGTCGAGGAGGCAGGCCGGCGTGCCGTGCCCGTCCCGTGCGACGTGCGGGAGGAGGCGAACTGCCGGGCGCTGATCGACCGTGCCGTCGAGGAGTTCGGCCGGATCGACGTCCTGGTGAACAACGCGGCGTACCAGATGTCGCAGCCCGACGGCATCGAGGCGATCTCCACCGAGCAGTTCGACCGGGTGATGCGCACCAACCTCTACGGCATGTTCTGGCTGTGCAAGCTGGCGCTGCCGCACATCCCGGAGGGCGGCAGCATCATCAACTCCACGTCGGTGCAGGCCTACAAGCCCAGTCCGCACCTGCTGGACTACGCGACGACGAAGGGCGCGATCGTCACCTTCACGCAGGGCCTCGCGCAGATGCTGATCGAGAAGGGCATCCGCGTCAACGCGGTGGCACCGGGCCCGGTCTGGACCCCGCTGATCCCGGCGACGCTGCCGGACACGCAGACGTTCGGCAAGCAGGCCCCCATCGGGCGGCCCGCGCAGCCGGCCGAGATGGCTCCGGCGTACGTCTTCCTGGCCTCCCAGGAGGCGTCGTACATCACCGCCGAGATCGTCAACGCGACGGGCGGCACACCGCTGCCGTGACCCCCGGGGCATGGAGCGCGCTCCATGCGGCAGACTCGGCGGCATGGAGACCGCCGAGTTCCTTCAAGCGCTGGAGAACGAGGGCCGGCTGCTGGCCGCGGCCGCCGAGAAGGCGGGGACGGACGCCAAGGTGCCGACCTGCCCGGAATGGCAGGTGCGCGACCTGCTGCGGCACACCGGCGCCGTGCACCGCTGGGCCGCCGCCTATGTCGCGGAAGGCCTGACCGAGCGCCGCCCCCTGCCCGAACCCGCCGCCCTCGACGGCGCGGAGCTGGTGGACTGGTACCGCGACAGCCACCGCCTCCTCGTCGGCACGCTGGCCGGCGCCGCACCCGACGTGGCGTGCTGGGCCTTCCTGCCTGCCCCGTCCCCGCTGGCCTTCTGGGCCCGGCGGCAGGCGCACGAGACGGCGGTGCACCGGGTCGACGCGGAGGCCGCACGCGGGGGCGCCCCGACCGCCGTCACCCCGGAGTTCGCGACCGACGGCATCGACGAACTCCTGCTCGGGTTCCAAGCCCGGCCCAAGAGCCGGCTCCACACTCCCGAGCCGCGTGTGCTGCGGGTGCGCACGGACGACACCGACGCGGTGTGGACCGTACGGCTGTCCCCGGAACCGCCCGTGACGACGCCGGGCGCGTCCGGGGAGGCCGACTGTGAACTCTCGGGCCCGGCGGAGCAGTTGTACCTGGCGCTGTGGAACCGGGCTTCGGTGCCGACCGTCTCGGGCGACCAGGCGCTCGCCACTCTGTGGCGGGAGGCGTCGGCCGTCTGAGTCCCGGGCGGGATCAGTCGTCCGCCAGCATCCGTTCGAGTACCGCGCGCTGCACCGGCAGTACCTCGCCGTGCAGCGCGCGTCCCTTCGCCGTGAGCGCGACCTGCACGCCCCGCCGGTCCTGCGGACACATGCAGCGCTCGACGAGCCCCTCCTTCTCCAGCCGGGCGATCAGCCGTGACAGCGCGCTCTGGCTGAGATGGACCCGCTCGGAGATCTCCTGGACGCGGTAGGAGGGCGTGCCCTTCGACGCCCGGCACCCGGCGAGGACGTCGAGCACCTCGAAGTCACTCGCGCACAGGCCATGAGCGTGCAGGGCCCGGTCGAGTTCGCACTGGGTGCGCGCGTGCAGCGCCAGAATGTCCCGCCACTGTTCCACGAGGGCCTGCTCGGCCTGGGTCGCCGCCATGCGCGGAACCGTAACAGAGAGCCAAGATTGTTGCATCTGAATTAAATGCACTTGCATTCCATGCATGCGCATGTAGTGTCTCGGGGCATGACCTCTCCGCTCACCACCCCGACGTCCGACGGGCGTTGGACTCCCCGGCTCTGGGGCACCCTCCTGGTGCTCTGCGCCGCGATGTTCCTGGATGCCCTGGACGTGTCCATGGTCGGCGTGGCGCTGCCGTCCATCGGCGCCGACCTCGGCCTGTCGACCTCCGCGCTGCAATGGATCGTCAGCGGCTACATCCTCGGCTACGGCGGTCTGCTGCTCCTCGGCGGCCGTACCGCCGACCTGCTGGGCCGGCGTCAGGTCTTCCTGGTCGCCCTGGGCGTCTTCGCACTGGCCTCGCTGCTGGGCGGCATCGTCGACTCGGGACCGCTGCTCATCGCCAGCCGCTTCGTCAAAGGCCTGAGCGCGGCCTTCACGGCCCCCGCCGGTCTGTCCATCATCACCACGACGTTCCCCGAAGGACCGCTCCGCAACCGGGCGTTGGCCATCTACACCACCTGCGGCGCCACCGGCTACTCGATGGGCCTGGTCTTCTCCGGCCTGCTCACCGAGGCGAGCTGGCGGCTCACGATGCTGCTGCCCGCCCCCATCGCGCTGATCGCCCTGCTCGTGGGCCTGAAGCTGCTGCCGCGCAGTGAGCGCGAACGCGGCCAGGGCGGCTACGACATCCCCGGCGCGGTCCTCGGCACCGCCTCGATGCTGCTGCTCGTCTTCACCGTCGTCGAGGCGCCCGAGGTGGGCTGGGCCGCGGCCCGGACCGTGCTGTCCTTCGCCGCGGTGGCCGTGCTGCTGGTGGCCTTCGTCGCCGTCGAGCGGCGCAGCCCCGGTCCGCTGATCCGGCTCGGGGTGCTGCGCTCGGGGCCGCAGGTGCGGGCTCAGCTGGGTGCGATGACGTTCATCGGGAGCTACATCGGCTTCCAGTTCCTGGTCACGCTGTACATGCAGCAGCTGCTCGGCTGGTCGGCGCTGCACACGGCGCTGGCGTTCCTGCCGGCGGGCGCGCTGGTGGCCCTGTCCGCGACGAAGGTGGGGGCCGTCATCGACCGGTTCGGCACGGCCCGGCTGATGGTGCTCGGCTTCGTCCTGATGGTGGTCGGCTATGTGCTGTTCCTGCGCGTCGACCTCGACCCGGTCTACGTGGCGGCGATCCTGCCGACGATGCTGCTGGTCGGCTCGGGCTTCGCGCTGACCTTCCCGTCCCTCAACGTCCAGGCCACCAACGGCGTCGACGAGCACGAGCAGGGCATGGTCTCCGGGCTGCTCAACACCTCGGTGCAGGTGGGCGGCGCGATCTTCCTCGCCGTGGTGACGGCGGTGGTGACCGCGAACGCCCCCGAGGACGGTGCCGTCACCCCGCAGGCCGTCCTCGACAGCTACCGCCCCGGCTTCGTCGTCGTGACCCTCATCGCCCTCGCCGGCCTGCTGATCACCCTCACGGGCCTGCGGACCCGCCGGAACCGTCCGTCCGTCGTGGTCGCCAAGTCCACTCTCAGGGAGGCGGAGCGCGTACCCGTACGCGACTAGGGGGAGCGCCTTCCACACGCGCCCGGCGGAGTTGCTTGCCCGCCGGGCGCGCCCCTGTTTGACTCACCGTATGACGCATCACGGGGGACGGCGCACTCAGGCCGAGCGAGACGCGATCACGGTCGAGATCGGGTACGCGCTGTGCAGTGCGGCCTTCGCGGCGGCGGTGGTCTTCGGGGCGGTGGCCGGTCCGGCGCTGCTCTTCGACCTGCCGGACACGGCGGAACGCCTGCTGCCGCGCATCGGCCTGGTGCTCGCGCCCGTCCTCTTCGCCGCCCGGGTCGTCAGCGTGCTGGTCCGGTTCCGGTCGGCGGGTCAGCCCAGCCAGCCCGGCCGCACGAGCCCCGACTCGTAGGCGAGCACGACGAGTTGGGCCCTGTCGCGGGCATTCAGCTTCACCATCGTGCGGCTGACGTGGGTCTTCGCGGTGAGCGGGCTGACCACCAGGCGACGCGCGATCTCCTCGTTGGACAGGCCGATACCGACCAGGGTCATCACCTCACGCTCCCGCTCGGTGAGCAAGGCCAGGGCATCGGCCGCCGCCGGCTCCTTGGAACGGGCCGCGAACTCGCCGATCAGCCTGCGTGTCACCCCCGGCGACAGCAGCGCGTCGCCCGCGACCACCGCCCGTACGGCACGCAGGAGCTCGTCCGGCTCGGTGTCCTTCACCAGGAAGCCGGAGGCGCCCGAGCGGATCGCCTCGAAGACGTACTCGTCGAGCTCGAAGGTGGTCAGCATGACCACCTTCACGTCCTTCAGGGCCGGGTCCTCGGTGACCCGGCGGGTCGCGGCCAGGCCGTCGAGCGCGGGCATCCGGATGTCCATCAGGACGACGTCGGGCCGCAGTTCACGGACCCGACGCACGGCCTCCTCGCCGTCGGCGGCCTCCGCGGCCACCTCGATGTCCGGCTGCGCGTCGAGCAGCGCCCGGAACCCCGCCCGGACCAGTGACTGGTCGTCGGCGAGCAGTACGCGGATCACCGGTCCTCCATGTGTCGTCCTCGGTTCGCCGCCGCCTCACGGACCGGCGGACGCCGTCATCGGCAGTTCGGCGAGCACCCGGAAACCGCCGTCCGGACGGGTCCCCGCCTCGATGGTGCCACCCAGCGCGGCGGCCCGCTCCCGCATACCGGCCAGCCCGTTGCCGCTGCCGCCGGCCTCGGCGCCGGTCGCGGGCCCGTCGTCGTCGACGCGCAGCCGCAGCACGCGCGCGTCGTGGGCGAGGTGCACGCGGGCGTGCCGCGAGCCCGAGTGCCGTACGACGTTGGTCAGGGCCTCCTGGACGATCCGGAAGGCGGCGAGGTCGGTGCCCGGCGCGAGGCGCGGCGGCTCGCCCTCGACGTCGACGGTCAGGCCCGCGCTCGCCGCCTGCGCCACCAGTTCGGGCAGCCGGTCCAGCCCGGGGGCCGGGGCGCGTGGTGCGTCACCGGGCGCGCGCAGGGTGCCGAGCACCTGGCGCACCTCGCCGAGCGCCTCCTTGCTCTTGGCCTTGATCGTGGTGAGCGCCGAGCGGGCCTGCTCGGGGTCGGTGTCGAGGAGCGCGAGGCCGACCCCCGCCTGCACATTGATCACAGAGATGCTGTGGGCGAGTACGTCGTGCAGCTCCCGGGCGATCCGCAGCCGCTCCTCGTCGGCCCGCCGCCGCGCGGCCTCGGCCCGCTCGGCCCGCTCGCGGATCCACTGCTCGCGCCGGACCCGGAACAGCTCCGACACCGCCACGATCGCCACCACCCAGGTGGCGACGACGATCTCCTCGCCCCAGGAGAGGGCGGAGTCCCCCGACGGCGGCAGCCACCGGTAGAGCCAGTGCGCCACCAGGACGTGCCCGGCCCAGAGCATGCCCATCGCCGCCCACGCGGCCCAGCGATGCCCGGCGACGATCGCGCTGAAGCACGCCAGGGCGACGGTGAAGAGCACCGGCCCGTAGGGGTATCCGGCTCCCAGGTACACCATGACGGCGGCGGCCGTGCCGAACACAACGGCCACGGGGTACCGCTTCCGCCACAGCAGCAGCCCTCCGGCCACCAGCAGCAGCACGCGCGCGAAGACATCCAGCTCCGCCCGCTCTCCCTGCTGCCCGTGGGCGGCGAAGTTCGACCCGGCCAGCACGAACGCGGTCACGACGACGGTGGACCGCCAGGGCCACCGAGATCCCCGTCCTTCCCACCGGTCCCACCACGCGGGCCCGTGCCGCCACCACTGCGGCGGCCCGCTCCGCACGCGCTGCTCGTCCATACCGGCCACGCTAGACGCCGGACTCCCGCACCGGCGTCACCCCGGCGTGGCGATCACGCGTACTCCCCGGGAAGTACACCGCCGTCCGGCGCCGCGTCCTCGGCAGGACCGGGCACCAGCCCCACTCCCCGAGCCAGTTGACCCGCCGCGTGGCGGAAGAAGGGCTCCCGGTCCTCCACCACCCGGTGGAACTGGCCGAACAGCTCGAAGCCGACCAGGCCGTACAGCTGGGCCCAGGACGCGACGAGAGCTGACACCACCTCCGGGGGAAGGTCGGGCGCGAGGTCGGCGGCCATCCTTTCGGCCTCCGGGCGCAGCTCGGACGGCAGTGCGGGGCCGGCCAAGCCGGTGCCGTGGTGGGCGTCGCGGGCGATGCCGAGGAGCAGGAGGCCGACGCGGGCGGCTGACGGGACGGTGGTGTCGGGGGCCGTGTAGCCGGGCACGGGCGATCCGTAGATCAGCGCGTACTCGTGGGGGTGGTCCAGCGCCCAGCCCCGCACCGCCTCACAGACCGCGATCCACCGCCGGAAAGGATCGACGGTCGCCGACTCATGAGCGGCCTCGGCCCGCTCGCCGAGGGAGTCGTAGGCGTCGATGATGAGAGAGGTCAGCAGGTCGTCACGGCTGGGGAAGTAGCGGTACAGCGCGGACGAGGCCATGCCCAGCTCGCGGGCCACGGCCCGCAGGGAGAGCCGGGCGGCGCCCTCCGCGGCGAGCTGTCTGCGGGCCTCGTCCTTGATGGCCGCGGTGACTTCGATCCTGGCCCGGGCACGGGCGCCGTGTGCGGTGCTCATGCGGGAAGTCTGCCATGAAAGCAGAGCGGTGCACACAAACGAGAGCACTGCTCTTGCTTCACGGGTCGACCTCGGGCAGACTGAACCCATCGAGCGAGAGCAGTGCTCACAAAAGAGAGCACCGCTCCACAATGAGTGAGCAGGGGGACCCCATGTCCACACACGTCCGGAAGCCCGGCTGGTTCACCGTCAACGTCTTCAACCGCCTCGTGGCCTGGATGACCCGCCGCGGCATCAGCGTCTGGGGCTCCCGCGTCCTCGCCGTCCGCGGCCGCAAGAGCGGCCAGTGGCGCACCACCCCGGTCAACCTGCTGACCCTGGACGGCCGGCAGTACCTCGTCGCGCCCCGCGGTCACGTCCAGTGGACGCACAACATGCGCGCGGCGGGCGGCGGCGAGCTGCACCTCGGCAAGCGCGTGGACCCGTTCACCGCGACCGAGGTGGCCGACGACGACAAGACCCCGATCCTGCGCGCCTACCTCAAGCGCTGGAAAGCCGAGGTCGGGGTCTTCTTCGCCGGGGTCGGCCCGGACTCCCCGGACGACCAGCTCCGCCGGATCGCCCCCGACCATCCGGTCTTCGAGATCACCCTGAAGGGCTGACCTCGTCGTCCGGCACGGCGGGACGACGGTCCAGCGCGGCCAGGGCACGCTGGGCCATCGGATGCGTGCGGACGATCTCGCCCAGGGAGGTGGCGCCCTGCGCGATGTCCTTGAACGCCTTCCAGGCCGGGCGGAAGCTCGTCAGTGCCGCGTGGAACAGCCCGGGACGGCGCTCGAACACGGCCAGCAGCCGCTTGCCTACACTCATCTCCACGCCGAGCCCGGCCTTGACCGCGAACGCGTAGTTGAGCGCCTGCCGGCGGGTCTCCACCGCGTCGTGGGCCTCGGCGATCCGGACCGCCCACTCCCCCGCGAGCCGCCCGGACCGCAGCGCGAAGGAGATGCCCTCGCGGGTCCACGGCTCCAGCAGGCCCGCCGCGTCGCCGCACACCAGCACCCGTCCACGGGACAGCGGCGAGTCGTCGGCACGGCAGCGGGTCAAGTGCCCGGAGGAGATGCCGGGTTCGAATCCGGCGAGGCCCAGCCGCCCGACGAACTCCTCCAAGTACCGCTTCGTGGCGGCGCCTTCACCCCGCGCCGAGATCACTCCGACCGTCAGGGTGTCGCCCTTGGGGAAGACCCAGCCGTAACTGCCGGGCATCGGGCCCCAGTCGATGAGCACCCGCCCCTTCCAGTCCTCGGCCACGGTGTCCGGCACGGGGATCTCCACCTCCAGGCCGAGGTCCACCTGGTCGACCTTGACCCCGACATGGGCGCCTATGCGGCTGGCGCTGCCGTCCGCGCCGACCACGGCGCGCGCGAGCAGGACCTCGCCGCCCTGGAGGAGCACGGCGACCGTGCGCCGGTCGGGCACCGTCGAGCCGTGCTGCTCGACCCGCTGGACGGTGACCCCCGTACGCACTTCGGCGCCCGCCTTCTGGGCGTGCTCGACGAGCTGCTGGTCGAACTCGGGCCGGTTGATCAGCCCGAACAGCATCTGCCTGGACCGGCGGGTGCGGGTGAAGCGGCCGTTGTGGGAGAACGTCACCGCATGCACCCGGTCCCTGAGCGGCAGCTCGAAGCCGGGCGGGAGGGAGTCGCGCGAGGGACCGATGATGCCGCCGCCGCACGTCTTGTACCGCGGCAGCTCCGCTTTCTCCAGCAACAGCACGCGTCTGCCGGCGACCGCCGCCGCGTACGCGGCCGAAGCGCCCGCGGGTCCCGCGCCCACCACGACGACGTCCCACACTTGCTGCACGTCGTCCGCCGAAGAGTTCTCGCTGCTCACGATGGTCTACTGCTCCCGATCAAGCCGCCTGCCGCTGCTACCTCCCGCATCCTACGGCGGACCTCGTCACAGTCCGCTGTGGGAGGATCTACAGCACTCACCGCTACAACGTCGCACCCACGAGGAGCGTGCCCATGTCGTCGAATCCGGTTGCCGAGACCGTCGCCTCGCTGATGCCGAGGGCGAAGGCGGAACTCACCGAACTGGTGGCTTTCCGGTCGGTGGCCGACTTCGACCAGTTCCCGAGGAGCGAGAGCGAGGGCGCCGCCCGCTGGGTCGCCGACGCGCTCGCCGCCGAGGGTTTCCAGGACGTGGCCCTGCTCGACACCCCCGACGGGACGCAGTCGGTGTACGGCTACCTGCCCGGCCCGGAGGGCGCGAAGACCGTCCTGCTCTACGCCCACTACGACGTGCAGCCGCCGCTGGACGAGGCCGCCTGGAGCACCCCGCCGTTCGAGCTGACCGAGCGGGACGGGCGCTGGTACGGGCGCGGGGCCGCCGACTGCAAGGGCGGCGTGATCATGCATCTGCTGGCACTGCGCGCGCTGAAGGCGAACGGCGGGGTACCGGTCCATGTGAAGGTGATCGCGGAGGGATCCGAGGAGCAAGGCACGGGCGGCCTGGAGCGGTACGCCGAGGAGCACCCGGAGCTGCTGGAGGCCGACACGATCGTCATCGGCGACGCGGGCAACTTCCGGGTCGGTCTGCCGACCGTCACCTCCACCCTGCGCGGTATGACCCTCGTCCGCGTCCGGGTCGACACGCTCGCCGGCAACCTGCACTCGGGCCAGTTCGGCGGTGCCGCGCCCGACGCGCTCGCCGCTCTGATCCGCGTCCTGGACTCGCTGCGCGCCGAGGACGGTTCGACGACCGTCGACGGACTGGCCGCGGACGCGGCCTGGGAGGGGCTCCCGTACGACGAGGAGCAGTTCCGCCGGGACGCCAAGGTGCTGGACGACGTGGAGCTGATCGGCTCCGGCACGGTCGCCGACCGCATCTGGGCCCGGCCGGCCGTGACGGTCCTCGGCATCGACTGCCCGCCCGTCGTCGGCGCCACCCCGTCCGTGCAGGCCGGCGCCCGTGCGCTGATCAGCCTGCGGGTGCCGCCGGGCGTGGACGCGGCCGAGGCGACCAAGCTGCTCCAGGCGCACCTGGAGGCGCACACGCCGTGGGGCGCGCGCGTGAGCACCGAGCAGATCGGCCAGGGCCAGGCCTTCCGTGCCGACACCTCCAGCCCGGCGTACCGGGCGATGGCGGACGCGATGGCGGCGGCCTACCCGGGGCAGCGCATGCAGTACGCCGGGCAGGGCGGCTCCATCCCGCTGTGCAACACGCTGGCCGCCCTCTATCCGCAGGCGGAGATCCTGCTCATCGGGCTGAGCGAGCCGGAGGCGCAGATCCACGCGGTGAACGAGAGCGTGTCCCCGGGAGAACTGGAGCGGCTGTCGGTGGCCGAGGCGCTGTTCCTGCGGAACTACGCGGCGAGCTGACCGGCTCTGCCCTCAGCAGAGGCCCTCGTCCGGGGACGGGGGCCTTTCCTAGTGTCGCCCCATGGACGTCATCGAACTCCTCCCCCGTCTGCACCTGCTGCGCTTCCCGGTCGGCCAGGCCTACCTCTGGCGCGACGGCGACGAACTGACGCTGATCGACGCCGGTCCGGCCGGTTCCGGTGCCCCGATCGCCGAGGCGGTGGCCGCGCTCGGCCGGGCCCCCGGGGCCGTACGGCGGATCGTGCTCACCCACTTCCACGAGGACCACGCGGGCGGGGCGGGCGAGTTGGCCGCGCTCACCGGTGCCGAGGTGCTGGCGCACCGGCTCGACGCCCCTGCCGTGCGCGGCGACGTGCCGGGCCCGCCCCCGGTGTTCGAGGACTGGGAGCGGCCGCTGTACGAGCAGGCCGCGAGACTCCTGCCCCAGGGGGACCACGTACGCCCGGCCCAGGTCACCGAGTTGTCCGGCGGTGACGTACTGGACGTGGGCGGCGGGGCGCACGTCGTGCACGTGCCAGGACACACGCCCGGCAGCATCGCGCTCCATCTCCCGGAGCACGGCGTGCTGTTCACGGGTGACACGGTCGCCGCGTCGCCCGTGGACGGCACGGTGATGCCCGGCGTGTTCAACCTCGATCGCGCCCAGGTCCTCACGGCCTGCCGGCGACTGGCGGAGCTGGACGCGGACGTGGCCTGCTTCGGCCACGGGGCCCCGATGCTGGGGCAGGCGGCCGAGGCGCTGCGCGGCGCGATCACGGGCGACCCCGCCTAGTCGAGCGCCGGGTCCAGGACGATGGCCTCCTCGCGGGCGGTGAGGGACGGCTCCTCGGGAAAGTGGCAGGCGGTCAGATGGCCGGCGGGGCTGCCCTCGACACGAACCAGCGGCGGATCCTCGGTGGCGCACCTGTCCTGGGCCTTCCAGCAGCGGGTGCGGAAGCGGCAACCGGAGGGCGGGTCGATCGGTGAGGGCACGTCACCGGCCAGCCGGATGCGCTCGCGCCGCTGTGGGGCGTCGGGGTCGGCCTCGGGCACGGCGGACAGCAGCGCGTGGGTGTACGGGTGGCGGGGGCGGGTGTAGAGGGACTCCCGTGCGGCGACCTCGACGATCTTGCCGAGGTACATCACGGCGACCCGTTCGGAGAAGTGCCGTACGACGGCGAGGTCGTGAGCGATGAAGACGAAGGCGATGCCGAACTCCCGCTGGAGGTCCTGGAGCAGGTTCACGACCTGCGCCTGGATGGAGACGTCCAGCGCGGAGACGGGCTCGTCGGCGACGATCAGCTTCGGCCGCAGGGCGAGGGCGCGGGCGATGCCGATGCGCTGGCGCTGGCCGCCGGAGAACTCGTTCGGGTAGCGGTTGTAGTGCTCGGGGTTGAGCCCCACCGTCTCCAGGAGTTCCTGCGCGCGGCGCTTGTGGCCCTGGGGCGGGTCGATGGAGTTGAGGCGCATCGGCGTCTCGATGATGGTGCCGACGGTGTGCCGGGGGTTCAGCGAGGAGTACGGGTCCTGGAAGATCATCTGGAGGTTGCGACGGGCCTCCCGCATCCGTGCGGCGGGCCGGTGAGTGATGTCCTCGCCGTCGAACAGCACGGACCCGCCGGTGGGTTCGAGCAGCCGGGTGATCAGCCGGCCCGTGGTCGACTTGCCGCAGCCGGACTCGCCGACCAGGCCCAGCGACTCGCCGGGACCGACCGAGAAGTCGATGCCGTCGACGGCGCGGACGGCCCCGATCTGCCGCCGGAAGACGATGCCCTGCCGGAGGGGGAAGTGCTTCTGCAGACCGCGCACTTCGAGGAGGTTCTCTCCGGTCGTGCGGTCGGCGGCCTGCCCCGTGAGGGGCTGGATGGTGCTCACGGCATGCTCCCTTTCGTCCGCCGTCGTCACTGCGCGGCCCGTACGGTTCCGGCACCGCCGTCGTCCGGCCGGCCGGCCCCGACCCGGAGCTCCTGCTTGGCCTCGTCGGTGAGATGGCAGGCGGCGATGTGCCCTGCGGTGCCGGAGACGAGGCGCAGCTCGGGGCGGTCCACGGTGCAGCGCCCTTCCGGCACCCGGCCCTTGTAGGCGCAGCGCGGGTGGAAGGAGCAGCCGTCCGGCACGTTGATCAGGCTCGGCGGGGTGCCGGGGATCGGATTCAGCCGTACGCCGACGTCCCCGGTGAGGTGCGGCATCGACTGCAACAGGCCCCAGGTGTACGGGTGCTGGGGTTGGGTGAGCACCTCGCGGGTGGTGCCGTACTCGATGCGGCGGCCGGCGTACATCACCAGGATGTCGTCGGCGATGTCGGAGACGACGCCGAGGTCGTGCGTGATGATGACGACGGCGGAGCCGAACTCCTCCTGGAGATCGCGGATCAGGTCGAGGATCTGCGCCTGGACGGTGACGTCCAGGGCCGTGGTGGGTTCGTCGGCGATGAGCAGGGCGGGGTCGCAGACCAGGGACATGGCGATCATGGCGCGCTGGCGCATGCCGCCGGAGAACTGGTGCGGATAGTCCCTGACCCGGCGTTCTGGCTGCGGGATGCCGACGCGTTTCAGCATCTCCACCGCCCGCTCCCTGGCCTCCTTCCTGGAGACCTCGTGGTGCACGCGGTAGGCCTCGGCTATCTGGGAGCCGATGGTGAAGAAGGGGTGCAGCGCGGACAGCGGGTCCTGGAAGATCATGGAGACGGTACGGCCGCGGAGTCGGCGCATCTCGGCCTCGGGCAGGGCGACGAGTTCCCTGCCCTCCAGCCGGATCTCGCCGGATACCCGGGCGCGGGTGCCCTTGTGCAGTCCGAGCAGGGCCAGCGAGGTCACCGACTTGCCGGAGCCCGACTCGCCGACGATGCCGAGGGTCCTGCCCTTCTCCAGGGTGAAGGAGACGCCGTCGACGGACTTGACGACGCCGTCCTCGGTCGGGAAGTGCACCCTGAGGTCGCGTACGTCGAGGAAGGGTGGGGGCGCGGGCGTGACGTCCGCGGGGTGCGGTGAGGTCTGAACGGACACGGGTGGTTCCTAAGGACGAAGAAGGGCTCAGGCGAGGCGTACGCGCGGGTCGACGAGGCCGTACACCAGGTCGACGACGACGTTGGCGAGGACGACGAAGGTCGCGGCGAAGAGCGTGGTGCCGAGGATGACCGGCAGGTCGGAGTTCTGGACGGAGTCGACGGCGAGCTTGCCGATGCCGTTGATGCCGAACACCGACTCGGTGATGACCGCGGAGCCGCCGATCAGGGAGCCGACGTCCATGCCGAAGATGGTGATGATCGGGGTGACGGCGGCCCGCAGTCCGTGTTTGAGGACGACGGTGGCGGCCGGCAGGCCCTTGGCGCGGGCGGTGCGCATGTAGTCCTCGGCGAAGACCTCCAGCATGGAGGAGCGGGTGAGCCGGGTGTACATCGCGAGGTAGACGACGACCAGGGTGGTCCACGGCAGGATCAGCCCCTGGAACCAGCCGGCCGGGTCCTCGGTGATCGGTGTGTAGCCGGAGGCCGGCAGGATCTGGAACTTGTCGACGAAGAGGTACAGCAGCAGCAGACCGATGAAGTAGATCTGCACCGACACGCCGAACAGGGCCAGTCCGACCGCCGCCTTGTCGGCGGCCCGGCCCCTGCGGACCGCGGCGACGGTGCCGAGGCCGACGCCCAGGACCAGGAACGCCACCGCGGCGCCGAGACCGAGGGAGAGGTCCGCCGGGAAGTCCTCCAGCAGCGTGGTCAGGACGGGGGTGTCGGTCTGGAAGGAGACACCGAGGCAGGGGGCCCCGCAGTGGATGCGGACGCTCTGGTCGCCGAAGTCACGGCCGGCGAACAGCCCCTTGAGGAACTCCCAGAACTGCGTGAGATAGCTCTGGTCCAGGCCCAGCGAGTGCTTGATCTCCGCGAGCCGGGAGGGGGAGCAGGTCTTGCCGCAGGCGAGCAACGCGGGGTCGGAGGGCAGGGCGAAGAAGATGAAGAAGGTGATGGTGGTGATCACCAGCATGATCACGGCCGCTGCCAGCAGGCGTCTGACGAGGTAACGAAACATGGGGTGCCGGGACCTGACGTGAGTGGGCTGCCCGCCGGCGGCCCAGGCCGCCGGCGGGGTTCGAAGGAGTGCGTCCGTCAGTGCTTGACGTAGACGTGGACCAGGCTCGGCTCGGCCAGGATCGTGTCCGGGATGACTCCGCCGACCTTGGAGCCGGACATGTCGCTGAAGTTCATGTAGGTCAGCGGCACCACCGCGGCGTCCTTCAGGATCTGCTCGTCCATCTGTCCGTAGGCGGCGTTGCGCTGCTTGACGTCGGTCATCCTGGCGGCTTTGTCGATGAGCGCGTCGACCTTCGGGTCGTTCAGGTACGACAGGTCCTGGTTGGCCTGCGGGTTCTTCTTGATCAGCCGGCCGTCGAAGAGGGTGGGCAGCACCGTGGAGGCGTTCGGCCAGTCGGCGATCCAGTCGCCCCAGGTCAGGTCGTACTGGTTCTTCACGTTGTTGACGGTGCTGAAGTAGTTCGACGCGTCGATCGGGGTGATGTTGACGGTGATGCCGATGCGCTCCAGCGCGGTCTTCACGGCGTCGGCGAAATGCTCCTGGGTGGGCGTGTTCTCCACGGCGATCGACATGCTCGGCTTCGGGTCGCCGGCCTGCTTCATCAGGGCCTTGGCCCGGGCGAGGTTGCCCGCCGGGTTGGCGCTGTACCGGTTGAACTTCCGGTAGCCGCCGATGCCGGGGCTGAGCATGGTGGTGGCGTAGTCACCGTACGCGGCGCCGCCGAACGCGCCCCGGACCGTGGTCTTGTCGATCGCGTACTCGATCGCCTGGCGGACCTTGGGATCCTTGATCCTGGTGGTGTTGATGGCCAGGTAGTTGATGCCGGGCGCGGGGATCTTGTAGTAACGGTTCTTCAGGGACGGGTCGTTCGCGAGCTGGGCCAGGTCGGAGCCCGCGATCGGCCACTGCTGGATCGACGTCTGCGCCGTGCCGGCGTCGGACTTGATCTGCTGGTCGATGGCCGACTCGTCCTGGCCGAACCTGACGTCCATGGTGTCGACGTTCTGCTGCCGGATCGGGTCGGTCGCCTGGGACCAGTGCGTGTTCCGGGTGAGGACGAGTTCCTTGTTCTTGGTGTACGACTTGATCATGTACGGGCCGTCCGACCAGACCTTGGTGTCGTAGGTCGAGCCGGTGTCGTGGGCCTTGGGCACGGCGGACCAGCCGGTCATGGTGGTGGTCTCGTTGAAGTCGGCCACAGGCTGGTTCAGATGGAAGACGACGGTGTACTTGTCCGGCGTCTGGATGGAGCCGAGTTGCTTGCCCTGATAGGGACCCTTGTAGTCGGAGCCGCCGACGAGCCACTGGGAGGCGTAGGGCGGGCCGCCGTTGATGTCGGAGGAGAAGAAGCGCTCCACGCCGTACTTGACGTCCGGGGCGGTGACCTCGGTGCCGTCCTGGTACTTGACACCGTGCCGCAGGTGGAAGGTCCAGACGGTGGCGCCCTTGCTCGGGGTCCCGGTGTCGGTGGCCAGGTCGCCGACCAGCTTCGGGGTCGATCCGGTCTCGTCCCAGCCGGTGAGGGTGCGGACGATCTCCTCGTCCATGCTCGACCCCTCGGTCGTGTAGACGCGCTGGGGGTCGAGGTGGTCGTAGTCCGCCTTGTTCAGGATGGTCAGGGTGCCGCCCTTGCCGGGGGCGCCGCTGCCACTGCTGCCGCTCGCGGACCCTCCGCATGCGGTGGCCCCCAGGGCGACCACCACGGCGGTTGCCGTGAGAGCGACCGTGCGCGATCTGCGCGTGCTGCGCGTCATCGAGGAAACTCCGTTCTTGCTACTGGCCCGGCGGCCGTTCATGGGACCGCCGGGCCGACACTCGGGAGGGTGGCCGGTCAGGCGCGCCGGGCGCGGGGGTCCAGGACGTCCCGGACGCCGTCCCCGAGGAGGTTGAGCGCCAGGACCAGCAGGAGGAGCAGGACGCCGGGCACGAAGAGGTACATCGGGTCCTGGAGGAAGAACTGGGAGGCGTCCGACAGCAGGGCTCCCCAGTCGGGGGTGGGCGGGATGACGCCGACGCCCAGGTACGAAAGGGCCGCCTCGGTGGTGATGTTCTGCGGGACGGCGAGGGCGAAGGAGATCAGGATCGGCGCCCACAGGTTGGGCAGCAGCTGCCGGAAGAGGATGTGCCGCCGGCCGGCGCTCATCAGCCGCGCGGCGTCGACGAACTCCCGTTCGCGCAGGGACAGCACCTGGCCGCGCACCAGGCGGGCGGTGTAGGCCCAGGCGAAGACCGCGATGTTGAGGACCAGGACGAGGAGGCGGAGGTTCTCGTCGGTGCCGCCGTGGCTGTTGGTCTGCAACGCGTTCTGGATCACCGGGGTGAGCGCGATGATGAACAGCAACTGCGGGAACGCCAGCATCACGTCCATGACCCGGGACAGCAGGGAGTCGACCCAGCCGCCGAAGTAGCCGGCCGCGAGCCCGGCCACGACACCGACGGCGGTGGACAGCACGGCGGAGGCGAGTCCCACGTAGAGGGAGGTGCGCAGTCCGTAGACGATCCGGGCGAACAGGTCGTAGCCCGTGCCCGGTTCGACGCCGAGCAGATGCCGGGCGCTGATGCCGCCCAGGGACCCGTAGGGGAAGTTGCCCGTGTCGGGATCGATCGCCTTGTTGTCGGGGGTGATCGGCCCCCAGCCGGTCAGCGCGGTGAGGACCGGTGCGAGCAGCGCGATCAGGACGAACACAAGGGTGGCGACCAGGGCGGCCATGGTGACCTTGTCCCGCCTGATCCGCTTCCAGGCCGTCCGGGCCGGGGAACGCCCGGCGGCAACGGTGCCGCCGGGTCTGGAGTCCTGCGTCGACGGCTCGGTGAGCAGCGCGGTGCCGCCGCCGGTGTCGACCGGCTGGTGTTGCGTGGTCATCGTACGGACATCCCGGATCTGCCCCTGGGGCAAGGAAATTGAGTGGCGGTCGTGAGTGCCGCCGTGAGACATTGCGGACTTTCGCAACGCCGTACGAGTCCGGTCAAGACGAGCAGGGGCCAGAAAAGGGATTGTTTGCGGTCATGGAAAAGTGTTGACGCGAGCGGGGAATGTGATTACCCGCAGCGTGAAGAAGTGCGGGCGATTCCTTGGGCAGCACTTAGAAGTGGCCGCGGAGCCGTCTCCTATTGCTTTTCCCTCGGAATCCCCCGCACCAGGTAAAGGGGAGCGGACAGGCCGGCTCAGCCGACCGGCACTCCGGCTTCCAGATAGATCGCCGCTCCGCGTTCGCGTGCCCGCAGTGCCCAGCGCAGCCGCTCGTAGCGCACCGGGGGCAGCAGTTCGGCGGCCTCCTCCTCGCTGACGAACCGCCAGTCACGCAGTTCCGGTCCGGGCAGCAACAGCCGTCCGGCTTCCGCGGAGTCGAGGAGACCGCCGTCGAAGAGGAGCCGCAGGCCACCGAACCCTGGGGGCACGGGGCGTTCCCAGTCGACGACGAGCAGGCTGGGCAACGCGTCGAGGCGGATGCCCGTCTCCTCGGCGACCTCCCGCACTCCCGCGCGCGCGGGCGCCTCACCGGGCTCGACGACACCGCCCGGGAACTCCCAGCCGGCCTTGTAGGTGGGATCGACGAGCAGCACCCGGTCCCGCTCGTCGAAGAGGAGCACCCCGGCGGCGAGTGTCTCGGCGGTGGGCTCGGGCGTCTGCACGATGTCGCAGACGGGCACGGTGCCGTTGTTGACGGCCTCGGCGATCCGGGCGGCGGTCTCGTACGGCGTCAGGTGGCTGGTGTCGACCAGGTGGGCGTCGGCGGTGAGCCAGGAGGCGAGGGCGGCCCGGTACGGCTTGATGTGGTCGAAGGACCACTGACGTATTCGCACCTCGCCGTCGGGAAGATCCCGCGGAACCTCGCGGCCCGCTATACGCTCCCGCAGTATCGTTTCGGCCGGAGCGAGCAGGATATGGCTGACCGGAATCCTGCGCGCGGCCAGGCCGCCGAAGATCTCGTCGCGGTACTCCTGACGCAGCAGGGTCATGGGGACCACCAGGGTCCCGCCGAGCTCGCCGAGCATCGCGGCGGCCGTGTCGATCACGAGCCGCCGCCAGATCGGCAGCTCCTGGAAGTCGCCGACCTCGGCGAGGTGTTTGGGCGGCAGCAGGTGGGCGAGCGCACCGCCGATGACCTCCGGGTCGAAGAGCGTGCTGTTCGGGATCAGTTCGATCAGTTCCCGTGCGGTGGTGGTCTTCCCCGCACCGAACGCGCCGTTGATCCAGACGACGGTCACAGGTCCCCCTCTTCTGTTGGCCCCCTGAGGCTTGCCCGCTCCACCCTGCCACGGAAACCAGGACCAGTTGAGGGCGCACGAGAACGGCGCCGGCGCCCCCCTCACCGGGGAAGCGCCGACGCCGTGGACCGGAGCCTGAGCGGCTCGTCAGCCCTTCCTCCGGACGTCGTTCTTGACGACCTTCTTGGCGCCGCCCTTCTTGGCCACGGCCAGGCCGTCCTTGGCGACGGTCTGGTTGAGCGTCTTGAGGGTCTCGTCCACGCTGATGGGGCCGAGGCCCTCACCGACGGCGTGGGACGGAGTGACCGCCGCGACGACGAAGCCGGTGGCGAGGGAGGCGATGGCGAGCATGCTGCGCTTCTTCATGCCCCGCACAACGGCCGGACCCGCCCCCGGGTCACGCAGCCGGACCCGACTGGGCGAAGGGGCGGCGTCACCGGGAGTCGTCGCCCCAGGTGCCGGGCCCGCCACCGCGCCATTCGATCAGCCCCGACACGGCCGCGTACGCCTCGTCCGCGTCCTCGATCCCGGCCCGCCGCAGGAACTCGGCGACGTCCAGCAGCCCGTACGCGATCCCGAGGAACTGGTCGTCCACACGGACCCGCCGGCCGCCGTCAGCGGCGGGCGGGTAGACCACGACGGGTTTCACGGACGCCATGGCACCAGGGTGCGCGCGGACGGCGTCGCGGGCTCGTCGGGCTGGGCCGTTCAGCCCGCCTTCCGCGGCTGGCGGAACTCGTGGACCTCGGCGGTGAGGGTTCCGTCCTGCTGTTCGTAGTGGGACAGGGCGAGGCCGAGGCCGAAGAAGGTGGGTGCCCACTCGCCGACGAAGATGCCCCAGCGGTCGGCACGGGCGAGGCCGGTGCCGTGTTCCATCTTCAACGAACCCATCCAGGCGACGACGCTCAGGCCGACGGAGGTCATGGCGGCCAGGTAGGCGTGCTCGCTGCGGATGCCCATCTCGTGCATCTTCTTGATGATCATCAGGGGCTCCGTTCTGTCGGGGAGTTCAGCAGACGGAGTGCCCTCGAGACGTTGCCGTTATTCACCCGATTCACGCTTTATGTCGTAAATGCCCACCTTGAACGGCCGTGCGGCGAGCGCCGGCAGGGCGCACCTGCCCCACGGCCGTCCCCGGAGCCCCCGTCAGCCGCCGACGTAGGCCGCGAGGTGCTCCCCGGTCAGGGTCGGGCGGGCCGCGACCAGGTCGGCCGGCGTGCCCTCGAAGACGACCCGGCCACCGTCGTGGCCCGCCCCCGGGCCCAGGTCGATGATCCAGTCGGCGTGCGCCATGACCGCCTGGTGGTGCTCGATGACGATGACCGACTTGCCCGAGTCGACGAGCCGGTCGAGCAGCCCGAGCAGCTGCTCGACGTCGGCGAGGTGGAGCCCGGTGGTGGGCTCGTCGAGGATGTACACCCCGCCCTTGTCGGCCATGTGCGTCGCCAGCTTCAGCCGCTGCCGCTCGCCACCGGACAGCGTGGTGAGCGGCTGGCCGAGGGTGAGATAACCGAGCCCGACGTCGGCGAGCCGCTCCAGGATCCGGTGCGCGGCCGGGGTGTGGGCCTCACCGCCGCCGAAGAACTCCTCGGCCTCGGTCACCGGCATCCCGAGCACCTCGCTGATGTCGCGGCCACCGAGGCGGTACTCCAGGACCGATGCCCCGAACCGCCTGCCCTCGCACTCCTCGCACGGGGTGGCGACGCTCTGCATGATCGCCAGGTCGGTGTAGATGACACCGGCGCCGTTGCAGGTGGGGCAGGCGCCCTCGGAGTTGGCGCTGAACAGCGCGGGCTTCACGCCGTTGGCCTTGGCGAAGGCCTTGCGGATCGGGTCGGCCAGCCCGGTGTACGTCGCCGGGTTGCTGCGCCTGGAGCCGCGGATCGGGGTCTGGTCGACCGCCACCACGCCCTCGGCGGCGGGGATCGAGCCGTGCAGGAGCGAGCTCTTGCCGGAGCCGGCGACCCCGGTGACCACGGTGAGCACTCCGAGCGGGATGTCGACGTCGACGTTCTGGAGGTTGTTCGCCGACGCGCCCCGGATCTCCAGCGCGCCGGTGGGCTTGCGGACCGTCGGCTTGATCTTGGCCCGGTCGTCGAGATGACGGCCGGTGACGGTGTCGGCGGCTCGCAGGCCCTCGACCGTGCCCTCGAAGCAGACGGTGCCGCCCGCCGTTCCGGCGCGGGGGCCGAGGTCCACGACGTGGTCGGCGATGGCGATCGTCTCCGGCTTGTGCTCCACGACCAGCACGGTGTTGCCCTTGTCGCGCAGGCGCAGGAGCAGGTTGTTCATCCGCTGGATGTCATGGGGGTGCAGGCCGATGGTGGGCTCGTCGAAGACATAGGTGACGTCGGTGAGCGCGGACCCGAGGTGGCGGATCATCTTGGTGCGCTGCGCCTCGCCACCGGAGAGCGTGCCGGAAGCCCGGTCGAGGGAGAGGTAGCCGAGGCCGATCTCCACGAACGAGTCGAGGGTGTGCTGGAGCTTGGCGAGCAGGGGCGCCACGGACGGCTCCGTCAGCCCGCGGACCCATTCGGCCAGGTCGCGGATCTCCATCGCGCAGACGTCGGCGATGCTGACCGTGCCGATCTTCGAGGAGCGGGCCGCCTCGCTCAGCCGCGTGCCGTCGCACTCGGGACACTCCGTGAAGGTGACCGCCCGGTCCACGAACGCCCGGATGTGCGGCTGCATCGACTCGCGGTCCTTGGAGAGGAAGCTCTTCTGGATCTTCGGAATCAGCCCCTCGTAGGTGAGGTTGACACCGTTGATCTTCACCTTGGTCGGCTCGCGGTAGAGGAAGTCGTGCCGCTCCTTCTTGGTGTACTCGCGAATGGGCTTCTCCTTGTCGAAGAAGCCCGACTCGGCGATGACCCGCACGACCCAGCCGCCGCCCGTGTACGTGGGGATGGTGAACGGGTCCTCGGAGAGCGACTTGGAGTCGTCGTAGAGCTGGGTGAGGTCGATGTCGGAGACCGTGCCCCGGCCCTCGCAGTGCGTGCACATGCCGCCGGTGCGGCTGAAGGTCACCTTCTCGGTCTTGGTCCTGTCGGCGCCCCGGTCGACCGTCAGGCCGCCGCTCGCGCTGACCGAGGCGGTGTTGAAGGAGAACGCGCCGGGTGGGCCGATGTGCGGCTTGCCGAGGCGACTGAAGAGGATGCGCAGCATCGCGTTGGCGTCGGTGGCGGTGCCGACGGTGGAGCGGGGGTCGGAACCCATCCGCTGCTGGTCCACGGCGATCACGGTGGTCAGACCGTCGAGGACGTCGACGTCGGGCCGGGCCAGGTTCGGCATGAAACCTTGCAGGAAGGCGCTGTAGGTCTCGTTGATCAGCCGCTGCGACTCCGCCGCGATCGTGTCGAACACCAGCGAGCTCTTGCCCGAGCCGGAGACACCGGTGAAGACCGTCAGCCGGCGCTTCGGGATCTCGATGCTGACGTCCTTGAGGTTGTTCTCGCGTGCGCCGTGCACGCCGATCACGTCATGGCTGTCGGCAACGTGCGGCCCGGGCGACCGTCTGTCCGTCGTCGTGGCCTTGCTCATGGTGACTCCATCTGTCAGGCGGTGCTGCCGCACGCGGACGATCTCGCTCCCCCGCGCCGGCCTCGGGGCGGCGCGGGGGAGACGGGGAAACCTGCGGGACGCGGGATCCCGCGGGGTGACACGCCGGTCTGAAGGCCGCTACTGCGCCTTCACCTGCTGGATGCGGACCATGTTGCCCGCCGGGTCGCGGAAGGCGCAGTCGCGTACGCCGTAGGGCTGGTCCGTGGGCTCCTGGACCACCTCGGCGTCACCGGCCTGCACCCGCTCGAAGGTGCCGTCGACGTCGGGGGTGGCCAGGACGATGCTGGCGTAGGTGCCCTTGGCCATCATCTCGGCGATGACGCGGCGCTCGTCATCGGTGACGCCGGGGTCGGCGGCCGGTGGGTGCAGGACGATGTTCGTGGCGGGCTGGCCGACGGGGCCGACCGTGATCCAGCGCATGCCCTGGTACCCGACGTCGTTGCGCACTTCGAAGCCCAGGGTGTCGCGGTAGAACGCCAGGGCGGCGTCCGGGTCGTCGTGCGGGAGGAAGCTGGCGTGAATACTGATGTCCATGGCCCTCACGCTAGTTTCGGGTCGAGGTGGGCGCTTCTCGATTCCTGACCGGTCTGGTCACCTGCTTCGACACGCACGTCGGGATCCCCGCGGTGGTGCGGGCCGCCTGGCGGTAGGCGCTGGGCGGCATGCCGACGAGTTCGGTGAAACGCGTGCTGAAGGTGCCCAGCGACGAGCAGCCGACCTCGAAACACACCTCGGTGACGCTGAGGTCGCCGCGGCGCAGCAGCGACATCGCGCGCTCGATGCGACGCGTCATGAGGTAGCTGTAGGGCGACTCGCCGTAGGCGAGCTTGAACTCGCGGCTGAGGTGCCCGGCCGACATGTGCACACCCCGGGCCAGCGCCTCCACGTCCAGAGGCTGCGCGTACTCCCGGTCGATCCGGTCCTTGACCCGGCGCAGTCGCGCGAGATCACGCAGGCGCTGCGCCGGGGCGGGTCTGCTGCTCACAAGCGAGATCGTGCCACACCGCACGGACGTTCGGTCGCTTTCCGAGAGAAATCCCGGTATCCCGGACGGGCGTGTGCGGAACAACCGCCGGAGTGCCCCGGCTGAACGTTCCTGCCCGGTCTCACACCCCGGCGGCGGCCGCGCCCGTCCGCTCCGTGAGCGCTGCCGCCGCCGCGCCCACCAGGCCGGCGTCGGTGCCCATCTGGGCCGGTGCCACGGCCAGATGCCGGGCGAAGGACAGGGTCGCGTAGGAGCTCAGGGCCTTGCGCAGCGGTGCGAAGAGGACCTCGCCCGCCTTGCCCACTCCCCCGCCGATCACCGCGATGTCGATCTCCACGAGGGTGGCGGTCGCGGCGATGCCGGCGGCCAGCGCCTGGGCGGCCCGCTCGAAGGAGGCGACGGCGACCGGGTCACCGGCCCGGGCGGCGGCGGCCACCGCCGCGGCGGAGGTGTCGCCGTCGGGGCCGGGCCGCCAGCCGTTCTCCAGCGCGCGCCGGGCGATGTTGGGGCCGCTCGCGATGCGCTCCACACAGCCGCGCGAGCCGCACGGGCACGGATCACCGTCGAGATCCACGCTGATGTGGCCGATGTGACCGGCGTTGCCGGTGGGCCCGGCGTGCAGCCGGCCGCCGAGTACCAGGCCGCCGCCGACGCCCGTGGAGACGACCATGCACAGCGCGTTGTCGTGGCCCCGGGCGGCGCCCTGCCAGTGTTCGGCCGCCGTGATCGCCACACCGTCGCCGATCAGCTCGACGGGCAGGCCCCCGGCCGCCGCCCGGACGCGTCCGACGAGGGGGTAGTCGCGCCAGCCGGGCACGTTCACCGGGCTCACCGTGCCCGCCGACCTGTCCACCGGCCCGGCGCTGCCGATCCCCACGGCCGTGGCGCGCTCCCACAGCGGCGAGACGGTCAGCTCGCCGACGACCTCCTGCACGGCCCGCATCACGGTGTCGCCGTCCTCCCGGGCGGGCGTCGGCCGCTGGGCGCGGACCTGGATCCGGCCGTGGCCGTCCACCAGAGCGCCGGCGATCTTGGTGCCGCCGATGTCGAGCGCAGCCACGAGGTCGGTGTGCATCAGCGTCGGATCTCCCCGTCGACAGTGAAAAGGACCGGCCGGCCAGCGGTGAGGCGCGGTCCGGAGATTGTGGTGGACAGTCTCCCCCGAGCCTGACAACGTTGTCCAGGTTCTATGCTCGACGCCACATCCTCATACAAACCGAGGACCGACGCACCCCCGTGGACGACAGGACAGGACACCGCACCGTGCCCCAGACCAACCTCCGATCCGCAACGCGCTACGGCACCAGGCCGACCATGAAGGACGTCGCGGCACGTGCCGGGGTCGGGCTCAAGACGGTCTCCCGGGTCGTGAACGGGGAGCCTGGCGTCACGCCGGAGACGGAGCGGCGGGTCCAGGAGGCCATCGACGCGCTCGGGTTCCGCCGCAACGACAGCGCCCGGGTACTGCGCAAGGGCCGCACGGCGAGCATCGGCCTGGTCCTGGAGGATCTCGCCGACCCGTTCTACGGGCCGCTGAGCCGGTCGGTCGAGGAGGTGGCGCGCGCACACGGCGCCCTGCTGATCAACGGCTCCAGCGCGGAGGACCCGGACCGTGAGCAGGAACTGGTGCTGGCCCTGTGCGCACGGCGGGTGGACGGGCTGGTGGTGATCCCCGCCGGTGACGACCACCGGTATCTGGAACCGGAGCTCAAGGCGGGAGTCGCCACGGTGTTCGTGGACCGCCCGGCCGGGCACATCGACGCCGACGTGGTCCTGTCGGACAACTTCGGCGGCGCCCGGGACGGCGTCGCCCACCTCATCGCGCACGGGCACCGCCGGATCGGCTTCATCGGCGACATGCCCCGTATCCACACCGCCGCCGAGCGGCTGCGCGGCTATCGGGCCGCGATGGAGGACGCGGGCATACCGGTGGCGAACGCCTGGATGTCGCTCGGTGTCACCGACCCCGAGCGGGTGCGCAGGGCCGCCGAGGAGATGCTGTCCGGACCGGACCCGGTCACCGCGGTCTTCGCGGGCAACAACCGGGTGACGGTCACGGTCGTCCGGGTGCTCGCCGAGCAGACGCGCCGGGTCGCCCTGGTCGGCTTCGACGACATCGAGCTCGCCGACCTGCTCCGGCCGGGCGTCACGGTCGTCGCGCAGGACGCGGCGGACATCGGCCGTACCGCCGCGGAACGCCTGTTCCGGCAGCTGGACGGCACACTGGTCGCCCCGGAGCGCATCGAGCTGCCGACCCGGCTGATCACCCGTGGCTCGGGCGAGCTTCCCCCGGCGGACTGAGCGGACCATGGACGATGTGACCGACCGCACGCTGCGCGCGCTCGGCCTGGCCGAGGCGCCGCGCGAGCATCCGCTGCTGTATCCGGGCGCGTGGCCCGCCGACTCAGGGCTCCTGGACGGGGACTGCTTCCTGCCGCTGGACCTGCTGGTGCACGAGGACCGCACGCCGGTTCTCGCCATCGGCTCGAACGGCTGCCCGGGGCAGCTACGGCACAAGATGGAGGAGTTCGGGATCATGTCGCCGATCCCGATGGTGAAGGCCCGGGTGACCGGAGTCGACGCCGGTGTCTCGGCGCACGTGAGCCGCATGGGGTACGTGTCGGCCTCGCCGGTCAGCGCCCCGGACACGGTGCGGGAGCTGTTCGTCATCTGGCTCGACGACGAGCAGCTCACGGTGATCGACGCGAGTGAGGGCGCACCGGTGCCGGGCGGCAACTTCGACCGGGCCTGGCTGCCCGCGCCCGACGTGCGGATCGACCTCGCGGACGGCACCCGGCTGCCGGGCGCGTACGCGTACGTCAACCGGCACGGTGTCCTGCACGACGGCACCGGAGCGCCGCGCACCCACCCGGGCGAGCGGGAGATCCTCACCGAACTGCTCGTCGGCCTGCCGCGCTTGCGGGAGCTGTTCGGCGTCGTCCCCGAGGAGTTCTGTGAACGGGCGCGCGGCGACCGGCGGTTGTGCGAGCGGGGCACACGGCTGTTCATCGAGGAGAAGCTGGTGACGGCCTCCGGGCTGGAGCGGTACGTGGCCGGCCGTGCGCGGGCTCAGCACACGGGGAGCCCGGGGACCGGCCCGTCGTTGTCGCCGCCCTTGATGTAGACGTCGCTGACCCAGACGTCCGTGTTGCCGCTGTCGTCGTCGGTCCTCGCCCACCAGACGTTGGTCCACGGACCGGCCGTCTCGCGGCGGCCCAGTTTCTCCTGGCAGTAGAAGTAGTTGATGCCCGCCTTGAGTACGCCGACCTTGGCGCCGGAGGCGGTGTGGGAGTCGGCGGTCTTCCAGACCTGGCAGTTGTACTTGCCGCCGCCGATGGGGTGGCAGACCGGGGCCGGGGAGGACGGCTCACCGGTGGGCTCGGGCTCTTTCCCGCCGACGGGCTTTCCGGAATCGGCGGGCCGCACGGATTCGGTGGTCTTCTCGGACTCGGTGGTCTTCTCGGAAGGGGTCCTGCCCTTGTCGTCGCCGCGTTCCTCCGGCCGGGTCGCGTTCGGACCGTCGTCGGTGCGGCCTGGCGCGGAGGCGGCGGGTGCGTCGTCCACGCGCGCGGCATCGGTCCGCGCGTCGCGTTCCGTGCCGCCGGAATCGCCGAGCAGGGCGATCGTGGTGCCGGCCGCCGCGAGGGCGACGGTGACGGCAGCGGTGGCGAGGAGGGTGCGGCGCTTCCCGCGGCGGGGCTCGGAGCGCGAGTCCATCGGGCCCGTGGGGGCCTGCCCCGGCGCGGCGGCGTCCGGCGGCCCCTGCTGCGGTGGCCCGAACCCCGGCGGTACCGACGGGACATCGCGCTCCGTCTCCGGGCGCGCGGGCGAGAGCGCGGGACCCGCTCGCAGCGACGACGTGGGCGTGTCCCCGCCGCCCGTGCCGGCCACGTGCTGGAGCAGTTCGCGGGCCTGGGCGGCCTCCGGGCGGGACTCGGGGCGCTTGTCCATCAGACGCTGGAGGACGGGGCCGAGGGGTCCGGAGCGCCGGGGCTCCGGCAGCGGATCGTTGACGATCGCGGTGAGCGTCGAGAACGTGGACGTACGGCGGAAGGGCGAGGCGCCCTCGACGGCCGCGTACAGCGTCGCGCCCAGGGACCAGATGTCGGACGCGGGGCCGGGGTCGGCGCCCTGGGCGCGCTCGGGGGCCAGGTAGTCGAGGGAGCCGACGAGTTCGCCGCTGCGCGTGAGGTGGGTGGCCGAGCCGTCTCCGGGGTCGTCCATGGTGGCGATGCCGAAGTCGGTGAGGACGACCCGGCCGGAGCGGTCGAGCAGGATGTTGCCGGGCTTCACGTCACGGTGCAGGACGCCCGCGCGGTGGGCGGCGGCCAGCGCGTCCATGACCTTCGCGCCGATGCCGGCCGCCTCGCCCGGGTCCAGCGTGCCGCGCTCGCGCAGCACGTCGTCCAGGGACGGCCCGTCCACCAGCTCCATGACGATGAGGGGGCGGCCGTCGACCTCCGCGATGTCGTGCACGGCGACGACGCCGGGGTGACGGACCCGGGCCGCCGCGCGCGCCTCGCGCCGCATCCGCAGCCGGAGCCCGGCCAGTTCGGGTCCGGCCGCGTCGGTGTAGGTGCGCAGTTCCTTGACGGCGACCTCACGGCCGAGGACCTCGTCGACGGCCTTCCAGACGACGCCCATGCCGCCGCGGCCCAGCTGGGTCATGACGCGGTAGCGTCCCGCCAGCAACCGGCCGGCCCCCTCCGCCTGCCCGTACTCCCCCGTCGACACCGCTGCCCCGTTCCTGTGACCCCACCGGATCCACCGCCACGTCGGTACGTGGCGTACAGACTACGGGGCGGCGGTGACGGCGGCGGCCGCCGCGGACGGCTGTGACAGTGCCGGTACGCGCCGAGGGACAGGCCGGGAGCGCCGTCAGGCGGAAGCCGTCAGGTCCCCTCGCCGGGGCGCCGCGAAGCTCTCCAGGTCGGCGCGGGTCAGGCCCGCCAGCCGGGCCACCTCGCCGATGTCCAGCGCGCCGCAGTCCAGGCCGCGCAGCAGGTAGCCGCTGAGGGCCTTGGCGGTGGCGGGCTCGTCCATGACGTCGCCGCCGGTGCGGTTGGCGTAGCGGGACAGGCGGGCGGCGGCCTGCTCGAAGCCCTCGCGGTAGAAGGCGAAGACGGCTGCGTAGCGGGTGGGGAGGTGGCCGGGGTGCATGTCCCAGCCCTGGTAGTAGGCGCGGGCCAGGGCGCGGCGGGTGAGGCCGTAGTGCAGGCGCCAGGCCGCGTGCACCTTCTCCGTCGGGCCGACCGGCAGGACGTTCGTCGAGCCGTCCGAGACGCGGACGCCCGTACCGGCCGCCGCGACCTGCATGACGGCCTTGGCGTGGTCGGCCGCGGGGTGGTCGCTGGCCTGATGGGCGGCGGAGACACCGAGGCAGGCGCTGTAGTCGAAGGTGCCGTAGTGCAGACCGGTGGCACGGCCCTCGGCGGCCTGGATCATCCGGGCGACGGTGGCGGTGCCGTCGGCGGCGAGGATGGACTGGCTGGTCTCGATCTGGATCTCGAAGCCGATCCGGCCGGACTCCAGGCCGTGTGCCTTCTCGAAGGCCTCCAGGAGCCGCACCATGGCGGTGACCTGCTCGGGGTACGTCACCTTCGGCAGGGTGAGCACCAGCCCGCGGGGCAGGCCGCCGGCCTCGATCAGGCCGGTGAGGAAGACGTCGAGGGTGCGGATGCCCCGGGCGCGTACGGGCGCCTCCATGCACTTCATGCGGATGCCCATGCAGGGGGCGGCGGTGCCGTCCTCGTAGGCCGCGGCGATCAGCCGGGCGGCGCGGGCGGCGGCCTCGTCCTCCTCGGCGTCGGGGCGGTTGCCGTAGCCGTCCTCGAAATCGACGCGCAGGTCTTCGATCGGCTCGCGCTCCAGCTTGGCGCGCACCCGCGCGTGGACGGGCTCGGCCAGGTCGTCGGAGAGGCCGAGGACGGCGGCGAAGGACTCGGCGTCGGGGGCGTGTTGGTCGAGGGCGGCCAGGGCGCGGTCGCCCCAGGAGCGGACGGTGTCGGCGGCGAAGACGTCGCCGGGGACGTAGACGGTGTGGACGGGCTGGCGGGTGCCGGGGTCTCCGGGGTAGTGGCGCTCCAGTTCGGTGTCGACCCGCGCGAGGGAGGCGCTGATCTCCTCACTCACCGCGCCCGCGAGGCTCGTCGCCACCTTCTCCTGCTGGCCCTGACCCATTCCGTGACCCTCCTGTTTTCCACTGCACGGAATCAAAAATCCGTAGAGCGAAGCTATCGGCCGTCCTTCCGGCTGGTCAACACCGTCACGAAGTGCCATTACCCATGCTTCACCTTCGGTCACTGCCGACCCGCCCTCTTCTTCCGTATTCAGAAGGCAAGCTTCATCCTGCCGTGTATGGAGAGGGAGACCACGTGCCGAACGAGGTCGGAGTGACGCGCCGCCGCGGACTCAAGGCGGCGGTGGCCGCCGCCGTCGCAGGACCGTTGCTCACCACCGCGGGTCCCACACGGCCCGCTGCCGCCGGTGAGCACGCGGGTGCCCTGAACGTCATGACGTTCAACGTCCGCTTCGGGACCGTCGTCGACAGGACACCGCGCTGGGAGGTACGCCGACCGGTGATGCGAGAGCTGCTGCGCCGCGAGCGACCGCACGTCATCGGCACGCAGGAGGGGCTCTACCGGCAAGTGCGCGCGATCGAGGAGGATCTCGGCGAGCACTACGACTGGATCGGCACCGGGCGCGGGGGTGGCAGCAAGGACGAGTTCATGGCGGTCTTCTACGACACGCGCAGACTCGAGCCGATCGAGTTCGATCACTTCTGGCTGTCCGACACCCCGTACATGATCGCCTCGAACACCTGGGGCGCGGACTGGCTGCGCATGGTGACCTGGGTCCGCTTCACCGATCTCGCCGACGGGGGCCGGGAGTTCTACGTCCTCAACACCCACCTGGACAGCGTCAGCCAGTACGCCCGGGAACGCTCGGCGGGGCTCATCGGCGAGACGATCGCCAAGTGGGACCGGTCGTCGCCGGTCATCGTCACCGGCGACTTCAACGCGGCGGCCCACGACAACCGGGTGTACGACCTCATGCTGGACATCGGACTGGTGGACGCCTGGGACGCGGCGGCCTCGCGGGGCCCGGCGTACGGGACGCACCACGGCTACCGGACGCCCAGACCCGATGGGCGGCGCATCGACTGGATCCTCACCACGCCCGGGGTGACCACGCACTGGGCCGGGATGAACACCTTCAGCATGGACGGGACGTATCCGAGCGACCATCTGCCGGTGCAGGCCTCGATGACCCTGGGATGAGAGAGGCCCCCGTGACCGTTCGTGCGGTCACGGGGGCCTTCCGCAGCCCGGGTCGATCAGCCCTTGCGGGTCTTGATCTCCTCGGTGAGGGCGGGGACGACGTCGAAGAGGTCGCCGACGATGCCGTAGTCGACGAGGTCGAAGATCGGGGCCTCGGCGTCCTTGTTGATCGCGACGATGGTCTTCGAGGTCTGCATGCCGGCACGGTGCTGGATCGCACCGGAGATGCCGGAGGCGATGTACAGCTGCGGCGAGACGCTCTTGCCCGTCTGGCCGACCTGGTTGGTGTGCGGGTACCAGCCCGCGTCCACCGCGGCACGCGAGGCACCGACAGCCGCACCGAGGGAGTCGGCGAGCGCCTCGATGATCGCGAAGTTCTCCGCGCCGTTCACGCCACGGCCACCGGAGACCACGATCGCGGCCTCGGTCAGGTCCGGACGGCCGGTCGACTCACGCGGGGTGCGGCCGGTGACCTTGGTGCCGGTGGCCTGCGCGGAGAACGTGACGGACAGGGCCTCGACCGCGCCGGCGGCCGGGGCGGCCTCGACGGCGGCGCTGTTCGGCTTGACCGTGATGACCGGGGTGCCCTTGGAGACACGGGACTTGGTGGTGAAGGACGCGGCGAACACGGACTGCGTGGCCACCGGGCCCTCGTCGCCGGCCTCCAGGTCGACGGCGTCGGTGATGATGCCGGAGCCGATGCGCAGCGCCAGGCGGGCGGCGATCTCCTTGCCCTCGGCGGAGGACGGGACCAGCACGGCGGCCGGGGACACGGCCTCGTGGGCGGCCTGGAGGGCGTCGACCTTCGGTACGACCAGGTAGTCGGCGTACTCGGCGGCCTCGTGGGTGAGGACCTTGACCGCGCCGTGCTCGGCGAGCGTGGCGGCGGTGTCGGCGGCGCCGTTGCCCAGCGCGACGGCGACCGGCTCGCCGACGCGGCGGGCCAGGGTCAGCAGCTCCAGGGTGGGCTTGCGGACGGCACCGTCCACGTGGTCGACGTAGACGAGAACTTCAGCCATGGGACTTCTTCTCTCCTGCTTGCGAAAGATGAGGGACGGTCAGCGACTGCGGGATCAGATGAACTTCTGGCCCGCGAGGAACTCAGCGAGCTGCTTGCCGCCCTCGCCCTCGTCCTTGACGATCGTGCCCGCGGTACGGGCCGGACGCTCGGCCGCGTTGTCGACCGTGGTGTAGGCGCCCTCCAGGCCGACCTGCTCGGCCTCCAGGTCCAGGTCGGACAGGTCCCAGGACTCGACCGGCTTCTTCTTGGCCGCCATGATGCCCTTGAAGGACGGGTAACGCGCCTCGCCCGACTGGTCGGTCACCGACACGACCGCCGGCAGGGACGCCTCCAGGTTCTCCGAGGCGGCGTCGCCGTCGCGGCGGCCCTTGACCGTGCCGTCCTCGACCGACACCTCCGACAGCAGCGTCACCTGCGGCACGCCCAGACGCTCGGCGAGCAGCGCCGGGACCACGCCCATGGTGCCGTCGGTGGAGGCCATGCCGGAGACGACCAGGTCGTAGCCGGCCTTCTCGATCGCCTTGGCCAGGATCAGGGAGGTGCCGATGGCGTCGGTGCCGTGGATGTCGTCGTCCTCGACGTGGATCGCCTTGTCCGCGCCCATGGACAGCGCCTTGCGCAGGGCGTCCTTGGCGTCCTCGGGGCCCACCGTCAGCACGGTGATCTCCACGTCGTCGTCCGAGTTCTCGGAGATCTGCAGCGCCTGCTCGACCGCGTACTCGTCGAGCTCGGAGAGCAGACCGTCCACGTCGTCCCGGTCGACGGTCAGGTCATCGGCGAAGTGCCGGTCGCCAGTGGCGTCGGGCACGTACTTCACAGTGACAACGATCCTCAAGCTCACGCCGGCTCTCCTACTGCATCGTCATTTCTAGGCTGCCTACTTGCAGGCAGCATAGGCGCCTCAAGCGGCCGATCCCGGTCGGGGCGACCCACGCTCCGAGCGAAATATTACTCGTCAGTACACCCAGTTCATTCCCGCTAAGCAAGCGCTTTGAACTGTGACCTTCGCAACGCAGCGTAACCGGAACTCGACGGTCCCGCAGCTCGGGGTGCGCCCGGCTCAGTCACTCAGACGACGGAAACGTCCCTGGTGGTAGAGGAGCGGCCGGCCGCTGCCCGTGGGGTCTCCGTGCACGACCTCCGCGATCACGATGCGATGGTCCCCGGCGGGCACCCGCGCGACGACCCGGCCCACCAGCCAGGCGATCACGCCGTCGAGCACGGGGACGCCCTCGGGCCCCTCGCGCCACTGGGTGGGCGCCGCGAAGCGGTCGGCTCCGCTGCGGGCGAAGGTCGCGGCCAGCTCCTGCTGGTGCTCCCCGACCACATGGATGCCGACGTGCTCGGCGGCGGCGATCGCGGGCCAGCTGGAGGAGCCGGTGCCGACCCCGAAGGACAGCAGGGGTGGCTCGGCGGAGACGGAGCTGAGGGACGTCGCGGTGAAGCCCACCGGACCCGCGTCACCCTGGGCGGTGATCACGGCGACTCCCGCCGCATGCCGCCGGAAGACCGAGCGCAGGAGGTCGGTCGCGGTGAGAAGGTCCGAAGGCATGGGGTCAGGCTGACGATAAATGGTACGCGCAGTCAAGTTCGTTCCGTGATGTGGGAGATGACTCACCGACCGCGTCGCCTCGCTCACACCGCCTCCCCCAGCGCGGCGATCACGTCTGCCTTGCGGGGCTGTCCGGTGGCCCGCCGCACCACCCGGCCGTCGGCGTCGAGGACCAGCACCGTCGGGGTCTTGAGGATGTCCAGGCGGCGCACGAGGTCCAGGTGGGCCTCGGCGTCGATCTCGACGTGCGCCACGCCGGGAACCATGCCGGCGACCTCCCCGAGCACGCGCCGGGTCGCCCGGCAAGGTGCGCAGAACGCACTGGAGAACTGCACGAGCGTGGCCCGCTCGCCGAGTTCCGCGCCCAGCTCCGCCGCTTCGAGCCGCTTGCCGTCGTCCCGCCCGCGCACCCGCACTCTCCCGCTCTGCCGCCGTCGCAGCACTCCGTAGGCGCTCGCCGCCGCGAGCACCACCACACACACCACCAGTCCGGTCATCATCCGGTGCAAGCGTTCACGAGACCGCAAAGATTCCCGCCCGCACGAGGGGCCACGATGCGGAATGCTTGGCTCCATGGACATCGACGCAAGAGGGCCACGATTCGGTGCCGCCGTGACGACCGTCGTCCTGGCGGCCGTTCTGGTCACCGGCAGCGCGTGGCTGCTGGCCTGGCAGACACTGGCGTTCCTGCTGGGCGCCGCGGGCGGGGTGAACCGGTCGCCGTACGGGTGGCTGTTCGCCAAGGCGGTACGGCCCCGGCTCGGGCCGCCGACCGACTTCGAGTCGCCCGAACCGCCCCGATTCGCCCAGGCGGTCGGACTGCTTTTCGCCGGACTCGGGCTCGTCGGCCTCACGCTGGGGCCGGACTGGCTGGGACTCGCGGCGACGGGCGCGGCACTCGCGGCCGCCTTCCTGAACGCGGCATTCGGGTACTGCCTGGGATGCGAGTTGTACCTGCTCGTGCGGCGGGTGGCGGTACGCGCGGAGTAATGGAGCCGTAAAAGCCCGAGGTGGGGTCCGGGGGATGACGTGACGAGAATCTCCTCACGCGCGGGCACGAGGACTGGCTACCCGGTCGTTCTTGGGGCACGATCTGCGACAAGCCGTAAACCTACGGCTGCGTAACTTCTTCACTGGGAATCCCTTCCCAGGCAGAGCAGGAAGGGTCCGACCCGCCCATGGCAGAGCTCGTCTACCGTCCCGTCGTCGGCTTCGCCCGCACGCTGTTCAAGGTGTGGGACCTCAAGATCGACTGTCAGGGTTCGGAGAACATCCCGCGCTCGGGCGGCGCCGTGCTGGTGAGCAATCACATCAGCTACCTGGACTTCGTCTTCGACGGTCTGGCGGCACTGCCGCAGAAACGTCTCGTACGTTTCATGGCGAAGGAGTCCGTCTTCCGGCACCGGATCTCCGGCCCGCTGATGCGGGGCATGAAGCACATCCCCGTGGACCGCAAGCAGGGCGAGACGGCCTACGCGCACGCCCTGGACTCGCTGCGGTCGGGTGAGATCGTCGGGGTCTTCCCGGAAGCGACCATCTCGCAGTCGTTCACGCTGAAGAGCTTCAAGTCGGGCGCCGCGCGCATGGCCCAGGAGGCCGGCGTCCCGTTGATCCCGATGGCGGTGTGGGGCACGCAGCGGCTGTGGACCAAGGGCCACCCCCGCAACTTCAAGCGCAGCCACATCCCCATCACGATCCGCGTCGGCGAGGCGATCGAAGCCTCCCGCGACAAGTACGCCGGCGCCATCACCCGTCAACTGCGCGAGCGTGTCCAGGAACTCCTCGAGGCCGCACAGCGCGCCTACCCCGTACGCCCGAAGGGCCCGGAGGACACCTGGTGGATGCCGGCCCACCTCGGCGGCACGGCGCCGACGCCGGAGCAGGTGAAGGCCGCCGAGGCGCACTGACCGCCGAGGGCGGCCCCACCTCAGAGTGCCGTGGGGAGCGTCCGCCACAGCTGCGGCCGGTCGTGGGCCGCTTTGAGCACGCCGAGTACGGCCGGGTGCGGCGCGGCGTGAAGACATGAGAAGTCCGACTCGCCCGAGGCCGGATCGGGTGTGAAGGCGAGCCGCTCGCCGGCCAGGGAGAACTGCGCGTCCACGCCCGGCTTGTTGCCCCGGGGATCCTGCCGGTGCCAGGCCCCGTTGAACCGCACCGCGACCAAACCGTGCACCACATCCAACTTCTGGTAGCACAACGCGGTCGGAATGTCCTCGGCGCGCAGCAGCGCCGCCAGCGCGTGGGCCTTGGCGTAGCAGATGCCCGTGCGCTGCTCCAGGACATCGGAGGCACGCCACGTGACGCGGAGATCGCCGGAGTCCTGCGAGTGCGGGATGGTGTCACGCACGAACTCGAACGCCGCCCGCGCATATTCATACGAGTCCGCCACCCCTTCGGCGAGCCTGGCGGCCGTTTCACGCACGAGCGCATGGTGATGGTCGATCGCCTCGTCAGCGGCCAAGTAGGCGGACAGGTCAGGGGTTTCCTGGATCAGCTGCATACAGGCAGAGCGTAGAGAGACGATCAATCGCCGTCAATGAATTTACTATCTGTCGTATAGCTATACATTGCTGGGAAGGATGGCCGAACACCACCGCAACCCCGGCCCCGTCCACAACCCTTCCTCCTCGCCACGGGTCTCGCCCTGCGCAGATCTGTGACAAGGGGGAAAGATGAAGAACCCACACCGCCTGCTCGGTGCCGCTCTCGTCTGTGGTGCCCTGGCGGCCACCGGGGTCGGGGCCGGGCCCGCGTACGCCGTGGAACACCAGCTGTGGATCGGCGCGCCGTACGAGACGGTGCTGCCCGGCGCGGACGGGGACGGCGACGGACGTGCGCGCGGCTTGGACGTGCGGGTCAGCCGCGATGTCGCCGAGGGCCGGGTGCCGGCCGGGCGGCTGACCGTCGACGTGAGTGAGGTCGCCTCGTTCGCCCGGGTGTCATGGCCCGCGAACTGCCGGCCGGAGTCGGAGGTCAGGGCGGTCTGCGACTTCCCGGAGATGCCCGCCGGGACGGAGAGCGTGCCGGCCGCCGCCTTCGAGCTGCGCGCACTGCCGGGAGCGGGCGTCAGCGCCTCGGGGTACGTGCGCTATTCGGCCGTCGCCGGAAGGCTGACGTCCCACCCGGGAGAGACCCGGGTGAGCGTGGGCAACGGGCCGGATCTCGGACTCAGCCAGGCCGAGGACCAGCGGGGGCTCGAGCCGGGCTCGCGGACCACCGTGCCGGCGACGCTGTCCAACAGCGGCAACCGCACCGCGGAACGCACCCTGGTGACGTTGTACGCCTCGTACGGGCTGCGCTTCACGGAGCGGCACACGAACTGCGAGTACCGGGAGCGCGACACCGGCACGTCCGCCCTCTGCGTGCTGGACGAGCCGGTGGCGCCGGGACAGCGGTACGCGCTGGACACCGGGCTCGACGTCGGGCGGAAGGCGCTGTACGAGCGGTTCGACCACTCCGTGCAGCCGTACTCGGACGAGGCGCTGCGGGAGGCCCGCGGCGACTGGACGTGGACTCGGGGAGCCGGCGCCGAGCTGGACCTGCGACCCGTGGCCGCGGCCGCGGCCGCTGTCACCGACCCTGACCTCGACCCGCAGGACAACGACCGGACCGTCGTCCTCGGCGCCACGAACACCGCCGACCTGAAGCTCACCGGCAGCAGGGTGAGCGGGGCCGCCGGTGACACCGTGACCGCCCGCGTGAGCGTACTCAACCGCGGTCCGGCCTGGGTGGCGTCGCTGGGTGCCGGAGCGGCCGTGGCCACGGTGAGGTTCCGCGCGCCGGAGGGCACGACGGTCCTCGACCTGCCGGAAGAGGAATGCTGGAGGCAGCCGGAGGACACCGGCACCACCGTCTTCTGCAAGACGCCGATCTACCTGCACGACGCGGCGTCGTACAGCTTCGGGATCCCGTTGCGGATCGACCGGGTGGTGCGCGGGGCGCGCACCACCGTCGAGACCATCGACGACGACCCCGAGCTGTCCATCAGGGAGTTCGACCCGAACCTGCGCAACAACAGGACGGAGATCGTCGTCAACCGGTGAACAGCGGGGACACCGCTCAGCGGGCCATCTCCTCCTTGAGGGCCGCCACGAAGGCGTCCACGTCCTCCTCGGTCGTGTCGAAGGCGCACATCCAGCGGACGTCGCCCGCCGCCTCGTCCCAGAAGTAGAAGCGGAACCGCTTCTGGAGGCGCTCGCTCACGTCGTGCGGCAGACGGGCGAAGACCGCGTTGGCCTGTACGGGGTAGAGGATCTCCACCCCGTGCACGGCCCGCACGCCCTCGGCGAGCCGCTGGGCCATCTCGTTGGAGTGCCGGGCGTTGCGCAACCACAGGTCGCGGGCGAGCAGCGCCTCGAACTGCACCGACACGAAGCGCATCTTGGAGGCGAGCTGCATGGACAGCTTGCGCAGGTGCTTCATGTGGCTGACGGCGTCCTGGTCGATCACCACGACCGCCTCGCCGAACAGGGCGCCGTTCTTGGTGCCGCCCAGGGAGAGGATGTCGACGCCCGCCGCGTTGGTGAGCGTCCGCATCGGGACGTTCAGGGTGGCGGCGGCGTTGGCCAGCCGGGAGCCGTCGAGGTGCACTTTCATACCGTGCGCGTGCGCGTGCTCGCACAGGGCGCGTATCTCGTCCGGTGTGTAGACCGTGCCGAGTTCGGTGGCCTGGGCGAGGGAGACGACCTGGGGCATGGCCCGGTGCTCGTCGTCCCAGCCGTACGCCTGCCGGTCGATCAGCTCGGGCGTGAGCTTGCCGTCGGGGGTGGGCACGGTGAGCAGTTTCAGACCGCCGACCCGCTCGGGTGCCCCGCACTCGTCGACGTTGATGTGCGCGCTCTCGGCGCAGATCACCGCGCCCCAGCGGTCGGTGACCGCCTGGAGGGCGACGACGTTGGCGCCGGTGCCGTTGAACACCGGGAACGCCTCGGCCGTGGGGCCGAAGTGGCTGCGGATGAGGCCCTGGAGGTGTTCGGTGTACTCGTCCTCCCCGTACGCGACCTGGTGCCCGACGTTGGCCAGGGCCAGGGCGGCGAGCACCTCCGGGTGGGCCCCGGCGTAGTTGTCGCTGGCGAAGCCGCGGACTTCGGGGTCGTGATGGCGACGGGCGTCGGTCTTCGGCGGGTTCACGGCTTCTCGGTGAGCCACAGACGGTTTCCGTTCACTTCGGCGGCGGACTTCTCCCAGACCCCGGTGATGGCCTCGGCCAGGTCCTTGACGTCGGTGAAGCCCGCGAACTTCGCGTTGGGTCGATCGGCGCGCATGGCGTCGTGCACCAGTGCCTTCACGACCAGGATGGCAGCTGCCGAGGTCGGGCCCTCGGCTCCCCCGGCCTTGCGGAAGGCGTCCGCCAGCGCGAGCGTCCAGGCCTCGGCGGCTGCCTTGGCGGCGGCGTACGAGGCGTTGCCGGCGGTCGGCTTCGAGGCGCCGGCGGCGCTGATCAGCACGTACCGGCCGCGGTCGCTGCGCTGGAGGCCCTCGTAGAACGCCAGCGAGGTGTGCTGCACGGTGCGGATCAGCAGCAGCTCCAGGAAGTCCCAGTCGTCGAGGCTCGTCTTGATGAAGGTCTCGCTGCCGCGCCAGCCGCCGACGAGATGGACCAGGCCGTCGACGCGCCCGAACTCCTTCTCGATGTGGGCGGCCCAGTCGCGGGTCGACTGGAGGTCGAGCAGATCGACCGGTTCGCCGGTGACGGTCGCGCCGCCCGAGGCGTACCGGGCCGCGTCGACGGCCTCCGCGAGCCGCTCGGGGTCGTTGTCGGCGGCGGCGACGGTCGCCCCCGCCTCGGCCAGCCGCAGCAGCGCCGCCCGGCCGGCGGGCCCGCCCGCACCGGCCACCGCGATCACCGCACCGCTGAGAGCTCCGTTCCCCGCCATCTTCTTCGCCTCCTGTGCAGTGGTCCCGGTTCCGCGGAAGACTCCGCCGCTCATGCGGCGATCCGCTCGGCGCCGTCCGCCGTGATGCCCTTGGTCGAGGCGATCACGTTCTTCAGCTTCTTGGACAGTGCCTCATAGAACATGCTCAGCGGAAACTCGTCCGGAAGCACGTCATCGACGAGTTTCCGGGGCGGCTGTGTCACGTCCAGGGCGTCGGGGCCCTTGGCCCACTTGGAGCCCGGGTGCGGGGCGAGGTAGGTGGAGACGAGCTCGTAGCCGGCGAACCAGTGGACGAGCTTGGGGCGGTCGATGCCGTCGCGGTACAGCTGCTCGATCTCGGCGCACAGCTGGTTGGTGACCTGCGGCGCGCGCTCCCAGTCGATGGTCAGCTTGTTGTCGGTCCAGCGGACGACGTCGTGCTTGTGCAGGTAGGCGAAGAGCAGCTGGCCGCCGAGACCGTCGTAGTTGCGCACGCGCTCGCCGGTGACCGGGAAGCGGAACATGCGGTCGAAGAGGACCGCGACCTGCACGTCACGGGCCTGCGGGACGCCGTCGGCGGAGAGCTTCACGGCCTCCTTGAAGGCGGTGAGGTCGCAGCGCAGCTCCTCCAGGCCGTACATCCAGAACGGCTGGCGCTGTTTGATCATGAACGGGTCGAAGGGCAGGTCGCCGTGGCTGTGGGTGCGGTCGTGGACCATGTCCCACAGCACGAACGCCTCCTCGCAGCGCTTCTGGTCGTGGACCATCGCGGCGACGTCCTCGGGCAGCTCCAGGCCGAGGATGTCGACGGCTGCGGCGGTCACGCGGCGGAAGCGCGCGGCCTCGCGGTCGCAGAAGATGCCGCCCCAGCTGAACCGCGCGGGGGCCTCGCGGACGGCGATGGTCTCGGGGAAGAGGACGGCCGAGTTGGTGTCGTAGCCGGCCGTGAAGTCCTCGAACTTGATGCCGCAGAACAGCGGGTTGTCGTAGCGGGTGCGCTCCAGTTCGGCCAGCCACTCGGGCCAGACCATGCGCAGCACGACCGCTTCCAGATTGCGGTCCGGGTTGCCGTTCTGCGTGTACATCGGGAAGACGACCAGGTGCTGGAGGCCGTCCGCCCGGTGCGCGGCGG
Organism: Streptomyces venetus; assembly: GCF_039540295.1. Lineage (NCBI taxonomy): Bacteria > Bacillati > Actinomycetota > Actinomycetes > Kitasatosporales > Streptomycetaceae > Streptomyces > Streptomyces venetus. The sequence goes on from NZ_BAABET010000004.1 coordinate 565,314, forward strand.
GCTGGAAGGCCAGCAGCGAGTCGAGGAAGTCGGGCACCTGGAAGCCGCTGTCGGCCCAGCGTCCGAGGTCCTTGACCAGGGCCTCGTGATACGCGCGGTCGTGCGGGAGCAGCGGGGAGAGTTCCAGGACCGCGTCGGCGGCCTGGCGGACGGCGAGCTCGGCGTCCGCGGGGTCGGGCGCGTCCTCGGCGTCGAAGTCGATCGACCCGTCCTTGGACTGCCATGGCCTGATCCGCTCCACGGCATCCTTGAGCACGGGCCATGCCGGGTGCTCCACCACCCTGGCCACGGGAGGAAGCTGTCCCTCCGAACCCACCTGCACAAGAATTTCCGTCATGTCCCACCTTCCACGGGAGAACCTCGCGTGCCCAGACGGTATACACACGAGGTTCCTCCCAGCAAGGGCAACCTCAGGAAATTATCCTGCCTCACCCGGACCTTCACCGCACTTTTTACTGCCGGCCATGCTTCTGCCCGCATGTGCGCCGACCATGCCGTCACCCTCTGCACAGGGCGGGCGCAGGCGATACGGTCCAGGTGGGCCTCAAGGCCTCCAATGCCGCCTGTCGACGGAAGAGAGTCGCGTCTTGAACTTCCTCACCATCGGTCACCGCGGAGTCATGGGCGTGGAGCCCGAGAACACCCTCCGGTCCTTCGTCGCCGCCCAGGAGGCCGGCCTCGACGCCATCGAACTCGATCTGCACCTGAGCAAGGACGGCGCGCTCGTCGTCATGCACGACACGGAGGTGGACCGCACGACCGACGGCACCGGGCCGATCGCCGAGAAGACCCTCGCGGAGCTGCGGGCCCTGGACGCGGGCCGGGGCGAGCGGGTGCCGGTCTTCGAGGAGGTCCTGGACGCCGTTCACACACCGCTCCAGGCGGAGATCAAGGACGCGCAGGCGGCGCGCGCCCTGGCCGAGGTGATGAACGCGCGAGGGCTGGCGGACCGGGTGGAGGTGTCCTCGTTCCACGACGAGGCGATCGCCGAGATCAAGCCGCTGGTACCGGGGGTGCGCACGGCGCTGATCGCCAGTCGCTACGGCACCGACATCGTGGACCGCGCGGTCGCGGTCGGCGCCGAGACCGTCTGCCTGAACATCCGCCGGCTCACCCTGGAGATCGTGGAGCGCGCCCGCAAGGCCGACCTGAGGATCATCGGCTGGGTGGTGAACACGCAGGACCATCTGCGTCTCGTCCGGGCGTTCGGTCTGGACGGCGCCACCACCGACCACCCGGACATCAAGCGCACGGGCCGCTTCACGGCCTGACGGCTAGCCGAGCTCCTTGACCAGCAGCTCGAACCTCAGGTCGTCGCGCTGCGGGATGCCGAAGCGGTCGTCGCCGTACGGGAACGGGGTCATCCGTCCCGTACGGCGGTAGCCGCGTCGCTCGTACCAGGCGATGAGGTCGTCGCGTACGGAGATCACGGTCATATGCATCTCCGTCACGCCCCACGTCTCGCGGGCCTGCCGCTCCGCCTCCGCGAGGATCACCTTGCCGAGACCCGCACCCTGGAGCAGCGGGCTGACCGCGAACATCCCGAAGTAGGCGTGATCGCCCCGGTGCTCGAGCTGGCAGCAGGCGACGATCCGCCCGTCCCGCTCCACGGTCACCAGCCTGCTCTCGGGCGACTTGATGACGGCCAGCACGCCCTCCGGGTCGGTCCGCTGCCCCTGGAGGATGTCCGCCTCGGTGGTCCACCCCACCCGGCTGGCGTCGCCGCGGTACGCCGACTCGATCAGCATGACCAGCTCGTCCACGTCGGCGTCGGCGGCGTCGCGGAAGGTCAGTCCGGTGGCGGCGGTGTCCATGGGCGTACGTCTCCGTTTCCTGGCGCGGCTCGGGCAGGGACGAGAGTAGCGCCACCACTAGGCTCCGCAGCATGGTGCATGTACTCAGCAGCCGGATCCTGCTCCGCCCCACCGACCCCGAGCGGTCCCGGGCCTTCTACGGCGAACAGCTCGGCCTCGCCGTCTACCGCGAGTTCGGCACGGGACCGGAACGCGGCACGGTCTACTTCCTCGGCGGCGGCTTCCTGGAGGTCTCGGGTCGGTCCGAGACGCCCCCCGCGCCGGCGACGCGGCTGTGGCTCCAGGTCGACGACGTGACGGCGGCGCGCGACGAGCTGAAGGCGAAGGGGGTGGAGATCGTACGGCCCCCGGTGGAGGAGCCGTGGGGGCTGGTCGAGATGTGGATCGCGGATCCGGACGGGACGCCGATCGTGCTGGTGGAGGTCCCGGCGGACCACCCGATGCGCTACCGGCCGGGCATCTGAGGTCATCCGGGTCGGTGCTCCCAGCCCCGGTCGGTGCGGGTCAGTTCGCGAAAACCCGCGCCCGTCAGCAGGCCGAGCTCGGTGCTGTCGGCCGCTGACGCGTAGGCGGCGAGCCGGTCGACACCGCACAGCCGGAGCCAGTCGGCGGCCTGGGCGAGCAGCCAGTGTTCGAGGCCCGTGCCGTACTGGCCGGGGTCGACGTGCAGATTGCCGACGTCGGCCAGTCCGGCGGCGCGTGCGTGGCGTTCCGGACGGGCCAGGGCCGTGTCGAGCTCGACGAAGCCGAGGGTCTGCCCGTCGGCGCGGGCCGTGAAGCGGGTGCCGCACTCGCCGAGTGTGCGCTCCACCGTCACGCCCGGCCTGGGCTCCGGCTCCGGCAGATCCGCCACCTGGGCGATAAGGATGACCTCGGTGTCCCCGACGTGCCGGAAGCCCGCGCGTTCGTAGACGGCCCGGATGTGCGGCCAGTTGCGCGGCAGGCCGTACACGAGGGGGGCGGGCAACGCGCCGTCGGCGTACCGGACGCGGGTGTTCCAGCGGGCGAACTGTGCCAGGCACGCCCGCATCAGCAGGTCCGCGGCCCGGTCGGTGTCCGGCCAGAAGGACGCCGCCGGACGGCACACGAACCAGTCGATCCCGGCGGCGTCCCGGTAGGCCTCGCCGACCTCGGCGTCGGCTCGGTAGCGCAGCAGGTGCGCCGTGGCGACGACGTGGTCGCGCTGCTCCGCGACGAGTGTGGTCCGCTCGGCCACCCACGGGTCGGTGATGAACTCGCCGGGCTGCCGCTCCAGGTCGCTGAGGACGGTGTTCACGGAGACGGAGACGCCGGGGACGACTGCCGCCACGTGCAGGTTCACCAGGTCGGTGAGCTGGTCGCGGTCGCTTCGGCGGAAGGGCCGCACCTCGAGCGCGGGCATGGGAAACCTCCGGGCAGGGTGAAGGAGCCGGTGGCCGCCACTCGGTGCGGTACGGGCCGAGGGTACGACGGGGCCTAGCGGCACACCAGTGGGTTTTCCCGGTTGGCCGGGGGGACGGGCAGCGGCTTAGCGTGCTGGGATAGCTCATGCCCGGGGATGTCCCTGCGGAAGGAACGCCATGAAGCTCGACGCACCGGTGACCGGCGGGCCCTGCTGGACCGAGCTGGGGACCACGGACATGGCAGCGGCCCAGCGGTTCTACACGAGGCTGTTCGGCTGGCGCGCCGAGACGGATCCGCGTCAGGAGGCGGGCGGCTACACCGTCGCGCACCTCGGGGACGCGGCCGTCGCCGCGCTCGCCCCGCTGTACCAGCCGTCGCAGCCCGTCGCGTGGAACGTGTCGTTCGCGGTGACGGACGCGGACGCCACCGTTCGCGCGGTGACCGAGGCGGGCGGGACGGTGCTGTTCGGCCCCGTGGACGTGTTCGACGTGGGCCGTTTCGCGGTGGCCGCGGATCCGACCGGCGCGGTCTTCCAGCTGTGGCAGGCGGGGACGTTCCCGGGCGCGGGGCTGTTCAACGCGCCCGGTTCGCTGGGCTGGGTGGAGCTGTACACCCGGGATCCGGAACAGGCCGTGACCTTCTACACGCGGGTGTTCGGCTGGACCGTCGGCCCGTCGGAGCGCTACACCCGGTGGGGCGTCGAGGGCGCGGACTTCGGCGGCATGGTGACCATGGACGACAAGTTCCCGCCCGAGGTGCCGGCCCACTGGCTGCCGTACTTCGCCGTGGCGGACGTGGACGCCACGACCGCCGTCGTCCAGGAGTTCGGCGATGTCCTGATGGTGCCCACGTCCGTGCCCGACGGGCCGCGTATCGCGGTGCTGCGGGATCCGCAGGGGGCCGTGTTCGGCGTGTACCGGGCGGGCGAGGAGGGCTGATCGCCTCCTGTCCGCGCGGACGGAGGCGTGGCGTGGCCCGGCTCAGGCCCGCAGCCCGCCCAGGCGCCCCTCCAGCTGGCCGAGCAACGCCCCCAGCAGCGCGGCGAGTTCGCCCTGGTCGGGGGCGTCCATGCCGGACAGGGCTGCGGCCTCGTAGGCGAGCTGGGCGGGCAGGACGGCGTCGACGAGGTCGCGTCCGGCGTCCGTGAGGCGGAGGTGGGCGACCCGGCGGTCGCGGCTGTCGCCACGGCGTTCGACCAGACCGCGTTCGGTCAGCTGCTTCACCCGCTTGGTGACGGCGGCCCCCGAGGAGAAGGTCTCCCGTGCCAGCTCCCCCGGTGTCAGTTCGTGTCCGGTGCGGCGCAGCGCCCCGAGCAGATCGAACTCGGGGCGGCTGAGACCGGCCCTGCGCAGTGGGGCGTCCTCGGCCTGCTGAAGCAGGGCCGCACATCGGTTGATCCGCCCGATGATCTCCATCGGCCCGGTGTCGAGCCCGGGGTGAACGGCCCGCCACTGTCCGACGACGGAAGCGACGGTGTCGCCCCGCCGGACGCCGGCAGGTCCGTCTCCGCCGGAGAGTGCCGCACCGGCCGGACCGCCACCGACCGAGAAGGAACCGCCGTCCCGATCCTCACCAGCCGCGTGGTTCCCGCCGTCCCGATCCTCACCGGCCGCATGGTTCCCACCGTCCCGATCCTCACCGGCCGCATGGTTCCCGCCGTCCCGATCCTCACCGGCCGCAGAGGCACCACCGGCTGTATGGCCACCAGTCGCGAAGGTCCCGCCATCCCCATCTTCACCGGCCGCAGAAGCACCACCGGCCGCATGGCCACCAGTCGCCGAGGTCCCGCCGTCCGCGTCCCCGTCCGCGTCCCCGCCCTCAGACGCGAGGGCCCCGCCGTCCCGATCACCGCGGGCCCGGGAGGCAGCGCCAGCCGGGTCCCCTCCGGCCGAAGGCGCCCCACCGACCCCCCGGACGCCGTCCAGATCCTCTCCGCCCACGAGGGGCCCTCCGGCCCGGTCACCACCCGCCACGAAAGCCCCACCGCCCCGGTCCTCGCCGCCCACAGCACCACCCGCCGGATCCGCTCCAGCCGAAGGCGCCCCGCCGGCCGCCCCTCTGCCGGTGAGGTCGCCTCGCGCTCCGTGTGGCGCGGCCGCCCGGCCGTCCGTCACCGGGCCGCCTCCGGCCGAGGGCCGCGAGCCGGGCCCCGGTCCGGTCCCGGTCACCGGATCCGGGCCGGTCCCCGGTGCTCCCCCCGCGGGCGATGGTCCCTCCGTCGCCGTCATGGCCGTACGTCCTCCGTCTCGTTCTCGGTGCCCGCGCCCCGGTCCGGGAGCAGCCCCTGGCGTCGTACCGTCGCGGCGAGCGTACGGTGTCCGGACTGTTCGGTGAGCACGACCCGCTCCTGAGGCAGGGCGCGCTGCCACCATTCGCCGGCCGCGGCGTCGGCGGTGGCTCGCAGGTCGATCAGGGCGACGGCGAGACCGCGGCGGGCGGCGTCCAGGGCGGCGGGATCGGCGTCCGGCTCGGCCAGCAGACGAGCGGCCCGCTCACGGGCCCGGTCGGCGGTGGTCAGGGCGTGTTCGACGCGGTCGCCCGCGCGCCGGTTGGTGACGGCGACGGCGGCGACGAAGCCGACGACGGCGCCGACCACGGTGTCCACGACCCGCTCCGTCACCAGCTCGCCCGGCTTCTGCTGTCCGGCGAACTCGGTGATGAGCAGGGCCATCGGGGTCACGCAGACGCTGCCGAGCCAGTAGTTGCGGCTGATCAGCAACTCCGCGCCGAAGCTGAACGCGAGGCAGCACAGCACGAGGGCCGTCTGGCCCAGGTGCGCGAGCGGCACGACGGCCGCGAAGACGAGCACCCCGACCACGTTGCCCACGACGCGCTGCACGGCACGGCTCCAGGTCAGGGCGATGTTGGCCTGGTAGAGCGAGGCGGCGGTGACCAGCGCCCAGTAGGGGCGTCCGATGCCGAGCGCGAGGGAGGCGTAGCCGGCGAGCGCGCAACCGAGCGCGGTACGCAGGGCGAGGGGGGTGAGCGGGCCCAGCCGCGTCCACAGGGGCCTGGCCGCGTCCACACCGAGGAGTTCGTCGGCGGCCGCCCGGGGCAGACCTGCCTGCGGGACGGGCCCGGTTCCGCGCAGGGAGCGTGCCCAGGCGCGCAGCCGGCCGGCGTCGGCCTCCGTCGGTGCGGCGAGGGCGACCTCGGCCCGGACCACGAGCCGTTCCAGGCCGCGCCGGGTCCGGGAGCGGGCGTCGGTGGCGAGCAGCGACTGCCAGGCCGCGTGCACGGCGGCGTAGCCCGCGGCCCGGGTCCGGGCGTGCCCCTCGCCCGTACCGTCCGTGTCGGCGTACGCGGCGGCTGCCTTCAGGGCGTGGGCCGTGGCGCGGCGCTCCGGGCCGTGCGGGCGGACGAGCGCGGGCGCCATGCAGACCAGCCAGGCCCAGGCCCCCGTCGCGGCGGCCAGGGCCAGATGGCCGGGGACCTGGCCGAGGGTCTGCGGCGCGAACAGGGAGGCCGAGCTGACGAACGTCAGGACGACGTTGCCCGGCGGGCCGACCCGGGTGGCGTCGCACAGCACCTTCTGCGCGGCGGCCAGCAGCGCCCCGACCGTGACGAGCACGGCGGCACTGGCCGTCAGCGACGCGGCGACCAGGGCCACGGCGAGCCCGCCGAGCATGCCGAACACGACCCGCGCCAGGGTCCCGGCCCGGGCGGCGTACGGGCGGTTGTGGGCGTACAGCGCGCACAGGGACCCGGCCATCGTGTACATCGCGAGGTCGAGCCGGCCGAGCGCCAGCAGGGTGAGGTTGGGCGGAGCGATCGCCGCGACCACGCTCAGCGCGGGCTTGAACCAGATCTCCGACGGACGGCCGACGCGCAGCACGCCCGCCAGCGGAAGACGCCGGGCGGGCGCGGAGGTGGGGACAGGGGTCGCACTGCTCATGGGAAACAAGGTTAGCAGGTGTTTTATCTGTAAAACACAGCCTCTCACCTGCGGTGCTCCGTCGAACGCTCCCCATGTACACCCTTGCGCTCGCGTGCGCGCCACGCGGCCGGGGCATCGAATGACCGACTGTCGAGCGGGGAGGTGCCCGTGCACGGACCGGCTTCGTCCGGCTGGCTGCTGGTGGCGCTGTGCGCGGCGGCCGGCGCCTACTGCCTGCTGCGGATGCGCAGCGGCGCCGAGGAGCAGCGCAGCGCCGCGGGTGGCGAGGCGCTGATGGGTTTCGGGATGGCCGCGATGGCCGTGCCGGCGGCCGTCTTCACCCCGCCTTCGTGGGCCTGGCCCCTCTACGCGGCCGTGTTCGGGGCGGCCGCGGTGCGCGCGCTGTGGGCCGCGCGGGCCGGTGCGCACCACCTGCACCATCTGGTGGGGGCCGCGGCCATGGTCTACATGTCCGTCGTCATGGCCGGCTCCCCCGCGCACCTGCACGGCCAGGGCGGATCGGGGATCCCGCTCCTGACGGGGGCGCTGCTGCTCTACTTCGCCGGTTACGTGCTGCTGACGGGGGTCCGGCTGGTGCCGGTGGCCGCCGTGGCCGGGAGCGGGGCCCGCAGCGGGTCCGACGGCTGGGGCGACCGGCCGGAGCTGGCCCTGGCCTGCCGGCTGTCCATGGGGATCGCGATGGTGGCGATGCTGCTGACCTTGTGAGCAGGGGGCGTTCGGCACGGCATACGGATTCCGTTGACTGCGTCACTTCGGCGACGCAAGTCGTACCCGTGGGGGGTGCCGCGCTCATAAGCTGCCCGTCATGATGCTCCCCGCGGCACTGTTGCTGCTCGGCGCCCTGACCGCTGTGGTCGCTCCCCGGCTGCTCGCCCGGGCGGACTGGCCCGACCGTGAGCCGGTGGTGGCGCTGTGGGTGTGGCAGTGCGTCGTGGCGGCCGTGATCGTGTGCTGTGCGCTGTCGATGACACTCAGCGCGGCGGCGGCCTGGCACGCCGTCGGCGGGCACGTCTTCGCGACGGCGCCCGGCCGGGTCGTCGAGGCCTACGCCCTGGGTACGGCGGGCCCCTGGGCGGCGACCACCGCGGTCGCGCTGGCCTGCGGTGGGCTGTGGAGCGTGGCGATGCTGTTCCGCGAGGTCGGACGGGCCCGCGCCCGGCGCCGCCGCCGACGGGCGGACCTACTGGTCCGGGCCCCGCTGCTGCCGGGCGAGGTGGCCGTGTCCGGCCGGCTCGTCGTGCTGGAGAGCGAGCGTCCCGACGCCTGGTGGCTGCCCGGCACTCCGCCCCAACTGGTCGTCACCACGGCCGCGTTGCGCCGCCTGAAGGGCCGGAAGCTGGACGCGGTGCTGGCCCACGAGCAGGGGCACGCACGGGCCCGGCACGACTGGCTGCTGAACTGCTCCTCCGCCCTGGCGGGCGGCTTTCCGCAGGTGCCGGTGTTCGCCGCGTTCCGCGACGAGATGCACCGCCTGGTCGAACTCGCCGCCGACGACACGGCGTCCCGCCGCTTCGGCCGCCTGACCACCGCCCTGGCCCTGGTCGAACTCAACGAGCACCGCGGCGCGTTCGGCCCCTGTCCGACACCGCAGGCCCATGTCCCGGCCCGGGTGCACCGGTTGCTCACTCCCCCGGACCGGCTGCCCCCCGCACGGCGCCTGCGGCTGACGGCGGCGGCCGCGCTGGTGCCCGTGGTGCCGGTGCTGGTGGCGTTCGTGCCGGGACTGCGCGCGCTGGGGTGACCGGGCCCGGATCGCGGGTACCCGGTGGTCGACGTCCGGACCCGGAGCGGGGGGTGGCCGAACCCGGAGGCGCGGAGTGGCCGAAGCCCGCTCTTCCGGGCCGGAAGGTCGTCACCGTACTGGATCCGGAGCCCCCGGTTCGGCGAGGATCACATCATGCACACCCAGTCCGTCGACTCCCCGCCCCGCCCGCAGCACCGCACCGCCGCCGGTTCGGCCGGTGTCCTCGCCCTGTGCTCGCTTCTGCTGCTGAGTCTCGTGGCGGTCAGATGGAGCCCGCTGATGAGCGCGGACGGAGACATCGCCGCCACCACCCACGACTGGGCGGTCGAGGAGCCCGCCCTCACCCGGACGTGCCGCATCCTGACCGACTGGGTGTGGGACCCGTGGACGATGCGTCTGCTGACGGCGGTCGTCGTGGTGTGGCTGGTGGTGCGGCTCGCGGCCCGCTGGACGGCGGTGTGGCTGGCGCTGACCGTCACGCTGGGCACGCTGCTCCAGCAGGGCATCAAGGCGATGGTGGACCGTCCCCGCCCGGTGTGGCCCGACCCCGTGGACTCGGCCCACTACTCGGCCTACCCGTCGGGGCACGCCATGACCGCCACCGTCGTGTGCGGCCTGCTCCTGTGGCTGCTGCACCGTCACGGCGTCGGCCGGGCGGTGTGGCGCACGGCCCTGGCCATGGCCGTCGTCTCCGTGGTCGGCGTCGGGCTGACCCGTGTCTGGCTGGGGGTCCACTGGCCGTCGGACGTGGTGGGTGGCTGGCTGCTGGGCGCGCTGGTGGTGGCCCTGGCGGTGTGGACGCACGAGCGCTCGCCGGCGCGGACCTCGCCGGGCGCGGGGGCCTCATAGGATCGCCCCATGACGGCTGTGCTGTTCGACTTCTCGGGAACCCTCTTCCGTGTCGAGTCCACCGACTCCTGGCTGCGCGGCACCCTCACGGACGCCGGACTCCGGCTCGCCGAGGCGGAGTTCACCGCGGCGGCGCGGGCGCTGGAGGCGATCGGGGCGCTGCCGGGCGGTGGTGATCCGGCGCGCGTGCCGGAGGAACTCGCCGAAGCCTGGGTGATCCGCGACCAGAGCGCCGCACTCCACCGGGCGGCCTACACCGGCCTCTCCCGCCAAGTGACGCTGCCCGACCCGGCGTTGCACGAAGCGCTCTACGACCGCCACATGAGCCCCGCGGCGTGGTCCCCCTACCCGGACGCCGTGGAGGTGCTGCGCACCCTGCGGGAGCGGGGCATCCCCGTCGGGGTGGTGAGCAACATCGGCTGGGACCTGCGCCCGGTCTTCCGCGAGCACGGACTGGATCCCTACGTCGGCGCGTACGTCCTGTCGTACGAGCACGGCATCCAGAAGCCCGATCCGCGGCTCTTCGCCACCGCCTGCGAGGCGCTCGGCGCCGATCCGCGCCGCACGATCATGGTCGGCGACGACCGCAGGGCCGACGGCGGCGCCACCGCTCTGGGATGCGGGGTGCACTTCGTGGACCACCTGCCGGTGACCGACCGGCCGGACGGGCTGCGTCCGGTTCTGGAACTGGTGGGCTGAGGGTCAACAGGTAGCCCTAGGCCACCACCTGGTCGTCTGCTCGCCCGCCTCGGACGATCCCCCGCGTCGCCCGAGGCAGACGGCATCGCCGGCCCGGACCGCACGGTCCTGGCCGGACGTCTCCGAGTATAGTTGGCTGGCAGCCAGTCAACGCAGGAGTTACAGCATGTCCCCGCGCAGCGCCTCGGTCAACGAAGAGTTGCGGAGACGTTCGAAGGAGCGGCTTCTGCAGGCGGCGGTCGAGCTGGTCGGTGAGCACGGGTTCGAGGCCACGACCCTCGGCGACATCGCGGACCGGGCGGGCTCGGCGCGCGGCCTGGTCTCGTACTACTTCCCGGGCAAGCGCCAGCTGGTGCAGTCGGCCGTGCACCGGCTGATGCACCGCACGCTGGAGGAGGCCCTGGAGCGCGAGCCGCGTACCGAGGACGGCCGGGAGCGGATGGCCCGGGCCATCGACGCGATCCTGGGCCTGGCCAGGGACCGGCCGGTGCTGATGCGCCAGCACATGGCCGGGCTGCTGCAGGCCGAGGGCTTCATGCCCTGCCCGGAACAGCGCCGCCTGGCCGAACTGCTGCGGGACACCGTCGCCCGGCGCGGTTCACAGGACGTCGACAGCGACTACCCGATGCTGCGCGCCCTGCTGATGGGCGCGGTGTACGCGACCCTGGTGCCGGGGGTGCCGATGCCGGTGCCCGTACTGCGGGCCGAGCTGTTCAAGCGCTACCGGCTCGACTGGGAGATGGGCGTCCCGCCGGAGGCGACGGTGCCCGGTGGGGTGGGCGACGCGGATCTGTCCCGGTTCTTCGCGACCGGCGCCGCACAGGGGCGCGAACCGGAGGTCCAGGCGTAGCGGTCGCGCCCATCGCTCAGGGCAGCCGGCTCAGCGCCGGGCCCGGCGTGGGGTGAGCAAGCCGGCTCAGCGCCGGGCCCGGCGCGGGGCGAGCAAGCCGGCGTCCCGGGCCTGGCCGATCAGCCGGAGTGACGTACGGCGGCTGTGCCCGGTCGCGCACATCACGGCGAGGACCGGGTCGGACCCGTTGCGCTGGGCCGCGCGGTACTCCTGAGCCACCAGCCACCGCCCCTCCGCGCCGCGCGGCCAGTCCTGCCGCGCGCGACGCCCCTGACCGCCGTGGCTTCCGGCCGTCTGGGCGGCGGCTCCGCAGGCCTCGGCCAGCGGCTCCTCGATCCAGTCCGCGAGCACAGCCAGGTCGTCGAGGGACAGCGCGGGTTCGGCGCGCACCTCCTCGACGCCGACGCTTCCCCCGGTCACGACGGCCAGCGCGTCGACGCAGGCGCCGTCCGTGAAGGCCAGCCGGACGTCGAACCACCGCGTGGCGTCCTGGTTCTCCCGCACTTCCCAGGCGGGCCGCACGGACACCGCTCCGTCCGCCGGAGAGCGATCAGAAAGATTAAGAAAGGATGCTTCCAGCACACACGAAACGTAACTGAATGATCACCTTCCCTATAGATCGGACACGCGCCCCGAGGGGAGCACAGCACCCTGTCAGCGGAGCCCCGCCGGTGCGATGCTGGAGGCGTCAGCGCCCTCCTGAGATCCGTCGGGATCCCTCGGGTAAGGAGTTCCGCCGTGCTGCGAGTCGCCGTCGTAGGCTCCGGGCCGAGCGGGTGCTACACCGCCCAGAGCCTCGTCCAGCTGGACTCCGGGGTGCGCGTCGACGTCCTGGACCGGCTGCCGTGCCCGTACGGCCTGGTCCGCTACGGCGTGGCTCCGGACCACGAGAAGATCAAGTCGCTGCAGAACAACCTGCGCACGATCCTGGAGCACGACCGGGTCCGGTTCCTCGGCGGTGTCCAGGCAGGCCCCGGCGGGGTGCCGGTCGCCCGGCTGCGGCAGATCTACCACGCGGTGGTGTACTGCGTGGGCGCCGCCACGGACCGGCGTCTGGGCATCCCCGGTGAGGACCTGCCCGGGAGCTGGTCGGCGACCCGGTTCGTCGCCTGGTACAGCGCCCACCCGGACGCCGTGGACGGCGGGTTCCTTCGGGACGCCCGGTCGGCCGTGGTGATCGGCGTGGGGAACGTGGCCGTGGACGTCACCCGGATGCTGGCGCGCGGCCTCGCCGAGCTGAGCCCGACCGACATGCCGCAGGCGGCCCTGACCGCGCTGGCGGCGAGCCGGGTGACCGAGATCCACATGGTGGGCCGGCGCGGCCCGTCGCAGGCCCGCTTCACCACGAAGGAGCTGCGCGAGCTGGGCACCCTGCCGGAGACGGACGTCACCGTCGAGCCGGCGGAAGCGGCATCGGATCCCGGGTACACCGACCCGTCCGCACTGCCGGCCCCGCAGCGCCGCAACGTGGAAGCGCTGCGCGGCTGGGCCGAGGCACCGCGGGGAGACGCACCGCGCCGCATCAGGCTGCGCTTCTTCCTCCGTCCGGTCGAACTGCTCGCCGACGGGGGTCACGTGGGGGCGGTCCGCTTCGAGCGGACGGCACCGGACGGGCGGGGCGGCGTGACGGGCACGGGCCGGTACGAGGACATCGAGGCGCAGTTGGTGCTGCGCTCGGTGGGCTACCGAGGGGTGCCGCTGGAGGGCCTGCCGTTCGACACGACCACCGGCACGGTGCCGAACCTGGCCGGACGGGTCGTACGCGAAGGAGTCGTCACTCCGGGCGAGTACGTGGCCGGCTGGATCAAGCGCGGACCGACGGGCGTCATCGGCACGAACCGCCCCTGCGCGAAGGAGACGGCGACGTCCGTCCTGGAGGACGCCCCGTCACTCGTCCTCAAGGACGTCCCTGCGGATTCCCTCACGGCCTTGCGCATGGAGGGCATCGAGCCGGTCGAGTGGACGGGCTGGCAGTCGATCGAGCGGGCGGAAGCGGAACTGGGCGCATCGCTCGGCAGGGGCGTGGTGAAGCTCCCCGACTGGCAGTCCCTGATGAAGGCCGCGCACGACAGCGCCCCGTAAGGGGCGCGGGTCCGTATCACCGGGCGGCTCAGCCGCGTGGGCGGGACAAGCCACGACGGGCCCCCGGCCCCCTGCCGACGGTCACCCACCACGAACAGCCTGCCGCCCCGCCGCGTCGAGCAGAGCGTCCAGCAGCCCGGGAAAGAGCCCCTCCAGATCGTCCCGCCGCAGCCCGTTCATCTTGGCCGTCCCCCGATAGACCTGCCGGATCACCCCACTCTCCCGCAGCACCCGGAAATGGTGCGTCGTCGTCGACTTGGTGACCGGCAGCTCGAAGTCCGAACAGGACAACTCCCCGCTCACGGCGGCGAGCTCCGACACGATCCGCAACCGCATCGGGTCGGAGAGCGCGTGCAGCACACCCTCCAGCCGGATCTCGTCACACCCGGGATGCGGGAGGTCGCGGCTGCTGACAGCGGGCGAGGTCACGGCAACTCCACTCCTTCGAGGAACCCCGTTTCTTCGGGTGTACCCCGATACATCTTCCGGGGACCCCATAGTACGAGAAGCATCGTAGTTTGACATCCACCGTACTACGATGCCTATCGTACGAGTCGCCATCGACCCCGTGACGAATGGAGTCCGCCGTGACCGCGCTCTTCGAGCCTTGGACCCTGCGCGATGTGACGATCCCCAACCGCGTGTGGATGCCCCCGATGTGCCAGTACTCGGCGGCGCCGGAGGGCCCGGAGACCGGCGCCCCCACCGACTGGCACTTCGCGCACTACGCCGCCCGCGCGGCCGGCGGCACGGGCCTGATCATCGTGGAGGCCACCGCGGTGTCGCCACAGGGCCGCATCTCGCCGTACGACCTCGGCATCTGGAACGACACGCAGGTCGAGGCCTTCCGTCGGATCACCCGATTCCTCGCCTCGCAGGGCACGGTGCCGGCGATCCAGCTGGCCCACGCCGGCCGCAAGGCGTCGACGGACCGCCCCTGGAAGGGCGGCGCCCCGGTCGGCCCGGACGCGTACGGCTGGGACTCCGTGGCGCCGAGCCCGATCGCGTTCGACGACCGTCACCCGGCCCCGGCCGAGCTGACCACCGACCAGATCAGGGACGTGGTCGGGCAGTTCGCCGCCGCGGCCCGCCGCGCACTCGCCGCCGGGTTCGAGATCGCCGAGATCCACGGCGCCCACGGCTACCTGATCAACGAGTTCCTCTCCCCGCACTCCAACCACCGCACCGACGCCTACGGCGGCTCCTACGAGAACCGCACCCGCTTCGCGCTCGAGGTCGTCGACGCCGTGCGGGAGGTGTGGCCGCAGGACAAGCCGCTGTTCTTCCGTATCTCGGCGACCGACTGGCTGGAGGAGGACGGCTGGAGCGCGGACGACACCGTCCGCTTCGCCTCCGACCTGAAGGCCCACGGTGTCGACCTGCTGGACGTCTCGACCGGTGGCAACGCCTCCGGTGTCCGCATCCCGACCGGCCCCGGCTACCAGGTGCCTTTCGCCGCCCGGGTGAAGCGGGAGACGACGCTGCCGGTCGCAGCGGTGGGGCTGATCACGGAGGTCGAGCAGGCCGAGAAGATCCTGGCCAACGGCGAGGCGGACGCGGTCCTGCTGGGCCGCGAGCTGCTGCGCAACCCCTCCTGGGCCCGGCTCGCTGCCCGCGAGCTCGGCGGTGAGGTGCGGGTGCCGGACCAGTACCACCGGTCGGTCTGAGCCGGCACCCCGAGTACGTCAACCGGCCGCGCACGCCGTCCCGTTGAGGGTGAACGCGGCCGGAGCCGCGCTGTTGCCGCCGTGACTGGCCTGATAGCCGATGCTCACGCTCGCACCCGGCGCGATGGTGGCGTTGTACGAGACGTTGGTGGCGGTGACCGCCCCGGACGACGGCGTGTAGGTGGCGCCCCAGCCGCCCGTGACCGTCTGCCCCGAGGGCAGGGTGAAGCCGAGTTTCCAGCCGTCGACCGTCGTCGTGCCGGTGTTGGTGAGGGTGATGGAGGCGGTCAGGCCGGTGTTCCAGGCGTTCACCGCGGCCGTCACCTTGCAGCCGCCGGGCTGCGGCTGGGGAGCCGGGCCGGACTTGTCGAGGCCGAAGAAGGTGAGGACACGGGAGGCCATGCCCTGGGCGTAGAGGTTGTGGCCGACGCCCTGGAGGCTGATGGCCTCCACGGGGGCCTGGTCACCCGTGCCGCCGTAGCGGGTGCGGGTCCAGCCCGGCTGGGGGGTGTCGGTCGCGGCCGGGGTCTGGCTCACGCCCTGGACGTTCGTCCACTGCTTGATCTGCTCTCCGAAGTTGGGATAGCGCAGGACGTCGTCCTGGGTGCCGTGCCAGGTCTGCATCCGCGGGCGGGGGCCGCTGTACCCGGGGTACGCGTTGCGGACCAGGTCGCCCCACTGCTGCGGGGTGTGGGTGACCGTGCCGCCCGAGCAGGCGCTGTTCCACTCGGAGCCGTCGGTGGTGGCGAAGCAGGCGAACGGCACGCCGGAGAAGGCGGCTCCCGCCGCGAACACGTCCGGGTAGTCGCCGAGCAGGACGTTCGTCATCATCGCGCCGGAGGAGATGCCCGTGGCGAACACCCGGGTGGTGTCGGCGTCGTAGGTGCGTGTCACCCAGTCGATCATCGACTTGATGCCGACGGGGTCGCTGCCGCCGCCGCGCCGCAAGGCCTGGGGCGAGGAGACGTCGAAGCACTTGCTGCTGCGGGTGACGGACGGGTAGAGCACGATGAACCCGTATCGGTCGGCCAGCGTGTCGTACTCGGTGCCGTTGTACATGTCCGGGCCCGAGCCGGTGCACCAGTGCACGGCGACCACGACCGCCGGGTTCGGGGTGACGCTCTCCGGCACGTACAGGTACATCCGCAGATTGCTGGGGTTCGTACCGAAGTTGGTGACCTCGGTGAGGGCCGCGGCCGGTACGGCCCGCTCCCGGGCGGCGGCCACGGGCGCGGTGAGCACGGTGGCCGCCAGTAACGGCAGCAGGGCGGCGACGAGCGCGAGGAGCATCGACCGCAATGGTCTCCTCGCCGTGGGGTGGGGAGTGGCAGACACGCCTGTGTCCCTTCCGTCGTGGGGAGCGGCTCTCGGGGCGTGGTGCGGCGTTCCAGCGAATGGAGAGCATCGTGGCATGGACATGGCCTTCATGGAAGCGCTCCCACACCCTCCCCGTCGTGACCAGGGCTGGCCGAATGTGTACTGCGCGAGGCGTTGACTAGAAAGCGCTTGCCCCCTACGTTCCGTTCAGCAGTGTGACCCAGAAGCTCGAACGGGTCCCACATGGCATGCGCAGTGAACAGCATGAAGAACGCTATTCACATACATGACCCACTGGCTCCATGAAGGCACCACGAAGGGACGCACCCCACATGCGTACTCCCCCACGCACTCGCGCACAGAGATCCACCCTGGCCGTCGCCGCCGCATCCGCCCTGGCGACGATGGCGGTCCTGGCCGTTCCCCAGCCGGCCGGGGCCGCCGACAGTTCGCCGGTCGGGTTCGGCGCGGGCACGACGGGTGGCGGCAACGCCTCGGCGGTCACCGTCTCCACCCTGAGCGCCTTCAAGTCGGCCGTGACCGGCGACTCGGCCAAGGTCGTCCGGGTCAGCGGCCTGATCCCGCTGAGCGGACAGGTCGACGTCGGCTCCAACACCACCGTCCTGGGCGTGGGTTCGTCGTCCGGGTTCACCGGCGGCGGGCTGCGGCTGAAGAAGGTGTCGAACGTCGTCGTCCGCAACCTGAACATCAGCAAGCCGGTCGCGCCCGCCGACGGCATCACCGTCGAGGCGTCCACCAAGGTCTGGATCGACCACAACTCCTTCTCGGCCGATCGCGATCACGACAAGGACTTCTACGACGGTCTACTGGACGTCAACCACGGCGCGGACGGCGTCACGGTGTCCTGGAACACCTTCAAGAACCACTTCAAGGGCTCGCTCGTCGGCCACAGCGACAACAACGCGAGCCAGGACACAGGCCGGCTGAAGGTGACGTACCACCACAACCACTTCGCCAACGTGTACTCACGCATCCCCAGCCTGCGCTTCGGCACGGGGCACTTCTACAACAACTACGTCGAGGGCGCCGACACCGCCTGCCACTCGCGCATGGGCGCCCAGATGCTGGTCGAGAACAACGTCTTCCGCTCGACGAAGGTCGCGGTCACCACGAACCGCAGCAGCGACGTCGACGGATACGCCAACCTGCGCGGCAACGACCTCGGTGGAGCCGCGACCGAGGTCTCGCGGGTCGGCACCTTCACCAGCCCGCCCTACAGCTACTCGGCGGAACCGGCCTCGTCCGTCGTCGCCTCGGTGACGTCGGGCGCGGGCGCCGGAAAGCTCTGACACCCCCGTCCGTCCGGACATCCCACATCCGCTCAGTGACACATCCGCTCAGACGACAGAAGGAATCGGGACATGACTTCTGCGACACGTCCGCGCGCCCGCAGGCGCGCGCTGACCGGCGCACTGGCCACGCTCGGCCTCTCGGTTGGCATGATCATGACTACCAACGCCCCCACGGCGAGCGCCGCCACATGGCCGACCCCCAACGGCAGCCAGGGGACCTCCTCCACCATCTCCGTGTCCGGCACCAAGGACTACGGAATGAAGCGGTTCTACGGCACCGGAGACCTGGCCGGTGACGGCCAGGAGGAGGGCCAGGACCCGATCTTCGAGCTCGCGGACGGCGCGGTGCTGAAGAACGTCATCCTCGGCGCCCCCGCGGCCGACGGCATCCACTGCGAGGGCAGCTGCACGCTGCAGAACGTCTGGTGGGAGGACGTCGGCGAGGACGCCGCCACCTTCCGCGGCGGCAACGGCGCCACCTACCAGGTGATCGGCGGCGGCGCGAAGAAGGCGGCGGACAAGGTCTTCCAGCACAACGGCGGCGGCACCCTGACCGTCTCCGACTTCGCGGTGCAGGAGTTCAAGACGCTCTACCGCTCCTGCGGCGACTGCTCCACGCAGTACACCCGCAAGGTGAACCTCAACACCATCGACGTGACCGGCACGGGCTCCACCGCGCGGATCGTCGGCATCAACGTCAACCGCAACGACGTGGCGACGCTGCGCGGCATCACGATCCGCAACGACTCCGGCCGCAAGGTCGTGCCCTGCCAGAAGTACAACAACAACTCCGCGGTCGGATCCGGGCCCGACAGCAAGAACTGCCTCTACTCCACCTCGGACATCACCTACAGGTAGCCCCAGCAGAGCAGCCCCCCACGGTGAAGACGGCCGTGCGAAGCGTCCCGGCGGGCGTTTCGCACGGCCGTCGGCGTCATGCCGGGTGGGTGCCCACGTCCCGAGTCCGCGTGACCGCGTCCCGCGTCAGCTCCCCCTGGTAGTCGGCGTAGGCGGCGCGCAGTTCGGCGCCGGGCCAGTCGGCGGGCAGGAGTTCGGGCGGCAGGACGGGATCGGCCAGCAGGTGCCGTACGACGGCCGCGAAGGCCGCCAGGCGGTCGGCGGGGCGGAGCGCCCCGGTGATGTGGTCGAGCAGCGCGCGGGCGGTGGCGGACCAAGTGTCCAGCGGCCACAGGGCCGCGGCCAGGTCGCGCCCGGGCCGGTCGGGGCGGGCCGTGTAGGGCTGGGCCACCCGGTCCAGGTCGCCGGGCAGGGCCCGGGCGAGGTTGCCGGGCCGGAGCCAGACGCCCTCGCGGAGCTCGGCGAGCCGGAGACCGGTCAGCCGGGCCCGCAGGTCCGCGCGTTCGGCGGGACCGCGCCCCGTCGCGGTGATCACCACCATCTCCCAGTCGCCGTCCCACGCGCGCGTGCGCGGCCGCACGGCGTCGTCCTGGCGGCCCTGGCGTTCCAGCAGCCGTTCGCTGAGGCGGTAGCCGGTGTCCGTGCGCCGCAGGTCACCGGCGGCCACCATCCGGCTGAGCGCCGCCCGCAAGGTGGAGCCGCCGACGTCGAAGCCCCGCACCAGCCGTGCGAGTTCCCTGGCCGGCAGCTCCGGGGGATGCGTTCCGAGCAGCAGACTCAGCACGACCGACCGCGCGGACAGGGGGCGCAGGTCGAGCGCGCCGGGCCGCGCGGGGACGTTCGTCGGCATGGTCACGTACTGTACGCGGCGGAATTCACTGTTGCAGGATTGCTGCGACCGTAGCGTGAGTGCAACACTCGGCGCATGGTCCCGACATCCGAGGAACAGCGGGTGAACACCGGCCCCGCCACGCACGAGGTCACCAACCAGGCCCCGCCCCTCGCCCCGTACGACGCCTCCGACGACACGGCCCTGCTGGAGGGGCTGCGGCGGGAGGGCGCCGGGTGGGCCGAGGAGGAGCTGCGGCGGCTCGGCAGGCAGGCCGGCAGCGTCCAGGCGCAGGAATGGGCAGAGCTGGCCAACCGCCACGAGCCGGAGCTGCGCACCCACGACCGGTACGGCAACCGCGTCGACGAGGTCGAGTTCCACCCGAGCTGGCACCATCTGATGCGCACCGCGATCGCGGAGGGGCTGGCCGCGTCGCCCTGGGCGGACGACAGGCCCGGCGCGCATGTCGCCCGGTCGGCGGGCGGACTGGTCTGGGGGCACACCGAGGCCGGACACGGCTGCCCCACGTCGATGACCTACGCCGCCGTGCCCGCGCTGCGCAGGCAGCCGGAGCTGGCTAAGGTCTACGAGCCGTTGCTGACCAGCCGCGAGTACGAACCCGGTCTCCGGGTGCCCTCGGAGAAGCGGGGCCTGCTGGCGGGCATGGGGATGACCGAGAAGCAGGGCGGCTCCGACGTCCGGACCAACACCACCACGGCCACACCCACCGCCGAACCCGGCGTGTACACCCTGCGGGGCCACAAGTGGTTCACCTCGGCGCCGATGTGCGACGTGTTCCTGGTTCTGGCGCAGGCCCCGGGCGGCCTGTCCTGCTTCCTGGTGCCGCGCGTGCTGCCCGACGGCACCCGCAACACCTTCCGCATCCAGCGGCTGAAGGACAAGCTGGGCAACCGGTCCAACGCGTCCTCCGAGCCCGAGTTCGACGGGACCGTCGCCTGGCTGGTCGGCCCCGAGGGCCAGGGCGTCAAGACCATCATCGAGATGGTCAACTGCACGCGGCTGGACTGCGTGATGATGTCGGCCGCGCTGATGCGCAAGTCCCTCGTCGAGGCGGGGCACCACGTGCGGCACCGCAGCGCGTTCGGCGCGCGGCTGGTCGACCAGCCGGCGATGCGCAACGTCCTGGCCGACCTGGCGCTGGAGTCCGAGGCCGCCACGACCCTCACCCTGCGGCTGGCCGGGGCGGCCGACCGGGCGATCCGCGGGGACGCCGGGGAGAGCGCGTTCCGCCGGATCGCCACGGCCGTCGGCAAGTACTGGGTGACCAAGCGGGGCCCGGCGTTCACCGCGGAGGCTCTTGAGTGTCTCGGCGGCAACGGCTACGTCGAGGACTCGGGCATGCCGCGGCACTACCGCGAGGCTCCCCTGCTGTCCATCTGGGAGGGCTCGGGGAACGTCAACGCCCTCGACGTGCTGCGGGCGCTGAGCCGCGAACCGGGCACCGCCGAGGCCCTGTTCGCCGAGCTCGCCCTCGCCCGAGGTGCGGACGCCCGGCTCGACGCGGCCGTGACACGGCTGAAGAACCGGCTGCCCGAGGCGTCCCAGACGACCGCCCGCCGGCTCGTGGAGCAGACGGCCCTGACACTCCAGGCCTCCCTCCTCGTCCGCCACGCCCCGCCGGCGGTGGCCGACGCGTTCTGCGCGACCCGGCTCGGGGGCGACTGGGGGTACGCGTTCGGAACGTTGCCTGAGGCGGCGGACCTCGGCACGATCGTGGAACGCGCGCTTCCCGGCGGCGACTGAGTCACCGTCGGCCAACGGACGCACAGATCGCGCACAGTCATCTCCCGATTCCGCTTCGTTGTCAGTGTCGTGGTGCAGACTCCCCGTCAGTTGGCACTTCGCCTGGGGAGGACAACGTGTTCAGGGGGATCGACGAGGTCGACTGGGCCTCGCTGCGGCATGCGCACGGCAGTGCGGAAGACGTGCCCGGACTGCTCCGGGGACTGGCCTCCGCCGATCCGGCCGAGCGGCAGACCGCGCTCGACGGGATGTACGGCGCCGTGCACCACCGGGGAGACGTGTACGACTCGACGCTCGCCTGTGTTCCGTTTCTTCTCGCGCTCGCGGCCCGCGAGGAGGTGCGGGACCGGGCGACGGTCGTGGAGCTCCTCGTCAGCATCGGTGGCGTCGACGGGGTTGGGGATGAGGTCGGGGACGAGGACGGTGACGCCGGGGACGGCTTCGCCGCGCGGGCCCGGGCCGAGCTGCGGGCGGGGGCGGAGGTCTTCGTCCGGCTGGCGGCAGACCCGGACGCCGGGGTCCGCCGGGCCGCTCCGAAGGCGCTCGTGCGGTTCCTCGACCCGCCGGCGCGGGTGCTCACCCTGTTGCGGGAGCGGATCACCGTGGAGCGGGACGACCGGGTCCTGCTCGCCCTGATCGAGAGCCTCGGCCTGTTCGCACGGCGGCACCGGTCGGCCGACCAGACCCGCGCCGCCGAGGCGGTGCGCCTGCTGGCGACCCTGAGCGAACCCCCTCACGGCCCCGGACTGCGGCTCGCCGCGCTCGGCCGGCTCGCGGGCTGCGCCCCGGAGCTGCTCCCCGGCGATCTCGTGCCGACCGTCGTCCGGCTGCTCCGGGACAGGTCCGGGCAGCGCTCCGGTACGGGACGCGCGCAGGACGGTCCCGGTGCGGACACGCTGGCCGGCCGGCTGCGGCGGTTGCGCCCGTCGGACGAGGAGGGCTCCCAGCTGCTGCGAACCCTGCACTCCGCGCTCGGCGGGCGGGTGGCCGACCGGATCGCCCTGCTGTGCGGGCAGCTGACCAGCCCGGACCCCCTCGACCGGTGCAACGCCGTGTGGATGTCGGCCGGGCTGTTCCGCGAGTGGCGTACCGGCGCCGAGGGGCCGGTCGCCCTGATAGGGGCGCAACTGGGCGCCGAAGAAGGCTGGTTGCACGATGCGGCGGTCGCCGTCCTGGGAGAGCTGTTCGAGCTGGCCGGGCCCGCCGCCGACCACCTCCACGCACTGGTGGCCTGCCGCCCCGAGTTTCGGATACGGCACGCGGAGCGGGGTGCTCCGACGCTGGGCGGGCCGCTCAAGGTGCTGGCCCGGGCCGGGGACGCGCGGGCCACGCCGCTGCTGGCCGAGGTGCTGGCGGGGCCTGTCGTACCCGACGACCTCGGGCTGGTGATACCCCACCTGGGCCGTGCGGCCGGGCCGCTCGCTCCCGCGTTACGGCGACGGCTCGCCCGCCTTCCGCTCGACGAGCCCGGCATACAGAGACCGGCCGTCCCCCTGCTGTCCGCTCTCACGGCGCTGGGCGACGCCGAGTCCGTGCCGTCGGTGCTGCGTCTGCTGCGTGGCCTGCCGGACGCGGCGCGACTGCCCGACGCCGTCACGGAAGCGGCCGTCCGTGCCGTCGGCGCGTTCGGCGGCACCGCGCACGAGGCGATACCGGACCTGCGGAGGCTGCTGGACACCGACTGCGCCGTCGCGGCCGCGCAGGCGCTGTGGTCGGTCACGGGCGAGACGGACTCTGTGGTACCCGCGCTGGTCCGGGGGTTGACGGACCCGGGGCTCGGTCGGCAGCGCCGGGCTGCGGCGGACGCACTCGGCCGGCTGGGCCCGGCGGCCGGTACGGCGCTGCCCGAGCTGTGCCGGATGACCGGCTCGGAGGACGCGTCGGAACGGGCAGCGGCCGCTTGTGCGGTGTGGCGGATCACCGGAGAGCCGGAGCCGGTCCTTCCCGTCCTCCGCGCGGCATGGGTGGAGCACCCGCGCACGCGCACGACGATCGCCGGGTGCGCGGCGGCGCTGGGCCCCGCGGCAACGCCCGTGCACGACCTCCTGCGAGCGGAGCTCCACACCCCACGACGGCACCGCGCGAACGCCGCCGCCCACAGCGTCCACGACATCCATGAGGACGAGACGCTGTTGCGCATGTGCCGGGAGGCACTGGGCGGGACGCCCCGCCCGGGGGCCGTTTGAGGACCCGTCTGGGGACCGGCCCGACCGCTGCGGGCAGTCGTGCCGCTGACCGGCGCGCACCGCTGCGGGCAGTCGTGCCGCTGGGGCGGTGGGGGTCCCCCCTGCTCGAGCGAAGCCGAGAGCTTGGGGGAGGGTGGGCGCAGCGGTACCCCGCAACGCCGGGCTGCACGCCCACCACGCCGAGGACCGGGGCGACCCGCCCGAGGGGGACCCGCCCAGGGGCGGCCCGGCCCGCCGGGAGGCCTCCCCTCGAGGGACGAGACGACCCGGCCGGCGAGGCTCGTCCGGCTGCTCGCCTCACCCCGTCGTACGCCCCCACATCGGCCCGAAGCGCGCCCACTCGGCGTCCCACTGGTCGATGCGGCGGCGCTCCAGATGGCGGCGGGTCGCGCGGCCGGCCGCGAGTGGCAGTACCGCGGTGAGGAAGCCCGCCGCCCCGCCGATCAGCACGGCCCGTACGCGGGCCTGGCTCTCGGTGACGGGCCGGGTCACCTGGAGGCCTTCGCGGTCCGTCCACACAGTGATCGGTGTCCCGGCGGCGCTTCCCGCCAGAACCCGCACCTGGCCGGAGTGCGGGGAGCCGTCCGCGGCGGCCCACCGTGCCTGCGCCCACACGTGCTCGGCACGGGACGCGTCGTCGTTCTCGGCGGCCCTCCCGGGCGCCTTCTCCGCGAGCCGCGCCTCGACGGGACGCCACTCGACTCGCTCCCGGGCCAGCCCCTCCTCGACGGAGCGGCTCACGCTCAGGCCCGCCAGCACCCCCACGACCACGGTGAGCGTCCACACGCCCAGCACGACCCAGGCTTCCACCCTGTCGGCGCGGCGCTTGAGCGGATTGCGCCGCCAGCGCCACAGCCACACCTTCGGACCACGTAACGCCATCGAAGGGATCCTCCTCATGAGCGCATGACCATTCCGCCGCCCTCCCCATACGGAAGCGGACCCCTGGATGCTCACTGCACGTACCTCGGAAAGGCATCGCAGGCGTCGCCGGGGCGGCGGCCTCCGGTCGCCGACACGGTCCTGACCTGCGGTGGAGCCCGCTCCAGAGGTGACTGTCAGTGGTGGGGTGCAGACTGGCCGGTGTCTGAGACGAGGGCGTCAATGGCGACGTCGCGGAGGTGATCGGCATGACCGAGGTACTGCTCGCCGTGGGCACGCGCAAGGGCCTGTTCATCGGGCGCCGTCGGGGAGGTGGCGCCTGGGAGTTCGACGAGAGCCCCTACTTCAACGCGCAGGCCGTGTACTCGGTCGCCATCGACACCCGGGGCATGACCCCGCGGCTGCTGGCCGGCGGCGACAGCGCGCACTGGGGCCCGTCCGTGTTCCACTCCGACGACCTGGGCCGGACCTGGACCGAACCGGCCCGGCCGGCCGTCAAGTTCCCGAAGGACACGGGCGCGTCCCTGGAGCGGGTGTGGCAACTGCACCCGGCCGCCGCCGAGCCGGACGTGGTGTACGCGGGCACGGAACCGGCCGCGCTGTACCGCTCGGCGGACCGCGGGGAGACGTTCGAACTCGTCCGCCCCCTGTGGGAGCACCCCACCCGGTCGAAGTGGGTGCCGGGCGGCGGCGGTGAGGGACTGCACACGGTGCTCACCGACGCGCGCGACCCGCAGACGGTGACGGTGGCCGTCTCGACCGCCGGTGTGTTCCGCACCGTGGACGGCGGCGCGAGCTGGGTGCCTTCCAACTCGGGCGTCTCCGCGGTGTTCCTGCCCGACCCCAACCCGGAGTTCGGCCAGTGTGTGCACAAGGTCGCGCGGGACGCGGCCACTGCGGACCGGCTGTATCTGCAGAACCACTGGGGTGTGTACCGCAGCGACGACGCGGGCGCGCACTGGACGGACATCGGCGAGGGCCTGCCGTCCACGTTCGGTTTCGCCGTGGCCGCGCATCCGCACAGAGGTGACACGGCGTACGTGTTCCCGATCAACGCCGACGCCGACCGGGTCCCGGCCGACCACCGCTGCCGGGTCTACCGGACGGTGGACGCGGGCAAGAGCTGGGAGCCGCTCTCGGCGGGACTGCCCCAGGAGGACCACTACGGCACGGTGCTGCGGGACGCGATGTGCACGGACGACGCCGACCCCGCGGGCGTCTATTTCGGCAACCGCAACGGCGAGGTGTTCGCGTCGGCGGACGACGGCGACACCTGGCGGCAGCTCGCCTCGCATCTGCCGGACGTGCTGTGCGTACGGGCCGCGCTCGTCGGGTGACGCACGGGGCCGGAGCAGGGGCCGCGTGGGTGATTGTTCTCCTCAGGAGTTCTGCTGGAACCCTCGCGGCCAAGGGGATCGGCATACTGCGTTAATGCGGACGCAGCAGAAGATTCCCCCCTTGATTCACCAGACTTGGAAAGACGCCGATGTACCCGCCCATTGGAAGAAATGGGCTGATTCATGGCGCCTGCATCACCCCGACTGGGGTTATCGCTTGTGGACCGACTCCGACAATCGCGCATTCCTCCAGGAGCACTATCCATGGTTCCTGCCGGTCTACGACGGCTACGCGGAACCGATCATGCGGGCCGACGCGATTCGCTATTTCCTGCTCGACCATTTCGGCGGGCTCTACGTGGACCTGGACTTCGAGTGCCTGAGCCCGGTCGACGACATCCTTGACGGGCACGAACTCGTCCTCGGCTGCGAGCCCCAGGCGCACACACAGCTGCTCCTGGCCCGGCAGCGCGGACTCAGCCGCATCGTCGGCAACGCGTTCATCGCGTCACGGCCCGGCCACCCCTTCTGGGCACATGTGCACCGCCAGTTGGTCGGCGCCCACAGAATGACCGGTGCTCTGGACGCCACGGGCCCCTTCTTCCTCAGCAGAGCGATCGACAGCGCCCCGGAGCCCGCCTCGATCACGATCCTCGGCCCGGAGGTCCTGTACCCCGAGGTGAGCCCCTACGCGGCAGAGCTGTTCGGTCCCCAGAAAGCCGACTACGAGAATGCGCACGCCGTGCACCACTGGTCCGGCAGCTGGGTGCGCGACGTCCCCGGGACTCCTCGGGCCTCGGTCGGCAAACGGTTCCCCTTCTGGGCGAGCCAGGAGCTGCACCCCGTCGCCGACGGCCTCCTCAACCTGGACGCGCAACGCCGTCGCTGGGCCTCGGGCGCGCCGGCGCCGACGGTGTCCTGCCTGATGGTGACGAAGGACCGTTCGTCCACCGCCCGCCGGGCGATCACGTGCTTCCGTGCGCAGACGTATCCCAGTCTGGAACTGGTCGTCGTGGAGGACGGCACGGACGACGCCCTGGAGCAGTACGTTCGCGAACTGGGCGACCCCCGGATCCGCCATCACCGGCTCCCCCCGGAAGGGCGGCCGCTGGGCGAACTGCGCAACGAGGCGGTGAGCCTGGCCACCGGCCCCTACGTGTGCCAGTGGGACGACGACGACCTGTACGACCCGGAGCGGGTCGAGACCCAGATGGCGGCCATTGCCTCACTCGGCGCGGACGCCTGCTTCCTCGCACGTGAGCGGCTGTGGTGGCCCGCTCGCCACAAGCTCGCGATCTCCTGCGCGCGCGTATGGGAGGGGTCGATGGTGTGCGCCAAGGACCGTCTCCCGCGCTACCCCGCACTGCGCCGGGGCGAGGACACGCCGGTGGCGGAAGAAGTGGTCCGCACCTGCCGGGTGGTGTCGGTCGACGCACCCGAGCTGTACACGTACGTGTGTCATGGCGGCAATACGTTCCACGAGGCCCACTTCGCGGAGCACTTCGAGGTGGCGACCGAGGTCTGGTCCGAACCCGGCGCATACGCCGAGCGGTTGCTCGCGATGGCGACACGGCTGCCGATCGAGCCGGAGGACATCGCCCACGCTGAGGTCCACCCCGCCGCCCGAGCCTCCGAGCGAAGCGCGCGGAAGGCCCCCGAGCCCGCCCCCGGCCCGGCGAGTGAGCGTCCCCCGGTCCTGGTGCTCACCCCTCTGAAGGACGCGACGGCGTTCCTGCCGGGCTATCTGGAGAACCTTCGCGCCCTGGACTACCCGCGTGAGGCGATCTCCCTGGGCCTGCTGGAGGGCGACAGCACGGACATGACTCCGGATCTGCTCCGGCAGGTCCTGCCCGGCCTCGAGGCGGAGTACCGGCGGGTCACCCTCGTCCACCGTGACTTCGGCCTCCAGCTGGCCGGTCCCCGATGGGAACCCGGCATCCAGCGCCGGCGCCGATCGGTGCTGGCCAGGGTACGCAACCATCTGCTCGCCCGAGCCCTCGACGACGAGGAGTGGGTGCTGTGGCTCGACGTGGATGTCACGGGCTACCCGGCCGATCTCGTCCAGCGCCTGCTCGGCGCGCGCAAGGACATCGTCGTCCCGCACTGTGCCACGACGGCCGGTGGACCCACCTACGACCTCAACACATTCGTCCTGCACCCGAAGGCAAGCACGCTCAACTGGTCCCAGTGGCTGCGCGACGGCATTCTGCAGCCACCCAGGGGGTTCGGCCGCACGTACCTCGACGCACTGCGCGGGCAGGGGCTCGTCCGCGTCGACTCGGTCGGCGGCACCGCACTGCTGGTACGCGCCGACCTCCACCGGGACGGCCTGGTCTTCCCCTCCTTCCCGTACCAGCACCTCATCGAGACCGAGGGTCTGGCCGCGATGGCCCGGGACATGGGCACTTCCTGCTGGGCGCTACCCGACCTGGAAGTGCTGCACCCCCACCACGCCACGGACGTGGCGGACATCGGGGCCATGGCACCATCCTGACCGAGTAGCTCACATGGAGTATCCGTAATGGCACACTGAGTAATGAAATCCTACGGTGGTGCTGCTGCCCCTGCCTCGTCGTTCACCAGCGGCAGAGGGCGACTCCCAGTCCCCGAAGGAAAGGCTCCACCGTGAAAGCCCGTGTCATGTCCTCCCTGGCCCTGCCTGCCGCACTGGCAACCGCCGGACTGCTCAACAGCGCTGAGGCGGCCTATGCGGCCGCCCTCGGTTCGGACACGCTGACGGCGTCGGCACCGTACACGCACCAAGGGCAGCAGATAGGCGGCGCCGTCCTCACCTCCGGGGACGGGCACCCCTGCACGCCCATCGGGAACGTCACCGTCACCGACTACGGCCACTGCTGCACGCCCATCGGCAACATCACCGTCACCGAGTACGGCCACTGCTGCACGCCCATCGGGAACATGACGGTCACCGACTACGGCCACTGCTGCACTCCGGTGGGCAACGTGACCATCTGTGACTACGGGCACCATCAGGAGCACGGACACGGCCACCACGACGACCACGTCCCCGGTCGTCAACTGCTCTCCAGCTGACATCCGGCCGGCCCGCGACGGGGTCCTGGGATCAGGGCCCGGGGGGGGGCGTCGGCGCCCGACGTCGCGGAATCCTGCCGCCCGTACCCCGGATCCCCTCCGCCCTGTTCCGTTCCGAAGCGAAAGACGGCGCATGCCCCACAGATCCGACCCTCTGGTCTCGGTGGTCATCCCCTGCCACGACTACGCCCGCTATCTGCCCGAGGCCGTCTCCAGCGTCCTCGCACAGACGTTCCGCGACTGGGAGCTCGTCATCGTCGACGACGGCAGCACCGATGACACCGTCGAGGTGGCCCAGGACCTGGTCGCCCGCCACCCCGACCGGCGCATCAGGCTGCTCCGACAGGCAAATGCCGGGGTGTCCGCCGCGCGCAACACCGGAATCGAGGCCAGTACCGGCCGCTACATCCTTCCGCTGGACGCCGACGACATGATCGCGCCCACGATGCTGGAGAAAACCGTCGAGGTACTGGACAGCGACCCCGGCATCGCCATCGCCTCGACCGATGTGTTCACCTTCACCGACGACGACCTGCCCCCGCAGGCGATGCCTCTGCCCGCCTACAGCAGAGAACTGCTGCTCCAGCGACTGATCATGTTCTACTGCTCGCTGTACCGCCGTGAAGCGTGGCAGACCGTGGGCGGGTACGACGAGACCATGCGGGCGGGAGAGGACTGGGACTTCTGGATCGGTTGCGTCGAGCACGGCTTCGACGCCCACCACATCCATGAACCGCTGTTCGGGGCCCGCAACAAGGACACCGGGCTGCACCTGGAAGCCGCCGAGAACGACCTGGCGATCCGGGCCCGGATCGTGGCCAACCACCCGGACCTCTTCAAGCCCATCACCCGGGGCTGGGCACAAGCCGTGCTCACCCAGGACGCGGAAGCCTGTCTGTCGGACGAGCACGTGCCCGACGACATCCTCACCCGGGCCGCCGAGATGGACCAGTTCCTCTCCGCGGTCATGGCCTTGCAGCGCACCACGCGGGTGCAGTACTACCACATCCGGCGACTGGAGAAGGCGCTGGCCGCTCAGAGCGGCATGGCCGGCCCGTCAGTCCCGGAGCGAGAGTCTGCCCCGGCGGCTTCCTCCGCCTGACAGGGTGGCCCGGGTCGGCCGGGCCACCACAGTGCCTCCCGGGCCCCCGCGGCAGACGCGAGGTTCACGGCAGTCGCCAGTCCACCGGCTGCGCGCCCTGCCGCACGAGCAGGTCGTTGGCCCGGCTGAAGGGACGGGAGCCGAAGAAGCCCCGGTCCGCCGACATCGGCGAGGGATGAGCGGACTCGATCGCGGGGAGATCCCCCAGCAGCGGCCGCAGATTGCGCGCGTCGCGCCCCCACAGGATCGACACCAGCGGCTTCCCCCGTGCCACCAGCGCCCGGATCGCCTGCTCGGTGACCTCCTCCCAGCCCTTGCCCCGGTGGGCGGCGGGCTTGCGGGGGGCGGTGGTGAGCGCCCTGTTGAGCAGCAGCACGCCCTGCCGGGTCCACGGCGTCAGGTCCCCGTTGGACGGCCTGGGCAGCCCCAGGTCGGAGTGCAGCTCCCTGAAGATGTTCTCCAGACTGCCGGGCACATTGCGCACCTCAGGCGCCACCGCGAAGCTCAACCCGATCGCCATACCCGGTGTGGGATAGGGATCCTGACCGACGATCAGGACACGGACGTCATCGAACGGCTGCTGGAAGGCCCGCAGGACGTTCTCCCCGGCCGGAAGGTACGTCCGGCCGGCCGCTATCTCGGCCCGAAGGAAGTCTCCCATCGCCGTGATGCGTTCGGCCGCGGGTTCAAGGGCCTTCGCCCAGCCTGCTTCAACGAGTTCATACAAGGGTCGTGGTGCCACAGCGCGTCACTCTACTGGCACACAGCGAAGCTCCGCACAAGCCGACAGCCCCCACGCCAGGGCTTCTTTCGGCGCTACTCTTCACTCTTCGTCGAAGTCCTCAAGTCGGTCGGGCACATCGCGCAGTCGGCCACTGGGAAGGAGGGGAACGTGTCGCGTCCAGTGGTCGAGCCACTCCGCCGGGGTCGTCCCGCTCGGCCGGCTCTTCGTCCTGAACGCTTCCCGCTGGTCCGTCAAGGCGGCCGACCGGTGTACTGGCGCCTGCCGTGAGCGGGGCGTCGGGCGGTCCGGGCTTCCTCGCGGTGGACTCCGGCGGGTCCGGCCTCCGGGCGGTGGTGGGGACCGCCGAGCGCGGGCCGCTGGCCCGGCGGACGTCCGCCGAGCCGGTACGCACGGGTGACCGGGGCATCGATCCCGAGCACTTCATGGCCCAACTCGTGCCGTTGGTACGGGCCTTGACCGACGAGACCGGGCCGGTGCGCCTGACCGCCGCCGTCGTCGGCGCGACCGGGCTGGCCTCTCTCGGTGACGCGCTGCGCGCCGAACTCCCGGACGCCCTGGCCCGGCGGTTCGGGGTGCGGAGGGTCGCGCTGGCCGCCGACGCCGTGACCGCGTACGTGGGAGCCCTCGGGCCCCGGCCGGGTGCCGTGATCGCCGGCGGTACGGGTCTGATCGCGATCGGCACCGACCTGACGGGCTGGCGCCGGGCGGACGGCTGGGGGCATCTGCTCGGCGACTGCGGGGGCGGTGCCTGGATCGGGCGGGCCGGGCTGGAGGCCGCGCTGCGCGCCCACGACGGGCGGGAAGGCGGCTCGGCCCGGTTGCTGGCGTGCGCCGAGGAGGTGTTCGGGCCGGTGGCGGGGCTGCCCGGCGCGCTGTATCCGCGGCCGGACCGGCCCGCCGTCCTCGCCTCCTTCGCGCCTCAGGTGGCCGCCTGCGCGGACGGGGACCCCGTCGCGGCGGACATCCTGCGTGCGGCCGCCCGCCACATGGCCGAGTCCGCGGCGGCCGTGTGCCCTTCGGGCGGTGAGCCCCGCCTCGCCGCCACCGGTGGCCTGTTCAGGATGGGCGACCCGCTCCTCGTCCCTCTGGACGAGGAGCTCGCGCAGCGGCTCCCGCACGCGCGGCGGGTGCCGGCCGAGGGCGATCCGCTGCACGGCTCGGTGCGCCTCGCGGCCGAGCTGACCGCCGGTCCGCTCACTCTGCCGGGTGACGAGACCCT
The DNA here is from genome assembly GCF_039540295.1 of Streptomyces venetus. Classification (NCBI taxonomy): domain Bacteria; kingdom Bacillati; phylum Actinomycetota; class Actinomycetes; order Kitasatosporales; family Streptomycetaceae; genus Streptomyces; species Streptomyces venetus. Next base: position 596,906 of record NZ_BAABET010000004.1, read on the forward strand.
GCTGTGCGTGACGACCACGTGGGGTGAGGGAGCCGATCACGCATGATCCGTACGTAACTCAATCCGTACGTAACTCATCAGACAAAACGGGACGGATACCGCTCACCTGCCCCCTCCCCGAACAGGGGAGCCCAAGAAACCAGTAACATGCGGCGCCATGAGTTCCCCCACTGGACCCGAGTCCGGCCTGCCAGTACGAATGCCGCGACCCCGCCAGCCCGGACGGCACCGCCGTCCCGAGCCGCTGGTGGCTCCCGAGGGCGCGCCCGCGCTCGTCCTCGCCGTGCCGGGCACGCCCAGTAGCGCCACGCGCAGCCTCGCCGAAGAGGTCGTGAGCATCGCCCGCTCCGAGCTGCCCGGCCTCGACGCCCGCATCGGGTACCTCGACGGGGACAACGCGGAGTTCCCCTCGCTGCGGACCGTGCTCGTACGCGCCGCCGAGGAGCGCACCGCCCGCTTCGAGCAGGCTCGGGCCGCCGGCATGGACGTCAGGGAGCCCGACGGGCCCGTCGCCGTCGTCGTGCCGCTGCTCGCCGGCCCGGACAGTGCGCTGCTGCGCCGGGTCCGCCAGGCCGTCATGGAGAGCCGTATCGCCGCCGAGCTGACGGATGTCCTCGGCCCGCACCCGCTGCTCGCCGAGGCGCTGCACGTGCGGCTCTCCGAGGCCGGTCTGGCCCGCGCGGACCGCGCGCGGCTGTTCACCGTGGCCACCGCCGCCGACGGCATCATCCTGGCGTCCGTGGGCGGTGACGAGGCCGTGCAGGCGGCCGGGATCACCGGCATGCTGCTCGCCGCGCGCCTCGCGGTGCCGGTGATGGCTGCGGCCCTGGACCAGGAGGGTTCCATCGCGTCCGTCGCGGACCAGCTGCGCTCCTCGGGTTCGCAGCAGCTGGCCCTCGCGCCGTATCTGATCGGCCCGGAGATCGAGCCGGGGCTGGTCGCGGAGGCGGCGAAGGAGGCGGACTGCTCCGCCGCGGAGTCGCTCGGGCCGTACCCGGCGATCGGGAAGCTGGCCTTGGCCAAGTACACGACGGCGTTGGGGATCACGCCGCAGCAGGTTCAGGGGACGCCTGTTCGCTGACGTCCACGTCGGCCGTGGAGGCCCGCTCCGTCTCGGGGGCGGGCCTTCGCCATCGGTGTGTGTGTCGACCGCCGGGTGCGGTGCGTTGTGACTGGTCGCGCCCACGCGCCGGAGCCGCACATCGACACAACCCCCGCGCCCCCGGCCTCTTCAGCCGAGGATCACGCAGGACGCCGCCGGCACCCTGATCGAGCCTCCGCGTTCCGGGACGCCCGTGTGCGGGTCGACGGCGAACCAGGTCACGTCGCCGGAGCGTTCGTTGGCGACGTACAGGAAGCCGTCGGAGGCGGTGAGGGCGCGTGGCCAGTGACCGCCGCAGGGCACGGTCGTGACCGGGCTGAGCTTCTCGCCGTCGACGGCCAGGACGGACAGCACGTCCGCTCCGCGGGTGGCGGTCCAGACGAAGCGGCCGTCGGGCGAGGTGACGATGCCCGACGGGTAGGCGTCGACGGCCGATGCGTCGGGCAGGACGGGGGTTTCGGTCAGCGGGGTCAGCACGCCTTCGGACGCGTCCCAGCGGCAGACCGTGACGGAGGGCGTGAGCTCGTTGACGACGTACGCGCGGGAGCCGTCCGGGTGGAAGGCCAGGTGCCGCGGGCCCGAGCCGGGCCGCAGGGCGGTCTCCCTGTGCAGGGCCGGAACGCCGTCCGCCAGCGTGCACACCCGTACCGAGTCGGTGCCGAGGTCGACGCTGACGGCCCAGCGGCCGCTCGGGTCGGGCTGCACCTGGTGGGCGTGCGGGCCCTGCTGGCGGGGCGTGTGCGGGCCCGCGCCCTGGTGCTGGAGAACGCCGGAGGCGGATCGCGCGAGGGTGCCGTCGGGGCGGACGGGGACGGCGGTGACGCTGCCCGAGCCGTAGTTGGCGGTCAGGACGTGTCCCGCGAACAGACCGAGGTGGGTCGGCCCGCTTCCGTCGACCGGCACGGGCGGGCCGGCCGGCTCGGGCTCGTCCCCGTCCACCCGGTAGGCGGCCACGGCGCCCTCGGCCGTCTCGCTGACGGCGTAGAGCGTGCCCCCGTCGGGCGAGAGGGCCAGGTAGGACGGGTCGGGGACGGTGTTGACGCCGCCGAGGACGGTCAGCGCACCGCTGTCCGGGTCGACGGCCGCCGTGACGATCCCGGGGCCGCCGGCCGCCGTGAACGACCCGATGAACGCCCGTCGCCTGCCACCGTCCGCCACCACTGTCCCCTCTCGTCGCCGAGCCGCCCGGAAAGACCGCGCAGTCGATCATGCGCGGTCTAGACCAGACGGTCAAGGGTGCGGTGGACCGGACGCCGCTCAGGCACCGGCCAACGGCGACCCCGAGGGCGTACGCAGCGGCCGGGCCAGCTCCGCCAGGGCCCGTTCCAGGCCGTGCAGATGAGCGAGGGCCGGTTCGGTCGCCGTCGGGTCGTCCGTCAGGGCCGAGACGTCCCCGCCCTCCGTCAGCGCCTCGACCGCGGCCTGTACGCGCCAGCAGGCGGCGGCGAGGCGGGCGTCGTGGGAGGCCTCCGGGTCGGCGGCGACGGAGACCAGGCCTCGGATCTCCCGGGCGCAGTCGTCGAGCAGGGCGAGCACGTGCCGGGCCCGCCGCTTGCGGCCGAGCATCGGGTTCAGGGGGTGGACCAGCGGGGCGACGGAGAGCCGCACCCGGGCGAGCAGCTGCTCCAGCTCGGCCACCCGCGGGGCGGGGTCTGCGTCGGCCGCTCCCGCCAGACGCCGGGCGGTCTCGGCGGCACAGTCGTGGACGCAGCGCAGGGCCCGCTGGATCCAGGCGTCGGTGACGCTGTGCGTGGTGACGGGCAGGACGAGGATCACGGCCAGTCCGGCACACAGCGCGCCCACACCGGTCTCCGCAAGGCGGAGCTCGAGCAGACCGGGGTCCAGCACGCCCAGCAGGCCGTACAGCAAGCTGACCATCACCGTCACCGCCAGCATCATCCAGGAATACGAGACTGCGGCGGTATAGAAGATGCCGAAGACGCAGACGGCGACCAGGGCGGCCGTCGGCGCGGGCGCGCCATGCAGCGGGATGGCGACCAGCAAGCCGATGGCAATGCCGCTCACGGTTCCGAAGACCCGACGGAAACCGCGGACCAGGGTTTCGCCGCGAGAAGCCGTGTTGACGAAGATCCACCAGACGGTACCGACGGCCCAGTACCAGCGCTCCGCGGAGAGCGACTGTCCGATCAGAAGCGCGAGAGTCGAGGCAGCAGTGGCCTGGAATGCTTGCCGGGTGGTGGGCCGCGCCAACCCGCTGCCGGGCGGGGCCGGCGGGGTTGCCGCAGGTGGGGTGCGACGCTCGATGGGCCAGAGCACGAATCGCGTGGCGCCGGCCGTGGCGAGGGCCAGGCCCACAGCGGTGCAGAGCTCGGGCAGCTGAGCGGGAACCGCATGCAGGAACTGCGTGATGAAGAAGTTCATGAACGCGAAGATCCCGAGCGCGTGACCCCGCGGGCCCCAGCGTCGGGCATAGACCCCACAGAAGACGACGGCCAGGAACGTGGCGTCACGAGCCGGGGTGATGCCGTGCAGTGTGGTGGCAAGCGCCAGCACGGGGAATCCCGCGATGGGAAGCAGGGCGGTGGTGATCCGCTGGTCACGGACGGTCGCATCGGTGACCGTGAAGAGGGCGAGCAGTGCCGCGAGTCCCGCAGTGATCGATGCGGTGAGCGATAGCCCGCAGAGCTCGGAAACGGCGACGGCGGCGCCGACACCGATGACAGCGCGGGTCGCGTTCCGCAGCCTCAAGCGCCCCGGGTCCGGAGCCACGAACATCCTCTTCACGGCGGTGCGCCGCCCCCCTTGCGGTGGTACGCGCCCTACCCACGGTCGTCCGGGGTGGCGGACAACAAGCAGGCAAGACGAAGGCACCGCGGTCCGGACCCGGCCTCGTCGCCGTCCGGCGCTACGCGGCGCCGCAAGTACATGGATAGGGCATTAGATAACCACCTCGGACCCCACTGGCTCAACTGTCGCGCCAATGAGTGTGCCAATGGCACAGCTGATCAGCCTTGGCAGTGACCGATGAGGGGCCAATGGATCAGGTTGTACCGACGCTGGCCTCCTGACGGTTGGGATCGACCACGACAACCAGACGGCATAGGTGATCCCCACATCCGGCTTCGCGAAGGGGTAGTCCTCCAGGGCCCAGTCCTCATGTCCGAGACGGCTCGGCCGTACGGGCTGTTCACCGTTCCGCAGTTACTTCCGGCGGTCCCCGAGCGCGACGTCGGGCAACCCCTGACGGACGGCTTGCCGAGCGCGGTCAGCTCGGAGATGGCGCCCGCCCCGCTGCGCGAGACAACGACAGCGGCCAGTGCCCAGCACGCCAAGGGCTCCAAGGCATGGGCCATTCAGTGGACGGGGCGCCAGTGCTCCAGCGCAGCATCCAGCAGAGGTGCCTCGGGGTCATCCCAAGTCAGGCAGCCCCACACCAGACCGGGCACATCTGGGCCCATGGCATCGGCCGGCCCTTCGGTGAGCGTGCGGTGAACGGCTTCGAGGTAGGCGGCGATCGACGGATAGCCAGGCTTGTCGCAGGCCAGATCGTCCGGCAGCGACCAGTAGCCGACGCCGCCCGCGCCCACATGGTGCCCGGATTCGAGGCCGGTCTCGTCGCCGGTCAGCCACGGCACCACCGCGGAGCCCCACACGTCGCCGCGGCCGATCTCGGGCAGCCTCGGCCTGAGCGCGTCCGCCGGGCCGAGCAGGATCCCGCCGGGCAAGAACGCCCCCGAGCCGACCTCGCCCTCTTCCTCATTGGCCTCGATGTACTGGTGCTCCACACCGCCACACAGCCGCCAGAGATCGCCCAGCTCGGCCGGAAGACCGAAATTGAGGTGATCCCTCAGCTGGGCGTCGGCAGCCTCGATGGCCTGCTCCGGAGCGGGCGGCAGTAAGGAGGCGTAGGAGACTGGGGCATTCGCCTCCAGCCAGTCCGTGAGGCGGCGCCAGGCCGTCTCCACATTCCATTGATCGCTCATCCCGCCAACCTACTGAGTCCTTCTGATCTGGCGGTGGGCTTCAGCCCAGGTGAGCCAAGTGCCGGCCACCTGACGGTGGTGGCGTGCAGGACAGTCCGGCGCCCGTAAGGGAATGTCCGGCGAGGCCGCACACGGCGACCGCGAGCGCGATACCGAGTACGGCCCGGGTGGCGAACCGCAACCGCTCCGCCCCGGATCCGGACCATGAGCGGGGCACCACTGGCTCAACAGGCATCTTCTAGACTGGGCCATTGGTACAGCCCGAGTGGCCGGGCGGCGGCCGTGGCAGAGCCGACGGACGAGGAGGACGCGCCATGCCCGTGGACGAGCTGGACACCCGCATCCTGCGGCTGCTGCTGGAGCAGCCGCGCACGAGCGTGCGCGAGTACGCCCGGATCCTCGGCGTCGCCCGGGGCACGCTCCAGGCCCGGCTCGACCGTCTGGAGCGCGAGGGCGTGATCACCGGTACGGCACCGGCTCTCTCCCCCGCCGCGCTCGGGCATCCGGTGCTCGCGTTCGTGCACATCGAGGTCACCCAGGGCCACCTCGACGAGGTGGGCGACGCGCTGGCTGCGGTGCCGGAGATCGTCGAGGCGTTCTCCATCACGGGCGGCGGGGACCTGCTGGCCCGGGTCGTGGCGCGGGACAACGCCCATCTGGAGGACGTCGTCCAGAAGCTGATCAGCATGCCGGGGGTCGTCCGCACCCGCACCGAGGTCGCCCTGCGCGAACGCGTCACCCACCGGATGCTTCCGCTGGTGGAGTCCCTCGGGCGTGCGGCCCGGACCTGACCCCTCACGGTCTGCGGATCACGGCCTTTGGCATGCTGCCACCATGAGCAATCTCGGCGGCGTGTCGGTCATCTTCGATCTCGACGGAACGCTCGTGGACAGCGAGCCGAACTACTACGAGGCAGGCCGGCAGACCCTCGCCGAGCACGGCGTCCCGGACTTCAGCTGGGCGGACCACGAGCGGTACGTGGGCATCAGCACCCAGGAGACGGTCGCGGACTGGAAGGAGCGGTACGGCCTGCGGGCCTCCGTGGAGGAACTGTTCGCCGACAAGAACCGCCGCTATCTGGAGCTGGCCCGCAGCTCCACGCGCGCGTACCCCGAAATGCGCGCGTTCGTGGAGCTGCTGGCGGCCGAGGGCGTGCCCATGGCCGTGGCCTCGGGTTCCTCGCCCGAGGCCATAGAGGCGGTCCTGGCGGGCACGGGTCTGGACGCCCGCCTGCGGACCGTCGTCTCGGCCGACGAGGTCGCACACGGCAAGCCGGCCCCCGACGTCTTCCTGGAGGCGGCCCGCCGGCTCGGCGCCGACCCGGCGAAGTGCGTGGTGCTGGAGGACGCCGCCCCGGGAGCCGCCGCCGCGCACGCGGCAGGCATGCGGTGCATCGCCGTCCCGTACGTCCCGGCACAGGCGGACGCCCCGGAGTTCGCCACCGCCGGGCTGCTGCTGAGGGGTGGCCAGGAGGAGTTCACGGCACAGGTGGCGTACGAGTGGCTGGTGCGCTCGGCCGGTCTTTCCTGAACTGGCCTCTCCCGACCCGTTGACGCTCCCCCGTCCCCTCCCTAGGGTCTGGTCGATCATTCGCACAGTGTTCGACATTTCGGCCACACACATGAGTACGTGGACACCGCGGAGGCGCATACATGGCTCGGCCCCTCTCCAGACGATCCCTTCTCCAGGCCGCGACCCTCGCCGCGGCCGTACCCGCGCTCTCCCGGACGGCGACCGGCCGGGCCGCCGCCGCGCCCGCCGCGGCGGCGGTCGCCGCGGGAGTCCTCGAGGCCCCGTCCGCCTGGAGCGTACGGCCGTTCGGTCTGGAGGACGTGAGCCTCGGCCGGGGCGTCTTCGCCGACAAGCGGCAGCTGATGCTGGACCACGCCCGCGGTTACGACGTGAACCGGCTGCTCCAGGTGTTCCGCGCCAACGCCGGTCTCGGCACGGGCGGCGCGGTCGCGCCGGGCGGCTGGGAAGGGCTGGACGGCGAGGCCAACGGCAACCTGCGGGGCCACTACACCGGCCACTTCCTGACCATGCTGGCGCAGGCGTACCGCAGCACGAAGGAGAAGGTGTTCGCCGACCGGATCGGCACCATGGTCGGGGCGCTGACCGAGGTGCGCGCGGCGCTGCGGCGTGATCCGGCGGTGCTGAGCGTCACCGGGAAGTTCGGGAGCGCCGCCGACCAGGTGCGCGGCTCCTACCAGTACGTGGATCTGCCGGCCGCCGTGCTCGGCGAGGCCTCGTCGATCACCCTCTCCGTCTGGGTGCGGCCCACGCACGACGCCAACTGGACCCGTGTCTTCGACTTCGGCGACGACACCACTCGTTACCTGTACCTGGCCGCCCGCAACCAGGCCGGGGTGCCGCGCTTCGCCATCACGACCTCGGGCGCCGACGGCGAGCAGGGGCTCGACGGCACCGTCGCGCTGCCGCTCGACCGGTGGAGCCATCTGGCCGTCACGCTCGCGAACGGCACCGGCACCCTCTACGTCAACGGCACGGCCGTCGCTCAGAACACCGCGATGCACCTCACCCCGGCGGCCCTCGGCACCCTGAAGAACAACTGGCTCGGTCGCTCCAACTACGCCGCAGACCCTGTCTTCGCGGGCTCCTACGAGGAGTTCAACGTCTTCTCACGGGCGCTGACCGCCGCCGAGATCTCCGAGTTGCAGGACCGCCGGGCCGCCGACGCCTCGACCGGCCGGGGCGACCTCGCGTCGTACGCCTTCGACGAGACGGAGGGCGGCACCTTCGCGGACGCCTCCGGCCGGGACCTGACCGCCACCCTGCGCCGCACCTGGGGCGGGCCCAGCCACCCCGGGTTCCTCGCGGCCTACCCGGAGACGCAGTTCATCGACCTGGAGTCCAGGACCACCTCCGACTACACCAAGGTCTGGGCCCCGTACTACACCGCGCACAAGATCCTCAGGGGTCTGCTCGACGCGTATACCGCCACGGACGACGAGCGGGCCCTGGACCTCGCGTCCGGCATGTGCGACTGGATGCACTCCCGGCTGTCGAAGCTGCCGGAGTCCACGCTCCAGCGCATGTGGGGGATCTTCTCCAGCGGCGAGTTCGGCGGCATCGTCGAGGCGATCTGCGATCTGCACACCCTCACCGGCAAGGCCGAACACCTCGCGCTGGCCCGGCTGTTCGACCTGGACCGGCTGATCGACGCGTGCGCCGCGAACACCGACATCCTCGACGGGCTGCACGCCAATCAGCACATCCCGATCTTCACCGGGTACGTGCGGCTGTACGACGAGACGGGCGAGGAGCGCTACCTCACGTCCGCGAAGAACTTCTGGGACATGGTCGTACCGCACCGCATGTACGGCATCGGCGGCACCAGCACCCAGGAGTTCTTCAAGGCGCGGGACGTGATCGCGGGCACGATCAGCGCGACCACCGCCGAGACCTGCTGTGCGTACAACATGCTCAAGCTGAGCCGGACCCTGTTCTTCCACGAGCAGGACCCGAAGTACATGGACTACTACGAGCGGGCCCTGTACAACCAGGTGCTCGGCTCCAAGCAGGACAAGCCGGATGCGGAGAAGCCCCTCGTCACGTACTTCATCGGGCTGACGCCCGGTCACGTCCGGGACTACACACCCAAGCAGGGCACGACCTGCTGCGAGGGCACCGGCATGGAGAGCGCCACCAAGTACCAGGACTCGGTGTACTTCGCACAGGCCGACGGCAGTGCCCTGTACGTCAACCTGTACAGCCCGTCCACGCTCACCTGGGCCGAGAAGGGCATCACGGTCACGCAGACCACGTCCTTCCCCCGCGAGCAGGGCAGCACGCTCGCCTTCGGCGGCGGGCGCGCCTCCTTCACGCTGCGGCTGCGGGTGCCGTCGTGGGCGACCGCCGGGTTCCGGGTGACCGTCAACGGGCGTGCGGTGTCCGGCACTCCGAGGCCCGGGAGCTACTTCGACGTGTCCCGGACCTGGCGGGCCGGCGACACCGTCCGTATCGCCATGCCGTTCCGGACGCGGGTGGAGAAGGCCCTCGACGACCCGTCCTTGCAGACCCTGTTCCACGGGCCGGTCAACCTGGTCGCCCGTGACTCCGCCACGGAGTATCTGAAGGTCGGGCTGTACCGCGACGCGGGACTGTCCGGGGACCTGTCGCACTCCCTCACGCCGGTGCCGGGCAAGCCGCTCCACTTCACGCTGGACGGGATCGAGTGGGCGCCGTTCGCCGAGGGGACGGAGGATCCGACGCACGCCTACGTCCGGCGTTCCGAGCCGAAGGCCGTGTTCGGCGGCCGGGACTCCGGGGTCGCCAACCCGGCGAAGGCCGACGGCACCACGCTCCTGGACGAGATCTGGGCCGGGGCGCCGTTCCGGAACAAGGAGGCGCTGGTATCGCGGGTGCGGTCCACGGTGGGCGCGTGGGTGACGGCCGGGCTGCTGAGCAGGGCCGACGGCGACCGGGTGGTGAGCACGGCGGGCGCTGCCTCGTACCGGCTTTGAACCGATGGTCAGCGGCGGGCTGTTCACAGTCGTGGACGGCCCGCACACAGTACGAACTTTTTTGCGGCAGCGGTGATTGTTTCGCCCGCGGCATCCGTACTTCCTGGTGTTGGGCCGTTCAATCCCAGGAGGCACGATGCGCATCTCGCGCAGCACCGCAGGAACCGCGTTCGTGGGCGGTGCGCTGATCCTTACGCTCACCGCGCTCGCCTACCCCAGCATGCTGGGTGTGCAGAACACGGCTTCCGGCCAGGACCGCATCATCGCCAACACCCAGTGGGGTCCGCTGACCGAGGCGGATCGCGACTTCGTGGTAAAGGTGCGCGCGGCCGGGCTGTGGGAGCAGCCGATGGGGCAATTGATCATGGAGCGGAGCACGTCGCCTGCGATGAAGGAGGTCGCGGAGCATCTGCTCGTGGGGCACGGTCGGCTCGACGCGGGCTGCCGCAAGGTCTCGACGGACCTGGGCATCACCCTGCCGAACGAGCCGTCGCCGCAGCAGCAGCAGTTCGTGGCGACGGCGGAGGGCAGCTCCGGCAAGGAGTTCGAGTCCACGGCCGTGACGCTCATGCGCGTCGCGCACGGGGGCATCTTCCCGACCATCGCCAAGATCCGGGCGACCACCCGGAACAGCATGGTGCGGGAACTCGCCGACACGACCAACGACACCGTGCTCGACCACATCACGGTCCTGGAGAAGACCGGTCTGATCAATCACGAGCAGGTCAACCTCCAGATCACCTCCCCGCCCAAGCTGCCCCAGGACCAGACGACGCCCCCGCCGCCGCAGCCGGGTGCGCCGGTCCGTGTACTGGAGGTCCCGGAGAACCTGAAGGACCTGCAGACGGTCGCCCCCAACCCGTCCTACGGGGCGCCGCAGCCGAGTCCGTCGGCCGGCTGAGCGAGGAACGGTTCGAGGGCCGCGCCCCCGCGGCGGGCCCCGGAACCGGCTAGGAACGGCGGCGGGGCTTGCCGCGCCTGTCGCCCTTGGGGGCCGAGCGCCCGCCCTTCCCGGTGCGCTTCGCCGCCGCGGACCTCCCGGCCGCCGACCTACCGGGCATCGGCTTTCGCCGGGCGTCTGACCGGTCGGTCTCTGTGGCGCCCCGCGCCGGATCCTGCTTGCGGCCCCGCGTGCTGTTGACCGTGCGGCCGCGAACGATGCCGATGAAGTCCTCCACCTGGTCCGTCGTCGCGTCCTCGGGCCAGGCCAGTGCCACGCTCGACTCGGGGGCGTCCCTGAGGGGGCGGTGGGTGAGGTCCTTGCGGTGGTGGAGGCGGGCGAGCGACAGGGGCACGACGAGGACGCCGATGCCGGCCGCGACCAGTTCGACGGCGTCGGCCGTGGTGGCGGGGCGTTCCAAGGCGGGCCGCCCGGGGAGGTCCTCCCAGTCGAGGACGTCGTCGAGGGGGTGCAGCACGATGTCGTCGGCCAGATCCTCCTGCGCCACCTCGTCGACCGCCGTGACCAGGTGGTCCTTGGGGACGACGACGACCGTCTGCTCGGTGTAGAGGGGGATCGCGCTGAAGACCGTCCGGTCGACGGGCAGCCGGACGAGACCCGCGTCGGCGTCCCCGTCCAGCAGTTGCCCGGCCGCCGCCCCGGCGGGCACCTGGGTCAGGGTGAGCGGGACATCGGGCTGCCGCTCGTTCCAGACGCGCACCCACTTGTCGGGCATCACCCCGGGGACGTACACGAGCCGGAACGCGGGGGAATCATCCGAGCTTGTCACCGGGCCAGGTTACCGGCCGTGGTCGGCGCTCGTGCACACGCTCGATACCCTGGACGCCATGACGTCGCACCAGAGCACCCAGACGATGAAGCCCGCTACCGCGGCCAAGAAGCTGGGTGTGTACCTCGAGGCCACACCCGCCGAGTTCCGGGAGGGTGTCGTCTCGCGCGCCGAGCTGAACGAGCTCCAGACGAACCCGCCGCAGTGGCTGCAGGACCTGCGGAGCAACGGCCCGCACCCCCGCCCGGTGGTCGCGGCGAAGCTCGGCGTCTCCATCGCGGGCCTGGCCCGCGGGGGCGTCACCGAGCCGCTCACCACCGAGCAGATCGAGACGCTGAAGCAGGACAGCCCCGAGTGGCTGGTGCGGGAGCGCGCCACCCAGGCGGAGGTCCGCAAGGAGGCGGCCCGGATCAAGAAGAAGAACGCCGAACGCGACGCCTGACCTCGGCGCCGCACTTTTCGGACGGCCCCAACCGGTTCATCCGGTTGGGGCCGTCGTCGTTCTCCTGGGGCTCTTCCAGCGTCTCTTCCGGTGCCGTGTGATGTCGGTGAAGACTTTCAGCCATGTATTGACATGGCGATGAAGCGATCCGTAGCTTGGCTGATCATTTAGACTCGTGAAGCCTGTTCACGAATATGAACGGTGAACGGAGAACCATCCATGCGGGATCGCCGACGCAGTCACCGCCTGGCTGCCACGCTCGCCGTCTCGGGGCTGGAGGCGCCGAGATGACCGCGCCCGCCTACAAGGGCGTCGGCGGCGAGCTGTACTCCTCGGCGGTGTTCGCCTTCGCCCCGGAGATCGCCCTGCCCTTCCACCGGGCCCTGGCCGAGGACGACGACGCCCTGGTCTCGCGGCTCCTCGGGGTACGGGCGCCGCTGCTCGATCCGACGCCGGAGCACGTCGCCCGGCTCTCGAAACTCCTCGACCACGGCCTGGAGGTGGCCGCCGCATGAGCGCCACGCGCATCCGTGAGCTGATCGTCACCCCGATCGCCTTCCGTGACCCGCCGCTGCTCAACTCCAACGGGGTGCACGAGCCGCTCGCCCTGCGGATCATCCTCCAACTCGTCCTGGAGGACGGCACGATAGGTCTCGGCGAGTCCCCGGGGGGCACCGCGCGCCTGGAGCGGCTCCAGGCCGCCGCCGAGGTGGTCGTCGGCATGCACGTCTTCGACAGCACCGCCGTGGCCGCCGCGATCGATGCCGCCCTGCTGCCGACCGTGCCCAGCTCTCACGAGCGCGGCTGGACCAGCTCGGCGGTGGAGGTGGCCTGTCTCGACGCGCAGGGCAAGCTGCTCGGCCGTCCGGTCAGCGACCTGCTCGGCGGCAGGGTCCGGGACTCGGTGCCGTTCGCCGCGTACCTCTTCTACAAATGGGCCGAGCACCCCGCCCTCGACGGCCGCCCGGCCGTCGGCGACGACTGGGGCGAAGCCCTCGACCCGGCCGGGATCGTCGAGCAGGCCCGGCTGATGCGGGAGCGGTACGGCTTCGAGTCGTTCAAGCTGAAGGGCGGTGTCTTCCCGCCCGACGAGGAGATCGCCGCGATCAAGGCGCTCGCCGAGGCCTACCCGGGGCAGCCGCTGCGCCTGGACCCGAACGTGGCGTGGACGGTCGAGAGGTCGAAGTACGTCGCCCGCGTGCTCGACGGTGTCCTCGAGTACCTGGAGGACCCGACGAAGGGCATCCCCGGTATGGCGGAGGTGGCGAAGGACTCGCCCATGCCGCTCGCGACGAACATGTGCGTGATCGCCTGGGAGCATCTGAGGCCGGCCGTCGAGCAGGACGCGATCCAGGTGCTGCTCACCGACCACCACTACTGGGGCGGACTGCGCCGCACCCGTGAACTGGCCGCCGTCTGCGAGGCGTTCGGGATCGCCCTGTCGATGCACTCCAACTCGCACCTGGGCATCAGCCTCGCCGCGATGACCCATGTCGCCGCGGCCATCCCCGACCTCGACCACTCCTGCGACACCCACTACCCGTGGAACTCGGCCGACGACGTGATCGTGCCGGGCGTGCTGGAGCTGCGCGACGGGGCGGTCGAGGTGCCCACCGGTCCGGGGCTGGGTGTCGAACTCGACCACGACAAGCTGGAGGAGCTCCACCGGCGCTACGTCGACTCCGGGATGCGCGGCCGGGACGACACCGGCTACATGCGGCGGTTCCGGCCCGGGTACGAGCTGAAGCTGCCCCGCTGGTGACGGGCGTGCGCCCCTCCCACGGGAGGGGCGCACGGGCCTCACTTGCCCGACCTGGGCACCTTCAGCCGGTCCCAGGTGACCTTGCCGGGGATGCCGTCGGCGCCCCGGCCGGAGAAGCCCTGCTTCTGCTGCCAGAGCGCGTAGGACCGGCGGTCGGCCTCGCTCCAGTCGGGGCCGGGGCCCTCCTCGTAGTGGCCGCAGCCCTCGGCGACCAGGCGGCGGCCCATCGCCGTGATGATCGGGGACCGCTGCCCGACGTGGAAGAACGCGGCGCCCGGGAAGGGCTCGTAGGACGGCCTCGGCGCCGGCTTCGGGGCCGTAGCGGGCTTGGTGCCGCCCCCGCCGCCCTTCAGCCGCTGGGCGATGCGCTTGCGCATGCTGTCCATGGTGAATCCGCGCGGGTCCACCTTTCCCGGCTGCCACTCGTTGTGGCCGATGACGGACCGCTCGGACCAGCCGTGGTGGCGGCAGATCGCCGCGGACACCTTCTCGATGGCCTCCTTCTGCGCCTCGGGCCACGGGTCCTTGCCGTTGCCGAGGTTGATGCACTCGAAGCCGTAGAAGTGCCGGTTGCCGTCGGTGTCCGCCTCGTTGTCGGCCGGGGGTTTCGACTCGTTGATCACGGCGCGCAGGACATCGCTGTCGCCGAGCCCGGCGTGGTTGGCCCGGCCGTTGCCGACCAGGTGCACCTCGCCCTTCTTGTCGATGACACCGTGGCACAGCGGGCCGGGCAGGTTGGAGTGGCCGTCGTAGCAGATGTCGACGGAGGCGGCGGTGCCGGAGGTGACGGTGTGATGGATCATCACACCGTTCACCGGGCCCCACGGACCCTTGCTGTTGCGGTTGTGGGTGCGCCAGCTGCGGACCTCGTGGACGGTCACGCCCTCGGCGCGGAGGATCTCCACGAGCTTGGACGCGCTCAGCGGCTTTGCCATCAGTTGTCTCCTTCCACGGCGGCTTCCGCCTCCGTGGTGGTCTGGGACCGCCCTCGCGAGGGGTCCTCGGCGGCCAGCTCCTCACGGCGGGCCTGTTCTTCCGCGGCGAGCGCCGCCTCGTCCGCGGCCGGCATGCTGCGCGCCAGCGGGCCGAGGGCCAGGCGCAGGTCGACCGCGCTGCCCTTCCCCTTGATCAGGGTCAGTGGGGCGAAGTGCCGGCCGACCCCGGCGGGGCCCTGGAGCGGGGCGGCGGGCCGGGTCGGCCGGCCACTCGACGCCCCTTCCCCTCCGTCACGGGGACGGCTCCGCCGCGCGGTTCGGTGCTGCGGCCCTTGCGCCTGAGGCCGCCGCGGTGGTTCCAGCGGCGCAGGTACGGGCCGGGGTCGAGGGCGGCGAGGAGGCGTGCGGTGTCGGCGCCGGGGAGCTGACGGGCGCTTGCGCCTCGGTGGGTGGGGGCGGTGGCGCGTAGGGCGGGCAGCATGTCGCCCAGGGCCTTCAGAGCGGCGGCGCGCGAATCGCCTGCGAGGGGCGCGGGGAGCTGCGCGACCAGCCCCGACGGCGCCGCAGACGGCCGACGGCCCGTCGAGGCACCCTCCGCTTTGGTCTGCGCAGGTGGCAACCTCCAGGCCCCCTCTGCCAGTTCCGCCAAGACCGCCTCCAGCCGCTCGAACCACTCCGTCACGTCTTCATACGGCTCGGCCGGCACCTGTGCCTCACCGAGACGGGCGACGAGTTCCGCGAGGCGGTCCGCGAGCTGCCCGGGCGTCTTCACTCCGTCCAGGTCGTCGCGCAGGGGCGGTTGGGAACCTCCGGGGTGGGCGGTTCCTCACCGGGCTCGCCCGGGTTGCGGCATGGACGCGTACGAAGTTGATCGGGCTCTTACGGGATCCACCGTCGGGCGCCCCCTTTCGACCGGGGCATCCCCCACGCAAACGCCAGGCCGCGCCACCCCTTCCAGCGCGTAGAAATATCCACAAACATGGAGGTCGTCGCCGGACCGGCGCGCGGGGTCCGAAGCCCCGCGGGTCACCGGACCGTGTCCCGCGTGCGCCTTTCGTGGCGCTGCCGACTGTGCCTGGGGTGACCATGCAGAGCGTCATGTGGAAACAAGCCGTCGAGTGGCTCGCCGCGGCCGCCACCGACCCCCAGGAGTGCAAACGGGAGTGGGACCACGGCACGGGAACGGCACTCGTGGCGGCCGGCCGCTACTGGGACGTGCTAAGCGTTCCCGACCGGCTCGGCCTGCTCGCCCTGGACATCCTGTGGCGCGACCCGTTGAAGACGCCCGGCCCCACCCTGGTGGACAGCGCCGCACGCAGAGTGGGGTTCTTCCTGCCGCCGGATCCGGTCAGCGAGTGGGTCGGGTGCGGTGTCCGGCACGTCGGGAGGGGTTCCTGGGTAGCCGTGCCACCGCCGTACCGTCCGGCCGGACGCCTGGAGTGGCTCGTCCCGCCGGACGGGACCGGCGCCCTGCACACCCCAGGCACGCTCGAGTCGGCCCTGCGGGAGGCCACCGGGACACTCGCCGTGCTGGCGCCGGTCAGCGCGGAGCACGTGGGGGCCGACCGCTGGTGAGGCGGGGGCCGTCGGGGACGGCGGTGCCCGGGTGCCGGCCGGCGGCCCAGGTGGTGAGGGCGGCCCAGGTCTCGCTCGCGGACGGGGCGGCGAAGGACACCCACTGACCGTCACGGTGCTCCGGGACGTCGTGTCCACGGGCCTGCCATTCGGCGACCAGCGCCGCGTAGATGGGCGGATGGCCTGCGTATCCGCTGGTGAGTTCGGCATACGACCGGGGCGCGGCATCGGTCCCGAGAGGGCGCCGCGCCGTCTCACTGCTGTCCATGCCAGGCAAACGCGATGCCGTACGCCGCTGGTACGCGTGCCGGGCCGCGTCCGTCGGGTCGAGTGAACCCGTCACCCGTACGGCGGCACGCGGGTACCGGACAAACATCCAGTCAGGCGGTCGTCCGTTCAGAGCGGGATCACTTCGCGGTCCCTCGCCGGGGCTCGTTCCGGGGCCCGCACGGCGCCGCTTCCGGGCCGGCATACGGAACGGCGGTCACCGGCTCTGACGGTTTCCTCGACCCCGGCCGTACGCGTCCGGTAACACTGACCTCAGGCCGAGGACCGGGCGGGGACCGCGCCAACCGCGCGGCGAAACCGGTCCTCCCCGTACGACGGCAGGGAGAGGCCATGTCACAGCGCCCTGACCTCCGGCAGCGCAGGGCCGTGCTGGAGCACGAGTGGTCCCGCTGGGTGCCCCGGCTGAGCGTCCCGGGCGCCCGGCCGGGCGGCAGCGCGGCGTTGCGCCACGAGGTGACCGAGTCCTGGGCGCGTTCGCTGGGCAGCGTGGACCCCGGGCGGGACAGCGCCCCTGTCACCGACGGCGGCCCGGTGCACCAGCGCTGGACGTCGTCACCGCTGCACCGGCCGGTCTCGGGCCTCGCCGGGGAGCTGCACAGCATCGCCGAGGACGCCGGATTCGTCACGGCAGTCACCGACGAGTCCGGCACCATCCTGTGGACCTGCGGCGGCCCGGCCATGCGCCGCAAGGCCGAGCAGGTCAACTTCGCGCCGGGCGGCCGGTGGGACGAGCAGGCCATGGGCACCAACGCGCTCTCCCTCGCGCTGCGCACCGGGCGCCCCAGCTCCGTCTTCTCGGCCGAGCACCTGGTGTCGGCCCTGCACGGCTGGGTCTGCTACTGCGCCCCCGTACACGGTCCGGACGGCCGTGTCCTCGGCGTCCTCGACCTGTCCACCACCTGGGACCGCTCGCACCCGCTGGCCATGTCCACCGTGCGCACACTGGTGTCCACGATCGAGGCCCGCCTGGCCTCGGAGCAGCCTCGCCCGGCCGGAGTGCGGCTCACCTGCCTGGGCGCCGAAAAGGCCGTGCGGGAGGGGCGGCCACTGCCTCTGCGTCCCCGCCAGTTGGAGATCCTGACCCTGCTCGCGCTCGAACCCGACGGCTTCTCGCCGGAGCGGCTGCGCGCCGCCCTGTACGGCGACCGGCCGGTCACCGCGTCCACCTTCAAGGCGGAGATCTCCCACCTGCGGCGCGCCCTGGACGGCGGCATCGCCGCCCGCCGCTACGCCCTGACGGTCCCGGTGTCCTGCGACGCGGCGGGCGTCCTGCGCGCACTGGAACGGGGCGACACGGACACCGCCCTGCGCCTGTACGGCGGCCCGCTGCTTCCCCGCTCGGAAGCACCCGGCATCGAGGAGTGGCGCACCCGCCTCGAAGTGGCCGTACGCGAGGCCGTACTGGCGAGCACCCGCCCGGAGCACGCCCTGCGCTACGGCGAACGGGCCCCGTACGACGCGGAGATCCACACGCACGCGCTGCGTCTGCTCGGCCCGGGCGACACCCGCCGGGCGATCGCGGCGGGCCGGCTGACCACGGCCGTGCGCGACTGAACTCCCCGTCACGGCACCAACCTTGCGCCAACCTCCGGGCAGCACAGTGAGGGCTGTCACGGGGCGTGGCCCGCACCCGCCCCTCCCCCGCCCTTCACCGAGGAGAGCCGCCATGGTGTACGCGCAGCCCGGAACGGACGGCAGCATCGTCACCTTCGCCCGCCGCTACGACAACTTCATCGACGGCGACTGGGTCGCCCCCGTCGAGGGCCGCTACTTCGAGAACCCGACCCCGGTGACCGGCAAGGTCTTCTGCGAGGTGGCCCGCTCCTCCGCGGCCGACGTCGACCTCGCCCTGGACGCCGCGCACCGGGCCGCCGAGAAATGGGGTCGCACCCCCGCCGCGGAGCGCGCGGGCGTCCTGAACCGGATCGCGGACCGCATCGAGGAGAACCTGGAGAAGATCGCGGTCGCCGAGACCTGGGAGAACGGCAAGCCGGTCCGGGAGACCCTGGCCGCCGACATCCCGCTGGCCGTGGACCACTTCCGGTACTTCGCCGGCGTCGTCCGCGCGCAGGAGGGCAGCATCGCGGAGATCGACGCCGACACCGTCGCCTACCACTTCCACGAACCGCTGGGCGTGGTCGGCCAGATCATCCCGTGGAACTTCCCGATCCTGATGGCCGCGTGGAAGCTGGCACCCGCGCTGGCGGCCGGCAACTGCGTGGTGATCAAACCGGCCGAGCAGACCCCGGTCAGTCTCCTCTACGTCATCGACCTGATCGCGGACCTGCTGCCCCCGGGTGTCCTCAACGTGGTCAACGGCTTCGGCGTCGAAGCGGGCAAGCCGCTGGCCTCCAGCCCGCGCGTGGCGAAGGTGGCGTTCACCGGGGAGACGACGACCGGACGCCTGATCATGCAGTACGCCAGCGAGAACATCATCCCCGTCACGCTGGAACTGGGCGGCAAGAGCCCGAACATCTTCCTGCCCGATGTCATGGCCGCCGACGACGACTTCCTGGACAAGGCGGTCGAGGGCTTCGTGATGTTCGCCCTCAACCAGGGCGAGGTGTGCACCTGCCCGTCCCGGGCCCTGGTCCACTCCTCGATCTACGACGAGTTCATGGCCCGTTGCGTCGAGCGCACACAGGCCATCGTCGGCGGCGACCCGCTGGACCCGGCCACCATGATCGGCGCACAGGCGAGCAACGACCAGTACGAGAAGATCCTCTCCTACCTCGACATCGGCAAGAAGGAGGGCGCCGAACTGGTCACGGGCGGCACCCCGCGCGCGGTGCCCGGCCTCGAGGGCGGCTACTACATCGAGCCGACGATCTTCCGCGGCACCAACGACATGCGGATCTTCCAGGAGGAGATCTTCGGCCCGGTCGTCTCGGTGACGACCTACGACTCGGTCGACGAGGCCCTGAAGATCGCCAACGACACCCTGTACGGCCTGGGCGCCGGCGTCTGGACCCGCGACGGGAACACGGCCTACCGCCTGGGCCGCGAGATCAAGGCGGGCCGGGTGTGGACCAACTGCTACCACGCCTATCCGGCCCACGCGGCGTTCGGCGGCTACAAGAAGTCGGGCATCGGGCGGGAGACGCACAAGATGATGCTGGACCATTACCAGCAGACCAAGAACCTGCTGGTGTCGTACTCGCCGCAGAAGCTGGGCTTCTTCTAGACGCAGGGGAAGGGCGCCTGACCAGGGTATATGCCCGTCAGGCGCCCTTCTCGGCACACATGCTCCTGACTGTGCGACGATCGCCTTCGTGACGAGCGTCAACGGTGACTTCGGACTGTCCATGGACGAATTGCGAGTCGTAGCGCGCTACGTCGCCGAGACAGCGCAGGTCGTTCTCCCGGTGTTCGAGGATGCCAACCCCGGTGACACCCGACCGCGGGCGGCCATCGATGCGGCATGGGAGTTCATCAACGGTGCGCCCAGGACCAAGCTTCAGCGCACCACGTCGATGGACGCTCACCGAGCGGCGAAGGAGACTGCCACTGAAACTGCACGCCTCGCCGCGCAAGCCGCCGGCGATGCCGCATCTGCCGCTTACCTGCACCCGATCGCGAAGGCTCACCAAGTGGGCCACATCCTGCGCGCCGCTGCGAATGCGGCACGCATCGCCGAGATCGGCGCAGGCGAGGATCCCCTGGCCGGGAGCAGGGCGATCGAAGAGGCCCGCGAACGGGCCACACCGGCCCTGATCGATATCCTCCAGCGGTACCCTCTCGCGCCCAGCGGTAAGAGCCGCGCTGCGCAGCTCATGACTGCTCTGGACACCTCCCTCCGTGGGTCCCCGCAGGCGGGGACTGAAGGAACGCGTAAAGGGCCCGGCTGAGGCCGCATCTGCCGAAGTCCGGTAGCCGTGGTGGCCGTTGGGCCGGTCACCGCAGGGTCATCGACGGGAAGATGCCCGCCCATGTCGGAGGGGGCCGACTCGTGGGAAGCGTTCGAGTGAGGAACCTCAGGCCGACGTCGCCGGCCCGGCCGAGCGGATCGGGCGCCTAAGGGTGACGAGGGCGAGTACGGCGCACTTCGTCGTTCATGGTCTGCGGCTGCTTCTGGGTATCGGCCCAGGTCGCCAGCAGGGTGAGAGCGTCAGCGCTGGGCGTACCGGGATCCGCGGTGTAGGTGGTGATGGAGACGTGCGGATCGCCCGGCAGCGCGAAATCGTCGTACGCGAGCTCCATCGTGCCGGCGGCCGGGTGGTTGACGACCTTGCGTCCGCGCGAGTGGCGGCGCACGTGGTGCTTGGCCCAGCGGGTGCTGAAGTCGGTGCTGCGGGCTGAGAGCTCGCCGATGAGTTCGGTCACCTGCTTGTCCAGCGGGTCGCGTCCGGCGGTCGCCCGCAGTACCGCGACCAGCAGGTCCTTGGCCTCGTCGAGGTCGGCGTAGAAGGCCTCCGCGCGCGGGTCGAGGAACACGTACCGGGCGAAGTTCGGTGGCTGCTGGGCCATGGTGAACAGGTCGGCGTACAGGGCGCGGCCCAGGTCGTTGGCCGCGAGGAGGTCGAGGCGGCCGTTCTGCACGACGGCGGGCACGCTCATGGAGTCGAGGACCTGCTGCACCGACGCGGTGATGGGTGAGGTGCGCCGGGGGCGCTTGCGGCGTGAGCCGGGTGCGACGTTGCGTGCCAGGTCGTACAGGTGGGCGCGCTCGTCGTCGTCGAGTTGCAGGGCACGGGCGATCGCGTCGAGGACGCTCTCGGACGCGCCGCCGAGTTGTCCGCGTTCCATGCGGGTGTAGTACTCGACGCTCAGACCGGCGAGCATCGCGACTTCCTCGCGCCGCAGTCCTTTGACGCGGCGGTTGCCTCCGACGAAGGGCAGTCCGGCCTGCTCGGGCGTGATCCGCGCCCGGCGGCTCATGAGAAAGCCCTTGATCTCCTGCTGGAACTCCATGGCTTCAAGGCTAGGACTCCTGTTCCTGATGAGGGGGTCCCTGACAGGGCCTGGCAGGCGCCCGCGAGGCCAGGCACGGTGGCCGGGCAACCCAGAAAACCTGTGTGAAAAGGAATGTCTGCAAGTGCGTGGAGCTGTCATTCATGCCCCGGGCGATGTCCGGGTGGAAGAGCGCGAGAACCCCACGATCGTCGCGCCGACGGATGCGATCATCCGCGTGTCGGCCACCTGTGTGTGCGGGTCGGACCTGTGGGACTACCGCGGCGTCAACGAAGTGGCACAGCCGACCCCGATGGGGCACGAGTACGTCGGCGTGGTCACCGAGATCGGCGACGAGGTGAAGACCGTCGCGGTCGGTGACTTCGTCATCGGGTCGTTCTTCGCCTCGGACAACACCTGTGAGATCTGCGAAGCCGGCTACCAGTCGCGGTGCGCGCACGCCGAGTACGTCGGTGCTCACGGGGCACAGTCGGAGTACCTGCGGGTGCCGCTGGCCGACGGCACCCTCGTCGCCACCCCCGGCATGCCGGACGACGACCTGATCCCCTCGCTCCTGGCCGCCTCCGACGTGCTCGGAACGGGCTGGTTCGGAGCCGTGGCCGCCGAGGCCGGGCCGGGCAAGACCGTGGCCGTGGTCGGTGACGGTGCCGTGGGTCTGCTCGCCGTTCTGGCCGCGAAGCAGCTGGGCGCGGAGCGGATCATCGCCATGTCGCGCCACGAGTCGCGGCAGAAGCTCGCCCGCGAGTTCGGTGCGACCGACATCGTCGCGGAGCGCGGCGACGAGGGCGCCGCCAGGATCAAGGAGCTCACCGGCGGGTACGGCGCCCACAGCGTGATCGAGGCCGTCGGCACGCAGGAATCGATGATGCAGGCCATCCGCTCCACCCGCGCCGGCGGGCACGTGGGGTTCGTGGGCGTGGCGCACGGGGTGGAGCTGCCCGGCGAGGAACTGTTCTTCGCCGAGGTGCACCTGTTCGGCGGACCCGCTCCGGTGCGCCGGTTCCTGCCCGAGCTGATCCAGCTCATCTGGGACCGCAAGATCGACCCGGGCAAGGTCTTCGACCTCACGCTCCCGCTCGACCAGGCCGCGGAGGGCTACCAGGCGATGGACGAGCGCCGCGCCGTCAAAACCCTGCTGAAGCCCTGACCCTCACTCACCCGTTCCAGCCGCCCCCCCCCGGGACCTCGAAGGTCCCGGGCAGGTGCGGGACCTTATGTGAAAGGCCATTGACATCCGCCTGCTCGATCTTCACCCTCACCCATGACAAGTTGGTCGACATGCGCATATACGTCGACCACAACCCCTGTCGACAAGGTCATTGGCTGACCGTTCAGAGGATCTGCTGGTCGGCGCGTGCCTCGAGGCGGGCGATCGCCTTGCGGCAGGCGCCGGTGAAGCGGACGAAGTCGGCGTCGGAGGTCGCGCTCCCGGCACGCGCGGCACGGCTGCTGTAGTCACCGAACAGGCTCTGCCGCAGATCAGTGGTGATCTCCAGCTGCCCGCCCATGTTCAGCATGGTCAAGTTGCACGGGTTGGACCTGTTGATGCCCGCGAGGTCGTCGTTGGTGGATCCGTCGATGGTGTTGAAACCGGCAGAGGACAGCGCCTCGTGCAGATACGTCTTGAAGGCGGTGTTCAGTCCGCCGACCACCACGGACATGGCGGCGCCCGCCTGCTCTTCCTTGCAGCCATGCAGGCTGAGGACGTTGAGACTGCTCGCGGCCATGGAGAGGGCGACATGGTCGTCGCAGTTCTTCGAGGTGACGTGCAGTTTGCTGTTGCCGGCGGAAAGGAGGCCCTCGAACATCCAGTAGTCGTGCACGGGCCCGCCGTCCGGGGTCCAGACCGACAGGTCTTCCGGGTCGTACCCGGCTATGCCCAGGCAGAGTTCGGAGGTACCGATCTCGATACCGCCGCCATGCAGGGCCATCACGGTCGTGCGATGGAAACGTGATGTGCCGGAGAGATCGCTGTCGAGCATCTGGTGCCGTTTGTAGCGACGGCCGAAGTCCGCACCCTCCCTCCCGGACAGTTGGGTGTAGAGGTCGGTGTTCGATCTGTAGAAGTCGTCCTCGCCGGCGGCATGCGCCGCGCTCGCCCCCACTCCGGTGACCAGTGGCGTTCCCGCGGCAGCGGTCGCGAAAGCGGAGGCAAGCACCGTACGGCGGTTCATATATGTCATAGCCGTCATGAGCTCGGCGCGCCGGCTGAGGGGACCGTCGTTTCGGGCTCGGGTGAGCGTCGGCGGGCCAGGACAAGGCTGGTCATCGTCGTGATCGCCATCGCGGCGATGCCGACCAACGCCGCCGTGGTGTAGGCGCTGTCGTTCGGGAAGACATGGCCGGCGTCGGTGCCCGCGTCGAGGACCAGGCCACCGATGGCACTGCCGAGCGAGTACCCGACGCTGCGCACCACGTAGTTGAAGCTCATGGCGCTGGACGTCTCGCTCTTGGGGGTGGCGGCCAGGATGACGCCGGGCATGGCGGCCGAGAAGCTGCCGACACCGAAGCCCAGCACACTCATCGCCAGGAACAGCTCGGCCAGGTTCGACCGGGCCGCGGCGAAGAGGACGAAACCGCCACCGATGACGACAGCGCTGCCGCCCAAGAGCCAGGGGGCGTCGATCCGTTGGAGCATCCGAGGCGTGAGCTTGCCGGCGATGAACCCCAGCACGGAGAACGGGATGAGGACCAGCCCGGCGACGAAGGTGGTGAGCCCGAAGCCGTAGCCGGCGCTGTGCGGCGTCTGCGCGTACCGGGTGATGAGCGTGAGCAGGATGTACATGCCGATCGCACCGACGAACATGGCGAGGTTCGCTCCGGCGACCGCCGGGTGCCGTAGGGCCCGGAGGTCGACCAGGGGCGTCTTACCGCGCAGCCCGGAAACGGTCCAGAGGCAGAGCAGGAGCACGGCGGCGACGGCGAGGACCACCGCCGTGGCGAGGTGATGGCTCCACAGGCTCCGCTCGCCGGCGAGGAACAGGACGAGGAACAGTCCACCCGCCAAGAGGAGCGCGCCCGTTACGTCCACGTGGGCGGAGCGGCCTTCGGGGGCGGTGGGCACGGAGCGCCAGGCGGCCAGGAAGGCGATGGTGGTGACGAACAGACCGAGGCCATAGGCGGCACGCACCCCGCCCAGCTCGGCGAGCAGGCCGGCGAGGGGGTAGCCGACACCGACTCCGACTATGGAGACCACCGAGACCAGGGCGATGGTGGGCGCGCTGCGTTCCTCGGGGAGATGATCACGGGCCACGCCCATCATCAGTGCCGTCAGACCGAGCCCGACGCCTTGTGCGGCCCTGCCGACGAGCAGCCACGCGAACGGCAGCGGCAGTACGGTGAGCGCACTGCCTACGACGACGACCGCCAGCGTGGCGAGAATCGTGGCTCGTCGGTGCGGGCCGGCTCCGAGCCGGCCGAGGAAGGGCGTGGCGACCGCGCCGCTCAGCAGCGCGATGGTCAGCGTCCACTGGGCGCTGTCGAGTGAGACGTGGAACGTGGTCGCCACGCTGGTGATGAGCGGTGCGCCGAGGCTGGCGACTGCCGCCACGACCAGGGCGATGAACATCAGGGAAGGGACCAGCAGCCGCGCCTCGGAGCGCTCCCGGGTAGTGCTCATCGGCTGGTCCCGGTCGTGAAGTGGTCGAACAGGCCGGGACGGATGTGCGTCCGGACCCCTTCCGCCCACGGCTCGTCCGACTCGGCGACCTGGAGGGCCTGGAGCGTCACCCCGTCGATCCCTGTGGTCACGGCGACCGGCTGCCTCGTGCGGACGAAGCTGATCCGTACCGAGTCGCGGGCCTCAGGGTCGGCGCAGGCGGCGGAACCGAGGCGGAGAAGCTGAGGGCCCACGCGGGGCCGTGAGGGCACCGTCACCTGCCGAGGAGCCGGACACGGCGGGGCCGTTAATGCGGGTTGGCCTGTCATGCACAGGACCGTATGTCCCGGAGCAAGTCGCCGTCCAAGTCAGGATCGGACTGATCTTGATAGCCGCTGACTATCAACTATGGAAACGTAGTTGCTTCGTTCCAGGCCCGTCATGCGAGATCGAGGTCAGTGAGCGCCGGTGAGGAATGGGAGTACGTCTGCGGCATCCGTTATGCCGGGCGGCGGGCCGTCGACCCGGGTGCCCGGGCGCGCGTTTTGGATGATCATCGGTGCGAGCGTCGGGGTGGTGTTGACTTCGATGAAGTGGTTGACACCGAAGTTCTCTTGAAGGTCCGTGACGGATTCGATCAGGTTCGCGGGTTTGGTCCAGATGGTGAGTGACGCGTTTCGCACTGTGTCAGTTTCAACGATGGGTCGGCATTCGGTGGTGAAGTACAGAGGGGGAAGCACGGGCTGCACGGTTCGTTCTTCTTGCCGGAGGATCGCCTGAAGGGCTGCCGGCTTGAACAGGGGGGTATGGATCGGGAGGAGGGCAGGAAGACGCCTGCAGGAGATTCCCTTGCGTTCCGCGTGGCTCTCCAGTAGGTCCAGGTCGTCGAATCGCCCACAGACAACCGTTTGGTTCGGTGTATTGATCATGCCGACGTGGAGGCCGTCTTCCGAGAGCTGCCGACACATCGCCGCAGCGGTCTGACGGTTGACGGCGAGGGCGAGCATTCCGCCCCGCAGTGAGATTCTCTTGGCTTCGAGGAAGCCCGTGAGGAGAACATCGATTGTTTCCGTCATGGACATGAGGTCAGTGATGACACTCCCGACATTGAACCCTGCGCCATGCCCGAGAAGGATGGCCGGCTGAACCTTCAGCTCCAGCGACGCATATACGGAATACGGGACAAGCGTTGCCGCAACCAGGTTGTGGACGTATTCGGTTTCCAGGCTGGGGGCCGGCCCGGAAGCTCCGGTGGTGAGTCTGCCTGTCACAGGTGGCTGGCCGATTTCCGCGAGCTTCTGGTCTGTCATCTCAAGGGCGGCGGCCACGCTCGCGTTCGTGTGAGCCAGCGTGCGCAGGATCCCCGGAGGGTAAGGGTTGCTGAAGGGCGGAAAGGCGAGGGCTGTCGTGAGCGGCATCTGTTCTCTCCCGGGATATCTGCCCGTTCATAGCCGCCAGGAGTAGCGGCTGCTACCACCAGGCACCTTCATGACCTGCTGGGTCGCGGCCGATTCGACATGGCCGCGACCCAGCAGGTCAGCTGCACCCCGACGCGGGGTGTGTCAGGACTGGCTCTCGGGGCGTAGGTGGTGGAGGACGGTGGCGGCGATGCTGGTGAGAGGTGCGGTCATGACTTCGGAGGCGGCGATCGCGCAACCGGTGTGGCGGCGAATGTGGCCGATGAGTTCGGTGGCGGTGAGGGAGTCGGCGCCGAGTTGATCGATGCGGCGGCTGACGTCGACGCGATCGGGTGTGGTGTGCAGACCCGAGGCCAGCCAGGAAGTGAGGGCCTCAAGCAGTATCGGGCGTGCTTCCTCCGCGGTGGCGGCGGCCCGCAGGCGCGGCAGGAGGCTGTCGTCGGCGCCGGCATCCGGCGTGTGGACCAGCGTGGCCGTACGGGGCGCGGTGACGGTGGGGAGGAAGGCCATGAGCGCTTGCTCACGGCCCCTGGATTCGGCGACGACCGCGGTGACCGTGGTGTCCGGGTGGAGAAGCAGCATGTCGAGGCGGTCGAGTGCTTGGGACGAGGTCATCGGAAGGATGCCGTAGTCGCTCATCACCGAGGTGATTCCGGTGCGGAGCACGTACCCGGCGTCGGAGATGGCGCCCAACTGCAGGACGCAGGCGGGCAGGCCGTCCCGCCTGCGCTCGCGCGCGATGTTCTCCAAGGTGAGGCTGGCGGCGCTGTACGAGGCTTGCCTCCTGTTGCCCAGCAACGCGGCGAACGACGAGTACATGGCGAAGAAGTCGAGGTCGCGGTTGCGGGTGTGGGCGTCGAGGAGAAGCGCTCCGGTGAGTTTGGGGTTCAGGACGGTCAGGTACCGCTCGACGGACAGGTCGGTGATCTCGTCGTCGTCGAGGACCATGGCGGCGTGGATCACCCCGGCGAGCCGGCGTCCGCTTGCGTCGAGGTCGCGGAAGAGCTGGTCGACGGTCTTCGGGTCGGAGATGTCGACAGCGCGCGCGTCCACCTGGACTCCCTGGTCGTTCAGGCTGCTGACCAGGGCGGCGGCGTCTTGGTTGCCTGCGGTGCCCCGTCGGCTGACGAGCGTGAGGTGCCGCGCTCCCCGGCGGACCAGGTGCCGGGCGGTCTCGGCTCCGAAGCCGTCAAGTCCTCCGACGACCAGATAGGTTGCCGTGGGATCCAGCACCGGCGCCTCGGGGGCGCGATCGAGCCGGACCCCGTCGTCGAGGACGATGACGGTCTTCCCGGCCAGCTGGCCGGCCAGGACGCCGTCCATGGCTTCGTAGATCTTGTCGGCGGGGTAGACCATGTGGGGCAACGGGCGGCATTCGCCGCTGTCGATCACCTTCTGCAGGTCCCGCAGGCAGCGGTCCACCGTGAGTGAGGATTGCTCGAACCAGCCGACGACGTCGATGGCGTGAACGGTGGCGTCGCGGTCCAGGGGCGGCATGTGCAGCGGCGTCGGTGATGACGCGGCGAGCGGTCCGACGTCGAAGAAGTGTCCCCCGGGCGCCAGGAGGTCCAGCGCACGCTGGCGCAGGTCCGCGGTGATGGAGCCGAGATTGAGTATGACGTCGACGCCGCCTCGGGCAACGTGCCGGACCTCCTCGGCGAAGCCGGGAGCACCGGAGTCCACCACCTGCTCGACGCCCGGAAGATCCAGCAGGGCGCGCAGAGCCGGTGTGGGGGCGCCGACGATGACGCGGCTTCCGGCGCGCTGCGCGAAGTCGACAGCCGCCAGTCCCGTACCGTCCGCTCCACCCAAGACGAGGACGCTGTCGCCGGGACCGAGACCTGCCAGGTGTCCCAGGACGTGGTGCGTGGTCAGCTGAGCTATGAGGAGGGTTGCCGCGGCGGCGAAGCTGACCTGCTCGGGGAGCTTCACGACGCGGTCGGCGCGCAGGTTGATGTGCGAGGCCAGCCAGCCGCCGGGCGTGATACCGGCAACCCGGTCTCCTGGGACGATGCCGGTGACGTCGTCTCCGACGGCGGTCACGATCCCCGCGCCTTCGCAGCCGAGGTGGACGTCGCCCGGCCGCGCGCCACGGGGCGGGAGCAGGCGCCCTGTGGCGAAGAGAGCGTCACGGCCGCCCAGGGCCGCGGCCTGCACGCGGACGGTGATGTCACCCGGCCCCGGTGCGGGGACGCCGCGGTCCTGCCAGACAAGCCTGTGGGGGGTGCCTGCTTCGCCGTGGACGGCCAGTGCGAACTGCTCAGTGGCGCCGTGGGCGCGTGTCTGCCGGGTTTCGGGCAGCGCCCGCACCCGCACAGCGAAGCGCCCACGAGGAGTGATCACGCATTCGTCTTCGGCATCGAGGTGGGTGATCTCGTACGCGACGTGGCCGGCCGCCTGCTGTGCCGACTCCGCGGTGCCGCTGACGACACGGATCCTGCGGACGGTCAGCAGCGCCTGTTCGTTGGCCAGAGTGCGGGTGGCACCCCACAGGGCCGCGCCGGTATGTGTCATCGGGGCGTCCAGGCTGTCGGAAGTCGTGCCGGCGACCAGCCACAGGGTGGGCTGAAGATCTCCGCCGGCCTGCGCACAGGCGGTGGCCAGGGCGCTCAGCTGCGCGCAGGCACGGGCAGCACGCGCGGTCGTCTGCTCGACTGTCGTCTGCTCGGTGTCGTCGGCTATCAGGACGATGTCGACCGGCCCCGCGGCCGGCAGCAGAGCCGCCCAGTCCGTCTGCGGCTGGAGATCCGAGAGCACCACCTCGCGTGCTCCCGTGGCGGTCAGGGCGGCTGCCACGAAGTCGCCCAGGCGCTCGCCAGAGCCGTCCCCGCTCTCAGTGATCAGCAGGCACGGGGGGATCGCGCCGTCTGCGTCCTGCTCCGGCGGCGTGCTGCCGGGTCGAACGCCCGTGGCGCGGACCGCCGCGATCACCGATGCGGGAATGCCCTCGTGTTCCGGCTGTGCGCTCAGGAACGCGCTGGTGGAGAACCCTGCCTGCTCCAGCACTGACGGCCACTGGTCGCGGGTCAGTGCCGCGCCGGTCGGCCGCAGATCGGTGTCGGAGGCATCCCAGAAGGAGTCCAGTATGCCGAACAGGGTCGCGACGTAGGAATTGGTGTGCAGTTCAAGGGCGACGAGCTGACCGTTGTCGTCCAGGAGCGTGGCGGCGTTGCGCAGTCCCTGAGTGATGTCGGTCGTCGTGTGCAGGGCGTTGCTCGCGATGACGAGATCGAAGGATCCCGCTGCGAACCCTTGCTCGGTGGGATCGGCGCTCAGGTCGAGGGCGTGGTATTCGAGGAAGTTGAAGGCGGCGAACCGGGCCTCGGCCTTGGGGAAGAACGCCGAGGAGACGTCGGTGTACACGTAGTGCGTACGCTCGGGCGGCAGGTGGGGCAGGATGCGAGCGGTGAAGCCGCCGGTGCCGGCGCCGATCTCCAGAATCCGCAACGGCCGGTCGGCCGGCCAGTCGGCCAAGGCGGCGCGGATGTATGCCACTGCGGCGTCGGACAGGTACGTGAGCCCTGGATCGTGGTTGTACACCTGTGCCGCGATGGGACCGGATTCGCCGAACAGCACCTCCAGCCCCTCCGTCTCACCCGTGAGGACGGCGGGCAGGCTGCGCCCGACCCACGCGGCGGCCTGCCACATCACGACGAGTTCCGGGAATTCCTTCAGCCTGTCCCGCAGAAGCTCCTCGGGAACCGGGGTTGCGCTCCGGCACCAGCTCCCGTCGGCACGAGCGGTCAGCAGCCCGTACCGGACCGCGATCGCCAGCATCGTCTCCACCAACGGGCACAGGCTCTCCCTGACGCCGGCGCTCCTCAGGTCGTCGAGGCTGAAGGCCTGTCCATCGGCCGGTCCGTCGGCCTTGATCGCACCTCGTGCCACCGCGGACTCCAGGATGCTGCTCACCGCGGCCGCCATGTAGTGCGCGCTCAGCTGCCGAGCCCTTTCCATGTGGCCGTCATAGCCACGGTCCCGGAACGCGTCGTCGAGCCGGGCGACGACCGGGACGCACTGATCGATGACGCGTGAGGGCGCGGGGAGCGGAGAGGGGGTGCCGGGCAGCGCGGTCATCCGCGGGCGGGCCCTGAGCACCTCGGTGTAGAGCTCGGGCGCAGGAGAACCGCTGTTCTCGATGCGCCGCGCGTATACGTCCCCCAGGTCGAGCAGGACTGTTCCGTCGGTGTCGCAGACGGTGATGTCAGCCATGAGGCCGGTCTCGGTGACGGACGTCAGCCGCATGTACGCCGTGACGGTGGCGGGCAGGGGACCCCAGACGCGGACGCTCCCCACCGACACCGGGAGGTGCGGAACGTAACGTTGCGCGGAGCCGGAGACGACGTGAGCGGACAGCGGCAGCATCGCTTGGAGGCAGCCGTCGAGGAGCACGACACGGGCCTGATGCTCGGCGCCGGCGAACTGGTCCGTATGAAGCCCGGCCAGCCCTTCGCTGTCCTTGACCGTCAGCGTCGCCAGCGTGCGGAACGCCGGCCCGTAGTTGAGCGATACCGCGGCGCAGGCCCGGTAGTGGTCGGACGCGTCCACGGGTTCGCTGATGCGGCCGGCGAGAGCGGCCACGTCGACCGGGTCAGGCCTGACGTCGGCCAGGCCGCGCCACCGCCCGTTCACGTGCTGGACGGCCTCGATGTCCGCACCGGTGTGCCCGGCGACGACGAAGGTCCCATCGGGACGGACGGTGGTGGTGGTGCGTACCGGAGCCGATCCGGGATCGCTGGGCAGGACCAGCGACCTGGTCAGGGACACGTCGAGGAGTTCCACGGGTCCGCCGGACACCTCGCGGGCCGCCGACAGCGCCATGTCGAGGAAGCCCGTGCCGGGCATGACGACGGCGTCGCCGATCTTGTGATCAGCGATCCAGGCCGCGCCCTGCTCCCGCCCCCACGTCGGGTCGGCCGCGGGCAGGCGCCGGCCCAGCAGCGGATCGGACGGAACCGGCTGGGTCGCCGGCGCCATCTCGTGGTCGGACCACCACGAGGGGTCTCCCAGCTGGTAGCGCCGGCGTTGCCAGGCGTAGGCCGGCACGTCCACGACGCGTCCGCCCCGGGGGAAGAACCGCTCCCAGTCCAGCTGCGCGCCGGCCGCGACCGCGTGCAGCACGGTGCCGTTCAGCGCTTGTGGGCCGGCGCTGATCCGGGTCAGGGTCGACGCCACCTCCACCGGCGCTCCCCCATCGACGGCGATGCGACGCAGGTAGCCGCTGAGCGCCGGGTGAGGGCCGACTTCGACCAGAACGTCACAGCCGTGCTCCTCACCGATGAGTGCCTCGACCGCCGCGGCGAACTGGACCGGTTCACGCACGTTGCGCCACCAGTAGTCGGCGTCCATCTCGTGATCCGCGAGCGCGCGGCCGGTGACGGTGGAGACCATCGGGATGTCGCCCTGGCCGGCATCGAGCTCTCCGAGGCCGTCCAGCAGCGGGCCGCGGACAGCATCCATGGCCGGGCTGTGGAAGGGGTAGTCCAGGCGCAGGAACCGGAAGGACACACTGTCGCGAACACAGCGATCCTCAAGGACCTCCAATGTCTGGCTGTCCCCGGCCAGGGTGACGTCATGGCCGGAGTTCACCGCCGCGATCACCACACGGTCGCTCGCCTCCGTCTCGTCGAGCAACCGCTGAGCCTGCGCGGGCGACAGCCCCACCGCCGCCATCCGCCCGGTCCCGAAGGTGGGCGCCTGCGCGAGGCTGCGGTGCGCGATCACGCGACATGCCTGGGTACGGTCCAGGATTCCGGCGCAGTAGGCGGCCGCGACCTCGCCGACGCTGTGCCCCGCGACCCCGTGCGGTCGCACGCCCCGCTCGCGCAGCGACATGACCAGTCCGGCCTGCAGGGCGAACAGCATCGGCTGCGCCACCTCGGTCAGCGCCCACCGTCCGGTGTCGGGCGCCGCCATTTCCGCCTCGACCGACCAGCCCAGCAGCGGTTGAAGTTCGCGGCTGACAGCCCGAACCTCTGCGGTGAAGGCAGCGTCCTGCCCCAGCAGCTCCGCACCCATCCTCGGCCACTGGGTGCCGTTTCCGCTGAAGATGAACCCGACACGTCCCCGGGCCATGCTGACGGCCGATGCCGTCTCGTCCGACGCGCCGTTTTCCGCCGTCTCCCGCAGTGCGTGCGCGGCCGCCGCGCCGCTGGAGGCCAGCACGGCGGTGCACAGCTCACGGCGCTCGCGACGCCGCGCCGTGGTGAACCCGACATCCACCAGGGCGGAATCGTCAAGGCCCTCCAGGTGGGAGGCCATTGCCAGCGCCGACTCCCGCAGCGCCGCCTCCGTCCGGCCGGTGACCACCACCGGGACGGCCACACCCGGCCGCCTGCCCTCGGTCTTCGCGGCATCGTCCCCGGTGACGCCCGGGGCGGGCGGCGCATCCGGCAGTTCCAGCACCACATGCGCGTTCGAGCCGCCGATACCGAACGAATTGACCCCGGCGATACGCCGCGCGCCTGGCCCACCGTCCAGCGGCTGCATCTCCGTCACCGGGTCGAGCCCCAGCCCGCCGAAATCGATCGCCCGGTTCAACGGTTTCGCATGCAAGGTGGCGGGCACCCGCTGCTCGCGCAGGACCAGCATGGCCTTGAACAGTCCCGCCATGCCGGCAGCGGCTTCCAGGTGCCCCAGATTCGACTTCACCGACCCGATCGGCAAAGGCTTCCCACCGCGCCGCCGCCCCAGAACCCGCCCCAGAGCCTCGCACTCCGTCGGGTCGCCCGCGGCCGTCCCGGTTCCGTGAGCCTCCACGTACGACACCTGGTCAGCGCGCATACCGGCCTCGGCGTACGCACGCTCCAGCATCGCCGCCTGCGCATCCGCACCCGGCATGGACATCCCCAGAGTCCGGCCGTCGGAATTGACCACCGAGGACCTGATCACCGCGTGCACCCGGTCACCATCAGCCAGCGCACGGCTCAACGGTTTCAGGAGCACCACCCCGGCGCCCTCCGACCGGACAAACCCGTCGGCGTTCTCCGAAAACGAGTGACAACGCCCCGTCGGGGAGAGCATCGACGCCTGGCTGGACATGACGTGTCCGCCGGGGCCGAGCACCAGATTCACCCCGCCGGCCAACGCGGCCTCGCAGCGGCCCGAACGGACCATCTCGGCCGCCATGTGCAGTGCCGTCAAGGACGACGAACACGCCGTGTCCACCGTTTGGGACGGCCCATGGAAATCGAAGAGGTACGACATGCGGTTCGCCGCACTGAACGCCCCCGTTCCGGTGGGGGCGAACGAATTCAGCACCCCGGGACGCCGGGTCAGCAGCCCCCAGTAGTCCTGAACGGTCAGCCCCATCACGACCGCCACGTCCGCACCCGCCAGCAGCCGCGGATCCACGCCTCCGTCGTCGAAGGCCTCCACGGCGCACTCCAGCAGCAGCCGTTGCTGCGGGTCGATCTGGCCGGCCTCCTTCGGCGAGATGCCGAAATACTCCGGGTCGAACCCCCACACGTCCCCGACGATTCCGGCCGCCCCGGTATACGCCTTCCCCGGTCGGACCGCACCATCGCTCACGACGAAATCATCGGTACTGAACCGGTCACCCGGTACCGACGTCACCAGATCCTTGCCGGCGGCCAAGGCCTCCCACAGTCCGTCCAACGTGGTGATCCCGCCCGGGAGACGGAGCCCCACCCCGATCACCGCAACGGGCTCGCCGGACCCTTCGGCAGTCCTCGCAGCACTCATGTCGTCTCGCTCTTCACTCACCATCACTGCGCCTGCCTTTCACGTATTTTTTCGCACGCGTGACCGCTTGCGCTTTTCATGTGCGTGACTGCTCGCGTTTTCGGACAGGGGATCCTGTGGTCATACACGCGGCTGCCTGTGATGCTCAGATGCCCGATGTCCGCGCGGGCCTTCTGGCGCGTCACGTAAAGGGCCCGGAATTCGCCGAAGCCGAAAAGCACCACCGCGTCGCCGGAAACGGGGGTCGATATTCTCCGTGAACCGTGGGGGCTTCCTCACCCCAGGGCACGGGCGACCTGTGCGACCGGCTTACCGGTCTCCCTGGGGGGCAGAGCCTGCTTCACTGCCCCCAAAAGGTCCGCGGGTTCGCGCTACGATGTGCGTTCTGACGCGGTCCTGGCAGTCAGGCGCATCTTGAGATGACGTGGTCCCATGGAGATGGTGACGGCCGGATGCTTCTGCCCGGGAATGGTCTCCAGGCGCCAGCGAGAGGCGATCTCCGTAAGTGCCAGCACGGCCTCGGTGATGGCGAACTGGTCGCCGATGCATTTGCGTGCACCGCCGCCGAAGGGGAGATAGGCCTTGTTGCGCGTTGTCGAATGCAGCGCTTCGGCGTCCCAGCGGTCAGGATTGAAGACGTCAGGGTCCGTGTAGTAGCGCGCTTGGCGGTGCACAGCGTAAGAGCTGTACGCGATGGTCGTCCCGGCCGGGATCTCATAGCCGCCCAGGCGGGTGTCCGCGGTGACGATCCTGGTCCACACCATCCCGGCCGGCGGGTACAGCCGCAGCGCCTCGGTGATGATCTGGTTGGCGATTTTGAGGTCGGGCAGGTGGTCGTGGGACACCGGGCTGCCGTCCAGGACGCGATCGGTCTCGGCCCACAGCCGCTCCTGAATATCCGGATTGCAGGCGATGAGGTACAGCGCCCATGACAAGGCGATCGCCGTTGTCTCCGAACCTGCCACCAGGAAGGTCAGGACCTCGTTGCGGAGTTCGGCGCTGCTCAGACGCTCGCTCTGGCTGCCGTCGGCCGGTTCACCGGGGTTGCCCGGATCGCGGGGTGTCAGGAGCGCCGAAAGCAGATCCCCATGGTCCGCCGGGGCCGCCTGGGCCTTGGCGATGATGTCGGTCACGGTGTTGTGGAGTCCTGCCACAGCCCGCTGATAGCGCCGGTTGCCGGGGGTCGGAATCTGGTTCAGGACCGCCGGCGTGAAGGTCTGCCGGTACGTCGCGTGCAGCACCACGATGGCGTCGTCGACCGTCTGACGCAGATCCTCCGCGGACACCATCCCGCCGAGCATCGTCTGCAACATGTTGTGCATCGTCAGGCTCAGCATTTCCGCCGACACATCCAGGACCTGACCATCACGCCACCGACTGGTCCGCAGGGTCGTCCCCTCGGTCATGGCCCGGGCGTACCCGGAGAGCCGGTTGCGGTGGAACGCGGGCTGAACCAGCCGGCGCTCCCGTCGGTGCATGGCGTGCGGGCAGGTCACCAGACCGTCGCCGAACACCTCCCTGGCCTTGTCGAACAGGAGGCCGCCCTTGTCGTAGGTGCGATCGTCGAGAAGTATCTGTGAGATCAGTTCCGGGTCACAGACCATCACCGCCTTGAGCGGGCCGACGGTGACGCGCATCATGTCGCCGTGTGCGGGCAGCGAACGCACGAATGCCCTCGGATCACGGAGTGCCTTCACCGCGTGCCCCACGACCGGGAGGGCTCCAGGCGCTACAGGAACGCTCTTACTGGGATCTGCGATGGTCGTTTTGCGTGCAGACACGTTGCGCATGCGATTCCCCCAGGTGCGTCAAGCCACATTCACGCCCCTTTGAAAAGAGGGCCGGTAGTGAATGTCGGGTGTTTTATTGATGCGACGTAAATGAGCGTCTTTCGCGGCAGTCAGAATATCATCATGCTCACGACAAGGGCGTGACTCGAGCGTGATTGAAGCGTGATTCTGCTGGTGGCCCCCCGCATTTCAGCCAGTCGTAAGCAGCCCGTCCGGGGAGTAGAACTGCCGCGCCCAACGGCGGTAGTGGTCGATGGCGCTCTCCCCAGGGGTGAGTGGGGGATACGGCTCGTACCGCTTCCAGTTCCAGATCCTGGCATCCTGGCCCATCTGGTGGGCTATGGTCCGCACGAGGGCTTGCCCCGCCAGCGCGGACCAGGACGTGGCGGCGGCCTTCCGGAGCCAGGGGGAATCCGCGCGCGAAGCGGTCTGAGCCATGACGACTACACGCAAGTGCGTCCGCCATGGCCCGACCGGGGTCGCCATCAGCACTACCCCCAAGGTCATTCCGATCTGGTGCAGCGTCACCTCCCCCGACGCGAGGCCAAGACCGGACAGGACCAGGCCCTGCTCCACCGTTATGGTCGCCAAGCGGACGGACAACCTGATGGACGCGCTGAAGGAGATCCGCAGCAACGGCCCTTCAGCTACCGGTGGGGCCACCTCACGAAGGGAGACGTTGTGCACGATCGGCTGATGCTGGTAGTCGACGAAGCTCTCCATGACCTCCTGTGGGTGCGAGGTCAGGAGCGTGCTCCAGGTGGCGGCGGGCG
Organism: Streptomyces venetus; assembly: GCF_039540295.1. Lineage (NCBI taxonomy): Bacteria > Bacillati > Actinomycetota > Actinomycetes > Kitasatosporales > Streptomycetaceae > Streptomyces > Streptomyces venetus. Next base: position 633,362 of record NZ_BAABET010000004.1, read on the forward strand.
CGAACCCGTCATCAGGTAACTCCGAAGGCTCCCAGGCGGGCTGTGCGGCATCATGGCCGTGCCACACATAGATGATCTTGCCCCGCTCGCGCACGGTGAACTGCGCCAGCGTCGCCCGGGGCGGGGCTCCGGCTGGGACCTTGACGCAGGATCCCTCGACGTCGAAGGCGAAGCGGTGGAACGGGCACACCAGGTGCTCGCCGTCGACCAGCCCCCCGGCGCCGAGGTGGGCCCCCAGGTGGGGGCAGTGGGCGTCGACGGCCCGCAGGACACCGCCCCTGGTGCGGTAGAGGACGACATCGCGGCCCATGAAGCGCCGGTTCACCACCGCGCCGGCCGGCACCTCACGGGACAGCGCCAGCCCGAACCATCCCGAGGCGTACGGCAGCGGCGCCCGGTCTCCCCCTCCCACGGCAAGGTCGGTCCGGACCGGAACGGCTCGCGGCCGCACGCGGTGTCGGAGCCTGGCCAGCGATTGTCTGTTCAAGGTCTTCCTCCTCGTCCCTACTTGATCGCCGACGCCGCTACGGTGTCGTGCTGTCCGGTGGCCGGTCCTCTTCCTCCCTCGCCTTCTCGGCGGCGTAGGCACTCACCAGGTCGTCGAAGTGGTACCGCTTGGGTGCGTACTCCCGGATGAGGTGCGCGTAGGCGAGCCCGGTGAGGGCCTGCGTCGCCGCCAAGGTCGGCACGTCGGCCAGTCGGCCCGCGTCGGCGGCGGTGATGTCGCGTACCCGGTGCGCCCCGAGAACGCGGAACATGCGCGCCTCGGCGCTCGTCAGACGCTTGTAGGACCACGAGAAGGCTGCCCGGATGTCGTCCGAGGGCCGGCCGCCGCACAGCGCGTTGAGCCGATTCTGCTCACTCTTCAGTTCCTCGGCCAGGTGACACAGGGGGACCGTGGGTGCTGCGACCGCTCGCGTGGCCGCTATCACCAGCGCCAGTGGCAGGCGTGCGCACTCCTCGGTCACCTCGGAGAGGGCGGCGCTGTCGATGTCGAGGTCGTGGGCGGCCAGCCGGCTCGCGAGCAGGGCCTCCGCCTCGTCCCGGGAGGGCACGTCCAGGGTGGTCAGGTGGGCGCCGTGGGAGGTCACCAGGCCGGTGAGCTTGCGGCGGCTGGTGATGACGACCATGCATTGCGGGGCAGCCGGGATCAGGGGCTGCACCTGCGCGCTGTCATACGCGTTGTCGATCAGGATGAGTATCTGACGCTGCGCCATGGTGGTCCGGTACAGATTGGCATAGGCCGCCGGGGTCATCGTGTCCGGCTCCGGCAAAGAGATCAGCGGGGCCAGGACGGACCGGATCGCTTGCTGAATACTCACCGAGTCGGTCGCTGGGCCAAAAGCACTCAGGTCTATGTACAGCTGCCCATCGGGGAAACGGTCAGCGATCTTATGGGCGAAATGGAGGGCGAGAGCCGTCTTGCCGATTCCCGGGGGGCCGCACAGCACGGAAACCACCGGGGAAGAGCCGACCGGCGACATCTCGTTCGCCACGTCGGTGAGCACCTTGAGCTCGGCCTCGCGCCCGATGAAGTGCCGAGGCTCGGCGGGGAGTTGGTGGGGAACGCCGGCCGGCGGCCGCGGGACCTCGTGCTGGTGCGGGCGCGGCTCGCGCGCGGCGTCGGCGTCGACCCGCTCACGTGGGACGGGCGGTGCCAGGGACTGCATCGGGTCGCCTGCCAGGATGAGCTGCTGGAGGTGCTGCAGCGGACCACCGGGATCGATGCCGTAGTCCTCGACGAGGAGCCGGCGCGCGCGGGTGAACGTGTCCAGCGCCTCCGCCCGCCTGCCACACCGGTACAAGGCGAGTATGAGCTGCTCCCACCGTCGCTCCCGCAGTGGCTGCGCGGTGGTGAGTGACATGAGGAACGGCAGCAGTTCACGGTGCTGGCCAAGGGCCAGCTGCGCGTCCACCAGCGACTCCTGGACGGCGTGGCGGTGCTCGAGCAGTTCCGAGATGACCGGCTGCATGATCGGCGTGTTCGGGATGTCGGCCAGCGGCGGGTCGCCCCAGGTGTCCAGGGCACGCTGGAAGAACCGGGCGGCGGCGTCGACGTCGCCCAACAGCTGGGCCGCGCGCGCCTGCTGGGCCAGGCTCTGGAAGCGGTGCAGGTCCAGCACGTCGTCCTCGTGCAGCGCGAGGCCATAGCCGTCACGGCCCGTCTGCAGCCGCTGCTTGATCGGAGTCGCCTTGCGCAGGCCGTAGAGGTTGCTGCGAAGGGCGCCACCTGGATCGCTGGGCAGGTCAGTGCCCCACAACGCGCCGGCGAGATACTCCTTACTGACGCGACGCTCGCTATTGAGCAAGAGGATGCACAAGATGCTCCGCTGGCGGGGTCTCATGATTGCCAAGGGTTCGCCGTTCGCAAAATGCACCGTAACTGACCCAAGGATTGCGAACTGCACTTCCACTCCTCGTCTCAGTAGCAGTTCTCGCCAACATGAAACCATGTAGCGTCTCGACTCCCGGACGCCCCCAGGCTATTCAACCACTCTTTTGGAGGTTGTCGTCAAGACAGTCGCCCCCTGGGCCATTCGTCCTATACCGAGGGGCGCGCCTATCGGCTAGCCTCTCGTCGGGATGCCTCGTGGGAATTCAGGGCGCCGCGTCCGCGCCGGGACCGAGGGCGGCCAAACCCGGCCGTGGCGGGGGGAATTCTCACACCTCGCACTTCCCCCTCCGCCGAGCGCGCCACTTTCTCGCATTCTGGTGATTGATTGGTCAACCATCAGCTCGTCCAGGACAGGCGTGACGAGTCGTCTCCGCGTCCCGAAATCACCGTGTCCCTCCGGCTCCAGGCGCCCCGCACCCGACGGATTGCTCACGCTGCCCGCACAGGCCGCGCCGGGAGCGGAATTCGGTCATGCGCGTGGCCGAGACCGAGACCTTTCGCCGGCAGGATCCCTGTCACATGATGGACAGGCTGGGGACCACAGTGACGAGGGAGACGGGGAGCGATGAAACGCCGGCACATACGCAGGAAATGCGGCGACTTGATACAGAGCCTCGACCTCACGGCCCCCTTCTCTGTGGAACGCCTCCGCGAACAGGTCGCCGAGCGTCTGCAGCGCACGATCCGGCTGGCGCCGCTGGCGTTCCCCGTCGAAGGCCCCGCCGGACTCCTCGTCTCCACCGCCTCCGTGGACTACGTGTTCTACGAGGCACACACCACGGTCACCCATCAGACGCACGTCATCGTCCACGAGTTGGGCCACCTCTTGTGGAACCACGCCCACACGGGTCCCGGTGAGGACGGCGAGCCCCACGAGAGCAGGTCCTTGTTACCGAAGGACATCGACCCTGCTCTCATCGAACGCATACTGGGGCGTACCCACTACAGCCAGCCCGAGGAGTACGCGGCCGAGTACTTCGCCACGCAGGTCCTCAAGCTGGTGAGCGGCCCGCTCTCCCCTCCTGCCGCGGTGCCGCCCGGCATGAGTGATCTCGTGAACCGGCTCGAACGCTCACTGCAGCACAGCGGCGGTCACCCGAGGTGATCGCGCTTTCGAGTACGTCTCTCGACGGCACCCACACCCTGTACGGCGTCATCGCCCTCAAGGGCGGAGAACGAGCTTCCCCTTCGTCCGGCGGCCGAGCAGGTCCTCGTGCGCGTCGCGGGCCCGCGCCAGGTCGTACTCCGCGCCGACCAGAGGCCGCAGGCGACGTCGCGCCGTGAGGTCGAGCAGCTCCGCCAGCGCCGCACCACCGGCTCCGTCCCTGGCGATGAGCGGGACGACCCAGAAGCCTGCGACGGAGATGCTGTCCACCGCGAGCCGACCCGGCGCGATCGCGGAGGCCGGCTGCCGGGACGAGGCGCCGTAGGTCACCAGTCGGCCGAGGTATCCGAGTGCGTCCAGAGCGCCGTCGAGGACGGGGCCACCGACGGCGTCCAGGATGATGTCCACCGGGCGTCCGTGATTGGCGTCGAGGATCCGCTCCCGGTAGCCCTCCGCGGCGCCGTCGACCGCCGCGTCCGCGCCGGCTTCGAGGGCGAAGGCACGCTTGTCGTCGGACGACGCCGTGGCGATGACGCGTCCTGCCCCGAACTCCCGGGCCAGCTGGACGACGAGACTGCCCGTCCCACCCGCGGCAGCATGGACCACCACGCTCTCCCCGGGCCGGATGCGCGCCACCGACCGCAGCAGATGCCACGCCGTCAGCCCTTGCACGAGAACGGCCAGCGCTTCGCCCGCGCTCACGCCCTCCGGCAAGGCGACCAGGTCGCGGTCGGCGACCACCGTCTGCTCGGCGTAACCGCCCTGGCGAACATAGCCGAGGACTCGTCGTCCAGCGGCCGTCCGGCCCACCACCTCCATGCCCGGAACACGCGGCAGCGGGCCTCGGGGAGCGTACGGACCGTCGGTGTGCTCACCCGCGATCTGCTTGATGTCGCCGAAATTGACACCCGCGGCCTCCACCCGGACCAGAGTCTCGCCCGGCCCCGCCACAGGGGCCGGCACATCGGCCTCCACGAGGACCTCGGGGCGGCCGAACCGCTCGTACCGCATGGCACGCATAACCAGCCTCTTCCACCACGATCATCGTTCTCATGAGTCCGGCGTCGTCACGACAGGCCTCCAGCCCGGTGGGGTGCACGCTCACGCTCGCGAACCGGATCCGTTCGCACCGAGCCCGCGGCATGGGCACCTGTGCGTCGGTCGGCAACCCGGCCCGGTCACCGGCCGGCGCCTCGGCAGGGAAGCGGAATGCTTCGCCCGGCACCGCTATGGGCCCCCTCCCCAGCCGCCCCCGACGATCCCCCCCGTTCCGCCGCGACGCCCAGGGATGTGCACGACCTCAGCCGGCTGGTCGAGGGCTGTCCTGCCCGCCATCCTGCCCGAGGCTGTCCTGCCCGGGTGCCAGGCCCTCCATCTGGCGGAGCTGGTCGAGTATGGCTTTCGCGAACTCGAGGCCCTTGGGCGAGAGACCCACCGCACGCATGGCCACCCCAGTGACTCCCGCGCGCTCGAGGGATCGCAGATCCTCCTGCGTCAGACCGGCGTCACGCCACGCCGCCAGCTCTTCGAGCTTCCTCTCGGTGAAACTTCCGGAATCTTCATCCAAGAAATACGAGACCGATACGCCGAAAAACTTCGCCAGAGCCTCAAGGTGATGTATGCGCGGATTCCCTCGCTCACCATTGCGAAGGTAGGCGATGTACTGCTTGGAAATATCGCCGCCCTGAGCCCGGACGGCCCGCGCGACCTCCTCGTTGCTGAAGGGGCCGCGACCACGTGGGTGGACGGTCTCGAACAGACGATTCAGTCTCCGAGCCAGCAATCCAGGCGGGTGTGTCCCCATTTATCCCTACTCCTCTGATCTCTGGACTGACAACTGGAGGCATGCTCGAGAGGGGTGACGACCATGCCAGTTGACGGGGCCAAGGTGGCAACGTAACGTCTATGAGCGTTCACACACAGGGCCTTCAAGGCGCTGCGCACGAAGGCTACTGCATGCCGTCTAGTGCCTCAATGTCCGTGTCGGCACTCGCAGTTGAGTTCGCCCTGGGACTCCCGCCGGAGTGGTTCGACCGGCCACTCCCCTGAGGAACGGTGCAGTTTTAAAACGACGCTCATCCTGTCGCCCGGGAGGGCCATCTCGCGCATTGCATTCGATGAGCGCCTGTCTTCTCATTTCTTTTGGCAGAACCAAGGGGGAAGCAGCAACGTGAACGAAGCACCGGACGTGAATCTCACCACCCGGGAAATGGGAGTTCTGCGCTTACTGACCGACGGATTGAGCAATCGACTCATCGCTCGCAGGCTCGACATATCCGAGAAGACCGTGAAGAACCACCTCAGCGGCATCTACCCCAAAATCGGTGCGACCGACAGAACCCAGGCCGCCCTCTACGCCCAGCGCTTGGGCCTGACAGAGCAGCGTGACGCGACACCATCCGCCAGCCCCACCCTCACGGCACGGGAGAACGTGGTTCTGCGCCTGCTGGCCAGAGGTTTGAGCAATCGACTCATCGCTCGCAGGCTCGACATATCCGAGAAGACCGTGAAGAACCACCTCAGCGGCATCTACCCCAAAATCGGGGCGACCGACAGAACCCAGGCCGCCCTCTACGCCCAGCTCGTAGGTCTCGCCGACTGATCGGACTGCGCCGGCTTACGGGATTCGATCGGCCATGTGGCCGAGACGAGGATCTTCCGTGAAGGGCATCCCTGCCACATGATGGACGTGAGGGGCAGTGCCATGGCGAGGGAAACGGGGAGTAATGAAGCGCCGTCACATACGCAGAAAATGCGGCGACCTGATACAGAGCCTCGAGCTCACGGCCCCCTTCTCCGTGGAGGACCTCTGTCGGCAGATCGCCGAGCGGCGACAGCGCACGATCCGTCTGGCGCCCCTGGCATTTCCCGCCAGCGGCCCCGCCGGACTCCTCGTCTCCACCGCCTCCGTGGACTACGTGTTCTACGAGGCACACACCACGGTCACCCATCAGACGCACGTCATCGTCCACGAGTTGGGGCATCTTGTGTGGAACCACGCCCACGCCGGCCCTGGTGAGGGTGGCGGCTCATACGAGGGAGGCTCCTTGTTACCGAAGGACATCGACCCCGTCCTCATCGAACACATGCTGGGACGAACCCAGTACAGCCGACCCGAGGAGTACGCGGCCGAGTACTTCGCCACCCAGGTCCTTCGGCTGGTCAGCGGTCCGCCCTTCGACACGGCCGCCGCGCCGCCCGGCGTGAGCGCTCTCGACACCCGGCTCGGGCGCTCCCTCCAGCACGGCGGTGCTCACCAGAGGTGACCACGCCACTCTTATACGTCTTCAGTTGCACCCACATCCTGACCGGCCTCATCTGCCTGGCCGCCTTCCGCTACAAGTGGCGTGACTTCAGGCGGGATCCGAAGAACCTCGCGCTCGGCGCACTGTGCGCCACACGCTTCTTCAACGGGCTCGCCTACCTGCTCCTCGCGCCAGTGACGTACGTGTGGATCGGGAAGTTGTCCGGGGTTCCCAACCTCGGCACGCTGCTGGGCCACTCCTTCATCGTGCTGGCGGCCCTGGCCGCGCACGTGATGGTGACCGGATGGTTCCGCTCACCCACGGAGGCACGTCGCCGTCTGCCGCAGGTGACACTCCCGTATCTCCTCGCCATCGTTGTCATGTCCGTCCTCTTCTTCGCCAGTCCCCTGCCCGGTTCGCACCCCGTCGACTTCGAGGTCCACTTCGCCACCCATCCGACGGCGGGCGCCTATGTCGTCGTCTTCGTCGTCACATACGGCCTCAACCTCGCCAACACGGCTCGGCACACCTGGCCCTCCTCGCGTGCCGTGGGCCTGCCCTGGCTGTCGCAGTCACTGCTCCTGACCACCGTGGGGTCCTTCTTCGTCGTGGGTTTCATCCTGGGGAAGCTGCTCGGGGTCGTGGGGCGCTGGTGCGGGGTGACCTGGTGGGATCAGACCTCCATCCTGTGGAGCCCCCTGATGGGCATCGCCGGCTCCGTCCTGCTCGTCGCCGGCTACACCTTGCCGGGCTGGGGGGCTGCTCTCTCCTGCCGGCTCGGGCAATGGAGGTCGTGCTACACGCTCCACCCCCTGTGGTCCGCGCTCTGCGGAGCCGCCCCGGGTATCGCCCTGCACAAACCCCGCTCGCCTTACCTGGCTCTGTGCCGCAGGGACCTTCAGACATGGTTGTACCGGATCGTCATCGAGATCAGGGACGGGCAGCGCCTGCTGCGCCCCTATGTGTGCGACACGTGCGAGGAGCGACTGCGGCAGACACTCCGGAAGTCGGGCCTGATACGGGGCGACAACGCAGACCTCCTCCTGGAGGCGGCACTCCTCGCCCTGGCGGTACGGCGCAAGAAAGCGGGCTTCCAGCCCTCCGGTCAGCCGACCGGCTCCGGATCACGCCACTCGGGCAGTGAGTTCGCGGACGAACTGGCCTGGCTACGGCAGGTGGCGCAGGCGTACGCACGGGTGTCGGCGGACCCGCGACTGCTGCCGTCGCTCCACGACTGCGCATGTTCCATGGCGCCCAGCCGCTGAGACGTCCGGGCCAGACACCGCATCAACACAGCGTTCCATACGGGGAGTTCAAGCCGCCGAGTCGATATGACGCCCCCTGTGTACCCAGCGGGAGCACGACCTGGCACGCCTTCAATTTGGTTTAAGTTAGCTTGATTATTGGATCATTTAAGCTGTATGTTTCTGCTCGCTACTGACGGAGCGATGGTTGGTCACTCCCCGTCACAACCGACTCGCGACACGATGAAGGTGCAGGTCAAGGTATGGCTTCGGTCGCCGATGAGACAGCGGACGCGACAAGTGAGGGACAGTCGGTACGGTCACCTGGCACGGTTGCGTTCCTCGCCGTGGCCCTGGGGTTCTTCCTCGCCGCACTCGACGCCACGGTCGTCAACGTGGCAGGCGCCCGCCTCGCGGACGACCTCGACTTATCCCTGTCTTCACTGACCTGGGCCGTTGACGGCTACATGCTCCCCTTCGCGGCGCTGCTGCTGCTCACCGGGGCGCTCGCCGGCCGATACGGCGCCAAGTCCTTCTACATGGCGGGCCTCGCCCTCTTCGTCGCCGCCTCGGTGGGATGCGCACTGGCACCTGGCGGAGCTGCCCTGGTGACCGCCCGAATGGTGCAGGGAGCGGCGGCCGCGCTGTTCCTTCCCGCCTCCCTCGTCCTGCTGATGAGCACCTTCACGGACCCGGGCCGCCGGGCCCGTATCGTCGCGCTCTGGTCCGCCGCCGGAGCCACCGCCTCCGGCATCGGCCCGGTCGTCGGCGGACTGCTGGTCAATTCGCTCGGCTGGCGCAGCATTTTCTGGCTCAACCTCCCGGTCGGGCTCCTCGGTCTCGCTCTCACCGCGCGAGTCATCCGGCCTGTACCCGGACGAGCCGGTGAGAAGGTCAGCCTCGGCGGGCACGCATGCGGTGGACTCGCGCTGGTGGCCGCCTCCTACACCCTCATCGAAGGGCCGGAACAGGGCTGGGGCTCCCCGCCGATCCTGGTGGGCGCGGTCGTGGCACTCGCCGCGTGTGTCCTGTTCGTGGTGCGCGAGCGCCGCTCGAAGGTCCCCGTCTTTCCGGTACGGCTCTTCGCGGACGCGCGCTTCGCCACCGCCAACGCGGTCGGCTTCCTCATCAACTTCGGTCTGTACGGCGTACTGTTCATGATCGGGCTGCTGCTCCAGCGTGAGTACGGCTCCTCGCCGCTCCAGGCCGGGGCACAAATGCTGCCGATGATGATCGTCTTCGTCGTCGGCAATCTCACCTTCGCCCGGATCGCCCCTACCGTAGGCGTCCGGTTGCCCACCCTGGCCGGCCTCTCCGCCGCCTCCGTGCTCAGCCTCGTCATGGCCGCGCTGTCCAGTTCCGACACCCCGTACTGGGTTCTCGCCATCGCCCTCTCGGTCGCCAACCTCGGCATCGGCTTCACGGCACCCGCCATGACAGCCGCTCTGATGGAGGCCGCCGGGCCGGCCGACGCGGGTATCGGCAGCGCGGCCTTCAACGCCAACCGTCAGATCGGCACCCTCGTCGGCGTCGCCGCCGCGGGCGCCGCACTCGCCTCCGCCTCGGACTGGTACGACGGGGCCCGCGTCACCTTCTCGGTCGCCGGCCTCGCCTACCTCCTCGGCCTGTTGCTCGTCGCGCGCTTCATCCGCACCAGTCCCTGAGGGAACGCCCCGGTGAAGGGGCGTCCCGCTGAAGCAGAAGGAGTTCACGTGACCACCACGTCACCGCTGTTCAGCCCGGTGACCATCGGCACCCTCACCCTGCCCAACCGGATCGTCATGGCCCCCATGACGCGCCAGCTCTCCCCGAACGGCGTCCCGGGCCCCGACTCGGCCACGTACTACGCCCGCCGGGCACGGGGCGGCGCCGGCCTCGTCATCACCGAGGGCACCACACTCGCCTCCTCGGCCGGTCCGGAAGGCGCGCCCCACTTCCACGGCGCCGCCCTCGAGGGCTGGGCCGCGGTCGTGCGGGCCGTGCACGCCGAAGGCGGCCGGATCTTCCCGCAGTTGTGGCACGTGGGAGCCTTCCGCGAGCCGGGCAAGGAGGTCTCACTGCCCACCAGCGCCGCCGGCCCCTCGGGGCTCGACGGGCTCGGAGAGACCATCGCCGAGCCCATGACCACGGCCGACATCGACCGTACGGTCGAGGAGTACGGGCGGGCCGCGGCCGATGCGCGCCGCCTCGGCTTCGACGGCGTCGAACTCCACGGAGCCCACGGCTTCCTGATCGACCAGTTCCTGTGGCCGCACACCAACCGGCGCACCGACGGGTACGGCGGTACGTCCGCCGGACGAGTGCGGTTCGCCGCCGAGGTGGTCGCCGCCGTACGGGCCGCCACCGGCCCCGACTTCCCCATCAGTCTGCGCCTGTCGCAGTGGAAGATGACCGACTTCACCGCACGACTCGCCGAGACGCCACAGGACTTGGAGGAGCTGCTGCTGCCGCTCGCCGATGCGGGCGTCGACGTCTTCCATCTCTCCACACGTCGGTTCTGGCTCCCCGAGTTCGAGGGCTCCGAGCGCACCCTCGCCTCGTGGACGAAGAAGCTCACCGGCGTGCCCGTGATCGCCGTCGGGTCCGTGGGCCTTGCTCCGAGCGACTTCGAGACCGCCTTCGCGGGGCAGCCGATGGAGTTCGCGCCCGTCGACCGGGCGGAGGAGCTCGTCGAGAACGGCGACATCGACCTGCTGGCCGTCGGACGGATGCTGATATCCGACCCCGAGTGGCCCGCCAAGATACGCGACGGCCGGACCTCCGAGCTTCAGGCCTTCGACCCGTCCGCGCTGATGGCGCTGGTCTGAGAGGGCACACGAGATGACGCATCCCAAGATCCGCGTGGGCATCATCGGAGCGGGGCCCGAGCGCAGCTGGGCAGCCCGCTCGCACGTTCCCGCGCTCCAGGCCCTCAGCGACCGGTTCGAGCTGGTCGCCGTGGGCACCAGCAGACCCGAGTCGGCCGCCCTGGCCGCCGAGCAATGGTCCGTGCCGCACGCCTTCGCCGACGCGCGGCAACTCGCCGAACACCCCGACGTGGACCTCGTGACCGTCGCGGTCAAGGTCCCGCACCATCTGGAGCTGGTGGAGACCGCTCTGGCCGCCGGGAAGCACGTCTACTGCGAATGGCCGCTCGCCCGGACCACAGCCGAGGCCGAGCGACTGCTCAAAGCGGCGCAGGCCGCGGACGTACGTCACTGGGTGGGCCTCCAGGCGCGTCAGTCGCCGGTCGTGAGCCATGCCGCCGAGCTGATCGCCGACGGGTACGTCGGCAGGGTCACCTCCGTGCACGTCCACGCGTCCCGGTTCCGCGGCACCGGCGTGCTGCCGTCCTTCGCCGCGTACACCCTGGACCGCGCCAACGGCGCGGGCACCCTGGAAGTCGCCGGCGGACACACCCTGGACGTGGTCGAGGCGCTCGTCGGACCGCTCACCCAGGTGTCCTCGGCCCTCTCGCTCCAGCGTGAGGAGTACACACTCGCCGAGACCGGCGAGCCCGTCCGCGCCACCTCTCCCGACGTCGTGCAGATCGCCGCCACGGCCACCGGTGGCGCCGCCGTGTCCGTTCACCTCCACGACGGGCGCATCCACGACGCCGGAACGCTCATCGACATAGCCGGAACGGAAGGCAGCCTGACCATCGCCTCCCAGGGGCAGGGAGCGCCGTCGGGCGTCCAGATCTCGGAACTGCGGCTGCTCGGCGCACGGGGTGCGGACACCGGGCACGCCGAACTGGAAACCCCCGCACACCACAGGGTGGTGCCGGCGGGTGTTCCCGGTGTCGCGGCACTCGGAGTGGCCCAGAACTACGCCCGGCTGGCCGCCGACCTCGCCGACGGCACGCATACCGTTCCCGGATTCGGCGAGGGTGTGCGGCTGCACCGACTGCTCGACGCCGTACGGAACTCCGCCGCGACCGGCACCCGGCAGTCCGTACCGGCCACAGGTGACTGACCCGATGGGCTCCGTCGACGAGACATCCGCCGGGCGGCTGGCCGCGGCCTGGATCGACGCCCTCAACCGCCGTGACCTGGACGCGGCACTGGAGCTGTACGCCCACGACGCCGTCATCGCCTCGGACGGAATCGGCCGTCTCGTTCCCGGGTCCGGAGGCGTACTGCGCGGAAGGGAGGCATTGCGCGACTACTGGCAGGCCGCCCTGGAGCAGTTCCCCGACACCCGGTTCACCTGCACGTCCGTGTACGCGGGGCACGAAGCCGTCCTCATCCACTACCGCAATGAAAGAGGTCTCGAGATCGGTGAGTTCCTGGTCCTGCGCGACGGCCTGGTGATCCAGGCCCACGGGACGAGGCGCATCCAGCCGGAGCCGTTACCCAGCCACACCTCACGGGGGAGTGAGACAGAGAATGCCAGAAGGGACCGTCCACTTCGAATCCATCGATGACCACCTGGGCGCCGGTCGTATGCGGTTCTTCGGCGACGGGTACCGGCGGATAAGGCAGCGCCTGGGCCGGATCAAGGTGGCCGCCGACACGTCGGCGGCGACGGGTTTCGCCGAATCCACCGCCTCCATCGACTACCCCAGTGACTGGTCGACCAAGTCGCGGGCCTCCGACCTCCGTCCCCACCTGTCCACCGTGGACGCCGCCGTGCTCAGCGTGCAGTTGTGCGAGGCGTATCTCAGCCAGGTGTACGCCATGGGGCCGGCGCAGCGGCGGCTGATGTGGCTGCGCCGGATGGAACTGAAGGCCAGCTCCACCCCACTGGAGCAGCTGGACCGGATCGACCTGCGCGCCGTCTGCACCGAGACGCGGCGTCTGCCCGACGGGGCCCTGTCCCTGTTCACCTGCCATCTCGGCAGCATGCGGGTGAAGTGCGAGATCGTCCACCCCGGCCAGGAGCCGCCCGTCGCCGCGGGGCTCGCCGACCTGCCGGAGGGATACCTCGGGGATCCCGAGGAACGATTCTTCGGTGCGGGTTACCGCCGCCGAGGTCATGTCATCCGTGATGTCCAGCTCGATCTGGGACTCATGCGATGTGCCGCGCACATCACCTGCGAGTCCGAAGGGCCGCTGCCGACCGGAGGGTTCGCCGGCGCCTTCGAGCCGTCCTTGTCGGCCGTCGACGCCATGGTCGTCGTACCGCAGCTGTCGCAGTCGCTGCTCTACAAGCTGGACGGCATCGACCGCGGTGAGTCCAACACGCTCTGGATGCGCAGGGTCACCATCGAGACGGACACTCCCCGTGTCCCGCTGCTCGCCCGGCTCGACGCCGTCACCACCATCACCGCCACCCGCCTGCTCAACCACGCGGGCGGTGTCTGGCGCACGTCCGACTGGGCCGGCACCTTCCAGGGCTTCCGCTACCGCTACAACCTGGCCCATCAGCTACCCGCCGGCCGGGGAGAGGACCTGACGTGAGGACTACGGGGGAAGGACCGGTACAACGGCTGGGAAACGTCCTGGCCGTCCGTGAAGGGAGCGAGCGCGTCATCTGGCGGCGCGCCGGAACCCACAGCTGGCGCGCCGAGAGCCTGTGGCCCCGGCCCGAGGACGAGGCCGACCTGGGCGCCCACATGGCCCGCCGGGACCCCCTCCTGGTGATCTTCGAGCGGCGGCACACCGTCGTGCCGGTGCTCGCCGAGGAGATGCTGCTGGCCCGGCCGGCCCTGCGGGCGTGCACAGAGTTCTCCGACGCCCCGGGCGACGACCTCGGCGAGATCACGCTGCCCTTCCTCGACTGGCTGCCCAGCGACCTGCGCGAACGCGGCATCCGGTTCGCGGCGGGCACGGAGAGGGTGCTGTCCGGGCCGAGCCGCTTGCGGCCGCGGGTACTGCTGGAGAGCCGTGACGAAACCGTGCCGCATGTCCGGTTCGTCCGGCTGGCGGTGCCCCTCGCGCTCTCGGCCTCCGATCTGGCCGCGCTCGCCGACAAGGCCTTCGGCGACGAGGAGGAGGCCGATCACTCCTCCTGCCCCTACCTGCACCGGGTCACCGTGTCCTGATCGAGCTATCGAAGGAGTGGTCGCCGTGAGCGACGAACGCATCATTCACCTGGCGATATCCGGCACGTACGGCACCGGCAAGAGCACCACCACCGAAGCCCTCTCCGTCGCCACCGGCATTCCCCGCACCCACGCCATGACCTCCCGCGAGATCCTCATGGACCTCATTCCCGGCAAGCAGGTGCAGGAGCTGAACGCCTTCGAGCTGATGAAGCTCGGACTGCGCCGGCTGGAAGAGCGCATCCACAACGAGGCACTCCCGGGGTCGTTCATTTCCGACGGCTCGGTGGTGCACGAGTGGGTGTACGGCGAGGCCCGGATGCGGGTCGGTATCAATCCGGGCGCCACCTGGTGGTTACGCACCATCAAGTCGGTCGCCGGATGGCAGGTGAAGAAGTTCCACCAGCAGTACATGGACATGTACGGCGAGATCACCAAGGCGCGCGCCCGGCGACTGTACGACGCGTACGTCCATCTGCCCGTGGAGTTCGAGATGGAGAGGGACGGACACCGGCCGGTCTCCGAGGAGTTCCGCAGACTCTCCGACGAACTCCTCATCGAATCCCTTGAGGAGATGGGTATCCCGTACCACGTCGTCGGCGGCACGATTGAGGAAAGGCTGGCGAAGATCGTGGAGTTGCACGACCTGCCGCTCGTCATGCCCCTCGAGGAGGCGATCCCTCTGGCGCAGAAGAAGGTCGCCGACGCGATCGACGTGCTCAAGAAGGATTCCCGCTACCACGACGCACGGCGCCAGAAGTCGCTGCGCCAGCGCGTCGCCTACGCCATGCGGTACTGACATGGATGCCCAGACCCGCAGAGTCGTCGCGGTCACCGGCGCCAACCGGGGGCTCGGCCTGCTGACCGTCCGAGCGCTGCTGGAGCGCGGGGACGAGGTGATCGCCCACCACCGGACCGACTCGCCGGAACTCGACGCACTGCGTGAGAAGTTCGGCGAGCGGCTGCACCCGGTACGCGGCGACCTGACCGAGGAGACCACCGCACAGGCCGTGACCGAACGGGCACACGCGCTCGGCCGGCTGCACGCGGTCGTCCACAACGCGGGCATCGCCAAGGACCAGCCGCTCGTGCGGATGCCCGTGGAGGACTGGGACGAGGTGATCCGCGTCAATCTGCGCAGCGCGTTCCTCGTCACCAAGCACGCCGTCCGGATGATGATGCGCAAGCGTTACGGCCGGCTGGTGTACGTGTCCTCGTTGTCGGCCGTCGTCGGCAACGCCGGTCAGACCGCGTACGCCGCGAGCAAGGCCGGGCTGCACGGGCTGTCCCAGGCGACCGCCCAGGAGTACGCCCGCTACGGAATCCGCACCGTCGTGGTCGCGCCCGGCCTCCTCGACACGGGACTCGCCCACGCGCTGCCGGACTCGGTGGCCCGTGCCAAGGCGGACCGCTCGTTGCTGGGGATGGGGTCGGCGGAATCCGTCGCCGAGACGGTCGCGTTCCTGGCAGGCCCGGGGGCCGACAACATCAACGCGACCGTCGTGCACAGCGACGGAGGTATCGCCTACTAGGGTGCGATGGGCTGCTGGGAGCGTTCGACCGCTCGCAGCAGCCCTTCACGCAGTCTCTCCTGCTCCACCGCGCTCAGGTGGCTGAGCGGTGAGTCGGCCGAGAGGGTGTGGATCAGCCGCTCGCGGAAGTCCTTCCCCTCCGGGGTGAGTACCAGTTGCTTGGCGCGCCGGTCGGTCGGATGGGGCCGGCGCTCCACCAGCCCCTGACCCTCCAGTCGGTCGATGACGAACGTGACATTCGAGGGTTCGCAGGTCATGGCGTCGGCCAACTGACGCATCGTGACCGGTGTGCCGAGCTCCCAGAGTGCGGTCGCCTGGGAGGGCGTCAGGTTCAGCGCGCCGAGACACTCGCGCATGTGAGCATCGAGGCGCCGCCCCAGCTCCAGCACCAGCCCGCGGATCTCCTTGATGGAGCCGGATGATTCCATAGGCCCGAGGATAACGCTGGATGTTTCAAGTGTGAATATTTTCCGTTGAAGGCATCGCGGGCCGTCGCCCGAACTCGTGGTGTCCGGGCCGACGGGTGACGCACGCCGTTCACGACATCCGACCGGCTGACGCCCAGTGGAGCACCGGCACCGCCAGGAAGACCACATAGGCCAGCAAGGCCGGTCCACCCGGCGAGTAACGGACCGTGCGCCGGCTGTGCCAGCGAAGCCAGCCCCAGGTCGCGCAGACCGCCGGAGCGGCGAACGCGGCCAGCCAGAGTACGTCCCACGACTGCCACAAAGCCGCCGCGGTCACAAGCAACAGGCACGCCGCCGCCAGCAGGAACCCGGCCAGGGCCAGGCTGCCGAACGCTCCGACAGCGGTGGAGTACAGCTTCTCCCCCGGCCGGGCGAACTCCGGCCGCACTGTCTTGCGCGCCACCTCCCAGGACAGATAGGCGAGCACGAACGCCGGCACCGCGCAGGCCACGACCGCCGGTGGGGCATGGACCCCGGCCGCATGCGCGAGCGTCACGGCGTACACGACCACACCGGTCTTCAGCTGGATGGTGATCGCGATGTTCACGTGCACGCTGTCGCGGAACCACGGCGAGATGCGCTCGAGCCACAGCAGGAACAGGCTGTACGCCATGATCAGGGCCGCCGTCGCCACCGCCGCACCGCCCACGCGAGCCGCGAGGGTGACGGCGCACACAGCCGCGCCCACCAGGTACCAGCGCACCTGCCGGGTACCGACCTCACCGGTGACGAGCGGGCGCGAGGGGTTGAACTCACGGTCGTACGCGAGGTCCTTCACCTCGTCGACGACACGCATGAAGAACAGCACGCACAGCAGCGCCAGGAGTCCCGCCGCGACTCCCCCAGCGCCGAGTGCCGACGGCGGACCGGACCAGCCCGCCGAGGCGAGGGTGCCGAACACCGCCGCCGGCAACAGCACCACGTACACGCTGTACTGGCCCAGGGGGAACCGCGTCAGGAAGAACCGCCCGAAGACCCTCAGCTCCTCCTTCACGCCTCGCCCTCCAGGACGGTGACGCGGCCCGTGGCGCCGTCGATCTCGATCAGACTGCCGTCCGCGATCCTGGCCGTCGCACCGGGTACTCCCACGATCGTGGGGATGCCGAACTTGCGGCCGGTGATCGCCGTGTGGGACAGCATGCTGCCGCGCTCCACCACGATCCCCCGGGCCGCCAGCATCAGGTACAGCCAGCCCGGGTCCGTCTCCCGGGTGATCAGGATGCTGTCCGGCTCCAGTGCGGTACCGAGCGACGGGCTCATGACGACCCGGGCCCGGCCACGGACCCGGCCGGGACACGACCCCAGGCCCTTCAGCACGTGCGCCGTGGGGGCCTCGTCGACACCATCGGCCCGCTCATGGTGGGGCACCGACAGCGCCACCACGTCGGCGGTGGCGAACTCACGGTGCGGCTCCAGGCTGTTCGCCCGCTTCATGTCCCGTCGGCGGACCTCGACCAGGCCCGCCAGATCGTGCGTCGAGCCGGAGCCGTCCACAAAACCGAACAGCTCGTCGAGATCCAGCAGGAACACGTCCTGAGCGTCGCCCAGTACTCCGCGGTGGTGCAGCTGTGTGCCGAGCGCCAGGAGGACCTGCTTGCTGTAGCCGAACAACTCGCTGCGCATATATCGTCCGGCCTCGCGGTAGTACAGGTGCGTCCGCAGCCGGTCGAAGAGCCACAGCACCAGGGCGCGCACGGCCGGCCGGTCCGGCAGCAGGCGCCGCAGTTCGTCCTCGCCCTCCGCCCGGTTGCGCCGCTCGGCCTCCTCCAGCTCCGCCACGGTCATGCCCGACGCCACGTACTGCCGCACCAGTTCGACCAGATGCCAGGGGGTGTCCCGCAGATTGGGCTGCTCCAGTTTCAGCTCTTCGATGCCGCGGTCGCCGTAGCGGCTCAGATGGGAGCGGAACGCCGCGGTGAACTCCGCCGGCAGCAGTCCCGCGTCCAGTTCCTCCCAGGTTCGCCGGGCATCGCCGGTGGCGAACCGTGCCGTCAGCTCGGGGTCGTGGCGCACCTGCTCGGCGAGCCGTACGGCCTCCAGGGCGATCTCGGCGCCCTTGAGCTGGCGGCCCCCGCACAGCAGCTGACTGAACAGCGTCGCGTGATCCGTCACGCCGCTGCGTTCGAGGACCTGCTCGATCATCTTGTGACACAGCACCATGAACTGGTAGTTGACGAGCGTGACGCCCCACAGGTCGCCCGCGCGCCGCCAGACCTCGCGGAAGTCGCTCACCAGGGAGAGCGGATGCCGGTCCTGGAGCACCGTACTGCGCCGCTCCCGCAACAGTTGCCGCCACTGCCTCTCGAAGGCGGTGAAGTCCCGTGGCAGGGTCATGTGGTTGCGGCCCGCGCGTGCCCAACTGCGGGCCAAACGGCCGAATCGCCGTGCACGCTCAAGGCGTGTCGCGGGCGGCGGTGCGGGCTCGGCGTAGGCGGTGTCCAGCTCCGCCACCAGTCGCTCCCAGTCCCGCCGGAGCCCCTCGAACAGCGGCAGCGCGGTCAGCATGGTGGTGAAGGACGTGATGCTGTGGTAGATCCGCCCGTCCACGTAGCCCAGCAGCCGGCTGGTGGTCTCGCGCAGGTCGTACAGCTCGCGCTCACCCACCCCGCACCGGCGCAGGTAGTCGTGGTTCAGCAGCCCGTAGAACCGGCGTGCCACCGAGTACGTCATCGGCGTGGTCGTGCCCGGGAAGCTCTCCGAGACGTTGGCGCTGCTCCACACCCGGTGCCGGCTCTGTTCGAGGACGACCGGCCGTGACTGCACCACATGCACCTGGCCGTCGGGCGTGAGCGTGGCCTCGATGTCCTGCGCCGTTCCGAGCAACTCCTCGATACGGCGCCCGAGTCCGGCGAGCGACACGACCTCGTCGTCGGCGAGCACCGGCACGTGCCGAAGACGCTCGGGCACGTCCACCGTCCGCGTGCCGTACCCTCGCTGCTCGTCCAGTGTGACCATCGTCGACTTGCCGGAGACGACGCGGTCCACGTCCCCGCCGGGGCCGACGAAGAAGTGGTCCGTGGCCGTCTTCTCCTGCACCACGCCTTCGCCGATGCCCCAGCCGGCGCTGATCACGGTGCGGCGGGCGTACGTCGCCGGATCACAGGTGAACATCACCAGTGACCGCTCGCCCAGCACCATCTGCTGGACGCCGACGGCCACGGCCAGCCCCTGTGCCGTCAGCCCCAGACGGTGCCGGTACAACAGTCCCTCGGGGGAGAAGGCCGACGACCAGCATCGTGACACCGCGGCCGAGATGCCGGCCTTCGGCACGTACAGGAAACTGTCGCTCATGCCGGCGAACGCGTGGTCGCCCGAGTCCTCCGCCTCGTCCGGCCGCGCGGCCAGCACCGAGGAACGCACCGCGACGAGGCCGTCCCCGGGCAGCAGACGGTCCACGGCGTGTCCCAGCGCCTCCATGACGCGGGGCGTGAGGGTCACCTCTTCGACCAACTCCCGTATGCGCGCACTGACGTCGCGGACCTCGTGCCAGTCGGCGTGGTCCACGTCGGCCAGCAAGGCCGTGATCCGGTCCGCCACGGGCGTGACGGCCAGGCGGAACGCCTGGTCCGTGAGGCAGAACAGGGGTGGTACCCGCACCCCCGCGGCGTGCAGGAGCTTCAGCCGGGCGAACTTCCACCCCACGCGCTCGGGCGCCATCGGGTCGTCGAGTGTCTCAATCATGTGTCGTCACCTCGTCGTCCGCCCCGGACCGGCGTGCGCGCAGCACTCGCATCGGGGACTTGTCAGTGATGTCCGAGCCGATCTCGGCCTCCAGCGCCCGCACGTCGGGCCAGTGGGAGCGAGTGGCCAACTCCAGCAACGTGGTCAGCTGTGCGCCCCGGCGTCCCGGAATCCGCCGGGCCCATCGGATCAGTGTTTCCGGCGGCACCAGCCGTACGGGCGTCCCGGCCCCGGGCGGTGCGGCGATGTCGAACAGCTGCCGCAGTGTGACCGGCTCGCGGTACGCCACGTTCAGCGCCCGCTGGACCGGCGCCCTGCGCAGGTGGCGCTCGTGTGCCCGCTCGACCAGGCGCACGACCACTTCCGCGTAGTCGTCGACGTCCATGAGGCCGAGCCGTACCTGGTCCGGGTCCAGCCGCAACGGCAGGGGGCGAAGACGCGCCGCCATGGGCAGGAACGAGCGGTCGTCCGCTCCGGGCAGGAACCGCGGGCGCAGTACGTAGGCGGTGCCGTCACGCCGCCGCATCTCCTCCAGGACGACGCGCTCGGCGGCCAGGCGCGTGTGGGCGAGCGCGGTGCCGGGCGCCGTCCCGGCCGTCTCGGCCACACCTTCCTGGGCACCTTGCCCGTACACGGACATCGAACTGCCGTGGACGACGCCGCGCACCGACGGCGGCAGGCGGCTCAGCACCTCCCGGGTGCCGTCGACGTTCACCGTGCGCAGCCGTGAGACGTCGCCGTGGTGCTCGGTCGCCAGGTGCACCAGCACGGTGGCGTCGGGCGGCGGGAAGCCGGCCGGCAAGGCATCCGGGAGCGCGCCGAGGACGTAGGTCACGAACGGCAGGCGGTGCCGGGGCGGGGTGCGTACCAGCGCGGTCACCCGCCACGGCGTGCCCGTCTCCGCCAGCCGCCGCAGGAAGGCACCGCCCGTGTATCCGGTGGCTCCGAGCAGAACGATGTGCGGCGCTGCGTACCGGCCCGTGCTCACGGTCACCAGAGGAACGGCACGAGGCGCTTGCGGCCCCGTGCGAACTCGCGGTATCCGGCGATGTCGGCCAGCGCCGTCTCCTCGATCCGGATGCGGTACACGATGGCGGGCACGAACGCGCCCAGCAGCAGAAGGACGCTCACCGGGTTGAGGAAGAACGACACCAGTCCGGTGTGCGCGAGGAGCATCCCGGTGTACGCCGGATGCCGCAGCACCCGGTACGGGCCCGTGTCCGCGATCCGGTGGTCGTTTACCGTGCGGACCCGGTGCGAGTAGAAACGCCCGAGCGCGCGGATCGCTGCCAGGCGCAGCGCGGCGCCCGATGTCAGGAGCGCGAACGGGACCAACATCCAGGTCTGCCAGGGGCCTTGCGGCAATGGCCCGTAGAGCGCGGCGACGACCGTGGCCAGTCGTGCGGCGCCGTACAGCTTCTCGCTGCCCCGGTCCTGCTCGGAAGCCGGTTCGCCGGCGGTGCGCAGACTGATGCGCGTCTCGAGGGCGACCCACGCCAGATAGACGAGGATCAGCGCTGCGGCCGTGCCGCGCACGCTCGGCGGGCCCACGGACAGGACGTGCACGAGTCCGCCCGCGACGGCCAGAGTGCCGACGACGAGCAGAACCGCAGGGAACCGCCCGGTGCGGGCGCGTTCGGCCCCGGTCCCGGAGCTGGCGGCCCGGCTCATCGGGCCGTCTCCCGCGGGCCGGCTCCGGTGGCCGCCGACCTGTTCCGTGTGCCCGCGCGCAGCCTGCGGTAGGCGGCGGGCGGAACCGTCCTGCCGGTGAAGGTGACCGTTCCTCGTGCCTCGTCCCCGACCATCAGCTCGCACGTCACGACGCGGTTGCGTGCACCGGCCCGCCGGGGGCGGCAGCGCAGCACGGGCAGGTCCGTCCAGGCGAGGCCCGTCGGCAGGGAGACGTCCAGCCTGCCCACGATGAACTGGTGGTCGAGCGGCGTGTTCCACACGGTGTGGTCGATCATCGTCGACGCCTGCCGGCCCGCTTCGACGAGCAGGGTGACGGGGTGCACCGCGGCGGCCGCCGCGCTGGGTTCCGGCTCCAGCATCCGCGTGTCCAGCGTGTCCCGGTCGATCCGGTGCGGCGGGCCGACCAGCACCCGTGCCCCCGCCCGCTTGTGCACCAGCTTGGCGTCGGCGCACGGGCCCCGGGCCCCGGCACGCGGCTCCGTAAGGAGCGGGCCGCTCGAAGCGTCCGCTGTGGTGACCAGTCCGCCCCGGCAGACCTGCGTCCCGTCCTGCACCAGGCGCACGGACACCGAGCGGTCGGGGCCCGCGGCTGCCTCGTCGTCCAGCAGGAGCCGTGCCGGGGGGTCCTTCTCGCAGAAGCGGTCGAACCGCATCCACAGGTGTGTCACCCCCAGCTCGTCCGACGGTGACTCGGTCAGCCGCTCCGCCGCGTGCAACGCGCTGTCCAGGAGCAGCATCGCGGGCACGTGATCGAGGGGATGGTCGAAGAAGAAGGGATTCTCCTCGTCGACGACGACCTCAGTGCCTGTGCCGGGGTCGCGTTCCGTGCCGTGTGCCGAAGTGGTCAGTGTGTGTGCTGTCATAGCGCCTCCGAGAGTTGGGGATCGGCCGCCTGTGCCACCGCGTGTCCGTGAGGACGTTCCGTTCGGTCCACGGTTCGGCCGAGAGCGGTGTGCGGTTCCGCGGCCCGGACGGTTCCCGAGCGGCCGAGGCCGCCCGGCCGTTCGGCCGGGTCGCGCCGGTACGGTCGGGCTGCCCGTCAAGCCGAGTCGCCCGACCGGCCCTTCGTCAGCCGGCCACCGGGCGGAGCAGCACCGGCAGTTCGCGGGGGCCGCTGGTGATGAACGAGCCCGATGCCGGCACATCGGCGCCGCGCACGGTCAGTCGCATGTCGGGGAATCGTTCGAAGAGCCGGGGAAGGGCGATCCCGGCCTCCAGGCGGGCCAAGGGCGCGCCCAGACAGTGATGGACGCCGTGGCCGAAGGCGAGATGCTCCCGTCGTTCACGCAGCAGGTCGAAGTCGTGTGCCGCGGGCCCGTGCTGCTCCGGGTCGTGGCCCGCGGCCGCGTACGAGACGAGGATGGCGTCGCCGCGGCGGAGGGTCACGCCATCCAGATCGATGTCCTCCGTCGCGTAGCGCAACGGCATGTGAGCCACCGGTCCGTGCACCCGCAGCGTCTCCTCGACGACGTCGTCCCAGGTCGCGCGCCCCTCGCCCAGGAGGGCCAGATGGTGGGGCCGGGACAGCAGTTCGAGGATGGCGCTGCCCAGCAGGTGTGCGGTCGTCTCGTGGCCGGCCCCGATCATCAGCATCAGGGTGTCGACCAGCTCCTGCTCGTCGAACCGCTCGCCGTCCGCGTCCCGCAGCGAGATGAGCTCCGACGCGAGGTCCTCGCCCGGGTGGGACCGCTTGTAGGTCACCAGGCCGGCGAGTGCCTCGTGGACGGCCCGTCCTCTGGCCTGGGCGTCCTCGGCGGTACCCGGAGGGCGAAGGAAGTCGTCCGTCATCTCGCGCAGCGACGCCGCGATGTCGTCCGGGACGCCGAAGCACGCGCAGATGACCCGGAACGGCAGCGGGTGGGTCAGGGCGGCCCGCAGGTCTACCGTCTCACCGGGCCGCACCGCGGCGATCTCGTCGAGCAGTTCGCGCGTCACCCTCTGCACCACGGGTTCCATGGATCTGCTCCGGCGGACCGTGAAGGCGCCTGCCACCAGGCGCCGCAGTCGTGCGTGATCGGTGCCGTAGGCCGTCAGCATGTTCTCCACGGCGACCCATGGGTACAGCGGCCAGTCGCCGGTGATCTCCCCGTCACGGAAGGCCGGCCAGTGCTGCCGCGGGTCCTTGGACACCCGCGGATCGGTCAGAAGCCTTTTGATCGTGTCGTGCCGGGTCACCGACCAGGCCGGCACACCACCCGGCAACTCCACCAAAGTCGCCGGTCCGAGACGGCGCAACGCCTCGGCCTCGCCGACAAGGTCGCTTCCCGAGGGGTCGATCACGTAGGGCCGGTGTGGCATCAGCATCTCCCTGTTCCGCCGGTACCGGCATGCGCCGAGGACCATCAGCCACCGGGTCATGGGGAGAGACCCCGTCCACGGTGGACCGTCGTCGGCCGGAGTGTGTCCCCCGACGGGAGCCGGGGACCGTTTCTGGCCCCCCTGCCCGTCCCCGAGGTCAGGGGGCGACGACGACCTGTGCCGAGTAGCTGAGACCCGAGCCGAAGCCGGCTGTCAGCACGAGCGCACCGGGTCTGACCCGTCCGGAGGCGAGCAGGGTGTCGAGGGCGAGCGGGATCGAGGCGCCGGAGACGTTTCCGTCCTCCCTGACCGTTCGCGCCACCTCGACCGACGACGACAGGCCCATCGCCTTCACCACCGCGTCGATGATGCGCACGTTGGCCTGGTGCGGCACGAACGCCTCGATGTCCCGCACCGTCACACCGGCCGCCCGCAGGGCCTGTTCGCACACGTCGGCGACCGCGCCGATGGCCCAGCGGAAAACCTCGGGACCGGCCATCTCCAGGAAGGGCCAGCGCGCCATCGAGTCGCGCCGCAACTCGGCGAAGGAACGGCTCTGCTCGATGGCCCGCAGATGGTCCGTGTCGGTCCCCCACACCGCGCGCCCGATGCCGGGCTCGTCCGCGGGTCCGACCACGGCCGCCCCGGCGCCGTCGCCGAAGATGAAGGCCGTCGTACGGTCATGAGGGTCGACGATGTCGCTCATCCGCTCCGCCCCGACGACCAGGACGTGCTCCGCCTGCCCGCTGGCCACCAGATCGCCGGCGACGGCCAGTCCGTGGGAGAAACCGGCGCAGGCCGCGCCGAGGTCGAAGGCGGCCGCCCCGCGAGCGCCGAGCTCAGCGGCGCAGGCCGCCGCCGCGGGCGGCGCCTGATGCAGGTACGACATGGTGGAGAGGATGACGCAGGAGACGTCCGAGGGAGTCAGACCGGCCGCGCTCAACGCCTTCTCGGCGGCCCGTGCTCCCATGCCGGGAATTGTCTCGTCGTCGTCGGCGAAATGCCGGGTCACAATCCCCGACCGCACCTCGATCCATTCGGGGTCGGAATCTATGAATCTGCAGATCTCTTCATTGCCAACCACGCGCCCGGGGCGATACGAACCCACCCCGAGAAGGCGGGCGAAGCGGCTGGACGTAGATCGAATTCCAGTGACCATCGACGTCATCAATCCAATCGTGGATCAGCACATCCAGATGGTATTTCATCAAACGGCCTGCAATCACGGAATGTCAAGGAAGGGATCACCAGGACGTTTGGCCTATTGATTTCGTGGACGGTTGAATTTCACCATTGCAGAACACGGCACGATGCATTTCACGGCGCCGTTCAGGATTTCCCGTGGGCTTCTCAGCCGCCGTCCGCGTGACCCCGGGTCCGGGTCCTGTGAGCCCACAGGCGCACGAGCGCCGCGGCGGCGGCCAGCCACAGCACTCCGACGCCGAGTTCGGCAAGCAGCTGCCCGGCGAAGGGCTGTCCGGCCAGGGAGTGGTGCAGCGCCGCGACACCGTGGGTGAGCGGCAGCAGGCCGGCCACCGCCTGGGTCCACTCGGGAAGGGCCGGTGCCGGCAGTGCTCCGCTGAGCACGAGGACCAGGTACAGCGCCGTGTTGCCGAGCAGCAGCTCCGACCGGCCGAGGAGGGCCAGAACGCCCATGGCGGCGCCCAGACTTACCGTGGTGAGCGCCATGACGGCGTACATGCCAGCGCGCGCCAGCAGGTCCGCCACCGTCGCCGGCCCGGTCAGGACGAGGCCGGCGAGAACGACCGTGACGAGCGAGAGCAACAGGCCCTCGGCGGCGTAGGGCAGGCATCTGGCGAGCAGGATCCGCAGCGGTGGGACGCGTCCCGCGAGCTGCGGAACAAGGGTGCGTTCGTCGCGGTCCAGCGGCGGCACCCCGCTCGCACCGATCACGGTGGACAGGCACATGACGAAGGCGGACACTCCGACGAACGCCGCCTCTCTCCCCGCTGTCGCTCCGGAGTCGCCCCCCGCGGGCAGCAGTCCCGCCAGGAGGGTGTAGAACACGGCCTGGAGGACGGCCCTCGGGGCCTTGGAGAGCAGCAGGACCCGGGGAGTGTCCTCGACCAGGTACAACCGCCAGGAGAACCTGAGCAGTTCGCGTACGACGGGAAGACGGCCCGCAAAGGCCCCCTCAGGTGAATTCGAGGGTGCCGCGGTGCCTGGCACGGTCCACCACCTTCCGGAACAGGACGAGCCCGGCGAGGAGGTGGACGGCGGCCAACGCGGTCACGGCCCACAGCGACGCGCCCGGTGTCCTCCCGAGCGACACGTCGACCATGTACTCCTTCGCCCAGCGCAACGGCACCAGCCAGGAGACCCAGCGCAGCTCCGCCGGAATCAGCTCACCCGGGATGAGCATGCCGCCGAGGATGTAGACGGGGTACAGCAGGGCGTTGCCCACGTGCACGCCGTGCCGCGTCAGGACGAACACACAGCTGAGCAGCAGGCCCATCGCGACCGCGGAGGCGGTCACCGCCACGAGACCGACCATCAGCAGTACGGGGTCGGCGAGCCGGGGGCGCAACCCGAGAAGCAGGGACACCGCCGTCCCGACGACCACGAGCACACCGCAGGTGAAGACCACCGCGCCCGCGCACTTGCCGATCAGGACGAGCCGGGGATCGCGGACGCCGACCACGCTGCGGGACATGGTGCCCTGTACGAGGTCACGGCGGATGATGCCGCCGGCCATCCACACCAGTCCGCCCCACAGGCAGGTGACGAGCACGGAGATCAGGACACGAGTGGCCGTGTCGCGCTCGCCGGCGTCGCGGGGCAGCGTGAGCAGGAGCAAGGCGGCCGGCTGGACTCCGGCGAGGACCACCACGGCGGGGCTTCTGCCGGTCAGGACGGCCTGGATACGGGCGGATTCCCAGAACACCGCCAGGTGGGTGCGCAGCCGGTCGAATCCGCGTGCCGGAGGACGGGAAAGGGGTGCCGTCATGGCCGCGGGGTCTCGTACAGGCGCCGGAAGGAGTCCTCCAGGCGGGCCGGTGTCACGTCGAAGTCGGTCACGGCGCATCCGTCGAGCAGGGCGCTGATCTCGCCCAGCGACACGGTGCCCCACTCCTCGATCTCGATCTCCAGCGTCCAGGTCCCCTGCCGCTCCCCCGTCCCTTCGGCCTGGTTCCGGCCGCGTACACGGATCCCCTTGCAGACGCGGGGGGCCGGCGGGGCGCCGCGACCGGCAACCCTGAGGACGGCGGCGAATCCCGCCCGGCGGGTGAAGTCGGCGAGGGGCATGTCCTCCACGACCCGTCCTTTGTGGAGGGCGACGACCCGGTCGGCGAGTTCCTCGACGTCCAGCAGATGATGACTGGTCAGCAGGATGGTGACCCCCTGGTCGCGCAGCCCGGAGATCTCCGCGCGCAAGCGGGCCGCCTCCACCGGGTCGAGCCCGATGGTGGGCTCGTCGAGCAGCATGAGCCGGGGGCTGGTGGCGAAGCCGACGGCGAGGTGGAGCCGCTGGCGCATGCCGCGGGAGTACGTCTCGACGGCACGGCCGGCGGCGTCCGCGAGGCCCGCACGCTCCAGTGACCGCTCGACCAGCTCGCGCAGGCCACGGGGTGAGGCACCGTTGAGCATGGCGAAGAAGCGGAGGTTCTCCCGGGCGGAGAGCCGCTGGTAGAAGCCGCGTTCGCCGCCGAAGACGACGGACTGGTGACGGCGGACCTCCTGCGGCCGTGCGACGACGTCCACGCCGAAGACGCGGGCGGTGCCGCGGCTGGGCAGCAGGAGGGTGGCGAGGATCTTGGTCAGAGTCGTCTTGCCGGCGCCGTTCTCCCCGAGCAGCGCCACGATCTCGCCCTCGTCGACGGTGAAGTCGACCTGTTCCAGGGCGGTGACGCGGCGGCCGGACGAGACGAAGTCGCGCCCGATGCCCAGCACTTCGACCGCGGTCACGACCGCCCCTCCGGTGTCTCGACGACGCCCAGTCCGGCGAGCGCGGCCAGCGCGTCCGCGATCTCCTCGCGGGTCACGTCGCCGTCGACGCCGCGGGTGAACTCCTCGTGGAGGGCGGCGGCATCGGCTCCCGTGCACAGGCTCCACAGGTACGCCATGGGGTCGGTGAGGTCGTAGGCGACGTTGGGGCCGGCCAGGACGAATCCGTCGGTGAAGCGGAGCAGGCTGTGGTACGGGCTCTGCACGGGGCCCATGCCGGGTGGGCGGGGCAGCCGCAGTTCCGCGATGCCCTCGGTGCCGTCCCAGCCCTGGGTGGTGGCCACGCCCACCAGGGCGACGGCGAGGGCGAGCCTGCGGCGCACGACGCCCTCCGCGTGCCCGGCCAGGCCGTCCAGGGGCACGGGCTCGTGCAACAGCTCCCACACGGCCGGCAGGTGCGGGCCGAGCAGCGGGGAACGGGCGACGCGGCGGAGCAGGAACTTCGGACCGATGTACAGGTCTCGTTCGGCGGACAGCAGCGCGTCGAGTCCGGCCTCGAGCGCACCCCGCGCGGCGAGCAGGGCCGTGTAGGGGTCGCCGACGGCGAGGGCGCCTTGAGCGTCTTCGGCCAGTCCCGCGACCTGGAAGGCGTTGCGGTAGATCACGACCTGGGCGACGACGTCCCGGTCGGGGCCCGGCAGATCGCCTCCGAGGGGGAGCCGGCCGGCCATGGCGTAGCGGACGGTCCTGGTCATCTCCTCGCGGTCGAGGTCGCCCTGGGACCGGTCGGTCCGGGTGATCGCGTACCGGGCCATGGACTCCGCCCGGGCCTTCCAGGACGCGAGGGAGACGGTGGTGAGATCGAGGCGGCGGCCGTTCGCCACGTGCTGGCGCGCTGATTCGGCGGTGTCGTGGACCACGACGATGTCGAGGTCCGACTCGGCGTGGCCGAGGCCGACGGAGAGGCTCCCCGCGATGAACGCGCCGGCGCAGCCGTCGGGGTAGGTCCGCGCGACGAGGTCGACGGCCTCGGAGACGTCCTGAGAGGTGAAGAACATGTCGTCGATGGCGTACTGCTCGCTCAACCCAGGTCTCCTCAACCCGATGTCCTGAATCGTTCTCCTCGACCCGAGCTCCTGGTCCGGATGCCCACGTCCCGTTCTCCGTGTCCGGGCCGGATCGGCGTGGCGGGCACCCTGACAAGGGCATCGACGGGTGCCCGCCACGCCGGCAAGCGTTGTTCAGCGGTCATGCACAGTCGTTACAGCGCCTTGTTGCCGCTGCACGTGCCGGCCTTCTTGATGTCGAACTTCATGTCCCTGCACCTCCTTTCCGACATATCGGACGTCACCGGACGGTGTCTCCGGTGTGCTCAGGCGGCGGGGACAGCCGCGGCCTCGGACAGGTGGCGGCCGGCCTCCGCGGCTCCGGCGCGCGCGCACTGTCCGGGTGTGGCTCCCGCCAGTGCGGCGGCGAGGAAGCCCGCGTGGTACGCGTCTCCGGCCCCCGCGGTCGGCAGTCCCGGTGCCACGACGGGCGCCGCCGTGTGGACGGCCTCGCCCAGACCGGGGCCCGTGGTCCAGCTGCCGTGTTCCCCGCAGGTCACGGATACCAGCCGGGGGCGTCCCGGGGCCTGCCGGGACAGTCGGGCGCACGCCTCGCGGGCGGTGTCCGCGCCCGTGTGCGCGACAGCCCAGGACTCGGCCGCGACGAGCACGTCGGCGTACCGCAGCAGCTCGGGCACCCCCTCGGACACGTCGCCGCGGCCGGCGTTCAGCGAGACGGTCACGCCGCGGTCGCTCGCCAGGGCGCACAGCTCGGTCGCGGCCTGGGGGAAGCGGCCATTGACATGGACCGCGTCGGCGTCCGCGACAAGTTCGGGCAGGCGCGTGCGCAGGACCGCTTCCGCCGCTCGCTCCAGCGGCTTCGGCAGGTGCCACAGCAGTGTCCGCGCCGGTGGCGCTTCCAGGACCAGGCAGGAGGCGCTGGGGCCGGGCACCGCCGCGACGTGCCGTCGCTCGACGCCGTACGCGTCCAGACGGTCCAGCAGGAAGCGCCCGATCCAGTCGTCGCCCACCCCGCTCGCCAGGCTGGTGGCGAGACCGAGCCGCCGCAGCGCCACCAGCGTGTTCGTGGTGGCTCCGCCCAGGCGCAGGTCCATCGCCCGCACACTGGGATCGCTCTCCTCGTGGAGCGGGACCGGGCAGACCACCCGGACGTCCGCCATCACCAGACCGAGGCCCACGACACGGGGGCGGCGGCCCGGTGGCGCGGTCACCGGTCCACTTCCAGGATGGGCAGGCCACGCCGCGACAAGCCCAGTGACTGCCGGTCCTCCGGTGCCTCGTAGAACAGCTTGCCGATGTTGTTCACCTTGCGGATGCCCTCGGCGGTGAGGCGCAGCAGCCGGCCCTCGCGGGTGATGAGCCCGCTCTCGGCCAGCAGCGTCAGCTCCGGCCCGAAGACGGTGTCGACGTCCACGCCGTACTGGCGGCGGAACCGGTCCGTGTCGAAGGGGTTCATCCGCAGACCGAACATCATGGTGCGGCGCATCCGGGCGGGCAGGTCGAGGACGGAGCCGGCCGCCGTGGCGGCGCCGGTGGTGCGTGCCCGCTCGATGTAGTCGCCGATCGAGTAGGCGTTGATGGTGTGCCGGCCGTCGATGTAGGTCACCGCGCTCGGGCCGACCCCGACCCATTCACCGTCCTCCCACTGGAGTTCGGTGTACCGGCAGCGCGGCGTGGTGCGGCGGACGAAGTCGAAGACGTTGTAGTGCTCGTAGCCGTGCTCCGTGAAGATCTCCCGGGCGGCCTCGAACATCTCCTGTTCGACGTCCTCACCAGGGATCTCCAGCTCTCCCTTCTGCAACCGGGACCAGAGCACGGTGTGCTCGCGGATCCACAGCGGGTAGAAGCTGACGTGCGCGGGGTCGCAGGCGAGTGCGTCGCGGACGGAGCGGCGGACGTCCTCGACGGACTGTCCGGGCAGCCGGTAGATCAGGTCGAGGTTGATGTTGTCGAAGCCGGCCTCGTGCGCCAGGCGCAGCGCCTCACGGGCCTCCGCGGCGGTGTGGTCGCGCCCGATCTCCTTCAGCACCTCGTCGTTGAAGGACTGCACGCCGATGCTCAGCCGGTTGCCGCCCGCGGCGCGGAACAGCCGCAGTTTCTCACTGCTGAGCGAGGCCGGGCTCCACTCCATGCTGAACTCGCAGTCGTCCGTGAGCTCGAACGACGAGGTGATGCCGTCCAGGAGCCGCCGGAGCTGCCGGGGTGCCAGCAGGGAGGGTGTCCCGCCGCCGATGAACACCACGTCCAGCGGGCGCCCCGCCACCTGGCCGCGCTGCCGCACCGTGCGGATCTCGTTCTCCAGGGAGTCGAGGAAGACGTCCATCTCGTCGTGCAGGTCGTCGCCGACCTTCACCTTGTACTTGCAGAAGTGGCAGCGATGGGCGCAGTAGGGGATGTGGGCGTACAACCCCATGGTGGGGCGCGACCAGGCGGCCGCGGGGTCCATCGCGGTGATCCGGGCGGGATACCAGCGCACGTAGTCGCGCTCGATCTCCTCCAGCTCCGACACGTTCATGGGGTCGCCGTCACTCCTCGGGAAGAACGGTGGCCGCGGGGCCGCCGAATGTCGTGGTGATCAATGAGGCCAGGGGCAGGCCCGCCCGGCCCGCGGCAGCGCGGATCCGCCCGGCGAGCTCCGCTCCGTCACACGCGGACCGGTCGTAGACGGCGTACACGAGGGGCCCGGTCGAGCTGAGGCCGCCCCCGGCGGCGCCCTGGGCGCACATCAGGTCGACGAGGGGCCGCCACGGGCGCAGTTCGGGCCGCTCCCAGTGCGCCCGTTTCCAGCCGATGTCCTGAAGCCGTGTCAGGCACTCGCCGAAGGCGGCGAGGTCGCCCTCCTCCAGGGCGGGCAGCAGCCCCATGAGGACGGTGTGCGCGACCGCCCGGACGGCAGGCAGCGGCAGCGGCGTGTGTGCGGACATGAAGTCCCGTTCCGCCGTGCCTTCCAGCCCTCGCACGCCCTCCGGAAGGGCCAGGACGATCCCCCAGTGCTCGGGTGGCGTCCGCGCGTACACCAGGGGCGGTACCGGCACGCCCTCGGCGAAGCGGCTCGGCGCGAACGCGTCCTTGTCGCGGGTGCGGTGGCCGCCGTCGACGAGGAAACCGCCGCGTGTGAAGGCGTGCACGCCGATGCCGGAAGTTCCGCCGCGTCCCGACAGCGCCGCGAGCTCCCGGTCGGCGAGCCGCCGGCCCGTGAGTTCGGCCAGGCCCCGCAGCACGGCGAGCCGCAACTGGGTGCCCGAGCCGAGGCCGCTGTGGGCGGGGACGGAGGTGTGCAGCCGTACCCGCACCGTGTCCGGGACGCCGAGGGCCGTGGCGGCGTGCCGTACCGCCGCCGTGATGCGGTCGGCCTCGGCCGGGTCCGCGGCACCGTCGCAGCGCGGCGGTCCGCCGCGGGTCAGCACGAGCCGCAGTCCGGGGTCGGCCACCGCGAAGCCGACACTGCCGTCTCGGCGACCGGTCGACCCGTTCATGTCGATCAGCGTGATGTGCACCCGGGACGACGTCCGGACCTCCACCGCGCCGGGAAGCAACGCCACCCGGCCGCGGGGCAGGAGACCGGCGTCGTCAGCCGAGATCGAGGACATCCGCGTATCCCTGAAGGTCCAGGTAGCCGTGGCCGCTGAGGCAGATGACGATGGTGCGCGGCTTGCCGCCACGCCGCGCTTCCTCGATGGCGGCGAGGATGGCGTGGGAGCTCTCGGGCGCGGGCAGCACGCCCTCCGTGCGCAGGAACAGCTGCCCGGCCTCGAAGACCTTCTGCTGCTCGAAGGCTCGCGGGGTGATCAGGCCGTTCTTGACGAGGCTGGAGAGGATGGGGGTCTTGCCGTGGTAGCGCAGACCGCCGGAGTGGATGGGCGGCGGCACGAAGTCGCTGCCGAGGGTGTACATCGGGATCCGCGGGGTCTGCCGCTCGTAGTCCGCCCAGTCGTAACGGAACTCGCCCTGGGTGAGAGTGGGCACCGAGGCGGGTTCGGCCGCGATGCACAGCGGCCGGTCGGAGCCGGTGACGAAGGGGGCCACGAAGCCCGTGAAGTTGCTGCCGCCGCCGACACAGCCGACCAGCACGTCGGCACCGACACCGGCCTGCGCGAGCTGCGCCTGCGTCTCCAGACCGATGACCGTCTGGTGCATGGCCGCGTAGTACGACATGCACCCCAGCGCCAGCCGGTGGGACGGCTCCGACCGGACCAGCTCGATGGCCTCGGCCATGCCGATACCCAGGCTGCCGGGACTGTCCGGGTCCTTGTCCAGGACGTCACGGCCCGTGCCGGTGGTCCGGCTCGGAGAGGAGATGACCTCGGCCCCCAGCATCCGCATGAGATTGCGCCGGTAGGGCTTCTCGTCGAAGCTCTTGCGGACCATGAACACCTTCAGCTTGAGACCGAAGGCGGCGCAGGCCAGAGCCAGGGCGGTGCCCCACTGGCCGGCCCCGGTGTCCGTGACCAGCGTCTCGACGCCGTCCTGCGCGGCGTAATACGCCTGAGCCAGCGCCGTGTTGAACTTGTGGCTGCCGCCGGGGTTCAGATCCTCGCGCTTGTAGAAGATCCGGTGCGGGCTGTCGAGGTACTCCTCGAGCCCCTTGGCCCGCACCAGCGTCGAGGGCCGGTAACGCGTATAGGTGCGAAGCACCGGCTCGGGCACCTCGATCCACGGGTCCGTCGCGTAGCGGCCCTTGAGGAACTCGATCCGCAGGCACTCGCTGGGCCACAGCCAGTCGTAGTCCTCCTCGAGCGCGAGCCGCTCCTCCGTCGAGTGCAGAGGAGGCTCGATCTCGTACGGCAGATCGACGACGAGGTTGTACCAGCGCTGAGGCACCTCGTCCTCGGACAGCACGAACCGGTTCGCTGTGGCCCGCTCCTCGGCGATTGTCACCGCTCACTCCTTGGAAGTCGCTTGTCGGGTCGAACAGGTGGAGCCGCCGCGGAACTCCACGAGAACGCGGCCCCGTCGGACGGTGCTGGTTTCCACGGCGGTGATACGACGCGGTCGTGCGGCGGAACGTCCGGGAAGCGAGCCGGCGCCGGACGGCGTCCTCCGGCAGGTCGGCCCTCGTTCTTCACGATGAGTCCGTGAGTCCCCGCCGCCCGCGGCCATGGCCTACCACGTCGCTTCGCCCAGGTATTCCAGGATTCTGAGGTGCAAAAGTCGCCTCATCATGGGGCTATTTCGGCCACCCCTGAGTTCCGCCCACTTCGCGTCCCGACGGTATTCACGGGCGCGCCGGGAGTCCGGGAGGAGAAAGGACGTGGACCTTTGTCGGATCCTGTCGGCTGGACAGTGTTTCCGGCTTCGCTGAGGTCATGGCAGGACAGCGTGTCAGGGTGGTCATTGTCGGTTCAATAGGACCAAGGTCCCACCGGTGCCCCGGTGAAATCCGGCGGAGTCTGCGGTGTAATGCTTCGGCAGCCGAGGTTCGGCGGGAGGGGGCTCCGCGGTGGGCACATCCTTGGCGGGTTCGTGGGACGGCTCACGACTCCGACCGAGGGAGCCGCACACCGCCTCCTGTGCCGCGCAACTCGCCGACACGGTACCGATGACGGCGACATTGGCGGCGAGGAGCCCTGCGGATGCTCACGTGCAGACCCCTGAACGGATCTTTCGGTGTCGAGGTGCTAGGCGCCACGCTCGACACACCGGAGGACGACACGCAGGCGAGGGAAGTCGTCCAAGCGCTGTACGGACCCCAATTCCAGGGCGAGAGCCGCGCGCCGGCCGGCCTGCGCCGCCTGGTTCACCGTGCGACCGCCCGGTATGCCGGACGGGCGCGTTGAGCCCGGAGTGGCGGCTGCCGTTCCGGCCACACGGGCTCCCCGGCACCCTCATCTCCTTCGACGGTGTCGACGGCAGCGGCAAGACCACGACCACCCGGATGACCCGGGCCTATCTGCGGGCGTGCGGGCGGACCGTACGCGGCTTCAAACTGCCGTCACGCGAGCTGAAGGCCAGCCGCTGGTTCAGGACGTACAACGCGGACCCCTTCGGTTCCGTACATGCCGGCGAGGTGGACCCGCTGGCCATGTGCTGCGCCGTACTCGGGGACCGGCTGATGACCGTACGGACGCGCATCCTGCCCGCGCTGCGGGCAGGGCGCGTCGTCGTGGTCGACCGCTACCTGTTCACGCCCCTCGGCGAACTGCTCATACACCGGGTTCCGGCCGAGACGCGCGCGGTGGTGGAACCGCTGATCGCCTGCTTCCCGGCGCCGGACCTCTCGGTCTTCACCACCGTGTCGGCGCAGGAGGCCAGCGCCCGGGTGCGCAGTCGGCCCGCGGAGCGCGACGACCCGCTCACGCTGGACGTCTACGAGCACCGGGTGGACGCCTTCCGTCAACTGGCGCTGAGCAACGGCGGCCTGCTCCTCGACACCGCGCTGGGGCAGCGCCGCACTTTCGAGGAGCTGATGCCTCACCTGGCGAAGACCTGACACCTCACCTCGTCGGCGGCGCGGTCGGCACGTTCCGGCAGTGCCGCCAGGTCCGGCACCCCGCTCCCCCGAGCCTCGTGCGTCACGTCGCCGGTGCCGGTACCCGTTCCGCCCCGCGCCACGACCGGCCGGCTGACCTCATGGAGTCCTCTCCTCATGCCTTCTCCACGCTTATCCGGAACAGAGACGACATCACACGCGCCGCGACGTCCGCGGGCGCAGGCGCGGGCGCACCGGGAGGAGACGGAGCCACTCAACCCGGGCTGGCTCCGCACCTTCATCGAGGTCTACCGGACGGGGTCCTTCGGGGGAGCGGCCCGAAGACTGCACATCTCACAGCCGGCCGTCACCCACCAGATCCGCCTCCTGGAGGAGAGGGTCGGGACGCGTCTGTTCGTGCGCCACGCCACCGGATCCAAGCCCACACCGGCCGCCGACTCGCTCGCACGGGATGCCGAGGGCCCGGTCGATGCCCTCAACTTCGTGTTACAGCGCTACTCCAGAAGCGGCGCCCCGGCCCGTCGGCTCCGGATCGGCGCCCCCAGTGACCTGATCAGCGACCGGATCCTGCCGGTGCTCGCCGACCTGCTCATGGACAGCGTGCAGTTGCGCACCACTCCCGCACTGTCCGACGCGCTGCTCTCCCAACTGGCCGCGGGCGAACTCGACATCGTCGTCGTCCGGACGCGCCCCCGTCTGACGGGAATCAGCGCACTGCCCCTCTACGACGAGGAATACAGCCTGGTCGCCCATCCCGACGTCGCGCGCACGATCCCCGACAAGCACCTCGCCCGCGAGGCTCCGCAGGTCCTCGGCGGCCATCCCCTCATCGCCTGCGCCGAGTCATTGCCGCTCATCGACCACTACTGGTGGTCCGTCTTCCACACCGCCGCGTCCGCGGCACCCGACGTGGTGGTTCCCGACCAACGAGCCGTACTCGCCGCCGTCAAGGCCTCCGTCGGCATCGCCGTGCTTCCCAGCTACCTCTGTGCCGACGACGTCGCCCAGGGCACGCTGGTGCCCCTCCTCAGGCCCGAAGTACCGCCGATCACCACCACGTATCTCGCCACGCGGGAGGGCGACGTCGCACGCTCCCAGATGTCCGCCGCTCACAGCAGGCTCCTTGAGCACGGCCGTAACTGGACCTGACCGCGCGAGAGTCACCGTCGTGGCCCACCCACACACTAGACACTTCGAGCTGTAATAATTTAAGCTCGCCACTATTATGAACTTATCGCTTTCCCCTCTGGCGCTGGAGGTCCTCGACCTCATCGACACTCTGGTGGCCCGTTACCAGGAGAGCTATGAAGCGGCCGCCGCCAGACACCAGCTCACCGGCAGCCAGGTCCGCGTGCTCGAACTGCTGTCACACCAGCCGCTCGCCATGCGCAGACTCGCAGA
Source organism: Streptomyces venetus (assembly GCF_039540295.1). Taxonomy (NCBI): domain Bacteria; kingdom Bacillati; phylum Actinomycetota; class Actinomycetes; order Kitasatosporales; family Streptomycetaceae; genus Streptomyces; species Streptomyces venetus. Next base: position 669,790 of record NZ_BAABET010000004.1, read on the forward strand.
GCGGCTCAAGTGCGAACCGTCCAACGTCACCGGCATCGTGGACCGCCTCGAAGCCCGCGGGCTGGTCCGGCGCCAACCCGATCCCGCGGACCGCCGCGTCAAACTGGCCGCCGTCACCGAAGCAGGCCGTCTGATCGGTGATCAGGTGCGCGCCTCGACGGACTTCACGCGCACGCGTCTGACCACACTGCCCCCGGAGGACTGTGCGGCGCTGCACGCCGGGCTGTACCGGATGCTGAACTGAGCGCAGGGCTCGGATGAGAGGCACACCACGTCTTCCGGACGGGCGGAGGCCCGCCCGCGGCCCATCCGGACGGTCCTCGGCCCCGGCTCCGGCTGCCCCACCTTTCGGCCGGCGCGTCAGCCGGAGCCGTTCTCACTCGGAGGGCTCAGGGCCGACGGGCGACGATCAGTCCGTAGCCGATCTGCGGAAGTTCACCGAAACGCTCGATGATGTCGGCCGCTCTGGACAGTTCCTCGCTGAACGCACTGCCACCCGCCCCCTGTGCCTGGCGGATGAGGGCCGCGGCCACCGTGTGACTGCGCCGGACGTTCTCACCGATGTCCAGCATCTCGACGATTTCCAGGCCGGCCTTGGCCATGTGTCCGGCGTACTCGTCGGCGTCGCCGATCGGGGGAATCTCGAACAGCTTCCGATTGTCCGCGACTATCTCGGCCTCATGGGGGGTCAGTTCGCCTTGCTGATAGGGATTCGCGGCCACCAGAACGCCACCCGGACGCAAGACTCGCGCCGCTTCGGCGACGGCGGTGGCACGGTCGGACATGTGCAAGAACGATTCGATTGCGTATACGCGATCGAAGTGGGCGTCGGGGAAGGGGAGGTCCATGCCGTCGGCTTGCAGGAACGAAACCTGCCCGTTACCTTCCCCGACTTCCGGCCGCGCTCCGGCCGTTTGCGCCTGCTGAGCGCTGATGGTGATCCCCGTGACATGCACGTCCCATGTGCCCGCGATACGTACAGCGGGCTTGCCGCTTCCGCAGCCGATATCCAGAACCCGGGCGCCGGGTGAGAGCGCGAGCCGTTCGGCCACCATATCGGTCAAGGTGTCGGTGGCCTGTTCGACCGAGGCGTCGTCATCGCCGTCACGCCAGTACCCCAGGTGGATATTTCCCCCCATCACTTCAGAGAGCAGGCCGGTCGACTGGTCGTACATTCTTCCCACGTCCGCCGCAGTGGGTGCGTACTGCTCGGTCATTTCTGAGGCGCCCCTTCCCGTTTGGCTCCTGGCGCTTCAACCCTTGGCCGAACGGGACGCTACAAAGCGGCGCGCGCCTTTGTCAACGGGATACTTCCGCTTCTCCGCATGCTCATCGTCCGCCATTCTCCGGAGATGCTCGGAACGAGCGACGCCCCGGACTCAGACAAAGTCCGGGGGATTCCTCATAGCTGAACTTATCAGCCTCATGAATCCAGTTATTGGACAGCACAGGATCATGTCGGGTCTACTGGCTGTCATGTGAACCCATCAGAGCCCCCGTATATGACAGCAGCCCGTCAAACGGAATAGACAGGCACGCCGGACAGAGCATTCAGGCGGTCGACGAGCAGATGGCACTTCACGCGTTGTGAGTTACTTCACACCAAACGGACCCGGCCCCGAGCCGGGGGAGCAAAAATCAAGACCTGAGGTATAGCACTTGGCATTCGCCCGATGTCGGCTGTTGGGAGTTCTATGCGTACCGGCCAGGCGTTCCCGCACGAAGACGCCCCCGCACACGACGATCCGATCGCAATCGTGGGACTGGCCTGCAGATTTCCTGGTGCCGCGAGCCCTGCCGCCTATTGGAACCTGCTCCGCGACGGTGTGAGCGCGGTTTCCGAAGAACCGAGGGAGGGCCGAAGGGGTTCCGGCGCGGGCGGCTTCCTGGACCAGGTCGATCAGTTCGATCCGGACTTCTTCGACATCTCTCCTCGCGAAGCGGCCGCCATGGATCCGCAGCAGCGACTCGTTCTCGAGCTGAGCTGGGAGGCGTTCGAGGACGCCGGGATCGTGCCGGCCGACCTGAAGGGCCGTGACGCAGGCGTCTTCGTGGGAGCCATGTGGGACGACTACGCCACCGTGCTGCACCGGCTCGGCCCGGGATCGGCCACCCAGCACAGCATGACCGGCGTTCATCGCAGCATCATCGCCAACCGGGTGTCGTACACGCTTGATCTGCGCGGGCCCAGCATGGTGCTCGACACCGGGCAGTCTTCCTCCCTGGTGGCCGTGCACATGGCCGTGGAGAGCCTGAGACGGGGCGAGGCGACGCTCGCGCTGGCGGGCGGGGTGAATCTCGGTCTCGCGTCGGAGAGCACCGTGTACTCCGAGAAGTTCGGCGGGCTGTCCCCGGACGGCCGGTGCTTCACGTTCGATGCCCGCGCCAACGGCTACGTCCGCGGCGAGGGCGCTGGTTTGGTCGTGCTCAAGCCCCTCTCCCGCGCGCTCGCCGACGGCGACCGCGTGTACTGCGTCATCGAAGGCACCGCGACGAACAACGACGGCGCGGGTGAGGGGCTCACCGTGCCCACGGCCCGCGCGCAGGAGGAGGTGCTGCGCGCGGCGTACCAGAAGGCGGGCGTCACCCCGGCCGACGTGCACTACGTGGAACTGCACGGCACCGGCACGAAGAAGGGCGATCCGATCGAGGCAGCCGCGCTCGGTTCGGTGCTCGGCTCGGGCCGGACGGACGACACGCCACTGCTGGTGGGGTCGGTGAAGACGAACATCGGACATCTGGAAGCCGCAGCCGGTGTCGCCGGACTCATCAAGACGGCCCTGTGCATCAGACACCAGGAGATTCCGCCGAGTCTGAACTTCCGCACACCCAATCCTCGGATCCCCTTCGAGGCGTGGAACCTGCGCGTGCAGACCGCGCTGAGCCGGCGGCCCCGTACCGACAGCCCGTTCCTGGCGGGCGTCAGCTCGTTCGGCATGGGCGGCACGAACTGTCATGTGGTGCTCTCGGACCGTCATACGGTGCCCGCGTCCCCCGCGGCCGGCCACAAAGAGACAGTCGGCGATCGGCGCGGCGAGGCCCTCTCGCTCCTGCCCTGGGTGGTCTCGGGGAGGTCCCGCGCCGCGCTCCGCTCCCAGGCAGAGCGGCTCCGCGAGCACATCGCCAAGCATCCCGAACTGGATCCGGCGAGCGTCGGTGGCTCGCTCGCCGCGCACCGCACGGCGTTCGAGGAACGCGCGGTCGTCCTGGGCGGCGACCGCGACGACTTCGTGAGCGGTCTGGACGCGCTGGTACGCGGGGCACCGGCTGCGAACGTGGTACGGGGCTCCGCGAGAGGTGCGGGCAAAACGGCGTTCCTCTTCACGGGCCAGGGCAGCCAGCGTCCTGGGATGGGCCGTCAGCTCTACGCGACGGTACCGGCGTTCTCCGAGGCGCTGGACGAGGTGATCGACCGGCTGGACACCCGGCTGCCCCACCGGCTCAAGGATGTGCTCTTCGCGGAACCCGGTACGCCCGAGGCGGAGCTGCTCGATCGGACGAGCTTCGCCCAGGTCGCGCTGTTCGCGCTGGAGGTCGCGCTCTTTCGTCTGCTGCAACGGTGCGGGGTGCGCCCGGACTTTCTGCTCGGCCACTCCGTCGGGGAGGTCGCCGCGGCCCATGTCGCCGGCGTGTTCTCCCTGGAGGACGCCTGCACCCTCGTCACGGCACGCGGACGGCTGATGCAGCAGGCCGTCGAGGGCGGCGCCATGATCGCGCTCCAGGCCGACGAACCGGAGGTCCGCGCGGCGCTGTCCGGGCTGGACCGAGAGGTCTCGGTCGCCGCGGTCAACGGCCCTCAGGCCACAGTGATCTCCGGTGACCTGAGGGCCGTCGCCGACGTCGCCGCCGCATTCGAGGCAAGGGGCCGCAAGACCAAGCGGCTCCAGGTCAGCCACGCGTTCCACTCCCCGCACATGGACGGTGTACTGGACGAATTCCGCGCTGTGGCCGCGCAGTTGACCTACGGCACCCCGGAGATCCCGGTCGTCTCCAACGTCACGGGGCGCCTTGCCACAGCGGACGAACTCCGATCGCCGGACTACTGGACCCGTCACATCCGGGCGTCCGTACGCTTCTTCGACGGCGTCCGTCTCCTGCGGGCGGAAGGCGTCACGAGCTACCTGGAGCTGGGCCCCGGGGGCCTGACCGCGATGACCCGGGAGAGCCTTTCCGTCGAGGGCGCGCCGTCCGGCGCCGCGGTCGTCCCGCTGCTGCGCCAGGGTCGGCCGGAGGACCGTACGGTCGCCACCGCGCTGGCCGAGACGTTCGTGCGCGGAACGCGAGTGGACTGGGAGCCGTTCACCGGATGGGCCGGTGAACGGCTGGACCTGCCCACGTACGCCTTCCAGCGCCGCTCCTTCTGGCTCGACGCGCAGGACGGGCCGGTGGGGGCGCAGCCGGGCGACACGGTGATCCATGCGGCGACCGCCGCCACCCCGGCCACGGAGCCGATCGTGGACGCCGTGGCGGACGTACCGGAGCTGGTGCGGGCGAGCGTGGCGGCGGTGCTCGGGCACCTCTCGTCCGACACCGTCGACAGCGGCAGGACGTTCAAGGAGCTGGGGTTCGACTCGCTCACCGCGGTCGAGTTCCGCGACCGCGTCGCCGAGGCGACCGGGCTGGCGCATCTGCCACCCACCCTGATCTACAACTACCCCACCCCGGACGGACTCGTGCGGTTCCTGCGGTCCGAGTTGTCGGGCGAGAAGCCGACGCCCGACAGCGTGCCGTCGGTGGAGGCCGGTCACGACGAACCGATCGCCATCGTGGGCATGGGATGCAGGTTCCCCGGTGACGTCCGCTCGCCGGAGGACCTGTGGCGTCTCGTGTCGGAGGGCCGGGACGCCATATCCGCCTTCCCCACCGACCGTGGCTGGAACACCGGTGAGCTGCGCGACCCGGAGAACCCGGAGGTCCGCTACGCGCGGGAGGGGGGTTTCCTCTACGACGCCGCGGCGTTCGACGCGGGGTTCTTCGGGATCAGCCCGCGCGAGGCGCTGGCGATGGACCCGCAGCAGCGACTGGTGCTGGAGACCTCCTGGGAGGCACTGGAGCGGGCGGGGATCGACCCGCTGTCGCTGCGGGGCAGCCAGGTCGGCGTGTTCGCGGGGGCGATGGCGCAGGACTACGGGCCCCAGCTGGGCACTCCGGCCGAGGGTGCCCAGGGCTTTGTGCTGACCGGCAACACGGCAAGCGTCATCTCGGGCCGGGTGGCGTACACCCTCGGCCTGGAGGGCCCCGCGGTCACCGTGGACACCGCCTGCTCCTCCTCACTCGCGGCACTGCACATGGCACGCCGGTCCCTGCAGCACGGTGAGTGCACGCTGGCGCTGGCCGGCGGGGTGACGGTGATGGCGACACCGGGCATGTTCGTGGAGTTCGCCCAGCAACGCGGCCTGGCGCCCGACGGCCGCTGCAAACCGTTCGCCCGGTCGGCTGACGGCACCAGCTGGAGCGAGGGCGTGGGCATGCTGGTGCTCGAGCGTCTGTCGGACGCCCGGCGCCACGGCCACCGGGTCCTCGCGCTCGTCCGCGGCTCGGCAGTCAACCAGGACGGCGCGAGCAACGGCCTCACGGCTCCGAACGGGCCGTCGCAGGAGCGGGTGATCCGGCAGGCGCTGGCCGACGCCCGGCTGTCCCCGCAGGACATCGACGTGGTGGAGGCGCACGGCACCGGTACGAAGCTGGGTGATCCGATCGAGGCGCAAGCCCTCGTGTCCACGTACGGCCAGGGGCGTTCGGACGACCGGCCCTTGTGGCTCGGCTCGGTGAAGTCGAACATCGGGCACACCCAGGCGGCCGCCGGAGTCGCCGCAGTGATCAAGATGGTGATGGCGCTGCGGAACGGCCGGCTGCCCGCCAGCCTGCACATCGACGAGCCGACCCCCCATGTGGACTGGTCCTCGGGCTCGGTGGCCCTGCTGACCGACTCGGCGCCGTGGCCGGAGGGCGGCCGGGTGCGCAGGGCGGGCATCTCCTCGTTCGGCATCAGCGGCACGAACGTCCACACCATCCTCGAACAGGCTCCCGACGAAGCCCCGGGCGCGGCCGGCCACGGCGAGAACACCGCGGAGCCGGCGGGAGTGCTGCCGTGGCCGCTCTCGGCGAAGACTCCCGAGGCCCTGCGCGGCCAGGCTGCCGCCTTGCGGACCTGCCTCGACGACCGTGAGGACCTCGCCCCTGCCGACGTCGGGCTGTCACTGGCCACCACTCGGACCGCGTTCGAGCACCGCGCCGTGCTGATCGGCGGGGAGGGGCGCGAACTGCGGTCCGCCCTAGACGCGCTGGTGCGGGACACTCCCTCGGACAAGGTGGTGCGTGGCACAGCGGTGAGCGGCGCCGAGACCGTGTTCGTCTTTCCCGGCCAGGGAGCGCAGTGGGCGGGCATGGCGGTGGAACTCGTCGACTCCTCCCCGGTGTTCCGCGAGTGGATCCACGCGTGTGACGCGGCGCTCGGGGCTGTCGTGGACTGGTCGCTCCTGGACGTCCTGCGGGGCGCCCCCGGAGCGCCGACCCTGGAACGGGTCGACGTGGTGCAACCGGTGCTGTTCGCGGTGATGGTGTCGCTCGCCCGGCTCTGGGAGTCCCATGGCGTGCGCCCCTCCGCGGTGATCGGGCACAGCCAGGGCGAGATCGCCGCGGCCTGCGTGGCGGGCGGGCTCTCGCTCGAGGACGCCGCGAAGATCGTCGCCCTGCGCAGCCAGGCACTGACCGAGATCTCCGGCCTGGGCGGCATGGTGTCGGTGTCGCTGTCGGCCGAGCGGGTACGGCGGCTGCCGTGCTGGGACGAACGGCTGGACATCGCGGTGATCAACGGGCCGTCGTCGGTGGTCGTCTCCGGGGAGCAGCGGGCGCTGGAGGAACTGCTGGCCGCCTGCGCCGCCGAGGGTGCGCGGGCCAAGCAGATCCCGGTGAGCTACGCGGCGCACTCCGCACAGGTCGAGGCGATCCGCGAGCGGTTGCTGGAGGCGTTGCGCGAGATCGAGCCCCGGCGCGGCGAGGTCCCCTTCTACTCGACGGTGAGCGGGGAACTGCTCGACACCCGCGAACTCGACGCCGAGTACTGGTACCGCAACCTGCGGGAACCCGTCCAGTTCGAGCGGACCATGGGGACGGTCCTGAAGAAGGGGCACACGCTCCTGGTCGAGACGAGCCCGCACCCCGTACTGGCTGCCGGCGCCCAGGAGGCCATCGAGACGTTCGGCGGGTCCGGCGCGGTCGTGGGGTCACTGCGGCGCGGGGACGGCGGTCCCGAGCGGTTCCTCACCTCGCTCGCGCAGGCGTACGTCCTGGGGGCTCCGGTGGACTGGCGGACCGTCTTCGCCGGGTCCGGCGCGGCGCGGGTCGATCTGCCGACCTATGCCTTCCAGCACCAGCGGTACTGGCTGACGACGCCTGGACCCGAGGCCGCGGCCGTGCGGAGGGACGACGCGGAGCAGCGGTTCTGGGACGTGGTGGAACGCGGCGACGCGCGGGAGCTGGCCGCCGAAGTCGGCCTCGGAGAAGCGGACTCGCTGCGGGTCGTGCTGCCGGCGCTCAGCGCGTGGCGCCGACGACAGCGTGAGCGAGCCGCCGCCGACTCCTGGTCGTACCGGGTCGCCTGGCAGCCGTTGCCGCAGGTGCCGGCGGGCGTCCTGTCCGGCCGGTGGATCGTGGTCGTGCCCGAAGGCATCGAGCATGAGCAGCTGACGGCAACCGTTGTGGAAGCCCTGGGCAGGAGCGGCGCGCAGGCGGTGCCGCTGGCCGTGCCGCCGGGAATCGATCGGCGGGAGCTGGCGCAACGGCTGCGGTCCATGGCCTCCGAAGGTCCGGAACCGGCCGGTGTGCTGGCCCTGCCGGGGCCGGACACCGGGCCGGTGGTCCCCTCGGCGTCCGCGCACCGGGACGCCGTCCTGACGCTGATCCAGGCCCTCGGGGATGCCGAGATGTCCGCCCGGCTGTGGTGCGTGACCCAGGGTGCGGTGACGGTCGGCGCCGGTGACCAGGTGACCAGGCCCGAGCAGGCGCTGATCTGGGGGCTCGGCCGGGTCGCGGCGGTGGAATTCCCGCAGCGGTGGGGCGGCCTCGTCGACCTGCCCCCGACGACGGACAGCAGGGTCGCCGGGCGACTGCCCGCCGTGCTGGCCGGTCCGGACGGCGAGAATCAACTGGCGCTGCGCTCGTCGGGGGTGTTCGCCTGCAGACTGCTGCCCGCGCCGCCGCGGGACACCTCCGGTGCGGGGCAGTGGGCGCCCAGCGGCACCGTGCTCGTCACCGGCGGCACCGGTGCCCTCGGCGGGCATGCCGCGCGCTGGCTGGCCCGCAACGGGGCGGAGCACGTCGTGCTGGTCAGCCGCAGCGGCCGGGAGGCGGCGGGCGCCGTCGAACTGGAGGCGGAGCTGGCCGGCCTCGGGGTGCGGGTCGACATCGTGGCCGGCGACGTCGCCGACCGTGAGACGCTCGCCGGGCTGCTGACGGCGCTGGACGCGGACGGCACCCCCGTCCGGGCGGTCGTCCACGCGGCCGGGGCGATCGAGAGCGTCCCGCTCGGCTCGCTGGCCCCGCACGCCTTCTCGGGCGTGGTACGGGCGAAGGCCGACGCCGCGCAGCACCTGCACGACCTCACGCGCGACCGGCACCTGGACGCGTTCGTGCTGTTCTCCTCCGTCTCGGCGTTGTGGGGCAGCGCGGGCCATGGTGCGTACGCGGCGGCGAACGCTTTCCTGGACGGCCTGGCGGCGTACCGCAGGGCGCAGGGGCTGGTGGCCACGTCGGTGGTCTGGGGCCCGTGGGACGGCGGCGGAATGACGTCCCGCGACGGCTTGGACAAGGCGCTGGCCCGGCAGGGAATCAGGCTCATGGCGCCGGAACAGGCGATCGAGACCCTGCGGCACTGCGCGCTCGACGAGACGTCACCGGTGGTCACCGACGTCGCCTGGGAGACGTTCTTCGCGGCGTACTCCTCGACGACGCCGAGCCGGCTGCTCGCCGAAGTGCCCGAGGTACGCGACACGCTCCGGGCGGCGCAGCCGCAGGCCGACGCCGTCGGGACCGCCGGGACGCTGGCGCAACGGCTCGCCGGGCTGAGTCCGGGCAAGCGCAGGGAGGCCACCACCGCGCTCGCCCGCACCCAGGTGGCGACCGTCCTCGGACACGCCGACGAGAACCAGGTCGGCGACCGCTCTCCGTTCAAGGAGCTGGGCGTCGACTCGGTGATCGCGGTGGAACTGCGCAACCGGCTCCAGGACCACACCGGTCTGAGCCTGCCGATCACCGTGATGTTCGACCACCCGTCGCTGGAGAAGCTGGTGGATTTCCTTCTGGCCACGGCGTTTCCGGAGGACGCGGACGAACGTGCGGACACCACCGACCCGGTCGGTGAAAGGGACCAGGAGCGTGCGAGGGAAGCACAGGAAGCGGAAGAGCGGATAAACGAAATGGACGTCGACGACCTGGTGCGGCTCATGCTCGGCGAAGAGTAGAAGCCCGTGAAACGACCGCTTTTCCAAGGAAACCGATCAGTGAGGGGTCATGGCCACTTCGCCGGACAAGATCGTCGATGCCCTGCGCGCGTCCATGAAGGAGACGGAACGGCTCCGGCGGGAGAACCAGGACCTGGCCGCCACCAGGCACGAGCCGATCGCCATTGTCGGAATGGGCTGTCATCTCCCGGGCGACGTACGAAGCCCCGAGCAGTTCTGGCAGCTCATCGCCTCGGGCGGCGACGCCGTGTCCGAGTTCCCGACGGACCGGGGCTGGGACCTCGACGCGCTGTTCGACCCTGACCCCCACCGCTCCGGCACCGTGTACACGCGCCACGGCGGTTTCCTCACCGATGTGGCCGGATTCGACGCGGAGTTCTTCGGGATCAGTCCCCGCGAGGCGGTGGCCATGGACCCGCAGCAGCGACTGCTGTTACAGACCTCGTGGGAAACGCTGGAGCGAGCCGGAATCGATCCGACGACGCTGCACGGCAGCCGTACGGGTGTGTACATGGGAACGGCGTTCCAGGACTACGCGACGCGCGTCCGGCCGGCCGATCTCGGGGAATACGAGGGGTATTTCCTGACCGCGGGGGCGGCGAGCGTGCTGTCCGGCCGCATCTCGTACACGCTCGGCCTGGAAGGCCCCGCGGTCACCGTCGACACCGCCTGTTCGGCCTCGCTGGTGGCGATCCACGCGGCGTGCCAGGCGCTCCGCCGGGACGAGTGCTCCCTCGCGCTGGCCGGTGGGGTCACCGTGATGACCACGCCCGCCCAGTTGCAGGGTTTCAGCCGGCAGCGCGGACTGTCCGCGGACGGGCGGTGCCGGTCCTTCGCGGCGGCCGCGGACGGCACGGGACTGTCCGAGGGCGTCGGTGTCCTGCTGCTGGAGCGGCTGTCCGACGCCCAGCGGCTCGGCCACCGGGTTCTGGCCGTGGTCCGCGGGAGCGCGACGAACCAGGACGGCGCGAGCAACGGCCTGGCCGCGCCGAACGGCCCCTCCCAGCAGCGGGTGATCCGTCAGGCGCTCTCTGACGCACGGCTGTCCCCGCAGGACATCGACGCGGTGGAGGCCCACGGCACCGCGACCACCCTGGGCGACCCGATCGAGGCACAGGCGCTGCTGGCCACGTACGGCCAGGACCGCAGCGAACCCCTGTGGCTGGGCTCGGTGAAGTCCAACGTCGGGCACACGCAGGCGGCCGCCGGAGTCGTCGGCGTCATCAAGATGGTGCTGGCGATGCAGCACGGCGTACTGCCGCAGACCCTGCACATCGACGAGCCGACGCCGCACGTGGACTGGTCGTCGGGACACCTGGAACTGCTGACCCGCGCGACCGACTGGCCGGACACCGGACGGCCCCGGCGCGCCGGGGTGTCGTCCTTCGGTATCAGCGGCACCAACGCCCATGTGATCCTGGAGCAGGCGCCCACGGACGACTCCGCCCCTGCCGAACCCGCCGCCACACCGCTGCAGACCGTGCCGTGGGTGCTGTCCGCGCGGAGCCGGCACGTCCTGGTGGACCAGGCGCGCAATCTGCTGGCCTGGCTGGAGGACCGCGGCCCGCTCGGCCCGGCCGATGTCGGGCACGCGCTCGCCACCACCCGGCCGGCCTTCTCCCACCGAGCCGCCGTTGTCGCGGGAAGCGGCGATGAGCTGGCCCAGGGACTGGCGGCGCTGGCCGAGGACCGTCCCGATCCGCGGGTCGTCCTCGGCACGGCGACCCCCGGAAAGCTCGGGTTCCTCTTCACCGGCCAGGGCAGCCAGCGCGTGGGCATGGGACGCGAACTCCACGCGTCCTCACCGGTGTTCGCCGAGGCGTTCGACGCGGTGTGCGAGGCGCTGGACCCGCATCTGGACCAGCCGCTGCGTGACGTGGTCTTCGGCGCGGCGGACACCGAGGGGCTGCTGGACCGGACCGAGTACACCCAGCCGGCTCTGTTCGCGCTGGAAGTCGCCCTCTTCAAGCTGCTCACGCACTGGGGTGTCCACCCGGACCAGGTGGCGGGCCACTCCATCGGTGAGGTGTCCGCCGCCCATGTGGCCGGGGCGCTCTCACTGCAGGACGCGGCGGCACTGGTGGCGGCGCGGGGCCGGCTCATGCAGGCCCTGCCGGAGGGCGGCGCCATGACCGCCGTACAGGCCACCGAGGAAGAGGTGCTGCCGCTGGTGGCCGAGCACGCCGACCGGATCGGGCTGGCCGCGGTGAACGGCCCGTCCTCCGTGGTGGTCTCCGGTGAGACCGAGGCCGTGCGCCAGGTCGCCGCCCACTTCGCCGCCGAGGGGCGGAAGACGAAGGAGCTGGTGGTCAGCCACGCCTTCCATTCGCCGCTCATCGACGCCATGCTGCCGGAGTTCCGGCGCGTCGTCGGCGGGCTGTCCTTCCACTCCCCCACCATCCCGATCGTCTCGACGCTGACCGGCGAGGAGATCACGGCGGAGGAGATCCGCGAGCCGGAGTACTGGGTACGCCACGCCCGCGGGACCGTACGGTTCGCGGACGCGATACGCGTCATGGAAACCGACGGCGTCCGCACCTTCCTGGAACTGGGCCCCGAGGGTGTGCTGTCGGCCATGGGCCGGGACACGCTCACCGCGGCGGACGTCGACCTGACCCCGGTGCTGCGCTCGGACCGGGGCGAGGAACTCGCCGTCACCACCGCGCTGGCCCGGCTGCACACCCGTGGTGTCGAGGTCGACTGGGAGGCGTTCTACGCCACCTCCGGCGCGCGGTGGTGCGAACTGCCCACCTACCCCTTCGAGCGCCTCCGCTACTGGATGGCCACCCCGTCGTCGTCGGCCGTGGTGACGTCCGCGGGGCTGGCCGCGGCCGACCACCCGTTGCTCGGCGCGGTGGTGTCGCCGGCCGACGACGAACTGGTCTTCACCGGACGGCTTTCGACGGGCACCCACGGCTGGATCGCCGATCACCGGGTGTTCGGCCAGGCACTGCTTCCCGGCACCGCCTTCCTCGAACTGGCCCTGCACGCGGGTGAACGCGTCGGCCTCGACCGTGTGGACGAACTGACGTTCCACACACCTCTCGTCCTCCCCGAACGGCATGCGATCACCTTGCAGGTGCGGGTGGCCGCCGTGGACGAGTCCGGGCGGCGATCGCTGGACGTGCGTTCCCGGCCGGACGGGTCGGCGGACGACGAGCCGTGGACGTTGCACGCCACCGGGATGCTCGCACGAACCGGCGCCCCCACGGCCGAGGACCTGACCGTGTGGCCCCCGCACGGCGCGGAGGCCGTGGATGTCACCGGGCTCTACTCCTCGATGGCGGAGACCGGCCTGGACTACGGGCCGGTGTTCCGGGGGCTCAGGGCGGCCTGGCGGCGAGGTGACGAGCTGTTCGTGGAGGCCGGCCTGCCGGACGACGCCGGGGCCCAGGATTTCGGTGCGCACCCCGCACTGCTGGACTCGGCCCTGCACGGGGTCGCCCTGGGTGTCGTGGCACCCGGATGGGACCGGGCCCTGCTGCCGTTCGTCTGGCGTGGTGTCACCCGGTACGCCGTGGGCGCCGCGGGCCTGCGCGTGCGGCTGGCACCGGCGGGCGAGGACGCGGTCTCCGTGCTGGCCGCGGACGAGACGGGCGAACTCGTGCTGTCGGCCGACGCGCTGGTGCTGCGCCCGGCGTCCCCGGACCGGATCGGCGCGCCCGGCACCGCCACTCACGACCGGCTGTTCCAGCTGAGTTGGGAGACGCTTCCCCCTTCGGCTGCCCGGAGTGCGGCCTTGACCTTGGCTGTCGCGGGCACCGGCGCGCAGGAGCTGGCCTCGCGTCTCGCCGGTGTGTCCGCCGGTGTCTTTTCGGACCTGGACGCGCTGGCCCGGGCGAGCGAAGCACGGCAGCCGGTCCCCGATGCGGTGCTGGTGCCCTGGCTCGCGGAGAGCGGGCCCGAGTCCGGCCGTGCCGACGCGGTGCGGTCGGCTGCCCACCGGGCGCTCGAACTCGTGCAGTCATGGCTGGCTGACGAGCGGTTCGCCGACAGCCGGCTGGTGATCGTGACGCAGCGGGCCGTCGCCGCGGGTGCGCAGGACGTGCCCGATCTGGCGCACAGCGCCGTCTGGGGCCTGGTGCGCACGGCCCAGTCGGAGAGCCCCGGCCGCTTCGTCCTGGTCGACGTGGACGGGCGGGAGGCCTCGTACGGCGTGCTGGCCGAGGCCGTCGCGTCCGGTGAGCCTCAACTGGCCTTGCGGAACGGCGAACTCAAGACCCCCCGGGTGGAGCGGCTGCGTTCGGACAAGGCGCTGTCCGTGCCGGCGACGCCGACCTGGCGGCTGGACGTCGAGGCCGGCGGGACCCTGGACGACCTCACCCTGGTCCCCCATCCGGAGGCCGCGAAGCGGCTGGCCGCCGGTCAGGTGCGGGTGTCGGTCCGAGCGGCCGGGCTGAACTTCCGTGACGCGCTGAACGCTCTGGGCATGTATCCCGGAGAGGCCGGCCCGCTCGGTGTGGAAGGCGCCGGAGTGGTCACGGAAGTGGGCCCCGGCGTCACGACGGTGGCGCCCGGCGACCGGGTCCTGGGCCTGATCTTCGGCGGGATCGGCCCGGTGGCCGTGACCGACGAGCGCATGGTCGCGAAGATCCCGGGCGGCTGGTCCTTCGCGGAGGCGGCATCCGTGCCGGCCGTCTTCCTGACCGCGTATTACGCGCTGTCCGCCCTTGCTGACCTGCGCCCCGGCGAGTCGGTGCTGGTGCATGCCGGAACCGGTGGCGTCGGCACGGCCGCCGTACAGCTGGCCAGGCATCTGGGCGCCGAGGTGTACGCGACCGCCGCCCCGGCGAAGTGGGACGCGCTGCGGGCGATGGGGCTGGACGACGCGCACATCGCCTCCACCCGGACGGTGGAGTTCGAGGAGAAGTTCCGGCGGACCAGCGGCGGCAGAGGCGTGGATGTCGTCCTGGACTCCCTGGCGGGCGAGTTCGTCGACGCGTCCTTGCGGCTGCTGGCTCCGGGGGGCCGGTTCCTGGAGATGGGCAAGACCGATGTGCGTGACCCCGAGAAGGTCTCGGACGAGTACGCCGGGGCGTTCTACCAGGCGTTCGACCTCGTCGACGCGGGGCCGGACAGCATCCGGACGATGCTGTCGGAGCTGCTCGGACTGTTCGAACGTGGTGTGCTGCGCCTGCCGCCGGTGACCGTCTGGGACGTGCGCCATGCGGCCGAGGCCTTCCGGTTCATCAGCCAGGCACGGCACATCGGCAAGGTGGTCGTGACGGTGCCGTCGGGTTTCGACCCGGCGGGGACGGTGCTGATCACCGGCGGAACCGGCGCGCTCGGCTCGGCGGTGGCCCGCCGGCTGGTGGAACGGCACGGTGTGCGGCACCTGACGCTGGCCGGCCGCCGGGGTGCCGCGGCTCCCGGCGCGGACGGCCTGGTGGCCGAACTCACCGCGCAGGGGGCCGAGGTGACCGTGGTGGCCTGTGACCTCACCGACCGTGCCGCGGTACGGCGGCTGCTCGACTCCGTGCCCGCGGATCACCCGCTGACCGGCGTCGTGCACACGGCCGGGGTGCTGGACGATGGCGTGCTGGCGTCCTTGACCCCCGAGCGGCTGGACACCGTGCTCCGCCCCAAGGCGGACGCGGCGCTGCTCCTCGACGAGCTCACCCGCGACGCGGATCTCGCCGCGTTCGTCCTGTTCTCCTCGACGGCCGGTGTGCTCGGCGGGGCGGGGCAGGCGAACTACGCGGCGGCCAACGTCGTCCTGGACTCCCTGGCGAGTCGGCGCAGGGCCGCGGGTCTGCCTGCCGTCTCCCTGGCCTGGGGACCGTGGGAGGACTCCGGCAGCATGCTCGGCGGGCTCGGCGAGGTGGACCTGGTCCGGCTCGGCCGCACCGGCCTGGTGCCCCTGTCCGACGACGAGGGACTGGATCTCTTCGACGCCGCCGTCGCGACGGGCGAGGCAGCCGTCGTCCCGGCCCGGGTGGACGGCTCGGTGCTGCGCCGGGCGTCGGCCGACGAGGTCCCGTACATGCTCCGGGCCCTCGCCGGGAAGCCGCGTCGGCGGGCCGCCCGTGCGGCAGCGGGGTCCGCCGCGGCCGTGGCGCTGCGGGACCGGCTGGCCGCCGTGTCCGAGGCGGAGCGGGACCAGCTCCTGCTCGACCTGGTGCGTACCCACGCGGCGACGGTGCTGGGGCACACCGACCACGCGCGGGTCTCCCCCGACATCGCCTTCAAGGAGGTGGGCTTCGACTCGCTGACCGCCGTCGAACTGCGCAACCGTCTCAGCGGTGCCACCGGAAAGCAGCTGTCGTCGACCCTGATCTTCGACCACCCGACGCCCGTCCTGCTGGCACGGCATCTGCGAACCGAACTGCACGGCGCCGAGGCGGACCGGGCAGCGCCCGTCGTCTCGCCGGCGCCCGCGCCCGTGGACGACGACCTGATCGCGATCGTGTCGATGAGCTGCCGCTACCCCGGCGGCATCGCGACACCGGAGGACCTGTGGCGACTCGTCATGGACGAGGCCGACGTGGTCAACCCGTTCCCCTCCGACCGCGGGTGGGACGTGGAGAGCCTGTTCGACCCCGAGGGCCGTCGGCCGGGAACGACGTACGTGCGCGTGGGCGGGTTCCTCGACGACGCCGCCCGGTTCGACGCCGAGTTGTTCGGGATCAGCCCGCGTGAGGCTCTGGCCATGGACCCCCAGCAGCGGCTGCTGCTGGAGACCTCCTGGGAGGCGCTGGAGCGGGCCGGCGTCGACCCGACGTCCCTCAAGGGAAGTCCGGTAGGTGTCTTCGTCGGGGCGGCGTCCCAGGGTTACCCCTCGGATCCGCGCCAGGCTCCCGAGGACCTGGGCGGCTATCTGCTGACCGGAAGCACGGCGAGTGTCATGTCGGGTCGTATCGCCTACGCCTTCGGCGTCGAGGGGCCCGCCCTGACCATCGACACCGCCTGCTCCTCCTCGCTCGTGGCGCTGCACATGGCGGTGCAGGCCCTGCGGCGGAACGAGTGCTCTCTCGCCATGGCCGGCGGGGCCGCCGTCATGGCGACCCCCGACATCTTCCTGGAGTTCAGCCGTCAGCGGGGGCTGGCCCCGGACGGCCGTTGCAAGGCGTTCGCGGAGTCCGCCGACGGCACCGGCTGGGGTGAGGGCGTCGGCATGCTCCTGCTGGAGCGGCTGTCGGACGCACAGCGCAACGGCCACCCGGTCCTGGCGGTCGTCCGCGGCACCGCGATCAACTCCGACGGAGCCAGCAACGGCCTGACCGCGCCGAACGGCCCCTCCCAGCAACGGGTGATCCGGCAGGCACTGGCCGACGCCCGCGTGCCGGCCGCGGACATCGACGTCGTGGAGGCGCACGGGACGGGCACCAAGCTGGGCGACCCGATCGAGGCACAGGCCCTGGCGGCGACGTACGGGCGGGCGCGGGACAAGGACCGTCCGCTGCGCCTGGGCTCGGTGAAGTCCAACATCGGGCACACGCAGGCCGCCGCGGGGATCGCCGGCGTCATCAAGATGGTGACGGCGATGAAGCACGGGGTGCTTCCCCGGACACTGCACGTCGACCGGCCCACGCCGGAGATCGAGTGGTCGGGGAGCGGGCTGTCGCTGCTGACCGAGGCCGAGCCGTGGCCCGAGACCGGCCGGCCACGGCGGGCCGCGGTCTCCTCCTTCGGGATCAGCGGGACCAACGCCCACGTGATCATCGAGCAGCCCCCGTCCGTGGCCGACGAGCCCCGGGCCGACGCCCCGGCGCCGGCCGCGCCGGCCTCACCTCCGGCCCTGCCCTGGATCCTGGCGGGGAAGACCACCGAGGCGCTTCGCGCGCAGGCCCGCCGGCTGCTCTCCCACCTCGGCGACGAGTCCGGCTTCGATCTGGCGGGCGTCGGCCGGTCGCTGGCCACGACACGCGCCGCTCTCGACCAGCGCGCCGTCGTGGTCGGGGACGGGCGGCAGAGCATGCTGGCCGGACTGGCCGCGCTCGCCGAGGGCCGCGACGCGGACTCGGTCGTCCGGGGCGAGGCACGGAGCCGTGGGAAGACCGTGTTCGTCTTCTCCGGTCAGGGTTCGCAATGGCCGGGCATGGCCGCGCAACTGCTCGACGACTCCGAGGTGTTCGCCACCCGGATCCAGGAGTGCGAGGCCGCCCTGGCTCCCTTCGTGGACTGGTCCTTGACGGGTCTCCTGCGCGGCGCCGAGGACGCGCCGTCCCTGGACCGGGTGGACGTCGTCCAGCCCGCGCTGTTCTCGGTCATGGTGTCGCTGGCCGCTCTGTGGCAGTCCTTCGGCGTCCGGCCGCACGCGGTGATCGGCCACAGCCAGGGGGAGATCGCCGCCGCCTGCGTCGCCGGGGCGCTGTCACTTCAGGACGCGGCCCGCGCGGTGGCGCTTCGCAGCAAGGCACTGGCCGCGATGTCCGGCCAGGGCGGCATGGTGTCGGTCGCGCTGGGCGAGGACGACGTGTCCGCGCTGGTGGCCCGGTGGGAGAACCGACTGTCCGTCGCCTCGGTCAACGGCGCGTCGTCCACAGTCGTCTCCGGCGCCCCGGACGCGTTGGAGGAACTGGTGATGCGCTGCAAGGCCGACGGGATACGGACGAGGACGCTCCCGGTGGACTACGCCTCGCACTCCCCGCAGGTCGAGCAGGTCCGCGAGCGGCTGCTCCGGGAACTGGCGCCCGTCACCCCGAGGCCCGCGGAGATCCCCTTCTACTCCACGGTCACCGGCACGGAGCTGGACACCACCGAACTGGACGCCGCGTACTGGTACCGCAATCTCCGGCAGACCGTCCATCTGGAACGAGTGACCCGCCTCCTCCTCGAGCACGGGTTCGATGTCTTCGTCGAGGCGAGTCCGCACCCCGTACTGACCATGGCGCTCCAGGAGACCGTGGACGCCGCGCACGTCACCCACGCGCTGGCGGTGGGTTCGCTGCGCCGCGGCGACGGAGGACTGCGGCGCTTCCTCACCTCGGCTGCGGAACTGCACGTCGGCGGCGTCCCGGTGGACTGGTCGGGTGCCTTCCCGGGACAGCGCTCCGAGCCGACCGAGCTGCCGACCTATCCGTTCGGGGGCGAGCGGTACTGGCTGCAGCGTTCCAGCGGGCCCGGAGACGTCACCTCGGCCGGTCTGGGGCGGAGCTCTCATCCGCTGCTCAGCGCCGTGGTCTCGCTGCCCGGCTCGGCCGGCACGGTTCTGGCCGGACGACTGTCCACGCGGACCCAGCCCTGGCTCGCGGACCACACGGTGCTGGACACGGTCCTCTTCCCGGGCACCGGGCTGGCCGAACTGGTCCTGCGCGCCGCCGAGGAGACCGACTGCGACACGGTCGAGGAACTCACCCTCCTGGAGCCCCTGATCGTCGACAGGGACGGCGGCGTCCAGCTCCGGGTGATGGTCGAGGAACCGGACGGGGCGGGCCGCCGCTCCGTGGAGGTCCACTCACGGCCGGAGGACGCCGACGAGGACACACCGTGGCTGCGTCACGCCGTCGGTGTGCTCGGCGTCCGCGGCGACGCGCCCGCGGCCCCGATGCCCGAGTGGCCACCTGCGGACACGGAACCGGTGCCGCTGGACGACGGGTACGCGGTGCTCGCCGCGGCCGGACTCGGCTACGGGCCTGCCTTCCAGGGGTTGCGTACGGTCCGGCGGCGCGGCCAGGACCTCTTCGCCGAGGTGAGCCTCCCGGATCAGGACCAGGCCCGGCACTACGGAGTGCATCCCGCCCTCTTCGACGCCGCGCTGCACGCGGTCGTGCTGGGCGGCCTGGTGGCGCACTCCGGTGAGCCTGTGCTGCCGTACGCCTGGGAGGGGGTCTCCCTGTATTCCACGGGCGCGGCGTCGCTGCGGGTCCGGCTCTCGCCGACGGGCACCGACACCGTGTCCCTGACGGCGACCGACGCGTCCGGCACACCGGTGCTCTCGGTGGATTCGCTGAGGGTGCGGCCCGTGCCGCCGGGACGCATCGAGAACGCCCGTGGCGGGCAACGCCGTTCGCTGTTCCGGATCACCGGCGAACAGCTCGTCCTGCCGACGGCTCCGGCCCCTGCGGCGGGCACCCGGGCCGTTCTGGCACCGGACGGCCTGCGGCCGTTTGCTGCCGACGAGCCGTCCGGCACCCGGTGGGACGAGTACGACAGTCTGGACGCGCTGGCCGGCGCCGTCGCCTCCGGGGCCTCGCTGCCCGACGTGGTCCTGGTGCCGTGCTGGGACGGTCCTCGGCAGGACACCGACCGGGCCGAGGCCGCACGGGCGGCCGTACACCGTGCTCTCGCGCTGACGCAGAGCTGGCTCGCCGACGACCGGTTCGCCGCGTCGCGGCTGGTCTTCGTCACCCGTCAGGCCGTGGCGGCGGACGACGACGCGCCGCACGACCTCCGGCACGCCCCGCTGTGGGGCCTGGTGCGGTCGGCGCAGTCGGAGCACCCCGGCCGGTTCGGCCTGGTGGACGTCGACGACGACGCCGCGTCACTCCGGGTGCTGCCGGCGGCGCTGTCGTCGGGCGAGCCCCAACTGGTCGTGCGCGCAGGGGTGGTGCGCGCGCTGCGTCTCGCCCGCGTTCCGGCGGCCGCCGTGGAGCCGGGCGACGTGCCGCGGTTCACGCCCGGCGGCACCGTGCTGATCACCGGTGGGACGAGCGGGCTGGGCGCGCTGGTCGCCCGTCATCTGGTGGCCCGGCACGGTGTGACCGACCTGCTGCTCACCAGCCGCAGTGGTAGTGCGGCGGCGGGCGCGGCCGAGCTGGAGGCGGAGCTCGCCGCTCAGGGAGCACGGGTCACGGTAGCGGCCTGTGACGTGGCCGACCGGGAGGCCCTGGCATCGGTCCTCGGCCGCATCCCCGCGGACCATCCGCTGACGGCGGTGGTCCATGCCGCCGGCGTACTGGACGACAGCGTGCTCACCTCGCTGACGCCTGAGCGGGTCGACGGGGTGCTGCGGCCGAAGGTGGACGGCGCGCTGAACCTGCACGAACTGACCCGGGACGCGCCCCTGTCGGCCTTCGTGCTCTTCTCCTCGGCCGCCGGCGTGCTGGGCACCGCGGGACAGAGCGGATACGCCGCGGCGAACGCCTTCCTGGACGCGCTCGCGCACAGCCGGCGGGCCGAGGGGCTGGCGGGGTCGTCCCTGGCCTGGGGGATGTGGGAGCAGCGCAGCGGTCTCACCGGCGGCCTGTCGGACGCGGATGTGCGGCGGATGGCTCGCTCCGGGGTCGGACAGCTTCCCACTGACGAGGGTTTGGCGCTGTTCGACGCGGCGCTCGACGCCCCGGACCCGTTGCTGGTGCCGATGAGGCTCGAGCCGGCGGCGATGCTCGCCGAGGGCGAACCGGAACTGGTGCCCGCGGTGCTGCGCGCGCTGGTCCGGGTCAAACGGCGTCGTGGCGGCACGGACGACGTCCTGCCGTTCGCCGAGCAGGTGGCCGCGCTCCCGGCCGAGGAGATGGACCGGGCGTTCCTGCACCTCGTACGGCAGCAGGCGGCCACGGTACTGGGGCTCGCCTCCCCGGACGCCGTACAGAGCAGCAAGGGCTTCCTCCAGATGGGGTTCGACTCCCTGACCGCGGTCGAACTGCGCAGCCGGCTCGGCGCGGCCACCGGGCTGCGGCTGCCGGCGACGCTGATCTTCGACCATCCCACACCGGAGCGAGTCGCCCACCATCTGCGGGAGCAACTCTTCCCGGACGACCGGGGACTCACCGCCCCCGAGGCCGAGGAGAAGAAGCTCCGCGAGGTCATTGCCGCGATTCCGATGGCCCGGTTGCGCCAGGCCGGTCTGCTGACGGCCCTGCTCGGGCTCGCCGAGGCAGACGGCGAGGCGGAGCCGTCGACGAGCGGTGCGACTCGGGAGTTCGACGAGATGAACGTCGACGACCTCGTGCGAGCGGCCTTCGACGGGGACAAGTCCTGATCTTGGATGCGATGGAGGGAGGGATCATGACCACATCGTCCGAAGCGGTGGTCGAGGCCCTACGGGCTTCGTTGAAGGAGAACGAGCGGCTGAGGAATGCCGTGCGTGCGGCGGTCGAGCCGGTGGCGATCGTCGGGATGAGCTGCCGGTACCCGTCCGGTGTCGACTCTCCCGAGGAGCTGTGGGACCTGGTCCTGGACGGCCGGGACGCGGTGTCGGGGTTTCCGGGCGACCGCGGCTGGGAGCTGGCGTCACTCTTCGCCGCCGACCCCGATCAGCCGGGAACCTCGTACACGAGGGAAGGCGGATTCCTCTACGACGCCGCGGAGTTCGACGCGGGGTTCTTCGGCATCTCGCCGCGTGAGGCCCTCGCCATGGACCCGCAGCAGCGACTGTTGCTGGAGACGTCCTGGGAGGCCGTCGAACGAGCCGGCATCGACCCGCTGTCCCTGCGCGGCAGCAGGACCGGTGTCTTCGCCGGGGTGATGTACCACGACTACGGCTCCCGGCCGGGCCTGGCGTCCGAGGAGGTGGAGGGCTACCTCGGCACGGGAAGCGCGGGCAGCGTCGCCTCCGGCCGGATCTCCTTCACGCTGGGCCTGGAGGGGCCCGCGGTGACGGTGGACACGGCGTGCTCGTCGTCGCTGGTGGCACTGCACCTGGCGACCCAGGCACTGCGGCGGGGCGAGTGCTCGCTGGCCCTCGCCGGCGGCGTGACGGTGATGTCGACCCCGTCGACGTTCGTGGAGTTCAGCCGGCAGCGAGGGCTCGCCCCGGACGGGCGCTGCAAGTCCTTCGCCGACTCCGCGGACGGAGCCGGGTGGAGCGAAGGCGCCGGGGTGCTGCTCCTGGAGCGGCTGTCGGACGCCCGTCGCAACGGGCGGCACATCCTCGCCGTGGTGCGCGGCAGCGCGGTGAACCAGGACGGCGCGAGCAGTGGGCTGACGGCGCCGAACGGGCCGTCGCAGCAGCGGGTGATCCGGCAGGCGCTCGACGACGCGGCCCTGTCGGCCGCGGACATCGACGTGATCGAGGGACACGGCACCGGCACGCCGCTCGGCGACCCGATCGAGGCCCAGGCGATCCTGGCGGTCGCCGGCCGCGATCGTGAACGCCCGCTCTGGCTCGGCTCGGTGAAGTCGAACATCGGCCACACCCAGGCGGCCGCGGGCATCGCCGGTGTCATCAAGATGGTGATGGCGCTGCGGCACGGTGTGCTGCCCAGGACCCTGCACGTCGACGAGCCCTCGACCCAGGTGGACTGGTCGGCCGGAGCGGTGGAGCTGCTGACCGAGACACGGCAGTGGCCCGACCTCGGACGCCCGCGCCGCGCGGGGGTGTCGTCCTTCGGTATCAGCGGCACCAACGCGCATGTGATCGTGGAGGAGGCCCCGGCCGCCGACCGGGGTGGCGCCGATGAGCGCCCGCCCGAGGCCGAGGACGTCCCGCTGCCGTGGCTCGTGTCGGCCCGCGGCGAGGGCGCGCTGCGGGCTCAGGCCGAGCGGTTGAGCCGGTACGTCGAGGGCGGCCGTGCCCTTCGCCTCACCGACGTGGCGTACTCGCTCGCCACGACCCGGTCGGCGTTCGAGCACCGCGCGGTCGTCGTCGCGGCGGGCCGTGCCGAGCTGGCACACGGCCTGCGCCGCCTCGCCGAGGGTGAGCCGCCCGCCACGGGCGCGCGCGGCACGGTGTCCGACGGCAAGCTGGCGATCCTGTTCACCGGTCAGGGCGCGCAGCGGGTGGGCATGGGACGGGACCTGTACGCGCGGTACCCGGTGTTCGCCGACGCCTTCGACGCGGTGTGCGCCGAACTGGACCGGCATCTCGGCCGGCCGATCCGGGACGTGGTCTTCGGCGGCCCCGGGACCGACGGGCTGCTCGACGAGACGGCCTGGACCCAGCCCGCGCTGTTCGCGGTCGAGGTCGCGTGGTACCGGCTGGTGGAGTCGTGGGGCGTGCGACCCGATTTCGTGTCCGGCCACTCCATCGGCGAGCTCACCGCGGCGCACGTCGCGGGGGTGCTGTCGCTCGCGGACGCGGCCACCCTGGCCGCGGCCCGGGGCCGGCTGATGCAGGCGCTGCCGCGAGGCGGTGCGATGACCTCGGTGCAGGCGGCCGAGGACGAGGTGGCGCCCCTGCTGGCGGAGCGGTCCGGCCGCGTCGGGCTCGCGGCGGTGAACGGTCCCTCCTCGGTGGTGGTCGCCGGTGACGAGGACGCGGTCGCGGAAGTGGCGGCGCACTTCGCCGGCCGGGGACGGAAGACGAAGCGGCTGCGGGTCAGCCACGCGTTCCATTCGCACCGTATGGACGCGATGACCGAGGACTTCGCCGCCGTGGTGCGGGGCGTGTCCCTGAAGGCTCCCCGGATCCCGGTGGTGTCCGCGCTGACCGGCGCTCTGGTGACGGCCGAGGAGCTGTGCACGCCGGCGTACTGGGCGCGGCACGCGCGGGACACGGTCAGGTTCCTCGACGCGGTCCGCACGCTTCAGGCCGAAGGCGTCACCACGGTCCTGGAACTCGGTCCGGACGCCGTGCTCGCGGCGATGGGCCAGGAGTGCGTCGACGGCGGCGACATCGTCTTCGCCGCGGCCTCGCACCGGGACGAGGACGAGCAGCGGACCCTGCTGGCGGCACTGGGACAACTGCATGTACGGGGCGCCGGGGTGGACTGGGCGGGCGTGCTCGCCGGTACCGACGCCCGTAGGGTGCCGCTGCCGACCTACGCCTTCCAGCGCCGCCGCTACTGGCTCGAGGCCTCGGGCGGCGACGGGGCCTCGGCCCGGGTCGACGATCACCGGTATCGCGTCGACTGGGCGCCGCTGACCACGACCGCCACGCCCCAGGTGTCCGGCCGTTGGCTGATCGTCTCACCAGCGGATGCCGAGAGCCCGAGGGACGAGCTGTCGGCGGCATTGCGGCGCGCAGGGGCGAGCGAGGTCGTCCTTCTGAGCGTCGATGCCCGGACCGGGACCGACCGGGCGGTTCTCGGTCGCCGGCTGCGCGAGGCCGCCGGGGAGCGGCCGCCTGCGGGTGTGGTGTCCCTCCTGGCGGTGGACGAACAGCCGTTGCCGGAAGGATCCCCCCTGACCAACGGCCTCGCCACCACGGTGGTGTTGGGGCAGGCGCTGGGCGACGCCGAGATCGACGCCCCGCTGTGGTGTCTCACCCAGGGTGCGGTGGCCGTCGGCGCCGACCTGGTACGGCGCCCGGCGCAGGCGGCCGTGTGGGGGCTGGGACGGGTGGCGGCGCTCGAATGGCCGGAGCGTTGGGGCGGCTTGATCGACCTGCCGGAATCGGTGGACGAGGCCGCGCTGTCCCGCCTCGTGGCCGTCCTCGGCGAGCCGGGCGGCGAAAGCCAGCTGGCCGTGCGTGCCGACGGCGTTCTCGGCTGCCGTCTGGTGCGCTCCCCCTTGGCCGAGACACCGGTACGGCGCGTCTGGCAGGCCACGGGCGCTGTCATGGTGACCGGGGGGACGGGTGGCCTCGGCGCGCAGGTGGCCCGGTGGCTGGCCGGCCGGGGCGTCCCGCACCTGGTCCTGCTCAGCCGCCGGGGGTACGACGCCCCCGGCGCGGCCGAGTTGGACGCCGAACTCACCCGGATGGGCAGCAAGGTGACCATCGCGGCATGCGACATCACCGACCAGGACGATCTGCGCCGGGTCGTCGAGTCGCTGCCCGCGGACCATCCGGTCACCACCGTCGTGCATGCGGCCGGCGCGATCCATGAGGAGAAGCCGCTGGCGCGGTGCGACCTCACCGAGATGGCCGAGGTGCTGTCCGGCAAGCTCGCGGGTGCCAGGACCCTCGACGCCGTCTTCGACGGAACGACCGCCGGGCGGTCCCTCGACACGTTCGTCCTGTTCTCCTCCGGAGCCGGGCTGTGGGGCAACACCGGGCAGGCGGCGTATGCGGCGGCCAACGCGTTCCTGGACGCCCTGGCGAGCTTCCGCCGTGCCGGTGGACGCGCCGCGACCTCGGTCGCCTGGGGAGCGTGGGGCGGTGGCGGAATGGCCGACGGAGCCGGCGATCTGCTGCTCAGGCGCGGCGTACCGCTGATGGCACCGGAGACGGCCCTCGCGGGTCTGCAGGCGGCGCTCGACCGCGACGAGACCGCCACGGCCTTCGCCGCCATCGACTGGGAGCGGTTCGCGCCCGCGTACAGCACGTCCCGATCGCGCGCGCTTCTGAACGACCTGCCCGACGCGCAGCGCGCCCTGCACGGCGAAGACGGGCCCGGGCGCGCCGGGGCACTGCGGGAGCGTCTGGCGTCCTTGCCCGTGGACGAACAGGAGGGGCTCCTTCTCGACCTGGTGCGCACCCACGCGGCCGCCGCCCTCGGGCACCACACGGCGGAGGACGTCCGCGCCGCGTCGGCGTTCCAGGATCTCGGGTTCGACTCGATGGCTTCGCTGACGCTGCGTAACCGGCTCAACGAAGCCACCGGTCTGGCTCTGCCGACCACCGTGGTCTTCGACCACGCCACCCCGGCCGCGCTGGCCCGGCACCTGCGCACGGAGGTCTTCCCCGACGGTGCGGAGGCCGACTCGGTCCTCGCCGACGTGGACCTGCTGGAGGCGGCGGTCGACGCGATGGAGGCCGACGACGAGGCGCGCGCCCGCGTCGTCGCACGGTTGCGGACGCTGCTGTGGAAATGGGACCAGCCCGACCTCGTCACCAGCGAGGCGACGGGTGGGGACGCCCTGATGCTGGCGACCGACGACGAGATATTCGACATCGTCAACAAGGAGCTTGGAATCTCGTGACCAGCCCTGAGGACAAACTTCGCCAGTATCTGAAGCTCGTCACCGCCGAGCTCCGCCAGACGCGCGCCCGTCTGGACCACGTCGAGCAGAAAGAGCACGAACCCGTAGCGATCGTGGGTATGGGATGCCGGTTCCCCGGACACGTCGAGTCTCCGGAAGAACTGTGGCGCGTGGTCCGCGACGGGGCCGACCTCGTCTCCGGGTTTCCGGAGGGACGCAACTGGGACCTGGACGGCCTGTACGACCCGGAACCGGGTCGCCCGGGAAAGAGCTACGTGCGTACCGGCGCCTTCCTCGACGACGCGTCGGGGTTTGACGCGGAGTTCTTCGGAATCAACCCGCGCGAAGCGCTCGCCATGGATCCGCAGCAGCGGTTGTGGCTGGAGGTCACCTGGGAGGCGCTGGAGCGGGCCGGTATCGATCCGACGTCCTTGCGGGACAGCCGAACCGGGGGCTTCGTCGGGATGACGCACCAGGGGTACGCGTTCCCCTCCCGGTTGGACGCGGGCGACGAGGTCGCCGGTTACCGGCTGACCGGGAGCACCGCGGCCGTGGTGGCAGGACGGGCCTCCTACGTGCTCGGGCTGACCGGTCCCGCGGTGACCGTCGACACCGCCTGCTCGTCGTCGCTGGTGGCGCTGCATCAGGCGTGCCAGGCGCTGCGCTCCGGGGAGTGTTCCCTGGCGCTGGCGGGCGGAGTGACCGTGATGTCCACCCCGAATGCCTTCGTGGAGTTCAGCCGGCAGCGCGGTATGGCCGCGGACGGCCGGTGCAAGCCGTTCGCCGCGGCCGCCGACGGCACCGGCTGGGGCGAGGGCGCCGGAGTCCTGGTGCTGGAACGGCTGTCGGACGCGCGACGCAACGATCACCCGGTGCTGGCCGTCATCCGCGGCTCCGCGGTCAACCACGCGGGTGCCGGCAACGGGCTGACGGCCCCCAACGGCCCGTCCCAGGAGCGGCTGATCGAAGCGGCGCTGGACAGCGCCCGACTGTCGCCGGCCGAAGTCGACGCGGTCGAGGCGCACGGGACCGGGACCACGCTCGGTGATCCGATCGAGGCCCGGGCGCTGCTGGCGACGTACGGCCAGGGGCGCGCGGAGGACCGGCCGCTGTGGCTGGGCTCGGTGAAGTCCAACATCGGCCACACCCAGGCGGCCTCCGGTGTCGCCGGGGTGATCAAGATGGTGATGGCGATGCGGCACGGGGTCCTGCCGCGGACCCTGCACGTCGACGAACCGACACCGCACGTGGACTGGTCGGCCGGCGCCGTCCGGTTGCTGACCGAGAACCGCGCATGGCCCGACGACGACGGGCCGCGCCGCGCCGGCGTCTCGTCCTTCGGGGTCAGCGGCACCAACGCACACGTCATCCTCGAACAGGCGCCCCAGGAGAGCTCCGTCACCGACGAGTCCGCCACGGGCAGGGGTGCGGCCCCGTCCGTCGCGCCGGCACTGCCGTGGGTGGTGTCCGGCGCGAGCCACCAGGCGCTGCGAGCGCAGGCGGAGCGGCTGGCCGCCTACGCGGACGCCCATCCGGAGGTGACCGACGCGGACATCGGCCACTCCCTCGCGACGACCCGGGCCGTCTTCCCGTATCGGGCGGTCGTGGTCGGCTCCGGCAGGAGCGAACTGGTAGGGGCGCTGGGGGCGTTGTCCCGGGGTGAGGAGTCCGCCGCGGTCGTCTCGGGCCGACCGCGGCGCGACGGGGAGGACGCCGGTGCCGGGGGCCGGCGGTGGAAGACCGTGTTCGT
This sequence comes from Streptomyces venetus, assembly GCF_039540295.1. Lineage (NCBI taxonomy): Bacteria > Bacillati > Actinomycetota > Actinomycetes > Kitasatosporales > Streptomycetaceae > Streptomyces > Streptomyces venetus. The sequence continues at coordinate 697,627 of NZ_BAABET010000004.1, forward strand.
CTTCCCCGGCCAGGGTGCGCAGTTCGCCGGCATGGCCGCCGGTCTGCTGGACTCCTCCCCCGTCTTCCGGGATGCCATGGAGGAGTGCGCCGCGGCGCTCGCGCCGCATGTGGACTGGTCGCTGATCGACGTGCTGCGCGGGTCGGACGCCGACTGGCTGGAGCGGGTGGACATCGTCCAGCCGGCGCTGTTCGCGGTGATGGTGTCGCTGGCGGCCCTGTGGCGCTCGGTGGGTGTGGAGCCGGACGCGGTGGTGGGCCATTCGCAGGGCGAGATCGCCGCCGCGTGCGTGGCGGGTGTCCTCTCCCTTCAGGACGCGGCCCGCGTGGTGGCCGTACGCAGCAAGGCACTGCGGTCGCTGGCCGGTCGGGGCGGGATGGTCACCGTCGCCTTGGGCGAGGCCGAGGCCGCGTCCCTCATCGAGTCCTGGGGCGACCGGCTGTCGGTGGCAGCGGTCAACAGCCCTTCCTCGGTGGTGGTGTCCGGCGACGGGGAGGCACTGGAGGGCCTCATGGCCCGGTGTGCCGAGGACGGCGTGCGGGCACGCCGTGTCCCGGTGGACTACGCGTCGCACTCCCCGCAGGTCGAAGAGGTGCGCGACGAACTGCTGGAGGCACTCACCGGTGTCCGGTCCGCCTCCCCTCGGACGGCATTCCTCTCAACGGTCACGGGCACCCGCCTGGAGGCCGGTGACCTCCGGTCGGACTACTGGTACCGCAACCTTCGCCGGCCCGTGCGGCTGGAGGAGGTCACCCGGGAACTGGCCGAGAGCGGTTACGACGTCTTCCTCGAGATCAGTCCTCATCCGGTACTGGCGGTCCCGGTTCAGGAGACCGTGGAGCACGCCGGGGCGGACGACGTGCTCGTCACCGGATCGCTGCGCCGGGACGACGGAGGGCTGGACGGCTTCCTGCGGTCGGCGGGCAGGCTGTACGCCCACGGGGTTCCGCTCGACTGGTCCCGGATGTTCGCGGGCGCCGGCGCCCGTCGGGTGGAGCTGCCGACGTACGCCTTCCAGCGGCGAAGCTACTGGCTGGACGACGGCGACGCGGGCGCGGACCTCTCGGCGACGGGCCTCACGCCGGACGACCATCCGCTGATCAAAGCGGTCGTCGTCACCGCGACGGGGAACGGTCTGGTGCTCAGCGGGCGGATATCGACCCGTGCCCAACCGTGGCTCGCCGACCACGCCGTGCACGACACCGTCCTGCTGCCCGGCACCGCGTTCCTCGAACTGGCGCATCACGCGGGCAGGTTGCTGGGCGCCGGGCAGGTCCGGGAACTGACCGTCCAGGCTCCGCTGATCCTGCCCGAGGAGGGCGAGGCAACCCTTCAGGTGGTGGCGGAGAGCCAGGGCGAGGACTGGTCGGTCTCCGTGCATTCCCGGGTCCGGGACGACGAGCCCTGGACGCGGCACGCGACCGGTGTCCTCGTCGCCGAAGCGCCCGCCACCGCCCCGGAGACCGGGACGTGGCCGCCCGAGGGCGCGGTCGCGGTCGACGTGAGCGATCACTACGTCCGGCTGGCCGACCAGGGGTACGAGTACGGGCCGGCCTTCCAGGGACTGCGAGCGGCCTGGCGGCTCGGGGAGGACGTCTTCGCCGAGGTGTCTCTGGACGAGGCGCACCTCTCCGACGCCGAGTCGTTCGGTCTGCACCCCGCACTGCTGGACGCGGCCTTGCAGGCCGTCGCACTGATCGGCCCGGACGACGGCACGGGGCGGCCGGAACGACCGGCGGCTCGGCTGCCCTTCTCGTGGACCGACGTGTCACTGCGGGCGCTCGGGGCCTCCGCGCTGCGGGTACGGCTGTCGCCCGCGGGGACGGACGCGGTCACGCTCACGCTCACCGACCCGTCCGGGAACCCGGTGGCCTCGGTGGGCTCGCTGGCTCTGCGGCCGGTCGATCCCGCTCAGCTGGGCTCCGCCCGGTCGGCCCGGAACAACGGGCTGTTCCGGCTCGCCTGGACTGCCGTGCCCGCCGGGCGGTCCGTACCGCCCGGGAGGTGGGCCCTGGTGGGTCCCGTTCCCGGCTTCGAGGAGCCCGCGGACACGCGGTCCACGGACGGGCACACCGAGGTGCGCCGGCACCACGATCTGGCCGCGCTGGGTGAACACATCCGTTCGGGTGCAGCGGCGCCCGACATCGTGGTGGCCTCCTGTGCCCCGGACTCCGCTGCCGTCGGGAAGGAGTCCGTCCACGAGACGGCGGGGCGGGCCCTGAGCCTGCTCCAGTCCTACCTCGCCGACGAACGCCTCGCCTCGTCACGGCTGGTCCTGCTGACCCACGGCGCGGTCGCGACACAGGCGCAGGACGTCCCGGACAGCGCGCAGGCGGCCGTCTGGGGCCTGGTACGGACAGCTCAGACGGAGCACCCGGACCGATTCGTCCTGGTGGACACGGACACCGGCCGCGCGTCCCCCGGACGGTTGGCCGCAGCGCTGGCCACCGGAGAGGCGCAGATCGCCATACACGCCGACGAGGTCCTGCTGCCCCGGCTCACCAAGTCCGGCGGGCCGGTGGAACAGCGCGACGCGCAACGGCCGTTCGCCGACGGAACCGTCCTGATCACGGGTGGCACCGGAATGCTCGGCAGCCTCGTCGCACGTCATCTGGTCACCGACCACGGCGCCTCACGACTGCTGTTGGTGAGCCGTCAGGGCTCCACGGCCCCGGGTGCTGCGGAGTTGGTGTCGGAGCTGTCGGCGCTCGGGGCCGAAGCGGAGGTGGCCGCCTGCGACGTGGCCGACCGGGACGCCCTGGCGGCGACGCTGGCGCGCATACCCGCGAGCGCCCCGCTGACCGCGGTGATCCACACCGCCGGGGTGCTGGAGGACGCAGTGGTGACCTCCGTGACACCCGACCGGCTGAGCCGCGTCGTCCGACCGAAGGCCGATGCGGCCGACCATCTCGACACGCTGACCCAGGGGACGGACCTCTCCGCGTTCGTGTTGTTCTCGTCGGCATCGGGGACCCTCGGGACGGCCGGGCAGGGGGTGTACGCCGCGGCGAACGCGGCCCTGGACGCGTTGGCACAGCGCCGCCGGGCGAGCGGTCTGCCGGCGGTATCGCTGGCCTGGGGCTTCTGGGAGCAGGAGAGCGCGATGACCGGGCACCTCGAGGAGGCGGACCGGGCCCGGATCGCGCGTTCCGGAATGCAGCCGCTGTCGTCGGAACAGGGCCTGGAACTCTTCGACCTGGCCCTGACGTCCGGTGAGGCGGTGCTGGTGCCCATGCGGATCAACACTGCGGCGCTGCGGGCGCAGGCCGCCTCCGGCGTCGTCCCGCCGGTCCTGCGCGCACTGGTCGCGCCGGCCGCGCACAAGTCGGCGTCGCCGGGGCTCCCCGGGGCGAGCGCCGGGGAGCCGACCGTGCTCGAAGGGCTGGACGCCCTTTCCGAGGGCGAGCGCGAGCGGGTCCTGCTGAACCTGGTGTGCTCCACGGTGGCGACGGTGCTGGGGCACCGGTCCGCGGACGACATCTCCGACACCCGGGGCTTCCTGGAGATGGGCTTCGACTCACTGACCGCGGTCGAGCTGCGCAACCGGCTCGCCGCGGCCATCGGGCTGCGCCTGCCGACCACTCTGGTGTTCGACCACCCCACACCGCGTGCCGTCGCCTGCCACCTGGGCACGCTGCTGGTCGGCGACGAGGACCGCACGGCGGACGCCGTCATCGCCGACCTCGACCGGCTGACGGACGACCTGCGCGCACTGCAGGACCAGGAGCGGGAACAGGCGGTGGCACGCCTGTCGGAGCTGCTGGCCGAGCTGAACGGGCGACCCGACCCCGCCTCGGGCCCGGAGCTCGACACCGCGACCGACGAGGAACTCTTCGACCTGGTCGACAACCGCTTCCTGCATGCGAAGTGACCGGCCGTCGGGCCGACTGGACGGGAAGGAGCGGAACGCGTGACGAATGAGACCAGACTGCGCGAGTACCTCAAGCGGGCGATCGCGGACGGCCGGCAGACACAGTTGCGTCTGGACGAGGTCGAGGCGAAAGCACGGGAACCGATCGCCGTGGTCAGCATGGCCTGCCGGTTCCCCGGCGGCGCACAGAGCCCGGAGGACCTGTGGCAGTTGGTCGCCGACGGCCGCGACACACTGTCCGGTCTGCCGACCGACCGGGGCTGGGACCTCGACCGGCTGCTGGGCACCGGCACCGACCGGCCGGGCAAGTCGCACTCCGGGGTCGGCGGCTTCCTCTACGACTGCGCCGAGTTCGAGCCGGAGTTCTTCGGGATCAGCCCACGCGAGGCGCTCGCGATGGATCCCCAGCAACGCCTGCTGCTGGAGCTCGCCTGGGAGGCATTCGAGCGGGGGCACCTCGACCCCGACGCCCTGCGGGGCAGCCGCACCGGTGTCTTCCTCGGGGTGATGTACAGCGACTACGGCGGACGGCTGCGGGACGCGCCCGAGGAACTGGAGGGCTATCTCGGCAACGGCAGCGCCGGCAGCGTCGCGTCCGGCCGGCTGTCCTACACGTTCGGGTTGGAGGGGCCCGCGGTGACGGTGGACACCGCCTGCTCTTCCTCACTGGTGGCGCTGCACCTGTCGGTCAACGCGCTGCGCTCCGGGGAGTGTTCCCTGGCGCTGGCGGGCGGGGTGACCATCATGTCCACCCCCGGCGTGTTCGTGGAGTTCAGCCGGCAGGGCGGGCTGGCCGCGGACGGCCGGTGCAAGTCGTTCGCCGCGGCCGCCGACGGCACCGGCTGGGGCGAGGGCGCCGGGATCCTGATGCTGGAGAGGCTGTCGGACGCGCGACGCAACGGCCACCCGGTACTGGCGGTCATACGCGGCTCCGCGGTCAACCAGGACGGCGCGAGCAGCGGGCTGACCGCGCCGAACGGACCTTCGCAACAGCGGGTCATCCGTGAGGCGTTGGCCCAGTCCCGGTTGTCGCCCTCCGATGTGGACGCCGTCGAGGCGCACGGAACCGGTACGAGGCTCGGCGACCCGATCGAGGCGCAGGCGGTCCTCGCGACGTACGGCCAGGACCGCCCCGCGGACCGGCCCCTGTGGCTGGGCTCGGTGAAGTCCAACATCGGCCACACCCAGGCCGCCGCCGGTGTCGCCGGGGTGATCAAGATGGTGATGGCGATGCGGCACGGCGTCCTGCCCCGGACCCTGCACGTCGACGAACCGACACCGCACGTGGACTGGTCGGCCGGCGCCGTGCGGCTGCTGACCGACAACCGCGCCTGGCCTGAAGCCGACAGGCCCCGCCGCGCCGGCGTCTCGTCCTTCGGGGTCAGCGGCACCAACGCTCACGTCATCCTCGAACAGGCGCCCTCCGCGGCGGACGACCGTCCCGTGGACACGGCGGAGGGCCTCGACTCCGGTGTCCTCCTGCCGTGGGTGCTGTCCGCCAAGAGCGACGACGCGCTGCGGGCGCAGGCGCGCAACCTGCTCACCCACCTCGACGAACGCGCCGACGTGCCGCTGGTCGACACATCGTGGTCGCTGAGCCGCCGTGCCGCGCTCGGTCATCGCGCGGTGGCGGTCGCGAGGGACCGCGACCAGTTACGCCGGGCGCTGGGCGCTCTGGCGGACGCGGGCACCGCGCCCGGACTGGTGCGCGGTGTGGCCCGCAGGTCCAAGCTCGCCTTCCTGTTCACCGGTCAGGGAAGTCAACGCCGGGAGATGGGGCAGGCCCTCTACGCGGCGTTCCCGGCGTTCGCCGACGCGCTGGACACGGTGTTCGAGCACTTGGACGCTCATCTGGACCGCCCGCTGAAGGAAGTGGTCCTGGGCGACGGCGGACCCGATGGCTTGCTGGACCGGACCGCCTACGCCCAGCCGGCGCTGTTCGCCTTCGAGGTGGCGCTGTTCCGGTTGCTGGAGCACTGGGGTGTGCGGCCGGACTTCGTCGCCGGTCATTCGATCGGAGAGCTGGCCGCGGCACATGTCGCCGGCGTCCTGTCCCTGCGGGATGCGGCACTCCTGGTCGTCGAGCGCGGCCGGCTGATGCAGCAGATGCCCTCGGGCGGCGCGATGGTGGCGGTCCAGGCGAGCGAGAGGGAGGTGCTGCCGCTCCTCGAGGGCGTCCACGGCAAGGTCGCCGTCGCGGCGGTCAACGGCCCTTCCTCGGTCGTCATCAGCGGAGACGAGGCGGAAGTCGAGAGAATCGCCCACCGGTTCGCCGCACGCGGGTGCAAGACACGGCGGCTCCGGGTGAGCCACGCGTTCCACTCCCCCCACATGGAAGGGATGCTGGACACCTTCCGTGAGGTCGCGCGGGGGCTGGACTACCGGCCGCCGCGCATCCCGCTGGTCTCCACCCTGACCGGGGACGTGGTCACGGCGGAGGAACTGCGCTCCCCCGACTACTGGGCTCGGCACGCCCGCCACGCGGTGCGGTTCCTGGACGCGGTCCACACTCTCGAAGCCCAGGGGGTGGGCGCCTTCCTGGAGCTCGGTCCGGACGCCGCGCTCGCACCCATGATCGACAGCTGCCTCACCGGGGGGAGCCCGGTGGTGGCCGCGGCGCTGCGGGCCGACCGGCCGGAGGAGGAGACGCTCGTCACGGCCGTGTCCCTGCTGCACGCGCACGGCGTACCGGTGGACTGGGGAACGTACCTGTCCGGAACCGGACCCCGGCTGGTCGACCTGCCCACCTATCCCTTCCAGCGCCGACGTTTCTGGCTCGACCCGGACGCGGGCGGAGTGGCGGGGCGACCTCACCTGGCCGGCCAGCGCGGCATACCGCACCCGGTGCTCGGTGCCACGGTTGAACTGCCGACGGGAGAGGCGGTCCTCTTCACCGGCAGGCTGTCGTTGTCGGACCAGCCATGGCTCGCCGACCACGCCGTACTCGGTGCCCCGGTACTGCCGGGAGCCGCGCTGGTGGACATGGCACTGGTGGCGGGCCGGGAAACCGGCTTGCCGGACGTCGAGGAACTCACCCTGGAGGCGCCGCTGATCCTCCCCGAGGACGGCGCCGTCCACGTCAGGGTGCTGGTCGGCGCTCCGGACGCTTCCGGACGCCGTCCGGTGAGCGTGCACTCCCGACCGGAGGACACCCCGGCGGCGGAAGCGTGGACACGGCACGCCACCGGTCTTCTCGCCGGCGTCGGCGACGAGGAGCCGGACCACCCGGTGATGTGGCCGCCGGCCGGCGCGCTCGAACTCGACACGTCCGGCCTCTACGACGATCTCGCCGCCGCGGGCCTGGGCTACGGGCCCTTGTTCCGGGGGGTGCGGCGGGCGTGGCGGCACGGCGAGGAGATCTTCGCCGAGGTGTCACTGCCCGAGGAACAGACATACGGGGCCGGCGGGTTCGGCCTGCATCCGGCGCTGCTGGACGCCGCGCTGCACGGTGCCGGCCTGGGCGGTCTGATCGAGAGCCAGGACGGAGCCACGGTGCCGTTCTCCTGGAGCGGCGTGGCGCTGCGCGCCATCGGAGCGTCCGCCCTGCGCGTCAAGTTGGCACCGGCCGGGCCTGGCAGCATCACGGTGGCCGCCTCGGACATGGACGGCCGACCGGTGGTCTCGGTACGGGCTCTCGCGCTGCGTCCCATCTCCCGCGAGCAGATCCGGGCCGCGCACGGTGTCCGGCACGACGCCGTTCTCCGGCTCGACTGGGCCGAGACGCGCATACCCGAGTCGGTACCGGCACGGCGTTGTGTGATCGTGGGCCCGAACGGTGACGGGCACGCCACGGCTCTGGCGGCCTGTGGTGTCCGGGTGAGCCACTTCGCCGATCTGACGGAGCTGGGTGACGCGGTCGGCGCCGGCGAGCCGGTGCCGGACGTGGTCGTCATGGTCATGGGCCCGCACACCGGGTCCGTCGTCGCGGCCGGCCGCGGCGCCGCCCACGAGGCGTTGGCCGCGGCCCGGTCGTGGCTCGCCGATCCCCGCTTCGCACAAGCGCGTCTTGCCTTCGTGACCAGCGGCACGGTGGCCGCGGACCGTGCAGAGGACGTGCGGGGACTGGCCCACGCGCCGGTGTGGGGCCTGATCCGGTCCGCACAGACGGAGAATCCGGGCCGCTTCGTGCTGATCGACGTGGACGGTGAGGCCACGTCGCTGGGCGCCCTGGCCGATGCTCTCACCACGGGCGCCTCCCAGCTGGCGATCCGCTCGGGCAGGCTCCTCGCCCCCCGGCTCGCCAGGGTGCCGGTGCAAGCCGCGCCCGAGGCACTCGCGCTCGACCCGCAGGGCACCGTGCTGGTGACCGGAGGCACGGGAGGCCTGGGCAGGCAGGTCGCCCGTTGGCTGGTCGAGCAACACGGTGCCCGGCACGTGCTCCTCGCGAGCCGTCGCGGCCGGGCCGCCGACGGGGCCGCCGAGCTGACCGCGGAGCTGGCGGAACTGGGGGCGGAGACCACCGTGGTCCGCTGTGACGTCGCCGACCGGCAGGAGCTGGCGGAGCTCCTCGCGGGCATTCCCACCGCGCATCCACTGACCCTGGTGGTGCACGCGGCCGGAGTGATCGATGACGGCGTGCTCACGTCCCTGACACCGGAGCAGGTGGACACGGCGCTGCGGGCCAAGCTGGACTCCGCGTGGCACCTGCACGAGCTGACCCGGGACGCCGACCTCGCCGGATTCCTCCTGTTCTCCTCGGCAGCGGGTGTCCTGGGCGCCGGAGGCCAGGGCAACTACGCGGCGGCGAATGCCTTCCTCGACGCGCTCGCGCAGCACCGGGCCGCTCAGGGACTGCCCGCTGTCTCGCTGGCCTGGGGGCCGTGGGAGGAGACCAGCGGAGGCATGACCGGCGCGGTGGGCACGAACCATCTCGCCCGGCTCGCGCGCACCGGGGTGGCTGCCCTGTCCCGCGACGAGGGCCTGGCCCTGTTCGACGTGGCCCGGGCGGGCACCGAAGCGGCGGTCGTGCTGATGCGCGTCGACACCGCCGCACTGCGTGGAGCGGCGGGCCGCGGGGAGGTACCGGCGCTGCTCGGAGGGCTCCTGCCCGCGGCACCGGCGGCACCGGCTCCGGCCCGCCGGAGCCTGGCGGATCTCGGTGAGGAAGAGCGCCGCGAGGAGCTTCGGGGTCTGGTGCGGGCGCGCGCCGCGAGCGTGCTGGGCCACACCGCGCCCGAGGCCCTGGATCTCTCGAAGCCGTTCCTCGAGTCGGGGTTCGACTCCCTGACCGCGGTGGAACTGCGCAACGCCCTGAGCGAAGCGACCGGCCTTCGTCTTCCCTCCACGGTCGTGTTCGACAGCGCCACACCGGCCGGGCTCGCCGAGCGGCTCGACGCGTTGCTGGGCGCGAGCCGGTCCGGACAGGACGGCGGCGCACGCCAGACGGAAGACACCATCGACGTGCTGTACCGGCAGGCCTGCGCGCAAGGCAGGATCGGTGAGGGCAACGAGTTCCTGATGGCCGCCTCCCGGCTGCGGCCGACGTTCACGGCTCAGGAGGACGCGGCCGTCCCGGAACCGATCCGGTTGTCGAGCGGCCCCGAGCGCCCCGCCCTGGTCTGCTTCCCCACGGTGGGGGCCTCGTCGAGCCCGCTCCAGTACGCTCACTTCGCCACCGCTCTCGCAGGCGTCCGTGAGGTGTCCGCGATGCCGGTGCCGGGCTTCGTCGAGGGCGAGTCGCTGCCCGCCGGCTTCGACACCATGGTGGAGACGCAGGCCCGGGCGGTACTGCGCCACGCGGCCGGCGACCCGTATGTCCTCGTCGGCTACTCCTCCGGTGGCTGGCTGGCCAACGCGGTGGCGGGCCATCTGGAGCGGACCGGTCACGGCCCGTCGGGCGTGGTGCTGCTGGACACGTACTTCGCCGACAGCCGGCTCCCGCTCATCCAGCCGGCGCTGACCCAGGGCATGTTCAGCCGGGAGGAGTCGATCGGCAGGATCGACCATGTGCGGTGGACCGCGATGGGCGCGTACCTGCGGATGTTCGCCGACTTCCGCCCGGCGCCGACCCGCGCGCCCCACCTCCTGGTCCGAGCCACGAGCCCGCTGCCGCCGGTGGACGGCTCACCCGATGTCCCGGCCGATGTCTGGGAGCAGACCCCGGCGTTCCCGATGGCCGTCCAGGAGGTGCCCGGCGACCACTTCACGATCGTGGAGGACGACGCCGGAGCGGTCGCACTGGCGGTGCACCAATGGCTCTCCGCTCAATCTTCCCTTCCCGGCATGTGACAGGACGTTTTGAATCCGCACTGCGTCAAAATCGCGACGAGAGAGGTCCCGAGATGACTGAACAGCCGACAGCGACCGGCACGGAGCTGCACGAGTACCCGATGAGGCGGGGCTGCCCGTACCACCCGCCGGCCGAGTACACCGAGCTGAGCGAGCAGGGCCCGCTCTCCGAAGTGCGGCTCTACGACGGCCGGGTCGCGTGGCTCGTGGCCCAGCACAAGGAGGCGCGGGAGATGTTCGCCGACGCCAAGCTGTTCTCCTCCGACCACGACAACCCCGCCTTCCCCATTCTCGCCGAGCGGGAGAAGAACTTCCCGGAGTTCACCCAGGAGCTGTTCGGCCTGGACGGGGAGCGCCACAAGGCCCGTCGGCGCATGCTGCTGCCGCGCTTCACCGCCAAGCAGGTGGAGAAGCTGCGTCCGATGATCCAGCAGGTGGCCGACGAACTCATCGACGACCTGTTGCAGCACGAGACGCCCGTCGACCTGATCGCGGTGCTGGGCAGGCCGCTGCCGTCGCGAGTGATCTGCAAGATGCTCGGCATCTCCTACGAGGAGCACGAGCTCTTCGAGGTGCACGCGCAGGGGATCATGCAGGCCCCGGATCTGGAGCAGGCCATCACAGCCGGCCGGGAACTGCTCGACTACCTGGTGAAGGTGGTGGACGCGAAGCAGACGAACCTGGGCGACGACCTTCTGAGCACGCTCATCACGGAGCGGCTGAACACGGGTGAGCTGACATCGATCGAGGTGTCGAAGCTGATGGTCGCCCTGCTGATCGGCGGTCAGGAGACGACCACGAGCATGATCGGCCTGGGCACCCTGACGCTGCTCCAGCACCCCGACCAGCTGGCGATGGTGCGCGAGAACCCGGACCTCCTTCCCGGCGCGGTGGAGGAGCTGATGCGCTTCCTGTCCATCGCCGACCTCACGACGCTGCGGGTCGCGACCTCCGACGTGGAGGTGGCCGGGCGGATGATCAAGGAAGGGGACGGTGTCATCCTGTCGACCGCGGCGGCCAACCGCGACACCCGGGTCTTCGAGAACCCCGATGCGTTCGACATCCTCCGGGACACCCAGGGCCATCTGGCGTTCGGTCACGGACCGCACCGATGCCTGGGAGAGAACCTGGCGAGGGCCGAACTGGAGATTTTGTTCGGCACCCTCTTCAAGCGGATTCCCACGCTGCGGCTCGCGGTGCCGACGGACGAGGTCTCCATGAAGGTGGGCATGACGCTGGAAGGCCTGCACGACCTCCCCGTCACCTGGTGACCACGCCCCTTCGCCCCCTCCCCGGCCGATCCCGGTAAGGAACAACGCATGGACGACCGTACCGCCGTCATCGAGATCTGTGACCGCATGGGCTGGCACAGTGACCGGCGCGAATGGGACGAGGCCCTCGCCCTGTTCACTCCCAAGGTGCTCCTGGACTACACGAGCCTGCTCGGCGGATCACCGACCACGGTGACCTCGAAGGAACTCGTCGATTCCTGGGTCGCGGTGCTCGGTGGCTACGACACCTCCCATCACTTGATGACCAATCACCTGGTGTCGTTCGAGGGTGCCACGGCGGAGTGCACCGCCTCCTTCCAGGCGACCCACCGACTGGACAACCCGATGGGCTCCCCGCTGTGGCGCATCGGCGGAACCTACCGTTTCCATCTCGTGCGCTCCGACGCCGGCTGGAAGATCGACGAGATGGCGATGACCATTCTCTGGACGGAGGGGAACCGGAACATCCTGGACCTCGCGGCAGAGCGGCAGTCGAACAAGCAGAAGCGCTGATCACCGCTCAGTCACCAGGCCCCCCGTGTCACCCTGCGGGCGAACGCGCGCCTTCATGCCGCGCTCTCCTGCAGGGCATCACTGAAGCACCATCGAAGACAGGAAGAACGTCATGACCCATGAAACAAGCGCGTCGGCGACCAAGCGGGGGAAACGCGCGCTGGTAACGGGCGGTACCCGCGGCATCGGCCTGGCGATCGTGCAAAAGCTCGTCGCCGAGGGGGCGACCGTGGTGACGTCGGCACGAAAGGAGGTCCCCGGACTCCCGGAGTCGGTACGCCTGGTGACTGCCGATTCGAGCAGCCTGGAGGGCGTTCGGCAGCTGGCCGACACGGCACTCGAATTACTCGGTGGTGTGGACATCCTGGTCAACAACGCGGGTGGGGCGAGCAGCGGCGGCATGCCGCACCTGGGTGGATACTCCGCGATCCCCGACGAGGACTGGGTGGAGGCACTGAAAACGAACTACCTCGCCGCGGTCCGGCTGGACCGGGCCATCCTGCCGTCGATGATCGAACAGCGCAGCGGGGTGATCATCGAGATGGCGTCGACGACCGCACTGCGGCCGGTCGGCGCCCTGCTCCACTACGGGGCGGCGAAGGCGGCGCTGATCCACTACGCGAAGGGACTGGCAGCCGAGGTCGCCGAGTACGGGATTCGTGTCAACAGCATACTTCCGGGGCTGGTCAGGACCCCGGCCATGGACATGGTCGCGGACAGTATCAGGGGAGCCACCGGGCAGGACGGCGATGACGTCGTCCAGATGATGGTCGAGATGGAGGGCGCCCCGATGAAGGGCGTCAGCGAGCCGGACGACGTCGCCGACCTGGTTTCCTTCCTGACCTCGGATCAGGCCGCCCGGATCACCGGCTCCGGCTACGTGATCGACGGCGGCGCGCTCGCGAGGGCGTGAGAACGCCGCACCCTCTCCTTCCGCGTCACCCCCTTGCCCCGGTCTCCACCATCGTCGGCACCGGGACGGACCACCTGCGGGCCACACTCATCCGCGCGCGTCCGTCCCGGACCGGCGGCGGACCCGGCGGCATCTCCAGCAAGGGCGTTCGACATGGCCGCGTCCGCCGTCGAGAGTGCCCTCGCCGCAGGGTATCGACACGTCGAGGCGACGGCCGACCGGCAGTTCGTCGTGGAGGCCATCCGCGGGGACGAGACGGCCAAGGTGGAGCTGTTCGCCGCCCTGGACGCCATCATGGAGGACCCGGACGCCATCCTGGCGACCAACACCTCCTCGCCGCGCCTGACCCCCGGTTCCCCGGGCCGCGGCCCCTCCGTCCAGCAAGCGGGCGGAGGGGCCGCTTCCTTTTATGGCCGCGCCCCACGCCTATAACACCGAACGGCTAGAGCGAATAGCAAGAGACACATAGTTTGTCATTCTCACGGGGACCAATTCGCTCTCATGCAAAGGCAGGTGCCTCGCCACCGTACGCACTTGATTTCCGCTGGCTCACCAGCAACACTCATCCCCGGCACCTGATTGTTTTCAAGTGAGAGGGAACACGAAATGGCGGGCAATACCGCAGTTACTGTCATCGGTCTGGGAGAGATGGGGGCGGCGCTCGCCGGCGCGTTACTGAAGGCCGGTCACTCGACGACCGTCTGGAACCGTACGGCCTCCAAGGCCGACGCTCTGGTGGAGCAGGGGGCCGAGCGTGCCGCCACGGCCGCCGAGGCCGCGCAGGCGAGCCCCGTGGTCATCGTCTGTCTCCTCGACTACGACTCCGTCCACGAGGTCCTGGACCCGCTGGGCGACGCCCTGAAGGGCCGCACGGTCTACAACCTCACCAACGGCACCCCGGAGCAGGCCCGGGAGACCGCGAAGTGGGCGGCGGACCTCGGTTACGACTACATCGACGGCGGCATCATGGCCGTTCCGCAGATCATCGGCACCGACCACGCCTTCGTGCTCTACAGCGGCTCCGGCACGGAGTCCTTCGAGCGCGACAAGCCGGTCCTCAGCGCCATGGGCGACGCCCGTTTCGCGGGTACCGACCCGGGTCTGGCGTCCCTGCTCGACCTGTCCCTGCTGGCCGGCATGTACGGCATGCTCGGTGGCGCCATGCAGGCCATCGCCATGGTGCGCTCCGAGGGCGTCAACGCCCAGCAGTTCTCCAACGAGCTGCTGATCCCGTACGTGACCTCGATCGCCGGTGTGGTCGCGAACCTGGCGCGTCAGATCGACAACGACGAGTACAACGTCGGCATCTCGGCGGCGCTCAGCATGCAGCAGGTGGGCTTCCGCAACATCGTCGAGGCCAGCCGGAGCCAGGGTGTCAGCTCCGAGCTGCTGGACCCGATCCAGTCGCTGATGGACCGCCGGGTCGCCGACGGCTTCGGGAGCGACGACTTCTCCGGCGTGATCGAGCTGCTCAAGCAGCACGAGAAGTGACAGTGCGGGGTCACTGACCCCGCCGCCCGCCAGGCGAATACCATCGGCCTCCAGGATCCGTTCCTGGGGGCCGAAAACATTTCGCGGGTGCACTCATTCCACGGTAATCGAGAAATACCGAGCACTCTCTTCGTGTCTATTTTCCCGCCCCTGACGTGCGATATTGTGAGCGCTTTGAGCGCGTTTTGACCAGGGGCTCTTGTGAGGGTGTGCAGAAGCACGGATGCTGCCTGCCATGACGAAGGAAACGGACATCCGGAAACTGCCGGTCACCGTGCTCGGTCCGGGGCCCATGGGCCGTGCCCTGGCCGGCGCCTTCTCACGGGCGGGCCATCCCACCACCGTCTGGAACCGCCCCCCCCGGCAAGGCGGACGACCTGGTCACCGCGGGCGCTCGGTGGCCACCAGCAGATTCCGGCCGGCGGCCGTGGCTCTAGGAGGGTTCTGCCCTCACAGTTCCTGGATGAGTACGGTGGTGGGCACGGCCTCGCGCGGCTGGAGCGCGAGGACCGCCGGCATCCGGCCTGTCTTCGGCGCGTTGGGGGTGTGTTCCCTGCCGTCGTCGGTGATGAGTTGACGCGGGCCGATCAGGTTCAACCGCACTGCGCATACTCCTGTTCCGGGCGTTCGAGCTCGCGTCGGGCGTGCCGTGGTGGGCGACGTTCGTGGACGTGGCGGTGCGCCGGGCGCCTGTCACGCGGCCGTGCAGACAGCCGTGGCACAGGAGGACGGCTCGGCGGCGAGCACGGTGGCGAAGTAGGCGATCGAGGCGAGCGTGACGTGACGGTGCCAGCCGGAGAAGGAGCGCCCGCCGAAGTCCCGCAGCCCGACGCGGTCCCCGATGTCCACGGCGTCCCGCGCCATGAGGTCGCTCAGCCGCGTCAGCCGCAGCAGCGCGGACACGGAGATGCCGGTGGTGTTGGTCAGCCACAGACGGTCCGCGCCGCGGTCCGACGCGGACCACTCCCCGATGAGGCGCAGACCTCGCAGCGCGCCGCCGTGCGGGGAGGCGGGAGCCTCCACCGGGATCACCGAGGCCACGGGCCGGTCCGGCTCCGGGCCGACCGGAGCGCGCATCCTGCCGAGGTGGGCGACCAGCTCTCCCGCGCCGCGCTCACGCGCGCCGTAGGCGGGCAGGACCGACCTGTCGACGCTCAGCTGGGTTCCCGGGTCGGTGCGGATGACGAACTGGTGCCCCCCTTCCCCCAGGTGGCGGGCGATCGCCACGGCGTCCGCCCCCTCCGCGTCGACGATCACCGGCCTGCGCGGCACCCCGGCGGCCTGGCTCGCCTGGGCCATCGCCTCGCGGACGCATTCCTCGAGGCAGTCAGCCCGTACGTCGGCGGGGATGCGAGCCCTGCGGCGGAGGGACTCCTCCCGCCATCGCCTCGGCAGAACGAGTTGCCACTCGACCGGCACGGCGGCCCGCTCCGAGGCCAGCCAGACTCCCACTGCCTGCTGGCCGTTGACGGCACGTTTGAGGTGCGGGACGTACTGGAGGTCGACGCCGATCGAGTGGGCTCCGGCCTTGGGGATCGTGGTGGGCCGGACGACCCAGGCGTCGTGTCCGAGCAACAGCCGCGCCTGCCGGGCCAACGCGTGCCGGACCGGTGTCCACTCCCACAGGGATTCGCTGATGAAGTGGTGCATGCTCTGCTGTGCCGCGGGCCCGCCGAGGTGCGCCGCGATGTGCCCCAGCGTCTTGCGGCCGGGTGTCTTGAGTAACCCTTTCACGTAATGTTCAGCCTTCTGTCGCTGGCCGCTGCGGCGCAGCGAGGCGAAGAGCTCCGACTCGGCCTCCGGGACGAGCCCATCAGGGCACGTGACAGAGCCTCCCTGGGACAACTGACGCTGCCCTACGCCTGCTTCCATCGACATCCCCCTGGCGACGCGCCCTCTGCTCACACGCAAAATAAACCAATCGGTCGGTTTTTCAAACGCCCTGGATGGCCCCCTGCTCCGCCCCCGACATGCACGGACACCTGCCCTCACGGGAGGCAAACCGCCAACTCGCCCCTAAAAACGTCTGGTTCGGGCTTTGCCGCCCTCTGCAACCATACCAACCGTTCGATTTGTTAACCGTGGAGCACGCGTCCACCGGCGAGGTGCGCGGTCCTGGCGTGCTGGGGCGAGCACAAACGGACCGGTGAAGGCGTCACAAGGCACCCGACGGTGGCTCGATGTGACACCTGCGTCGACGAGCGGTGGCCGGATCCACACAGGCGGTAGCGGGACACTAGGCTGAACCCCTCTACATACCGATCCGTTGGTCCTTTCGATGTGAAGGAGACCCTGGGGAACAAGGAGCCACGTGGCGAAGCAGGACCGGGCCGTCCGGACACGCCGGATCTTCCTGGAGGCGGCGGCCGAGGTCTTCAACGAGTACGGCTACGAGGCCGCTTCCATCTCCGTGATCCTGGAACGCACCCAACTCACCCGGGGAGCGCTGTACTTCCACTTCACGTCGAAGGAGACGCTCGCACAGGGCGTGCTCGAAGAGGCGGTGACCACACAGGGATTCACCCCTCAGACCTACAAGGTGCAGGACTGGATCGACCTCGCGCTGCTCCTCGCCTACCGCCTCCCCCGCGAGCCCCTGCTGAGCGCGTCGATCCGGCTCTCCGTCGATCCCAAGGCCCGGTCGCTGTTCGGTACCCGCTGGCCCGACTGGATCCAGCTGAGTCTGGACCTGCTCGTCGCCGCGAAGGAGCGGGGTGAACTCCAGCCGCACGCCGAGCCCGCCACGATCGCCCGGCTGTTCGTCGGAGCGTGGACCGGTGTCCATCTGGTGAGCAGTTCCCTGCCGCACCAGGGGGACCTGGTGACCGAGGTCTCGGAGCTCTTCGCTCTCGTCCTGCCCAGCATCACCGTCCCCGGGGTGCTGGCGAAGCTGGACATCTCGCCCCACCGCCCCGAGCGACTGCTGGCCGCATCACCCGCGGGTCAGGTCGCATCAGGCGCTCCGTGAGGACCGCCGATGGGTGACGCCCATCGCCTCGTCCCCCCGGCCGCGAATCCTCCGACAGCGCCCCGTCTCCCCTCCGGATGCGGGGCGTTGTCGCGCGGCGGACAATGGAAAGGGCGAGGGGGGTCGACGTCAGGAGCACCCGAGATGGGCCGGGAGCGCGACGAACACGAGAAGCGCGACGGGCGGGCGGCGCGTCACGACGTCCGTCTCCCCGGGTTCGTCCGAGAGGACGAGATCGGCCTCGGCGACCTGGTGGGCAGGGCGACGAGCGCCGTGGGCGTACACCCGTGCGGCGGCTGTGCCCGCCGAGCCCGGCGGATGAACGAATGGGTCACCCTCTCCAAGCGGCGCCGCTGACGCACCCGCCATGCCGACGGGACACCGGGAGCCACTCATGAGCGACGACACCGTCACGCCGGAGGCGGCGGCTCCGCCACCGGTCGCGGACCTGCCCCACGAGCACCGCCACCCCTACGTCTTCGCCATCGGGCAGATCCGCGCCCGGTTCCGCGACCCCGGGGTCGAGAAGGAGTTCGCGCAGGTGGTGGGGGCGACGGACACCCAGGGGCTGACGGCGGACGAGGTTCTGCGGGAAGTGCTCACCCGGCCCGAGAACCGCTATCTGGCCCGGCAGATGCAGTACGTCCTCGCGATCCAGGGCGTGGACACGTACGACGTCGTGCCGCGCTACTCGGAGGACTACGACAAGCTGGTCGAGGCGTTGCGGCCCGCTCCCACTCCGCTCGATCTCGACGTGGTGGTCGGGGTGCGTGATCCCCACGCGGCGGCCGACTCCTGCGCCGGGCTCGCCCTGCCGGTCCTGGAGTTCCACCAGCTCTACTCCTTCAGCCGCCCGTCGCTGTTCGACGCGATCGAGAAGCCGGACGGCATGTCGGCCGAACGCTTCCGGGCGACCGCCGACGAAGTGCTGACCAAGATCCTCCAGATCACGGAGAACGCGGGCGCCACGCCCGAGGACCGAGCCGCGAACTTCGTGGCCTGCCGGTACGAGGCCGTGTATCTGAAGACCCTGGAGGCGTTCGCGGACGACTACGCGCTGACCTCGATCGAGGTCCGCCCGGCGGCGGTCGGCGGCGACCAGGGCGTCATGAACTTCACCGTGACCTACACCAGCCGCACCACCGACCTGACGGAGAAGTACTCCGTGCTGGTCTCCACCCGGTACATGAATCCCTATCTGCTGACCCGTCTCATGCCAAGCCTCTGAGGTGAGGTGATCGCGGTGACCATTCCCGGATTCACCGCCCAAGCGAGTGTGCGCAGTGCCTACGGCGTCTTCCCCGCCCAGGTCGACTACGCCACCTGCTCGTTCGAGTGCGAACACGAATGCACCAACACGTGCAAGAACGCGTGGAACAAGCCCCAGTGCCGGCAGAAGTGCCGGAACCGTTGCATGAACAACTGCCTCTGCACTCCACAGTGCAGCACGAAGAGGTACTGCGACGACTACGGAACGACCGTGGAGGTCGAGACCTGCGTGGACTGCGAGGGGAACGAGACGACGTCGCAACCGGTGCGGGTCAAGCCCACGTGCGACTGACCGGCGTTTCACGACCGGCTCCGCTGTCCGCCCTCACCGCACGCACCACCGGACACCCCGATGTCGTGGTCGGTGTGGTCGACGGAGCCGTCGACCCCGGCCACCCGGATCTGGCGCTCCAGCCCGTACGGTTCGTCGGCGCCCCGGTCCCCGCACGGGACCCGGGCGCTCCTCCGGGCCATGGGACGCTCGTCGTCTCATCGCTCGCGGCCCGGCCCACCGCCCCCACGCCCGGTGTCTGTCCGGGCTGTTCCTTCGTCGTACGTCCCGTCCCCGGGGTCGATGTCCCGCCCGCCGCCCCCGCCGACCTGGCCGACGCGCTGGCGGATGTCGTCGCCGCCGGTGCCCGGGTGGTCAACCTGAGTCTGGCGCTCGAACGCCTCCCGGTCGCGGACTTCGCGGCCGACCACGGTATCGGCCTGCTGCTCGACGCCGTCGAACTGGCCCGCCGTCACGGGGTTCTCGTCGTCGCCGCGGCGGGCAACGACGGCGGACTCGGCGGCCCTCCGCTCGTCCGCCACCCCTGGGTGATCCCGGTGGTCGCGTGTGACGACGGCGGCCGGCCGCTGACCACGTCGACGCTGGGCCGGGCGATCGGCCGCCACGGTCTGACAGCGCCCGCCCTCCCCCGTGGGCTCTCCGGTACCAGTGCGGCCGCGCCCGTCGTCACCGGGGCCGTGGCGCTGTTGTGGTCCCTCTTCCCGGGCGCCCGCGCCGCGGCGGTACGGGACGCGGTCACCAGGCCCCGGCCCCCGGCGCGCCGTACGTCCGTGGTCCCCCCGCCGCTCGACGCGGCGTACGCGTACGACGTGCTGCGCGACCTGTCGGTACCGAGGTGACCGGGGTAACCCCTCGAAGAGCAGGATCAGATGGGGATCGTGTCGAGGTACGAGATCCGGCGCGTCTCCCGGCCCGGCTCCGGACTGTCGGGGAGGACGTCGTACTCCCGCACCACCACGCGCATCGACCTCGATCCCACGGCCGCCGGAAGCGCGACGTCCCGGGTCCACACCCCGATCGGCCCGGCCCCCGGTTCGCGGTTCATCCGCACAGGCGGCGCGCTGTCGAGGTCCATCCAGCCGGCGTCGTCGGGCAGCAGCGGGCTGCGGAACTGCACGCCCACGGTGAACTCGGACGTCAGGCCGTCCAGTCCGCGTGGCGGCTCCGGTGCGACGACCGACACCTTCACCGGCGAACCCGCCGCCGTCCCGCCGACGACGATCTTCGTGCGCCGGTAGGCGGGGAGCTGGACCCAGCCGGCGTCCACCACGGGCGACGCCCGCAGGTCCTCGGGAGCCGTCAGCGAGTCGGGCTGGAGCCGGACCACCATCAGATGGACGAAGGGCTGGTAGAGGGTGTTGCCCTTGAACCGTACGTCCGCGTACCACAGGTGCCGCTGCTGGTCGTAGTCGACGGGGAAGCCGAGGGCGTGCCCCTGGTCGAGGCGTACGTCGACCGCACGCTCGTCCAGGTGAGCGGGCGTGGGGTACGCCATCGTGGGCGCGTCCCCCTTGTCCCGGATCGGATCACGCCCCCAGGCGGTGGCCCATTTCTGAACCGCCGGGTCGCTCGTCGCGGTCGTGGCGTCGACGACGCGGACGCCGAGGAGTTCGCCCTCCCCGGTGAGATACCAGGGCCGCTTGAGATGGACCCGGACCGTGCCCTCGTTGCGGATGCTGGTGGTGGCGTTGCCCGCGGTGGTCCGCTGCCAGGCGAAGGCGGGCACCACCGAGTGCACCACGGGCGCCGGAGGCCGCACGGTCGACGGGACGTGGAGCGTGACCGACGGCCCGGTGCGGGTGACGGGGGGCACGACGTACGAGACCTCCACCGACGCGCCGTTCGGGATCGCCCCGCCCGCGATCCGGGCGACCTCGCCCTTGTCGTCGTTCACGGTCACATCCGTACCGACGCGGTACGTGTCCCCGGGCCCGGCCGGGGTGCCGGCCTCGGTGAGTGCCGTGACGGCGGCCCGTACGACCGCCGTGCCCGGGACGAAGGCCCGGGCGATCTGCGCCGGTGTGGTGCCGTTGAGCACGACCGTACGACGCTGGGTGAAGTACGGCACGAAGCGAGACGCGCCGACGGGTGTGTAGGTGATGACCCGGTGGCGGGTGTCCCCGGGGTCGTGGCGGCTCCGGAACGGCATGTTCGTCAGCGCGGGGCCGCCGGGGGCGCCCAGGGCGTCGGTCTCCGGGCGGAGCACGGCCGACGCCGCGCCCGTCACCGGTCCGTCGCCGGTCAGGTCGGAGTACTCGGTCCACGACGCCCGGGTGTGCACGGAGAGGGTGGAGGCGCCGTGGACGGCCATCGCGGCCTCGTCGAGGGCGTACGCGGTCTGTGCGGGTTCCCGCAGGACGCGCGGGCCCGCGAAGGCCGGCGGGGTGACCGGGCAGCGGACCGCGTGGACCATCGTCAGCCCGGTCGTCGGGGTGAGCTGTCCGATCCGGCCCGCGAGGACGGCCCGGAGGGCGGCTTCCTGGTCGACGTCGAACAGGGCGGCGATGTCGTCGACCGGCTCGCTGCTCCCGGGGGGCCCGAACTGCTCGGGTGTGGTGCTCGCCGCGGCCGCGAGGAGCTCGTGGACATCGGACTCGGCGCCTTCGCCACGGGTGCTGGTGGCCGGTCCGGCCGCCGCGTCGTCACCGGTGCCGTTCCCGGTGCCCGGACCCTCGCCGGAGTCGCCGCCGGGCTCCTCGGCCGCCCTCACCCGCTCGGTGTACCAACGCCACTGACCCAGCAGGTCCTCGTCGCCCGGCGCCAGCATCGAGCTGAGTACGGCGGGGAAGGAGGCGGCCGGACGCAGCTTCACGCGGATCGTCCGGGTGGCGGCGTCGGCGACGGCCGTGGACTGGGTGCTCCCCATCGGCCCGGGCTCGACGACCAGGCGCATCGGCAGCCGTTGGTGCCAGCCGGAGCCGCCGGCGGGCCAGGGGGTGAGCAGTTCGGGGGTGCCCGGGACGCCGCGCAGGGCCGCTCCCCGGCACAGCGGGTCGGGCAGCCACGGCAGTTCGATCGTGTCGGTGTCCTGGTACGGGCTGCCGCCCGCGCCCGGGTCCGGGGTGCCGGTGATCTGCCCACCGTCGTACCTCGTCAGCAGGGCGTGGACGGCCGGGTCGGGCCGGTGTCCGGCCGCGAGGTCGAGCACCCCGTGCCGTTCCGCCAGTTCCACGGAGGACTTCGGTGCGAGCAGATGACGCTCGCAGGTGGGCCCGGCGACGGGGGCGGCGGGGTCGGCGTTGTCGGTCCGGACGACGAGGTCGACCGGGGATTCGCCCGCGGTGACGGGACGGCGGAGCACCATGACGGGCGCGGGCACCGGCTCGTAGCGGGAGAACCTCAGGGGAACGGTGGCCGGTTCGCCCGCCGTGGGGGCGGCGGTGAAGGGGGTGCTGCGGCCCGCGAGATCGACCAGGCGGGCACGGAAGCGGTAGGTGCGGCCGAAGCGGAGGGCAGGCAGGGTGCCGTCGGGGCAGTCGACGACGGCGGCGAAGGGCAGGGCGGGGTTCGTCTGAGGGCCGGGGTCGGTCACCTGGCCGTCGACGCCGATGGTCCTGCCGCGGGGTTCGGCGACCAGGCTCCAGTTGTTCCAGCGCAGGACGGCCTGGGTGAGGCGCCCCCTGTCGTTGCCGTCCGCGTCGGCGCCATGGGTGAGGGCGTCGGTGACACAGCCCTCGTCCTTGATGGGCAGGGTGCCGTAGCCGTCGACGGTGTACTTCCCTTCGCGGCGGCAGAGGGGGTACCAGCGGTTCGAGCCGGCGTCGTGGACGTCCACCCGGATGCCCTGCTGGACGGTGGAGGCGTCCAGGGTCTTCGCGTCGCCCTCACCGCCGTTCCTGAGGTCCTCGTCGATGCCGGCGACGACGTCGAGGATGTTCTGGAACGTGACCTGGCGGTTCGCCTCGGCGACGAAGATGCCCGCGGAGCGCAGCGCGGGTGGCTCGATCGCGGGTGGGGCTTCGTCGCGGGGCAGGGACCTCAGGGCCTGGGCGTAGTTCTGGAGGGCGAGTGCGCCCGCGTCGAGGTCGACGTCGATCGGGGTGTAGACGCTGCTGTCGTGCAGCGGCAGGAAGAGGGAGCCCGAGGTGCCGTCGGGGCGGGCGAGGGTGAGTTTCCCGTTGCGGGCGAAGCACCGGGTCCGTGGCCGGTAGTTCTGGATGAACTGGAGCTGGTGCGGAAGGGCCTGGATGGTGACCTGCTCGTTCAGGTCCGTGGGCAGTGAGATGGTGAGGCGGCGGACCAGCCCGAGGGGGACCATCAGTGTCGGGTGGTCGGCGAGCGCGGCGAGCAGGGCGTGGAATTCGTACGGACTCGGCGTACCGGGGCCCATGCGGGGGAGCTCGCGGGTCGTGGGCGCCATGGGGCGGTGGAACTCCGCGAGCCGGGCCCAGCCTTCGGCGTCGCGTGCGTCGTCGTCCTCGACGGCTCCGGTACGCAGCAGTTCGCGGCGGAGCGCCTCGATGTCGGGGTCGGAGCAGTCGGGGGCGCCGACGCGCCGGACGAGCCGTTCGGCCGTCGCCCAGTCCGGACCGTGCCGGGGCCCGTCGGCGGAGCCGTAGGGGCCCTCGGCCTGGTCCCGGACGGCTGCATCGAGGGCACCGGCGAGGATGCGGGCGTAGACGTCGGACAGGGCCGCCGCCACCTTGGCGGCGGGATAGGACTCGATGCGGTCCGTCAGCGCGTGCTGGGCGAAGACGAAGGGTTCGACGAGCAGCGAGCCGGGGAAGAGCGCCTGCCAGAGCGCGGGGTCCGGCGGATCGTCGACGAGGGTGGCGACGGGGGTGATGGAGGTGTTGTTCGCCTTCTTGACGATCACCGTCAGGGGCTGGAAGCCGAGGGAGGGGAAGGCGGCGATCTGGGTGTAGCGCGAGAGGGAGAGGACGGCGGTGCCGGGTGGACTGCCCTCGTCGTTCGAGAGCCGGATGCTGAGGACGAGGGACAGCTGGGTGGTCCCGGCGGGGGTCTGGGGGGCCGCCGGGTCGGGCAGCAGGGTCCACACCAGGGTCTGCTTGATCATGACGCGTCCTCCAGGGCGGCGAAGGCGGCGCACCTCCTGCTCCACGCGTTCTGGGTGGGGAAGGCATCGCTGTACGAGGGGTCTCCCCCGCCGCCGAACCGGCGCTCCATCGGCAGGCTGACGGACTGGGAGAAGAAGGCGACGCGTACGCGGACGGTCACCACGGCACGGCCGACGATCTCCTTGCGTTTCCGGCCTCCCGGATTCGCCGGGTCCTTGGGGACGTCGATCGTCTCGAGGGAGAGGTAGAACTCGACGGAGACGCTGATGATGCCGAGGACGTCGAGGGCGCCGACGGCCCGCAGGAAGCCCTTCAGCCGGCTCGCGCCGTTGTCCAGCTTGAGATACACCCCGGCGGTGATGGAGACCGAGCCGCTGGCGACGCCCAGGTCGAGGGCGGCGGCCGCGCCGAACTCCAGTTGGGCCTCCAGGACGGTGACCTTGCCGGATTCGACGGTGACGGAGAAGGATCCGCCGCCGCCGAGGAGGGAGACGGTGACGAGGAAGGGGTGGTCACGGGAGGAGATGGCGAAGGTGGTGCGGACGGGCGTGCCGTCGAACGGAAGCCGAACCCTGATGGACAGGACCAGGTTCTGGAGCAGGAACACCCCGGCGCCCACGGTCGGTACGGCGAGTCCGTAGCCGACCTCGACTCCCTTGGGGTCCACGTCGACGCGGGGCCCGCCTGCGGGCGTCGGCAGGTACTCGCGGAGCTTGTCGAGGAAGCGGAGGTCTCCGTCGAAGCCGACGTCGCCGATCTTGACGTCGAGATCGGGGCTGGTGCCCGGTTTGCCGGTGAAGGCCATGCGCCGGAACTCGATGGAGAGGATGTTCGCGAAGGTGAGCCTGAAGTCCCGGAGTTCGCCGCGGACCTCGGCGGCGGGCGGGGAGCCGTCGAACCGGGCGAGACTGGTGGACCTGATGTCGAGGCTGTCGGGCCGGGTGGTCGTCAGCGGCGCGAAGGTGGTGACCTTGATCCTGGGACGCCAGGTCATCTCGGTTCGGACGGCGGTGGGCGGCTTGGTGGCCCCCTGCGCGTGTTCGACGGTGGTGACGATCTTCGGAGTGCTGGTGCCGTCGCCCGCGCCGACGGGGCCGGGTTCGACGAGCTGCGTCAGGTCGATCACCCCGAGCAGCCGGGTGGGCAGATCGCCGGCGCCCGCGGGCGGTTTGAAGTACGCGCCCGGGTCGAACTGTCCGGCGGCGACGGTGTCCAGCTTCCCGCCGACGAGACCGGTGGTGGCGGAGAGCCCGCTCACCTTCAGACCGAGGGCGGCGACGGCACCGGAGGCGGCGGGCGGTGGTGCGAAGTCGGGGGCATTCGGCAGGCCCGCGTAGACCTGGCGGGCGGCGGCCAGGCCGCCGGTCACGTACTTGTCGTACAGCTTGAGCTGGTGGACGGTGCCGGTGACGGCGGCCGGCGCGGCGGTGCTGACCCCGGTACCGGCGGGCGGGGACGCGAGGGCGTCCAGGGCCGGGATCCGGGCGCCGACGGAGAGCAGCCGGGGGTGTGCGGCCAGCCGTCCGGCGGCCATGAGCTGGGCGGAGGTGGCCTGCGACGGTTCGGCTCCGACCCGCAGTTCGGCGATGTCGACCGTGGATTTCTCGTCGGTCGTGTTGCCGTCGGGGGCGAGTTCGAGACGGCCGGTGGCGGGCAGCGGGAGGTTCTTGGTGATGTTCTCGTACGTAACGAGGGGGCCGCTCAGACCGCCGTAGGCGAAGTCGCCCCGGATGAAGACCAGGGGGGCGGTGAAGTGGACGCGGTGGCCGAGGCGGTCGTCGGCGCTGAGGGTGAAGGGCAGCGCCGTGGCGGGCGCGTCGGCGCGGTGCACCCAGTAGCCGACGCGTTCGAGCGGGGTCCCGACGGAGATCTCGGTGTCGACCGGCTGGTCGACCCGGATCCGGACGAAGGGGAAGGCCCGGCCGCCGTTGGGGAGGCCGGCGACGCCTTCGTAGGTGATCTCGGGCTTCAGGACGGTGAGCCGGATCGACTGCACGAGCCCGTAGTCGAGCCGTCGCTCGGTGCGGGTGGTGACCTGGACGGGAAATCCGAACGGCAGCAGGAAGCCCCGTTCGTCGACCTGGACGACGATGTCACGGCCGCCTGCCGAACGGTGGCGGTAACCGGTGATGCCGAGGGCCGGGAGGTCCTTCCAGTCCCCGGCGAGGTCCGCGTTGGCGCCGAGCGCGGACAGCACGAGTCTGTTGGCGGTCACCGGCCGGGTGCCGGTGGCGTTGTGGATCTGCTGCCGGTGGGGTGCGGAGAGCGAGCTGGTGAAGGGTTGCCCGCCTCGGGGGGACGCGACCCCCACGAGGCCCACCGGGCCGTCCTCCCACAGGGGCGCGGACGCGGGGGCGATCCGGGTGTGCCAGATGGCGGTGGCCCCGGAGCTGCCCGTGACGGGGGCGGTCACGTGGCGCCACACCGAATCGGCGGAGGCGGGCCCGAAGAAGAGGCCCCAGACGCATTCGAGGACGGTGCCCGCCTGGGCGGCCTGGAGCGCGGCCCAGGACAGCAGCCCGTCCGCGGTGAACGGCACGGACGTCCCCGGGGGTACGCGCAGGGCCACGGTGCTCTCGCCGGAGTACCGCACCCGTTTGGTGGAGGTGGACGCCACCGCCAGGGATGTGGCCTCCTCCAGGGCGGACTGCGGGGGGAAGTGGGCGGTGATCGTTCCCGCGGTGCCGGGCGTGGTGGGGCCGAGGACGACGGCGCCCGCCGTGCCCGAGCGAGAGATGTTGGAGAAGGTGAAGTCCAGGACGAGCATGTCCTCGCGGCGGAGGAGGGTGACGGTGGTCCCGTCCATGGGCGTCCCCGAGACCGCGGCGCACATCGGCACCAGCTCCCGTAGCTGTGGAACCCCAATCGGGCAGTTCATCCCTTTTTGTTAGTATTTCATCGCCATCAAGGGCCTGCCAGTAGACAATTGACCGGGCGGTATGTGCCCCGTCAACCAACGATCTCGTCGGGGGCGGCAATGAACCCCTCTCCCCCACCTCCACACCACGCCGGCCTGCAACTCCTCGGCCGGTTCCGGCTGGAGTGCCACGGCGAGCCCGTACCCCTGTGCGGCGACGCCCAGCGCCTTCTGGCCTTCGTCGGGCTCCGTCGGCGGGTCCGCCGCTGTGTGGTCGCGCGGACCCTGTGGCCGGACGCGACCGGGACCCACGCCCGCGGGAGCCTTCGGACAGCGCTGTGGCGTCTCGGCGGCGACGGCCATCCACTCGAACTCGTCCACTGCGCCAAGGAGTCGCTCGCCCTCGGGGAGGGCGTCGGAGTGGACGCCGGCGCCCTCGCCCGGACCGCACTCGACATCGTCCGGGGCCGTGGTTCGCTCTCCGCCGACCCCCTGCTGACAGGGCTTCTCGACCGGGGCGATCTGCTGCCCGACTGGGACGACGACTGGGTCGTCCTGGAACGGGAATGGCTGCGCCGACTACGCCTGCAAGCACTCGACACCCTGTCGGAGCGGCTTGCCCGGCACGACATGCCCGCCCTGGCGTTGGAGGCCGCGCTGGCGAGCATCCGCATCGAACCGCTCCGCGAGGACCCGCATCGGGCGGTGGTCTCGGCGCATCTCGCCGAGGGAAACATGATCGAGGCGCTCAGACACTACGAGGCGTTCCGGCGCCTGCTGCGCACGGAACTCGGGGCTGAGCCGTCCCCCTGGTTCACGCGGACGATCCCTCCCGCACTGCTCTGACGAGGAGACGATGGAACGCTCGGAAGCTTGCCCCGCTCCCCGCCTCCGGCTGCTCGGCCGGTTCGGATTGGTGTACGGCGGCGAAGCGGTGGAGCTGTGCGGGAACGCGCGACGTCTGCTGGCCCTCGTGGGACTGCGCTCGAGCGTCAGCCGGACATTCCTCGCGGGGACGCTGTGGCCGGAGGCGACCGAGGAGCACGCACGGGGCAGCCTGCGCAGCACCCTGTGCAAGCTGCCGCATGGTGACCGGGCGTTGGTGACGTGCGACCGGAACGCGATCTCGATCGCCGACTCCGTGGCGGTCGACGCCCGTGAGCTCGCCGAGACCGCGCTGCGCCTGGTGGGTCCGTCCGGGGCGCCGGGCGCAGAGCCGGTGCCGACGGTTCTGTTCGGTGAGGGGGAACTCCTGTCGGGCTGGGACGACGACTGGGCGTTGTTCGAACGGGAACGGCTGCGGCAGTTGCGCCTGCACGCACTCGAGGCGTTGGCCTACCGCCTGGCCGGGGAGGGGCGGCCCGCGCTCGCCCTGGAGACCGCGCTGACGAGCGTACGAGGCGCACCACTGCGGGAGAGCGCGCACCGGGCCGTGGTCGCCGCGCATCTCGCCCGGGGCGATGTGGGCGAGGCGGTGCGGCACTACCGAGCCTTTCGCCGGGTGCTGCGCGAGGAGCTGGGAATCGCGCCCTCACCGCACTTCACCCGGATGCTGGCGCAGGGGGACGGACTGCGCAGTGATGACGCTGGGGTGACGCACGGCCCCTACCGTGCGTGAGTGGGACGGGATCGCCCACTCTTGCGGCCGGGCGGGTCGCCCCGCGTCGCATCGTCCGTGTCATGTCCTGAGAGCAGGTGAACCTCCCATGACCGCCACCTACGTCGATGTCTCCGCCCCGTTCCGCATCATCGGACCGGACATGCCGGGTGAGCCCGCGGACGAGCGCGAGAAGTTCGCGCGCATCACCACGGATTACCCCGACGAGAAGGCCGAAGCCCTCCGTTGGGCGTTTCTGCAGAGCAGGCTCCGCATGGCGCGCACCGACCCGTACATGGATCTCGAAGACCGCGACCGCATGGCGTCCGCCCTGGCCGAGCGGTTCGAGCAGGACTTCGGCGTCACGGAAGAGCCGGTGCCGACGCGTCTCGGCTACGGCTTCCTCTACTACCCGACGTTCAAACGGGACTTCGCGACAGGCACCGCGGTGGGCTGGGACATCATCTGCCCCGACACCCCGGGAGGCAACGTCAACAACTTCCTGTACGTGACGGCCACGAACCGCGCGGTCCGGGGGCCGGAAGCGTTCGTCGCCTACTTCGCGCAGAACGCGCCGAGCTTCTGTGTGTGGGACTGGGCACAGCCCGCTCCCGACCAACTGCGGCTGGACGTGCCCTGGTCGTCCATGGTCGAGTACCGCCGGACGGTCAATGCGCACGGACTGTCGCGACAGGTCATCGGTGTCACGAACACCACCGTCGAGCTGTCCCCCGGGACCTGGAGCAACATCGTCTACCTCTGGAACGCCGTCCAGAACCGCCATGACCTCGTCTACCGGTTCGACTACGCGGCGACGCTGGCCCAGCAGACAGCGATGAGCACCTTCGGTAACTGGGGGCCCATCGTGGAGAACTTCCAGCCCGCCTACTCGGGCACCAAACCGCTGGGATCCCTCGGCACCTCCATCTGCACGCGGGACTTCGGCGGCAACTGGGGTCCCTGGGGGTTGCTCACGCCCAACCAGAGCTTCGTCCACGACGGCCACGTCGGTTTCCGCGCCGAATTCCTGGACCCCAACTACAACTTCGCGGTCCGGAGCTGATCCCGCGATCGACGGACTCCCCGACGCCGGACAAGCGTCGAGGAGCGAAGTCGCGTGCTGCTCTCGATGCCGGACCCTGACGCCGGTGGTTTCCGATGGTGACGATGCCCTTGGTTCTGGCGCCGGTCCCGTTGTCGTAGACGACGTCGCCGGTGGACTTCTTCCAGATCCTGATGCGGAAGGTGTCCGGGCCGTCGGTGGCGGTGACTCTGAAGGCGTAGCCGCCCTTGCCGCCGATCGTGCCGGTGCCCTGGTACACGGCCTGGGAGCCGTTCACCACGAGCCAGTCGGAGCCGGTCGAGCGGAAGGTGAGCCGGGCGGGGCCGAAGACGAACCTGGCCTCGCCGGTGGGGACGGCGGCTCCCTTCCGGTACTGGGCCCCCAGGGTGAACGCCGCCTTGCCGGTCAGCCCCGGCCCGGCCGGGTAGGCACCCGCCGGCGAGGTGATCGTGCCGGCGCCGGCAGCGGACCCGGCGGCACGGTCGTAGACGATCAGCTCCGCGAGCGTGGCGCTGTCCGTGCCCCCGTCGTCGTCGGTGACCGTGACGACCGGGCGGTGGATGCCCGCGTCGTCGTAGACGTGGGTGGCGCGGCATCCCGATTCGGTGACCGTGCCGGGCGTCGGCCGGCTGCCGTCCTTCCAGTCGACCCGGCAGGTGTGGTGGTCTGCCGTGCCGGGGTCGTCGAAGGACGCGGTGACGACGGCGGCCCTGCCCACCGGGAGGGGTGAGCCGGGGCCCTTGGCGGAGGTGATCGTCGGGGCGGTGTTGGAGACGTTGACCGTCGCGGTGTCGGTGCCGCGTCCGCCGGTCAGGGTGACCTCGAAGGTGCCGTCGTCGGTGCAGGTGAGGGTCGTGCGGGCCGCCGCTGGGTCCTTGACGGCGCACGGGGCGCCGTCCCGCACGGTCCACTGGGGAGTACCGGCGCCGGAGACGGTGCCGGCGAGTTGGATCGCCTCGCCCTCGGCACCAATAGCGTCCGGGCCCGCGTGGACGACGGTGACCGGGTCGATGCCGCCGAGGGTCGGGACGACCTTCTTGATCAGGCCGTCGGAGTCGAACTCCAGCTGGTCGACGGTGGTTTCGCGGTGGGTGCCGTCACCGCCGGGGATGGCGAAGCGGTGGTAGGCGATGTACCAGTCGTCGGTGTTCGGGACGTGGACGACGGAGTGGTGGCCCGGGCCCTTGATGCCCAGCGAGAGGTCCTTCTCCAGGATGACGCCCTGCTTGGTCCAGGGGCCGGTGGGCGAGGGGCCGGTCGCGTAGGCGACGCGGTAGTTCTCGTCCCGGGTGTCGTTCTCCGACCACATGAAGTAGTAGGTGCCCTTGCGCTTGATGACGAAGGTGCCCTCGTTGTAGCCGCTCGGGGTGATGTCCGTGACCTTGGAGGTGTCGACGGAGGTCATGTCGTCGCCGAGGGGGACGACGTAGGCGCGGCCGTTGCCCCAGTAGAGGTACCGCTTGCCGTCGTCGTCGGTGAAGACCGCCGGGTCGATCATCTGGCCTCGGAAGTCACCGGCCTTCAGCAGCGGCTTGCCCAGGGCGTCCTTGAACGGTCCGGTGGGCGAGTCGGACACCGCGACGCCGATGTTCGCGTCGGCGCAGAAGTAGAAGTAGTACTTCCCGTCCTTCTCCGTCGTTGTCGGCGCCCAGGCCCGGCTGTCGGCCCAGCTGACGTCCGGCCCGAGGTCGAGGATGACGCCGTGGTCCTTCCAGTGGACCAGGTCCGTGGAGGAGTAGGCCTTGAACTGCGTGCCGCTCCAGCCCTCGAAGCCGTCGGTCGTCGGATAGATGTAGAAGGTGTCGCCGAAGCGCACGATGTCGGGGTCGGCGTTCAGACCCGGCAGGACCGGGGTCCTCGTGATCAGTGCCGAGACCTTCCAGGTGCGCTTCTTGCCGTCCGACCCGGTGACCTCGTAGGTCACGGGCTTGGTGAAGTCGCGCATGCTGCCGGAGGCGGGGCTGATGGTCGCGCCCTCGGCGAGCGTGAACTCCGGTGCCAGCGCGGTGAGATCGGTGCCCGCCTTCATCGGCAGGGTGATCGTGCCGTCGGCGTTGTCGACGATCGCGTCGACCTTGAGCGCCGGGTGCGTCACCCTGGCGATGCCCGCCGTGTTGCCGCTGAGGCGCATGACCTCGGTGCCGGTGAGGGCACGGTCGTAGATGCGGAAGTCGTCGACCTCGCCGCCGAAGTACGGGTCGGCCGCGTAGAGGGACCGGCCGATGTAGCCGCTGTAGTCCTTGGCCGCGTCGTACAGCTCGGACGGCTTGATGGTGGTCGTGGTGCGGGCCGCCTCGATGCCGTCGGCGTAGAGGACCATCGTGCCGGTGGCGCCGTCCAGCGTCACCGTGACGTGCCGCCACTGGCCGGGGGTGAGCTGCGAGCCGGCCGTGAGCTTGGACTCCGCCGACCAACTGGCCTTGGTGATGGCCGAGTAGAGGCTGGAGCCGCCGTTGGACGGAGTGGCGAACAGGTACGTGTCGCTGTCGGGACCGAGCCCGAACAGCCACTGGAAGCTGCTGCCGCCCTTCCACTTGGCGTACGTCGACACCGTCACACTGTCGGCGTCCTTCAGCACCCCGTTCGGGATCTTCACGTACGGCGAGGTCGACGATGCGCCGGACATCTTGAACGAGCCGCCCTCGACACCGGTGCCGAAGTCGGGTGTGCGAACGTAGGTGCCGTGGTGGCCGTGCCCGCTGGAGTCACGGGCGATGCTGCCGTTCGTCTCGTCGAAGTCGTAGTGCAGGAGCAGGTCGGCGGGAACGTCCGGTCCCTCCTCGGACACGGTGACCTCGGCGCGGACCGGGATCGCGGCGCCGCCCGGCAGGCTGCCGGTCATGGTGAAGGTGCCGGCCTGGGCGTACTTCGACGCCGGCACGTCCTCCCAGGTGACCGCGACGGGACGCTTGACGCCGTCGGCGTACTCGGCGATCACCGTGGCCGGCAGCACCGGGGCGTCACCGACCCGGGTCGTCACCGACACCTCCTCGACGCTCTTCACGATCTGGTCCGGCTGGTACGCGCTCAGCAGCCGGTCGTACTCGGCCTGGGTGACCGGGAGCACGGTGCCGTGCCGCGGCTTGGCGGGCAGGTCGTAGCCGGTGGAGGGGGTCCAGGTGCCCGAATCGAGGTCGGTCGTCTCGAACGGGATGTAGCCGCGCCCGCCGAACTCGTCGAGGAACGCATACCACTTCTCCTCGGTGTTGGACTTGAACACCAGCGGTCCCTCGGCGGCGTTCATCGCGCCCTTGCCGATGCCCTCGGCGACGGGGGTCCAGGACGGGTTCAGGATGGAGTCGCTCTTCTCCTCGAAGATGAACTTGCTGTTGGGGGTGGAGGAGCTGTTGTTCCGCTCGTCCTTGGACAGGCGGTAGTAGGTGCCGTCGTGGCGGACCATCGTGGAGTCGATGACCGAGTAGCCGCGGTCGATCCAGACCTTGGGCTCACTGAAGGTGTAGAAGTCGCGGGTGGTGGCGTACATCATGCGGTTGTACGTGTCGCCGGAGTGGTCGGCGTTGTCGTACAGTTTCGACGCCCAGAAGACGACGTACTCGCCACGCTCGGCGTCGTAGAACGCCTCCGGCGCCCAGGTGTTGCCGGCGCTGTCGGGTGAGACCCTGACCAGGCGCTGGTTCGTCCAGTGCACCAGGTCGGTGGACTCCCAGATCATGATGGACTTGCTGCCGGTGCGCTGGGAGGCGTCCCAGTCGCCGTTGCCGTAGATCCTGAGGTCGGTGGCGATCTGGTAGAACTTGTCGCCCTCCGGGGAGCGGATGATGAAGGGGTCGCGCAGTCCCTTCTCGCCGAGCGTGGAGGTGAGGACCGGCTTGCCGTCGTTCAACTCCCGCCAGCGCAGGGGGTCGTTGCCCTTGCTGAGGGCGGCGTAGAGCTGTTCGCCGTCCGAGGTGCCCTCGCCGGTGAAGTAGCTGAACATGTAGCCCTTGAGGGGCGCTGCGGCGGGGAGTTCGGGGACCTTGGCCGTCAGGACGCGGGTCGCCTTCGCCTCGCCCTTGGTGACGGTGGCGGTCAGCTCGACGGTGGTGGCGCCGTCGCCGTGGGCGGGGCGGTGTACCTCGCCGTCGGCGGAGACGACGTCCGGCTTCGCGGAGGACCAGGTGACGGCCGTTGCGTACGTGCCGCTCTTGGGCAGGGTGAGGTTGCCGCGCACGTCGTCGAGGTTGTGGACCGTGAGCGCCTCGGCGGCCTCCCGGGTGGCGGCGACGTCGTCGAGTGCGGGCCGGACCGTGACGTCGAAGGTCTTGGTGCCGGTCACGGTGCCCTTCTTCAGGGTCGCCGTGAGCGTGGCGCGGCCGTCCGGCGAGCCGGCCTCGGGGCGGGTCACCTTGCCGGTGTCGGACACCACGGACGGGTTGTCGCTCTTCCAGCTGATGGCGGAGCCGCCCGCCGGGCCGGTCTTCGGCAGGTCCAGATCGGTGGTGACGCCGCCGGTGTCACCGAGGCTGAGGGCCTCCTTGTCGTCGGCGACGCCCTGTGTGGCGACGGGGAGGGAGAGCTGCTCGACCTCCGAGCCGTCCAGGGCCCGGTCGTACACGCGGAAGTCGCGGATCCGGCCCTTGAAGAGCTTGTCGCCGTCATAGACGGACTTGCCGATGTAGTTGGCCTTGGTGATGCCGGAGCCGATGGCGCCGGGCGTGGTGGTGACCGAGGTGTTGCGGCCGACCTCGACGCCGTCCTCGTAGAGCACGCCCGTGGAGCCGCTCTGGGCGTAGGTGATGTGCTTCCACACCCCTCGGGTCAGGTTGTGCGAGTCGGACGGCTTGGTGGTCTGCTCGGTCGACCAGTTGCCCGTCGCGACGGAGGTGCGGAACGAGTTGCCGGTGGTGAACAGGTAGCCGTTGCCGCTGCCCGCGCTGGTGTTGCCGAAGCCGTAGAGGAAGTAGGGGGTGCTCTGGGCGGAGTCGATCAGCACGTCCAGGGAGACGGTGATCGCGTCCATGCCCTTCATGACGTCGTCCGGCACCTTGATGTAGGTGTCCGAGCCGTTGAAGGCCAGCCCCTGACCGGCTGCCGACCAGTCGGCGGTGCCGTTGACCGTGCCGTTCCGGCCGCTGCCGGAGGCGTCGGCCACGGTGCCGCCGGAGCCCGCGTCGAGCTTGTACCACAGGGCCAGGCCGTCGGTGATGTCGGCGGCTTCGGCCGCCGGTGCCGCCGGGGCCGCCTGCGCGGAGGCGGTGGGTCCGGCGAGGGTGAGCAGCATCGACGCGGCGGTCAGTCCGGCGAGAGGGCCCGCCCAACGTCTCGCGCGGCTGCGAAGTCGTGCGACGTGCGTCATGTCGAGATTCCCTGCTGAGGCATGGCTGATGACGGACAGGACGGAAGGAGAACGAGGAGCCGACGAGGCGACGGCAAGTCCTTGCCGTGGGCCTGCCGTTACACGCAGGTGAACTGTGTGGCGAGAGTTTCAGCCGCTGCCCGGGGCAGCGTCAAGAGGTTCCGAACAATGTCCGACAGGTCGAACGGACCTGCGGCAAGATCCCCCGCCGGGTCGGCGAGTAATGTCTGACTTGACGTGCCCGTTGCAGTTGTACCTATGGGAGGAACGACCCGTGGTCGAGCAGGACGAGCGATTCGATGTTGTCGTACTCGGCTCTGGCCCTGGTGGCTATGTCGCCGCTGTCCGCGCCGCCCAGCTGGGCCAACGCGTCGCGGTCGTCGAGGAGAAGTACTGGGGTGGCGTCTGCCTGAACGTCGGCTGCATTCCCACCAAGGCCCTGCTGCGCAACGCCGAACTCGCCCACATCTTCACGCATGAGGCGAAGACCTTCGGCATCAAGGTCGACGGCGAGGTCTCCTTCGACTACGGCGAGGCGTTCCGCCGCAGCCGCAAGGTCGCGGACGGCCGCGTCAAGGGCGTCCACTACCTGATGAAGAAGAACAAGATCACCGAGTACGACGGCCGCGGCACCTTCCTCGACCCGCACACCCTCCAGGTGGCCGGCTACGACGGCGAGACCCGCACCATCGGTTTCGACCACTGCATCATCGCCACCGGCGCGACACCGAAACTGCTGCCCGGTACCAAGCGCACCTCCCGCGTGGTGACGTACGAGGAGCAGATCCTCGCCGAGGACCTCCCGCGGTCGGTCGTCATCGCGGGCGCCGGTGCGATCGGTATCGAATTCGCCTACGTCCTGCACAACTACGGCGTGAAGGTCACGATCGTCGAGTTCCTGGACCGCGTCGCCCCGCTGGAGGACGCCGAGGTCTCCGCCGAACTCGCCCGCCAGTACCGCAAGCTCGGCATCGACGTGCTCACCTCCACCCGCGTCGACGCCATCGACGAGTCCGGCCCGCAGGTCCGCGTCACCGTCACGGGCAAGGACGGCGCCCAGCAGATCCTGGAGGCCGACAAGGTCCTCCAGGCGATCGGCTTCGCCCCGAACGTCACCGGCTACGGCCTGGAGAACACGGGCGTGCGGGTCACCGAGCGCGGGGCGATCGACGTCGACGGCCGCTGCCGCACCTCCGTCCCGCACATCTACGCCATCGGCGACGTCACCGCGAAGCTGATGCTCGCGCACGCCGCGGAGGCCATGGGCGTGATCGCCGCCGAGACCCTCGCCGACGCGGAGACCATGGAGCTGGACTACGCGATGATCCCGCGCGCCACCTACTGCCAGCCGCAGATCGCCAGTTTCGGCTACACCGAGGCCCAGGCCCGCGACCTCGGCTACGACGTCAAGGTCGCCAAGTTCCCCTTCACCGCCAACGGCAAGTCCCACGGCCTCGGCGACACCACCGGCTTCGTCAAGCTCATCTCGGACGCCAGGTACGGCGAGCTGATCGGTGGTCATCTGATCGGGCCGGATGTGACCGAGCTGCTGCCGGAGCTGACCCTGGCCCAGCAGTGGGACCTCACCGTCCACGAGGTCGCGCGCAACGTCCACGCCCACCCCACCCTGGGCGAGGCCGTGAAGGAGGCCGTGCACGGCCTCGCCGGCCACATGATCAACATGTGATCCGGCCACGGCGAGGGAGCACGCGAGAGTGATGAGTGCGCCCGGCGTCGCCCGCTCGCTGCCGGCGGCAGTCGCGTCCGGAAGGCGTGGCGGTCAGCTGTCGGGCGGCACGTCGAAACGTTTCTTGAGCAGGCGCATACCCGGGCCGCGCACCGGTGCGGCACCGGAAGCCGCCGGGGGCGCGCAGGGCGCACGGCCCCGGCGAATCGGATTCAGCACATGATCTGACCTTCGCTAACCCCCTTGCCTCAACCTCACTGTCCGCAGCTAGCTATGTGCTGCGGCCGCTTTCCGGCCCGGGCTCCCTACGAGCCCGGACCGTCAAGGGGAGCGGTCGGAACCCCGCATGTGAGGAGTAGTCATGAAGAAGGCCTACGAGGCACCGACGCTCGTCCGGCTCGGCACCTTCCGGAAGGAGACCGGGCTCCTCGGGCGCCACGGCAACGACCGGCTGATCCTGAGCAAGAACTGACGCCCGACGGTCCTTGACCCGACGTCATGACTGAACTGCACGAAAGTGCGGGGACGGGCCCCGGCGACGCGCACTTCGCGGTCTTCACCGACCGTGCGGACGCGGCCGCCGTGGCCCGCTCCTTCGCCCGCCCCGGAAGCCGTACCCTCGCGC
Source organism: Streptomyces venetus (assembly GCF_039540295.1). Taxonomy (NCBI): domain Bacteria; kingdom Bacillati; phylum Actinomycetota; class Actinomycetes; order Kitasatosporales; family Streptomycetaceae; genus Streptomyces; species Streptomyces venetus. The sequence continues at coordinate 734,586 of NZ_BAABET010000004.1, forward strand.
ATCCGTCGGGCCGCCCCTGGCTGGTCGGCCACTGGCACGACGACGAGGTCCTCGTGGCGCACGCCGGCGGTGCCTCCGTCGCCCTGGTCGGCTGCTGCCCGGTCGACGCCGGCGAACTGCTGCGCCGGACCGCACGACTGCGTGATCTCACCGAACTCGGCACACTGGCCCGCTCCCTGCCCGGCAGCTTCCATCTCGTCGGCGCCCTCGACGGACGCGTCAGGGTGCAGGGCACCGCCTCCGGACTGCGCCTCGTCTTCCACGCGGAGATCGACGGCGTACGGGTGGCCGCGAGCCGGGCCGACACACTCGCCACCGTCCTGAACCTCGAACCGGACGTGGCGGAACTGGCCGTGCGGCTGCTGTGGCCGGCCCCGTATCCGCTGTTCGAGACGTCGATGTGGCGCGACATCACCGCCGTCGCTCCGCACGACGCGATGCTCGTAGCGGCGGACGGGCGGACCGTACGGCACACCCGGTGGTGGACGCCGCCGGAGCCGGACCGGCCGCTCGCCGAAGCGGCGCCGCTCATCCGGGAGGCACTGGAGGAGGCCGTCGGCGCGCGCACCCGTCAGGGCGGGGTCGTGAGCTGCGACCTGTCCGGCGGCCTGGACTCGACCTCCGTCTGTTTCCTGGCCGACCGTTCCGCCGCCCACGTCGTGGCCAGTACCTGGCCGGGACGCGATCCGGCGGACACCGACCTGCACTGGGCCGAACGAGCGATCGGGCACCTCCCGGACGTCGAGCACGTCGTCTGGGACCCCGACGCCTCGCCGCTGGTCTACGAGGACCTGCTCGGCATCGACGACCTTCTCGACGAACCCACCATCGGCGTCATGGACCGCTCAAGGGTGCTGCACCACCTGCCCGGCCTCGCCGCACGCGGCAGCCGGTTGCACCTGACCGGCATCGGCGGCGATCACGTGGCGTGGTGCTCCGAGGCGTACTACCACCGGCTGCTGCGTACCCGTCCGCTGTTCGCGCTGCGTCAGATGCGAGGGTTCCGGGCGTTGTGGCAGTGGCCGCTCGGCGGCACGGTGCGCGCTCTCGCCGACTCCCGTCCGTACGGGAAGTGGCTTGCCGACACCGCCCGCCGACTGCGTGATCCTTCCCCCACGACCGTCGCGACGGGTCTCGGCTGGGGCATGGCCCCGCGCCTGTTCGACTGGATGACCCCGGAGGCGGAACGGCTGGCCCGCCGGGCGCTGCTCGGTGCCGCGGCGACGGCCTCGCCGCTCCACCCGGACCGTGGGATGCACTCGGACCTGGAGCAGATCCGCTCCTGTACCCGCATCATCCGGCAGTGGGACCGGATGGCGGCCCGGACCGGTCTGCCGATGGCCTCTCCCTTCCTCGACGACCGCGTCATCGAGGCGTGCCTCGCCGTACGTCCCAGCGAACGCGTCTCGCCCTGGCGCTACAAGCCCGTCCTGAGCACGGCCATGGGCGGGATCGTGCCCGAGGAATGCCTGCGGCGGAGCAACAAGGCCACGGCCTCCATGGACGCCGCCAACGGACTGCGCGAACACCGCGCCGACCTGGTGGCCCTGTGGGAGGGGTCCCGGCTGGCGGAGCTGGGCCTGGTGGACGCCGCCGAACTCCGCCGCCTGGCCGTGCGCCCCGCATCCCGTGGGCTCTCCGACGCCATCCTCTACTCCACGATCGCCGCCGAGGTGTGGCTGCGGGGACTCACCCGTGGCCGTACCCCTGCCGTCCCGCGACCCTGACCGCCGTCCGCCGGACTCCACCGCCATCCACCGTCGGACACTCAGACACGCCAGATACGTCAGACACGTCAGAAAGGCCCTCACATGCCCCTGCGGTTCGGCGAGAACGTCTCCACGGCCGAGACCGACTACGGCACGGTCCTGCTGGACGAACGGGCCGGTGCCTACTGGGAGTTGAACCCCACAGCCACTCTGGTGGTGCGGACGCTGCTGGACGGGGGCGAGGAGGCGGACGCCGCCGCCGCACTGGTCAGGGAGTTCGACATCGACCGGGCACAGGCCCTGCGGGACGTCGAGGCGCTCGTGCGGGAGCTGCGCGGCTCGGGGCTCGCCTCATGACGACGCCCAGCGCGCTGGAGCGGCCCCGTGACGTGCCCCTGTCCCGGCGCCTGGCCGCCCGCCTCGTCCTGCTGCCCGCCTTCCTCCTCGCTCTGCTGCCGCCCCGCCGCATCCGCGCCGTACTCGGCGTTCTGCGGCGCGGTGCCGCGCCCGCGACACCGGCGCAGGCCCGAAAGGCACGCGACGCCCTGTGCGCCGCCAGCCTGTACTGCGCCGGCCCGAAGGGGTGTCTGCCGCGCTCTCTCGGGGCGGCGCTGCTGTGCCGGCTCGGCGGAACGTGGCCGACCTGGTGCACCGGCGTACGCGTCGTCCCTCCCTTCACCGCACATGCCTGGATCGAGGCCGGAGGCCACCCCGTCGGGGAGGGCGTGCCGGAGGGCTACTTCGCCCGCCTGGTGACCGTCGGCCCGCTGCCCCGGCCGACGGACCGGTGACCGGCACGACCGTCCCGCTGGGCGGCCGGGCCGAGATCGCCGAGGGCGACAGGTCCGCCCGGGCGGCGGTGGCCACGATGTACCGGCTCACCGCCGGGCACCGGAGCGCCGTCGCCGTCGCCACGGGACTGACCCTCGTGGGCTCCGCGCTGGGCCTGGCCCAGCCCCTCGTCGCCAAGCACGTCGTGGACACGACCGGCCGCGGCCAGCTCGTCTGGCCGCCGCTGGTGCTGCTCGGCGCGCTGTTCCTCGTGGAGGCGGCGGCGGGAGCCGTGGGGTGCTTCCTGCTGGAGCGGATGGGCGAAGGAGTCGTGCGGCAACTGCGTCACGGGCTGGTGGGACGGCTGCTCCGGCTGGAGATGAGGGAGTACGACCGGCACCGGGGCGGCGACCTCATCTCCCGGGTGACGGCCGACACCACCTTGCTCCGGGAGGTCGTGTCGCAGGCCTTGGTGGATCTGGTGACGGGAAGCCTCGTCGCCGCCGGGGCGATCATCCTCATGGCGTGGCTCGACCCCCTGCTGCTGCTCCTGGTCGCCGTCACCGTGGCAGCGGCGGCCGTCATCGTCGCCTCGCTGCTCACGGGTATCAGATGCGCGTCCGAGCACATGCAGAACTCGGTCGGTGCCATCGCCGCCGACCTGGAACGGGCCCTCGTCTCCCTGCCGATGGTCCGTGTGCACCGCGCCGAGGAACGCGAGGCGGCCGGCATCGGTGCCCGCGTCGACGCCGCCTACGGCGCGGGGGTCCGCACCGCGAAGCTCGCCTCCGTCATGAGCTCCGCCGTGGAACTCGCCGTCCAGGGCTCGTTCCTCATCGTGCTGGTCATCGGCGGCCTGCGGGTGAGCAGCCACGCCGGCTCCCTCGGCGACCTCGTGGCCTTCCTGCTGTACGCCTCGTACCTCGTCCTGCCCCTGTCCTCCGTCTTCCGTGCCGTGGGACTCGTCCAGCGCGGGATGGGCGCCTACCAGCGCATCGACGAGGCGCTCCACCTGCCCGTCGAGCCGGTGGCACCCCGGATCCCAGGGGATCGCGCCTCCCCCGCGGCACGACCGGCCGCGCCCTCCCCCCTCCACGAGCACCCCGCCCTCGCCCTGCGGGACGTCCATTTCGCCTACGATCCGCGGCAGCCGGTCCTCCACGGTGTCTCGTTCGCTGTGCCGCACCGGCGGTTCGTGGCGCTGGTGGGCCGGTCCGGGGCCGGCAAGAGCACGGTGTTCGCCCTGGTGGCGAGGTTCTACGAGCCGGACGCGGGCGCCGTGTTCTTCGACGGGCGGCCGGCGGCCGAGCTCACCCGTGCGGCATGCCGCCGAGGCGTGGCCGTCGTCGACCAGAACACGCATGTCGTCCACGGCACCCTGCGGGACAACATCGCGTACGCCGTGCCCGACGCCTCGGAGGCGGAGATCGGGCGCGTCATCGAACTGGCCGGCCTCGCGGAAGTCGTCGACCGGCTCCCCGGCGGCCTGTCCGCCGTCATCGGTGAACGGGGCAGCACCCTGTCCGGCGGCGAACGACAGCGCGTCGCCCTGGCCCGGGCGCTGCTGGCCCGCCCCTCGTTGCTCCTGCTGGACGAACCCACCTCCCACCTCGACGCGATCAACGAGGCGGCGCTCACCACCGTCATGAAGGACATCGCCCAGGAGTGCGCCCTGCTGGTCATCGCCCACCGGCTGTCCACGGTGCAGCACGCGGACCACATCGTGGTGCTGCAGGACGGCCGCACCGTCGCGGGCGGACGCCACGAGGAGCTGCTCTCCGGCAGTGCCCTCTATCGCGAGCTGGCCGCGAGCCAGATGCTCCGGCCAGGCGGGGAGCCGGGCGGCGGCATGCACCCGGCCCGCTCCGTGATCACCGAGGACATGCCGCCGGGTCGTGCCGAGGAGGGGACCGGCCGGTAGGTCGGAGCCGGCCCGGGCGAGGCAGGACCGCGCCCCGGTCGGCGGCTTCGGTGACGGGTAACGTGGAGCACACGCGGCGGTGAGTTCCCGGGAGCTTGCCATCGCCAGGTTTCCTCGGTTCGAACCCGAGCCGAGGAAGCCGCTGAGTGACCGGCGCACCCGGTGAGCAGGCACCCTCCGTCACTGAGGGTGACGCCCGTGCGCTCAGCGGTCGTGCCAGGAGCAGGCCGCCGTTCCCCGGGCCGGTACGGGGATGCCGAGCACCGCGCCGGAGGTGCGGGTCGGGTCCTTCACCCCGTACCTGGCCGTGGTGACGAGGAGACGGTTCTCGGTGGGGTGCAGGCACACCGAGGTGGGGTGCGGGGCGGGCACGGTGGTGACCCGGAGCAGGCGGCCGTCGGGGTGGTAGCGGTGGACGGTGCCGGCGCCCCACATCGCGACCCACAGGCAGCCCTCCACGTCGACGGTCATGCCGTCCGGGCCGCCCTCGCCCTCGGCGGGGCGGGCGAAGGTCTCCGGGTCGCCGGAGAGGTCGCCCGAGCCGGGGTCGACCCGGCAGCGGAAGATCGTGCCCGCGGCCGTGTCGGCGAAGTACATGATCGTGCCGTCGGCGCTGAAGGCGGGGCCGTTGACGATGGTCAGGCCGTCGAGGACTCGTACCACCGTGCCGTCGTGGTCCGTCCGGTAGAGCGAGCCCGCGCGGTGGGTGCCGTCGTAGGCCATGCTGCCGGCCCAGAAGCGGCCCGCGGGGTCCGCGACGCCGTCGTTCATCCTGCTGGGGAGCGGGGTGCGGTCCTCCGGGCGGTCCAGCCATTCCACTGTGCCGCCGGCCGAGAGCAGCGCGATCCCCGTGCCCGCCGCGGCGATCCACGTGCCCGGCCGGCCCTCCACCGGCGCGACGGCACCCAAGGGCACATCCAGGCAGGCCAGTCGAGCCGGTCCGGCGGCATCCAGTCCGAAGAGCCGGCCGCTGAGGATGTCGACGTACACATAGCGGCCGTCGGCCCAGCGGCCGCCTTCGGCGAGTTCGTAGCCGCCGTCCACGACGACCGTCGCCGCCGGCGCTGCCGTTGCTGTCATGTCCGGTCTCCTGGCTCAGCGGATGGTGGTGCCGTCGGGCTGGTCGAACAGGCCGAGTTCGTCCCGCGTCGGAAGCCCCTCCCAGTCGCCCCGGGTGGCGACGGCGAAGGCCGCGGTGGTGACGGCCCGGTCCAGGCGGGCGGGGACGTCCGCGCCGTCGAGGAGTGCGGACAGGTAACCGGCCACGAAGGCGTCACCGGCGCCGACCAGATCGACCGCGTCGACCTTCCGGGCGGCACGGTCGATCGCCCCGTCGGCGGTGTGGCTCGTCGCGCCGCGTGCGCCGCGTTTGACGACGACCTCGCCGACGCCCGCGGCCAGCAGGCCGGCCACGGCCTCCGGCTCGTCCGCATCGGGGCTCTCCTGGACCAGCGGCAGTTCGTCCTCGGACGCTATGAGCAGGTCGACCGGGGCCAGCATCGGGATCAGGACCGTGCGGGCCCGGTCGGCGGACCACAGCCGGGAGCGGTGGTTGACGTCGAGGCAGACGGTGATGCCGGCCTCGCGCGCGGTGGTGGCGGCGGCCAGGACCGCCTCGGCCGCCGACGGACCGAGCGCCGGGGTGATGCCGGTGAGATGCAGGACGCGGGTTCCGGCGGCCAGGGCGGGCAGCACGTCGGCGGGTGAGAGGGCCGAACCCGCCGAACCGGCACGGTAGTAGCTGACCCTGGTCAGCGTGCCCAGGCGGGGTTCGGTGAGGAGCAGGCCCGTGGGGCGGCCGGAGTCGTCGGTGACCGCGTGGCCGGTGTCGACGCCCTCGGCGCGCAGCGTGCGCAGGACGAGCGCCCCGAGTTCGTCCGCGCCGAGCCGGCCCGCCCAGCGCACCCGGTGCCCGAGTCGGGCGAGGCCGATGGCGACGTTGGACTCGGCTCCGGCCACGGACAGGCCGAGGCTGCCGCCCAGCCGCAGCGCGCCCTGCGCCCGGAGCGCCGCCATGGTCTCGCCGAAGGTGACCACGTCGGGCGGGGCGGGGCGGTCCACTGCCGTCACGGCGTCTCCCCCGCTGCCACCTCGCGGAACTCGGCCGCGCGGGCCCGGAGCCGGTCGAGGTCGCCGCCGTCGGCCGCGTCCCCGACCAGGGGTGAGCCGACCCCGACGGCGACGGCCCCCCGCTCGAGGTAGTCACGGGCGGCCTGGGCGTCCACCCCGCCGACGGGCACGAAGGGCACCTCGGGGAACGGGTCGCGCAGGGCCTTCAGATAGCCGGGGCCGCCCAGGGAGCCGGGGAAGAGCTTGATCGCGTCGGCGCCCCGCGCGAGGGCGACTTCGATCTCACTCGGGGTCAGGGCGCCCATCAGCACGGGTACGCCGTAGGGCGCCAGCCCGTCGACGAGCGCGGGGGTGACGAGGTAGGAGGCACCGGCCTCCACGGCGCGGGCGGCGTCGGCGGCCGAGCGCACGGTGCCGGCGCCGAGGAGCGCGTCGGGGCCGAGTTCCGCCCGGGCCCGTGTGATCACGGTCAGGGCGTCGGTGGTGGTCAGCGAGATCTCGACGGCCGCGATGCCCTCCTCGGCGAGGGTGCGTACGGTGCGCAGGGCGGCGGCGGGATCCTTGCCGCGTACGATCGCCAGCAGGCGGTGGGCTCGGAGCGATTCCACCAGGTTCATGGGGGCGGGCTCTCCTTGGGCGTGGGGTGCGGGGGTCCGGTGGGTGGTCACCATTCGGTGAACGCCCCGTCGGCGCCCCGCCATACGGGGTTGCGCCAGCGGTGGCCGGTCTCGGCGGCGCGGCGTACGGCCTTCTCGTCGATGTCGACGCCGAGGCCCGGGCGGGACCCGCGGGCGGCGTAGCCGCTCTCGAAGCGGAAGGGCTCGGGGTCCATCACGTACTCCAGCAGGTCGCACTGCTGGTTGTAGTGGATGCCCATGCTCTGTTCCTGGATGAGGAAGTTCGGCACGGCGAAGGCGATCTGGAGGCTGGCGGCCAGGGCGATCGGGCCGAGCGGGCAGTGCGGGGCCATGGCGACGTCGTACGTCTCGGCCATGGCCGAGATGCGGCGGACCTCGGAGATGCCCCCGGCGTGCGAGATGTCGGGCTGGGCGACGGCGATGCCGCCGGCCAGTACCTCGCGGAAGTCCCAGCGGGAGTAGAGGCGTTCGCCGGTGGCGAGCGGAACGCTCGTGGACTGGACCAGGCTGCGCAGGTGGCCCGAGTGCTCCGGCGCGACGGGTTCCTCGACGAACAGCGGGTGCAGGGGTTCCAGCAGGGGCAGCAGACGGCGGGACATCGCCGTGGAGGCCCGGCCGTGGAAGTCGACGGCGATGTCCCGCTCGTCGCCGAGCACCTCGCGGACGGCCGCGACACGTTCGACGACCTCGGCGGTGCGGGCCGGGGTGTCGATCGGGGCGAGTTCGGCGGAGGCGTTCATCTTCACGGCGGTGAAGCCCGCCTTCATCTGTTCCTCGGCGAGCTCCGCCACGTCGCTCGGCCGGTCGCCGCCGATCCAGGCGTACATGCGGACCCGGTCGCGTACCGGGCCGCCGAGGAGGCGGTGCACCGGGACTCCGTAGGTCTTGCCGGCGATGTCCCACAGGGCCTGGTCGATACCGGCGACGGCGCTGGAGAGGATGGGACCGCCGCGGTAGAAGCCACCCTTGGTGAGCACCTGCCAGTGGTCCTCGATGCGCAGCGGGTCCCGGCCCACGAGATAGTCGGCCAGTTCGTGGACCGCCGCGCGCACGGTCTCGGCGCGGCCCTCGATCACGGGCTCGCCCCAGCCGGTGATGCCCTCGTCGGTGGCGATGCGCAGGAACAGCCAGCGCGGAGCCACCAGGAACGTCTCAAGTCCGGTTATCTTCAAGGGGCTTCCTCCGGAAGCGTGTCGTTCGCGGCGTGGTCGGGGTCTTCCCGGGCACGTATGGCCGCGAGGTCGTCGGAAGCCTGGGCCAGCAGTGACTCGACGGCCGCCGAGGCGGCGTCGGGATCACCCGCTTCGACCGCTCTCAGCAGTTCCTGGTGCACGGGGATCGAGTCGGAGTGGTGCCGGGCGCCGTGCACGATCCGGTCGCGCACGCGCAGACCGGCCTCGATGACGACCTCCATGCGGCTGAGCAGTTCGTTGTGGGCGGCGTCCAGCAGGGCGCGGTGGAAGGCCAGATCGGCCTCGACCATCGCCTCCGCGTCCGTGCCCGCCGCCGCCATCGCGTCGAGCGCCTGCCGCATCGCGTCCAGGTCGGACGGGGTGCGGCGGGTCGCGGCGAACCGGGCCCCGGCGGGCTCGACTATCGCGCGGACCTCGGCGAGGTCCTCCAGAAAGGCGTCGGTCGGCGCGCTGCTGCCCTGCCAGCGCAGCAGGTCACTGTCCAGGAGGTTCCAGTCGGCGCGGGGCCGGATGGTCGTACCGCGCTTCTGCTTCGACTCGAGCAGCCCCTTGGACGCCAGCACCCGCATCGCCTCGCGGACCACGGTCTTGCTGACGCCGAGCTCCGTCTCGAACTTGACCGGGTCCACCACGGAACCCGGGGGGTAGTCACCGCGGATGATGCGCCGGCCCAGCTCCTCCACGGCCTGGCCGTGCAGCCCCTTACCGGGATGGGTCACCACGTTCTCCACTTCCGCTCCGGTCCTGTTCGACGGTGCCGCGCACGGCCCCTGGCACAGTACGCGCCGCTCACGAGGACTCCTTCATGACGCTCCATCCTCCGTCGACCACCAGACTGGCACCGGTCACGTAGGAGGCGTCCTGCGATGCCAGGAAGGCGACGGCGGCGGCCACCTCCTCCGGCTGTCCGAACCTCCTGGCCGCCGTGGCCGCCACGCTGCGCGCCCGGTCGGACTCCGCGATCCCGTCCCAGGCGGCGGTGAGGATGGGGCCGGGGAGCACCGTGTTGACGCGGATGTCGGGCCCGTACTCGACGGCCAGTTGACGGCCCAGCGAGCACAGAGCGCCTTTCGCGGCGGCGTAGGCGGCGTGGCCGGGCAGACCGATGACCGCGTGCACCGAGGAGGTGAGGACCACGGCCCCCCTGGCCTCGCGCAGCATGGCCGCGAAGGTCTTCATGGCCCGCCAGGCCGGCTTGAGCAGCACGGCCATCTGGCCGTCCCACTCGGCCTCGCTCAGTTCGTCGGCGGGCTTGTTGAGCTGGGCGAACGCGTTGCTGTGCAGGACGTCCAGCCGCCCGTGGCGCTCCTCGACACGCCGGGCCAGGTTCTCCCAGTCGGCGGCCGAGGTCACGTCGCAGCGCACGTACTCCGCGCGTCCTCCCCCGGCCTCGATGTCCGCCGCGAGCGCCTTGCCGGTCGCGTCGTCCACGTCCGTGACCACGACCGTCGCGCCCTCGGCGGCGAGTCTGCGGGCCGTGGCCGCGCCGATTCCGTGCGCCGCGCCGGTGATCACCGCCACCCGCCCCGCCAACCTGCGGCATTCCGTCATCGCGCGCCTCTTCCTTCGCCGCCTGCATCCTTCTGCTGCCACACCTTCGTGGCGCCCGCACCCATCCTAGCTGTTTCAATTAATAATGAATATATCTTGACGAGGCGGCGATGGCACTCCAAGACTGACCGCCATGCGAAAGGCAGACTCAGTAGCGATCGACTCCCGGCGACGCCTGCGCCCGGCCGGAATCGCCTTCGGCGGCGACTACAACCCCGAGCAGTGGCCCGAGGAGGTGTGGGCCGAAGACGTCGCGCTGATGAAGGAGGCGGGCGTCTCCCTGGTGACGGCCGGGATCTTCTCCTGGGCCAGGGTGGAGCCGAGGCCCGGCGAGTACGACTTCGACTGGTTCGACCGGGTGATGGACCATCTGGCCGGGGCGGGTGTGGCCGTGTGCCTGGCCACGATGACGGCGTCCCCGCCGCCGTGGCTGTCCCGGCTGCATCCCGAGATCCTCCCCGAGACCGCCGACGGCCGCAGGCTGTGGCCCGGCGGACGCCAGCACTACTGCCCCTCCAGCCCCGTCTACCGCGAGCACGCCGTGCGCCTGGTCGAGCGGCTGGCCGCCCGGTACGCCGACCACCCGGCGCTGGAGATGTGGCACATCGGCAACGAGTACGGCTGCCACACCCCGATGTGCTGGTGCGACGAGTCGGCGGCCGACTTCCGGCGCTGGCTGGCCGAGCGGTACGGCGATGTCGAGGCCCTCAACGACGCCTGGTCGACGGCCTTCTGGGCGCAGCGCTACGACAGCTTCGAGGAGGTGCTGCCGCCCCGGCTCGCGCCGACGTTCCCCAACCCCGCCCAGCAGCTGGACTTCGCCCGGTTCTCCGACGACGCGCTGCTGCGGTGCTATCTGGCGGAGAAGGAGGTCCTGCGGCGTATCACCCCGGACGTGCCCGTCACGACGAACTTCATCGGCGTGCACAAGCCCGTCGACGCCTTCCGCTGGGCCGCCGAGGAGGACGTCGTCTCGGTCGACGTCTACCAGGACCCGCACGACGAGAACACGCACGTCTCGGCGGGCTTCATCTTCGACGTCACCCGGTCCGCCCGGGGCGGTCAGCCGTGGCTGCTGCTGGAGCAGGCGCCCAGCGCGGTGAACTGGCGCGACCGCAACGGGCCCAAGCCTCCCGGGCGGATGCGGCTGTGGAGCTGGCAGGCGGTCGCCCAGGGCGCCGACGCGGTGCTCTACTTCCAGTGGCGCCAGTCCCGGGGCGGCGCCGAGAAGTACCACTCGGCGATGGTCCCGCACGGCGGCACCGGCACCCGCACCTTCCGTGAGGTGAGCGAGCTGGGCCGCGAGCTCGCCTCGCTGCCCCGGATCGCCGGCACCCGGTCCACCGCCGATGTCGCCCTCGTGCTGGACTGGAACAGCTGGTGGGCGCTGGAGCTGGACTCGCATCCGTCCACCGCGCTGAACCAGATGGACATCGCGCTCGCCCACTACCGGCCGCTGTTCGAAGCCGGCATCCCGTGCGACGTCGTACCGCCGGACCGTGACCTGTCCGGCTACCGCCTGGTCGTCGTGCCCAACCTGTACCTGCTGAAGGAGCCGGACGCCGAGCGCCTCACCGAGTTCGTGCGCGGCGGCGGCCGTCTGCTGGTGTCGTTCTTCTCCGGCATCGTCGACGACTGCGACCGCGTGCATCTGGGCGGCTATCCCGCGCCGCTGCGCGAGGTGCTGGGCCTGCGCGTCGAGGAGTTCTGGCCGCTGGCTGAGCAGGACACGGTGGACGTCCGGCACGCGGACGGCACGGTCAGCCGGGCCGACCTGTGGTCGGAGACCGTCCTGCCCGAAGGGGCGCGGGCGGTGGCCGAGTTCGGCTCCGGGCCGCTGACCGGGCAGCCGGCCGTCACCCGCCACTCCTTCGGAGCGGGAGAAGCGTGGTACGTCGCGACGCGTCTCGCACCGCAGGCCATGCGCGCCCTGACGGAGGAGGTGTGCCGTACCGCGTCCGTCGCGCCCGTGCTTCCCGGACTTCCCGAGCACGTCCAGGCGACCGTGCGCGAGGGCGACGGCGGACGGTTCGTCTTCCTGCTCAACCACGGCCGGGAAGAAGCCGACATCGCACTGCCCGAGCCGATGACCGACGCCCTGGCCCGTGAGGCCGGTCCCACCGGCCGCCTCACGCTGCCAGCAGCCGGAGTGGCCGTGCTCGTCGAGCCGTAGACAACCGAACACCGGACAAGGGACGCACATGAACAGCTCACCGCCCTCGCGCAGATCCGTGCTGCGATGGGGCGCCGGGGCGGCCGGGGCACTCGCCTCGGTCCCGGCCCTCACCGCCTGCGGCCAGACCGTCGGAGCCGCCCGCGCCACCCGGCAGGCACCCACGCGCCGCGGCCAGAAGGTCAAGCTGGTCTTCTGGACCTGGGTGCCGATGCAGAAGACCGTCGACCTGTGGAACCGCACGCACCCCGACATCCAGGTCGAGATGCAGACCATCCCCCAGAACGTGACGGGCGGCTATCAGAAGATGCACGCCTCGCTGACGGCCGGGAACCCCCCGGACCTGGCGCAGGTCGAGTACCACGAGCTTCCCGGGTTCATGCTGGTCAACGGTCTGACGAACCTGAGCGAGTACGGCGCCGACGAACTGCGCGACCGCTATGTGCCGTGGCAGTGGAAGCAGGGCGTCTTCGACGGCAAGGTGTACACCATCCCTCAGGCGTCCGGCCCGATGGGACTCTTCCACCGCCGCGACCTGTTCGCGAAGTGGGGCATCGAAACGCCCACGACCTGGGCCGAGTTCGAACAGGCCGCCCGCGTCGTCAAGGCCCGCGGCAACGGGGCGAGGCTGTGCGCGTTCGCGCCCAACCAGCCCAGCTGGTTCGCCGCGATGTGCTGGCAGCGCGGCGCGCGGTGGGTGCGTACCGAAGGCGACACCTGGGCCGTCGACATGGACGACGCTCTCTCCCGCGAGGTGGCGGAGTACTGGGAGAGGATGGTCCGCGACGACCTCGTCTTCGTCGAACCCGACATGTCCAACGCCTGGTACAAGCACATCCAGACCGGGCAGATCTCCGCCTGGATCGGTCCGCAGTGGGGCGACGCCCTGCTGCGCGGCAACGCGCCGGGCACCGCGGGAAAGTGGCGGGTCGCCCTGCTGCCCCAGTGGAAGGAGGGACAGAAGGCCTCCGCCAACTGGGGCGGATCGTCCACCGCGATCCTCCAGGGCACCCGGCATCCGCGCGAGGCGCTGCGCTTCGCGCACTGGATCAACACCGACCGGCGGGCCGTCGACCTGAACGTCTCCGTGGGCTACGGCTGGCCCGCGGCAGCAGGCGTCTTCCGCGGATCGGCACTCGACAAGCCCGACCCGTTCTTCGGGGGGCAGCGCTACAACGACGTGTTCACGGTGTCCGACCGGGCGATCGACACCTCCTGGAAGTGGTCCCCCACCACGGACGCCGACTTCGCCCAGCTCCAGGACGCCTTCGGCGCCGCCATCGACGGAGGCGGCAGCCTCGCCGGTGCGCTGGCCGACGCCCAGAAGAGCACTGTGGACAACCTGCGGGCGAAGGGCCTGAAGGCAAGGAGCGCGCGATGAGCACCACGATCAGCCGGACGAGGAAGTCCGCACCGGGCGGCACCCGGCGCTCCGCCCGCCCCGACCGGGCGGCCTGGGGGTTCCTGTTTCCCTTCGTCGCCCTCTTCCTGTTCACCTTCGTCCTCCCCCTCGGCTACGCGGTCTACCAGAGCCTGCTCACACCGGTCCGCTCCGGTCCGCTGGGCTTGGGCCGGGCCACGATCGGCTTCGCCGGACTCGACAACTACGGCCTCGCCCTTCAGCAGTCGGCGTTCCTGGAGAGCTTCGCGCGGGTGCTGCTCTTCGGCGTGGTGCAGATCCCGGTGATGCTGCTGCTGTCCACCGCGCTGGCACTGGCGCTCGACACGCTCTCCCACCGCTGGGCGGGGATCCTGCGTGCCGCCTGCTTCCTGCCGTACGGCGTCCCCGGCGTCATCGCCTCGATCCTGTGGGGCTTCCTGTACGTGCCCGGCGTGAGCCCGATCACCGACCTGCTCGGCAGGGTCGGGCTCACGCCCGACTTCCTCGGCTACGACACCGCGCTGTGGTCCATCGCCAACATCGTGATCTGGGAGTTCGCCGGCTACAACATGCTGGTGATCGTCGCCCAGCTCAAGGCGATCCCCCAGGAGCTCTACGAGGCCGCCCGCATCGACGGGGCCGGTGCGTGGCAGACGGCGATGCGGATCAAGCTGCCGCTCGCCCGGCCGGCCCTGGTGCTCACCGGCGTGTTCTCCATCATCGGAACGCTGCAGTTGTTCGCCGAACCGTTGGTCATCAAACCGCTGACCCCGGCGGTCACCAACTCGTACACACCCAACCTGAGCGCGTACAACGAGGCGTTCGCCAACAACAACATCTACCTCGCCGCGGCCGAGTCGGTGCTCCTCGCCCTGGTGGCGAGCGTGCTGTCCTTCGGCTTCCTCAGCCTGGTGAACCGCAAGGAAAGAAGGGATGCACGGTGAGCGTGTCCACTCCCCCCGCCAAGAAGCCGGTGGCCGACTCGGCTCGGGCCCCCTGGGCTGCCGGGGCGCGCCGTGCCGGAGGCCCGCGACGGCGTGGTCCGAAGCCCTCACGGATCCTGCTGGTCGCCCTGCTGACCGTCGCGGCGCTCTACTTCCTGCTGCCCGTCTACTGGCTGGTGGTGGCCTCCACCAAGAGCAGCGCCGACCTCTTCGGCACCTTCGGACTGTGGTTCTCCGACCCGCGGTGGCTGGACAACCTCTCGAAGGTCTTCTCCTACGCCGACGGCGTCTTCTGGAGCTGGACCTTCAACAGCATCCTGTACGCGGGGGTGGGCGGTGTGCTGGCCACCCTGCTCGCCGGCGCCGCCGGCTACGCCCTCGCCGTGTACCGGTTCCGCGGTCGGGAGGCGGTCTTCAAGGTCGTACTCGCCGGTGTGCTGCTGCCCAGTACCGCGCTCGCTCTGCCGCTGTACCTGCTGTTCAGCAAGGTGGGCCTGGCCAACACCTACTGGGCGGTGCTGATTCCCAGCGTCGTCAGCCCGTTCGGGGTGTATCTGTGCCGGATCTACGCGGAGGCCGCGGTACCGGCCGAGATGCTGGAGGCGGCCCGCGTCGACGGTGCCGGCGAGTGGCGGATCTTCGGCACCCTCGTGCTGCGCACCATGACACCCGCGCTCGTGACCGTCTTCCTCTTCCAGTTCGTCGGCATCTGGAACAACTACTTCCTGCCGCTGGTCATGCTGTCGGACGACCGTAAATACCCGATCACCCTGGGCCTGACGACCTGGCAGGCGGCGGCCAACCGCATTCCCGAGCTCAACCAGCTCACGGTGGGCGGAGCGTTCCTCTCGGTCCTTCCGCTGGCGGCGGCGATGCTCGTGCTGCAGCGCTACTGGCGGTCGGGCCTGACGCAGGGCAGCGTCAAGGGCTGACACGCACGGTGGCCCGTGGCCGGCTCGGCGCCGGCCACGGGCCACCGTGCGTGTCAGGCGCCTACGGCCTGGGGTTGGCCGCCTTCCGGAACGCCTCGTGGACGAGCTTGGGCCGCTCCTCGGCGAAGGTGAGCAGCCCCATGACGGAGATGCCGTTGTGGTCCTGGTTGTACCCGGCCCGCTGCTTGTAGTCCTTCAGGACCCAGTAGGTGAAGCCGGCGACGAACGCGCTGCGCGCGGCCACCTGGTCCCAGTGCGCGGTGAAGCAGGCCGCCTGCCATTCCTCGGTGCCCTGGGTGGTGCTCGGGCCGTGGGTGCCGGCCTCCGACCAGGTGCCGTTCTCCGTGATCAGGATGGGCTTGCCGGGATACTTGGCGTGCACCGCGTCCAGCGTCGGGCCGAGGTCGGCGTCCTTGCCGTAGAAGTAGCCGAAGTACTCGTTGAACCCGATCACGTCCGCGAGGTCGAAGGCCGGGTCGTTGCTCGTGTTGGAGGCCCAGGTCACGGGCCGGGCGGTGAGGTCGACGGCCTTCACCGCCGCCTTCATGTCGGCGAGCCAGGCGCGGTAGACCGGCGCGCCCTCAGGGTCGATCTCCGACTCGTTCTGCAGGCCCCACAGGATCACCGACGGGTGGTTGTGCTGGTTCCACGCCATGGTCAGGGCCAGGGCGCGGGCGAGGCCGTAGCGCTCGGTCTGGAGCTTCTCCTGGGCGGTGTTGAGCCACATGGTGTCGATGTCGTCCATCACCAGCACACCGTGCTCGTCCGCCCAGTCGTAGACGTACGGGTGACGGTTGTAGACGCAGTTGCGGATGAAGTTGGCGCCCACCGCCTTGATGTGGCCCAGTTCCCTGTCGTACTCCCCCGGTGTCATCGCCCTGCCGTGGGCGCCGGTCTCCTCGTGCCAGTTGAGGCCCTTGAGGAACAGGGCCTTGCCGTTCAGCCGCAGTTGGGCGTCGGCCACGGAGAGGTCACGCACGCCGTAGCGCGTGGACAGGGTGTCCACGCGTGGGCCGCCGGGCTTCGCGGCGGTCAGCGTGGCGCGGGCGGTGTGCGTGTGCGGCGCGGCCGGGCTCCACCGCGGCGCACGGGGCACGGGGACCGAGACGCGTACGACGCCGGCCGACCGGGCCGCGATCCTGGCCTCGACCACCGTGGGCCGGGCGCGACTGCCCGGGCCGGGGTCCAGCGTGAGGAAGCCCTCGAAGTCCGAGGATCCGTGGTTCTCGACCACGGCCCGCGCCTCGAGTCTCCCGTCCGCGCCGGACACGAGCAGCTTGGCGACGGTGACCGGCGGAACCGCCTCGACCCAGACGGACCTGGTCAGACCCGCGTAGGGCCAGTAGTCGACCGGCTTGTACGGGATCTCGTGGTCGTCGGTCACCGGCTGCGGGGACGAGGCCGTGTAGTCGGTGTAGGACGCCCTGCGGAACACGCGCACCGCGATCGTCTGGCGTGCACCAGGCCTGAGCGCCTTCGCCGCCGGAAGCGCGAAGGGGGAGTTGGCGCCCTCGTGCTTGCCCAGGTACGTGCCGTCGAGCCAGACCTCGGCGCTGTAGCCGGCTGCCAGGAAGGCGATGCGCACATGGCGG
The DNA here is from genome assembly GCF_039540295.1 of Streptomyces venetus. Lineage (NCBI taxonomy): Bacteria > Bacillati > Actinomycetota > Actinomycetes > Kitasatosporales > Streptomycetaceae > Streptomyces > Streptomyces venetus. The sequence continues at coordinate 751,461 of NZ_BAABET010000004.1, forward strand.
GCCCGCCAGGAGCCGGGAATGTCGACGGTGGTGCGGTACCAGGCGTAACCGTCGGTGAACGCGGTGCCCTTGCCGAAGGGGGCGGTCTCCGAGGCGAATCCGGGGGTGCCCAGCAGGTCCCAGGCCGAGGGGACGTCGATGCGGCCCCAGGACGTGTCGTCGAAGCGCGGGGACTGCCAGCCCTCGCCGAGCCCCTTGTTGCCGGGGTCGAAGCGGAAGCGCCACCGCTTGTCCAGGGACAGGTACTCGCGGGTGGGCTCATGGGTGCGCCAGCCGTCGAAGGCGGGGAGTACCGCGCCGTACTGGAAGACGACGTTGGTGCCACCGACGTCTCGTACATGGGTTCCGGAGGGCTCGGTGGCCGGGTGGGGGTCGAGCACCGGGCTGTCCACGGTGTTGTCCGCGGCATGCGCCGTGCCCGGCCAGGCCGGCAGGGCGACGGTGCTCGCCACGGCGAGTGCCGTGACGACGGTGCGCCGGGTCGGGTGGATGGGTGGGTTCATGGCGGCGGCTCCTCAAGGCGCGCGGACGTTCGTTCGCCCCAGAGCCTGGACAGCCCCCTCACCCCTGTCAAGGATTATTCATAATTAATGGAAATTGAGCTAGCGTGGTCTCATGACCTCACCTCAGCAGGCCGCCGGCGGCCGACTCGCCATCTCCCTCTGGGACTTCAGCTGGTACACCCAGGCAGGACCCGGCGAGCCCTTCGCCGACCTCGATCACGCCTTCGCCGAGGCCGTGGAGCGGGGTTTCAACACCGTGCGTGTGTGCGCCATGCCGTTCCTGCTGTTCTCCGGCCGGGTCCCCGCTCCGGAGTCGGTGCGGGTCCGCGGTCTGGGTGAGCGGTTCGGGCAGCGCACCCGCTGGTACAACGTGCGCGGCGGCTACGAGCTGGACGGCCGCCGACGGCTCGTCGAGTTGTTCGAGGCGGCCGCCCGCCACGACTGCCGGGTGATCGTCTCCTCCTGGGAGTACCAGCAGTCCCCGAGCTTCGCCGACACCGACGCCTGGCACCGCGCCCTGGCCGCCGTTCCCGGCCCGGAGCGTGCCGAGGTGGTGGCCGAGGCGCTCGCCAACCTGCTGGACTTCCTCACCGAGCGCGGACTGGCCGACCGTGTCGCCTACGTCGAGGTGCACAACGAGGTCGACAACTGCTCCCTCGTGCCGGACGACGGCGCCACGCACTACGCCCGGCTGCGCGGTCCCCTGGACCGTGCCGTGCGGCTGCTGCGGGCGCGTCACCCCGGCATCCCCATGACCTACTCGCTCGGCGAGCCCTGGCCGCACGAGCTCGACGACCTGCCGGAGCAGGCACAGATCGCGCACTTCCACTTCTACGTCTACGGTGTGCTCGGCGCGCTGTACCGGACGGTGGGCCTGGGCCACGGCACGGAGCCGGCGCCCCGGACGGCCACCTGGCCCACCCCCGAACTGGCCGGCATGCTGCGCCCCGACGCGCCCGCCTTCGCCGACCACCAGCCGGACGAAGCCTGGCGGCTCGCGGCCACCGGGATCCCGCGGGAACTGTTCTACGCGCACGACTGGGTGGACCCCGACCGCTGGGACCTGTGGCTCTACGAGAACTACGCGGCGCACCGGCAGGCCATGCGCGAGACGCTGGCCGAGTGGGTGGACGCCGTGGCCGCGTTCGCCCGCGACCGCGGCGTCCCCGCCGTGCTCGGTGAGGGCGTGGTGGGGTACACCCCTCTCCTGGCGCGCTTCGAGGAGGACGCCGTCGGCAAGGACATCGCGGAGTTCGTCGTCGACCGCTGTCTGGCCGCGGGTTTCCACGGCGTCGTCCTGACGTCCAACGCGGCGCCCCACCACCCCATGTGGCACACCGACCGGGACTGGATGCGGCGGGTCAACGCCCGTGTCACCGGGGACCACCACACCCTCCCGGCGGTGCCGTCAGTCGATCGGCTGTGAGGGGGACAGCTTCTGGTCAGCGACATGATCGCCAAGGGGGAGCTCGACCGCGCCGAGGCAGAGGCCAACCAGCCCGTCAACCGGCTCGGCACCGCCGACGAGATCGCCCAGGCCGTCCTGTGGCTGTGAAGCCCGGGAGCCGGCTTCGTCGTGGGCGTCGCCCCGCCCGTCGAGGGCGGCTGCGTCGCACGCTGACGACCCGCCGGCCCGGGGCGATCCCGCCGGGCCGGCTCAGCGCAACGCGGCGGTCAGCCGGTACCGGCCGGACGGCAGGCGGTACGAGGAGACTCCGTCCGCGAATCCGAGGAAGCGCACTCCGGGCACCCGGCCCAGCGGGGTGCGTCCCTCGCGGACGGCGTCGGCGGAGATGGCCGGAAGACGCAGCGTCGCCTCGCTGTTGGCGGGCACGACGGCCTCGTACGTGAGGGCCCGGCCCGCCTCGACGACCTGCCACGCACTCACGATCTCCCCGTACGGCGACTCGTACGTGCCCGACACCCGTGTGATCCGGCCCGTGGGATCGAGGTGGGGCTGGAGCAGGAAGCGTTTGAAGCCGGGGCTGTCCGGGTCGCGGGCGATACCGGCCATGTGCGTGTACATCCACTCCATGATCGCGCCATAGGCGTAGTGGTTGAAGGAGTTCATGCTGACCGGACCGAAGCCGGCGTCCTCGGAGTACGAGTTCCAGCGCTCCCAGACGGTGGTGGCGCCGTTCTTCACCGAGTACAGCCAGGACGGCAACGCGTCCTGGTGCAGCAGCTCGTACGCCAGGTCCGCGCGGCCCTCGTCGGTGAGGACGGGCGCGAGGACGTTGACGCCCAGGAAGCCGACGGACAGCGTGTTCTCGTCGTACCGGACCCGGCTGCTGTCGGGGTGGGCCGCCTTGTAGGCCGCGTCGTTGCCGATGTTGTCCGCCAGCAGGCCGACCAGCGCGCGGCGTTGTGCCTCCGTCTCGTAGAACCCGAGTTTGAGGACCCACAGCAGCGCTGTCTGACTGTTGTCCTCGGTCTTCTGGGAGGGGTCGGCGCCCGGTTCGATCGGGGAGGCGTCGCCCAGGCTGGACTTCACCGTGACCCGGCCGTCGCCGGTGCTGAGGTACTTGGTGATGAACGCCTGCCTGATGCGGGTGAAGAGGCGCTGGTACTCCTCGGCCTCGGCGGTGCGGCCGATCGCGTGCGCCATCCGCGCCATCAGCCGCGCGGCATACCCGTAGTAGACGTCGCTCATGAGCTGGGCGCTGGTCTTCTGCGGTGCCAGCCAGTCGCCGGTGAGGGAGCCCTGACCGGCGTAGGTGTCACCGGTCTGCTCGCGGATCCAGTCCATGTAGCGGGTCATGGCCGGCCAGTTGGCGTGCAGAACGGTGGCGTCGCCGGTCATCTGCCACACGGTCCACGGGAGGATGACACCGCAGTCGGCCCAACCGCTGCCTCCGTCGGGGAAGTTGTACCGCCCGCCCGGAGCCACTCCGGTGAACTGGGCCTTGTCCGTGCCGTAGACGGTCTGGGAGTCGGCGACGGTGTCCTGGAAGTGGCTGAGGAAGGCACCGGCGTCGGCGTTGTACAGGCCGGTGGTGGCGAAGACCTGGGTGTCACCGGTCCAGCCGAGGCGTTCGTCGCGCTGAGGGCAGTCGGTGGGCACCCAGAGGTAGTTGCCACGCTGACCCCACCGGATGTTGCTCGCCAGGCGGTCGACGTCGGGGTCGTCGGTGGTGAGGGTGCCGGTCTCGCGGATCGCGGACGTGGCGACCTTGCCGGTCAGGCCGGTGATCGTGACGGTGTCGGTCGCGGTGACGGAGACGTGGCGGAAGCCGTAGAAGGTCAGGGAGTCCTGATGGGTCTCGCCGTGCCGGTCTCCCTTCAGGATGTACGTGCTGGTGGCCTTGGCGCTGCGGAGGTTGGCCCGGTAGACGGAGCCCTCGGGGCCGTCCGCGCCGGCGCTGTCGTCGTTCAGCATCTCGCCGAACCGGAACTCGACCCGGGCGCCGGCCGGGCCGCGCAGGCCGTAGCGGGCGACGCCGACCATGTTCTGGCCGAGGTCGAAGATCGCCGTCTCGCCGCTGCCGATCGTGACGGAGGCGGAGGCGGCCCGCTCCGGGTCGGTCACCGTCCGGGCGGGGTCGACGACGATGCGGCCCTTGCCGTTGGGGCTGCCGTCCTGGCCGCTCACCCCGGTGGCGACGGTGATCGACCGCGGCCGGCGGTCCCACTTCGGCATCAGGCGGGCCGTCTCGGCCGGATAGGCGAGGAGTCGCACGTCCGGGTACCTGTCCTCGAAGGCGACGCGTTCCACGTCCGCCCAGGCGGAGTCGTCGAACCCGTGCAACGTCCAGCCCGGCAGTTCCCTTCGGGCGTCGTAGGTCTGGCCGTCGTAGATGTCGTCGGCCCGCCAGGGGCCGGTGTCGGTGGCCTTCCAGGACCCGTCCGGCTCGGTGACGACCGTCTGCGAGGTGCCGTCGGCGTACCTCAGCAGGAGTTTGGCCTTGACCGCGAGGGCGTTGCCGTCCTTCGACCAGTACGTACTGCCCTCGGAGATCCGGCCGTTGTACCAGCCGTTGCCCAGGACGAAGGCGAGGGTGATCCCGCGCTGCCGCCGCACCAGGTCCGTGACGTCGTACGTCGTGTAGTTGACGCGCCGGTCGTAGTTGGTCCAGCCCGGGGGCAGCAGCTCGATCGTGGTGCCGCCGTCCTGCGGGACGATGACGTGCTGTCCGTTGACGTAGGTGTCGTGGACTCCGAGGGCCGAGACGTACAGCCGCGCCTCGCGCACCTTCCGTGGGCTGTCGGCCCTGAGGGGTGTCTCCTTCCGCAGCAGCGGTGCACCGGCCGAACGGGGGGCTTTGCCCTTCATCCCGATCCACTGGGCCCCGTCCCAGCCGGCCACTCCGTCGGTGCTCATGAGGCCGGTCTCGAAGGCGGCCGGGGAAGCGACTCCGACGAGGCGGCCCTCGGTGTCCCAGACGGTGACGGTCCAGTGGTAGCGGGTCGAGGCGCTGAGCGCCCTGCCCGCGTACCGGACGGCCACGGAATCGGCGGAGCGGACGCGTCCGCTGTTCCAGACGTCCGCGCGGGCGCCCGAGAGCCGGTCGGGCGAGCTGGCCACGAGGATCTGGTACGACCCTTGGCTCCGGCCGCGGACGGCCGATCGCATGCGCCACCCGAAGCGGGGCCTGCTCGCGTCCGTGCCGAGGGGGTCGGTGCGGTGTTCGACGGTCAGGCCCCACACCGCGCGGGTGTCCGGGCGGCGGGACGCTTCCGCCGCGGCACCGATGCCACCGCCCGCGACCCCGGCTCCGAGCGACATGGCGCCGGCCGTCACCGCGAGCACGGTCCGGCGGCGTACCGCCGCGTGCTGCGCGCCGGGTGGTGTCGCTTCGCCGGCGTTCGGGGTGGCGCCGTCCGCACCGTGCTGTTCCTGAGTCACACCTGCGTCCTTTCACTGTCATGGGTACTGGCCGGGAGAAATGCATTGAATCGATTCAAAAACACTGCCGTCCGAGTCCCTGGCTCGGCATGGCGCGGGAGGCTCGCGCTGTCGTCCGTGTCGCGGGTGATGCGGTCGGGGTGAGGCCGGAGAAATCGTGGGGCGGCCGTGGGTAACGTTGCCCAAGAGGGCGTGGCCAGACCCTAGAGAGCGCCCCGCGTGGCGTCAAGACATGCGGCATACACTCGGCGGACATCGATTCCCGGAGAGGCAAGAGGCCGGATGGAGCCACCAGCACCGCGTCGCAGAGTCACCATCGTCGATGTCGCGCGGCACGCCCAGGTGTCCACCACGGCCGTGTCCAAGGTGCTGCGCAACGCCTACGGCGCGAGCCCCGAGATGCGTGCCAAGGTGCGCCGCGCGATCGACGAACTCGGCTACCGGCCGCACACCGGCGCCAGGGGCATGCGCGGGCAGACGTACACCATCGGCGTGATGCTGCCCGACATCCGCAACCCCTTCTTCCCCGAGATCCTCGACGGCATCACCGACTCGCTCCAGGGCACCGACTACCAGGTGTTCCTCGGCCCGGGCTGCAACGGCGAGAAGGCGGAGGCCCAGGTCACCGAGGCGATGATCGACCGCGGCATGGACGGCATCGTCCTGGTCGCCCCCGTCTCGTCACGCACCCGCCTCGAACACGTCGCCTCCGCCGTGCCGACCGTCGTCATCGGGCGGCACGGCTCGTCCGCCCGGTACGACACCGTGGCCGACGACGACATCGAGGGCGCGTCCCTGGTCGTCGGCCACCTCGCGGGCCTCGGGCACCACCGCATCGCGCACATCGAGCACCACGAGACCGACCCCGCCCGCCTCGCGGAGATGCCCAACGCCCGGCGGGCCGACGGATACCGGCTGGCCATGCGGGCGCACGGTCTGGAGGACCGGATCGACGTCGTCTCCACCAGCTACACCCAGCAGGGCGGCCACGAGGGCGCGAAGCTCCTGCTGAGCCGGCCGCACCGGCCCACGGCCGTCTTCGCCGGGGCCGACATCGTCGCCATGGGCGTACTGGAAGCGGTCGCCGAAGCCGGGCTGTCCGTCCCCGGTGACCTCTCCGTGGCCGGATACGACAACACCACGTTCGCCGCGTTCGGCCCGATCTCCCTGACCAGCGTCGACCAGGCGGGGCACGAGATGGGCAGGAACGCCGTGCGCCTCCTGCTGGAACGGATCGCGGACCGGCACCGGCCCGCGACCCGCGTCATGCTCTCCCCCACGCTCGTGCCGCGCCGGACCACCGCCCCGCCACCGGCGTAGGCCGCCGGGCCCGGGTCCGGAGGTCCTCCACCCGACGTGCGTCCCGGCGAGCCGCAGGCGGTACTTGGCCCTCTCGAGCGCAAGGTCGTCCGGCGGGAAACGTTCTGCACGGAGGGAAACCGTCCGGGGGTGCTGTCGAGGAGGGCGCGGAACGGGGAGCTGGGGCCGGAGAAGGGGGCCCGGGGCTCGACAGCGGGGCGGAGAGCAGCCGAAGGGGATGTGAATCGATTCAATACGATCCTTGCAGGCGTGCTGCGCGGCTCGCGTGGCGGTCAGGCGCCGGTGCCGCCGTCCGGGAGGCCCGAGGTCACCAGGGCGAGGGCGTGGGCGAGTTGTTCGCGATGGTCCGTCAGCACGTCGGGGGTGAGGCCCCGGCCGGCCGTCTCGCGGGCGAAGTCGTCGGCCGCGACCTTGAGTACGGCGCTGATGGCGGCGGCCTGCACCCGGACGTCCAGCGCGTCGGGCGAGGTGCCCAGGCGTTCGGCGAGCACCTCGGCGAACGTCTCCTCCGCGCGTTCCCGGAGGACGAGGTAGGCGGCGCGCAGCGCGGGTTCGTCATGGGTCATCCGGACCACGGCCAGAACCGCTTCGATGTCCTCGGCGGACGACGAGTCGAGGACCGGCTGGTAGGCCGCGCGCAGATGCTCGGTCAGGCCCAGCTCGGCCGGCCAGGCGTGCAGCACCGCGCGGAAGGCGTCGATCATCTTCGTGAGCAGCGGCTCGACGCAGCTCTCCTTGCCGGGGAAGTAGCGCCACAGCGTGCGTTCGGAGACCCCGGCCGCCCGCGCGATCTGTTCGCCGGAGGTGGCGGCCACACCCTGCTCGGCGAAGAGCCGGACCGCGTGCCGGGAGATGTCGAGGCGCTGTCTTCGCCGTTGCTCGTCACTCACCGGCGGCCGCCCCCGGCGGGGCACGGGTCCGCTGTCCGTCACGGAGTCCTCCATCAGGCGATCCAACCATGCCGACGAGACCGGCCGACTGTCCGAAACTTTAATGACAGTTACTGCCAACAAACTGCTACGGTCGGGACGGCTCGAAGATCGCATGCGGAGATCCCAGGAGGAACGCCATGAGCGTTGCCACCGAGCGTCAGCAGCTGCCCTTCCCGAGGCCGAACGTGCTCGACCTCGCCCCCTTCTACGACGTGCTGCGCCGGGAGGCGCCCGTCACCCCGGTCACCACACCGGCCGGAGACCCCGCCTGGCTGGTCACCCGCTTCGAGGAGGTGCGCGACCTGCTCGGCGACAGGCGCTTCGGCCGCTCCCACCCCGAGCCGGACCGTGCCTCACGCCTGACCAGCGCCGCCGTCCTGGACGGGCCCACGGGCAACTACGAGACCGAGGAGGCCGACCACACGCGGATGCGCCGGCTGCTGACGCCGGCGTTCTCGGCCAAGCGGATGCGGATGCTCTCCGATCACGTCCAGCACCTGGTCGACCGCTGTGTGGACGAACTGATCGCCGGGCACGCTACCGCGCCCGACCGGCTCGTCGACCTGCAGTCCGGGCTGGCCTTCCCGCTGCCGGTCGCGGTCATCTGCAAGCTGCTCGGGGTTCCCGAGAGCGACCGCGAGCGCTTCGCCTCGCTGTCGGAGCGGATGTCGAACTATGCCATCGGCGACGCGGCCCACCAGGCGCGGGACGAGTTCAACGAGTACATGACCGCTCTGGCCGAGACCAAGCGGGCGCGGCCGGGTGAGGACGTCATCTCCGACCTGGTGCAGGCTCAGAGCGCCGACGCGGACTACGACTACGCCGACATGATCCAGCTCTGTGTCGGCCTGCTCTTCGCCGGGCACGAGACCACGGTCAACCGCATCGGTCTCGGCACGCTCTTCCTGCTCACCCGCCTCGACCAGTGGGAGGCGCTGACCGCCGACCCCGACGGCCGGGTCAACGCCACCGTCGAGGAGATCATGCGCCTGGGCGCGCCCGGCGACCTCGGTCTGCTGCGGTACGCCCACACCGACGTCGACGTCGCCGGTGTCACCATCCGGCGCGGTGACGCCGTGGTCCTGTCGATCAACTCCGCCAACCGCGACGCCTCGGTCTACCGCGACGCCGAGACCTTCGATCCCGACCGCTCCGAACGCACCCACCTCGGTTTCGGCCACGGTGTGCACTTCTGCATCGGCGCGAGCCTGGCCCGCGTCGAGCTGCGCATCGTCTTCGCCACGCTGGCCCGCCGTCTGCCCGGTCTGCGGCTCGCCAAGGGACTGGACGAGCTGGAGGTGCGGACCACCCTCACCGGGGGCGTCACGGAGTTGCCCGTGACCTGGTGAACCAGCCGGGGTGACCGGGTGTCAGTGCGACTCGCGGGTCACCTCGGAACCGCTGGAGCCGACGAGGAAGTCGAGGTCGGCGCCGGTGTCGGCCTGGAGGACGTGGTCGACGTAGAGACGTTCCCAGCCGCGGCGAGGAGCGGCGTACCCGCCCACGCCGGCCTCGGCCGGGGTGCGGCGGGCGAGTTCGTCGGCGGGGACGTCGACGTCGATGCGGCGGGCCTCGACGTCGAGGGTGATGAAGTCCCCGGTCCGTACGAGGGCGAGGGGGCCGCCCGCCGCGGCCTCCGGGGCCACGTGCAGGACGACCGTGCCGTACGCGGTGCCGCTCATGCGGCCGTCGCAGACGCGGACCATGTCGCGGACGCCACGGACGAGGAGCTTCCTCGGCAGGGGCATGTTCGCCACCTCGGGCATGCCCGGGTAGCCCTTGGGGCCGCAGCCGCGCAGCACGAGGACGGAGTCGGCGTCGACGTCGAGCCCGGGGTCGTCGATGCGGGCGTGGAAGTCCTCGACGGAGTCGAAGACGACGGCCCGGCCCCGGTGCCGCAGCAGGTGCGGGGAGGCGGCGGCGGGTTTGACGAGCGCGCCGTCGGGCGCGAGGTTGCCGCGCAGGACGGCGATACCGCCCTCGGCGACCAGCGGTGCGGTGCGGGTGCGGATGACCTCGCCGTCCCAGATCCCGGCGTCGTCCAGGTAGTCGGCCAGCGGTCTGCCGGTGACGGTCAGCGCCTCGGGGTCCAGCAGGTCGCGCACCTCGCGCAGGACGGCGAGCAGTCCGCCGGCGCGGTGGAAGTCCTCCATGAGGAAGCGGCCGGCCGGCTGGAGGTCCACCAGGACCGGCACCCGGGAGCCGATGCGGTCGAAGTCGTCCAGCGTCAGGTCGATGCCCAACCGGCCCGCGACGGCCAGGAGATGGACCACGGCGTTGGTCGAGCCGCCGATCGCGGCCAGCGCGACGATCGCGTTCCGGAAGGACGCCTCGGTGAGGAACGTCCCCGGTCGCCGGTCGGCGCCCACCATCTCCACCGCCAGCCGGCCGGTGTGGTGGGCGGCCTCCAGCAGGCGGCTGTCGGGGGCGGGGGTGCCGGCGGTCCCGGGGAGGACCGTGCCGAGGGCCTCGGCCACCAGGGCCATCGTCGAGGCGGTGCCCATCGTGTTGCAGTGGCCGCGGCTGCGGATCATCGCCGACTCGGAGCGGGTGAACTGCTCCTCGGAGAGCGTGCCCGCGCGGACCTCCTCCGACAGCTTCCACACCCCGGTGCCGCAGCCCAGCAGGCCGCCGCGGAACGTGCCGTTGAGCATCGGCCCGCCGGGGACCACGACCGCGGGGAGATCCACCGAGGCCGCGGCCATGAGCAGCGACGGGATCGTCTTGTCGCAGCCGCCGAGCAGGACCACGCCGTCGATCGGGTTGGCCCGCAGCATCTCCTCCGTGGCCATGGCGGCCATGTTCCGCCACAGCATGGCCGTCGGCCGCACCTGTGTCTCGCCGAGGGACACCACGGGCAGGTCCAGCGGGATGCCGCCCGCCTCGTACACGCCGTTACGCACTGAGGCCGCGACCTCGTTCAGGTGCGCGTTGCACGGGGTCAGGTCCGAGGCGGTGTTGGCGATGGCGATCTGCGGCCTGCCGGTGAAGGCGTCGTCCGGCACTCCGCGGCGCATCCACGCGCGGTGTATGTAGGCGTTGCGGTCCTGTCCCTCGTACCACTGAGCGCTGCGGAGCCTCTCCATGAAGCCCTTCCGGTAGACGGTACAGGGGTCTACATTCTGGAACGCCATGCAGCAGCATAAGGGCTCGCCCTGCCCGTCTACCTCGCGTCGCCGAGCACGCCTTCCGGAGCCGTGAGCGTCAGCGCGCTCGCCTACCGCACGCCCCTGTCCTTGCTCGTCGACGCGCTCGACGAGATCCGCGAACTGCTCGGCCCGCTCGGCGAGATGACGCTGGGGGTGCGCAGGGCCAGCAGGGCGACGTCGTCGTCGTTGTCGGCGGGTCGGACGCGGCGCAGCAGGTGGTCGGTGAAGGAGGCGAGGGGGCGGTGGGCGAGGGCGGCCGCGTGCCGGCTCAGCCGGTTCAGGCCCTTGTCGAGGATGTGTCCGGGCTCTTCGATGAGGCCGTCGGTGTACAGCACGAGGGTGGATCCGGGCGGAAGCAGGGTCACGGCGTCCGGGCGCGGGGTGCCGGCTCCGGCGCCCAGGACGATGCCGTGTCCGTCGGTGAGATAGCTCGCCAGGCCGTCGCGGCTGATCAGCAGGGGCGGGGGGTGGCCCGCGTTGGTCCAGGACAGCTGCCACTGGCCGTCGTCCGCCGGCTCGATCCGGGCGAAGACCATCGTGGCCATGTCGACGTCCGTGATGTGCTGGAGCGCTTCGTCCAGCCGTGTGACGATCCGGCTGGGCGGTTCGTGCTGGGACCAGGCGTAGGCGCGGAGCATGTTGCGCACCTGCGCCATGCCGGCCGCCGCCTCCAGGTCGTGTCCGACGACGTCCCCGACGGCCAGGGCGGTGGACCCGTCGGACAGGGGGAAGGCGTCGTACCAGTCGCCACCGACCTGTGAGGCGTCGGGTGCGGGCAGGTAGCGGACGGTCATCTGCAGGTCCGGGACCCCGGGCATCTGGGGCAGCAGATGGTTCTGCATGGTCTCGGCGACCTTGCGCTGACGCTGGTAGAGGCGGGCGTTGTCCAGGGCGAGGCCGGCCCGGCGCGCGATGTCCTCGACCAGGGGGAGGTCGGCGGGGGTGAAGGCGACCGGGTCGTCGGCGCGGCCCAGGGTCAGGGCGCCCAGGACCGCGCGGGTGCTGCGGATGGGCGCGATGGCCGCGGAGTGCATCCCCGTCATGTCGAACAGCCGGCGTTGCTCGACCGCGATGCCGGAGTCCGGGGTCCGCCGGTAGGTGCCGGGCCCGGCCACCGTGGAGGCCACGCCGCGCAGGGCTCTCGACAGGGGCATCGGCGATTCCTCCGGGACGGGCGGCATGGGGCCCTGGAGGTCGTCGCGGTGCACGAGGGCACCGTCTTCGGCATGGACGACGGCGGTGCGCCACACCTCGTCCCGCTCGGTGATCAGGTCGATGACCACCCAGTCCGCCAGCCGGGGCACCACCAGATTCACCAGCCGTTCCAGTGCCTCGTCCACGTCGAGCGTGGAGGTCAACTGCGCGGTGGCCTCGGCCAGCAGGGCGAGCCTCTCGAGCTCGGGCAGCGGCCTGGCCGCCGGTTCCGGCCCGGGGTCGGTCGCCTGGGCGGGGTCGGCTACGTGGAAGAGCACGAGGGTGCCGGCTCCGTCTTCGCCGATCTCGTAGGGGGTGATCAGCCAGGAGATGGGCAGCAGGGAACCGTCTCCGCGGGCGAAGTGGTCCTCCGCGGCCTGTGCGGTCCGCCCGGCGTGGAAGGCCTGCCGCATTCTGCACCGGGTCCTCGGCAGCGGCTGCCCGTGGGAGTCCCGGTGCAGCAGGTCGTGCGCGTCATGGCCGAGCATGTCGTCGGCGGTCAGGGCCAGCACATCCCGGGCGCGGACGTTGGCGGCGAGGATGCGTCCCTCCTCGTCCACGACGTAGGCCGCGGTTCCGATGGCCTCCAGCCTGCGGTGCAGTGAGGCGTCAGGTACGGCCGGGGATTGCCGCGCGGCGGTCTCCGTACGCTCCGGCCCTGCCATGTCGTCGCCTCCTCGCTGGTCGACCGCCCCTGCCGGCTGTCGTCGCGTCCCCGCGGGACGCACTCCGGCGGTTCCCGTGTGCCCTCTGTGGCCGAAACCAGCCCCGTGTGACTGCTACCACTCGCAGCAGTTTTCGCGTGCGGCCGGAGCCTGCCCGGGTATGCGTGGTACGCACCCGGGTAAACGCACGTCGAAAGCTGCCCCGGAAGGGGCGAACACAACGAAAGAGCCTCCGCATGGTCACTCCGCTTGGGAAGCAGGCGGCAGATCGGCAGGGCCCGGACGAGCACGCCATGCTGCGCTTCGGCGCGGCGTGGGACGACGGCGCGGCAAGCGCCTTCGACGCCCGCCTCGCCCTGCACGCCTTTCTCGCCCACGGTCCGCACACCGACCCCGAACCGATTCCGGCCTCTCTGGCCGTGGACGCAGAACTCGTCGTCAGCGAACTGGTCACCAATGCCATCCGGCACGCGCCCGGCCCCTGTGAGCTGATCCTGCGACTGTTCCGAGGAAGGCTGGCCATCACCGTGTGGGACACATCGGCGGAGCAGCCCACGGTGCGCAAGGGGGACCGGTACCGCGTCGGCGGACACGGCCTGCGCCTCGTGCACACCGTCAGCGACCGGGTCGCTGTCGCACCCCGCGCGAAGGGGAAGCAGATCACCGCCTACCTGCCCCTGACCCCGAGCGTCAGCGCGGACGGCGGCAAGGAGGAGGCGGTCGTTCTGGCGGCCGGCTGACCTCCGTTCCGCGCTCGGCGGGAGCGCGGGGGATCAGTTCTGCCGGGCGTGTATGGGGTTGTTGGCCACATCGTCCGGGCACTTCGCGTGTGCCCGGCGCGTCCGTCGGTCGCGTTTCCAGTCGGAGGTCGCGAGGGCGAGGGACGCCGCCATGCCGACGAGCCCGGCGCCGAGCGCGGTGACGAGGGCGCCGCGGTAGTCGCCGCCGCCGCCGAGCACGAGGTAGAAGAGGCCGGGCAGGGCGGCGGTGCCCACCGCGGCGCCGAGCCGCTGCCCGGTCTGCAGGGCGCCGCCGGCCGCGCCCGCCATGCGGACCGGTACGTCGCGCAGGGTCATGGTGATGTTGGGGGAGATCACGCAGCCGCTGCCGAGGCCGCCGAGGAACATCGCGGGGGCGGCGGCCCAGGGCGCGATGTCGAGGGGGGCGAGGCGCAGCAGCAGCGCGGTGCCGCCCAGGCCGACGATCACGGCCACGAGTCCGCCCACGGTGAGGACGCGGCCGAGACGGTCCACCAGCCGGCCGGCTACCGCGGCCGCGACGGCCGAACCGAGGGCGAAGGGCGTCACGGCCAGGCCGGACCGGAGTGGGGAGAAGCCCAGGCCGTCCTGGTAGAAGAGCGCGAAGACCAGCCAGACGCCGCTGAAGCCGACGAAGTAGAGCGTGCCGACGCCGGCGCCGACGGCGTAGCCGCGCACCGTGGTGAACAGACGCGGGTCGAGCAGCGGCTGGGCGCCCCGGGTGACGAGGCGGCGCTGCCACCAGGTGAAGACGGCGAGGATCGCGGCGCCCGCCGGGAACAGCCACCACAGCCGGCCGATGCCGCCCGCGCCCGCCTGGACCAGCGGGTACATGAGCGCCAGGACGCCGAGGCCGAGGAGCAGCACGCCCGGCAGGTCCACGTGCTGCCGCCCGGACGGCCGGGTGCGGGGCAGCAGGCGGCGGCCGAGGAGGACGGCGAGGATGCCGATGGGGACGTTGACGTAGAAGACCCACCGCCAGCCCTCGGTGCCCGGGGCCAGGGCGAGGATGACGCCGCCGGCCAGCGGCCCGACGGCGGAGGAGATGCCGACGGTGGCGCCGAAGAAGCCGAAGGCGCGACCGCGCTCGGCGCCCCGGAAAAGTTGCTGGATGAGCGCGGAGTTCTGCGGCGCCATGAAGCCGGCCGCCAGTCCCTGGGCGAGCCGGGCCACCACCAGCAGCGTGATGCTCGAAGCGGCCCCGCAGGCCGCGCTGAAGAGCACGAAGCCGCTGAGGGCGAGCAGGAAGATGCGGCGTCGGTCGAGCGCGTCCCCGAGGCGGCCGGCGGTGACGAGCGCGAGGGCGAAGGCGAGGGCGTATCCGGAGACCACCCACTGCACCTGCGCGGGTGAGGCGTGCAGGCCGCGCTGCACGGAGGGCAGGGCCACCACCACGATCGAGACGTCCAGCAGGCTCATGAAGCCGGCCACCAGGGTGACCCACAGGGCACGCCACCGGCGCGGATCCGGCTCGTACCCGGCCTCCTGCGCACCCTGGTCCCGGCCGCCCGCCGCTGACGCTGTCACATGGGCTCCTCTCACAAGGCGCGCACCACGGCGAACCAAGTTCCCCCGCGGGACACGGGCCACACCACGGCCGGCGGCCGGCGGCGGCTCTCACCCACAGCGCCCGTCCGTCACCCTCCGTGGTCATCCGGGCGCCGCGTGAAGGGGTCAGTTTGAGCGCGCGAGATCTGTGCAGGCGTTGTGCTTGGGAGAGATGACCGGCGAAAGGAACGACTGATGGCGGCGCCCGACAACGAAGAGTCGGTGGATCCCGCAGCCGTGAGACGACACCGGATGCTGTTCCGGGCGATCGAGAAGCGACGGCACCCCAAGCTGCGCCGCAGCGACATCACCGTGACCGACGAGGCGGCGGTCAAACGCGCCACGAAGGCCGCCGCCCTCGGCAACGCGATGGAGTGGTACGACTTCGGCATCTACAGCTATCTGGCGTCGACCATCGGGAAGGTGTTCTTCCCCTCGGGCAACGACACCGCCCAGCTGCTCAGTTCGTTCGCGACGTTCGCGGTGGCCTTCCTGGTGCGTCCGCTCGGCGGGATGGTGTTCGGACCGCTCGGCGACAAGGTCGGGCGCAAGCGCATCCTCTCCCTCACCATGATCATGATGGCGGTGGGGACCTTCGCCATCGGACTCGTGCCCTCGCACGCCGTCATCGGTCTCTGGGCCCCGGCACTGCTGATCTTCTTCCGGCTGGTGCAGGGCTTCTCGACCGGTGGGGAGTACGGCGGCGCGTCGACGTTCATCGCGGAGTACGCGCCCGACAAGCGGCGCGGTTACTTCGGCAGCTTCCTGGAGCTGGGCACGCTCGCCGGCTACGTCGGGGCCTCCGGCCTCGTCGTCGTCCTCAACAGCCTCCTCAGCGCGGACCAGATGCTCCAGTGGGGCTGGCGCATCCCGTTCCTGGTCGCGGCCCCGCTCGGCCTCATCGGCCTGTACCTGCGGCTCAAGCTGGACGAGACGCCCGCCTTCCAGAAGCTGGAGGGCGGCCAGGTCAAGGCGAGCGAGGCCGCCGAGGCCGTGGAGACCTCGGCCACCGGCGACCTCGGCAGGATCTTCACCCGCTACTGGCGTCCGCTGCTGCTGTGCCTCGCGCTCGTCGCGGCGTACAACATCACCGACTACATGCTGCTGTCGTACATGCCGACGTACCTGTCCGACGAGCTGGGCTACGGCACCAACCACGGGCTGCTGATCCTGCTCATCGTGATGGTGCTCCAGATGTGCGTCATCAACCAGGTCGGGCGGCTCTCGGACCGCTTTGGGCGCAAGCCGCTGCTGATGACGGGGATGCTCGGGTTCCTCGTCCTGTCGCTGCCGTCCTTCCTGCTCATCCGGCAGGGCAGCGTCGTCCTCATCACCCTGGGCCTGCTGATGCTCGGGCTGTCGCTGGTGACGATGCTCGGCACGATGTCGGCGGCGCTCCCGGCGATCTTCCCCACCCATGTGCGGTACGGATCGCTCTCGGTCGCCTACAACCTGGCCACCTCGGTGTTCGGCGGCACGACACCCCTGGTGATCACCGCCCTGATCAGCACGTTCGACACGACCCTCATGCCCGCCTACTACGCCACCGGCGCCGCGGTCATCGGCGTCATCGCCGTGCTGTGCATGCGGGAGACCGCGAACAAGCCCCTGGCGGGCTCTCCCCCGTCGGTCGAGACGGAAGCGGAGGCGACGGAACTGGTGGAGGCGCAGGCGCCTCGCCCGAAGTTCTGAACGCTTCGACAGTGACGACCGGTTCGGCCGCCGACGCGGAAGCGGAGGCGGCCGCCGGCTTGTCCGGCGGGTGGCGCCGGCAGGGCCGTTGCCCCTCGGCGCACCGCTGCTGTCCCCACCGCGCACGGCAGGAGCCGAAGCCCGCCGGTGCCCACGCGGGCTGCCTAGCGTGATGAGCGAACCGGACCAACCCCGGTCTCCGCTCACCGAAGAGAGGCTCACCCGCATGGTCGACATCGCCGAGGTCACCGCCGCCCCCAGCCCGGACCTGCTCACCCCGGACAACTGCGCGGTGCTGTTCGTGGACCACCAGCCGCAGATGTTCTTCGGCACCGGCAGCGGCGACCGCACCGCCATCATCAACTCCACCGTGGGCCTGGCCAGAGCCGCCCGGGCCTTCGACGTGCCGGTCGTGCTGAGCACCGTGGCCGCCGAGTCGTTCTCCGGTCCGCTGCTGCCGCAGCTGGCCGAGGTGTTCCCGGAGCAGAAGGCCGTCGACCGGACCTCGATGAACGCCTGGGAGGACGTGAACTTCGTCGAGGCGGTCAAGGCCACCGGCCGCGAGAAGCTCGTCATCGCGGGCCTGTGGACCGAGGTCTGTGTCGTCCTGCCCGCGCTCTCCGCACTCGCCCAGGGCTACGAGGTGTACGTCGTCACCGACGCGTCCGGCGGTGTCAGCCCGCAGGCCCACGAGCACGCGATCCAGCGCATGGTCCAGGCCGGGGCGGTCCCGGTCACCTGGGTGCAGGTGCTGCTGGAACTCCAGCGCGACTGGGCCCGGTCCGACACCTACGAAGCGGTGACGGACGTGGTGACCCGGCACGGCGGCGCCTACGGCCTCGGCATCGTCTACGCCCACGCCGTGATCGGCGGACACACCGCGGGCTGATCCCCCTTCAGGGCGGCGGGAAGGGGGGGTCCGGCCGACCGACGTATGATCGCGCGGTGGGCAGTGGTGGGGGCCTCGCGGGACCGTTCGGGCGGTTGCTGCGGGAGTTGCGGCAGGACCGGCGGCTGACGATCGAGGAGCTGGCCGAGGCGTCGGGGGTCTCGGGGCGGGCCATCGGGGACATGGAGCGGGGCCGGAGCCGGCGTCCGCACCGCGGCACGGTCACCGCGCTCGCCCAGGGCTTGGAGCTGGACGAACCGGCGCACGCGCGGCTGCTGGCCGCGGCCCGCGCCGCCCGGCCCGGTCCGCAGCGGCCGGAGGCCGTCAAGGTCTCGCCCCACACGCTGCCGAGGGGCGTGCGGGACTTCGTCGGCCGGCAGGGGGAACTGGCGGAGCTGCGCGCCCTCGCGCGGGAGGCCGCCGAGGACGAGGAGGGACGGGACGCCCCCGCTCCCCCGGCCGCCGTCGTGCACGGCCCGCCCGGAAGCGGCAAGACCACACTGGCGGTCCGGCTGGCCGAGGGGCTGGCGTCCTCGTGCCCCGACGGGGCGTTCCTGGTGGACATGCGGGGCCTGGACGAACGTCCGCTCCCGGCCGACCAGGTGCTGTCGGGTCTGCTCGGCTCCTGGGGCGTGCCGGACGCCGAGCTGGCCGGACTCGGCGCCGAGGAGCTTCTCGCCCGCTACCGCGAGCTCTCCGCCCGGCTCCGCGCGGTCCTGGTGCTGGACAACGCCGGCAGCGAGGACCAGATCAGGCCGTTGCTCCCGCGCGAGGGGCGCCTGCTCGTGGTGGTGACGAGCCGCCGTACCCTCGCCGGTCTGGAGGGCGTGCGGCGCGTCGAGCTCGGGGCGCTGACCCGGCAGGAGTCCGCCGCGCTGCTGCGTGCCGTCGTGGGCACGGGGCGGGTGGACGCCGAGCCTGCGGCCGCGAACGTCGTGACCGAGCTGTGCGGTCATCTCCCCCTGGCCCTGCGGGTGGCCGCGAACTGGGCCGCGACCCGGACCAGTTGGAGCCTTCGCCGGCTCGCCGACCGGCTGGCCGACGAGGACCGCCGGCTGGACGCGCTGAGCGCGGGAGACCTGCGGGTCAACTCCGCCTTCGCACTGTCCTACTCGCGTCTCGCGCCCGAGGCCGCCCGCATGTTCCGGCTGCTGTCGCTCGTGCCGGGCGGGGACTTCGGTGTCCCGCCGGCCGCCGTGCTCGCGGGAGTCTCCCTGGCCGAGGCCGAGGACCTCCTGGAGGAACTGCTGGAGGCGGGCCTGCTGATGACAGCCCGTCAGGACCGCTACCGGCTGCACGATCTGCTGCGGCTGTACGCTGCGTCCCGGCACCGCGCGGAGGACGCAGCGGCAGGGTCGCTCGCCGCCCGGTCGCGGCTGCGGCACTGGCTGCTGGACACGGCCGTCCTCGCGGGCCGCTGGTACGAACCGGACTACGGCATGCCGCCGGCGGATCCCGGCCGGCTGGTCGCCCTCGACGACCGGGAGCAGGCGGCGCGCTGGATCAGGATCGAGGACGACTCCTGGCTGGCCGCGTTCCGCGAGACGGCGGAGGAGGGCGAGCACACCAGGGTCGCCGAGGTCGCGGAGGCCATGCACTGGTTCTCCGACCACTGGGTGTCCTGGGGCCACTGGGTCGAGGTCTACGAGCGTGCCGCCGCGGCCGGCGCCGCGCTCGGGGACGCGGGGCTGGAGGCGACCCACCGCAACTACCTCGCCTGGGCGTACTGGGCCTGCGCCCGTCGTCACGACGAGGCGGTCGACGCGGCCCTGTGCGCGCTGCGTCTGGCGGAGGGTGCCGGAGACACCCTCCAGCAGGCCTGGGCGCACGCCTATCTCGGCTGGCTGCGGGACGCCCTCGACGACCTGCCGCCCGCCGCCGACCACTACCGGCGCGCCATGCGGTTGTTCACGGCGGCGGACGACGTCAACGGGTATCTCCAGGTCTCCTGCGGGGTGATCAGGCTGATGCGTGCGACGGGCCGCCCGCAGGAAGCCGTCGAGACCTACCACGGCATCGTGGAGACGCTCGCGGACCCCCGCCACCGCGACCGGATCCCGCCCAACGTGCGGGACTTCACCACCTTGTCCGCCGTCTACTCGGTGTCGTTCGTCCATCTCGACCGGGGCGACTGGCAGGAGGCGGCCGACGCCCTGCGCGGCATTCGCGGGCAGTTCGACGCGTGCGGCTGGCACAAGCAGGCGAGCAAGGTCCACCTCCACCTGGCCCACGCGCTGACCCACCTCGGGGAGCGGGCCGAGGCCGCCGCCGAGTACCGCGCCGTGCTCTGGCTGGAGGGCCTCGTGCCAGCGGAGGTCCGGGAGGACGCCCGGGCCGGCCTCGCCGCTCTGAGCGGGGGACGGCCGGCGCCACCGCCCCGTTTCACGCTGTGACACGGGGAGCGGGGCGTCGTGGGGCGGGGCGCCGTGGGACGGTTCGCTAGGCGGCATCCG
Organism: Streptomyces venetus; assembly: GCF_039540295.1. Lineage (NCBI taxonomy): Bacteria > Bacillati > Actinomycetota > Actinomycetes > Kitasatosporales > Streptomycetaceae > Streptomyces > Streptomyces venetus. The sequence continues at coordinate 771,410 of NZ_BAABET010000004.1, forward strand.
TCCCGCGGCCCGTGCCGGAGGCGAAGCCCAGCCAGGTGTGCCGGTTGTTCCACCAGCACCAGCCGACCTTCGGGGCGTGGCGGCGCTCGCCGCCGTCACGGCCGGTGCCGTTGCTGATCCAGATCGCCGGGGTGCGGGCGTCCAGCTTGCCGTTCGGCTTGCGCAGCCGGGAGCCGATGGTCATGAAGCAGCGGTTGCGCTCCAGCGCCCGGGGCTGCTGAAGCACCCAGTGGATGCCCTCGGTGAGCAGCAGCGGGGTGCGGTCCTCCTTCGTGAGGGCGGGCAGTGCCTCCTCGGGGCTCCAGTTGGACAGGTGGTCGCCGCGGTCGACGCCGGTGACGACGTAGAGGGGGGCGTGGGGCAGTTCGACGGCCTCGGGCGTGAACTCGTCGACGTCCGGCGTGTCGACGACGACGAAGCCCGGTTTGCCGTCGCGGCGCAGCAGTGGCGCGAGGGCGGAGGCGGGGGCTCTGTCCGGGTGCACGGCCAGCAGTGCGCCCTCCCCGCCGGCCGCGGCGGCGAAGTCGCGGATCTCGGCCGCGGACAGCCCGGCCGTCTCGTGCACTCCCAGCTCGATCAGCCGCTCGGCCTGGGCGCTCAGGTCCGGGAGTTCCGGCAGGACGGTGGACGTGTCCTGCGTGGTGTCGGGCACGATGCTCCTCTGGTCGGCGGCGTGGCGAACTCCTGTGCAACGAGTCGGTTCGCGGAGGCGTTCCTTCCGTCTCACCTGTGCTTGTGCCCCGCGCCGGTCAGGCCCTGCGTCTGCCATTCGCGGGGCGTCACACCGTAGGCGGCGCGGAAGGCACGGCTGAAGTGGCTGGGGCTCACGAAGCCCCAGCGCCGGGCCACCGTCGCGACGCCCTGCCCGAGGGCCGCCGCCCTCAGCAGGTCCTGGCGGCACCGCTCCAGCCGCTGGGTGCGGATCCACTCCCCCACCGTCGCGCCCTCCAGCTGGAACAGTTTGTGGAGGTAGCGGACCGACATGAAGTGCGCGGCGGCGATCCCGGGCGGTGACAGCTCGGGGTCGGAGAGGTGGCGCAGGATGTGGTCCTTCACGCGGACGAGGGTGGCGGCGGCCGTCTCCGGAGCCTGGGGCGCGAAGCGACCGCGTCTGTCGTTGATCAGCAGCGCCAGCAGGTCGAGCGCGGTGGCGGCGAACTGCCGGCCGACGAGGGCGTCGAGGCTCCCCGCCTCGCGGGCCAGGCGCGCGAAGTAGGTCGCCACCAGTGCGGCGCCGCCGTCCCGGCCCGAGAACGCGGTGGCGGTCAGTGCCCGCAGGTCCTCGTCCCGGACGCGGAGATCCTCGCGGGGGAAGTGGAAGGAGGTGAAGCAGAACCTGCTCTGCACCCTCTTCCTGAACAGCCGTGAGGAGTCGGAGAGGGAGAAGTCGCCGGGCTCGATCAGCGCCTGTCTGCCGTCCTGTTCCTTGAGCGCGGTGCCCCGCTGCTGGAGGGTCAGGATGAGGAACTGCTTCCCGTCCCGGACCAGCCGCCTGCTGCGCGTCACGACCTGCGGGCCGGCCTGGACCTGCGCCACTTGTAAGGACCCCAGCTTGTCGGTGACGATCCGCCCGGGTGACGGGGCGTCCTCGAGGAGCCGCACGTCCAGCGGTATGAAGGTCCGGGACACCGCGTGGTGCCATCGCTCGCCCCGTTCGGCGGCCGGCAGTGACGCGGTGGAAAGGACGACGGACACCTGGTTCTCCCCCTGGACATCGTTCAGGGCCGGTGGTCAGTTGCCGGCCCTGAACGATGTCACCATCCCGGACCTGCCGGGTCCAGGAAGAATCGGAGGAAGAATTCACTTCGCCAGGAAGGCGAGCAGCGCCGAGTTGACCTCCTCCGCGTGGGTCCACAGCAGACCGTGCGGGGCACCCTCGATCTCCACGTAGTCCGCGGCGGGCAGAGCCTGGTGGAACGGCCTCGCGGTGCCTTCCACGGGCAGGATGCGGTCGCCGGTGCCGTGCAGGATCAGGGCCGGCACGTCGATCGCCGGGATGTCGGCCCGGAAGTCGGTGTACCAGGTCGACGGGGCGGCGGCCGCCGCGTGGAAGCCGCCGCCGGCGGCGACGTTCCAGCTGTTGCGGACGGCCTCCTCGCTGATCCGGCTGCCGAGGTTCTCGTCGAGGTTGTAGAAGTCCTCGTAGAAGGCGGTGTAGTACGCGTAGCGGTCCGCCTTGACGGCCGCGACGACCCCGTCGAAGAACTCCTTCGGGGCGACCCCTTGCGGGTTGTCGTCGGACTTGAGCAGGCAGGGCTCCAGCGAGGCGAGGAAGGCGACCTTGGCGACCCGGGCGGAGCCGTACCTGGACACGTACCGGGCGACCTCGCCGGTGCCCATCGAGAACCCGACGAGCACGGTGTCCCGCAGGTCGAGGGTCTCCATCACGGTGTTCAGGTCGGCCGCGAAGGTGTCGTAGTCGTAGCCGGTCGTCGGCTGGGAGGACTGGCCGAAACCGCGCCGGTCGTACGTGATCACGCGGTGGCCGGCGTCGAGCAGCGCCGCGGTCTGCCGCTCCCAGGAGTGCCCGTCGAGCGGGAAGCCGTGGATGAGGACGACCGGCTGCCCGGATCCGTGGTCCTCGTAGTAGAGGTCGACGGGGGTGGAGTTCTCCTGGCCCACGGTGATGTACGGCATGCGCTGTTTCCTCGTTTCCGGGTGGCTGGCGGAGGGGACGGCGACACGCTAGGTCGGGTGCCGTGCCGCCTTTTGCCGGGCAGCGCACCGGCAGTTGACCGGGGGCGCACAGGCTCGCCCCCGGTCCGAGGCCCTGGTCACTCGGGCAGCGGCCGGTCGTCGACGACGTGCTTCATGACCAGGGTGGAGTTCAGGCGCTGGACGCCGGGCAGCCGGGCGAGCCGCTGGTCGTAGAGCTGCTGGAAGGCGGCCAGGTCGGTGGTGGCGACGCGCAGCAGGTAGTCGGGGTCGCCGAAGAGCCGCTGGGCCTGGAGCACGTGCGGAACGGCGGCCACGCCCTCCTCGAAGGCGGAGACGGTGTCGGCGTCCTCCCAGCGCAGGGTGACGAAGACGAGCGCTTCGAAGGTGAGGCCCACGGCGGCCGGGTCCACGATCGCCCGGTACCCGCGGATCGCGCCCTCGCGTTCGAGGTCGCGCAGCCGTCGGTGGCAGGGCGAGACGCTCAGTTTCACGCGGGCGGCCAGCTCGGTGACCGTGAGACGGCCGTCCAACTGCAGCTCGGTAAGGATTTTCCGGTCCAGGGCATCCATGGAGAAGATTCTGCCCCAGATTCCGCGATCAAGGAGAAAAGAAAGGAACACTTACGGGCTGATTCGGCCTAGCCTTCCTCGCGGAACAGAGCACGTGAGAGGGACCGATCCATGGAATTGACGACACTGGCGGCGTTTCTGGCAGTGGACCTGCTGCTGGTGTTCACTCCGGGCGCGGACTGGGCGTACGCGATCGCGGCGGGCCTCAGGGACCGCTCGGTGGTCCCGGCGGTCGCCGGGCTGACAGCCGGCTACGCGGGCTACACCCTGCTCGCGGTCGCGGGCCTGGTGGTGATCGTGGCGAGCTCGGCGACCCTGCTCACCGCCCTGACCGTGGCCGGGGCCGGCTACCTGGTGTGGCTCGGCTGGGGCGTGCTGAGGGCACCGGCCGCGCTCACGGCCTCGACGGCGCAGGTGGGCTCCTCGCGGTTGCGGATCGTGCTCAAGGGAGCCGGTACCAGCGGGCTCAACCCGAAGGCGCTGCTGCTGTACTTCTCGCTGTTCCCGCAGTTCATCGACCCCGCGGGCGGCTGGCCGGTGGCCACCCAGACCGGCCTGCTCGGCGTCCTGCACATGACCGTCTGCGCGATGGTCTACCTCGCCATCGGGGTCCTGGCCCGTACCGTCCTGAGGACCAGGCCCTCGGCGGCCCGGGCGGTGACCCGCGTCTCCGGCGTGATGATGATCGTCATCGGCGGGTTCCTGCTGGTGGAACGCCTGGCCGCCTGAACAGCAGCACGGCTGCTTCCCCACGGGCGCCCTCGTCATGCGGTGACCGAGGGGGCGGTGGGGAAGCCCGCGGGGGGTGCCCGGCGCCTGTCCCTGACATGATGGCCGGGGAGGCCGTAAGGGCGTCACATCCGGAGGCACCGTGGAGGGACGCGTACCGGAGGACCTGGCGGTCGTCGTCGACGCCGGTGGAGCGATCACGGTGTGGAGCGACGGCGCTCGCAGGCTGCTCGGATACGAACCCGCCGAGATCGTCGGCAGGGCCGTCACCGGGCTGCTCGCCGCAGCCCTCCCGGAGTCCACGAGGCGGCACGTCGCCGACGGGCAGCGGTGGGCCGGTGAGGTGGCGCTCCGGCACCGCGACGGCGACCGCGTGGTGGTCCGGTTGCAGGGAACTCCGCTGTTCGACGCGGCCGGCCGGCGGCTCTGGCTCGTGACCGGCACCGTGCCGGTACCCACGGCCGGGCGGCCGGCCCGGCGGACCGTGCCCCTGTGGGACCTCACGCTCTCCCAGCTCCCGGTACCGGTGGCGGTCTACGACCGGGACGCGAGGCTGGTCGCCGCCAACGACATCATGACCGAGGTGATGGGCAGGTCCGAGGAGGAGATGAAGGGCCTGACCCTGTGGGAGATCGAGCCCAACCCGCCCTTCGACGAGTACGACCGCCTCCAGCGGCAGGTCCTGCGCACCGGCGAGATGATCTTCCACGAGGAACACGGCAAGGCCCCGGGCGAGATCCGGCCGCACGCCTGGTCGATGTTCATGTCGCCGCTGAAGGACGAGACCGGTGCGGTGCAGGGCATGTCCGCGACCGTCTTCGACACCACGGAGCAGTACTGGGCCCGCCGCCGGCTGGCGGTGCTCAACGACGCCGCCCTGCGCATCGGGAGCACGCTGGACGTGGCCCGGACGGCCGACGAGCTGGCGGAGGTGGCCGTGGCCGGCTTCGCGGACTTCGTCACCGTGGACCTGCTGGAGTCCGTCGCCCTGGGCGACGAGCCACGACCGGTACCGGTGGACGCGCCGGTCACCGTGCGCCGCACCGCGCAACGATCGGTGCTTCCGCGCTGCCCGGAGTCGGTGGTCGCCACCGGCGACACCACGCTCTACCCCGTGGGCACGCTGCCCGCGCGGACGCTGGCCGCCGGGCGGGGCACCCGGCACCGGCCGGGGGACCCGGGGCTGCGGGAGTGGATCAGTTCCTCACCGGCCCGTGCCGAGACCGTGGCCCGGCACATGATCCACTCGGTGATGCTGGTGCCGCTGCGCGCCCGGGGGGTGACCCTGGGGCTGGTGCACTTCCTGCGGCACCGCACACCGGAGGCCTTCAGCGAGGACGACCTGCTGCTCGCGGAGGAGATCGTCGCGAGGGCGGCGGTGAGCGTGGACAACGCCCGCCGCTACACCCGTGAACGCCGGACGGCGCTGGCGCTCCAGCGCAGCCTCCTCCCCGACCGGCCCCCGGACCTCGCGGCGATGGAGGTCGCCTACCGCTACCTGCCGACCGGTTCGGGAGCGGACATCGGAGGCGACTGGTTCGACGTGATCCCGCTGTCCGGCGCCCGGGTCGCGCTGGTCGTGGGGGACGTGGTGGGCCACGGCATCCACGCGTCGGCCACGATGGGCCGTCTGCGGACCGCCGTACGGACGCTGGCGGACGTCGATCTCGCCCCCGACGAGCTGCTCACCCAGCTGGACGACCTCGTCATCCGGCTCGACCGGGAAGAGGGCCCGGAGGCGCGCGGGCGGGCGGCCGAGCCGTCGGGGCAGGTCGGCGCCACCTGCCTGTACGCGGTGTACGACCCGGTGTCCCGGCGCTGCACCATGGCCCGCGCCGGGCATCCGCCGCCCGCCCTGGTCACGGCCGACGGCGACGTCCGGTTCCTCGATCTGCCGGCCGGGCCGCCACTGGGCCTCGGCGGCCTGCCGTTCGAAGCGGTCGAGGTGGAGCTGGAGGAGGACAGCCTGCTCGCCCTCTACACCGACGGGCTGATCGAGGCCGACCACGACATCGGGGTCGGGATCGGCTTGCTGCGCCGGGCGTTGGGCAGCCCGGCCGACACGCTGGAGGAAGCGTGTGACCAGGTGCTGCGCACGGTGCTGGTCGGCCGGCCCACCGACGACGTCGTGCTGATGCTGGCCCGGACCGCCGCGCTCGACGGCGGGCGGGTGCGCACCTGGCAGCTGCCGCCGGATCCGGCGGCCGTGGCCCGGGCCCGCAAGACGGCGGGCGAACAGCTGGCCGCCTGGGGCCTGACGGAGGCGGCGTTCACCACGGAACTGATCGTCAGCGAGCTGGTCACCAACGCGCTGCGGTACGGCGGTGCCCCCATCGAGCTGCGGCTGATCCGCGACACGACCCTCATCTGCGAGGTGTCGGACGGCAGCAACACCGCGCCGCACCTGCGCCGGGCCCGCGTCTTCGACGAGGGCGGACGCGGTCTGCTCCTCGTCGCCCAGCTGTCCGAGCGGTGGGGCAGCCGCCAGACCTCCACGGGCAAGACCATCTGGGCCGAGCAGTCACTGCCCGAGTAGACGTTTCTCTGAGCCGGGACTCGCACGACCTGAAGTGCGGGCTGTCACCGCTCGGGCCGCACGGATTCCCTGTCGCCGTGGAGGAGGTCATGGCCGGGCGACCCGCCGTAGCCGAATGACTGCACGTGGGAGGGGTACTCCGCCGCCCTTGCGGGATCGGCCGGACGGCCGGACTCCGTACGTCGTGAGGAGAGCCGTGACCAAGGAGAGTTATGCCTGACGAGTCGGTGAAGAACGTGTTCGTGATCGGGCTCGACGAGGCCAACCTGCCGGTGCTCCGGCAGGTGCCCGGAGCCGATCGGCTGCGCTTTCACCAGTTGCTGACCATCGAGGAACTCCAGTTGGGCGAGGTCCACCTGCCCACGCTGTTCGACAAGGCCACGGGCGTGCTGGACGCGTTCGACGGAAGCATCGACGCGATCGTCGGCTACTGGGACTTCCCGGTCAGCACCCTCGTCCCCATGCTGAGCGAGCGGTACGGCACCCGCAGCACCAGCCTGGAGTCGGTGGTCAAGTGCGAGCACAAGTACTGGAGCCGGCTGGAGCAGCAGAAGGCGACCGACCGGCACCCGCGGTTCGACCGTGTGGACCTGTCGGCCGAGCCGCCCCGCCCGCCGCGGAACGTGACCTTCCCGATGTGGGTCAAGCCGGCCCTCTCGTACTCCTCCGAACTCGCCTTCGGAGTCGATGACGAGGAGGAGTTCCGCACGGCCGTCACCGAGATCCGCGAGGGCATCGCCCGCATCGGCCGGCCCTTCGAGCACATCCTCGAACGCATCGACCTGCCGGCGGAGATGGACGGGGTGGGCGGTCAGGTCTGTCTGGCGGAAGAAGCGATGTCCGGCGTCCAGGTCGCCGTGGAGGGCTATGTCCACCAGGGCGAGGTGACGGTCTACGGGGTCCTGGACTCCATCCAGTACCCGGACTCCCCCTGCTTCCTGCGGCACCAGTACCCCTCGACCCTGCCGCCGCCGGTGATCGCCCAGCTCCATGACGTCAGCGAGCGCGTGATGCGGCAGATCGGCATGGACTCGGCCACCTTCAGCATCGAGTACTTCTACGACCCGCGGACCGAAGAGATCAACCTGCTGGAGATCAACCCCCGGCACTCCCAGTCGCACGCGGAGCTGTTCCAGTACGTCGACGGCGTGCCCAACCACCACTGCATGATCAGCCTCGCCCTCGGCGGCGACCCGCGCATGCCGCACCGCGAGGGGTCGTACGCGATGGCCGCGAAGTGGTACCACCGCTGGTTCACCGACGGCGTGGTGCGCCGGGTCCCCGGGCCCGAGGAGATCGCCCGCATCGAGCGGGAGACCCCCGGCGTGCGCATCGAGGTGATCCCCGAAGAGGGCGACAGGCTCTCGGACCTCCCCGGACAGGACAGCTACAGCTACGAGCTGGCGCACATCTTCACCGGCGGGGCGGACGAGGCAGAGCTGCGGGAGAAGTACGACCACTGCGTGGCCGCCCTGGGCCTCGCCTTCGACGAAGCCCCACCGGAGTGAAACCGGCAGGGGTGAAACCCGCAGGAGTGAAGTCCCACGAGAAGTAAGGAGCACGTGGGTTCCATGCGTTACGTGACCAATCTGCCGTACGCGACGAAGGAAGAAGAGCACGTCACGATCCCGATGTCGGACGGGGTCCGGCTCTCCGCGCACATCTGGCGCCCGACCTCCTCGGACCAGGAGCCGGTGCCCGCGGTGCTGGAGTACATCCCGTACCGCAAGCGCGACCTGACGGCCGTGCGGGACTCGGTCCACCACCCCTATCTCGCCGGGCACGGCTACGCCTGCGTCCGTGTCGACCTGCGCGGCACGGGTGACTCCGAGGGTGTCCTGCGCGACGAGTACCTGGAGCGGGAGCAGGCGGACGCCGAGGAGGTGCTGGCCTGGCTGGCGGAACAGCCCTGGTGCGACGGCGGCACGGGCATGATGGGCATCTCCTGGGGCGCGTTCGCGGCGCTCCAGGTGGCGGCCCGCCGGCCGCCGAGCCTGAAGGCCATCGCCATCGCGTCCTTCACCGACGACCGGCACGCCGACGACATGCACTACATGGGCGGCGCCCTGCTGTCGGACAACCTGGCCGAGGCGGGCACCATGTTCGCCTACGGCACCTGCCCGCCGGACCCGGCCGTGGTCGGTGACCGCTGGCGCGAGATGTGGCACGAACGGCTGGAGAACACCGAGCCCTGGGTGCTGGAGTGGCTGCGCCACCAGCGCCGCGACGACTACTGGCGGCACGCCTCGGTGTGCGAGGACTACGCGGCCGTGCGCTGCCCGGTCCTGGCCTCCAGCGGCTGGGCGGACGGCTACTCCAACGCCGTGACCCGGCTGCTCGGCCATCTGGACGTGCCGCGCAAGGGCCTGATCGGTCCCTGGTCGCACAAGTTCCCCCACCTCGGGGAGCCCGGCCCCGCCATCGGCTACCTCCAGGAGCTCGTGCGGTGGTGGGACCACTGGCTCAAGGGCGTCGACAACGGCGTGATGGACGGCCCGATGCTGCGCGCGTGGATGCAGGAGAGCGTCCCGCCCTCCACCGCGTACGAGGAGCGGCCGGGACGCTGGGTCGGTGAGCCCGACTGGCCCTCCCCGCACGTCCGGCAGGTCGTCCACCCGCTCACCCGGCACACGATCGAGCCGCCGCGGGAGCCGGCCGACCTGGGCGGGACACCCGACGGCGAGGCGCTGACCGTGCGCTCTCCCCTGTCCGTCGGCCAGTTCGCGGGCAAGTGGGCGTCCTACAACGCGCCCCCGGACCTGCCGTACGACCAGCGCGAGGAGGACGGCGGTTCCCTCGTGTTCGACACCGAGCCCCTGACGGAGCAGCTGGAGATCCTCGGCTCGCCGACCGTGGAACTCGACCTGTCGGTCAGCGAGCCGGTCGCCATGGTGGCCGCGCGGCTGTCGGACGTGAGCCCCGACGGCGCCGCGACCCGCGTCTCGTACGGCATTCTGAACCTGACCCGGCGTGACAGCACGGAGTCCCCCGAGCCGCTGGAGCCGGGCCGCCGGTACCGCGCCACCATCCCGCTGAACGGAGTGGCGCAGGCGTTCCCGCCGGGCCACCGCATCCGGCTCTCCCTCTCCACGTCCTACTGGCCGCTGGCCTGGCCGCCGCCGAAGCCGGCCCTGCTGAGCGTGCACGAGCACTCCAGCACGCTCACCCTGCCGGTGCGGCCGGTCGAGGAACCGGACGAGGTCCCGGCATCGCCCTTCGGCGAGCCCGAGGGCACTCCCCCGCTCGCCACGACCCAGGTGACGCCCCCCGAGGAGCGCTGGGAGGTCAAGCGGGACCTGGTCGGCTACCACGCGGAGCTGGACATCGTGAAGGACCGGGGCACGGTCCGCTTCGAGCACATCGACCTCGAGGCCGGCCGCCGGGCCCACGAGCGCTACACGGCGGTCGCCGACGACTTCACCTCGGCCGGCGGTGAGTCCACCTGGACCATGACGTTCCAGCGGGACGACTGGGACGTACGGGTGGTGACGCACACCCGGCTGAGGTGCGACGAGACGGACTTCTTCGTGGACGCGACCCTCGACGCGTACGAGGCCGGGCGCCGGGTGTTCTCCCGCACCTGGAACGAGGAGGTGCCGCGCGACCTGTTGTAGAGCACCTCGGCTGCACGGGGCGGACGGGCAGGTCGCTCTCGGTGTGTGCGACGAAGTCGTCGACGAGCCGGTGGAAGTGCACGGCGAGCTGCCGCAGGTCTCCGGGGGACCAGGCGGCCAGGGCCGTCGCCATGCCCCGCCGGCGCACCTGCCGCATGCGGGCCGCCGCGAGCAGACCGGCCTCCGTCAGCTGCACCCGTTAGGCGCGCCGGTGGTCCGCGCCGGGGACGCGGACCACATGGCCCGTCCGCTCCAGTTGCCGAGTTGCCCCTGTGGCGTGAGTCACGTCAGCTTGAGGTCAGGGTGCAGACGGGTGGCTGTCAGCCCGCTCCGCTTCCATACCGGTGGCTCTTCCACCGTTTCCGGCTTCCGGATCCGGGCCCGCTCCCCCACCGTCCTCGAGGAGACGCCATGTCCGATCTCCAGTCCTGCCCCGTCACCGGGGCCTGCGGGCCGCCGCCCGAGTACCCGCTGCCCCGGGCCGCCGAGTGCCCTCCGGCACCGGCCCCGGCCGCGCCGGAACTGCGGTCCGGGAAGCCGGTCACGCGGGAGCCGGTGCGGAAGATCGTCGACGACCGGCTGGTGGAGCGGTGAGGCGGGTCGTGGTCGTCGGCGCCTGCGCCGCCGGGCTCGCGGCGGTCGAGACGCTGCGCCGGGAAGGGTTCGACGGCACCCTCACCCTCGTCGGCGACGAGCCGCACGCCCCGTACGACCGGCCCCCGCTGTCCAAGCAGATCCTCTCCGGCGAGTGGACCGCGGAGCGGCTGACGCTGCGTCCGCACGCCGACGTCGAGGCCCTCGACCTCGATCTGCGGCTGGGAACGGCGGCGACGGGGCTGGACATGACGGACCGTACGGTGCGTCTGGCCGACGGGGCGCGGGTGCCGTACGACGGACTGATCGTGGCCACGGGGGTGCGCCCGCGGCGGCTGCCCGGCCGGGGCGGGGCGCATGTGCTGCGCACGGTGGACGACGCTCTGGCGCTGCGCGAGAGGCTGACACCGGGCTGCCGGCTGGTCGTGGTGGGGGCCGGGTTCCTCGGTGCCGAGGCCGCCGCGGTGGCCTGGCGGCTGGGCGCCGACGTGACGCTGCTCGAACCGGCTCCCGTGCCGCTGGCGCACGCCGTCGGCACCGAGGTCGGCCAGGTGCTCTCGCAGGCCCACCTCGACCACGGCGTGGAGCTGCGCACCGGTGTCACCGTGACCGAGGTGACCGACGGGGGCGTGCGGCTCGCGGGCGGGGAGCTGGTCGAGGCCGACGAAGTCCTGGTCGCCGTGGGCTCGTCGCCCAACACCGAATGGCTGGCGGACAGCGGACTGCGCCTCGGCGACGGGGTGCTCTGCGACGAGTACTGCGAAGCCGCGCCGGGTGTGTACGCGGCCGGGGACGTGGCCCGTTGGGACAACCCGCTGTTCGGGACGTCGATGCGGATCGAGCACCGTACGAACGCCGCCGAGCAGGGCATGGCCGCCGCCCGCAACCTGCTCGCCCCGCCGGACGCGCGCCGGCCGTTCGCGCCCGTGCCGTATTTCTGGTCCGACCAGTACGACATGAGGATCCAGGCGTACGGCCATCTGCGGGGGCACGACGAAGTCGCCGTCGTGGAGGGCGACTTGGCCGCGCGCAGGTTCGTCGTCGCGTACCGCACGGGCGAGCGGCTGTCCGGCGCCCTGGCGGTGGGCATGCCGCCCAAGGCGGTGCGTGGCTGGCGGCAGGCGGTCGCGGGCGGGGCGGCGTGGCGTGACGCGGTGGGGGCCGCCGGCATCGGGGCGGCCTGACGCGGTCACCCCACCAGGGCGGGAGCGGACGCCTGCCCCTCCCGCCCTGTCCGTCGCATCGGGCACGTCCGGGACGGATGCTCGCCGGCCCGGCACAGGCGACCGGCGGTCGCGGCACGAACGGCGGGGCCGCGTCGCCGCCGGGCGGCGGCCCGCTGCCGAGGGGCGCGCCGGACACGTCGGCGGCACCCGCGGCGTCCGTGGAGCGTGACGCCGGGGCCCTGCCGGACGACACCTGCGCCGTCTTCCCGCGCGGTGAATTCACCCGCAGCAGGGCTGGGTCGTCGACTGACCGCCACCCGCCTCTCGGGGTCAGGCGGCCCGTTCCGCGAGGAGGCGGGCCAGCTCCAGCCTCTTGATCTTGGTGGTGGCGGTCTGCGGCAGGTCCTCGTGCCGCCACTGCACCGGCGCGGCCATCTTCGGCAGTCCCGCGACCGCCGAACGCCACGCCTCGGGGTCCAGGGGGACGTCGTCCTTGGTGCAGACGATGGGAGTGGCCACATTGCCCTTCCCCGGCACGATGACGACCTCCAGGAGGTTGTCCAGCTTCCCGAAGAGCTGGTCCTCCACGGCCAGGGTGCTGCCGAAGTCCTCGATGAGGTCGACCTCGCGGTCCAGCAGGTGCACGCATCCCCAACGGGTGCGGTAGCCGACGTCACCCATCCGCCACCAGCCGTCGGTGACCTGCTGGTCGTAGCGGTCCTGCTCGCCCAGGTAGGTCACGATCCTGCCGTCGCTGCGCACTTCGATGTAGCCGGGGTGTTCCGGGGACGGCGGCATGCCGTTGCGGCTCACCACCCGCACCTCGGTCATGCCGGGGATCGCCATGCCGACGCAGCGGCCGTCGGCGCCCGGTGCGCGGCGCGGGGAGAAGGACCGGGCCACCACCGGGCCGACCTCGCTCTGCCCGTACAGCTGCGCGAACATCGGGGCGCGGCGGTGCGTCGCCCGCAGCAGGCGGTGCACCGTCCGCGGGTGGATGGCGTCGAACGTGCTGCTGAAGAGCTTCACGTTGCGCAGCGGGCCGCGCGGATCGTCGGCCAGTTCCTCCCACTGCATGAACGAGTTGGGGTGCGCCTCCAGGATGCCGGGCCGCAGCCGCGCGAACAGGTCGGCGGCGTGCCGCGGGTCGGAGTCGGCCATCATCACGATCGGGAAGCCGCGGAACAGGGAGATGGCCAGTGCGGTGAAGATCCGGGAGTGCACGAAGGACACGTGCACCGCGATCGTCTCGCGTCCTCGGACGATCGGTGCGAGCGCCGACACCTGGGGGCGGTAGCGGGCCTGGAGGGTGCGTCCGGTGTGGACGGCCAGTTTGGGTGTGCCGGTGGTGCCGGAGGTGTGGGTGATCAGCGTGGGGTGGTCCGGTGGCATGGTGAGGCCGTCGAAGGGCTCGCAGCCGGCCAGGGCGTGCAGGTCGACGGTTCCCGCGAAGGCGCCCGAGGTGAGGAGGACGCGTTCGCTCGCCTCGAAGATGTCCGCCGGCAGTTCCTGTTCCAGTTTGGCCTGGTCGGTGACGAGGTGCGGCCGGTTCGCCCGGCGGACCAGTGTGGTGACGGTGTCGCCGTCGAGCTTCGGCGACAGCAGGACGGGGACCGCTCCGCACCGTGCCACGGCGCAGGCGAGCAGCACGATGTCGAAGCCGTCCGACTTGTAGATCACGACCCGTTCGCCCGGCCGGACCTTCGCCGCCCACAGCCGCGAGGCCAGGTCGGCGACCGTCTCGGCGACCTCGGCGATCGTGGCCCGGCGGCCGAGCCGCGGGGCGGCGTCGAGATCGTGGTCGAGGATGAGGACATTCGCAGGATGACGGGCCGCCGCCCGCTCGAACAACGACCCCAGCCGGAAACCACGGTTCGCTATGCGTTGCAGAATCATGCTGTCACGCTTCCAACCATCAGATTCGGGGGTGTATTTCGGCATCGTCCGCACACGGCGGCTCGGCTCCTTTGGCCGGGAGCGTCGCAGTGTTTTCCCCGGCTCTCAAGAAGCGGTCGGTGAATGCGTCAAGTCGCTCGCTCCGCATTGCCGGAAGGTGACAGAAAATCAGGGCCGTACATGACCGGCGGGGACAGAGGCGACACGCTGGGGGCATGCAGGCAGCCTTCATCGAGCGGCTCGGCCCCCCGGACGTCATCCGGTGCAGCGAGGTACCCGCCCCGCTCCCCGGGCCGTCGGACGTCCTGGTCGACGTCGCGGCCACCACGGTCAACCCGGTGGACACCTTCGTTCGCTCCGGCCTGTTCCGCACCCCCATGGACTTTCCGTTCGTCATCAGCCGCGACCTCGTCGGCACGGTGGCCGCGACGGGGGACGGCGTGCGCGGCTTCACCGTCGGCGAGCGCGTGTGGTGCAACAGCCTGGGCCACGGCGGCCGGCAGGGCGCCGCGGCCGAGCAGGCGGTGGTGCCGGCCGACCGGCTGTACCGGCTGCCCGACCGTGTCGACCCCTATGCCGCGCTCGCCACGGTCCACCCGGCGGCGACGGCCCATCTGGCGCTGTTCACGCACGGCCGGTTGCGGCGGGGCGAGACGGTCGTCGTGGCCGGCGGGGCCGGGAACGTCGGCAGCGCGCTGGTGGCCATGGCGGCGTGGGCCGGGGCCCGGGTGGTGGCCACCGCCCGGGCCGGCGACGCCGGGTACTGCCGCCGGCTGGGCGCCGCGGAGGTCGTGGACCACCGGGCGGGGGACCAGTGGGAACGGCTGCGGGACGCCGCGCCGGACGGCGTCGACCTGTACACGGACACCTCGGGCCGCAACGACCTGGAGCGGGCGATACCGCTGCTGGCCCCGCGCGGCCGGGTCGTGGTGCTCGCGGGGGCCGCGTCCCGGCCCGCGCTGCCCGCCGGGGCGATGTACATGAAGGACGCCTCGGTCGTCGGCTTCGTCATCTCCCGGGCGCGGGTGCCGGAGCTGGCGGAGGCGGCCGAGGTCATCAACACCCTGCTCGCCCAGGGGCTGTTGCGGCCGCGGCGCACCGAGACGCTCCCGCTGGCCGCCGCGGCGGAGACGCACCGGCGCATGGAGCGCGGCGAGCTGACAGCACGGCGCGTCCTGCTCACCCCGCCCGGAGCCGTCGGACTGCGGTAGGGGTGGGGCGCTGTGGGCGCCTGCCCGTAGGGGTGCCGCGCCGTGGGCGCCTGCCCGTAGGGGACGGATAGGGGCTGACTCCGGGGGTCACCGGACAGTAATCTCATGTCGCCAATCGGCCTTCTCAGGAAAAAGACCCGGAATTCGCGACGGCATGTCGTGTAATTCCCGCGGGGCGACGCGGACATCCGCACGGGGGGTTGTTTCGCCTGCCTTCCCGACGACAGAGATGCGGCACCGCGGATTTCCGGTGCCGCGGTGGTTCGGCAGTACTTCGACTCTTCGGAGGGGCAGAAATGATGACCGAGTCCGGAGCCATAGCCGTCGTCGGCGTCGGCTGCCGCTTCCCGGGCGGGGTGCGGTCCCTCGACTCCTTCGGACGTCTGCTGACCGGTGCCCCCGACCTGTTCACGGAGGTGCCGGCGGACCGCTGGGGGCCGGAGTACGCCGACCCGGCCGGCGGGCCGGGCACCGTCTCCAACGGTGTGGGCGCCTTCCTGGAGGACATCGACCGGTTCGACGCGGCCTTCTTCGGGATCACACCGCGCGAGGCGGACGCCCTGGACCCGCAGCAGCGTCTGGTGATGGAGGTGGCGTGGGAGGCGATGGCCGACTCGGGCCGCCCCCGCGAGGAGTGGCGCGGCTCGCGTACCGCCGTGGTGCTGGGCATGCTCGCCAAGGACTACGAACTGCTGCACGCCCGGACCCTCGGCCTGGACCGTATCGGCCCGCACCACGTCAGCGGCACGGAGTTCAGCTTCGCCGCCGGCCGTCTCGCCTACACCTTCGACCTCCACGGGCCGGTGTCGACGGTCAACTCGGCCTGCTCCTCGTCGCTGCTGGCCGTGCACCAGGCCGTGCAGAGCCTGCGTACCGGCGACTGCGACACGGCCCTCGCCGGCGGTGTCAGCCTGCTCATCACCCCGGACCTGAGCGTGTTCCTCAGCAGCGTCGGCGCGTTGTCCCCGTCCGGGGTCTGCCGGCCGTTCGACGCCTCGGCGGACGGCATCGTGCGCGGTGAGGGGTGCGGCGTCGTCGTCCTCAAGCGGTACGCCGACGCCGTGGCGGCCGGGGACCGGATCCACGCCCTCATCCGCGGCTCGGCCGTGAACAACGACGGCGCCAGTCTGGGACTGACCGTGCCGAACGCCGCCGCTCAGGGCGATCTGCTCCGGCGTGCCCTGGACCGGGCCGGTCTCGCCCCGCACGAGGTGGACTACGTGGAGGCGCACGGCACGGGCACGCCCATCGGCGACCTCATCGAGGTGGAGGCGCTGGGCGAGGTGTACGGGACGGGCCGCACGGCCCACTCCCCCGTCCTGGTCGGCTCGCACAAGGCGGTGCTCGGTCACATGGACGCGGCGGCCGGCATCGGCGGCCTGCTGAAGACGATTTGGGTGGTCTCCTCCGGACGGGTCCCCGCGCAGCCCCGCGTCGAGCGCCGGAACCCCGCGGTCGACTGGCGCGGCGGCGCCGTGGCCGTACCTCTCGCCGAGGTGGACCTGTCCGACCGGCAGCGACCGCCGCGCGCGGGCGTCAGCTCCTTCGGGCTCAGCGGCACGAACGTACACGTCGTCGTGGAGGCCCCGCCGGTGCCGGAACGGGCGGCGGCCGGTTCGGGCACCGACCCGGCCGCGTCGGCGCCGCAGGGCACGGCGCCGCAGGGCACGGCGCCGCAGGGCCCGCCGCACGTCCTGCTGGTGTCGGCCGCGGGCGAAGCGGCGCTGGCCGAGCAGGTGACGCGCCTGCGCGCGGTCGTCGCCGAGGACGACGCCCCGCTCGACGACCTGGTGGCGTCCGCGGCGACCCGCCGCACCCACGAGGCGTACCGCTACGCCGTCGTCGCCGACGACCGGGCGGGTCTGGTCGCGGCGCTGGAGGACCCGCTGGATCCACCGGAGGGCGCCTACGCGGGCGCCGTGGAGGACCCGGAGACCGCACCCTCGCCGGTGTTCGTGTTCTCCGGTCAGGGCGGCCAGTGGGCCGGCATGGCCGCCGACCTGTACGACTCGGACCGGTCGGTGCGCGAAACCCTGGACGAGTGCGCCGAGTTGATCGCCGCGGAGGGCGCGTGGTCGCTGCTGGACGAGATCCGCCGCCCCAAGGGCACCTCACGGCTGGCCGAGACGGAGATCGTGCAGCCCGCGATCTTCTCCGTTCAGGTCGCGCTCGCCAGGTGGCTGCGCGAGCGGGGTGTCACCCCGGGCGCCATCGTCGGGCACAGCCTCGGCGAGGTGGCCGCGGCCCACACCGCGGGCGCGCTCAGCCTCCCTGACGCGGTCAAGGTGATCGTGCGGCGGGCCCGGCTGCTCGGCGAGACGGCCGGCACCGGCCTGATGTACGCGGTGCGCGGGAGCGAGGACCGGGTGCGGGACGCGCTCGCCGGCATCGGGCTGCCGGTGACCGTCGTGGCCGTCAACGGCCCCGAGTCGCTGGTCGTCGCCGGGGAGACGACAGCGGTCAAGGAGACCGCCGCCGCCCTGGAGGTGCGCGGTCTCGGCTGCCGACTGCTGCGCGTGGACGCCGCCGCGCACAGCCCGCTGGTCGCGCACTGCGGCCCGCCTCTGGAGAAAGCCCTGGCGGAGATCACCGCGCAGGACCCGGTGGTGCCGCTCGTCTCGACGGTCGCCCCCGAGGCGCGGGACCTCAGGTTCGACGCGGCGTACTGGGCACGGAACTTCACCAGCCCGGTGCTGCTGTGGCCCGCGGTGGACACGATGCTGGCCGGTGACGACCATCCGCTGGTCGAGATCGGACCGCACCCGGTGCTGGTGCCTCCGCTGGCCGACGCCCTGCGCCGCCGTGGCCGGCAGTCACCCGCCCTGCCGGTGCTCAACCGTGACGAGCCGGGCCCCGCCGCCGTGCACAAGGCCCTGGCGCGGCTGCACGTGGCGGGTGTTCCGGTGCGCTGGGAGCGGGTCACCGGCCGACCGCGCCGCTACCGCTCACTTCCGGTGCCCTCCTGGGAAGGCGACCGCCACTGGCTGCCGGAGGTGCCGCGCGGCCGGCAGAGCGCTCCGGCCGACGGAGCCAGGGCTTCCGGTGGCGTCCCGGCGCGTATCCGGCTCACGCTGCTGGACGAGGACGACCGGGTGACCGGGGAGCTGTACGCGGCACCCGGTGACGGGGTTCCGGTCGCGTCGCCCGCCTCCGAGGCGGGAGCGGTCGCCCGTCCCGTGCCGGCAGCGGTTGCTCCCACAGCTCCCGTGCCCTCGGGCTCCGCGACGGGCTCCGCCGCAGACCGCGTGGAGGCTCTGGTGCGGGAGGTGCTCGGACTGCGCGACGGGCACCGGCTGGGGCGCCGCCGGGGGCTCTTCGAGCAGGGGCTGGACTCGCTGACCGCGGTCACGCTGCGGCGGCGCATGGAGGAGGACTTCGGCGTCGAACTGCCCACGCCGATCGTGTTCGAACGACCGACGGTGGCGGCACTCGCGTCCTACCTCTCGGAGGTGGCCCCCGTGCCGCCCGCTCCCGCTCCCGCCCCCGATGCCACTGCCACCGCGACGCCTGCCACTTCAGCCGCCGCGCCCACCGCACCCGCCGTCGGGGACGCCGGAACGCAGGAGGACGCCGTCGCGGTCATCGGCGTCGGCTGCCGGCTGCCGGGCGCCGCGTCCCCGGAGGCCTTCTGGCGGCTGCTCATGGAGCGACGTGACACCGCGTCGGAGCCGCCGCCCGGGCGGCGGGCCGACCCGCTGTGGGACGAACTGGGCGCCGCCATCCCCACCCGCGGTTCGTACGTCGACGGCATCACCGACTTCGACGCCCCGTTCTTCCGTATCTCGCCACGTGAGGCCAAGCTGCTCGATCCGCAGCAGCGCATGTTCCTGGAAGTCGCCTGGGAGGCACTGGAGGACGCCGGGTGCCCCGCGCACTCCCTGGCGTCCCGGCCGGTGGGCGTGTACGCCGGTATCTCGATCGCCGACTACCAGCATCTGATCGCCCGGCACCTCACGGTCGCGGACCTGGGCCTGCACCACGGCACGGGCACCTCGTACGCGGCCGTGGCCGGCCGGCTGTCGTACGTCCTCGGCCTCAGCGGCCCGAGTTTCGCCGTCGACACCGCCTGCTCCTCGTCGCTGACCGCGGTGCACCTGGCCTGCCAGGCGCTGCGGTCCGGTGAGTGCGAGGTCGCCGTCGTCGGTGGCGTCAGCGCCATCGTCGCGCCGAGCCCGCTCATGGCGTCGATGGCGGGCGGCGGGGCGCTCTCCGAGGACGGCCGGTGCAAGGCCTTCGACCAGGACGCCGACGGGTTCGCCTGCGGTGAGGGCGCCGTCGCCCTGATCCTCAAGCCGCTGCGCACCGCCGTCGCCGACGGCGACCGCGTGTACGCCGTGCTGCGCGGCAGTGCTCTCAACCAGGACGGCGCGACCGGCGGCCTGACCGTGCCCAACGCCTCCGCCCAGGTCGACGTCGTTCGGCAGGCCCTCGACCGGGCCGGCTGGTCCCCCGCCGACGTCGACTACGTGGAGGCGCACGGCACCGGAACGCCGCTGGGAGACCCGATCGAGGTGCGGGCCCTGGCCGAGTCGCTGGGTGCCGGGCGGGCACCCGAACGCCCGCTGCTCATCGGGTCGGCCAAGGCGAACGTGGGTCACCTCGGCGCCGCGGCGGGCATCGTGGGGCTGCTCAAGGTCGTACTGTCGCTGTCCGCGGGCGAGCTCCCGCCGCACCGCGTCGACCGCCCCACGTCCCACATCGACTGGGACCGGCTGCCGGTGGCACTGGTCGACGCTCCCCGCAAGTGGCCCGCCGAGGGCCGCCCGGCGCGGGCCGGCGTCAGCGCGTTCGGTTTCACGGGCAGCAACGCGCACGTCCTCGTCGAGCAGTTCGTGCCCGCCCTCGCCGAGCCCGAGCCCGCCCCGGCCGCCGCCCCCGGCACTCCGCCGTACGTACTGCCGGTGACCGCGGCGACCCCGGCCGCGTTGCGCGCCGCCGCCGCGCTGCTGGCCGACGCGCTGCGCACCGGCGATCACGACGTGGCCGACGTGGTCTTCACGGCCCGGCACCGCCGCTCCCTGCTGGAACACCGTGCCGTCGTCGTCGGCCCGGACGCCGCCGCGCTGGCCGAGGCGCTGGACGAGGTCGCCGCGGGCCGGACACCGCCGCAGGCCCGCCTCGGCCGTGCGGTCGAGGACGAGGAACCGTCCGTCGCCCTGTCCTACGGCGCGGACCTCCCACCCGCCGGGGCCCGCCGCGCGTTCGCGCTCGCCGTGCCCGGCCACGAGGCCGCCCTCACGCACTGCGCGGCCGTGCTGGAGCGTCTGCTCGGCACCCCCTGCGACCTGACCGCGGAGCCACCCGCCGAGCTGCGCGACGCCTTCCTCCTCGCCCATCAGTACGCCGCGACGAGGGGCTGGTACGCGCTGGGCATCACCCCCGTCGCGGTCGTCGGAACGGGCACCGGCCGCCTCGCCGCCGCTTGTGCCGCCGGGCAGCTCTCCCTGGAGGAGGGCCTGCGACAGGTGTTGAGCGGCCGCTCCGAGCTCCCGGAGAACTCCGCCCGACCGGCAGGGTTCCCGGTCCTGCTCGCGTCCGACGCGGATCCTGACACGGTTGTCGTGGACGTACTGCTCGGCCACGCGCCGCCGGCTCACCCGGGCGTCCACAGTGACCGGCCCGATCTGGTCGCCGCCGAACTGTACGCGGCCGGATACCGCCCCACTCCCCAGGCCACACCGCCCGGACGCCGGGTGGTGAGCCTCCCTGGCTACCCCTGGGAGCACCGCCCCTACTGGTACCGGGAGTTCACTCCGAACCGGCCCGTTCCGTGGCTGCTCTGCGGAGACACGGGCGATGAACTCCGGGACACGGTTGAGCGGTTGCTGTCGTTCGTGGGTGAGGGGCCGGGGACCGACGTGGCATCGGTGGCGGGCGCGCTGGCCGGGCGAGCGGGGTTGCCGCAGCGGCTCGCGGTGGTGGGTGAGTCGGCGGACGAGCTTGTGGAGGGGCTGGAGTCCTTCCTGTCCGGCGCCCCGTCGAAGGGCGTGCTCGAAGGCAGCGCTAAGGCCGCTTCGAAGGTGGTCTTCGTGTTTCCGGGGCAGGGGTGGCAGTGGGTGGAGATGGGGGTGGAACTGCTCGCCGCCAGTGAGGTGTTCGCCCGGGTGGTGGGTAAGTGCTCGGCCGTGGTGCAGGACTTGGCCGGCTGGTCTGTGCTGGAGGTTCTGCGGCGGGAGCCCGGGGCGCCTGGCTTCGACCGGGTGGATGTGGTGCAGCCGGTGATGTTCTCGGTGATGGTGGGCCTGGCCCGGCTCTGGGAGTCGGTGGGCGTGGTGCCCTCGGGCGTCGTCGGGCATTCCCAGGGCGAGATCGCGGCGGCGCACGTGGCCGGGGTGCTGTCGCTGGAGGACGCGGTGCGGGTGGTGGTGGCCCGCTCCCGCGCGCTGGTGGAGATCTGCGGGCAGGGTGCCATGGCCTCCGTGGCCTTGGGGTGTGCGGAGGTTCAGGAGCGCATCACGGACCTGGAGTCGGTGAGCGTGGCCGCCGTGAACGGACCGAACTCCACAGTGGTGTCCGGGGGTGCGGAGGAGATCGCCGCTCTGGTGGCGGGGCTGACGGCGTCGGGGGTGCGGACGCGGCGGATCGACGTCGACTACGCCTCCCACTCGGTGCACGTCGAGCAAGTACGGCAGCGCATCGAGGAAGCATTGGCGTCCGTCCAGCCGCGCACCGGGCAGGTGCCGGTGTACTCCACTTTGCGGGGTGAGGTGCTCACCGGCCCGGAGATGGACGGCCGTTACTGGTATGCCAACCTGCGCGGACGGGTGGAGTTCGAGCAGGCGGTACGCGGTCTGCTGGCCGACGGCTTCACCACCCTGGTCGAGTGCAGCGCCCACCCCGTCCTGACACCCGGCATCGGTGAGACGGTCGACACCGTACCCGGAGCGCAAGTGACGGTGACGGGGACACTGCGGCGCGATGACGGCGGGCTGCGCCGCTTCCTGACCAGCACGAGCACCCTGTGGACCGCGGGAGTGGATGTCGACTGGAGCTGCCTGCTGCCGGAAGCCGAACCGGTCGAACTTCCCCTCGACGCGCCGGTCACGGCGACGGGCACCGTTCCGGACAGCGGCTCGGACGACAGGCTGGAGCGGCGCTTCTGGCGTCTGGTGAAGGACGGTCAGGCCGAGGAACTGGCCGGGCTGCTCGGTCTCCGGGACGACCGGGCGACCGACGCCCTCGACCAGGTGCTGCCCGCGTTGTCCCACTGGTGGCAGCAGCGCCGGGAAGGCACGGTCGCCGAGTCCTGGCGGTACCGGATCACCTGGGACCCCGCCCCACGGACGCCCGGCACCGCCGTCCTGTCCGGTTCCTGGCTCGTGGTCGTGCCACGGCACCTGGCGGACGACGAACTGGTCGTCGGCTCCCTCAAGGCTCTCACCCAGCACGGTGCCGACCCGGTGCCGCTGCTGGTCGACACGCGGGACGGCGACCGTGAGTCGCTGGCGGAGCTCCTGCGCCGTGGCGCCGACACCCCGGCGGACGGCGAGGTCGCGGGCGTCCTGTCGTTCCTCCCACTCGACGAGTCTCCGCACGCACGGCACCCTGTGGTGCCCTCGGGCCTCCTGGCCACCGTCGATCTGGTGCGGGCACTGGACTCCGCGCCGTTCCAGGCCCGGCTGTGGTCGGTGACCTGCGGCGCCTTCTCCGTCACCCCCGACGAGGTCCCGGCCCACCCCGCGCAGGCTCATGTCTGGGGCCTCAGCAGGGCCGCCGGCCTGGAGAACCCGCCGCTCCGGGCGGGAATGATCGATCTGCCGCCGACGGCCGAGGACCACACCGCCGCCCTGCTCTGCGGGGTGCTCGCGGGCCCCGGCGACGAGGACCAGGTCGCCGTCCGCGGGACCGGGGTCCTGCTGCGCCGCCTGAAGCGCGCACCGCTCCCGGACGACGCACAGCCCGTGCCCTGGCGTCCGGAGGGCACCACGCTGGTCACCGGCGGCACCGGTGCTCTCGGCAGCCACATCGCCCGGTGGCTCGCCTACCACGGCGCCCCCCACCTGCTCCTCGTCAGCCGTACGGGCGAGAACGCTCCGGGCGCCGCCGAACTCGTCGCGGAACTCGAACAACTCGGCTCCTCGGTCACCCTCGCCGTGTGCGACGCCGCCGACCGGGACGCGCTGACCCGGGCGGTCGAGGGCATTCCGGCAGAGCACCCTCTCACCGCCGTGATGCACACGGCCGGCATCGTGGACGACGCACCGGTGAACGAGCTGACCGCCGGCCAACTGGAACGGGTGCTTCGCCCGAAGTCCGGGGCCGTGGCTCATCTCCGTGAGCTGGCCGCCGCGCACGACCTCTCGGCGTTCGTGCTGTTCTCCTCTGCGGGCAGTCTGCTGCCGAACGTCGGACAGGGCGCCTACGCCGCGGGCAACGCCTATCTCAGCGCCCTCGCGGCGAACCTGCGCGCGGAAGGCATCCCGGCCCTCTCGGTGGCCTGGGGAGCATGGTCCGGCGGCGGAATGGCCGGCAAGGAGGAATTCGCCAGGTTCATCAGCCACCGCGGAATGGACCTGATGACCCCACACCTCGCGGCAACCGCCCTTCAGCAGGCCCTCGATCACGGTGACACGGACGTGATGGTCGCGAACGTCGACTGGGCCCGCGTCGGGAAGCACCTCAACGCCATACGCCCCCACCCCATGGTGTCCGAGCTGGTCGGAACCGGTCCGGTGCGGGCGACCGCCGCCACGACCGAGCAGCCCGCCCTGCTGACCCGGCTCTCCGCGCTCACGCCACAGCAACGCCTGGACGCGCTGCTGGACCTGGTGTGCGCCGAGGTGTCGACCGTCCTCGGCTACGCCAGGACCGAACGCGTCGCGCCCGACCAGGCCTTCCGTGAGCTGGGCTTCGACTCGGTGATGGGGATCGAGCTGCGCAACCGGCTCAACAAGACGACCGGCCTGCGGCTGTCCCCCACCGCGATCTTCGACCACCCGACGTCGGAGGCGCTGGCACAGCACCTCCTCGACGAACTCGTCGCGGAACCGGCGCCCTTCACAGAGCCCGACCGCGAACCGGGGAGCAGCGCCGCGGCAACGGCCTCGCAGGCGGCCCGGCACGAACCGCCGGCCGCGAGTCAGATCGACTCCATGAGCATCGAAGAAATGATCCGCATGGCACGCGGCGACCGTCCTGACCCTGTTGGGGAGAGCGAGTAACTCACGATGAATGCTGCGAACAACGAGCTGGTCGAGGCATTGCGTGCCTCGTTGAAGGAAACCGAGCGGTTGCAGCAGGAGAACAACCGCATGGTCGAGACGGCTCGGGAGCCGATCGCGATCGTGGGGATGGCGTGCCGTTATCCGGGTGGGGTGTCGTCGCCGGAGGATTTGTGGCGGCTGGTGGCCGGAGGTGTGGACGCTACCTCGGAGTTTCCGGCGGACCGGGGGTGGCCGGAGGACTTGTACGACCCGGATCCGGATGCGTCGGGGAAGTCGTATGTGCGGCGTGGGGGATTCCTGGATGACGTGGCCGGTTTTGACGCGGACTTCTTCGGGATCTCGCGGCGTGAGGCGTTGGCGATGGATCCGCAGCAGCGGTTGCTGCTGGAGGTGGCGTGGGAGGCGCTGGAGCGGGCGGGGCTGAAGGCGCAGGAGTTGCGGGGCAGCCGTACCGGCGTCTTCGTCGGGGCCTCGACCTCCGGCTACATACCCGAACCAGGTCGGGTGCCGGAGAGTGTCGAGGGCTACTCGCTCACGGGAAACATCGCCAGTGTGCTGTCCGGCCGGGTGTCGTACACGTTCGGTTTCGAGGGGCCGTCGGTGTCGGTGGACACGGCGTGTTCGTCGTCGCTGGTCGCTCTGCATCTGGCGGTGCAGGCGCTGCGGCAGGGCGAGTGCTCCCTCGCGCTCGCCGGCGGGGTGATGGTGCTGGCCAACCCTGCCGCGTTCGTGGAGTTCTCCCGGCAACGGGGCCTGGCCGAGGACGGCCGGTGCAAGCCGTTCTCCGCAGCAGCCGACGGCTTCAGCGCCGGAGAAGGTGTCGGTGTGCTGGCGGTGGAGCGGCTGTCGGACGCGAGGCGTCTCGGGCATCGGGTGCTGGGTGTGGTGCGTGGCTCAGCGGTCAACCAGGACGGCGCGAGTAACGGGCTGACCGCGCCGAACGGTCCGTCGCAGCAGCGGGTGATCCGGGCGGCGTTGGAGAACGCGGGCCTGCGCGCGGCGGATGTGGATGTGGTGGAGGCGCACGGTACGGGCACGAAGCTGGGTGATCCGATCGAGGCGCAGGCGCTGATCGCCACGTATGGGCGGGAGCGTCCTGAGGGGCGTGCGTTGTGGTTGGGGTCGGTGAAGTCGAACATCGGTCACGCGCAGGCGGCTGCGGGTGTGGCGGGTGTGATCAAGATGGTGATGGCGTTGCGGCAGGGGGAGTTGCCGCCGTCGTTGTATGCGGGTGAGCCGACGCCGATGGTGGACTGGTCGGCCGGGTCGGTGTCGTTGCTGGCTGAGGGGGTCGCCTGGGCGCGCGGGGAACGCGTGCGCCGGGCCGGTGTGTCGTCCTTCGGCGTGAGCGGGACGAACGCGCACGTCATCGTGGAGGAAGCCCCGGAGGAAGAGCAGCCCGAAGTCGCGGTGGCTGAGCCGGGGTTGGTTTCGTGGGTGCTGTCCGGGGCCAGTGCGGGCGGGCTGCGGGGCCAGGCCGAGCGGTTGCTGTCGTTCGTGGATCAGCGGCCCGAGGTGGGTGCCGGATCGGTCGCGACTGCGTTGGCGGACCGCGACGGATTACGGCATCGCCTGGCCGTGGTGGGTGAGTCCGTCGACGAACTCTCGAACACACTCAAGGCGTTCCTCACCAACGAACCGCCTGCTGGCGCTGTGCGAGGAATAGCCGAGGCACGTCCCAAGGTCGCCTTCGTGTTTCCGGGGCAGGGGTGGCAGTGGGTGGAGATGGGGGTGGAACTGCTCGCCGCCAGTGAGGTGTTCGCGCGGGTGGTGGGTGAGTGCTCGGCCGTGGTGCAGGACTTGGCCGGCTGGTCTGTGCTGGAGGTTCTGCGGCGGGAGCCCGGGGCGCCTGGCTTCGACCGGGTGGATGTGGTGCAGCCGGTGATGTTCTCGGTGATGGTGGGCCTGGCCCGGCTCTGGGAGTCGGTGGGCGTGGTGCCCTCGGCCGTCGTCGGGCATTCCCAGGGCGAGATCGCGGCAGCGCATGTGGCCGGGGTGCTCTCGCTGGAGGACGCGGTGCGGGTGGTGGTGGCCCGCTCCCGCGCGCTGGTGGAGATCTGCGGGCAGGGTGCCATGGCCTCCGTCGCCCTCGGATGCGCGGAAGTCCAGGAGCGCATCGCGGGCCTGGAGTCGGTGAGCGTGGCCGCCGTCAACGGGCCGAACTCCACAGTGGTGTCCGGGGGTGCGGAGGAGATCGCCGGCCTTGTGGCGGGGCTGACCGCGTCGGGGGTGCGGGCGCGGCGGATCGACGTCGACTACGCCTCCCACTCGGTGCACGTCGAGCAAGTCCGCCAGCGCATCGAGGAAGCATTGGCGTCCGTCCAGCCGCGCACCGGGCAGGTGCCGGTGTACTCGACACTGCGCGGTGAGGTGCTGACCGGGCCGGAGATGGACGGCCGTTACTGGTACGCCAACCTGCGCGGACGGGTGGAGTTCGAGCAGGCCGTGCGCGGTCTGCTGGCCGACGGGTTCACCACCCTCGTCGAGTGCAGCGCCCACCCCGTCCTGACACCCGGCATCGGCGAAACGGTCGACACCGTGCCCGGAGCGCAAGTGACGGTGACGGGGACACTGCGGCGCGACGACGGCGGCCTACGACGCTTCCTGACCAGCACGAGCACCCTGTGGACGGCGGGAGTGGATGTCGACTGGAGCTGCCTGCTGCCGGAAGCCGAACCGGTCGAACTGCCGACGTATGCCTTCGACCGGTCACGGTTCTGGCTGGAACGCACCACCGGAACGGGAGAGGTGACACAGGCCGGACTGACAGCGGTGGAGCACCCGGTGGTGTCGGTGGCGGTCGAGGTCTCCTCACGTGACGCGGTCGTGCTCTCGGGCCGGTTGTCGACCTCCACTCACCGATGGCTGGCCGATCACTCCGTGTCCGGGCAGGTGTTGTTCCCCGGGACCGGGTTCATGGATCTGGTGTTGCGGGCGGCGGACCAGGTCGGCTGCCAGATGGTCGAGGAACTGGTCGTGCAGGCTCCGTTGGTGCTGCCGACCGCCGGACAGGTGGACGTACAGATCGTCATCGAACCCGCCGACGATGACGAGCGCCACCAAGCGGTGATCTGCTCCCGCCCTTCCGGCACCGACAGCATCTGGACGAGGCACGCGCAGGCCGTCTTGGCTCCCAGCGAACCTGGTGACGTGGCGCCTGTGGGTGTATGGCCGCCGTCGGGTGCGGAGGTCATCGATGTGTCCGGTCTGTATGAGGAGCTGGCGGGGCGGGGGTATGCCTATGGGCCGGTGTTCCGGGGGGTGCTGGCGGCCTGGCGGCAGGGCCCGGACGTCTACGGTGAGATCGAGCTGCCGGAGTCGGCGGTGGAAGAGGCGGCCCGGTTCGGGCTGCATCCGGCCCTGTGTGACGCGGCGGCGCATCTGCTGCAGTTCAGTGAGGTGCTGGACCAGGACGGGGTGTGGCTGCCGTTCGCGTGGAACGGTGTACGGCTGCTGGCCACCGGCGCCACCCGCTTGCGGGTGCGGATCACACCGCTGGGTGAGGGCAGTGTGCGTATGGACCTCTACGACGTGGCCGGCGAGCCCGTCGCTGTGGTCGGGCAGCTGACCGCCCGCCGCCTGGACGCAGCCGAACTCCAGCCCACCAGCACCGCGGGCGCGCGGGGCCTGTTCGCCCTGGCCTGGCCCACCCTGCCCACACCCAACAGCCCCCAGCCGACGGCCACTGACACCGTCGTATGGACACCCCACGACAGCGACATGGCAGACACCTGGGGCCTTCCCAGCATCACCGACCTCGACGATCTCCCCGCTTCGGCGCGGGCGGTGGTGTTGCCGGTGTCGGGCCGGGGCCAGGACCTGGCAGATGTCGCCTGCGAGGTACTGGAGGCGTTGCAGGCGTGGCTGGCCCGGGATCATTCGGCCCGGCTGGTGGTGACCACCCGGGGCGCTGTGGCTGTCGACACCGGCACGGGTGCGGACGTCACCGACCTGTCGGCTTCCGGGACATGGGGCATGGTCCGCACCGCCCAGACCGAGCACCCCGACCGCTTCACCCTCCTCGACCTCGACCCCGACGAGCCGGATCCTTCTGCCCTCCTCCAGGCCCTCGCCGTGACCGGCGAGCCTCAACTGGCCTGGCGCGACGGCAAACTCCACGCGCCACGACTGGTACGGGCACTCAGCGGCAGCGGCGTGATTCACGGCGTGTCCGGGTTCGGCGCCGGAGACAACTGGCGCATCACCCCCCAGGGCACCGGCTCCCTCGACGCCCTCGCCAAAACCCCGCACGAGGCAGCCACCCGCCCCCTCAACCCGGGCGAAGTACGCATCGAAGTCCGCGCCGCAGGACTCAACTTCTACGACGTGGCAGTGGCGATCGGCATGGTCGACAGCTCCGACGGTCTGGGCGCCGAAGGCGCGGGAGTGGTGACCGAGACGGGAGCGGGCGTGACTCGTTTCGCCGTCGGGGACCGGGTGATGGGCACCTTCCCCGCTGCCTTCGCCGTCCGCACCATCGCCGACGAACAGACGTTGGCACCGATCCCGGCTGACTGGTCCTTTGAGGATGCGGCGTCGGTGCCCGCGGTGTTCTTGACGGCGTTCTACGCCCTGCACGACCTCGCCCATATCAAGCCCGGTCAGCGGGTCCTGATCCATTCCGCCGCCGGTGGTGTCGGCATGGCCGCCACCCAGCTCGCCCGCCACTTCGGCGCCGACGTCTACACCACCGCCCACCCCACCAAATGGCACACCCTCAAAGCCGCCGGCATCCCCGCCGACCACATCGCCTCCTCACGCACCACCG